>NZ_JACKTL010000062.1 GCF_025822245.1 Mycolicibacterium hodleri
AATGATACTGCCCCTTCGGGTGGAAAAGTAGGACACCGCCGAACACCCTTTCACCTAAGGCCCCCAACCACGTTGGGGGCCTTAGGCATTTCCACCAACAATTCGCCGAATTGTCAGTCGAATAGCGTGGCGACTGGAAACAAGCGATTACGTTCCATTTCCAGTAATTGCTTCTTCTTCGGCAGTCCGCCGCCGTATCCCGTCAAGCTTCCATTCGCACCGATCACGCGATGGCATGGCACGATGATGCCGATCGGATTGTGGCCATTCGCCAACCCGACCGCACGCGACGCACCAGGCGAACCAATGTCGAACGCGATCTGACCGTAGGACCGCGTTTCCCCATACGGAATCCTGAGCAGGGCCGCCCACACCCGGCGTTGAAACTCCGTACCGACGAGGTCGAGCTCCACGTCGAAGTCGAGGAGATCGCCGGCGAAGTACGCCTGTAACTGCGCGACGGCGTCGTCGAACTGCGTGTCGTCGGCTTCCCAGCCGTCGCGGCTGGGTTCGTAGGTCTGGTCGACCATCCGCAGATGCCGCAGTCGCCCACCACTGCCCGCCAACGTCAGCGGCCCCACGGGGCTCTCCATGGTGCGAAAGTGCACGGTCTCCATCATTTGTCCTTCCCCGACGGTTTCGGTGGCCAGTAGTTGACGTCGTGCTCTAGCGCCGTCCAAAGATGTTGAGTCGCATAGGCTCTCCACGGTCGCCACCGGCCGCTGCGTTCCAGGAGCACCTTCGGATCAGCCGGCAGTCCCAGCATCTTGGCTGCGGCGAGGACGCCGAGGTCGGTCACCGGGAACGCGTCGGGGTCGCCAAGGCCTCGCATCGCAATCACCTCCGCGGTCCATGGGCCGATGCCGGGCAGGGCGAGCAACTGTTGGCGGGCGCGGTCCCAGTCACACCCCGGATCCAGGACCACGTCCCCGTCCGCGAGCGCGCGGACCAGCGTCGTGAACGTCCGCTGCCGGGTCTTCGGGAACGCGAGATGGGCCGGGTCGACGCAGGCGAGCTGCTCGACACTGGGAAACACACGAGTCAGACCGCCCTTCGGGTCGTCGACCGGGGTCCCGTAGGCCTGCGCCAGACGGCCCGCGTGGGTGCGCGTGGCCTTGACCGAGATCTGTTGGCCGATGACGACCCGCAGCGCCAGCTCCGATTCGTCGACCGTCCTGGGGATGCGTTGGCCCGGTGCCTTGGCGATCAGGGCGCTCAACTTCGCGTCCGCGCTGAGCGCGTCCACCACGGCCTCCGGATCGGCGTCGAGGTCGAGCAGCCGGCGGCACCTGGCGATGGCACTCGACAGATCGCGGAAGTCGTCCAGGACGAGCTCGCACTGCACGTGGTCGGGATGAGGGGTCAGGCTGACGACACCGTTGCCCGCGGCCAGGCGCAGCGTGCGGCGGTAGGCGCCGTCGCGGACCTCCTCGACGCCATGCGCGCCGCTCGCCGCGAGGTGTCCGAACAGCCCCTCGTAGGCGAAGGGCACGCGTACCGGCAGTCGCAGAGTGATCACTCCGGACCCCGTGGACCGACCCGGGCCGAAGGTCGTCCGGGCCCGCTGACGCAAGGCCGTCGGGGTCAGGGCCGTCACGGACATCACCGTCTCGTTGAACTGGCGGATGCTGGAGAAGCCGGCCGCGAAGGCGACGTCGCCAAACGGCAGGTCGGTGGTCTCGATCAGGATCCGTGCGGTCTGGGTGCGCTGCGCTCGCGCCAGCGCGAGGGGATTGGCGCCCACCTCGGCCTGCATCAGCCGTTCGACCTGGCGGGTGGTGTAGCCAAGCCGGTCCGCCAGCCCCGTGACGCCGTCGCGGTCGACGGTGCCGTCGGCGATCAGCCGCATGGCCCGTGCCACCACGTCGCCGCGGACGTTCCACTCCGGTGACCCGGGAGAGGCGTCCGGCCGGCAGCGCTTACAGGCGCGGAAGCCCGCCCGTTGCGCGGCCGCCGCGGTCGGGTGGAATCGCACGTTGCGCGCCAGTGGAGGGCGCACGGGGCAACTGGGCCGGCAATAGATGCCGGTCGTGAGCACCGCCGTGACGAACCAGCCGTCGAACCGGGCGTCCTTGGACTGAACGGCCCGGTAGCAGCGGTCGAAGTCGTCGTACATGCCTAGACACTTACACGCAGCCACCGACAACACTGGCGGAAAACCGACATGAGTGTCCGCAGCAAGTAAGCACGCCGCGGCAGCCGCTGGATTCGACTGCGGTGGAGGCTGATTCGGATGCCCATGCAGGAGGCGAGCCGTGTCTCAGCTGGACGCGGCGAACCCTGGTCCCACCTCGACGGTGACGTCACGCGCGGTCAACTCGGAGCCGCACCGATCGCACGTGTGCAGCACTTCGGCATGTCCACCGCAGTCGCGGTGCCGATACAGCAGGAACGGGCCGTCGGGCGCCATGTACTTGTCGCCCCAGGTACGCAGCGCCATCAAAATCGGGTAGAGGTCCATGCCCTTGTCGGTCAGCCGATATTCGTGGCGAGTGCGGCGTTCGTCCTTGTACGCCGTGCGTTCGAAGATGCCGGCGTCCACCAGTTGCGCCAGTCGCTGGGCGAGCACGGCGCGTGACAGGCCCATCGTGGTCTGGAATTGGTCGAATCGCCGGACGCCCGTAAAGGCTTGGCGCAACAGGATGAGCGTCCATCGGTCTCCGAGCAGCGCGACCGGACGCGCGATCGAGCACTGCTCGTCCTGAAGGTCGTCCCGCGTCACATGGGTCACGGTACCACTTGCGTTCGTTTAACGAACTCAGTAACTTGAGTTCGGGATCAGAACTCAGCGATCCTGCTGCGACCGAGCAGCGCCTCGCATCGTCGGGGTCACGCCACTACTCACGAAGCGAGAACGACATGCCGCTCTATCAGGTGATCGCACAGCGGGACCTGCTCACCGACGACCTTCGTCGCCGGATCGCCGGCGAGATCACGAGGATCCACACGACGAACACCGGGGCACCGGCGGTCTTCGTCAACGTGCTGTTCCAAGACCCCGCCGCGGGCCATCTCTTCACCGCAGGGGAGCCGTCACGAACCACGATCATCGTCGGCAACATCCGCGCGGGCCGCGAGCTCGCCGTGCGGCAAGCGATCCTGCGCGACCTTGCCGAGATGTGGACCGCGCAGACCGGACAGTCCGGCGGAGAGCTGCTGATGTCGATCCAGGAAGTCGACCCCCGCGTGTCGATGGAGGCGGGCCTGCTCATGCCCGCGCCGGGGGAGGAGGATGCCTGGTTCGCCGAGCATGCGGATCAGCTTCGCGAACTCGGGCTGACCGCGCCCTGACACCACCTCCGCGTCTGCCACGGGGCCGGCGCGAAAAAGATGGCAGGACCGCTTCGCGCCGAGCCGAGTCCGACGAGAGCGGCGTCGTACACCGACGATGGACGGCGACAGCAGTTTCGGGCCGTCGATCCGGTGACTACGCCTTTCCGACGATGTCGGTGATGTCGGGACTGCTGTCCGATCTTGAGGGGTAACCCATACGGGTGATGGTCTGAATTCCTCAGCCCGGCCATACGGCCAAGGATGACGCCAGATAGCCCTGCTTGACTAGTCCAGGAGACTCCGCGATTTCGCTTGAGAGTCGCAAAGCCATTGCGCACGTGGAGGATAGAACGCAGGAACAACGGCCGTGCCGTTCGCATCGGAGCAGATGTCGAGCGCGTTGAGATGTCGGTCGTCCATCCGTTCAAAGTACCGCGCATCGAGTGGATCCAGGCTGCTGCCCGACATACCTGATCGTTGCCCGCCGCGGCCGCGTGGCTTGCCGCCGAGTGGCCACACCCTTGTGCGTTTTCATGCAACTACGTACAGTACGACTGAACACCCTGGAGTGACCTCGTTCACAACAGGGGCACGATGTGAAATGTCGTCACAGTGGAGGCGGAGCGACCATGCCAGCAGCACACCCGCAGTCCGACCGCGTCGACGAGAAGCCGAACAAAGCGCCCGCCGCCCGACTCTCGTTGTCGAAGGGGTTGGCAACGGTCGGTGCGTCGACCGTTCTGTTGTTCTTGGTGTGTGCGGTCGTCGCGCCCGCGAGCGTGTCGTTCACGTCGCTGTCGGGCATGCTCCCGGTTGCGGCGGTGCTGGCGATCGCAGGCCTCGGACAGATGCTCGTCGTCCAGCAGGGTGGCATCGACCTCTCGGTGGCCGGCGGAATCTCCCTGGCCGTCGTGATGGTCACGCACATCCCCAACGGGGACGGGTCGCTGCTGGTTCCCGCCATCGGGCTGGCCCTGGTCTTCGCCGTGGTCGCAGGGTTGCTGAGCGGCGTGCTGATCGCCACCCTCGGGCTCAACCCGATCATCGCGACGCTGGGAACCAACGCCGTGCTCTACGGTGTCAACCTCGCCATCTCCAGCGGGCGGCCGCGCACCACGACCGATCTGCTGGCGGGCATCGCGGGCGGGTCGACGGTGGGCATCCCGAACTCGGTGTTCTTCGCCGTCGTCGCCTTGATCGTCGTGGCCGTGCTCGTCAAGCGCACCGTCGCCGGACGCCGGTTCGAGGCAATCGGCGCGAACTGGCGGATGGCGCGCGCGGCCGGCCTCCGGATCCGTCTCCACCAGTCGTTGGCCTACGTGTGGGCGCAGCTGTTGTATTGCCTCGCAGGCATTCTCATCGCGGGCATCACCGCGATGCCGTCGGCCTACGCGGGCGACAGTTACCTGCTCCCCTCCATCGCGGCGGTAGTTCTCGGCGGCACGTCGCTCCTCGGTGGCCGCGGCTTCGCGCTGCCGACGGTCATTGCGGCCGTCTTCCTCCAGCAGCTCATCCAATTCGTCAGCGTGCTCGGCGTGTCCTCGGCCATCTCGCCGTTGGTGCAGGCTGCCGCGCTGGCGATCGGCATCTCGCTCTACACGCTCAACTGGAGGGCGATCCTCAGCCCGTTCACCACGCGGGCCAAACCCGCCGCGGCACCTGCCTGATCGTTGCCGACAACCAGACCACCAGGAAGACGATGCTCATGACTGTACGGTCCACGGTCCTGTTCGGATCGATCGCCGCAGTGGTCGCCCTCGTGGGTGGCTGCACGCCCGCTGGAGAGAAGGCGGCACCCGCGGCCAGCAATTCGGCTTCCACACAGGATGTCCCGTCGTGGTGCGGGCCCAAGCCGATCGACTTCGGCCTGCTCGACGGCAACGGCGGCAACAGCTGGCGGCTGGTGGCGACGGCGACGGGCCAGGAGGAGACCGCAAAGTGCCCCAGCGTGAAGGGCTTCCGCTACGCGGACGGCCAGGGCAACACCCTCAAGGCCATCTCGGACATCAAGGGCATGGTGGCCGCGGGGGTCGACGCGATGGTGGTCTTCCCCGACGCGGGCAAGGCGGTGCTGCCCGCCCTGACCGCCGCGTACCAGGAAGGGGTCGTCACCGTTCCCTACCGCGTCGACCCCGGCGGCAAGGCCGGCGTCAACTACGACGAGTGGATCGGCGACGACTTCGCCAACGACGCCCACAACTGGGCGGCGTGGATCAAGAAGAACGTGCCCAAGGGCGGAAACATCCTGTTCCTCGGCGGCCCGGCCGGATCAAGCCAGAGCACCACCGAATACGAAGCGCTGAGCGGCGATCTGGGCTCGGACTACACGTTCATCGGTCAGACGCCGTTCCAGCCGACCAACTGGGAGCCGACGCTGACGCAGCAACTGCTCACCGCTGACATCGCGAAGTACCCCAAGATCGACGTGATCGTGTCCGACTTCGGGCCCACGCTCGTCAGCGCGCTCCCGCTGTTCGCCAAGAGTGGACGGCCCATCCCGGCACTGGCGACGTCGGACGGCAACTCACTGAGTTGCTTCTGGGCGGACAACCAGAAGACCAACCCGTTCGACATGATCACCGTCACGACGGGAAACGACAACGTGCGGTTGGCCATTCAGCACGCAGTGGCGCTGGCGACGGGCGGCCAGCCCCCGACCGAGAAGGCGTTCAAGGGACCCGTCTTCGAGGATTCGACCGACCCGGCCAAGCCCGTGCAGTGTCGACACGACCTGCCCCCGGACACCTACCTGTCCGCCACGATGCCCGGTGACCAGCAGGCGAAGCTCGATGGCTGAGCCGACGAGACGAAGGACGATGCAGTGACTCAACCGAACGTCGACGTCATGACCGTCGAGAGGACGGGGGACGCAGCGTTGGAGCTGGCGGGCGTCTCCAAGCACTACGCCGGCGTTGCCGCGCTGACCGACGTGTCGCTCGTGGTGTTGCCGGGGGAGGTACACGCCGTCCTGGGTGAGAACGGCGCCGGCAAGTCGACGCTGATGGGCGTCGCCACCGGCGCCGTCACCCCCGACGCGGGCATCATCACGGTACGCGGGGAGGTCGTGACGGGCCTGGATCCCAAAACAGCTGCGCAGCTGGGTATCTCGATCGTCCACCAGCACCCCGCGGTGCTGCCGGATCTGACGGTGCTGGAGAACCTCCAGGTCGCGCTGCCCGACGAGGTCTTCGCCGACGGCCCGACCAACGAGGTGGCGCGCAAGATCCTCGACGGGGTGGGACTGAAGGTCCACCTCGGTGACCGCGTCGAGTCCCTCACTCTCGCGGAGAAGCACCTGCTGGAGATCGCGAAGGGATTCGCCGTCACGCCGAAGATCCTCGTCCTCGACGAACCCACCGCGCCTCTGGCCGCGGACGCGAGCGACATGCTCTTCCGCCGGATCCGCGAGGTCGTCGCCAAGGGCACCGCCGTCGTCTACATCACCCACCGGATGGCCGAGGTTCGGGAGCTGGCCACGCGGGTGACGGTGTTGCGCGACGGCCGGGTGCGCGGCACGTCGACCGTGGCCGCGATCACCGACGGCGAGCTGCTGGAGCTCATCGTGGGCCGAAAACTGGACTCCACGTTCCCCGCCAAACACACCAGCCAGCCCGGTGACCGCCCGAATCTGGTCATCGACGGGCTCTGCGGACCCGGCTTCGATTCGATCTCGGTGTCCGCTGCGCCCGGTGAGATCATCGGCATCGCCGGAGTGGTCGGCAACGGCCAAAGCGAACTGCTCAGGGCGCTGGCGGGGCTGGAGACCTTCACCGGAACCGTCACTGTCGGTGACGGGGTGCACGATGCACGAAATCTGCTGCATCGCAGTGCCTTCGTACCCGCCGACCGGCAGGCCGAAGGCCTGGCGATGAGCCTGTCGGTGCGGGAGAACGCCGCCTTGACGGCGCTGAAGTCGTTCACCAGCGGACCTCTCATCAGTCGCCGTCGCGAAACCGACTCCGTCCGTGCCTCTTTGGAATCGCTCTCAGTCAAGGCGCCGTCGATGGAGGCCGCCGTCTCAGCCCTGTCCGGTGGCAACCAGCAGAAGGTGGTCATCTCGCGCGCCCTGCTCTCGGAACCGGTGCTGCTGGTGGCCGACGAACCCACCCAGGGCGTCGACGTCGGAGCACGTACCGAGATCTACGGCATCCTCCGGGGCGCCTCGGCACGGGGGGTGCCGGTGATCGTGGCGTCTTCGGACGCCAAGGAGCTAGAAGGTCTCTGCGACCAGGTGCTGGTCATGTCGCGCGGTCACGTCGTGGAGACCCTCGTCGGGACCGACGTCACCGAGGAGCGCATCGTCTCCGCCGCCGTGACGTCCACGGCCGAGACGGTCTCGGTGGCCGCGGCGCAGCGCGAAGCGGGCGGTTCGGGGTTCCGTCGACTACTCGCGGGGGACTACTCCCCGGCAATGCTGCTCCTGGTGCTGATGGTGGTGCTTGGCGCCTGCATCGCGCCGGGAAGTGAGCGCTACCTGTCGAGTTTCAACATCTCGACGATCCTGACGGCGGCCACGGCGATCGGGCTCATCGCGATGGGGCAGACCATTGCCTTGCTCATCGGCGGGATCGACCTGTCGGTGGGCCCGCTCGCCGGACTACTGGTGGTGATCTCGTCGTTCTTCGTCGTCGACGGTGCGTCCGCGGCGACCGTCGTCCTCGGACTGGCAGTGATGCTCATCGTCGCCGCCATGGTGGGCGCCATCAACGGATCACTCATTCGCTTCGGCAAATTCACCCCGATCGCCGCCACCCTGACGCTGTACATCGCACTCGGCGGTGTGGCGTTCCTGCTGCGGCCCACTCAGGACGGTTACGTCAGCACCGCATTCCAGAACGCGGTCAACTACCGGGTTGGCCCGCTGCCGGTGGCCTTCGTGGTGTTCGTCGTCATCGCCGTCGGGATGGAGTACGCGCTGCGCCGCCGCAGGCTCGGCTGGAACCTGCGGGCGGTGGGCTCCGACGAACCGTCCGCGCGCCGCATCGGCATCGGCGTCAACAGGACCGTCATCCTCGCCTACGTGGGTTCATCGCTGTTCGTCTTCCTCGGTGCGCTGATGTTCATGGGCCAGTACGGCATTGGCGACCCCGCCCAGGGGTCCGCCTTCACGCTGACCAGCGTCACGGCGGTCGTGCTCGGTGGCACCAGCTTGCTCGGCGGCCGCGGCACCTTCATCGGCACGCTGGTGGGTGCAGTGGCACTGCAGCAGCTGCTCAACGCCACCGCGGTGCTCAATCTCGGCTCGGCAGCACAGTACTTCTTCCAGGGCGCACTCATTCTCATCGCTGCAGTGCTCTACACCGTGGCGCGGTCGCGCCGTGGCACCCGCGTCTAGGAAACGCGCAACCGAAGGGACTTGACATGGACACTGGCACGGCAACATTCGGCACCAATGCGGTTGACTGGGAGAGTCGGATCAACTTCGACCGCCTGCGCGAGGAGCGTCTCGGGCGGTTGAAGGCCGAACTCGAGAAGTCTGACCTGGGCGCGGTGCTGGCCTTCGACTTCTCCAACATCCGGTACATGTCCGCCACCCACATCGGTACGTGGGCGATGGACAAGATGATCCGGTTCTCGCTGCTGACCCGCAATTCGGATCCGATCGTGTGGGACTTCGGTTCTGCGGCGCGACACCACCAGCTGTACAACCCGTGGTTGTCGACCACGACGGCCGAGATGGACGCCGACCCCCACGCGCCTCATCACGGCGCGGTCCGGCCCCGCATCGAATCCGGTGCGCGAGCCGGTATCTCGACCCTGCGCGGGGCGTTCAACCCGGATGCCGGCATCGCCGACGAGGTGGCCCGCAAGATCAAGCGCGAGCTGGAGCGCTTCGAGCTCATCGGCGAGCCACTCGGCGTCGACGTGATCGAGCTGCCCATCCTCTTCGCGCTGCAGAAGGCGGGCATCGACGTCGTCGACGGCCAGCAGGTCTTCCTTGCTGCGCGCTCGATCAAGACGCCCGACGAGATCTCCCTGCTGACCCAGGCCGCGTCGATGGTCGACGCGGCATACGACAAGCTCTACGAGTTCCTGCGGCCGGGCGTCCGGGAGAACGAGACGGTCGGCCTGGTCGCCAAGACCCTCTACGACCTCGGCTCGGAGTACGTGGAGGGCGTCAACGCCATCTCGGGGGAGCGTTGCTCACCGCACCCGCACGTCTACTCCGATCGGATCATCCGGCCGGGCGACCCCGCATTCTTCGACATCCTGCACAGCTACAACGGCTATCGGACGTGCTACTACCGGACCTTCGCGGTGGGCTCGGCCAGCAGTGCGCAGCACGACGCCTACACCAGGGCGCGGGAGTACATGGACCGCGCCATCGCGCTGGTGCGTCCCGGCGCGACGACCGCCGACATCGTGTCGGTGTGGCCCACCGCCCAGGAATTCGGATTTCCCGACGAGGAAGCGGCTTTCGCGCTGCAGTACGGCCACGGCGTCGGCCTGTCGATCTGGGAGAAGCCGATCTTCTCGCGACTGGTGTCCCTGGACCATCCCGAGACGCTCGTCGAGGGGATGTTCTTCGCCCTGGAGACGTACTGGCCGTCCGCCGACGGCATCGGCGCCGCCCGCATCGAGGAGGAGGTCGTGGTGACGGCGACGGGCTGCGAGGTGGTCACGAAGTTCCCCGCCGAGGAACTTCTGGTCACCGGTCAGCGGTACTACTCCGTCGGTGGGCAGTTGCCGGTGGTGCGCAATTCGCAGTCCCACCTCAACACCGCCGCGGGGCGCGGTGAGGAGGGCTGATGCGCGCGTCGGTGTACTACGGCGCGCACGACGTGCGTGTCGAGAACGTGCCGGAGCCCGTCCGCAGGCCCGGTGAGGCAATGCTGCGGGTACTCCGCAGCGGCGTGTGCGGGACGGATGCCACGGAGTGGTCCAGCGGGCCGAAGACGTTCCCCGTCAACCGCGTTCACCCGGTCACTGCGCACAGCGGGCCGATGGTCCTCGGTCACGAGTTCGTCGGCGAGGTGGTCGAGGCGGCCGACGGCGGACACTTCGCCCTCGGCGACGTCGTCGCGTCGGGAGCGGGCGTGTCGTGCGGCGAGTGCGGTCGGTGTCGGGAGGGCCGCACCAACCTGTGCGAGATCTACTACACGTTGGGACTCAACACCGCCGGCGGCATGGCCGAGTTCGTATCGGTGCCCGAGCGGGTGCTGAGCCGGGTGCCCGCCGAGATGTCGCTCGACGGTGCAGGTCTCGCGCAGCCGATGGCGGTCGGCCTGCACGCGGCCAGACGCGCGGGTGCGGTCGACGGGGATCGCGTGGTGCTGATCGGCGCCGGCGCGATCGGGTCGTTCGTGTTGGCCGGGCTGAAGTCACTGGCAGACGTCGACGTCACCGTCGTCGACTTCCCTGGGACGCGGCTGGAGCGGGCGGAGCGGCTCGGCGCGGCCCGGACGGTGGCGGCTGGGACGGACGCCGTGTCGGATCTGCGTGGGGTCGAGGTGGTCATCGAAGCGAGCGGCGCGCCAGGCCAATTGAACAACGCGATCGGGATGGTGCGCACCGGCGGGACCATCCTGCAGGTCGGCCTTCCGTCTCGGCAGCAGGAGGTGGACGTGCACACGCTGGTGATGCGGGAGATCTCCGTCGTCACCACGCTGGCGCACGTGTGCGGGGAGGACCTCGGAGCGGCGCTGGAGATCCTGTCGGCGACCGATCTCGCCAGCGAGGTGCTGGAGTCGGTGCATCCGCTGGAGGACCTACCCGAACAGTTGGAACTACTGGCCACCGGAAAGTTGGAGGGCAAGGTGCTCTTCGACCCGTGGGCCGCGACGACGAAGGAGGACCGGTGAAGGCACTGCAGTACAGAGAGCAGGGAGTGGCCACCGTCGCGGAGCTGAGCGTTCCGCAGATCGCGGAGGACGAGGTGTTGGTGGCCGCCCGCTCGGTGGGGGTCTGCCACTCCGACATCGAACTGCTGGAGGGCCGGTACATCATTCCGTTCGCCTATCCGCTGATCCCGGGCCACGAGTGGTCGGGCGAGGTCGTCGCGGTGGGCGGCAAGGTCACCGGCTTGACTCCCGGTGACCGAGTGGTCGGGGAGTGCGTGATCGGCGCGGATCACTTCGGCTTCTCGATCAGCGGTGCGGCGGCGGAATTCTTCGTCGCCCGTCCCGCGTGGCTGCACCGCCTTCCCGACGAGTTGTCCCACACGATGGGCGCGCTGGTCGAGCCGTTCAGCGTGGCGTACTACGCCTTGGTGCGGGCCGGTGGCGTCGACGCCAGCGACACCGTGGTCGTCCTCGGTGCGGGACCGGTGGGACTGGCGGTGGTGGCAGCCGCGGTGGCGATGGGTGCGGTGGTCGTCGTCGCCGAGCCGTCGCCGGACCGACGCGCGTCGGCCAAAGCCCTTGGCGCACATCACGTGGTGGCCCCCGACGACGTCGAGGACCTGCTGGCCACCCTCACCGGCCGGGGCGGAGCCGACCTGGTGGTCGAAGCCAGCGGCCGGCCCGAGGTGATGGCGCGCGCGCTCGAACTGGTGACCTTCCGCGGGCGCGTCGCCTACATCGGCATCGACGTCGGCAGGGAGGCGCCTGCGAAGCTGGGCTTGATCCAGTCCAAGGAACTGCGCATCACGGGTTCCATTGGCTCACCGGGGGTTTGGCCCGAGACGCTACGGTTCCTGGCGAACAGCGGCATCGACCTGACGGGAATCGTCACGCAGCGCTTCGGCATCGACGACGCCGTGTCGGCGCTCGACGCGGCCCAGCACCCCGAGTCGACGATCAAGGCGCACATCGAGCTGACCGCTCAGCTCACGGCGTGACGCGCGCGGCGCGGTACCGCTCGGCGTAATCGAAGAAGCTGTCCCTGGTGTCGCGGGTACCCGTGAAGCCCGCCTTGCGGCTCTTGTTCATGTCGGTGAGGACCTCGATGTTGCGGCCGAGGTCACCATCGGTGTGCCACCAGGAGGCCACCCGGGACAGGTCCGACTCCACCAGGCCGTGCTCGTCGGCGATCTCGCGCCAGGTGGCCTCCGTGCCCGCCATCGCCGTCTCCAGGGTGCGCGGTTCGCCCGAGAAGCCCTCCCACTCCAGACCGAAGTGGTCGGCGATCTGCGGCCACAGCCACCGCCACCGGAACGCGTCGCCGTTGGCGATGTTGAACGCCTGGTCGCGCCCCGCGTCGTTGCCCGCGGCCCAGAGGATCTGCTCGGCCAACAGTTCGGCGTCGGTCACGTCGGTGACGCCGTTCCACTGCGTCTCCGAGCCGGGAAAGACGAACGGCAGTCCACGTTTCCGGCAGATGGCGGCGTAGGCGCACAGCGTCGCGACCATGTTCATCGCATTGCCGGTCGCATAGCCGAACACGGTGTGCGCCCGGTGCACGCTCCAGGTGAACCCGTTGCGCGCCGCGGAGCTGAAGAGCTCGTCCTCCTGGGCGTAGTAGAAGTTCGGCGCGTCGAGCCTCGGCTCCTCCTCGTGGAAGGGCGTGTCGGGCATCTTGCCGGTGGCGTAAGCCTCGAACGGGCCGAGATAGTGCTTGAGGCCGGTCATCAACGCAACGTGCCGCGTCGAGCCGGATGGTTCCAGTGCGGCCAGCAGGTTGCGCACGGCGCCGCCGTTGACGGCAATGTTCTCGGCTTCGGTGTCCTTGCGGGTCCACGCGGTGATCGCGACGAGTTCGGGAGCGACGCCGTCGAGCGCCTGGGACAGTCCGCTCGGATCGCCGAGGTCGGCCTTGACGGTGCTGACGCCGTCGACGGCGGTACCACTGCGGGACAAGCCGTAGGTCTCCCACCCGTCGGCGATCAGGCTGCGTGCCACTGCCTGGCCGACGATTCCGGTCACCCCCACGACCAGGGCGCGGCCTCGGTTCGACTCAACGGTCATCGGATTCCTTCCATCGGGACACGGGGCGGGTTCACTCCGGTTGACACCAATGTTCAGTGTAAATGAACGTTTGCCTAATCAGAAGGCCGGCTGTCGACCCGAAGCGGCATGTCGGCCACGTCAATCCCCTGTTCACGGCGCAAAACGTGCAGTATTGCTAATCTTCTAACGGCCACTACGACACCGGCCAGGACGGGGGACACCGATGGATCAACTGGGTCAACGGCTCAAGGCCATCAGGCTGCAGGCCGGCGTCTCGCTCCGCGAACTCGCGCGGCAGGCCGACGTGTCCCCGTCGCTCGTCTCGCAGATCGAGAATGGCAAGTCCCAGCCCTCCGTCGCAACGTTGTATGCCATTTCGCAGCTTCTCAACGTCTCGGTCGACGAACTGTTCGAGGACGAACCCACGGCGGTCCCGGTCGCCGCCGCGCGCAACCGCGGCACAGCCAACGGCACCGCAGGCACGAACGGGCGGATGGACCCGGTACACGCCTGGCGACCAACCGAATACGCGAACCGGGTGTCGGTCGTGCACCCGTCGCACCGCCCCTCCCTGGCAATGGCCGAGGGCGTGATGTGGGAGCGGCTCGCGGCGACCCCGGAACACGGCGTCAACTTCATGAAGATCACCTACGCGCCCGGCGCCACGTCGAGCGACGGTGACCACCTCTCGATCCACGACGGCTACGAGTACGGCTTCGTGGTGGCGGGCGAGGTCGAGATCACCGTCGGCGGCGAGGTCTTTCTGCTGCGCGAAGGTGAGTCGCTTGGCTTCGACTCGAACATTCCCCACGTGCTGCGCAACCCGGGACCGGAACAGTTCGAGGGCGTCTGGTTCGTTCACGGCCGCGATCACTGAGGGGGCGGCGCTCGTGCCCGCCTACTCGAACACCTCTGAGTGGCGCGCCAACTGGAGGCGGGTGCGGCGGATGTGGCCCAGCAGCACGCGCTCAGCCTCCTCGCAGTCCTGCTCCCGGATGGCCGTCACCAGCATGTGGTGTTCGTCGTGCAGGATTCGGTTGCCGTCGAGGTCGAGGAGACGGGTAAACGCGCGTCGGTAGTGCTGGGTGGTGTTCCACAGCCGCTCGACCGTCGGCCCGAGAAAGCTGGTCCGTGCGCCGGCATAGCTTCCAAGGTGGAACGCGCGGTCCAGCTCGAGGAACTCCTCGACGTCGCGGGCGCGTTCCATCTCCCCGACCAGTTCGGTCAGCCGGTCAATCTGATCCTCGCGCAGCGCAGGCATGCTGTAGCGCAGCAACAGTGGCTCGATCCGCTCGCGCACCTGGTACAGCTCGACGCACTCGTCGAGGCTCAACCGGGCGATCCACGCGCCCGTGTTGGCCACCGTCGTGATCAGCCCCTCGGACTCGAGTATGCGCAACGCCTCGCGCACGGGAACGCGACTGGCGCCGAACTGCGCCGCGAGTTCCTCCTGGCGCAACCGCGTCCCCGGCGGATGGGCGCCGTGCAGGATTGCCGAACGCAGTTCGTCGGCGACGCGGGCCCCGGTGATCCCGTCGCGGACGCGGATTACTCCGCCGGCCGGTTCGGGTTCCACAGCAGCACCTCGGCCTCCTTCTCGTAGGCCTTGCCGTTCGGAAAGCTCACCAGCTCGAACTGCATCCCCCACGGGCTCAGAAAGTACACCCAGCGCTGTCCCTCGCTCGCGTTCCGGCTCGGGGTCGGTTCGCCCAGAACGCGGATCCCTTCGGCGCGAAGGTAGCCCACGGCGGCGTCCAGGTCGTGGACGTAGAACGCAAGGTGGTGGCCGCCGACGTCGCTGTTGCGCGGGATCGGGGCCTGCCCGTCGGCGGGTTCGTACTGAAACACCTCGAAGTTGGCTCCCGTGCCACAGCGGTAGAAGCGCAGTTCGCGCATCACCGTGCGTGGGTGCACGTTGAGGTGTTCGCGCATCCAGTCGTCGTCGTGCTCGAACGGCCCCAGCGAGTAGACGGGGGTGCAGCCGAGGACGCGGACGAAGAAATCGTGGGCCTCCTCCAGATCCGGCACGGTGAATCCGATGTGGTCGGTGCCGACCAGGCCGGGCAAAGGCATGTCACTCCTCGGTGGTAGTGGATCCAATAGTGCCCAGAATAAGCACAAAGGGGTGATTCGTGGGCCAACTCTAGCCAAATTGGATCCAATAGAGTTATGTTGGTGTGGTCGCGCTCACTCTGGTCGAGCGCTGCCGCCAACCGAGATGAGGGTCCATGCCACTCGAACGCAGCCTTGAGACACATGCTTCATGGGTCGAGCTGACGACCACGGAAGACGACTGGAAGGCCGCCGACCCGGCGCTTCTCGCGACGATGCTCGTCGAGTTGCATCTCATCCGTGCCTTCGAGGAGACGGTGCTCGAGCTCGCGGGGGAGGGCCTCGTGCACGGCCCCGCACACTCCAGCATCGGACAGGAGGGTGGCGCGGTGGGATCCATCGTCGGACTGCGGTCCACCGACGCGGTCAACGGCTCACATCGCGGGCACCACCAATTCCTGGCCAAGGCGCTCACACACGTCAGCGGTGGCGCGCTCGACCCGGCCGACGTGGTGACCCCGAAGATCCAGCGGGTGTTGCAGCGCACGCTGGCCGAGATCCTGGGACTGAAACAGGGGTACTGCAAGGGCCGTGGCGGCTCGATGCACCTGCAGTGGTTCGAGGCGGGCGCGCTCGGAACCAACGCCATCGTCGGCGGCGGCGTGCCGATGGGCGCGGGCAATGCCTGGGCACAGAAGCACAGCGGCACGACCGATCTCACCATCAGCTACTTCGGCGACGGCTCCAGCCAGATCGGCTCGGTGCTCGAGACCATGAACCTCGCGGCGGTGTGGAAGCTGCCGTTCTGCTTCTTCATCGAGAACAACCTCTACGCCGTGTCCACGCACGTCGACGAGATCACCGCCGACACCCGTCTCTCGGTGCGTGGCCAGGGCTTCGGCATCCCCGGGTGGCGCGTCGACGGAATGGATCCGCTCGCCGTGCATCTCGCGACGCAGCAGGCCGCCGAGCGGATGCGCAGCGGGGAGGGCCCGGCCGTCGTCGAAGCCGAGGTGTACAGATTCTTCCACCAGAACGGCCCCTATCCGGGAAGCGCCTTCGGCTACCGCCAGAAGGAGGAGGAAGCAGAGTGGAAGCAACGTGATCCGCTGGAGCGGGTGGCGCGCGAGATGATCGCGCTCGGCCTCGTCGACGAGGCGGGTGTCGCGTCGGTGCGCACCCAGGCGCAGGAGGCCATGACCGCAGTGGCCGCCGAGCTCACCGAGCGTGACCCCGACAAGGACGGCAAGCGCCGGATCCGCGAGGACCTGTGGCCCGATCCCGGGTTCGTCAACGTCGGCGTCCGCGGCGACGCGAGCGAGCTCGACGAGCTGACCGCAATGGATCCCCTCGACTACGAAGGCCCCTGGCGCAAGACGAAGTTCGTCGACGCGGTCGCCGGTGTCATGGACCGCCGAATGGAGACCGACGAGCGCATCGTGGTGTTCGGCGAGGACGTGCACCGACTCGGCGGCGGCACCAACGGCGCCACCAAGGGACTCGCCAAGTATGGCGACGAGCGGGTGATCGGAACCCCGATCAGCGAGAACGCCTTCACTGGCGTCGGGGGTGGGTTGGCGCTCGACGGCAGGTTCCGGCCCGTCGTCGAATTCATGTACCCCGACTTCATGTGGGTCGCCGCCGATCAGGTGTTCAACCAGATCGGCAAGGCGCGCCACATGTTCGGCGGGGAGAACCCGGTGCCGTTCGTGCTGCGGACCAAGGTGGCGATGGGGTCGGGCTACGGCTCCCAGCATCTGATGGACCCGGCGGGCGTGTTCTCCAGCAGTCCCGGTTGGCGGATCGTGGCACCCTCCACCGCCGCCGATTACGTGGGTTTGATGAATGCTGCTCTGGCGCTGCAGGATCCGGTGCTGGTAATCGAACACATCGACCTGTACGCCAAGGCCGACGAGGTACCAGAGGGAGATCTGGACTACGTGATCCCGCCCGGAAACGCGGCAGTTCGTCGACGGGGCACCGAGGTCACGGTCATCAGCTATCTGTCGATGGTCGCCCGGTGCGTGGAGGCCATCGAGCAGACCGGGGTGGACGCCGAACTCGTCGACCTGCGCTGGCTGGACCGTGCATCCATCGACTGGGACACGATCGCCGCGAGCGTGAAGAAGACCAACGCCGTGCTGATCGTCGAGCAGGGGGCGCGGGGCAGTTCCTATGGCGGGTGGTTGGCCGACGAGATTCAGCGGCGGTTGTTCGACTGGCTGGACCAACCCGTCGAGCGAGTCTCGGGAGGGGAGGCCTCGCCGAGTATCTCGAAGGTGTTGGAGCGAGCCGCGATTGCAGGCACCGAGGAAGTCGTCGCAGGCCTGGAAAAGATCAGAGTCGGCATGGGACAGCCCGTGACGAGCGAAACGACGGGAAGTAATCGCTGATGCCCACTGTCGTACGGATGCCCGAGGTGCTCGCCAACGCCACCGAGGCCGTGATCCAGTCCTGGCTCGTCACGGAGGGTCAGGAGATCAAGGTCGGGGACGCGCTGGCTGAAGTCGAAACCGAGAAGGCCGTGGTCGAACTGGCCGCCGAGGTCGCCGGCGTGCTGGCACGGTTGATCGCCGAACCGGGCGCAACCATCGCCGTCGGCGACCCGATCGCGATCGTGTTGGCCCCCGGAGAGAGCGACGCCGACCTCGACGCCGAACCCCCGGCCGACCCGGCGCCCGCCACCCCCGATGCCGACCCCGACCTGGAGGCCGACGCCGTCGCCGACCCCGACTCGGCAGCCCCCGTGCTGGAGGCCGCGTCGCAGCGCGAATCGGCACCCGTGCGCGCAGCGGCCAACCAGCAGACCGCCGAACCCGAGCGCGAGGCGCCGCCAAGGGTGTCACCCGACACCAACCGCACACGCCTCTTCGCCACACCCCTGGTGCGAAAGCTGGCCGGCGAGAAGAACATCGACCTCACCACGGTGACGGGGACCGGGCCCGGCGGACGGATCGTGCGCCGCGACCTCGACAGGTTGGCCGTAGCACAGCCGGCGGCCGTCGACGCGCCAGCAGCCGAGCCGGCGCCACCGTCGACGCCCGTCGTGGCCGACGGTTTCACCGACGAGCCGCTCACCGGCATGCGCAAGGCGATCGCCCGGCGCCTCACCGAGAGCAAGACCACCGTGCCGCACTTCTACGTCAAGGCGGACTGTCGGGTGGATGCGCTGATGGAGCTGCGCCGCTCGGTCAACGAGGCTGCGGCGGTCAAGGTTTCGCTCAACGACTTCGTGTTGAAGGCTGCTGCCGGTGCTCTCGTCGAGGTACCCGAGGCCAACTCGATCTGGAACGACACGTCGATACGGCGCTTCGAGAAGGTCGACCTCGCGGTCGCCGTGGCCGTCGACGGGGGTCTGCTCACCCCGGTGTTGCGGGGCGTGGACCGGATGTCGCTGTCCGTCGTGGCGAGCACCGTCGCCGACCTCGCGCAGCGGGCCCGAGAGGGTCGGCTCAAGCAGGCCGAGCTCGAGGGCGGCAGCTTCTCGGTGTCGAATCTCGGGATGTACGGGGTGAGCGAGTTCTCGGCGATCCTCAACCCGCCACAGTCCGGCATCCTTGCCGTCGGGGGCGCGGCGCCCCGTCCGGTCGTCGTGGACGGCGAATTGGCCACCGCCACCGTCATGACGGTGACGCTGTCGGCCGACCATCGGGTGATCGACGGCGCGGTCGCCGCCCAATGGATGGCGGCGTTCGTCAGACGCATCGAGAACCCGTTGGCGATCCTGGTGTAGGGGACTCGGCGGTACCCGGATACAGCCGTCAGTCGGTGAGAGCGCGGGCGGCAACCAAGAGATCGGCGTTGTCCAAACTCGGCTCCAGGTCCCCAGATTCGATCCTGTTGGCGATCTGCAGGATTGCCTCGTTCACCGACGCGCTGCCGCCGACCTTCCGACGGGTCTCGACGATGTAGCCGTTGTACGCGTCGAGTTCGGCATGCCGCTTCTTGTCCCAATCCTGCAGCACCGCAACGCGAGTGTCCTCCAGCGAGTAGGACTTCAGAACGGCGTCGAGCAGGTCCAGGGCGTACTGATCCGAATCGGAAACGTCTCGGGCGGTCATGCCGAAGATCGGCACCATCGCGATGCCGAGTTCTCGGGCCAATGCGTAGGCCTCGCGAGACGCCTCGTCCATGGTCTCCCGGACGCCGGGGACGTGGACCGCGGTGAGAAGGGGCACGCCGAGGATGGCCGAGGGGAGCATCTCGGGGATGTTGGCCAAGAGCTTCATCCACTTCGACGCTCTGATGTCGCGCGAGGTCTCGGTCACCGCGGCGGTGGACAGCACGGCGCGTACGTTCTCCAGTTGCGGGGTCGGGGCGCCGCCATACGTTCCGACGGTGGTCCAGGTATCCGCACGCGACACTTGGCGGTTCACGACGCCGGGCTCGAACATGTTGGCCGCGATGCCCAATACGGCGCCGACGGTTCGCTCGGGGCCCACGATGTCGGCTACGTCGTCGATGGTCATGCCGTTCTGGAGGCCGACGACGACGGACTCCTCGTGAAGCAGCGGCTTGAGCAGTTCGACCGCCCAGCGGGTGTCGTAGGTCTTGACGCTGACGAACACGATGTCGAACGGGCGACGAAGTTCGGCGACCTGACACAGGTGGTACGCGTCTATCTCAGTACGCTCGACCGTGCCGTCGGGGAAGTTGACGGTGAGGCCGTCGGTCCGCATCGCCACGACGTGGGCCGGCCACTGGTCGACGTAGGTGACCGACAACCCGGCGCGGACCATGTCGGCGCCGAGCGAGGCCCCATTGGCTCCTGTCCCGACCACCGCGATGTTGAGCTCTTCGATGCTCATCGCGCACCTTCTTCCGTGGGCTGTGTTTAGCATCATGCTACATACGGGACCACGAAGTACACGAGCACTTCAACGAGCTGCGACGCCGGCCGGTGTCGACGCTGAGGTCTCCTTCGGCCACGTCGGAAATGTATTCGATTGTGGCTCAGCGCTTGTCGCAGCGACGTCCTTCGTCGCACGATTCGTCGAAAGTCGAACCAGTTTTTCATGGAGTCGACACGGCTTCGATGTTAATCTCCATTGCACACTGTCGTCGCACGTGATTCGAGGAGCAGTTCGTGATCAGACACATCGTGGCATTCGAACTCGACACGCCCGACGACGAGGCGCGGCAGGCGCACATCCAGCGGATGCAGGACGTACTGGAAGCGCTGGCGACGCTCGACGAGGTCGAATCGATCACGGTGCGCCCGGATCTGGGGACCGCTGAGGGGCACTGGGACGTGGTGTTGGTGTCCGAGCACCGGTCGAACGCCGCCCTTGAGGCCTATCAGGTGCACCCAGAGCACCAGAAGGCGGCCAAGATTGCGGGCGAATTCGTCGCCCGGCGAGCCATCGTCGACTACGAATACTGAGCAGCCATGACGTCGATTGCGATCGTGGGAACTGGCGCCAATGGCGCAGCCATCGGTGCGGACTTGGCTGAGGCTGGCCACGACGTCACCTTCATCGAGCAGTGGCCGGCCCATGTCGAGGCGATCCGTCAGCATGGAATCCGCGTCGAGACACCCGAGGAGAAGGTGTCGGCGAAGGTGCCGGTCCTGCACTTCTGTGAGGTGGCCACCCTGCGACGCAGGTTCGACGTGGTGTTGATGCTCGTCAAGGCCTACGACACGCGCTGGGCGTGTGAGCTGATCAAGCCCTACCTCGCCGACGACGGAATCGCCGTCGGCGTTCAGAACGGCATGACCGTCGACGACATGGCCGAGATCATCGGCGCAGAGCGGACATTGGGCTCCGTCATCGAGATCTCGTCGACGATGTTCGAGCCGGGCGTGGTCGACCGTCACTCGCCGCGGTCTCGCAGCTGGTTCGCGGTGGGCAGCCTCGGGTCGGCCACGGCCGGCCGGGAGGAGGAGGTGGCGTCCTTGCTGCGCCACTCCGGAGCCGTCGACGTCGTGGACGACATCCGGTCGGCCAAGTGGATGAAGCTCGTCATCAACGCCGCCGAACTCGTTCCGTCAGCCATCCTCGATCTGTCGATCGTCGAGGCGGGGCATCATCCCGGGATGAAGGACGTGATGCTGCAGGCCGGCTACGAAGCGGTCGACGCCGCGCTCGCCGCCGGCCAATCGGTGGTGCCGATCTTCGGCCTCACCTCGGTGGACGACACCAATCCGCACGGCTTCGTCGACACGCTGATGGACGTGCTCCTCGAGAAGTACGTCCTTTCGCACACGCTGTCCACCGTGCTCCAGGACTGGATGAAGTCCCGTCGCAGCGAGGTCGACCAGATCAACGGGCGGGTCGTCGAGGAGTTGGGTCGGGTCGGGCGGCTAGCGCCGGTCAACGACGCGGTCGTTCAGCTTGCCCACCGCATCGAACGGGGCGAGTTGACGCGCTCCACCGACAACGTGGCGGCCTTGCGCGAGGCTCTTTCAACACCGGTCTAGCCGAATCTCCGGTTTCGCCTGCACCGGGGCTGTCTCTGGTTGCCTGTTCCCCGGGGCGGATCTGGCTGAAGTGCCAGGACCGCTGCTTCGGGCACGTTCGACGTAGGCGTTCGCGTGGTCCTTGCCTACCTTCGCGATGGACCTTCCCCGGCGCGGAATTGGTTGACACCATCACGGCGAGTGTTTAGTGTCATGAATCAGTCCGTGTGTGACGCTCGTCGCAATCGGAGAACGTCGCTGCCTCGGCCTCCGAGGAGCCAGGAGTCGCTCGGCACGACTGACCTGCAGCATCACGGGTCATCTCGATCTTGGGCGGGTCACCCTGCGACGGTCACCCGAATGACGGCCGCCCCCGGACTGCTCGACGGGTTGTCCACCAGGACCGAACACCCGCGAGCGCGGAGACCGAATGCACGAACGGCGAACAGGACATCACGAGATGACTACCGAATGGTCCTTCGAAGGACGGTCTGCGATCGTGACCGGTGCGGGCAGTGGCATCGGCAAGGCGGTGACGCTCACCCTCGCCGCCGCAGGCGCGAAGGTGCTGGCCGTCGACGTCGACGGTGACGCAGCGAAGGCGACCGCACACGAGGCGACGTCGTCGGTCGTGCCGTACCGGGCCGACGTCGCCGATCGAACACAGGTGTTCGGCTATGTGGACGCCGCCGCGGCCGAGCACGGCGCGCCCACGTTGTTCTTCAACAACGCCGGCGTCGAGGGTGTGCACAAGTCGATTCTGGACACCGATCCCGCCGACTGGCTGCGCGTCATCGACGTCAACCTCAACAGCATGTTCTGGGGACTTCAGGCGGTGCTGCCCCACATGGTGGCCGAAGGTGCTGGCGCCGTGGTCAATACGGGGTCGATTCTCAGTCTGAAGTCCGCGCCCGACAGGTCCGACTACGTGGTCACCAAACACGCCGTCCTGGGTCTCACGCGCAGCGCTGCCAGCGAGATGGCAGCACACGGCATCAGGGTCAACTGCCTGTGCCCGGGTCCCGTCGAGACTCCGCTGATGCGCCGCTCCGAACTCCTCGTCAACCCCGAGGATCCCGACTGGGAGAGGCGCCGATTCGAGGAGGGCACGCCGATCGGCCGCTATGCCTCGCCCCGCGAGATCGCCGAGACCGTCATGTTCCTGCTTCGTGGTGACGTGGGCTACCAGACCGGGTCGGCGGTCGTCATCGACGGAGGCATCACCAGTGTCTGAGACATGCTGCCCACCGACCTCCACACGATCAATCCGCTGAAATAGGAAGAGGGAGAAACGAAATGCGCGCCGCCATTTTCTACGACGAGCACGACATCCGTGTAGAGGACGTGGCCGACCCGGGTCCGCTGAAGCGGGGTCAGGTCCGACTGCGTCCCATCCTGTGCGGTATCTGCGGGACGGACCTCCACGAGTACCTCGCAGGGCCGATCGTCATCCCGACGTCGCCTCACCCCCTCACGGGGTCGGCCGCGCCGCAGGTGCTCGGACACGAGCTGTCCGCCCGTGTCCTCGAAGTGGCCGACGACGTCTCCTCGGTGTCCGTGGGAGACCGAGTGTCCGTGCAGCCGTTGATCTTCTGCGGGGAGTGTTACTTCTGCCGGCGTGGCCTCAACCACCTGTGCGTCCAGATGGCCTGCGTTGGACTCAGCTTCGACGGCGGAGGGATCTCCGAACAACTGGTGCTCGACGCCAGCCAGGTGAGCGTGCTCCCCGACACGGTCAGCGACGAGCAGGGCGCGTTGATCGAGCCGTCGGCAGTCGCCGCCTACGGCGTCGACCGGACCGGGTTCACGGCAGGAGACTCGATCCTCATCACCGGCGCCGGGCCCATCGGCGCCCTGTCCGCGCTGTACGCCCACGTAGCCGGCGCCTCGCAGATCATCATCTCCGAGCCCAATCCGAAACGTCGTGCGCTGGCTGCGTCCTTCGGCATCGCGACGATCCTCGACCCCACGTCCGACGACGTCACCACGGCGGTCAAGGACATGACGGGCGGCGTCGGCGTCGACGTGGCCGCGGAGTGCTCGGGGTCCGAACCTGGCCTGAACGCGGCGTTGAACGCCGTACGCTCGCACGGCACCGTCACCCAGGTGGGGTTGCACGTCAAGCCCGCATCCTTCGATCCGATGAACCTGTCCAACCGCGATCTGAGCCTGATCGGAACGTGGTGCTACCCGGTCACGGACTGGCCGCGGATCATCGCGCTGGTGGCGTCGGGCCGATTCCCGGTGGAGAAGGCGGTCAGTGACGTCGTGCCGGTCGCCGACATCGTCGAGCGTGGCTTCGACCGCCTGCTCGACCCGAACGGTGACGCGCAGAAGATCCTGGTGGAGGTCTGATGAGTCCCGTCGCCCTGGTGACCGGTGCCGCGGGCGGCATCGGACGCGAGACCGTGAAGGCATTCCTGGACAACGGATACGACGTGGTGGCGGTCGATGCCGTCGACGCCGTTCATCAGCTGCCCGAGGAGCTGGGAGTCGACGGCGCGCGCGTCACCACCACGGTCACGGACATCACCGACGAGCGGAGCGTCAGCGCGCTGGCCTCCGAGGTCGGCTCCGTCCACGGCCGACTGAATACGATCGCGTTGGTCGCCGGTGTCGTGCAGAGCGCGGCCGCCGTGACCGAGCTGGATCCCGCGGAGTTCCGAAAGGTGATGGACGTCAACCTCACCGGACCCTTCCTGCTGACCCGGTCGCTGACGCCCCTGCTGTCCCGTGACGGCGGCAGCATCACCTTCATCTCGTCCTGGTGGGGCCGTTCCGGGCACGCCTACTTCTCGTCCTACTGCGCCTCCAAGGCCGCCGTCATCGTGTTCGCACAGGCGCTGGCCGAGGAGTTGGCCCCAGACATCCGGGTGAACACGGTGTGCCCGGGGAACATCGACACGAAGATGCACCGCGCGGCCCTGCACACCGAAGCCGCCGAGCGTGGAATCACGTTCGAAGAGATGAAGGACATCGAGTGGGCGAAGATCCCGCTCAAGATCGCGGGACCGCCGTCGGCCATCGCCGATGCCCTGGTCTGGCTGGCGTCCCCGGCGGCGTCGTACGTCACCGGGGCGTCGCTGGACGTCAACGGGGGCGTCGTCTTCCACTGACGGCGCCATGACACGGACAGGAGCTCAGGAATGGTCGATCGAGTAAGTGGCCGAACGGTTCTCGTCACGGGGGCGGGTCAGGGAATGGGTGCGGGCATCGCCCGCGCCTTGGCCGCCGAAGGTGCAAACGTCGCCGTCGGTGACATCAACGTGGCCGCCGCCGACGCCGTGGCTGCCGCCCTCGGGGACGAGGGGCATCGGGCAATCAGCGTCGGAATGGACGTCACCATGCGCGACGACGTGCGCGCCGCCATTGCTCAGACGGTGCGCGAATTCGGGCGCCTGGACGTCATGTTCAACAACGCCGGTCTCAACAAGCCCATGCAGTTCCTCGACGTCACCGAGGAGAATTGGAACCTCGTCATGGACGTCAACGCCCTCGGCGTCCTGATCGGCACCCAGGAAGCGGCCAAGCAGATGATCGCCCAGGGGGGCGGCGGCAAGATCGTCAACACCGCGTCGATCGCCTCCCGGCAGGGCTATGCGGAGTTCGTCCCCTACTGCGCAAGCAAATTCGCGGTCGTGGCGATCATCCAGGCCGGGGCTCGAGCGTTGGCCGGTGACCACATTACGGTGAACGGCTTCTCTCCTGGCGTGGTGGAGACTCCGCTGTGGGCTCAGCTGGACAAGGACATGGTCCAGATTCATGCCGCCGAGAAGGAGGGCGACGCCTTTGCCGCCTTCGCTTCGGGAGCCCTGCTTGGCCGCGCCGCGCAGGTGGCCGACATCGTCCCGACGGCGGTGTTCCTCGCCAGCGCGGACAGTGAGTTCATCACCGGGCAGGTGATGGCGATAGACGGGGGAATGGTTCTGGTGTAGGCCGTTTCCGGCGGTCCCATGGTGAAAGGTGGGTCGCGATGAGCGAAGCGTTCTCCGCGGTAGCGGACGGTGCGGAACAGCCGGGCACGCCCATGGGACAGCGCCTGCGAGCCGCCAGGGAGGCGGCGAAGATGTCGCTGCGCGAATTGGCGCGTCGCGTGGACCTGTCACCGAGCTTCATCTCCCAGGTGGAACTCGGCCGGGCGGCGCCATCGGTGGGCACGCTCTTCGCGATGACCTCAGAACTGGGGTTGTCGCTGGACTCGCTGATGGGCGTCGAGGACCCCAGGGCGGTCCCGGCCGCCGAGACGACGTTGCGACTTCGCAAGGCACATGCCGACAAGGCCCGCGGAGGACAGGTCGTCGCGCTCGCGGAGACGGGAACGTTGCCGGGCCTGCAGCGCGCCGACGAGCGGCCAGAGCTCTACCTCAACGGCGTGCGCTGGGAGCGCCTCACCCCCGCGCACGATCCGGACGTGGAATTCCTGCGGGTCACCTACCCACCGCGGACCGAATCGTGTCCCGCCGACAACTTGATGAACCACGGGGGATCCGAGTACATCCACGTGCTGACGGGCCGTCTCGAAGTTCAAGTGGCCTTCGCGCGTCAGGTGCTGGGCCCCGGCGACAGTCTGAACTTCGACTCGACGATTCCGCACCGTCTAAGCAACCCGTTCGACGAACCAGCCGTTGGCATTTGGTTCGTCGTGGACCGCAGCGGGACCCGCTGACCGGCCGTCCGACTCAGCGCTTGCCCTTCGACAACCTGCGGGAGTTGTAGGAGTCCAGAAGCACGGCGATGAAGATCAATGCGCCCTGCATGAACTGCACCCAGAACGGGCTGACGTTGAGCAGCGTCAGGCCGTTGTTGATCACGCCGATGAGCAGCACACCGACGAAGGTGCCCGCCAGACTTCCCTTGCCGCCGAAGAGGCTGGTGCCACCGATGACCACCGCGGCGATCACCTGCAGTTCCAATCCCGTTGCGGCAGTGGGTGTCGCCGAGCCCAGGCGGCCGACGAGGGTGATGGCGGCGATGCCTGCACAGACGCCGGCGATGGCGTAGACCGAGAACAGGACCCGGCGATCGCGGATGCCGGCCAGGCGCGCCGCCTCCCGGTTGCCACCGACGGCGTAAACCTGATGGCCGAACGTGGTGCGACTCAGCACGAAGTAGCCGATGGCGAACATCAGCACGGTGGTGATCACGGGGACCGGCAGTCCGAGCAGCGTGCCGCCACCCAGCCAGGTGAACGACGAGGGCAGGTCGTAGACGCTCTGCCCACCGCTGATCTGCAGCGTCAGACCACGACCCATGCCGAGCACGGCGAGGGTGACGATGAACGGGGCGAGGCGCAGCGCGGTGACCGAGAATCCGTTGAACGCGCCGATGAGGGCGGCGACGACGATGGTGAGCAGGACTCCGAGCACGCCGTTGAGTCCGCCGCCGACCAGGGTCGCGGCGAGCATTCCGGACAGCGCGATGTTGGAGCCGACCGAGAGGTCGATGCCGCCGGTGATGATGATGAACGTCGCTCCGACGGCGGCGATTCCGACGATCGACGACTGCGTCACGATGTTCGTCAGGTTCGACGTGGTGAGGAACTTGGGCGTCAGGATGAACATGACGATGCAGGCGACGACGAGGGCCGCGACGATGGGGAACAGTGGGCTCTTCGCCATTCGGCGGATGGTGTCGGTCGTGGTCGCGCGTTGATCGCCTAACGTCGTGTGCCCCTCGCTCGCGGGCGACGTTCCGGTGGTCGTCGTGGTCATGGTGTGCGCTTTCGCTTAGCCCGCCGCGGCGAGGTGGAGGATGTGTTCGCGGTCGTAGTCGGAGCGGGCGACTTCGCCTACGAGTCGTCCCGCCCGAAGGACGTAGACGCGGTCGGCCATTGCCAGCACCTCGTCGGTGTCCGAACTCGTCAGCAGGACGGCGACGCCCGTCTTCGCCAGTTCGATGATCTGTTGGTAGATGCCGGATTTGGCACCGACATCGACGCCGCGGGTTGGGTCGTCCAGCAGCATGACGGCGGGCTGACCCGCCGCGGCGCGGGCCAGGACGACCTTCTGTTGGTTTCCCCCGGACAGCATGCCGACGGCAGTGGCCGGTGACTCCGCCTTGACGCCAAAGCGCTTCATCGCCGCCGTCGCGAACTTCCGCTGAGCGGCCGGCATTCGGATGCCGTATCGGGAGACCCGGGAGTACAGGCCGTAGATCATGTTGTCCTGAATGCTCTTGTCCAGGATCACGCCTTCGGTCTTTCGGTCCTCCGGCGAGTACACGATCCCGAGCTTCTTGGCCGCCACGATGCTGCCCGTCTTCAATGAGGAGGCGTCGCGGGTGATGGTGCCGGCGGAGGCGTCGTTGATCCCCGCGATGGCCTTCATCAGTTCGGTGCGTCCCGCGCCGGCGAGACCGACGAGGCCCACGATCTCTCCGGCCCTCGCGGTCACCGTCGCGTTGCGAATGCCGGGCGCACTCAGGTCGGACACCGACAGTCGGACTTCGCCGAGATCCCTTGCCTCGAAGGGGTAGGCCTGTTCGAGATCCTTGGCGAGCATGGCCTTGATGAGCGATCTCTCAGTCCACTCGGCGATCGGACGGTCGTCGACCAAACGGCCGTCCCGCAGGACGCAGATCCTGTCTGCGATCGCGAACAGTTCGTCGAGGTGGTGGCTGACGTAGACGATGGTCAGCCCCTCCTGCTTGAGCCGTCCGATCAACGCGTGCAGATTCTTGACGTCGTGTTCCGGTAGCGCCGAGGTGGGTTCGTCGAACACCAGGACGCGGGCCTCCCGAGCCAGGCATCTGGCGATCTCCACCAGTTGGCGTTGTGCCAAGGTCAGCGATCTGACGGGTCGCGTGACGTCGACGTCGGTGAGTCCGACCCGGGACAGCGCGTCGCCTGCGGCGCGCCTGTTGCCACGCCGGTTGGTCATGTTCGCGCTGTGCAGCGGACGCCCGAGCATGACGTTGTCCACCACGGACATGTCCGGGATGTCGGTCAACTCCTGATAGATGACGCTGACACCGGCGTCGATGACGCGTCTTGGGTCGGCGGGCAGCTCGGCGCCGTCGAGCAAAACCCTTCCCTGGTCGGCGGATACGGCGCCTGCGAGGATTTTGATCAGCGTCGACTTGCCCGCGCCGTTCTCACCGGCGAGCGCGACCACGCTGCCGGGTCGCAACGTCATGGTGACGTCGGTGAGGGCATGCACTCCGCCGTAGGACTTGGTGAGCGATTCCAGCGTCAGCTCTGCCGCGCCGGAGGTCATTGCACCTCATCTGCCCAGATGCCGTATGTCTTGACCTCGGGCGAGTCGATGTTGGCCTTGGTGATCAGCTGCGCCGGGTACACCACGTTCTTCGGAACCTCCTTGCCCGCCTTGAGGTCGGCGACCAATTCGATTGCCTTCTCGGCCATCTTGATCGGGTTCTGGCTGACGGAGGCATCCTGGATGCCCGCGCGGACGTTGGCGATCGCAGGCTTGGAGCCGTCGACCCCGATCACGTAAATGTGGCCCGGCGTGCCGACCGGCTTGAAGCGTCCGGCTGCCTCGATCGCCGCGCTGACGCCGACCGCCTCGGCGTCGTTGCCGTTGAAGACGGCGTCGACCTTCGGGTTGGCCTGCAGGATGTCGTTCATCGCCGCGTTGGACTTCTCCGTGTCGTAGCCACCGTCCTGGGTGGCCACGATCTTGATGTCCGGGTACTTCCCGATCTCGTCGAGGAACCCCTTGTTGCGGTCCGATGCCGAGGGCGTCCCGATGATGCCCGTGATGTCGACGACGTTGCCGCGAGGGCCGCCGTTCACGGAGTTCAAGAACTGGACGATCTGCTGGGCGGCCAGCTGGCCCGCCGCGACGTTGTCCAGGTTCACGGTTGAGGTGATGTCCGCCTCGACCGAATCGGCGATCGAGATGACCGGGATGTTCTTGGCCTTGGCGGCATTGAGGGCCGGTGTGACGGCCTTGCCGTCGGCAGGGGTGAGCAGGAGATACTGGGCGCCGCGGTTCAGGAGGTTCTCGATATCGCTAACCTGTTGGCTCGGTTCGCCATTCGCGTTGGTCGTCACCATTTGGTAGCCGTGTTGGCTACTGCCGGCGTCGAGTCCCTTCTGCATCCCCGCGAAGAAGGGGTTGGACACCGTGTAAGTGCTGTATCCGACGGTCGTCGCGGACTCGCTGGAGTCGCGGTTGCAGGCGGTCAGGCTGGCTACGCACGCCAGACTCACCGCGCCCGCGGCCAATGGGCGCATCAGGTTCGTCATGCGGTCATCTCCTCGTGAACGTTTTGAGGCCGGCGATGGAGGTGTCGTCGCAGGCGGCCATCTGCCGTCGTCAGCCTAAGTTCACGATGAACAGTGTGTCAATCGTCACTATACAAATGAATTGTGACGGGGGCCCCACCTGCACAGCGGGGGTGGATGGCGAGTCAGGCCGCACGTGTAGGCATCGGCGCAGGTCAACCTCCACTTGAGCCGAGACTGACTGCGCGCCGGCACGCTCCCGTCACGACGCCGTTCACATGTCCTCACACGTCAGTGTGTAGTGCCACTGAAGCAACGGGGTCGCGGCGGGAAGCCCTGCACCGTCAGCTCGGCTAGCCCTCGTGAGGTGCGAAGAGGCCGACCGCATTCGAGGCGAAGGCGGGGGCAATCCGTTCTTGCCGGTGCCCGAGACGTACGGTGACCCGGTTACAACCGGCGGGTCACCTCGGCCACTGCAGACCAGTCCAGCTTGGAGAGCTCCTCGTCGGCAAGGGCGGACTCGAACAGCGATCGCAACACGGGACTCGTGGGAAGCGCGGTGCCGGTGTCGACGGCCGCCCGTTCGGCGAGGCCGAGATCCTTGAGACCCAAGGCGGCGGTGAAGCCCACGGGCTCGTAGTTCCGCCGGGCGATCATGGGACCGTAACCGCCGTAAGCGCTTCCGGTATATGCCGTGTCGGTGAGTATCTCGACGAAGGTGTCGCCCGAGACGTTGCCGCGTTCGACCATCGTGACCGATTCCGCGAGCGCCTGCAGAGTGTGGATGAGGTTGTAGTTCACCGCGATCTTGACCAGGTTCGCCCGTTCGGGTTCGTCTCCGACGGACCAGGTCTTCTTCCCCAGCACGTCGAGAAACGGCCGCGCACGTTCGATGTCTGCGGACGGTCCGGCGGCGACGATGTTGAGTTGACCGCTCGCGGCGAGATGTGGCCGGCCAAGGACGGGGGCGGCGACGTAACCGACGTCGGCGGCTCGATGCCGAGCGTCGAGGGTTCGCGCGGTGTCCATGCTCACCGTCGCCATGTTGACGTGGGCTGCGCCGACGGCAGAAGCCAAGGCCTCGTCGGAGAAGACGCCGAGGGCTGCGTCGTCATCGGCCAGCATGGAGAAGGCGAGACCCGCCTGCAGTGCCTCCTGGGCAGTCCTCGCCACACGGGCGCCGGCGGCAGCCAACGGCTCGGTGGCGCCCGTGGACCGATTCCACACGACGACATCGTGGCCCGCGTCCACCAAACGGCGCGCCATGCCGGCGCCCATCGTGCCCAATCCGATGAAACCCACTGATGCCATGGTGTCTTCCTCTCGTCGTACCCGGTCGTCGTCACCGATGTCAGCCAGGACTGACTCAGATGTTCACCATACTGTTCACTATGGATGTACACCCGTGATTGTCTGGGCATCGCTCAATCGGCGTAGCGGCAAGCTTGCTGGGCAAACCGTCCGCTCTCTCGGGTCACGATTCGGACCGAGAACCCATGGGAACTCCTCAACCGTCGCCGGAGGAGAGCACCCGGTCGACGAGAGCTCTCACGTTGCGCCGCACGTCGTCTCTCGCCATGCCCTCGGTGTTGACCAGGTGGTCGACCAGATCGACGCGAGTCGCGGCCAGCAGGGCGTACGCGATCCACGCTGCGTCGTCCGCACCGATCACCTCGGCGAGCAGGGTGGTCAGCAAGTGATGGGTCTCGACGTAGCTCGGTGACGTGTACAGCGTTGCCGCGCCGTCTCTTTGGTCGCGCTCCAGGTTCATCGCCAACTTGCGGTTGTCGAGCTTGAAGTCGACGAGGGCGTCGAGCAGGGCCGGTATCCGCTCGCGGGGATTGGCTCCGGGGCCCAGGGGTGGGGGGCCGTCCGCGATGGCCGTCCGCAGCTCCGTCAGTCTGGCGTCGTAGACGGTGCGGATCAGGGTCGTCCGATCGCCGAAGCGCCGGAACAACGTGCCCTTGCCCACGCCCGCAGCCCGGGCGACGTCGTCCATCGAGACCGCGCCGAGCTCGGCGGCGTCGTCGAACAAACGTCCGGCCGCCTCGAGCACCGCCTGTCGATTGCGGGCCGCGTCGGCGCGTTCGACCACCCCAGCCTCCTTGCGCAAACGGACCGTTGGTCCGTATCGTTGGGAGGACGACCGGACTACCAGTCCGAATAGTAGACGACACGGAGGTTGGCATGACGGATTCCACTCCTGGAGCAGTGTTCGCCGCGGCGACGGCTGCCATCAGCGCGGGCGACGTCGACGGCTGGCTGGCACACTGCCGAGACGACGTCGTACTCGAATTCCCCTACGCCCCAACGGGAAGGCCGCGGCGCGTCGAGGGCAAGCCGGCCGTTGAGGAGTATCTGCGAGCCGTTCCCGGTCAGGTGGAGTTCGAGCGAATCACCCGTCAACACGTCCACCAGACCGTCGACCCCGACACCGCGGTCATCGAATGGTCCGTGACCGGCCACGTCAAGGCGACGGGCGCCCCCTACGAGATGTCCTACGTCGTCGTGCTGACCCTGGTCGACGGGCTCATCGCCGTCTATCGCGACTACTGGAATCCGTTGACCCTGCTCGAGGCCGCCCTGTCGTAGTGGGGAACGCCCACGTCATTGGAGACCTGACCCGAAACCGGCAATGATCACGGCATGGCTCTCATCCCCATGCCCACCGCCGTGATCGACGACGCGGACGTGTCGTGCGCGCTGAGCCGCGCGGTCCGCGTCATCAACCCCGTCGTCGACGTGCTGTCGCGCAGCGATCCCTTCGGGTTGAAGGGTCGCAGCCACCGCATCGGGGACTCCGACGGCTCGGTCGACAGGGCGCTCGACGCGCTCGCCTGGGTGCTCAACACCGCCGACGTTCCCGGCACGCAGGCCTGGAACGACATGGACCTCGACGACAGGGTCGACTGGTGGGTGCACCGCGTGGGTGCCGTCGACACCGTGCTGGTGGCGTTTCCCGGGGTCTTCGGCGCGGTGGCCGACCGGCTGCCCCTCCAGGACGCGCTCGGGTTCGCCAACCAGGCCGTCGTGTTGTGCGCAGTCGCGCGGGAGTGCGGCGTCACCGACTACGGGCAGCAGGTCCGCCTGCTCGGGGCCGTGCTGTGCGATCGCGACCTGGGCGCCGACGCCTACGCCGACGTCGACCAGGGCACACCGGAGCCGGCGTCCAGCCCGATGGACGGTACGCCGCTGGCCTTCCTCAAGCCGTTGTGGCGGGTGGCCGGACAGCTGCGCGCGATTGGTGACGAACTGGGCAAGCGCTCACGCCCGCGACGGATCTTCCGTTACCTGGGGATGCTGCCCGCGGTGGGCGCCGTCGCCGACTACTTCGGTGAATACGGGGCACTCGTGCGCGCGGCGAAGGCCGGCCGCAGGTGGATCGCGCAGCAGCCGGAGTTGGTCAGCCGTGGGTGATGGGGCAGGAGACGTCGAATCGTGGTTCCCGTCAGTGGGAATGCCCCGGGCGTAACCGTCGGGAGTCGCCGTTCCCGGGGTCTACGCCGGCACGGCGAGCCGCGTCGGTTCGTCGTGACCGCGCAGCGTCACCGTCTCTCCCAACGTCCATCTCGCGCCCTCGACCTCACCCGCCCGGGCGACGGTCTCCGACGAGGCGACGAGGTGCCCGTCGATGGTCTTGGACAGCTCGCACAGCCGGGCTGCCTCGTTGACCGGTTCACCGATGACGGTGTACTCGAACCGGTCCTTGGCGCCCACGTTTCCCGCCACCACCTGGCCCGCCGCGACCCCGATGCCCGCCTGCAACTCGGGCACCTCGGCGCGCAGCCGCTCCGCCATCCCGCGTGCGGCCGCCAGCGCCTCCTCCTCGGCGTTGTCCAGAGCCACCGGCGCACCGAAGACCGCCAGCACTGCGTCGCCCTCGAACTTGTTGACCAGACCGTGGTGTCGGTCCACCTCGTCGACGACGACCGCGAAGAACCGGTTGAGCAACTCCACCACCTCGACGGCGGGCCTGCTGGTGACCAGCTGCGTCGACCCGATGACGTCGACGAAGATGACCGCGGCCGGGCGCTCCTCGCCGCCGAGTTCGGGCTGCTGCTTCTCGGCCAGCATCGCTACCTCGCGCCCGACGTGCTGGCCGAACAGGGCGCGCACCCGTTCGCGTTCGCGCAAGCCGCCGACCATCGAGTTGAATCCCCGCTGCAGTTGGCCCAATTCGGTGCCGTCGAAGACGACGAGGTTGGTCTTCAGGTCACCCTGTTCCACGCGGTTCAGTGCGGCGCGCACGACCCGCACCGGGGTTGCCGTCAGCCACGACAGGATCCACATCAGGATGAAGCCGAAGATCAGCGCGAACAGGGCCAGAACCACGATGGCCCAGGCGAATTGGGTGGGGGTCTGGTTCTTGAGCGTCAGGGAGAAGATGGCTGCGAGCAGGATGCCCAACACGGGTACGCCCGAGCCGAGAGCCCAGAACACCATGATGCGGCCCATCACCCCGGGGGCGAACCGGCGCGGGGGAGGACCGACCTCGAGCGCTTGCGCCGCGACCGGGCGCAGCGCGAATTCGGTGAACAGGTAGCAGCTGGCCGATACGACGATGCCGGGAAAACTGATGCCCAACAACCACTTCGGGATGAACTGGGTGTCGTGCATGCCGTACATGGTGGTGAGCATGACGGTCCCGATGCCCCAGAGAATCAGCAGCACGCGGGTCAGCCGCCACGGTGCGAAGAACGTGTTGAATTGGTCGGCCTTGGTGGGCGGGCGCTCCTCGATGGCCCAGCGGACGTTCTTCATCACCCGGTAGGTGGCCCAGAACGTCCCGACGATCAAGGCGCCGAAGAGGTAGACCGGGACCGCGATGAACGTGATCCACCGCACGTCCGGGGCGAAGACGTTGGGCGTCGGGAAGGCGACGGTGACGACGAGCGCCACGACGCCCATGCCGATCAGGTTCGCGACGATCACGAACGTCGTGAGGATGACCTGGATGCGGATCCGGCGGCGGACCTGGCTCTCCGAGACGCGCCCGAGGACCCACGAGCCGTATTCGGGTGTCGTGGACCCTCGTCCGCTCTGGCTTGTCAGCCTCTCCAGCACCCGGCCCAGGCGTTGTGCCGCGTTCTTCTCGTCCGTCATCGTGGCGTCAGCCTAGTGACCCCGGCGCGGCCATCTATGGTGGTTCGGTGCGCCTCGTCATAGCCCAGTGCACCGTCGACTACGTCGGCCGTCTCACCGCCCATCTACCGTCCGCGCGGCGGCTGCTGCTGTTCAAGTCCGACGGCTCGGTCAGCGTGCACGCCGACGACCGCGCCTACAAGCCGCTGAACTGGATGAGCCCGCCGTGCTGGCTCGTCGAGGAGAACGGCGGCGACAGTCCCGTCTGGGTGGTGGAGAACAAGGCGGGCGAGCAGCTTCGCATCACCGTCGAGGACGTCGAACACGACTCGAGTCACGAGCTGGGCGTCGACCCCGGCTTGGTGAAGGACGGCGTCGAGGCACACCTGCAGAAGCTGCTGGCCGAGCACGTCGAGCTGCTGGGCGTCGGGTACACGCTGGTGCGCCGGGAGTACATGACGGCCATCGGTCCGGTCGACCTGATGTGCCGCGACGAGCTGGGACGTTCGGTGGCCGTCGAAATCAAGCGCCGCGGCGACATCGACGGCGTCGAACAGCTCACCCGGTACCTCACCTTGCTCAACCGGGACACGGTGCTCGCGCCCGTCAGCGGCGTCTTCGCCGCCCAGCAGATCAAGCCGCAAGCGCGCACGCTGGCCGTCGACCGTGGGATTCGTTGTGTGACTTTGGATTACGATCAGATGCGCGGATTGGACAGCAACGAGTTCAGGTTGTTCTGACGCCGTAGGATGGTCGAATGGCCAAGCGGCGCACCCCACCTCGCAGGCAGCGCCCGTCGGCGCCCCTGCCGCTGTCGCGCCGGGTGGAGATCGGGCCGGACGGCTACGACTATGACGTCAGGCCCGTTGCGGCCTCACGGGCCGTCAAGACCTATCGGTGTCCCGGCTGCGATCACGAGATCAAGCCCAGCGTCGCGCACGTGGTGGTGTGGCCCGCCGACCTGGGGGAGTCCGCGGTGGACGACCGGCGGCACTGGCACACGTCGTGCTGGGCCAATCGCGCCAACCGTGGACCGACGCGAACGTGGTCCTAGCGGTCAGTGCTCGTCGGCGGCCGGTTCGACCAACTCGACGAGGACGCCACCGGAGTCCTTGGGGTGGATGAAGTTGATCCGCGAATTTGCCGTACCGCGACGCGGCGCGTCGTAGATCAACCGAACGCCGTCGGCGCGTAGCCGCTCGGACAACGCGTCGAGGTCGCTGACGCGGTACGCGAACTGCTGCAGGCCCGGTCCGCGCTTGTCGATGAACTTCGCGATGGTCGACGTTTCGTCCAACGGCGACATCAGCTGAATCTGGGTGCTGCCGCTCGGTGCGCCACGGACCGCGAGCATGGCCTCGCGAATGCCCTGGTCGTCGTTGACCTCTTCGTGCAGGACGATCATCCCCAGATGGTCGTGGTACCACTTGATCGCCACGTCGAGGTCGGGGACGGCGATGCCGACGTGGTCGACGGCCGTTACCAATGCGCTGGCGAGGGCCGGACGTGCACCGACATGCTCCGTTGTCATTTAGCCACGGTAACCTTCAATGGAATGATTGCGTAAGTGTGATAGGCCACACAGTCCCTGGATCGAAGCTCGTGGAGGTTGGACATGACGACATCGGTGATCGTTGCTGGTGCACGCACCCCGGTCGGCAAGCTGATGGGTTCGCTGAAGGACTTCTCGGGCAGCGACCTGGGTGGCATCGCCATCGCCGGCGCCCTGGCCAAGGCCGGCGTCGACGCCTCGGCCGTCGAATACGTGATCATGGGCCAGGTCCTGACCGCCGGAGCGGGGCAGATGCCCGCGCGTCAGGCCGCGGTGGCCGGTGGCATCGGGTGGGACGTGCCGTCGCTGACGATCAACAAGATGTGCTTGTCCGGGATCGACGCGATCGCGTTGGCCGATCAGCTGATTCGCGCCGGTGAGTTCGACGTGGTGGTGGCCGGCGGCCAGGAGTCGATGACCAAGGCGCCGCACCTGCTGATGGACAGTCGCGCCGGGTACAAGTACGGCGACGTGACGGTGCTCGACCACATGGCCTACGACGGTCTGCACGACGTGTTCACCGATCAGCCGATGGGCGCCCTGACCGAGCAGCGCAACGACGTCGACCAGTTCACCAGGGCGCAGCAGGACGAGGTGGCGGCCCGGTCGCACCAACGTGCCGCCGCGGCGTGGAAGGACGGCGTGTACGCCGACGAGGTGGTGCCCGTGAAGATCCCGCAGCGCAAGGGCGATCCGATCGAGTTCACCGAGGACGAGGGCATCCGCGCGACCACGACGGCCGAGTCGCTGGCCGGGTTGAAGCCCGCCTTCCGCAAGGACGGCACCATCACCGCGGGGTCGGCGTCGCAGATCTCCGACGGGGCCTGCGCGGTCGTGGTGATGAACAAGGCCAAGGCCGAGGAGCTGGGCCTGACCTGGCTGTGCGAGATCGGCGCCCACGGCGTGGTCGCCGGCCCCGATTCGACGCTGCAGAGCCAGCCGGCGAACGCCATCAAGAAGGCGATCGCCAAGGAGGGCATCTCCGTCGAGCAGCTCGACGTGATCGAGATCAACGAGGCGTTCGCGGCGGTCGCCCTGGCGTCGACCAAGGAGCTGGGCCTCGACGCGGACAAGGTCAACGTCGACGGCGGGGCCATCGCCATCGGCCACCCGATCGGCATGTCCGGAGCGCGGATCACCCTGCACGCGGCTCTGGAATTGGCGCGCAAGGGCTCCGGCTACGCGGTGGCCGCGCTGTGCGGTGCCGGCGGCCAGGGCGACGCCCTGATCCTGCGCCGACCCTGAGACGTTGCCGGCCCGCCTTCACCGAGCGCAACGACACAACGTAGTAGCTGGCGGCGCAGTCAGGCACAATGGCGGCCATGAGTAGCACCTTCGACCGCCACCGGACCGCGGGCTGGTTCCGAATCGTCGCCTTCACCGAGGCCGTGACCTGGGTGGGACTGCTGGCCGGCATGTACTTCAAGTACCTCGGTACGCCGCGCACCGAGATCGGCGTCAAGGTCTTCGGCATGGCGCACGGCCTGGTCTTCATCGCGTTCGTCGTGACCGCGGTGCTGGTCGGCCTGGCGTACACGTGGTCGCCGGCGACGTGGTTGCTGGCGTTGCTGGGAAGCATCGTGCCGCTCGGCAGTGTGATCTTCCTCATGTGGGCCGAGCGCACGGGCCGCACCAGCCCGCGCGGAGGGCAGGAGCGAAGCGACCTGGGACGTGGAGCCGGTACCACCGTGGCCGCCCCGCCAGTCGCCGAAACAACGTGACAAACTTGTCCATGTGACTCGTCCACGACCTTCCGTCGGCCCCGCGTTGGCGGGTGCGTTCGATCTCTCGGCCCTCAAGCAGCCCCCACCGTCACGCGACGCGCCCGCAGGCGCCGCGGCCGCTGGGCTCGACATCACCGAGGCGAACCTCGAGAGCGAGGTGCTCGCCCGGTCCAACCAGGTGCCCGTCGTCGTCCTGCTGTGGACGCCGCGCAGCGACGCCAGCGTCCAACTGGGTGACGTGCTGGCATCCCTGGCCAAGGCCGACGGGGGTTCGTGGGCGTTCGCGACGGTCAACGTCGACACCGCGCCCCGGGTGGCCCAGGTCTTCGGCGTGCAGGCCGTGCCCACGGTGGTCGCCGTCGCCGGTGGCCAGCCGATCTCGAGCTTCGAGGGCGTGCAGCCGCCCGAACAGCTGCGACGGTGGGTCGACTCACTGCTCAATGCCACCGCGGGCAAGCTCGAGGGCGGCGAGGGTGGCGACCCCGAGGAAGCCGACCCGGAGCTCGAGCGGGCGCGCTCACTGTGGGACGAGGCCGAGTTCGACGACGCCCTCGCCGCGTACCAGGCCATTCTCGACGCGCGCCCCAATCACGCCGAAGCCAAGGACGCGCTGCGTCAGATCGCGTTCCTCAAGCGGGCGACGGCTCAGCCCGCGGACGCCGTCGACCGCGCCGACGCCGCACCGACCGACGTCGAGGCCGCGTTCGCGGCAGCCGACGTCGAGGTGACCCAGGACCTGGTGGTGGAGGCGTTCGAGCGGCTCATCGGGCTGGTGCGGCGCACCGCAGGCGACGAGCGGGCCGCCGTACGCACCCGATTGGTCGAGCTGTTCGAGCTGTTCCCGCAGGACGACCCCAGGGTCATCGCGGGCCGCCGGAACCTGGCCAACGCGCTCTACTGACTCCCTGCCGCCATCGAGTGTGCGGCCAGATCGCGATCCGGGCGTGAACCGCGATCTGTCAGCACACTCGATGAGGGTGTGGGCCTAGACCGGTTCGAACCAGAGCGCCGACAGCGGCGGGATGACCATCTCCGCCGACGCCGGGCGACCGTGCCACGGGTCCGCGGTCGCCTCGACGGCGCCAAAGTTGCCGGCACCCGCCCCGTTGTAGATCGTCGCGTCGGTGTTGAGCACCTCGCGCCACGTGCCCGTGTGCGGCAACCCCAGCCGGTAGGAGCTGTGCTCCGAGCCGGAGAAGTTGAACACGCACGCCAGCATCGAACCGTCGTCGCCGAAGCGCAGGAAGCTCAGCACGTTGTTGGCCGAGTCGTTGGCGTCGATCCACGAGTAGCCCTCGGGGCTGGAGTCGCGGGAGAACAGCGCGCGGCGGGTCTTGTAGATCTCGTTGACGTCGGCGGTGAACCGCTTGATGCCGCCGGAGAAGCCCTCCTCGTCGAGCTGGAACCAGTCGACGCCGCGCTCCTCGGACCACTCCGCCCGCTGGCCGAATTCCTGGCCCATGAACAGCAGTTGCTTGCCGGGATGGGCCCACTGGTAGGCCAGCAGGCTGCGCACGCCGGCGGCCTTCATGTGGTCGTTGCCCGGCATCCGGCCCCAGAGCGTGCCCTTGCCGTGCACGACCTCGTCGTGGCTGATCGGGAGGACGAAGTTCTCGCTGAACGCGTACAGCAGCGAGAACGTCAGCTCGTGGTGGTGGAAGCTGCGGTAGATGGGATCGCGCTGCATGAACGCCAGCGTGTCGTTCATCCAGCCCATGTTCCACTTCATCGAGAAGCCAAGTCCGCCAAGGTTGGTCGGGCGGGTGACGCCCGGCCACGAGGTGGACTCCTCGGCGATGGTGACGATGCCGGGGGTGGCCTTGTGCACCGTCGCGTTCATCTCTTGCAGGAACTGCACCGCCTCGAGGTTCTCCCGGCCGCCGTAGATGTTCGGCGTCCAGCCGCCCTCGGGCCGTGAGTAGTCGAGGTACAGCATCGAGGCGACGGCGTCGACGCGCAGCCCGTCGATGTGGAACTCCTGCAGCCAGTAGAGCGCATTGGCCACCAGGAAGTTGCGCACCTCGGCCCGGCCGAAGTCGAAAACGTAGGTGCCCCAGTCGAGTTGCTCACCACGCCGGGGGTCGGAGTGCTCGTAGAGGGCGGTGCCGTCGAAGCGGCCCAGCGCCCATGCGTCCTTGGGAAAGTGGGCCGGCACCCAGTCGACGATCACGCCGATGCCGGCCTGGTGCAGCCGGTCGACGAGGAATCGAAATTCGTCGGGAGTGCCCAGTCGTGACGTCGGCGCGTAGTACGACGTGACCTGGTAACCCCACGACCCGCCGAACGGATGCTCCGCGACGGGGAGCAACTCCACGTGGGTGAAGCCCTGCTCGACGACGTACTCGGTCAGCTGGTCGGCGAGTTCGAGGTACGTCAGGCCGGGGCGCCACGACATCAGGTGCACCTCGAGGGTGCTCATCGGTTCGAAGACCGGGTTCTTGATGGCCCGCTCGGCCATCCAGTCGGAGTCCTCCCACGTGTACTCGCTCTTGGTCACCCGGGAGGCGCGCTTGGGCGGCACCTCGGTGGCGAACGCCATCGGGTCGGCACGCTCGGTGGTGACGCCGTCGGCGCCATGCACCCGGAACTTGTACAGCCCGTCTGCCGGGAAGTCCGGCCAGAACAGTTCCCACACCCCGGAGGAGCCCAGGGTCCGCATGGGGGCGTCGTTGCCGCTCCAGTGGTTGAAGTCGCCGATCAGGCTGACTCCCTTGGCATTTGGTGCCCACACGGCGAAGGACACGCCGGTGACGGGGCCGTCGGCCGTGCTGTAGGTGCGCGGATGCGCGCCCAACGCCTCCCAAAGTCGCTCGTGGCGACCCTCGGAGAACAGGTGCATGTCGATCTCGCCGAGGGTCGGCAGGAATCGGTAGGGGTCGGCCACCGTGTAGACGTGCGGGTCACCGTCGCCGTTGGGATAGCTGACCTCGAGGCGGTAGTCGATCAGCCCGGTGAACGGCAGCGCCACCGCGAACAACGCATCCTCGACGTGGGTGAAGGTGTAGCGCTCCTTGCCGATGAGGGCGACGACCTCGAGCGCGTTCGGACGCAACACCCGGATGACGGTGTGGTCGTCGTACTCGTGGGCGCCGAGGATCGAGTGCGGGTCGTGGTGGGTGCCCCACAGCAGACGCGACAACTCCGCGTCGTCCGGCCGTAGGTTCTTGGTGGTGATGTCGTTGGTACTGGTCATGTGAATCAATCCCTCCGCAGCAGCTCGAGCCGCTTGTCGGTCGGTATGTACGGCATGTTCAGGATGTGTGCGACGGCCCGCCCCGGCTCGATGCGGACGTAATTGGCCTGGCCCCACTGGTATTCGTCACCGGTGACTTCGTCGCGCACCCAGAAGCGGTCGTGGTCGGTCATGCCCAGTGCCGCCATGTCCAGTCTGAGGGTGCCCTCCTCGGGGCCGAAGGCGTTGAGCGTCACCACCACCAGGACGCAGTCCCCGCTGATGGGGTCGAACTTGCTGTAGGCCAACAGCGCATCGTTGTCGATCTCGTGGAACGTGATGGTGCGCAATTCGGCCAGGGCGGGATGCACCTTGCGAATCTCGTTGAGCCGCTGGATGAACGGCTCAAGTGAATTGCCCGAGGCGAGCGCGCCGTCGAAGTCGCGCGGACGCAGCTCGTACTTCTCCGAATCCAGGTACTCCTCGCTGCCCGCGCGGACCGCCTGGCCCTCGAACAGCTCGTACCCGGAGTAGACGCCCCACGTCGGGCTCATCGTGGCCGCCATCACCGCGCGGATCGCGAACATTCCTGGCCCGCCGTACTGCAGGATCTCGTGCAGGATGTCCGGGGTGTTCACCCACAGGCTTTGGCGGGCGTAGTCGGCGTGCTCGGCGATCTGCTCGCCGAACTCGGTCAACTCCCACTTCGCCGTTCGCCAGGTGAAGTAGGTGTAGGACTGCGTGTAGCCGAGCTTGGCCAGGCCGAACAGCCGCGCCGGACGGGTGAAGGCCTCGGCGAGGAACAGTACGTCCGGGTCGTCGTTCTTCACCTCGCCGATGAGCCAGGCCCAGAAGTTCGGTGGCTTGGTGTGCGGGTTGTCGACCCGAAAGACCTTGACGCCGTGGGACACCCAGAATCGAACCACGCGCAGCACCTCGGCGTAGATGCCCGCCGGGTCGTTGTCGAAGTTGATCGGATAGATGTCCTGATACTTCTTGGGCGGGTTCTCGGCGTAGGCAATCGTCCCGTCGGGCAGGACGGTGAACCACTCGGGGTGGGCCTTGGCCCACGGATGGTCCGGCGCGCACTGCAGGGCCAGGTCGAGTGCCACTTCGAGACCCTGGTTGCGGGCCTCGGCGACGAAGTCGTCGAAGTCGTCGATGGTGCCGAGGTCGGGGTGCACCGCGTCGTGCCCACCCTCGTCGCTGCCGATCGCCCACGGCGAGCCGACGTCGTCCGGGGCCGCGGTCACGCTGTTGTTGCGGCCCTTGCGGTGCACCTTGCCGATCGGGTGGATCGGCGGCAGGTACACGATGTCGAAGCCCATCCGTGCGATGCGGGGCAGCGTCTTGCTGGCCGTGGCGAACGTGCCGTGGACGGGCCTTCCCTCGCCGTCCCAGCCGCCGGTGGACCGCGGGAAGATCTCGTACCAGGAACTGAACCGCGCCAGCGGACGGTCCACCCAGACGCCGTACTGCTCGCCGCGGGTGACGAGTTCGCGCAGTGGATAGTCGTGCAGCAGTGCCGTCACGGCGGGTGCCAGAGCCGCTCCCGCCCGGGTGAAGGGGTCACCGGGGGTGCGCAGGTTCTGCGCGGCCTCCAGCAGCGGATAGCGGTCCTGGCGGGGTACGCCCGTCGACGCCCGCTCGAACAGCTGCGCGCCGATGAGCAGGTCGTTGTTCAGCTCGGCTTCGCCCTGACCGGCGTTCAGCTTGGCCGTGACGTTCTTGCGCCAGGTGGCGATCGGGTCGCCCCAACCGTCCACCCGATAGGTCCACAGGCCGACGGCGTCGGGGGTGAACGCGCCGTGGTAGACGTCGGGTTCACCGCCCGGCTCCATCGGCAGCCGCTGGGGCTTGATGCGCTGCGAGCCGCCGACGACCTCCTCGATCGGCACGGCTTCGACGTGCGGGTTCGCCAAGCCCTGGGGTGCCGCGGCGAGCTGCGGATACGTCTTCCCGTGGTAGCGCACCACCAGCGTCGCGGACACCGCGTCGTGGCCCTCGCGCCACACCACGGCCCTGACCGGCATCACCTCGCCGACCACGGCCTTGGCCGGATATCGGCCGTTGGAAACTACCGGTGCGACGTCGTCGATCTCGATACGACCGGCCACCACTGCTCCTCACGCCCGCGGCTCAACCGCGGGCTGTCATGTGCTCGATTACCTTGTCGCGCCCTATACCCACCGTAGTGGCCGACTGAACCCCATGTGCCGGATGGACCGATCGAGCTGACCTTGAACGGGTGGTTCGGTGGGTAGGGTGAATCCGCGTGAAGGCACTCCGTAGATTCACCGTTCGCGCCCACCTCCCGGAACGTCTCGCGGCGCTGGAGCGGTTGTCGGTCAACCTGCGCTGGTCATGGGACAGGCCGACACAAGAACTGTTCGCCACAATCGATTCCGGGCTGTGGGAACAGTTCGGTCAGGACCCGGTGGCGGTGCTCGGGGGAGTCAGCCCGGGGCGCCTCGACGAGCTTGCCGGCGACGAGGCATTCCTCCGGCGTCTGGACCACCTTGCCAACGAACTGGACACCTATCTGACCCGGCCGATGTGGTACCAGGAGCGGACCAACGCCGGAGTCTCGCTGCCGACCGGCATTGCCTACTTCTCCATGGAGTTCGGCGTCGCGGAGGTCCTGCCGAACTACTCGGGAGGCCTCGGCATCCTGGCCGGTGACCACCTCAAGTCCGCGTCCGACCTGGGGCTGCCGCTGATCGCAGTGGGGCTGTACTACCGGTCGGGCTACTTCCGTCAGTCGTTGACCGCCGACGGGTGGCAACGCGAGGACTATCCGTCACTCGACCCGCAGGGGCTGCCGCTGCGGCTGCTCACCGACGCGTCGGGAGAGCCGGTCCTGGTGAGCCTGGCGATGCCCGACGACGCGGAGTTGAACGCCCGGGTATGGGTCGCGCAGGTCGGTCGAATTCCCTTGCTGCTGTTGGATTCCGACGTCCCCGAGACCGAACACGAGCTGCGCTCGGTCACCGACCGGCTCTACGGCGGCGACCAGGAACACCGCATCAAGCAGGAGCTGCTTGCGGGCATCGGCGGCGTGCGCGCGATCCGCGCCTTCACCGCGGCGGAGGGACTGCCGGAGCCGCAGGTCTTCCACATGAACGAGGGACACGCCGGATTCCTCGGCGTCGAGCGGATTCGTGAGCTGGTCACCGACGGTGAACTGGACTTCGACACCGCGCTGGCCGTGGTGCGCTCGAGCACGGTGTTCACCACCCACACCCCGGTCCCCGCGGGCATCGACCGCTTCCCGGTCGAGATGGTCGAACGGTACTTCGGCGCATCCGCCGACGGCGCCGAGCTGACGCCGGGCGTCCCCGTCGACCGGATCGTCGCCTTCGGCGAAGAGGAGGACCCGTCGAAGTTCAACATGGCCCACATGGGGCTGCGGCTGGCCCAGCGCGCCAACGGGGTGTCCCTGCTGCACGGCAACGTCAGCCGGGGCATGTTCAACGACCTGTGGCCGGGCTTCGACCAGGACGAGGTGCCGATCGGCTCCATCACCAACGGCGTGCACGCCCCGACGTGGGCGGCGCCGCAGTGGGTCGAGCTGGCCCGCGAGCTGATCGGCAGTGACGACCTGAGCTCGCTCGAGGAGGCCGACACCTGGCAGCGGCTGCAGCAGGTCGACACCGGCCACCTGTGGTGGATCCGGTCCCAGCTGCGCGGGTTGCTGATCGACGACGTGCGCCGTCGCCTCCGGCGCTCCTGGCTGGAGCGCGGCGCCGCGGAGGCCGAATTGGGTTGGATCGCAAGCGCATTCGATCCCAACGTGCTGACCGTCGGATTCGCCAGGCGGGTCCCGACCTACAAGCGGCTGACGCTGATGTTGCGCGACCCCGAGCGGCTCGAGAAGCTGCTGCTCGACGAGCAACGACCGGTGCAGCTGATCGTGGCCGGCAAGTCCCATCCCGCCGACGACGGCGGCAAGGCGCTGATCCAGGAGATCGTCCGGTTCGCCGACCGGCCCGAGGTGCGGCACCGGATCGCCTTCCTGCCCGACTACGACATGTCGATGGCGCGGTACCTGTACTGGGGCTGCGACGTGTGGCTGAACAACCCGCTGCGGCCGTTGGAGGCGTGTGGCACGTCGGGGATGAAGAGCGCGCTCAACGGCGGGCTCAACCTGTCGATCCGCGACGGGTGGTGGGACGAGTGGTACGACGGCGAGAACGGGTGGGAGATTGCGACGGCCGACGGCCTCGCCGACGAGTCCCGGCGTGACGACCTGGAGGCGTCGTCGCTCTACGACCTGCTGGAGAAGTCGGTCACCACCAAGTTCTACGAGCGCGACGAGCACGACGTGCCTCGGCGCTGGATGGAGATGGTGCGGCACACGCTGCAGGTGCTCGGCCCGAAGGTGCTGGCCTCGCGGATGGTGCGCGACTACACCGAGAAGTACTACGCGCCCGCGGCGGCGTCCCTGCACCGCACGATCGAGGCGGTGGACGGCGTGCCGTTCGGGGCGGCGCGCGACCTCGCGGCGTTCTGCGAGCGGGCGCGCACGTGCTGGCCGCGGGTCCGCATCGCCGACGTCGACGCCTACGGCCTGCCCGACACCCCGCTGCTGGGGTCGGAGCTGACGTTGACCGCGACGGTGCACCTCGACGAACTGCGGCCCGACGAAGTGGTGGTGCAGGCGGCGGTCGGTCGGGTCGACGGAGCCGACGTGCTCGTCGACCCCGTCGTCGTGGCCATGACCCACGCCGGGCCGTCCGACGGCAACGACGTCTTCACGAGCACCATCCCGCTCCCGGTCGCCGGGCGCGTGGGGTACACCGTTCGGGTCTTGCCGCATCACCGGTTGCTCGCCGAGGACGACGAGCTCGGTCTCGTCACCCTGGCATGAGCCGCATCTTCGAAGTCGCCGTCGACGGCGGCCCGTATGCGTTGGCGGCCGGCTCCGACGGCGCCATGTGGGTGACGCTGGTGCACCGCGGTGCGATCGCCCGCGTCGGCGCGGGCGGGGATCTCGAGGTCTACCCGGTGGCCGAGGACAGCAAGCCCTCGATCATCACCGCCGGACCCGACGGCGCGCTGTGGTTCACGCGCGCCGGCGACGACCGGATCGGCCGGATCTCCACCGACGGGCACCTCTCCGACTACGAATTGCGCAGCGGCAGTGCGCCGTTCGGGATCACGGTCGGACCCGACGGTGCGCTGTGGTTCACGGCCACGGGTACCGGCGTCGTCGGCCGGGTCGACGTCGACGGCGAGGTCAGCGAGGAGGCCGTCCCCGGCGGCATGCCGTCGGCGATCACCACCGGACCGGACAACGCGCTCTGGTTCACGTTGAACCGGGCCAACGCCATCGGTCGGCTCGACCGCGGCGAGGTCACGGTGCGCAAGGTGCCGACGCCCAACGCCGGGCCGGTGGGCATCGCCCAGACCCACGACGACGCGGTCTGGTTCACCGCGGTCCTCGCCGACAAGGTGGGCCGCATCCCGATGAACGAGGCAATGCAGGAACTGGACCTGCCGGGCAAGCCACACGCGGTGGTCGCCGACCCCTCCGGCGGGGTGTGGGTCAGCCTGTGGGGTTCCGATCAGATCGCGCACCTCGGCGCCGACGGCGAGGTCGACACCGTCGACCTGCCTGCGGGCAGCGAGCCGCACGGGTTGGCCATCGGACCCGACGGAGCGCTGTGGGTGGCACTGGAGGCGGGATTCGTCATGCGGCTGCCGACGGCCTGAATCGCCCTGGGGGTCAGTCGAAGCGCGTGAAGCAGCGGTCCTGGTCGCCGAGCACGCCCACGCGGAAGGCGTCGATCCGCGAGAAGCCCGACGGCACCGAGTCGCCGTTGACGTCGCTGGCGGCCAAGCCGTTGACGAGGATGCCCGAGATCGCCTCGTCGACGTCACCGGCGGTGAGCTGGATCGTGTCGCCGTCGGGAGTGGTGATGCTGTCGGTCATCTTCACCGTCGCCACACCCGTGAGGCACGCGGTGCGCAGCGCCGCCTTGGCGTCGCCGAGTTCGACCCCGCCACGTTCGTGCTGCACCGCCTGCATGAAGCGCGACACCACCACGGAGTACGCGGTGTTGTCGCCGGTGAGGACACCGCTGTCGTCGACGCTCTGGGCGCCGAGCTCCTCCAGCGCGGGGAGGTCGACGGTGATGGTGTTGCTCGCGGGGCAGTAGGACGCCGGTCCGCCGGACCGCGCGTCGGGGCAGGCCGACTGCGCGAAGCTGAGCCGCGGGGGGTCGGCGGGGGTGAACGCGACGTTCATCGCGTCGACGATCGACGTCACGGACTCTCCCGTGACGGGCAGCTCGCCGGTCTGGTCGTCGGGCAGGAGCACGGGAAGGTCGCCGCGCCGCTGCTTGATCTCCTCGAGGTCGATCGCCTTGCACACGGCGGCGCCGTCGGTGAACCCGAACTGGAACGCCGACACCCGCTCGAACGCCGAGCCGTGTTCGTCCTCGCCGACCTCCCCGTCGCTCTCGGTGAGCAGCGGGTCGCGGAACGCGATCATCGCCGCGAGGAGGTTGTTGAGCCCGTCTCCGGTGCTCAGCGTGAACCTCGACGACGCGCCCTCGGCGACCGAGCGCATGTACACCCCGGCCAGGCAGTCGGCCTGCTGCTCGCCCACCAGCGTCGGTGTCTCGCTGGTCAGCAGACCAGCCTGGTGGGCGACGGAGTGCCCGTATTCGTGGGCGAGCGCCATCGTCACCGCCATGTCGCCGTTGGCGTCGCGCAGCTGCGGCAACAGCTGACCGCGGTCCCAGCCGAGGGTGTTGTCGTCGAGGCAGTAGCCGGCGTTGACCAGGCCGAACACCCCGTCCCCGCAGAAGTGGGCGTCGGCGTCGTAGTCCGTGGAGTCCCACGAGACCAGGCCGTCGACGGGGGCGAAGTCCCCGTCGAACGTCTCGCCGTAGCGCGCGGCCCAGAACTCTTCGACGTCGCTGACCGCGCTGCCGGCGAGTTGGTCGATGCGTCCGCCGTCGGTGTTCTCGACCGTGCGCGAGGGCGGCTGCGCGTCGTCGCGCAGGCCGGTCGGACCGTCGACCGCCGGCATGCCCGCCACGCTAAACGGGTTGGCGAACACCGACACCGGTGTGCCCCGCAGGGTCGTCGTACAGCCCGCGAGGGCGACGGTGCCGACGGCGATCACGAGGGTCACCACGTGCCGTCGCTTCATCGACGCCGCCCCTTCCGATGGGTCCGGCGGCCGCGGGACGGCGCGCTCGTGAACACCCAGGCCAGGATAGTGAGCGCCAGGGACCCCGATCCCATGTTCCGGGGCCGGGCCTACCCCTCGCGCAGGCGTTCCAACGCCCGTCGCACCTGGCTGGGATCGGTGGTCGCCCAGAACGGGGGCAGGGAGGCGCGAAGGAAGCCGGCGTAGCGTGCGGTCGCCATCCGCGAGTCCAGGACCGCCACCACGCCCCGGTCGTCGACGCTGCGGAGCAGACGACCGGCGCCCTGGGCCAGCAGCAGCGCCGCGTGGGTGGCGGCGACCGCCATGAACCCGTTGCCGCCGTGGGCGGCCACCGCCCGCTGGCGGGCCGTGACGAGCGGATCGTCGGGGCGGGGGAACGGGATCCGGTCGATCAGCACCAGGGACAGCGACGGCCCCGGCACGTCGACGCCCTGCCACAGCGACAGCGTGCCGAACAGCGTCGTCGCGTCGTCGGCGGCGAAGCGGCGGACCAGCGCCGTGGTGGTGTCCTCACCCTGGCAGAGCACGGGCGTGTCGAGCCGGGCGCGCATGGCCTCCGCGGTCGCCTTGGCGGCCCGCATCGACGAGAACAACCCCAGCGTCCTGCCGCCCGCCGCGGTGACGAGCGCCTCGATCTCGTCGAGCTGTTCGGTCGAGCCGGTGCCGTCGCGGCCGGGTGGGGGCAGGTGCGCGGCGACGTAGAGGATGCCCGACTTCGCATGGGCGAAGGGCGATCCGACGTCGACGCCCTTCCACGTGGGCGCCTCCGCGCCGGCCAGACCCCAGGACCGGGCCATGGAGTCGAACGTGCCGCCGATGGTCAACGTCGCCGAGGTGAGGATCACCGTCGACTGCTCGAAGAGCCTGTTGCGCAACAACATTGCCACCGACAACGGTGCCACCCGCAATATCGACCGTCGGTTGCCGCGCACCTCGTCCTGGTCCAGCCACACCACGTCGGTGCGGTCCGGAATCGCCGGGCCGTAGGAGACCAGGATGCGCGACGCGGTGTCGCTGACGTCGTTGAGCGCCGTGACGGCCTCGTTGCGGGCGGCCGCCGCCTTGGGATCGGTCGGGGCGGTGTCGATCGCCGTCCGCACCCGGTCCGCCGAATCCCGCAGCGCGGTGAGATAGGTGGCCATCTCCTCGTCGAGGACGTCCTTGCGACCGGGTTCCCAGTCGTAGAGCGCGGAGGTGAACGTCGCAATCGACGCCTCGAAGCGTTCCGCGGTCTCCGGGTCGACGAGTCGCGCCGAGCGCCGAAGCGCCATGCCCAGCATGGTCGCCGACAACTCGCCGGTGGCCACGCTGGTCACGCGGTCGACCAGTTCGTGGGCCTCGTCGACCACGAGCAGCTGGTGCTCGGGCAGCACGTTGATGTCGGAGATCGCGTCGATGGCCAGCAGGGCGTGATTGGTGACGACGATGTCCGCGGTGGCGGCGGTGCCGCGGGCCTTCTCGGCGAAGCAGTCCGCGCCGTACGTGCACCGGGCCGCCCCGATGCACTCCCGGGCGGACACGCTGACCTGACTCCAGGACCGGTCGGCGACGCCGGGCACCACTTCGTCGCGATCCCCGGACTCGGTGTCCGAGGCCCACTCGATCAGGCGCTTGACGTCGCGGCCCAACGCGGTCGTCGCGACGGCGTCGAACAGCTCGTCCTGCGGGAGGTCGTCGGAGTCGGAGGCACCGTTGTGAACCTTGTTCAGGCACAGGTAGTTTCCGCGTCCCTTGAGCAGGGCGAACTCCGGGCGGCGGGGCACCTCGCCGGTGAGTGCGTCGGCCAGCCGGGGCAGGTCGCGGTCGAACAGCTGGCGTTGCAGGGCGATGGTGGCCGTCGAGATCACCACCGGTTCGGCCCGCTCCATCGCGCGTTTGATCGCCGGCACCAGGTACGCCAGCGACTTGCCGGTGCCGGTGCCGGCCTGGACCGCGAGGTGCTCGCCGCTCTCGAAGGCGTGGTCGACGGCCTCGGCCATCTCGATCTGGCCGCTGCGCTCGGTGCCGCCCAGCGCGGTGACGGCCTTGTCCAACAGCTCCTTGACGTCGCCCGTGACTCCTCCTCAGGCCCGGCGCGTGGCGTCGACCATGCGGGTGGGGATCGCGGGCTCGCCGCTGGACAGGCCCAACCCGTCCCAGGGCAGGCTGACCAGTCCCGCCGCGACGCGGGCCCGCGCGGACTGCAGGTCGGAATTGGCCACGACCTCACCGCCGCGCACCAGCGGGTGGGCCAGCGCCGTGGCGACCAATCCGTCGGCCTCGACCGCGGGCTGATCGGCCAACTGGACGACCTCCTCGACGACGGTGCCCGTGGGCTTGGCCAGCCGGTAGGCCTGCTTGCGGCCGCCGTGGGACTCCTTGTGGCTGCTGCGCTTGGCGACGGGCACGCCGTCCACCTCGACGAGCTTGTAGACCATGCCCGCCGTGGGGGAGCCCGACCCGGTGACCAGCGAGGTACCCACGCCATAGGAGTCCACCGGCTCGGCCCGCAGCGCGGCGATCGCGAACTCGTCGAGGTCACTGGTCACCACGATCCGCGTGTTCGGCGCACCTAGCTCGTCGAGCTGGGCGCGGACCTGGCGCGCCAGAACGCCCAGGTCGCCCGAGTCGATGCGAACCGCGCCCAACTCGGGGCCGGCGACGGCGACGGCGTTGGCCACCCCGGCGGTGATGTCGTAGGTGTCGACGAGCAACGTGGTGCCGACGCCGAGGGCGTCGACCTGCGCCCGGAACGCCGCCTGCTCGTCGGGCCCGTCGGGGGAGGTGTGCAGCAGCGTGAACGCGTGCGCGCTGGTCCCGAGCGCGGGGACGCCGAAGCGGCGCTGCGCCTCCAGATTCGACGATCCGCTGAAACCCGCGACATAGGCGGCGCGCGCGGCGGCGACGGCCGACATCTCGTGGGTGCGCCGGGAGCCCATCTCGATGAGCGGCCGGCCCTCCGCGGCGCTGACCATCCTGGCCGCCGCCGAGGCGATCGCGCAGTCGTGGTTGAGGATCGACAACGCCAGGGTCTCCAGCAGCACGCACTCGGCGAAGGAGCCGTGCAACGACAGAACGGGGGAGCCCGGGAAGTACAGCTCGCCCTCGGGGTAGCCGTCAACGTCGCCGGTGAACCGGTAGTCGGCCAGATAGGCCAGCGTCGTCTCGTCGAGGAAGTCCGCCACCAGGGCCAGTGCGGCGTCGTCGAACCTGAAGCGCGGCAGGGCTTCCAGGAATCGCCCCGTCCCGGCGACGACGCCGTAGCGCCGGCCGTCGGGAAGTCTGCGGGCGAAGACCTCGAACGTCGTCCCCCGGTGGGCCGTGCCGTCACGCAGCGCCGCGGCGAGCATCGTCAGCTCGTACTTGTCGGTGAGCAAAGCCGTCACCGCGCACTCCTCGCGCGTGGGCTCGTGGAAAGTCACAGCGCCAACCGTAGCCGTTGGGACCGTCGCCGAGACGGGTGTCTATTCTTGGCGGCATGGTTACCCCGGCGCGAACCAAGCCTGGGACTCGCGTGGAACGCGACGTGGAGACCACCACGGACGAACAAGTGGCCACCGAGAGTCCGTGGGTCACCCTTGTCTGGGACGATCCGGTGAACCTCATGTCGTACGTGACGTACGTGTTCCAGAAGCTCTTCGGTTACAGCGAACCGCACGCGACCAAGCTGATGATGCAGGTGCACGAGGAAGGCAAGGCCGTGGTGTCGGCGGGAAGTCGGGAATCCATGGAGGTCGACGTGACCAAACTCCATGCGGCGGGCCTCTGGGCCACCATGCAGCAGGATCGTTGAGCCCGTCCAACGTGCGTAAGTGGAAGCGTGTGGAAACCGCGGAGGGGACGCGGTTTCGGTCTGCCCTCGCGGCGCACGAGGCGACGTTGCTGCAGAGCCTCGTCAACTCGCTGATGGACATGCTCGTCGACCGCGAAACGTCCTCGCCCACCGACGAACTCGAAGAACTCACCGGCATGCGGACCGGCCACTCGAAGCCGCCCGAGGACGACACGATGTTGCGGTTGCTACCGGACTTCTTCCGCCCGCAGCACGACCACCCGGCGGGCTCGCGCACCGCGGAGAGCCTCAACAGCGCGCTCCGCAGCCTGCACGAGCCCGAGATCATCGAGGCGAAACGCCATGCGGGACAACGGATGCTCGCCACGCTGCCCGCCGGCGGGGGTCGGTTCGAGATCGCCGAGGACGACGCGCACTGCTGGGCCGCCTGCGTCAACGACCTCCGGCTGGCGCTGGGGACCATGCTCGAGATCGGCGCCGACGGCCCCGACCACCTGCCGGCCGAACATCCGATGGCGGGCCACCTGGACGTGTACCAGTGGCTGACCGTCCTGCAGGAGTATCTGGTGCTCGGGCTGATGGGCAAGAAGTAGACGTGCCGGGCTCGATCACCGACGTGTCCGGCATCCTCGTCGGCAACCATCACCGGCTGGATCCCGACGCGACCCTGGGTGCCGGGTGGGCGTGCGGCACCACCGTGGTCCTGGTCCCGCCGGGCACGACCGGCGCGGTCGACGTGCGGGGCGGCGCGCCAGGCACCAGGGAGACCGACCTGCTTGACCCCGCCAACACCGTGCGCTACGTCGACGCCGTCGTGCTGACGGGCGGCAGTGCCTACGGACTCGCGGCCGCCGACGGCGTCATGCAGTGGCTGGAACGGCACGATCGCGGGGTGGCGATGGACGGCGGCCTGGTGCCGATCGTGCCCGCCGCGGTGATCTTCGACCTTCCCGTCGGCGGGTGGCAGTGCCGCCCGACCGCCGACTTCGGCGCCGCCGCGGCCGACGCCGCCGGCGTCGAGGTGCCGATGGGCAACGTCGGCGCGGGGGTGGGTGCCCGAGCCGGCGTGCTCAAGGGCGGTCTGGGCACCGCGTCGGTGGTTCTCGACGACATCGGCGTCACCGTCGGCGCGGTCGTGGTGGTGAACTCGGCGGGCAACGTGGTCGACCCGCGCACCGGACTGCCGTGGATGGCCGACCTGGTCGCCGACTGGGGCCTGACCCCGCCACCCGCCGATCAGATCGCGGCGCTGGCCGACCGTGACGCCGAACTGTCACCCCTGAACACGACGATCGCCGTCGTCGCCACCGACGCCGCGCTGAGCAAGTCGGCGTGCAAGCGCGTGGCCGTCGCCGCCCAAGACGGCTTGGCGCGCACCACGAGGCCGTCGCACACCCCGCTCGACGGCGACACCGTCTTCGCGTTGTCCACCGGGGCCGTCGAGGTCGCACCCGCATCCGACGTCCCGGCCGCGATGTCGCCGGAGACCACGTTGACCACGCGCGTCGGCGCGGCCGCCGCCGACTGCCTGGCCAGCGCGGTGCTCGCCGCGGTGCTGGCCGCCGAGACGATCGCCGGCGTGCCGAGCTACCGCGACCTGCTGCCGGGAGCGTTCACGACGTAGTGGGTCCCGGCGCGCGCCGGTAGCCTCGTTGGGGAGCGGAAGGGCGGCAATGGCGACGAGTGGAACCGGTCTCACGGCGAACCCGAAGAAACCCGGCTGGATGGTCGGCGGCGCCACCGTCCTCGCGTTCGTGGCGCTGCTGTACGTCGTCGAGGCCGTCGACCAGGTGTCCGGCAGTCGACTCGAGCAGGACGGCATCCGGCCACTCGAGGTGGACGGACTGTGGGGAATCCTCTGGGCCCCGCTGCTCCACGCGAACTGGGCGCACCTCGCCGCCAACACCGTGCCCGCGCTGGTCCTCGGCTTCCTGGTCTCACTCGCGGGAATGGCCCGGTTCGTCTACGCGACCGCCATCGTGTGGATCCTCGGTGGGCTCGGCACGTGGCTCATCGGCAACCTCGGCGCCCCGGCCGGTGTGGAGACCAACCACATCGGTGCCTCCGGGCTGATCTTTGGTTGGTTGACGTTCCTGATCGTGTTCGGGTTCTTCACCCGCCACGCCTGGCAGATCGTCGTCGGAATCGTGGTCTTCCTCGTCTACGGGGGCGTGCTGTGGGGCGCGCTGCCCGGCACGTTCGGGGTGTCGTGGCAGGGCCACCTGTGCGGTGGCATCGCCGGCGTCTTCGCCGCGTACGTGCTCTCGGGTCCCGAGCGACGAACGAGGGCCAAGCGCACGCCGAAGATCGCGCCACGCTCGGCCGTCTGAGCATCCGTTGCGCTTTGCTGACACGAGGCTTTCGCCACAATCGCGTCGCGCCGCGGGCGCCGTCTCGGTGGGCGTCGGGCCAGCTGAGAGCTCACGATTCGCCCGGTTCATGACACTGGGAACGAATTGCACTGATGTTTTCGTCACGCGCGGATCGGGCATGGCAAGCTGATGGGCGTGCGAGTCACCGTACTGGGCTGTTCCGGTAGCGTCACCGGGCCGGATTCGCCTGCTTCCGGGTACCTGGTCACGGCGCCGGACACCCCGCCGCTGGCCGTCGACTTCGGCGGCGGAGTGCTCGGCGCACTGCAGCGCCACGCCGACCCCGGCACCGTCAACGTCCTCCTCTCGCACCTGCATGCCGACCACTGCCTGGACCTACCCGGTCTGTTCGTCTGGCGTCGCTATCACCCGACACCCCCCAAGGGCCGAGCGCTGATGTACGGACCGGCCGACACGTGGTCGCGGCTGGGCGCGGCGTCCTCACCGGAGGGTGGTGAGATCGACGACTTCACCGACATCTTCGACATTCACCAGTGGGTGGACGGTGAAGCGGTCCAGATCGGGGCGCTGAACGTGCTGCCCCGCTTGGTGTGTCATCCGACGGAGTCCTACGGCATGCGCTTCACCGATCCGTCCGGGGCGACGCTGGTCTACAGCGGTGACACGGGCTACTGCGACGAGCTGATCGAATTGGCCACCGGCGCCGACGTCTTCCTCTGCGAGGCGTCGTGGACGCACGCCGCCGACCGGCCGCCGAAGCTGCACCTCTCGGGCACCGAGGCGGGCCGCGTGGCCGCCAAGGCCGGGGTGCACGAGCTGCTGTTGACCCACATCCCGCCGTGGACGTCGCGTGAGGACGTCATCAGTGAGGCCAAGGCGGAGTTCGACGGACCGGTGCACGCCGTCGTGTGCAACGAGGCGTTCGAGGTCGTGGCGCACTAGCCACCACCCCGTACCGGTTAGGGTTGGCGGGTGTCCAGACGAGAAGACGGACGACTCGACGACGAGTTGCGACCGGTAACCATCACCCGCGGCTTCACCAAGCATCCGGCCGGATCCGTCCTCGTCGAGTTCGGTCAGACGCGCGTGATGTGCACGGCCAGCGTCACCGAGGGCGTGCCGCGCTGGCGCAAGGGCTCGGGGTTGGGCTGGCTGACCGCCGAATACGCGATGCTGCCCGCCGCCACCCACACGCGCTCGGACCGTGAGTCGGTCCGGGGCAAGGTCGGCGGCCGCACCCAGGAGATCAGCCGACTGGTCGGACGCTCGCTGCGGGCGTGCATCGACCTTGCGGCGCTGGGGGAGAACACGGTCGCCATCGACTGCGACGTGCTGCAGGCCGACGGCGGCACCCGGACCGCGGCCATCACCGGTGCGTACGTGGCCCTGTCCGACGCGGTCACCTATCTGTCGGCCGCCGGGCGGCTGTCGGACCCGCGGCCGTTGTCGTGCGCCATCGCGGCGGTGTCGGTCGGCGTCGTCGACGGGCGGGTGCGCACCGATCTGCCGTACGAGGAGGACTCCCGCGCCGAGGTCGACATGAACGTCGTCGCCACTGACACCGGGACCCTCGTCGAGATCCAGGGCACCGGCGAGGGTGCGACCTTCCCCCGCACGACGCTGGACAAGATGCTCGACGCCGCGCTGGCCGCCTGCGACCAGTTGTTCGTGGTGCAGCGCGACGCACTTGCGCTGCCCTACCCGGGCGAGCTGCCGGAGCCGACGACGCCGCCCAAGAAGGCGTTCGGAAGCTGACCGTTCTGCTGGTCGCCAGCCGCAACCCGAAGAAGCTGGCCGAATTGCGCCGCGTGCTCGACGACGCCGGCGTCGGGGGTCTGCGCCTGCTGTCACTCGACGACGTGGAGCCGTTCGAGGAGGCGCCCGAGACGGGTGCCACGTTCGAGGAGAACGCGTTGGCCAAGGCGCGCGATGCGTATCGGGCGAGCGGGCTCGCCTCGGTGGCCGACGATTCGGGGCTCGCCGTCGACGCGCTCAACGGGATGCCCGGCGTGCTCTCCGCGCGGTGGGCGGGGGCCCACGGCGACGACGTCGCCAATCTCCAACTGCTGCTTGGTCAGCTGCACGACGTTCCCGACGACCGGCGCGGTGCGTCGTTCGTCTCGGCGTGCGCACTGGTGTCGTCGGCGGGCGAGAGCGTGTTCCGTGGGGAGTGGACCGGCCGCATCGCCCGCGCCCCCCGGGGCGACGGAGGGTTCGGATACGACCCGATCTTCGTGCCGGCCGGCTCGGATCGCTCCGCGGGCGAACTGACCCCGGCGGAGAAGGATGCCGCGTCCCATCGTGGGCGCGCCCTGGGCCTGCTGCTGCCCGCGTTGCGCGCGTTGGTCTGACCGGCCGCAGCCTCAGAGGTCGTAGGCGGCCTTGATCTGCTTGGTCTGGAAGTGCTCCACGATGACGCCGAGCAGCGGGATGGTGCCGGCCAACAGCACGCCGATGGTCTTGCCGATGGGCCACCGCACCTTGGTGGCGAGGTTCGCGGCCGACAGCAGGTAGGCGAAGTACACCCAGCCGTGCACGACGCCGATCCAGCTCGGCGGATCCTCGACCTGCACGATGTACTTCAGCACCATTTCGTAGCAGAGCGCGATCAGCCAGAGCCCCGTGGTCCAGGCCAGGACGCGGTAGGCGATCAGTGCCTTGCGGATGGGCTCCTTCGGGGTCCGCGGTGACGACTCGTCGGCAACGGGTGCGTCGGGTTCGGGACTGCTCATGTCGTGGTCCTGTCGTCGGTGTCGGGGCGGCGGTCGGCCTTGGCGAGCTCGGCCAGGTACGCGTTGTACTCGGAAAGCGTGGGGTCGTCGTCGTGGTGCGCGGCGACCGTGGGCCGCTCGGGCAGCAGACCGTCGGGGATCTCGGTCGGCTTGTCGTGGTCCGGCCTCGGCGGCGGGGCCTCTTCGTAGCGGACGAACTTGTAGTACGCATAGAAGCAGAAGCCGCCGAACATGGGCCACTGCAGGGCGTACCCGAGATTCTGGAACGAGCCGGACGCCGACTCGTAGCGCGTCCACTGCCACCAGGCCAGGACCAGGCAGCCCGCTGCGGCGACGAACACCAGCGCGACGAGCGCCGGTCTCCTACGCCGTGTAGTGGACATTCGTCCACGGTACCGCGACGGACGTGGCCGCCGGCGCACTCCTCGGTGGCCCGGTCGACGTCAGCCAGGGCTCGAGGTCGATCGCCCACGGCAGCCGTACTCCGCGCCGCACGTGACGTGACCGTGCGCTGCCCGAGAGGCATCCGATGATGCAGGTACGATTTCACGCGTTGCGGGCGTGATGGAATTGGCAGACATGATGGCTTTAGGTGCCATTGCTCGGAAGAGCGTGGGGGTTCGAGTCCCCCCGCCCGCACTGCGAGGGAACCGTAGTAACGTCTCCACCTGAGTATTGTCAACCATACCCAGGAGGATTGATGGCCGAAGAAGCGAAGCCGCTCGTACTGGTGATCGGCGCCGGTGGGCACGGTGGCACCGGACGGCGCGTCGTCGAGCAACTCCTGGCCCGCGGTCGCGCGGTTCGACTGTTCCTGCGTTCCCGCGGCGCGCACGTGGACGATCTCGAGCGTCGGGGCGTTCAGGTGGTCATGGGCGACCTGATGGACCGCAGGACGCTCGTCGACGCGGTCGCGGGAGTCGACGCCGTCTACTTCGCCTACCCGATCGCCGCGGGTGCCGTCGCGGCCGCCTCGAACCTGGCCTCGGTGCTGCGGGCCGATGGGGTGTCGCCCCACCTCGTGGTGATGTCGATGGGCCCCTCCGCGGCCGACAGCCCGAGCGCGCTCGGTCGCGCGCAGTGGGTTGCCGAGGAGGTGTTCACTTGGGCCGGCCTCGATCCCACCGTGCTCAGGGTCGCGGCGCTGTTCTACGAGAACGTCGTCGTGTTGCACGGCAAGGAAATTCGCGAAACCGGCCGGTTCGCCAACAGCTTCGGCACGGCACCCGCGCCGTGGATCGGTGGGCGCGACGCCGCCGACCTCGCCGTCGCCGCGTTGGTCGACCCCGACCGCTTCGCCGGCGCCAAGGTCAGCTATCCGCCGGGAGCGGAACTGCTCAGCCACGTTCAGATCGCCGAGGCGATCAGCGCGGAGATCGGCAGCGCGGTCGAGTTCGCGCCGATCTCCGCCGGGGAATGGCAGCGAACGTTGGAGGACGCCTCGATGTCTTCTGGCGTCGTCAACGACGCCATGGCACAACACATCTCGGCGGTCGGGGCCCAGTTGGCCCAGCGCGCCGGCGCGGCGATCGTGCCGGACCCGAAGAAACTGTCCGACGTCATCGGCCGGGAACCGCAGTCCTTCGTCGAGTTCGTCCGCGACAACCGCGAAGCGTTCACGTCGACCGGGACGTCCTGAAGCGACTGCGGTAGGCGCTGGGGGTGATGCCGAGCTCGCGGTGAAACAGCCGGCGCAACGACTCGCTCGAGCCCACCCCCGTCTGCTCGGCCACCTGGTCGAGTGTCGCGTGGCCACTGGTCAACGCCGCGCACGCTGCCTCCAGGCGGGTCCGGTCGACGAAGTGCTGTGGGGTGTGGCCGGTTTCGGCGAGGAACAAGCGCGACAGGTGCCGCGGGCTGACGCCGGCTCCGTCCGCGAGACTGGCCAACGTGTGGTTGCGGCGGGGGTTCTCGGTGATGTCGTCCATCACCATGCGCACCACGGAGTGATCGGTGGGCTGCGCGTCGAGGCGCACGCTGAACTGGGACTGGTCACCAGGGCGGGCCATGAACACGACCAGGTCCCTGGCAACCTCCCTGGCGAGCACCGGTCCGTGATCCTGCTCGATCAGCGACAGGACCAGGTCGATGCCCGCCGTGACGCCGGCCGAGGTCGTGAACGTGCCGTCGGTGACGAACAACGACGCCGAGTCGACGGTCACCTCTGGATAGCGTGCGGCCAGGTGGCGGGCCAGCTTCCAGTGCGTGGCGACGCGGCGACCGTCGAGCAGCCCCGTCGCCGCCAGCGGGAAGGCGCCCGCGCAGATGGACACCGTGCGACGGCTGCGCTGGGAGAGGTCCCGCACCGCGGCGACGAGGGCGGTGTCGGTGACGCTGGCCTGCCAGTTCGGCGACCCCGGCACCAGCAGCGTGCCGAACGTCGCAGGAAGGTCGTCGACGCCCGCGTCCGCGCCGTGGCGGGCACCCGAGCTGGCCACCACGTCGGCACCGGTCAGCGAGGCGTGGGTGATGCGGTAGGCCGCACCGAAGGCGTTGGCCGAGGCGAACGCGTCGATCGGACCCGCGACGTCGAGCATCTGGACTCCGTCGTAGAGCAGGACCACGACGTCGTGCGCTTCAGTGTCCATATCTGAGGTTTTCATGTCTGGAAGCGCACGGCACGGGCGCCTCCGTCGGACCGATAGTCGAAGGAGTAGACCGGCACCACCGCCGGCCACGTCGAAGGGAACACATCATGACCGAGAACATTGCGGGCGTCGCGATACCGGACAGCGCGCTGGTGAAGGACGCGACCGAGTTGATCCGGGACACCACCACCGAGTTGATCTTCCACCACTCGCGCCGGGTGTTCCTGTTCGGCAGCCTGCAGTCGCGCAGATTCGGGATCACCCCCGACGCCGAATTGCTGTACGTCGCCGCACTGTTCCACGACACCGGGCTGGTGCCGCCGTACCGAGGCACCGCCCAGCGGTTCGAGATGGACAGTGCCGACGCCGCGCGGGAATTCCTGCTCTCACACGGCTTCTCGCGTCCGGAGACCGACGTCGTGTGGACGGCGATCGCGCTGCACACCACGCCCGAGGTGCCCTACGGGCTGGACCCGGTGATCGCTGCGACCACCGCCGGCGTGGAGACCGACGTGCTGGGACTCCGGTTGGACGCGATCGACTCCGCGGAGATCGACGCCGTGACCTCGGCGCACCCGCGACCGAACTTCAAGGCCCAGATCCTGCAGGCCTTCGCCGACGGCTTCTCCGACCGCCCGGACACCACCTTCGGCACCGTCAACGCCGACGTCCTCGAACACTTCGTGCCCGGCTTCACGCGAACCGACTTCGTCGACGTGATCACCAACTCCGCCTGGCCGGAGTGAGTCGGCGCGCCGAGACAGTACCCACTGTTGCCCGTGGGGCGTCTGCGCGACTACCCGTGCTGTCTCGGCGAGAGGGTCTTGCCGAGCGCCCAACGAATCACGCCCCCCGACCGGCCGGCCGGGGGCTGACGGTCGGCGTACGGCCACGGTCGATTGCGCTCGGGCACCGAGGTGGCCCGCGCCTGCTTGAGCTGCACGCGTAGGTGCGCGCGGACGTCGTGCAGGGCCGGGTCGTCCCACCGGTTGTCGGCCTCGACGGGATCGGCAGTCAGGTCGTAGAGCTCCCACTGGTCGTCGAGCGGATCGGTCCGGTACACGTCGCGGCCGAAGCCGTTGGCGGCCAGGTGACGCACGCCTGGCTCGGTCCAGGTCGACGGATCGTCGAAGGTGCGCACCAGCTTCCACAGATGGCCGTCACCACCGGGGGCGTCGGCGTCGTCCACGCGCACCACCAAGCCCTCGAAGTTGGACGCCACGTGCGCGGGAATCCTGATACGCAGCGGCGCAGGCGGATTCACCGTCAGACCCATTCCGCGGGCGGCCGCCGAGGCGCCGGTGTCACCCTCGAGCACGTTGTCCCGCGTCATCAGGTACACCGCCCGGCCCTCGTCCGGGGCCGCGCCGTCCACGACCGGCATGAGGTCGCGGCCAGGCAGCGGGTGCACCTCCGAGAAGGACTCCGAGAGCACGTCGGCGACGACGTCGACGTCCACGCCCGCAGCGCCGAGCAGGGTGGGCACCAGGTCGACGTGCGACGTCGGTGCCGAGACGGTCCGTGCCGCCGTCGCGTCCGCACCGACCCGGGCGATGACGAACGGCACCCGGGTGGCTTCGTCGTACAGGTTGAACCACTTCTGATTCAGCCCGCCGTGGGCGCCGAGGAGATCGCCGTGATCCGAGGTCCGCACCAGGACCGCGTTCTCGGACCCGCCCTCGGTGACCGCGCGCCGCACCCGGTCGAGCGGTTCGTCCACTTCGGCGTGCAGGCGGTAGTACAGATCGCGGTACTGCTGCGCGTTGCGCTTGTATCCGCGGCCGATCGCCGGTGCCGGACCGTAGCCGGAGTAGTACGCCTCGCGAAACGCGATCTGTGCGGCCGGCTTGGTGCGCAGGTCCTCGTCGGCGGTCGGTGGCGCCGGCACGTGCGGCGGATCCAACGACGGCGACGCGGTCAGCGGACTGCGGCGTTGCCACGCCGGGAACAGCACGATGTCGTGCGGGTTGACGAAGCTGGCGACCAGGAGGAACGGACGCATCGCGGCCTCGTCACCGGCACGGCGTCGCTCGTAGCGGTCGGTCAGCCAGGCCACCACGCGGTCGGCGAACAGCGGATCGCGTCGAAACCCGCTGTTGGCCAACGCCGCACCGTGCGGCTCGGGGCCCACCCAGCCGGAGAAGCCGTACGGGCCGAGCGGGTCGGCGTCCAGATAACGCCGAACCGCGGCGTCGTCGACGACGCCGTCGTCGTCATTGGTGGCCAACGTCTCGCCGGTGACCGGGTCCTGGAGATCGGCGTGCGAGATGTGCCACTTGCCGTCGTAATGGGTGTCGTACCCCGCGGCGCGGAACCAGTTGCCGAGCGTCGGCACCTCGCCACTGCGCAGCCACCGCAGCCGCGAGTCGTCGTACCGCTTGCCGATCCCGTCGGTCTGGGTCACCCCGTGCAGGTCGGGATACTGGCCGGTGAAGATCGTCGGGCGGCTCGGCACGCACGCCAACGACCCCGTGTAGTGCCGCTCGAAGCTCACGCCGTGCTCGTCGAACCACCGTCGCCCGCCGAGGGCGCGGCGGCGCCAGGCCAACAGGTCCGGCGACTCGTACGGCGGTATGGCGCGCTCCTCGTCGGTCATCAGGATGACGACGTCGGGGCGATGCGGGTCAGCCACGGGTGTGCTCCGTTCGTCGGGCCAAGCCGGTGAGCATCGACTCGGACAGTTTGGCCATGCCGCGGCAGACGACCCATTCGGCCGCGCCGGCAACCGGGCCCGCGCCGACGTCGACCGTGCTGGTCACCGTGACCTCCGTCGAGGTGCCGGCCGGCCGCAACGTCCACCGGTTGACGACGGTGCGCAGCCGGCTGGGGAGGCCCTCGACGTGATAGGCCAGCGCCACGGCCGGGTCGAATTCGGTGATGCGTTCCACCAGCACGTTGCGCCCCACCTGGACGCGGCGCGTCGTGCCCGCTGCCGCCCCTCCCGGCCCGCGCGTGAGGATGCAGGAGTGGTCGACGTCGTCCACCCACGCACTGAGGGACCCGAAGTCGGCGAGGACGTCCCAGATCGTCTGCGGCGGGGCGGTTATCGTGCGGCTGCGGCTGAGGTCTGCCACCCCGTCATCAAACACCATCGGCGGCGACCGCGGGCGAGAGTGCGCCAGCCGGTCAGATCATGTCCCGTCTGGTCAGCCACCGCATCACCGGCCAGCCGACGAACACGGGCAGCCAGCAGGTGAGCACCCGGTAGAGCAGGACCGACGGCACGGCGACCGCGGCGGGCACGCCGAACGCGGCGAGTCCACCGATCAGCGCGGCTTCGACGGCGCCGACGCCACCGGGGGTGGGGGCGGCCGAGGCCAGGGTGCCGCCGATCATCGTGACGACGGTGACCGTGACGAAGGTGGTGCCGCCGCCGAACGCCCCGACGCTGGCCCAGAGTGCCAGTGCCGCACCGAGAGTCGTCGCGGCGCAACCCGCCACGATGATTGCGAGGCGCTTTGGCTCGCGCGCCAGTTCGACGAGCTCACCGCCCAGCTCCTTGATGCGGGGCCGCAGCTCGGTACCCAGCCAGCGTCGCAGCTTGGGTACGAACGTGAAGACGCCGACGATGCCGAGCGCCACGCCGCCGATGAGGTAGAGCACCGTGGTCTTGGGGACGAAGTGGGACAGGTTCGCCGACGTTCCGGCGATCACGCTGAAGAAGATGAGCAGCCCCACGTGGGTGATCACCTGTACCGACTGCTGCAGTGCCACCGCGGCGGTGGCCCGCAGCGCGCCGAGCCCGCCCTTCTGGAGGAACCGGGTGCTGAGGGCGAGTCCGCCGACGCCGGCGGGCGTCGTGGTGGCGGCAAACGTGTTGGCCACCTGCATGATCGTGAGGTTGCGGAAGCTCACCGCCCCCGAGGCGCACGCCCACAGGGCCGCGGCCGCCCCCACGTACGTCAGCGCCGACACCGCCAACCCGAGCAGCGCCCACCACCAGTTGGCGGTGCGCAACTCCGAGAAGAACGCGGGCACGGTGCTGATGAACGGATAGGCGACGTAGACCAGCGCCACCAGCAGCACCAGCTGGATCACCTGGATCCTGGTGAAGCGGGTGATGGTCTCGGCCTTGATCTGGTCGGCACCCGTCTGGTGCATCACCTCGTCACGGGCCGTCGACATCACGGTCGCCGGATCCATCACCGAGGCGCGAATGTGCTTGGGCAGAGCGGCTTTGGTGAGCCGGCGGGAGGCGTTGAGAACGGTGTCCCTGTCGAACTCTGCGATGGCGGCGCGCACCGCCGCCTCGGCGCCGAAGATCGCCGTCGTCGTCACCAGCAGGGCGGCGATGTCGGCCTGGAGCAGGACGTCGGTGGCGCCGTATTCGGCGCTGCCGAACCCGCCGAACAGCGCCGTGGGGTCACCGTCGCCGACGTCGACGGTGATCTCCTTGCCCCGCAGGTCGCCGTGGGAGATCTGGTGGCCGTGGAGTGTGGCCAGCGCCTTCCAGACGGGGGCGACCAGCGATTCGTCGGCGGAGGTCTCGTCGAGCGCCACCCCGCGCGTGGGGGTGTGGGCGTAGAGCGTCCAGCCGCGGTCGAGGGCGGACAGCGCGACCGTCGTGCTGTTCGCCACGCCCAGGTCGCCGATGGCGATGGCCATCAGGCCGCGATGCTCGACGGCGCGCCGCATCGAGGCGTGCAGGGGAGCGGTCTCGCTGTTGCGCAACCGCGCCCGCCGCCAGATCTGGCTCATGATGCCGCCGCTGCGCTGGTTGGGTCCGTACATCTCGAGGATCGCCCGGGACCCCGGTTCGTCCTCGGGGTCGTCGGTCGCCGCCCACAACACCAGCGGTCCCGGACCGGCGGGCCGGATCACCGTCAGCCCGGTCACCGGGAACCCGCGGCGGACCAGCGCGCGCACGGCCCCGTCGAGCGGCACCTCGAGCGCGGGGGTCCCGACCACCAGCACCGTCAGCGCCCCCACGAACCACCCCACCGCCAGCCCCAACAGCGACCGGGCGGGCACCACGGCGCTGACGACGAGGTGAATGGGCACGAAGGCGAGCAGCAGCGTCCACCACCAGCGGCGCCAGCGGGCCTCCAGCCACGGCCCCGACACCGTCAGCATCGCAGCGAGCATGGCGATCCAGCGCGGGTCGTCGAGGAACTGCGACAGCAGGGTCTGCAGGCGGTCGTCGAGGTCGAAGTGCCAGCGCGGCGCCGCGAAGCCGTTGGAGTTGATCGACAGCGCCAGAACGGCGATCGCCGCGGCCGTGGCGTAGGCGCCGAGCAGTCGCCATCGACGGGCGGTGACCAGCCCGATCAGGATCGCGAACGGCAGCGCCAGAATGGCGACGCCGTAAGCCAGGTACACGAGGTTCGACTGCGTCGGGGTCAGCAGCGCGACGATCCCCGAGATGGAACGCTCCAGCGCCACCCAGTCCCGGCGGGTGATGAGTGAACCGGTGATGACCACGACCAGGAAGAGCGCCGCCAGCGCCAACCGGAAGATGTCGTTGGTGCGACGGACGAGGGGCTGCAACAGGTCGCCGGAAACGGCAACGTCCCGCCCGTCAACTCGCATGCCTTAAGGATGTCTTCCGATCGAACGTCGTGCCGCCTGGTCGGCGGCCCGCGGCCAACCTATCCCAGCCGCCGTCCGGTTCCCTGGATTCTCGGGCCCGAGCTACATGTGGGTGCCGCCGTCGACCCGGACCTCGGTGCCGGTCACCCAGTAGGCGTCCGGGGAGCCGAGCATCGCCACGACGCTGGCCACGGCGTCGGGCTTGGCGAACATCGCGCCGTCCTCCAGCGGCAGCACGGCCATGATCTTTCCGAGCAACGCGAAGTCCATGTCGTCGGGCAGGCCGGGTCCCACGCTCTGCCTGGACTCGCCGACGCCGTCGGTCATCCCCGACGAGACCGACCCCGGCTGCACGCAGTTGAACCGGATGCGTTCCTTGCTGAACTCCAGCGCGAGGGCGTGGGTCATCGCCTGCACGCCGCCCTTGGACGCGGCGTAGGCCGCCATGTACGGGTGGGCGAAGTTCGCCGAGGTGGAGCTGAAGTTGACGACGGCGGCCGCGGTGCCGCGGCGGAGCGCCGGGATGGCCTCGCGGGTGACGAGGAACGTGCCGAACAGGTTGACCCGCACCACCTTCTCGAAGTCGGCGAGCGTCGTGTCGACGAAGTGCGCCGACCGCAGGATGCCCGCGGCGTTGACCAACGTGTCCAGCCCGCCGACCGCGTCGACCGCTTCGGCCACCCCGGCGCGGACCGACGCCTCGTCGCCCACGTCCATCTGGACCGTCGACAGGCGTTCGCCGTGCGGGTCGGCCTTCGCCACGGTGTCGTCGAGCCCGGCGGCACTGATGTCGGCAGCGACGACGGTGCCGCCCTCGTCGAGGATGCGCAGAACGGTGGCCTGTCCGATACCGGAGCCACCTCCGGTGATCAGGACCCGACGGTCGGCGTAACGCTGCAGTGAGGAAGGCATGGCCGAATGATGCCCGTCGGAGGCGTCGGTGTCATGAAGTCGTGCGATCAGCCATGTGGAGAGCGGCGAGGTGGCTGAACAACATCGAGGCGCCGATCGGGTTGCCGCCGCCCGGATAGACCGTCCCGCTGACCGCGGCCATCGTGTTGCCCGCGGCATACAGGCCCGGGATCGGCCGGCCCGCGGCGTCCAGCACGCGGGCGTCGCGGTCGGTGCGCAAGCCGCCCTTGGTGCCGAGGTCGGACAGGCCGAACGCGGCGGCGTGGTACGGCGGCCTTGTCACCGGCACCAGGGGTGACGCGCCGCCGGTGAACGCGCGGTCGTAGGCCTCGTCGCCGCGGCCGAAGTCCGGATCGCGACCGTCGGCCGCCAATGCGTTGAAGCGCGAGACGGTGTCGACGAGCGTGGCGGGTGGGACGCCGATCGCCGCGGCGAGATCCTCCAGGGTGTCCGCGGTGTGCCACAGCCCCGCGTCGCGGTAGCGCTCGGTCTCGACGAGCGACACGCTCGCCGACAGCAGCGGCGGAGTCTCGCCGCCGGCGTCGTCGTAGACCATCCAGAACGGCAATTCCGCTGCGCCGGAGGCGATGTGTGCGATGACGTCACGACCCAGCCGGTCGTAGGGGGCCGACTCGTTGACGAAGCGTCGACCGTTGGAGTCGACGAAGATGCCGCCCGTGGCTCCCAGGGAGAAGGTCGACCGGCCGTCGGGGTGCGTCAATCCGGGAGACCACCAGGCCTGATCCATCAGGTCGGTGGCGGCACCGATCCGGATGGCCGCCCGATGTGCGGCGCCGGTGTTGTCCGGAGCGCCCATCGAATCGGCGGAACGCCCTGGCACGCCGTAGGTTTCGCGCATCTCGGTGTCGTGTTCGAACCCGCCGGCTGCAAGCAGGACGCCCCGGCGCGCGCGGATCCGTACGCGGGCGCCGTCGCGCCGGACGACGGCCCCGGTCACTGCGCCGTCGTCGACGACGAGGTCGGTCAGCGGGGACTCGAGGTGCACCGACGCGTGCGGATGACGCAGCAGAGCGGCCAGGAGGCGGCCGACGAGGGCGCGGCCACCGGTGAGCAGATCCGGCGCGGGTGTGCCGAGCCGTTCGGTGTCGAGCGGTCCGCGGATTCGGTCGGCGTGGGGGCCGAGGACCTCCGCCTTCAACGCTCGGGACACGATGTGGCGCATGCCGTCCAGACGCGCGTTCGGGGCCTTGCCGAAGTAGTCGGGCCACGGCAGCACCTTGAACGCGAACGCGTCGTCCTGCTCGAGATACTCGACCAGGCGCGCCCCGCCCTCGACGTAGGCGTCCTGCAGGTCCCGCGGCGTGCGGTCGCCCACGACGGCGTGGAAGTAGGTAAGCGCGTCGTCGATCGTGTCGTCGTCGGCGCCCGCCCGGCGCAGCACCGGGTTGCACGGGAACCACATTCCGCCGCCGCCGGAGTAGGCCGTCGTCCCCCCGAACTCGTCGGATGCCTCGACCAGGGCGACGGACAGGCCTTCGCGGGCGGCCGTGTAGGCGCCGGTGATGCCGCCGCCCGAGCCGACGACCACCACGTCGACGGTCTCGTCCCAGTCATCGTCGGTCGTCATGGTCGATCCTCAACTCCTCAGCGTGAATCCGGCGTCCAACGGCCACGAGGTGCCGGTGATGAACGCCGCGTCGTCGGACACCAGCCACGCCACCGCGGCCGCGATCTGCTCGGGTTGCAACAGTGCGATCGGCAGGGCGTTGCGCTGACTGACCAGCCACGGGTCACCCGCAGCGGCCAGCTTCATGGTGGTCTCGTTGAGGATCATGTCGGTCGCGACACCGCTGGGATGGATCACGTTCACCCGGATCGAGTGCTCGGCCAGCTGGTCGGCCCACACCTGCATCAGCGCCACCAGGGCTCGCTTGGAGGCGGCGTAGCCCTGAATGCCCGCGCGTTCGGTGCCGGCGGCCCTGATGCCCTGGGTCGAGCTGACCAGCACCACGGATCCGCCGCGGCCGCCGGCGACCATCGCCGGGATGGCTGCGTCCACGGTGTTCCACGCGCCGATCAGGTTGACCTCGACGACGTCGCGGAACGCCTTCGCCCGGTGGTCGGTGTCGCTGACCCGGATGATGCCGGCGTTGGCGATGACGACGTCCAGGCGGCCGAATCGTTCCACGCCGTCGGCGACCACGGCCGCGACCGCGTCGGGATCGCGAACGTCGGCCTGGGTGGCCAGGATTCGGCGGCCATGGGCCTGCACCAGGCGGACCGTCTCGGCCAGGTCGTCGGTGGTGGCGCCGGGGTAGTCGGTGGTGTCGAACTCGGCGCAGACGTCGACGGCCACGACGTCGGTGCCCCTGCTGGCGAGCGTGACGGCGTGGGCGCGGCCCATCCCGCGGGCGGCCCCGGTGACGAGGGCGACCTTGCCCGCGAGTTGCCCGTCGGGAGCGGACACCGTCACGAGCCCTTCGGGAAGTTGACGTCCTTGGTGACCGTCTCCCACTCGTCGATCGAGGCGGAGAACGCGGCGAGCTTGTCGCGCACCGCCTTCAGGACGTCCCTGCCGAGCAGCAGGCGCAGCGGCGGCGCGTCGAGGGTGGTCACCATGAGGACCGCCTCGGCGACCTTGCGGGGATCGCCGGGCAGATGGTTGGCGAACTCCTTGATCATCGTCTTGCGCGCGCCCACGTTGTCGTCGTAATCGCCGATGGAAGTGGAGGACTCCCACATCGACCGTGCCGCCCAGTCGGTGCGGAAGGCGCCGGGCTCGATTGCCGTCACCCTGATGCCGAGCGGCCCCACTTCTTGGGCGAGCGCCTCGGTGAGCGCTTCCAGGGCGAACTTCGTCGAGGAGTAGTAGCCGTTCGGCGGGTTCGCGACCAGACCCGTCATCGACGAGATGTTGACGATGTGCCCGGTGTGACGGGCCCGCATGCCGGGCAGCACGGCCTTGATCGTGTCGACCACGCCGAAGTAGTTGGTGTCGAACAACTTTCGCACCCGGTCGTCCTCGCCCTCCTCGATGGCGGACAGGTAACCGTTGCCGGCGTTGTTGACCAGGACGTCGACGCCGCCGAAGGCCTCGTCCGCGATTCGCACCGCCGCGGCGATCTGGGCCTTGTCGGTGACGTCGAGGGCGACGACCGCGGCGCGATCGCCGAAGTCGTCACCGAAGTCGGCGATCGACTCGGTGCGTCGGGCGGTCACCACCACGGAGTGGCCCGCCTCCAGTGCGGCACGGGCGATCTCGCGCCCGATGCCCGTCGAACATCCCGTGACCAACCAGCAGCCCATGTCAGATCGTCCCCTCGGGCAGGCGGCGCAGATACGCGGCGCGACGGTCGGCAAGCTCGGTTGCGCGTTCGGACTCCGACACCCGGCGCAGCGTCGGAACGTCGGTCTCGAGCCGGTCCAGCGACACCACGCGGCCGCGGGCACCGAGGTCGTCGGCCGGTCCCTCGCCACCGAATTCGGCCATCCGCAGGGTCAGGATGCCCTCGGTGAGACCGTCGGAGTCGATCCAATTGGCGACGCCGGGATCGCATGGGGAGATGACGTAGGTGTAGGTGCCGTCGTCGTTGGGCACGGACTGGGACTTGTTGAGGCTGCCCGTGCGGTCGACGATGTCGAGGGTGGTGCCCCACACGTTGCTCAGCGGCACCGTGAAGTACTCGGCGCCACCGTCGCCGACGTCGACGACGAAGCACTCGCCCGGTCCCAGGTCGAAGCGGCCCATCACGTAGACCTGATTGCGCATGGCGCCGACCTTGTCCGCCGACCAGGCCAGGTTGAAGTCGTTGGGCGGCATCTTGTAGACGCCGTGGCTGAGCTTGCCGGTGAAGTTGGCGAAGTGGGCCATCATCGCCGCGGTGGCCTCGGCCTGTTCGTCGAGCGAGCGAGCCCGGGTCACGGGCGCGCCGCCCAACCGTTGCACGGTCAGGTGATTGGGGTCGTCGCGATCCCAGTTCAGCAGGACGTCGCGGATGTAGAACTCGTGCGCCGCCGGCGTGGACTGCACGTGGTTGGGACGTCCGCCGGGCGGATCGGCGTCGACGGTGACGGTGAACGACCCGTCGGACTCGACGTCCATCCTGCGGCCGTCGAGCACCGCGACCGTGCCCATGTTGGCGTCCCACAGCGTGAAGTAGTTCTCGGTCATGCGGTGGGCGCCGACGCGGCCGTGAATCTCGTAGCGTTCCTCACCGGAGATCGGAATCACCCGGTACACGCTGTCGGGATTGTCGATGCCCCAACGGGATCCGGGTATGCGGCGATCCGCGACCGGATGCGCGAGCCGGGTGATGCAGGTGACCTTCGGCCGCAACACGTCCTGGTTGGACGACCACATCGCCGCGGAGAACATCACCTCGGCGAACGCGGCGTCGAAGCGGGCGCGCATCGCCTCGGACGCCTTCGCGCGACTCAGCCACGTCTCGGCGACGCTGCGGTACGCCGCCGTGACCGTCGGATGCTCGACGAGCTCGAGTGCCGCCAGTTCCTGCTCGTGCTGCGACGCCGTGGCGACGGGGTCGGCGGTGTACTCGGTCAACGTGGTCTCCTCGATGACGAATCAGAACGGAATCTGGTGGCGTAGGCGGCGAAGCGCTCGTCGATCTGGGCGTCGTCGAGACCGAAGTCGCCTGCTGTGTACGGCGGTCGCGGTGCCTCGCGCGGGCGGTTCGCCAGCCATCGCCGCATCGCCGCCTCGGCGTGGGCGGTCAGCGGCAGGCCGATCGCGTCGTACACCCGGGCCACCTGGCCGATCGGGTCGGCGACCGCGTCGGCGAAGGCGACGTCGGTACAGACCGTCGCCTCGTCCGGCCAGCGGTCGCGGGTGGCCATCGCCCGATCGTTGGTCCACCCCATCCGCTGCAACCACTGGGCGCCGACGCGGTGGCGGTCGACCCGATCGGCGTGCATCGCGTGCAACGTGGCGTTGAGGCCCGCGCCCGACGGGATCGTCTCGCGCGGGTCGCGGTGCATGTGCACGATGTGCAGGTCGCCGAATTCGGCCCGCAGCGCGTCGAGGTAGCCCAGGTGCGCGGGCGACTTCAGCACCCATCGGTCGGCGGTCGCGCCGACCATCCGCTTCTGCCACTGCAGGAAACGAAGCATTCGGTGCAGATACGCGTACGCGGGCGCGAAGTCCTGCCCGTCGATCCAGGACCGGTAGCGGGGGACGTGGGCGCCCGACTCCGGCACGTGTGAGAGGAAGGCGTCGGAGAGGAAGACGATCTCCTCCTCCGGCTCGCGGGCGTACATGGGGTGGATCGCGAACAGCTCGGGTGCCAGTTCGCGCGAGATCGCCTCGCGCTTCTCGCTGACGACGATGCGGGGGTCCTCGGGATCCGACCACCGGTAGTCGAGCTTCGGTGCGGTCTCGACCACCTCCCACCCGTACGCGCAGTGGAAGCGGTCGTCGGCGGCGAGCAGTCGCTGCACCAGGGTGGTGCCGCTGCGCATCATGCCGACCACGACGATCGGCGCGACGATCTCCTCCCGCAGGATCTCGGGGTACCGCCGGATCCACTCCTCGGCGCGCAACCGCATCCGCAGGCTGTGCACCAGCCCGGAGCGCAGGACGTGGGCGCCGACGTCGTTGAGATCGGCCTGGGCGTAGTCCTCGGTCAGGACGCCGAGCGGTTCGGCGAACGGCAGGGGACCGAAGTCGTCGAGACCCTCCTTCTGCCGGGCGGTGGTCATCAGCTGAGCCGCCTCGAACGCGTGGGCCACGGCGGTCAGAACTTGAGGTGGTGGCTGACGTCGCCGACTTGGTCGACGAACATGGTGCGGCTGTCGAACCACCACCTGCCGTCGACGCGGTGGAAGGTGTCGCGGTAGTGACCCGTCACGATGATCTGCAACGGCAGGTCGGGGGTGGCCTGCGTGACGCAGTAGTAGGCGCTCGCCCGTGCGGTGCCCGCTTCGTCGTCGACCTCGACCCGGACGTTGGTGGTCAGGTGCTTGGTCTTCGGGGTGCCGTCGTCGTGAAGGCGCGTCGCCATCCCGTACATCCTTCGCACGCCGTCGATTCCGGAGAAGACCGTCTCCGGCGGCCCGTCCTCGACGCCGCAGATCCGGCCGTGCTCGAAGAGCGCGGCCACCCCGTCGAGGTCGCCGGCGTCGATCCGCTCGGCGTAGGTGTACACCAGGTTCTCGATCTGCCGCGCACTGTCAGTCATCGCCGCCAGTTTGGTAGACATGACCGGATTTGTGTCTATTTTCGGTGAATGCCTCCCCGGGGGTGCGGTTAGTCTCAGCCGGTGACATCTCACTGGTCGCCGACCCGACTCGGCAATCTGACCGGCAAGCGCGTCATCGTCACCGGGGCGACCAACGGCGTCGGCCTCGCGACGGCGGGCGCCCTGGCCCGCGCCGGCGCCCACGTGATCCTCGCGGTTCGCAACGTCGAGCTGGGCGCCCAGCGCGCCGCCGAGATCGGCGGAGACACGTCGGTGGTCAAGCTGGACCTCGCCGACATGTCGTCCGTCCGGGCCTTTCCAGGCCTGTTCGACGGCGACGTCGACGTGTTGGTCAACAACGCCGGGGTGGTCGCGCAGCGCCGGTCCGAGACCGCCGACGGCTTCGAGATGACCCTGGGCACCAACTTCCTCGGGCCCTTCGCGTTGACCAATCTCCTGTTGCCACGGGTGCGCTCGACGATCGTCAACGTCGCCTCCGACGCGCACAAGACCGGCAAGATCGGGCTCGACGACCCCCACCTGCGCGTCCGCAAGTGGTCGGCGTTCCCCGCCTACGCCCGCTCGAAGTTGGCGGTGATGCTGTGGGGCCTCGAACTCGACCGACGGTTGCGGCAGGCCGGCTCGCCCGTCACCAGCCAGCTGACCCACCCCGGGTGGGTCGCCTCCAACCTGTCGAACATGGCCGACGAGGGCGTGATGGCGGCGTTCCACAAGGTCGTGAAGACGGCGGCCGGCGTGCTCGCCAACGACACCGACGCGGGCGCGGCGCCGACGCTGTACTGCCTCAGCGAACCGATCCCGCCGGGCAGCTACGTCGGGATCGACAGCCGGCTGGGGCTCAAGGGCGCCCCGACGCTGAGCGGCCGCTCGGCAGAGGCGTGTGATTACGAGGTTGCCGCCCGGCTGGTGGACTTCGCCGAGAAGGAAACGGGCACAACCATTCCCGTGTGACGGGGGTCAGCCGCGGGCGAGGGCCCAGCGGATGCCGCCGACCAGGGTTCGGCCGGCAACCCGGACGGCGGTGGCCTCAAGAGGAGGCAGGTACGGCAGTCGCAACGGCAGCCGCGCCCAGGCCGGGAGCATGGCCACCGAGGTGGCCGCCAGCACCGCGTAGGGCGGCTTGGCCAGCAACGGCAGCGGGGGAGTGAGCAGCAGGAACTTTGCCGCCTCGCGGGCGGCCGCCGTACCGTCGAGCTCGGGCCGGTAATCCGAGATGCGTTGTCTCAGTTCGTCTTCGGTGCGCGGCGGGTCGAGCACTCCAAGCGCGGCGGCGACCCGGGCGGTGTCGGCGACGTAGTCGTCCCGGCCCTGCTGGTCGAGCGGACGCGCGCCGTACAGCTGGTGCGCCCGCAGGAAGCTGTCGACCTCGGCGACGTGCACCCATTCGAGCAGGTGCGGGTCCGAGGCCTCGTAGGGGCGTCCGTCGGCGGCCATCCCGTGGACGCGACGGTGGATGCCGCGAACCTTGTCGACGGCACGCTGGGCGTCGTCGGCCGGACCGAACGTGGTGACCGCGAGGAAGGTGCTGGTGCGCTGCAGCCGACCCCACGGATCGCCGCGGTAGTCCGAGTGGTCGGCGACGCCCGCCATGGCCAGCGGGTGCAGGGATTGCAGCAGCAGCGCACGCAGTCCGCCGACGAACATCGACGCGTCGCCGTGCACCCGTCTGATCGGACGGTCCTCGCCGAACCACCGCGGGCCGGGGGTGTCGTGGATGCGCGCGCGGTTGGCCGGACCCTCCGGGCCCGCCACCATCCCGAACAAACGCTGACCGAGGCCGTCACGCACCGTCGTCAATCCAGGCAGGGCCACGTAATCGACAGTACGCGCGGCGGGGTCGGTCTATCTTTTTCCACAGGCGACGGAAGGGTGACGGCGATGGCCACGTTGATCTCACTGAACGTCGGCCTTCCCGCCGACGTCGAGTGGAACGGACGAGTCGTCCACACCGGCGCGTGGAAGGCCCCGGTCGACGGACCGCGGATGGTGCGCAGTCTCAACGTCGACGGCGACGGTCAGGGCGACCTGGGCGGGCATGGCGGCGAGAACCGGGCCGTCCTGGTCTACCAGCTCGACTCCTACCGCCACTGGAACGCCGAATTCGGTCGCGACGACCTGACGCCCGGCCACTTCGGGGAGAACTTCACCGTCGACGGGCTGCCGGACGACGAGGTCTGCATCGGTGACCGGTACCGGGTCGGCGAGGCGGAGTTCGAGGTCACCCAGCCACGGGTCACCTGTTACCGGGTCGGCCTGCGGGTGGGGGTGCCGAGCATGGCGGCCCTGCTGGTGTCTCATCGCCGGCCGGGGTTCTATCTGCGGGTAATCGTCGAGGGTGAGGTGTGCGCCGGCCAGGAGATCGTGAAGGTCGCCTCGGGCCCCGAGGAGGTGACCGTCGCCGAGGTCGACGCCCTGCTGTACCTGCCCGGCCATCCCCGGGACAGCCTCGACCGGGCGCTGCGCGTGCCTGCGCTGAGCCCCGGTTGGAAGACGTCGTTGCAGAGTTTGGTGACGCAGGCGGACGGAGCCGCGGGCAACACCGGGCTGACCGCTGCGGCCAGCGCCCCGCCGCCCGCGTGGACGGGGTTTCGGCCGCTGCGCGTCACCTCGGTGCGCGAGGAGAGTGCCGACGTCCGGTCGTTGACGTTGGCCGACCCCGAGGGGGCTCTGCTACCGAATTGGTCACCTGGACAGTCGATTACGCTACGGCTGCGCCCAGATCCCACGGGGGCGGCCGTCCTGCGCAACTACTCGCTGTCCAATCCACCCGGCTCGGGGATCTACCGGATCGGAGTCAAGAAGGAACCGCACGGCCGGGGCAGCGGATACCTCCACGCCGGGGTGACGACGGGTGACCTGGTCGACGTCGCCGCTCCGCGTGGCACGTTCGCGCTCGCCATCACCGACGACCCCGACGGCCCACCGGTGCTGCTGGTGTCCGCCGGCGTCGGGATCACCCCGGTGCTGTCCATGCTGCACGCGCTCGTCGCGGCGGGTACGACCCGCGAGGTGTGGTGGTTGCACGGGGCGCGCGACGGGACGGCCGACGCGTTCGCCGCGGAGTGTCACGAACTCCTCGACAGGCTGCCCGGCGGCCGGTCGCACGTGTTCTACAGCCGGCCGGCGGCGGCCGACCGGATCGGCGTCGACTACACCGGGACGGGCCGTATCTCGGCCGCGGCGCTGGACGAGCTCGGACCGCCCAGGGACGCCGAGGCCTATCTGTGTGGTCCCGTCGACTTCATGACGGTGTTGACGGCGTCCCTCGCCGCGTACGGGTTGGCACCGGACCGCATCCACAGTGAAACCTTCGGTGCGACGGCAGGTCTCACGCCAGGCATTGCCGCGACCGCGTCCGTCCCGCCCCACGTGCCGGCGGGGGAGCCCGGGCCCGGGCCCGATGTCGGCTTCGCCCGCAGCGGACTCACCGTGCCGTGGGGGCCGGCGTATCCAAGCCTGCTCGACTTCGCCGAGGCGTGCGACGTGCCCACCCGATGGTCGTGCCGCACGGGGGTCTGCCACAACTGCGAGACGGCGGTGGTGTCGGGATCGGTGCGCTACGAACCGGAGCCGCTGGAACCGCCGGCCGACGGCAACGTCTTGATCTGCTGCGCCACGCCCGACGGCGAACTGGTGCTCGACCTCTAGCGGCGCGTCAGTTCCCTCGCAGCGTGTCCCAGTCGTGCTCGTCCTCCAGCTTCGCGATGGCCTTGCCGGTGCGCTCCTTCATCACCATCGTGAACACGACGCCGATCACCACGGCCAGCGCCAGCGCGACCCAGGAGAATCGGGACAGCCACTTCTCGGCGGCCAGGCCCAGGTAGTAGACGACGGCAGTGGTGCCGCCCGCCCAGAACACCGCGCCGGTTGCGTTGGCCGCCAAGAACTTTCCGTACGGCATCTTCAACGCCCCCGCGAGGGGGCCGGCGAAGATGCGGAGCAGCGCGATGAACCGGCCGAAAAACACCGCCCAGACGCCCCACCGGGTGAAGAGCCGTTTGGCCAGTGCGACGTGGCCGGGGCCGAAGTGCTTGGGGAAGCGTCTGCCGAGTCGTTCGAACAGGCCCATGCCGTACCGGTGGCCGATGGCGTATCCGATCGTGTCACCGACGATGGCTCCGATGGTGGCGGCCGTCGCCACGCCGACGGGGTTGACGTCGAGCTCGTGCCGCGAGGCCAACAGTGCGGCGCTGACCAGTGCGATCTCGCCGGGCAGCGGTATGCCGAGACTCTCCAGGCCGATGACCGCGCCGACGACGAGGTACACCGCGATCGGCGGGATGGTCTCCAGGAGCGCGTCGACGGTCACGCGCCAAGGATGCACTACGCGATACGGGGTTGGCCCGAATGTCGGGAGGAATAGAGTCGCACGGCATGGCCGACTACCGCTTCGTGACGTACGAGACCTTCGACGAAGGCACCATTGCCCGGATCATGCTCAACCGACCGGACCAGCGCAACGCCCAGCAGCGCGGGCTGCTCGTCGAGCTGAACGAGGCGTTCCTCCGGGCGGAGGCCGACGACGACGTCCGCGTGGTGATCCTCGGCGGCCACGGGCCGATGTTCTCCTCCGGGCACGACCTGGGTTCCAAGCAGGCCATGGCCGAGCACGCGCCGGGCCCCGACCAGCACCCCACCTTCACCGAGGGCGGCGCGACCCGCCAGGCGGCCGAGAAGCTGATGCTGCAGGAGTGGCACCACTTCTTCCAAAACACCCTGCGGTGGCGCAACTTGCGCAAGATCACCGTGGCGCAGGTGCACGGCGACGTGTACGCCGCCGCCCTGATGCTGATGTGGTCGTGTGACCTGATCGTCGCGGCCGAGGGGACCCGCTTCGCCGACGTGGTCGGCACCCGGCTGGGCATGTGCGGCGTCGAATACTTCGCCCACCCTTGGGAATTCGGCGCCCGCAAGACCAAGGAGCTGATGCTCACCGGCGACACCCTCTCGGTCGACGAGGCCTACCAGCTCGGCATGGTGTCCAAGGTGTTTCCCCTCGACCAACTGGCCGACCGGACGTTGGAGTTCGCCAGGCGGATCGCGAAGGTGCCGACGATGGCGGCCCTGCTGGTCAAGGAGTCGGTCAACCAGACCCAGGACAACCAGGGGTTCTACAACTCTCTGAACGCGTGCTTCACGCTCCACCAGCTCAACCACAGTCACTGGACCCAATTGCACGGCGGCGGATTTCCCGTGGCCAACGAGTCCGACGGCGTGCCCAACTGGCGGCAGGCACCGCCGGTGGTGCCCGCGGTGAAGAACGAGGTCCGCGCCGGTGGAAGCGAGCAGATCGATGCGTGAGACGGTCGTCGTCGGAGCGGTCCGAACGCCGGTGGGCAAGCGCAACGGCGGCCTGTCCGCCCAGCACGCCGCCGACCTGTCCGCGGTCGTGCTCACCGAACTCGCCGAACGCACCGGGGTCGACACCTCGGTGGTCGACGACGTGGTCTGGGGGTGCGTGTCGCAGGTCGGCGACCAGTCGAGCAACATCGGCCGGTGGGCGGTGCTGGCGGCGGGCTGGCCGGAGCACATTCCCGGCACCACGGTGAACCGGGCCTGCGGATCCAGTCAGCAGGCCCTCGACTTCGCCGTGCACGCCGTGATGTCGGGTCAGCAGGACGTCGTCGTCGCCGGCGGGGTCGAGGTGATGAGCCGGGTGCCGCTGGGCTCGGCGCGGGCCACCGGCATGCCGTATGGGCCGAAAGTGCTTGCCCGCTATGACGACTTCGCGTTCAACCAAGGGATCTCCGCCGAGATGATCGCGACGAAGTGGAACCTCTCAAGAGGCCGACTCGACGAGTACTCCGCGCAGTCGCACGAGCGTGCGGCCGCCGCGCAGGACGCCGGGGTGTTCACCGATCAGATCGTGCCCGTGTTCACCGAGGACGGCGTGGTGACCGCCGACGAGGGCATCCGGCGCGGCACCACCGCCGAGAGGCTGGCGGCCCTGAAGCCGGCCTTCACCGACGACGGCGTCGTCCACGCGGGCAACTCGTCGCAGATCTCCGACGGCGCCGCGGCCCTGCTGGTGACGACCGCGGAGAACGCCGTCACCATGGGGCTCACCCCGCTGGTGCGCTACCGCGCCGGGGCGGTCACCGGCGCCGACCCGGTGCTGATGCTGACCGGTCCGATCCCGGCGACCGCGAAGGTGCTGCACAAGGCCGGCGTCGGCATCGACGAGGTGGGCGTCTACGAGGTGAACGAGGCCTTCGCACCCGTCCCCCTGGCGTGGCTGGCCGAGACCGGAGCCGACGAGGCGCGGCTCAACCCGCTGGGCGGCGCGATCGCGCTGGGTCACCCGCTGGGGGCGTCGGGTGCGGTGCTCATGACGCGGATGATTCATCACATGCGCGACAACGGGATTCGGTACGGGCTGCAAACCATGTGCGAGGGCGGCGGCACCGCGAACGCCACCCTCGTCGAGCTCATCGCTTGAGCGTCACTGGTTGCCGATCTCGAGTTCGAGGTACTCGGCGTACTTCGCCCTCGCCGCGTCGCGCTTGCGCGGAATCCACTCCGTCGGCCACACGTCGGCACTGGCCCGGTAGTCCCGGAGCACCTGCCTGGCGACGGTGGTGCGGTGCACCTCGGTGGGGCCGTCGGCCAATCCCATCACGGCCGCGGCCGTCACCATCCCGAGGAACGGCATCTCGTTGGTGACGCCGAGGGCGCCGTGGACTTGCATTGCGCGCCAAGCGATGTCGTGCAGCACCGTCGGCATCTGAACCTTCACCGCGGCGATGTCCTTGCGCACCATCTTGTAGTCGTTGAACCTGTCTATTCGCCACGCGGTGTAGAGAACCATCAGCCGGAACTGCAGCAGTTGGGCGTAGGAGTCGGCGACGTACCCCTGGACGGCCTGCTTGTCGGCGAGCAGGCTGCCGGCGGTCTCGCGGCTCAGCGCGCGCTCGCACATCATGTCCAGCGCCTTCTGCGCCAGGCCGATCGTGCGCATCGCGTGGTGAATTCGGCCGCCGCCGAGGCGGGTCTGGGCGATGACGAACGCCTGCCCCTCGCCGCCGAGGAGTGCCGAACCCGGCACCCGCACGTCGGCGTAGTGGATCAGGGCATGGGAGCCCTGGCCCTCCGGTTCGCCGTGCAGGCCGGCGTTGCGCACGATCTCGACGCCGGGAGTGTCCGTGGGCAGGAGGAACATCGACATGCCCTGATATGGGCTGACGTCGGGGTTGGTCACGACCATCACGATGAGGAACGCCGCGGTACTTGCGTTGGAGGAGAAGTACTTCCAGCCGTTGATCACCCACTCGTCGCCGTCGCGAACCGCACTGGTGGTGAACTGGGTGGGGTCGGCGCCGCCCTGCGGTTCGGTCATCGAGTAGCTCGAGAAGAGCTCGCCGTCGAGCAGCGGCCGCAGGTAGCGCTCCTTCTGCTCTGGCGTGCCGAACTGCGCGATGATTTCGGCGTTGCCGGTGTCCGGAGCCTGACACCCGAAGACGACGGGCGCCCACTGCGACCGCCCGAGGATCTCGTTGAGCAGCGCGAGCTTGAGCTGACCGTAGCCCTGGCCGCCGTGCTCGGGGCCGAGGTGGGTGGCCCACAAACCCCGTTGGCGCACGCGCTCCTTGAGCGGGTCGACGACCCTGCGGCGCGTCTGGTCAAGCGGGGTGAACTGCAGGTGGGGCCAGATCAGGTCGAGGGGCTCGACCTCGTCGCGGACGAATGCGTCTGCCCAGTCGAGCAATTCCTGATACTGCGGATCGGTCTCGAAGTCCCACACGTGGCCTCCTTGCCAGTGGTCGCACCACGGGCGAGCATAACGCCGGGCTTGCACACTGGAACCATGACTGGACTTCGCGCGGCGGCAGTGGCATTCGGCGTGCTCGCGCTGTGCGCCGGCGGGTTGCAGCTGTGGGCCTTCGCGTCGAGTGACCATTCGCGACACCTCGTGGTCGGGGTGTTTGCGGTGGCGGTGGGCGTCAGCGTGCTGGCGGCCACGGCCTCGCGGAAGGGTCCGCGATGGCCGGGTGACCGGCGTTAGCGGTCCTCCGGCGAGGCGAGGTAGGCGACCAGCGCCATCGTCAGGGTCTCGCGTGCCACGTCGAGGTCGGCGTAGGAGCCCAGCCGGCGTTCCGACACCAGGCCCCGCATCGCGCCGGGGATCAGGGTCGCCACGTTTCGCACGCGGTCGGGCGAGAGGTCGAGGTCGGCGAAGGCCCGTTGACACGTCTCGAGCCAACTTCTCTCCCAGGACGCGAGCTCGGCGGCGGTGAGCGGGTAGAGCCGCTCGAGTTCGTCGGGATTGCGGGGGAGCGCGGCCCGCAGGTTCTCGATCGCGCGCGAATCCGACGACGACAGACCGTGATACAGCGTGTCGACGATGCGGCTGACGCGGCTGCGCAGCGACGTGTCGGGCTCCACCGGCGCGGCCAGCAGACCCGCCCGCCGCTCGGCGGTGCGGTGCAGGACCGCCGCCCAGAAGCCGTCGACGTCGCCGAACTGGTACTTCACCGTGCCCCACGTGGCACCGACGTCCTTGGCGATGCGGTTGGCCGACACCGACCCGGGCTGCCCGGACGCCAGCGACGTCAGGGCGGCTTCGAGGATGTTCTCTCGCGTGGCGAGGCCGCGACGGTTGGTGCGCCTTCCTACGCTGCCCGCCTCGGTCATCGGTGAATCATAGAACCCTCTACCAATCTTTGACAGAGCCATCTATCATTCGGATCGAAGGAGGCAGGGATGGCGAAGCCGCCGTTGTCGATGACACCGACCGGATGGTTCCAGGTGGCCTGGTCCGACGAGATCGCCGTCGGCGACGTGCACACCATGACGTACTTCGGTCGCGAACTCGTCGCCTGGCGCGCGGAGTCCGGACGGCTCACCGTGATGAACGCCTACTGCGAACACCTCGGCGCGCACCTGGGATTCGGCGGCACGGTGCTCGGGGAGGTGCTGCAGTGCCCGTTCCACGGCTGGCAATGGAACTCCGACGGGCGCAACGTCTGCATCCCGTACGAGGACCGGCCCAACCGTGGTCGACGCATCACGTCGTACCCGGTGACCGAACGCAATCAGTCCGTCTACGTCTGGCACGACACCGAGGGCCGCGCACCGTTCTTCGAGGCGCCCGACGTGTTCGCCAGCTTCGCGGGCGGGGCCACGGTCGAGGACTACTACCCGCAGCAACGGCTGTTTCGGCCGGGCCTCGAGCTGCACCCCCAGTACGTCCTGGAGAACGGCGTCGACTTCGCGCACTTCAAGTACGTCCACGGCACGCCGATCGTCCCGGTGTTCACCCGCCACGACTTCGCCGAGCCGGTGTCCTACGTCGACTTCACGATCACCTTCGAAGGTGACGACGGCCAGCGCATCGAGGACGTCGACAGCGGCGTCGAGGCCGTCAACGGGGGCTTGGGCATCGCGGTCACCAAGAGCTGGGGAATGATCGACAACCGGACCATCTCGGCGATCACGCCGGTCGACGAGTTCACCTCCGACGTGCGGTTCATGGTCTACATCGGCCGGCCCGCCGGACGCGCCGACCGGGATCCCGTCCGCGCCGAAACCAAGGCCCGCGCGTTCGGCGACGAGGTCATCCGGCAGTTCAGCCAGGACGTGCACATCTGGGCCCACCAGCGGTACTCCGACCCGCCGGCCCTCGCGAACTCCGAGCAGGAGGGATTCACCGCAATCCGCTCCTGGGCCAAGCAGTTCTATCCCGACGGCAGGGGCGGCAGTGCCGCCGAGCTGGCCGCCGCACCAGAGAGGCGAACGTCATGACCACCCCCATCACCGTCTTCCAGGTCGCCACCGGCAACGTCGGCAGCGAGATGATCAAACGCATTCAGACCCGTCCCGATCTGAAACTGGTTGGCGTGCATTGCTATTCGCCAGAAAAGATCGGCCGTGACGTCGGCGAGCTGGTCGGCATCGGACCCGTCGGCGTCACCGCCACCGGCAGCGTCGAGGACATCATCGCCGCCAAGCCCGACGTGCTGACCTTCCACGGGGTGTTCCCCGACGAGGACCTCTACGTCACGGTCCTCGAGGCCGGTATCGACGTGGTCACCACCGCCGACTGGATCACCGGTTGGCACCGCGACAAGAATCACCCCCACCCGTCCGGCCGGCTGGTGTCCCAGCTGCTGGCCGAGGCGTGCGAGCGGGGCGGCTCGACGTTCTACGGCACCGGCATGAATCCCGGCGTGAATCAGATTCTGGGCGTTGCCTGTTCGGCAGACGTCGCCGACATCGAGAACGTCACCACGCTCGAGTCGGTGGACGTGTCGTGCCACCACTCCAAGGACACCTGGATCGAGGTGGGGTACGGCCTGCCCGTCGACGATCCGTCGATCCCGTCGAGGCTGGAGAAGTACACCAGGGTCTTCGCCGACAGCGTGCTGATGATGGCCGACTGCTTCGGCCTGGAACTCGACGAGGTGACGTTCTCCTATGACCTGGGGGCGTGCACCAAGGACGTCGACCTGGGCTGGTACACCCTCCCCAAGGGCTCACTCGGAGGCAGCTACATCAAGTACCAGGGCATGGTCGACGGCGTGCCCAGGGTGGAGACCCACTTGGAGTGGCAGATGACACCGCACACCGACCCGAGCTGGGACATCAAGGGCTGCTACATCACTCAGATCAAGGGCGATCCCTGCATCTACAACAAGCACATGATCTTCCCCAAGCCCGGGGTCGACCTGTCCGACCCGGACAGCTTCGCGTCGATCGGCATGACCGTGACGGGAATGCCCGCCCTCAACGCGATCGAGTCGGTGGTCGCCGCGCCGCCGGGACTGCTCACCAGCGCCGACCTTCCACTGCGCGGATTCGCGGGACGCTTCCGGTCGTAGCCGGTTGTCGGGCGCGCCCCGTACCGTCGACGGCATGACAGAGGGCAAGCGTGCAGACCTGGTGCTCTCCGGAGGCGGCGTCAAGGGCGTCGGCCTGGTGGGAGCCGTCGTCGGACTGCTGGACGCCGGCTACCAGCCGCAGCGCGTCTCCGGCACGTCGGCGGGATCGATCGTGGGGGCCGTCGTCGCGGCCGCGGCCCACACCGGTGCGATGACCGGCGCGCAGGTCAAAGAGCTTGCGCTGCAGATCGATTACCGCAAGTTCCTCGATCCGGGTCCGGTGGAGCGGGTGCCGCTGCTTGGCCCGTCCGTGGCGTTGCTGCGCGGGTCGGGGATCTACCGGGGCGACTACATCCACGAGTGGGTCCGCAGCCACCTCGCCGATCTGGGCGTGGCGACCTTCGGCGATCTGGCCGTCGACGACGACGAGCTGCCGCCGGAGCAGCGCTATCGCCTGGTGGTCACCGTCGCCGACGTGACCACCGGACAGTTGGTGCGACTGCCGTGGGACTACCGCAGGGTCTACGGGCTGGACCCCGACGAGCAACTGGTCGCCGACGCCGTCCGCGCGTCCATGTCCATCCCGTTCTTCTTCCGCCCGGTGGAGCTGACCGCCACCTCGGGCCTGACCTCGACGCTGGTCGACGGTGGCCTGCTGTCCAACTTCCCGATCGACTCGCTGGACCGGACGGACGGGAAGGCGCCGCGCTGGCCGAGTTTCGGCGTCACGCTGCTGCCGAACCTGCCCGACGGCAACGACCAGGCCATCCCGGCGCTGGCCGCCCTTCGCGTGCTGGGGGCGCCACACCTGCTGGAGCAGGTCATCACCACGATGCTGGTCGGTCGCGACCAGGCGTACCTGAATCAGCCGTGGGTCGACGCCCGCGCCATCCGCGTGGATTCGACCGACGTCGGGTTCCTCGACTTCGACATCACCGACAACGAGCTGGAGGCCCAGTACCTCAAGGGGTACGGGGCGGCCGAGGAGTTCCTCGCCGGCTGGGATTGGGCGGCATATCTTCGCCGCTTCCGCTGATCGTCGCTACTGTCTCGACGATGAAGCAGTGCGCGGTGGTGCCGCTGACCCACGCCGAGGACGTCGACGCCGCCACGGTGCCGGTGGCGGGGGAGGCGCCGCTGGCGCGTGTCGTCCGGTCGGTGCTGGGCGTGGTGGCCGACGACGACGTCGTGGTCGCGACGCTGCCCACCCTGGCGGGCACCGTCCGAGAGTGCTTGCGCGCGGCGGGGTTGACGACCGCCGTCGCCGTCACCCGGGGCCCAGGCTCGCGCCGCGAGGCGATCCGGGCCGGCCTCGAGCACCTCGACGTCCACCCCCACGAGCCCGCCTCGGTGCTGATCTGCGATCACCGGTATCCGCTGTCGTCGGGCGCTGTCGCCGCCGGCGTGCTCGTCGCCTTGGCGGCCGGCGGTGACGTGGTGGTGCCCGTGCTGGCGGTGACCGACACCGTCAAGACCGTCGACGACACGGGCTCGGTGCTCAGTACGGTCGACCGCACCACGCTGCGGACGGTCCAGTACCCGCGCGGCTTCACCGCGTCGGCCCTGTGGCAGTTGGTCTCGGAGCTCCCGACCACCGGACTGGACGGCCTCGACGAATTCGACGCGGCCCTGCGCGCGGGGCTCGACGTGGGCGTGGTCGACGGCGACCCCGGTGCGGTTCAGGCGGAGTTGCCGCGTGACACGCATCTTTTGGAGGCCGTCATCGCGGGCCGACGCGACTGATCCTGTCCTGCAGGAGCCGCTCGGCGAGCCGAACGTCGGGGGCGAAGGTGACCTTGAGATTGGTGGCGGCACCGGGAAACACGCCGACGTCGACGTCGGTGTAGTTCTGCACGCACGACGCGGTGTCGGTGCCCTCGAAGCTGCCGCCCTCGGCGGCCAGGTACGCGGCCAGCAGCGGGCGGGCGCGAAATGCCTGCGGCGTCTGGACCCGGACGAGCGTGCCGTCGGCGGGGGAGAGCCGGCCGTCCGCGTCGGCCGCCACCACGTCTGCGGCGGGCAGCACGGGGATCGCGCCGCCGCGGGCGCGTGCCGTCGTCACCGCGGTGTCCATCATCGCCCGGGTGGCCAGCGGCCGGGCGGCGTCGTGAACCAGCACGACGTCGACGGCGCCGGACTCGATGTCGGGGGCCAGGTGGTGCAGCACGTTCTCCTCCGAGCCGTGGCGGGTGTCGCCGCCCTCGACGAGCTCCACGTCGAGCTGGGGCACCTCCGCGGCAAGGGTCCGTTCGGCGAGAGCGCGCTCGCCCCGGCGGAACACCAGGATCGTGCGGGTGACGGTCGTCGCCCGGGCCACCGCCTCCACCGACCACGACACCATGCTGCGGCCGGCCAACGGGAGATAGGCCTTGTTGCCGTCGGCGCCGACGCGCGTGCCCATTCCGGCGGCCAGGACCACGCCTACGGCGGCGGTCCGCGGCGTCTCGTGCATCCCCGTCACTCCGCGAGGTCGAATGCCTTGAGCACCTTGGTCGGCCGCACCCGCACCACGAGCTCGCCGGGCACGCCGTTGCGGCGCCCGTACTCCTCGGCCTTGTCGGCACCCATGTAGCGCGCTCCGGCGCGACTCGCGACGGCGACCAGCTCCTCGGGATCCTCGCTGAGCTCGGCGACGCCCTGCACCTGGACGAAGGAGTACGGCGGATGGGGATCGTCGACGCAGATCACCACGCGGGGGTCGCGTCGCAGCGCACGGCCCTTGGCGGTGTCCTTGCCGGTGTTGAACACCAGGGCCCCGTCGTCGACCACGAACCAGACCGGCGCCACCAACGGCCTGCCGTCGGCAGCCACGTATCCCAGCATCGCGGTGCGCGTGCCCTCGGACAGGAATGCGATCACGTCATCGGAGAGTTGGTCCACGGCGTCTACGGTAGGCCCGCCGACGGTCGCACGGGCCCATCCGGACGCCCCCGTGGACCCCTCCCTGAAATTGACAGAAACAGTTTGACGGCCTACATATATTGAGCGCGGCATTCCGCTCGCGGGTGGCGTCAATCGTGCCGATGACGCCCGTGCATCCGACATCTATGGGAGCCGGTGACCTCGAAATGAGTGACACGAGTCCGGCACGCTCGAAGATCGCCCACTTCATCCGCGCGTTCGCCCCCTTCATCGTCCTCGGCTGGTTCGTCCTGACCGTGGTGTCCAACGTCGCCGTGCCGTCATTGGAGAAGGTCGGCGAGGCGCACACGGTGTCGATGAACGCCAAGGACGCGCCGTCGATGCTGTCGATGCAGGAAATCGGCGCGACGTTCCAGGAGTTCAGCTCCGACAGCAACGCGATGATCATCCTGGAGGGGGACAAGCCGCTCGGTGCCGACGCCCACCGGTACTACGACGAGCTGGTCAAGAAGCTCGAGGCCGACACCGCCCACGTCGAACACATCCAGGACTTCTGGGGCGACCCGCTGACCGCGTCGGGCGCGCAGAGCAACGACGGCCTGTCCGCCTACGTCCAGGTCTACCTGCACGGCAACATGGGCGAGACACTGGCCAACGACTCGGTGAAGTCGGTGCAGCAAATCGTCGCCGACACGCCCGCACCGCCGGGGGTGAAGACCTACGTCACCGGCGGATCGGCGCTGGTGTCGGATCAAACCGAAGCCGGCAACACCAGCATCCTCATCGTCACGATCATCACGCTGGTGGTCATCGCGTTGATGCTGGTGCTGGTCTACCGGTCCTTCGTGACCATGCTGCTGGTGCTGTTCATGGTGTTCATGGAACTCGGCGCCGCCCGGGGCATCGTCGCCGTGCTCGGCTACTACCAGATCATCGGGCTCTCTACCTTCGCGACGAGTTTGTTGACGCTTATGGTCATCGCCGCGGGCACCGACTACGCGATCTTCCTCATCGGCCGCTACCAGGAGGCGCGCGGCGCGGGGGAGGACCGGGAGGCGTCCTACTACTCGATGTTCCGCGGGACCGCGCACGTCGTGCTCGGGTCCGGGTTGACCATCGCCGGCGCCATGCTTTGCCTCAGCTTCACCCGGCTGCCCTACTTCCAGACCCTGGGCGTGCCCTGCGCGGTCGGCACCGTCGTCGCCGTGATCGCGGCGCTGACCCTCGGACCGGCGGTGGTGACGATCGGCAGCCGGTTCCGCCGCATCTTCGAACCCAAGCGCGCGATCCGCTCCCGCGGCTGGCGCCGCCTCGGCACCGCGATCGTGCGGTGGCCCGGCCCCATCCTGGCCGCCACCATCGCGCTGGCGCTGATCGGCCTGCTGGCCCTGCCGAGCTACAAGACCAGCTACGACAACCGCAGGTACCTGCCGGCCGACATGCCGGCGAACGTGGGCTACGAGGTGGCCGACCGGCACTTCAACGCCGCCCGGATGAACCCCGAGCTGCTGATGATCAAGAGCGATCACGACCTGCGCACGTCGGCGGACTTCCTGGTGATCGACAAGATCGCCAAGGCGATCTTCCACACGCCGGGCATCTCGCGGGTGCAGACGATCACGCGCCCCGACGGCAAGCCGATCAAGCACAGCACCATCCCGTTCCAGATCAGCATGCAGGGCACCGCATCGAAGCTGAACGAGAAGTACCAGCAGGATTCGTTCGCCAACATGCTTCAGCAGGCCAACGACATGCAGACCATGATCGACACGCTGACCCACATGCTGGCGTTGATGGACGAACTCTCGGCCAACATCAACGAGATGGCGGCCAAGATCACCGATCTCGCCGCGACGGTCGGCGAACTCCGCGACAACATCGAGAACTTCCAGGACATGTTCCGGCCCCTCAAGGCGTACGTGTACTGGGAGCCGCACTGCTACGACATCCCGTTGTGCGTGGCCGGGCGGGGCATCTTCGACGCGCTCGACGGCACCAGTTCCCTCACCGACCAAATCGGCGGTCTGGTCACCGACACCCAGAAGCTGGCCGCGCTGACCCCGCAACTGGCGGCCACGCTGCGACCGCAGCTCGAGCAGCTCCGGTCGGTCAAGCAGATGCTGCTGACCACCTACCAGGTCCAGATGGGCTTCCAGAACCAGCAGTCGGCGATGTCGGACAACGCCACCGCGATGGGGGACGCGTTCGACGCCGCCCGCAACGACGACACGTTCTACCTGCCGCCGGAGATCTTCTCCAACAAGGACTTCAAGCGCGGGATGAAGAACTTCATCTCGCCCGACGGGCACGCCGTCCGGTTCATCATCAGCCACGAGGGCGACCCCGCGACCGTCGAGGGCATCAACCACATCGACGCCATCAAGCAGGCCGCCAAGGAGGCCGTCAAGGGCACTCCGTTAGAGGGCTCGTCGATCTACCTGGCCGGCACGGCAGCCACCTACAAGGACATGCGCGACGGGTCGTACTACGACCTGCTGATCGCCGGAATCTCCGCGGTCACGCTGATCTTCATCATCATGCTGATCATCACGCGCGCACTCGTCGCGGCGGCGGTGATCGTCGGCACGGTGCTGCTGTCGCTGGGGGCCTCCTTCGGCCTGTCGGTGCTGCTGTGGCAGCACCTCCTCGGCCTGGAACTGCACTGGATGGTGCTGGCGATGTCGGTGATCCTGCTGCTCGCAGTGGGTTCGGACTACAACCTGCTACTGGTGTCCAGGATGAAGGAGGAGCTGCCCGGCGGGCTCAAGACCGGCATCATCCGCTCCATGGCGGGCACCGGTTCGGTGGTGACGTCGGCCGGGCTCGTCTTCGCCGCGACGATGGCGACGTTCGCCTTCAGCGATCTGGTCGTCATGGGCCAGGTGGGCACCACGATTGCGCTCGGCCTGCTGTTCGACACCCTGATCGTGCGGACCTTCATGACGCCCGCGATCGCGGCGCTGATGGGCAAGTGGTTCTGGTGGCCGACGGTCGTGCGGTCGCGGGCGGCCATGCGCGTTCCGCCGCCGCCGGAGCCCGCGCCCACCCGCTGAATCCGGTACGGTCAACGGCCGTCGGAAGGAGCAAGTCGGGTGAACGAACCGGAGCCGTCGACCCCCGCCGTGCGGGCCCACCGCGTCCAACGGATGGCCGGTCGTGACCCGCACGAGCGCCACCGCGTCGCCACTCCTCTGGAGCTGCTGTTCGACCTGACGTTCGTCATCGCGTTCGGCGTCGCGGCGTCGGAGTTCGCCCACGCGCTCGCCGCCGGCCACGTCGGCGTCGGCTTCACGGGGTTCGTCTTCGCGACGTTCGCCACCTGCTGGGCGTGGATCAACTTCACCTGGTTCGCCTCCGCCTACGACACCGACGACTGGGTGTACCGCTTCCTGACGATGCTGCAGATGGTCGGCGTGCTCGTCCTCGCGCTCGGCATCCCGCCGTTCTACGCCTCGATCGAGCACGGCGGCCACCTCGACAACGCCCTGATCGTCGCCGGCTACGTCGTGATGCGCGTGGCGATGGTGGCCCAGTGGCTGCGGGCCGCGCGCCAGGATCCGCAGCGCAGGCGGGCCAGCCTGACGTACGCAACGGTGATCACCGTCGTCCAGGTCGGGTGGATCGCCTCGATCTTCCTGCCACTGTCGGTGACGTTCGGGCTGGTGGTGTTCGCGCTGTTGGCGTGCGCGGAGATGGTCGGCCCGTGGCTCGCGGAATCGCGCCGCGGTGGGACGCCGTGGCACGCCCACCACATCGCGGAGCGGTACGGGCTGCTGGCCATCATCGCGCTCGGTGAGGGCGTCGTCGGCACCGTGGCGTCGTTGACGGCCGTCGTCGGCGAACACGGGTGGACGCCGGACGCCGCCATCCTCGCCATCTCGGGCACCGGGCTGACGTTCGGGATGTGGTGGATCTACTTCGCCGTGCCCACCGCCGACCTGCTGCACCGCCACCGCGAACGCTCCTTCTGGTTCGGCTACCTCCACATCGCAGTGTTCGGGGCGATCGTGGCCACGGGTGCCGGACTCCACACCGCCGCCTACTACGTCGAGGAGCAGTCGACCCTCGGCTCGACGGGCACGGTGCTGTCGGTGGCCATTCCCGTCGGCATCTACATCGGGCTGGTCTACCTGCTCTACGGGCTCATGGTCAGGACGTGGGACGTACTACACCTCGTGCTGGTGGTGCTGACCGTCGGCACGCTCGGGGCCGCGGTGGTGGCGGCGTCGGCCGGTGTCCCCATGACGGCGTGCCTGCTGATCGTCACACTGGCGCCGTTGATCAGCGTCGTCGGGTTCGAGGTCATCGGGCACCGGCACATGTCGGCCGCGCTCGCCAAGGACGCGTAGGCCGCCTACCTCTCGGTGGCGTCCACCTCGAACGACTCCAGCAGGGAACGTTCCTGCTCGGCCGCCAGCAGGCGTCGGGTCTTCCTGCGGGTGATCAGGATGCCGATCACCGCGATCGCCCACACCGCGTACTGCACCGTCCACGCCTGGCGGAACGAGTCGAAGGAGTAACCGCCCGCAGCGCCGAGCAGGACGCCCATCGCCTGCATCACCAGCAGCGACGCGATGAAGCCGCCCATGTTCACCATGCCCTGGGCGGTACCGAGGGTGGCGCTCGGATTGAACGTCCTGGCGAAGTCGAACCCGACCATCGACCCGGGACCCCCGGCCGAGATGACCACGACCAGGACGACCAGCAGCCACAGCGGGGCGCGGCTCGGGAGCGCCAGGATGACGGTCCACATGACGGCGTTGCTGGCGATGATCGTGAGGACGATCCACGACCGCCGGTGCGGATACCGGCCGGTGAGGATGCCGATGAAGACGCCCGCGCAGATCGCGGAGACGACGGAGACCGTCAACAGCGCTCCGGCTACGTGGGCGGATTGACCTTGGGCGACGGTCAGATAGGGCACGCCCCACATGAGGCAGAAGACGGTGACCGAGAACTGGGTGCCCATGTGCGTGAAGAACCCGAGTCGGGTGCCGGGGCGTAGCCACACCGTCTTCACGCTCGACAGCACAGCGCCCACCGACAGATTCTCGGCCGCCACGACCCGCCCGTGCGGAGTGTCTCTGACCACGGCCAGGGCCAACACCATGGCGAGTACGCCGAAGGCGGCCACCGACACGTACGCGGTCGCCCAGGTGGTCCCGGTGAGCAGGGCCAGGAAGGGCAGCGCCGAGAGCACCTGCCCCAGCTGTCCGCAGATTCCGGTGATCTGCGTCAGCAACGGCACCCGGCGTGGCTCGAACCAGCGCGGCACCAGGCGCAACACCGAGATGAACGTGAGGGCGTCGCCGAGCCCGACGACGGCCCGGGCTCCGATGGCCAGTGGCAACGACTCGGTGAGGGCCAGGAGCAGCTGGCCGCCGGCCATGAGCGCGGCCCCCGCCACGATCAGCACCCGCGAGCCGTAGCGGTCCAGCAGGATCCCGGCCGGGACCTGGGCAGCCGCGTAGACGACGACCTGAAGCACCACGAAGGTCGAGAGAACGCTGGGGCTGGCGTCGAACCGCTCGGCGGCGTTGAGCCCCGAGACGCCTAGCGTGGTGCGGTCGAGTACGGCGACGACGTAGGCAAGCAAGCCCGTCGCCCACACCATCCATGCACGCACTCGGACAATCGTCGCGCACCGACGTACCCGATGGCGAATCGACTCGTGCAACATGACGCGAGCGTGCAAATCTCGCAAACTTCTGGGAGGGTCTACAGTAGGCCAATGGCTCGTTGCGGACGCGCGGTGACTAAGGCCGTGACCGGCTGTTTGAGGGAGTATCCAGGTGGTTGAGTATCGTCTCGGCGAGTTGTCCGAACTCTCCGGGGTAAGTATCCGCAACATTCGCGCCTATCGTGAGCGAGGTCTCCTCGACCCGCCGCGCCGCGAGGGGCGCTCGGCCTACTACGACGGCCGACATCTGTCCCAGTTGGGGACCATCAACGAGCTGCTGCGCAAGGGATACACCTCGGCCCACATCGCGGAATTCCTCTCCAGCATGCGCGAGGGGCACGACCTGGCCGACATCCTCGGACTGCAGCAGGCCGTCTTCGGTGAGCCCCACCCGGCGCCGACCGCGGCCGTCGACATCGACGCCGACGGCGACGAGGCTCGACGCCTGGTGCGGCACGGGCTGGCCGAGGTCGTCGACGGTCGCCTGACGCTGGTCGACCCGAACATCGCCGAGGTGGTGGTCGCCGCCGACGAGCCGCTGCGCTACGTCCAGACCATCCTGCGGGTGGCCGACGGCGTGGCCGACCAGCTCGACGAACTGGCGAAGTCGGTGGTGGAGTCGCTGGAGGAGAGCCTGCTGGCCGGCGACGGGCAGCGGCTGGCCACCGATTACCAGACGCTCGGGCGGCGGGTGGTCACCGATCGCTTCGAGGACGTCCTGCAGCGCTACCTGACGGCCGCCGACAAGGGCTAGTTCCGGTCACACCCTGGTGGTGGCGGGGTCGCCGCCAAAGCGCTGGGCCAGCCACACCGGAATCACGGCCAGCACCGTGAGGGCCGCGGCGACGACGTTGATCACGGGAGCCTGGTTGGGGCGGAACAGGTTCCCGAAGATCCAGATGGGGAGCGTCTGTACGGCCGGCCCCGCCGTGAAGGTGGTCACCACGATCTCGTCGAAGCTCAGCGCGAAGGCGAGGATGGCGCCCGCCACCAGTGCGCCGCGCATCATCGGGAACGTCACGAAGCGGAACGTCTGCCACGACGACGCCCCGAGGTCGGCCGACGCATCCTCGAGATCGGTTCCGAGCCTGCGCAATCGGGCCTGGGTGTTGTTGAACACGATGACGATGCAGAAGGTGGCATGTCCGACGATCACGGTGGCGAGGCCGAGCGTCACCCCGAGCGCGGAGGTGAACGTGGCGTTGAGCGCGATGCCCGTGACGATGCCGGGCAGCGTGATCGGAAGGACGACGAGGAAGCTGATCGCGTTGCGGCCGAAGAACCGGTGCCGTTGCACGGCAAAGGCGATCATGGTGCCCAGCACCAAGGCGATCGCCGTGGCACCGAGTCCGACCAGCACGGAATTGGCCAGCGACGTCCACATCCCGTCGCTGTTCCAGGCGTCGGCCCACCAGCGCAGGGTGAAACCGCTCGGCGGGAAGGCGAAGGTGCGCGACGCGTTGAACGCGTTGACGACGACGAGAAGCAGTGGCGCATAGAGGAACACCAGCACCAGGACGGTCCACGCCCGGACCGCCGTGCGAGCTCCACCGGACAACATCAGACGTTCTCCAGGGCGCCGGTGCGTCGCATCGCGAGCAGGTACAGGATCACCGCGACCAGCGGGATGATCGACAGCGCCGCGGCCAGCGGCTGGTTGTTCGCCGTGACGAGCTGCCCGTAGATGATGTTGCCCAACATCTGGGTCTTGCCGCCGACGATGGTGACGGCGATGTAGTCACCGAGCGACAGGGAGAACGTGAAGATCGATCCGGCAGCGATGCCGGGAAACACCAACGGCGCGACCACCATTCGCAGGGTGGAGAAGTCCGATGCGCCCAGATCCGAGCTCGCGTCGACGAGGTGGTTCGGGACGCGCTCGAACGCCGCGAACACCGGGATGATCATGTACGGCAACCACAGATACGTCAGCGTGACGACCGTGGCCACCAGGCCGTACCCCGGGGTGTAGCCGGTGGCCCACGACATCGGGCCCTCCGGGGACAGCATGACGCGCCACGCATAGGCCTTGACGAGGTAGCTGGCCCACAGCGGAGTCGTGACGGCCACCACCAGGGCCAGTCTGGTGCGCGGTGAGGCGACCTTGGCCATGTACAAGCCCAGCGGCGCGGCCAGCACCGCGCACAGCACCGTGACCACCAGCGCCACGCCCACGGTGCGCACGGTCACCGTACGGAAGACCTCGTCGGACACCGCGCGGACGACGTTGTCGCCCGTCACGGTGTGCACCACCGCGCCGGTGAACGAGTTGGTGGTCCAGAAGGCCGAGACCAGCAGCACCGCCAGTGAACCGAGGTAGGCCACCACCAGCCAGGCCATGGGTGGCACCAGCAGGAAGGCCAGGGTCAGCCGGCCCCGGCGGTCCGGCTCCGTCGTCACCCCTTGATCTGCTGCCACTTGCTGACCCACTCGTCGTAGGCCGTGCAGTTGTCGCCGCTGCCGTCGACGCACTGCTTCTGCGGCGTCGTCCAGTAGTGGAGCTGGGACGCGTAGGACTCGTCGGTGGCGTGGTAGATCTCGCAGAAGTCCTTCTGCGAGGTGAAGTCGCACGCCTTGGTCTGCGCGGGTGCCTCACCGAAGTACTCGGCAACCTGGGCGTTCACCTTCGGCGAGGTGATCCAGTCCATCCACTTGTACATGCAGTTCGGGTGGGCGGCCTTCGCCGAGACCATCCAGGTGTCCGACCAACCCGTGGCGCCCTCCTTGGGCAGCACGGTGTTGACCTGCACCTTGTTCTCGGTGCCGATGGTGTTGGCGATCACTTGCCACGTGGTGCCGATCACCGACGTGTCCGACTCGAACGCCTGCACTTCCTTGGTGTAGTCCGACCAGTACTCGCCAACGTCCTCGCGCTGCTTGGTCAGCAGGTCGACGGCGGCGTCGAGCTGTTGGGAGGTCAGCGAGTACGGATCCTTGATGCCCAGCTCCGGCTTGGTCTTCATCAGGTACAGCGCCGCGTCGGCAATGTAGATCGGCGAGTCGTAGGCGGTGACCTTGCCCTTGTACTTGCCCGAGTCGGTGAACACCGCGCCCCACGAGTCGGGTGCGTCGGTGACGACGCCGACGTTGTACATCAACAGGTTCGCGCCCCAACCGTGTGGGACGCCGTACATCTGGCCGCCGACGGAGTTCCACGGCTTGTCCTTGAGGAAGCCGGAGATGGTCGAATAGTTGGGCACCAATGCGGTGTTCACCGGTGCGACGTCCCCGGCGTAGATCAGTCGCAGCGTGGCGTCACCCGAGGCGGAGACGCCGTCGTACTGACCGGTCCGCATCAGCTGCACCATTTCGTCGGAGGTGTTGCCGACCTTGACGTTGACCTTGCACCCGGACTGCTGCTCGAACGGCGTCACCCAGTCGACGGTCTTGTCGTTGGAGCCGTTCTCGGCGTAGCCGGCCCAGGCGATCAGGTTGAGTTGGCCCTCGCCGTTGCCCAGGGAGCCCGGCGCCTCCATCTTCGGCGGCGCGGTTCCGGCGTTCCCCCCGCCGGACTGGGAGCTGGAGCAGCCCGTGCTCGTGCCGACGACGAGGGTTGCGCACGCGGCCAAGGTGAAGCCGATCCGCAACGCGGTGAGTTTCATGGGTCTCCTCGAGGGTGTCGTGGGTGTGGTCAGTTCGAGAGATCGTGGACGGCGCCGTCGGGCCAGGCCAGGGTGATCGGGGTGCCGTGGCCCAGGTCGTCGGGTAGTGACGCCGCGGCGTTGAGCACCGTCGCGGTGAGCGTGACGCCCGGCGCCTCGCCGACTCGGGCGACGGCGGCCACCCGGGTGGTGGGCCCGGCGTAGATGATCTCGGCAACGGTGGCGTCGACGGCGCGGCTGCCGGGTGTCGGGGCCGTCCCGGTCGGCAGCACCGCGATGCGTTCGGGTCGCACGGCGAACAGGCCGCGCCGGCCGACGAGCGCCTCGGCGGCGTCGCCGTCGAGCACGTTGGAGGTGCCGACGAAGTCCGCCACGAACCGGTTGACCGGGTTCTCGTAGACGTCGCGAGCCTTGCCGATCTGCTCGATGCGGCCGTCGTTGAAGACCGCGAGCCGGTCGCACAGCGTCAGCGCCTCGTCCTGGTCGTGGGTCACGATGACGAAGGTGATGCCGACCTCGCGTTGAATCGCCTTGAGCTCGAGCTGCATTTGCTCACGGAGCTTGAGGTCGAGCGCACCGAGCGGTTCGTCGAGGAGCAAGACCTTGGGGCGACCCACCAGTGCGCGCGCCAGTGCGACGCGCTGGCGCTGCCCGCCCGAGAGCTGTGACGGCTTGCGTGGCCCGTAGTCGGCGAGGCGAACCATCTCGAGTGCCTCGGCCGCCCGGGTGCGCCGTTCCCCCTTCGGGACGCCGCGAACCCGCATCCCGTACTCGACGTTCTGCGCCACGGTCATGTGGGGGAAGAGGGCGTACTCCTGGAAGACGGTGTTGACGTCGCGGCGTCGGGCCGGCAGGGCGGTGACGTCGACGCCGCCGAGACGGATGGTGCCCGCGGTCGGCTGTTCGAAGCCGGCGATCATTCGCAGCACGGTGGTCTTGCCCGATCCCGACGGGCCGAGGATGGCGAACAGCTCGCCGTCCTCGACGGTCAGGTCGGCGCCCGCCACGGCCACGATCGAGTCACCGAACACCTTGCGAACGCCTGCCAATTCGATTTGGGGTTCGCCGGGGCCCGTTGGCATGGGCTGAATCGTATGGATTGGTCGGTCACGCCGCAGCGCAACGTATGGAATCCGCATCACATGCGTTCGTCGGCCGATGTATTCCGTCGTCGGGGCCGCCGGTGCCGACGGCGGCACGTGGAGCTCGGGCACGCCCAGTCTGCGTCCCGGGGCCCGCAACTCATACCAGAACGGGCGGACGTTCGTGGGTCGCCGGCGGTTCGCCGGGGCGGACGACGCCGACGCGGTCGACGACCGGGCCGGGTGGGTTCGACGTGCTCGGCTGGCTGGCAACCACGCGACGCGGCCTGCGATTGGTCGCGGCGCCGCGAGCCCGGCTGCTCGGTCGACGTCGTGTGGGACGTACGCCGTGGTGAGACCGGCCGTCGGGGGCGGCAAGGTGGTTGCGAGGCGCGCTCGTGGCGGCACCACCGCGACGTGTCGGAGGGGGTCGCCCCCGTCGCAGCGCACGTGGGCCGGGCCGAATGGGACGGGTGCTCGACGACCGGCGTCGGGGGCGGTCCCGCGGCGCGCCGACGTGTCCCGCGGCGGAGTGAGCCAAATGTTACCGATCAGTAAGGTTGTTCAGCAAACTAAATTTCGGCGTGGCAAACGCCGAATGGACATATACGGTGCCCGTGTCGAGCCGTTCACGAATCGGGACGCCTCGACGCGCAGCGCCAAATTCAACATAACGATTCGGTAACAATACTGCTTTGATCTGCGCTGTTATAGCTACTGAACCGTAACCACCCGCCAACAGGACGTTTGTCCCGGGAGCGACGCAGGCGGGTGTCGGCGCGTGTTACCCAACGCACGGTTACCCATGCGTAGAACTCGCCAGTAACCATTTTCGGGCCGAAACTAGGCCTAGCTCTTATGACACTCTTAGTACGGCTGACCCGACCGCCTGGGCGGCCCCAGAAACGACTTTGAGCCCGCCGGGAACGGACACCCGGCACGGAACCGCGGAACCCGCAGGGGCGCGGGCCTCACCGCCGAGGACGCAGTAGACGCACACCGTAACCGTGCAGCCCCGACACGTGCAGAACCAGAAGCGATACGCGCGAGAGCGCACCGAGGAGATGGCAAGACGTGACGATCAACGAACACGACCGAGTTACCACCGGACGCACGGGTGGTTCGCCGTCTACGTCCTCCGGCGCGCATGCGCTCGTCGACCTCCTCAACGCGGGTGAACCGTACGCCGTGGCCTTCGGTGGGCAGGGCGGCAACTGGCTGGAGAACCTCGAAGAACTCATCAGCTCCGCCGGCATCGAGTCCGAGCTGAGTGAGGTCATCGGTGAGGCCGCGCTGCTGCTGCAGCCCGTCGCCCGGGAACTGGTCGTGGTTCGCCCGATCGGCTTCGAGCCGATGCAGTGGGTGCGCGCGCTGGCCGCCGACGAGCCGCTGCCGACGGCCAAGCAGCTGACCACCGCCGCGATCTCCGGTCCCGGCATCCTGCTGACCCAGCTGGCCGCCATCCGGGCCTCGATGCGCCAGGGTCTCGACCTCTACGGCACCCCGCCGGTGGCCATGGCCGGACACAGCCAGGGCATCGTGGCGTGCGAAGCCCTCAAGGCCAAGGGCACGCGTGACGCCGAACTGCTCGCGATGCTGCAGCTGATCGGTGCGGCCGGCTCCCTGGTCTCCCGCCGGCGCGGGATGGTCGGCCGTGGCGACAAGTCGCCGATGGTGTCGGTGACCAACGTCGACCCTGCCCGCATCGCCGAGCTCCTCGAGGAGTTCTCCACCGACGTTCGCACCGTCCTGCCGCCCGTGCTGTCCATTCGCAACGGCAGGCGCTCGGTCGTCATCACCGGTACCCCGGAGCAGCTGTCCCGCTTCGAGCTGTACTGCAGCAAGATCACCGAGAAGGAAGAGGCGGAGCGCAAGAACAAGCTTCGCGGCGGCGCGGTCTTCAGCCCTGTCTTCCACGGCATCCAGGTCGAGGTCGGCTTCCACACGCCGCGACTGGCCGACGCGATCGACGTCGTCGACGGCTGGGGCGCCAAGCTTGCCATCGACTCCGAGCTGCTGCACTACTTCGCCAAGGCGATCTTCACCGACCCGTTCGACTGGGTCGACGAGGTGGAGCGCCTGCACGACTCGGGCGCCCGCTGGATCGTCGACCTCGGTCCCAGCGACACCATCACCCGCGTCACCGCGCCCGTCATCCGGGGACTCGGCGTCGGCATCGTGCCCGCGGCCACCAGGGCCGGGCAGCGCAACCTGTTCACCGTGGGGGCCGCCCCCGAGGTCGTCCCGGCGTGGTCGAGCTATGCGCCGTCGGTGATCTCGCTGCCGGACGGCTCGGTCAAGCTGTCCACCAAGTTCACCAGGCTCACGGGTCGCTCGCCGATGCTGTTGGCCGGCATGACGCCGACCACGGTCGACGCCAAGATCGTCGCCGCGGCCGCCAACGCCGGGCACTGGGCCGAGCTCGCCGGTGGCGGTCAGGTCACCGAACCCATCTTCGACCGGCGCGTCGCCGAGCTCACCGAGCTCCTCGAGCCGGGCCGCGCGGTCCAGTTCAACACCCTGTTCCTCGACCCGTACCTGTGGAAGCTGCAGGTGGGCGGAAAGCGGTTGGTACAGAAGGCCCGTCAGTCCGGTGCCCCCTTCGACGGCGTGGTCGTCAGCGCCGGCATCCCCGAGCTCGACGAGGCCGTCGCCATCATCGAGGAGCTCAACGAGGTCGGCATCGCCTACGTGTGCTTCAAGCCGGGCACCGTCGAGCAGATCAAGTCGGTCATCAAGATTGCCGCCGAGGTTCCCGACCGCGAGGTCATCGTCCACGTCGAGGGCGGCCGCGCCGGCGGGCACCACTCGTGGGAGGACCTCGACGACCTGCTGGTCTCCACCTACGGCGACCTCCGCAAGCTCTCCAACATCACGCTGTGCGTCGGTGGCGGCATCGGCACCCCCGAGCGGGCCGCCCAGTACCTGTCCGGCGAGTGGTCGCAGGCCTACGGCTTCCCGATCATGCCGGTCGACGGCATCCTCGTCGGCACCGCGACGATGGCCACGCTGGAGGCCACCACCTCGCCCGCGGTCAAGCAACTGCTGGTCGACACCACCGGCACCCCGCAGTGGGTCGGCGCAGGAAAGGCCCAGGGCGGCATGGCGTCCGGGCGCAGCCAGCTCGGCGCCGACATCCACGAGATCGACAACGCGGCGTCGCGCTGCGGCCGTCTGCTCGACGACGTCGCCGGCGACGTCGACGCCGTGGCCGAGCGCCGCGACGAGATCATCGCCGCGATGGCGCTGACCGCCAAGCCGTACTTCGGCGACGTGGCGGACATGACCTATCTGCAGTGGCTGCGACGCTACGTCGAGCTCGCCATCGGCGAGGGTGACAGCACCGCGGACACCAAGCGCCCCGAGTCGCCGTGGCTCGACGGCAGCTGGCGGGATCGCTTCGAGGCGATGCTCAAGCGCGCCGAGGCCCGTCTGCACCCGCAGGACTCCGGACCCATCGAGACCCTGTTCGCCGATGCGGAAGGTGAAGCGCTGCTGGAGGATCCGCAGCGCGCGCTGGCCGAACTGCAGTCGCGGTACCCCGACGCCGAAGACGTCAAGCTGCACCCGGCCGACGTGCCGTTCTTCACGACTCTCTGCAAGACGCTGGGCAAGCCGGTCAACTTCGTGCCGGTCATCGACAAGGACGTCCGGCGCTGGTGGCGCAGCGACTCGCTGTGGCAGGCGCACGACGCCCGCTACACCGCCGATCAGGTGTGCGTCATCCCCGGCACCGAAGCCGTCGTGGGCATCACCCGCGTCGACGAGCCCGTCGGCGAGCTGCTCGACCGGTTCGAGAAGGCCTCGGTCGACGAGGTGCTCGCCTCCGGCGCCGAGCCGACCCCGGTGGTGTCGCGCCGCCAGGCCCGTGCCGACGTGACCGGACCGCTTGCCGTCGTCCTCGACTCGCCCGACGTGCTGTGGGCGGGTCGCGCCGCGATCAACCCGGTGCACCGCATCGGTGCGCCAAATGAGTGGCAGGTCAACGAGAACCGCTCTGCCACGCATGCATCTACCGGTTCGCGCCTGGAGCTCGACGGCGAGAGCGTCAACCTGAGCGTGCCGCTGTCCGACATCTGGATCACCATCCGCTTCACGTTGCCGACCGCCACCGTCGACGGCGGCATGCCCGTCGTCACCACCGAGGACGCCTCGGACGCCATGCGCGCCGTGCTGTCCATCGCCGCGGGCGTCGACGGGGTGGACGCTCTGCCGCAGGTGACGGACGACAGCACCACGGTCACCGTCTCCTGGGATCCCGAGGAGGTCGCCGACCACACCGGCGTCACCGCGACCTTCGGTGCTCCGCTCGCGCCCGGGCTGACGCTCGTGCCCGACGCGCTCGTCGGCCGCTGCTGGCCCGCCGTGTTCTCCGTCATCGGCGCCGCGGTCACCGAGACCGGCTTCCCGGTCGTCGAAGGCCTGCTGAGCCTGGTGCACCTCGACCACGCCGCACACCTGTTGGCGCCCATGCCGACGACCAAGAGCGAATTGACCGTCACCGCAACGGCTTCCGCTGCGGTCGACACCGAGGTCGGTCGCGTCGTCCCGGTGTCGGTGACGATCCGCGACGCCGAGGGAACCGAACTGGCGACGCTCGAGGAGCGGTTCGCGATCCGCGGCCGCACCGGCGCCGTCGCGCTCACCGACCCGGCCCAGGCCGGTGGCGCGATCACCGACAACGCGACCGACACCCCGCGTCGTCGCCGTCGTGACGTGACCGTCACCGCGCCGACCGACATGAGTGCGTTCGCCGTAGTCTCCGGCGACCACAACCCGATCCACACCGACCGCGCCGCGGCACTGCTCGCCGGGCTGAAGTCGCCCATCGTGCACGGCATGTGGTTGTCGGCCGCCGCGCAGCACGTCGTCACCGCCACCGACGGCCGGGCCACCCCGCCGGCGCGCCTGGTCGGCTGGACCTCGCGCTTCCTCGGCATGGTGATGCCCGGCGACGAGATCGACTTCCGGGTCGACCGCGTCGGCATCGACCGCGGCGCCGAGATCATCGAGGTCACCGCGAAGGTCGGCACCGACCTGGTGATGTCGGCGACCGCCCAGCTGGCCGCGCCCAAGACGGTCTACGCCTTCCCGGGCCAGGGCATTCAGTCCAAGGGCATGGGCATGGAGGTCCGCGCCCGGTCCAAGGCTGCCCGCAAGGTGTGGGACACCGCCGACAAGTTCACCCGCGAGACGCTGGGGTTCTCGGTGCTGCACGTGGTGCGGGACAACCCGACCAGCCTGATTGCCAGCGGCGTGCACTACCACCACCCCGAGGGCGTGCTCTACCTGACGCAGTTCACCCAAGTGGCGATGGCCACCGTCGCCGCGGCCCAGGTCGCGGAGATGCGTGAGCAGGGTGCGTTCGTCGAGGGTGCGATCGCGTGCGGTCACTCCGTCGGCGAGTACACCGCACTGGCCTGCGTGTCCGGCGTGTACCCGCTCGAGGCGCTGCTCGAGGTGGTCTTCCACCGCGGCAGCAAGATGCACGACATCGTGCCGCGTGACGAGAACGGTCGGTCGAACTACCGGCTGGCCGCGATCCGCCCGAGCCAAATCGACCTCGACGACGACGACGTGACCGACTGGGTAGCCGAGATCAGCGAGCGCACAGGCGAATTCCTGCAGATCGTGAACTACAACCTGCGCGGTTCGCAGTACGCGATCGCCGGCACCGTGCGCGGTCTCGAGGTCCTCGAGGAAGAGGTCGACAAGCGTCGCGAGATCTCCGGCGGCAAGCGCTCGTTCATCCTGGTGCCCGGCATCGACGTGCCGTTCCACTCCGAGGTGTTGCGGGTCGGCGTCGCCGACTTCCGTCGTTCCCTGGAGCGGGTCATGCCGCGTGACGCGGACCCCGCGCTGCTGGTCGGCAAGTACATCCCCAACCTGGTGCCGCGGCCGTTCACCATGGACCGCGACTTCATCCAGGAGATCCGCGACCTGGTGCCCGCCGAGCCGCTCGACGAGATCCTCGCCGACTACGACACCTGGGTCACCGAGCGGCCGCGCGAGCTGTGCCGCAAGGTCGTCATCGAGCTGCTCGCATGGCAGTTCGCCAGCCCGGTGCGCTGGATCGAGACCCAGGACCTGCTGTTCATCGAGGAGGCCGCGGGCGGTCTCGGCATCGAGCGCTTCGTCGAGATCGGCGTCAAGAACGCGCCCACGGTCGCCGGCCTGGCCACCAACACGCTGAAGCTGCCGGAGTACTCGCACAACACCACCGAGGTGCTCAACACCGAGCGTGACGCCGCGGTGCTGTTCGCGACCGACACCGACCCGGAACCGGATCTGGAGGAGGACACCGCGCCTGCTGCTCCGGCCGCCGACTCGGCACCTGCCGCCGCTGCCCCCGCCGCACCCGCGGCGGCCCCGGCAGCGCCGTCGGGTGGTCCGCGTCCGGACGACATCGCCTTCGGCGCCGACGATGCGACCCTGTCGCTGATCGCGCTGTCGGCCAAGATGCACGTCGACCAGATCGAGCCGCTGGACTCCATCGAGTCGATCACCGACGGTGCGTCCTCACGACGCAACCAGCTGCTCGTCGACCTCGGTTCCGAGCTGAACCTCGGTGCCATCGACGGTGCGGCCGAAGCCGACCTGGCCGGTCTCAAGGCTCAGGTCACCAAGCTGGCTCGTACCTACAAGCCCTTCGGCCCCGTGCTGTCCGACGCCGTCAACGATCAGCTGCGCACGGTGCTCGGGCCCTCGGGCAAGCGCCCCGCCGCGATCGCCGAACGCGTCAAGAAGGATTGGGAACTGGGCGAGGGCTGGGTCAAGCACGTCACCATGGAATTGGTGCTGGGCACCCGCGAGGGCACCAGCGTCCGCGGCGGCAACCTCGGCCACCTGCACGACGGCGCACTGCCCGACGCGGCCACGGTGGACCGGGTCGTCGACGCGGCCGTCGCCGCCGTCGCCGCTCGCCGCGGCATCGCGGTGTCGCTGCCCTCCGCCGGTGGCGCCGGGGGAGGCGTCGTGGACTCCGCGGCGCTGACCGAGTTCGCCGAGAAGGTCACCGGCCGGGACGGCGTGTTGGCCTCGGCGGCCCGACTGATCCTCGGTCAGCTCGGCGTCGACGCCCCGGTGAACGTCGACGAGACGGTCAGCGACGCCGACCTGGTGGACCTGGTCACCGCCGAACTCGGTTCGGACTGGCCGCGTTTGGTCGCCCCGACGTTCGACGGTCGCAAGGCGGTGCTGTTCGACGACCGCTGGGCGAGTGCCCGCGAAGACCTGGCCCGGCTCTGGTTGACCAGCGAGGACGAGGTCGACGCGGACTGGTCGCGGCTCTCCGAGCGCTTCGAGGCCGCCGGTCACGTCGTCGCCAGCCAGGCCAGTTGGTGGCAGGGCAAGGCGCTGGCCGCGGGACGCAACGTCCACGCGTCGCTCTACGGCCGCGCGGCCGCCGGTGCGGAGAACCCCGGCACCGGTCGCTACAGCGACGAGATCGCCGTCGTCACGGGTGCCTCCAAGGGCTCCATCGCGGCGTCGATCGTGGCGCAGCTCCTCGACGGCGGTGCCTCGGTCATAGCGACCACCTCGAAGCTGGACGACGACCGGTTGTCCTTCTACAAGGAGCTCTACCGCGACCACGCGCGCTTCGGCGCGACGCTGTGGGTGATCCCCGCGAACATGGCCTCCTACAGCGACATCGACGCGCTCGTCAGCTGGATTGGCAGCGAGCAGTCCGAGAGCCTCGGGCCCAAGTCGATCCACCTCAAGGACGCCCTGACCCCGACGCTGCTGTTCCCGTTCGCGGCGCCGCGGGTGGCCGGCGACCTGTCCGAGGCAGGTGCGCGCTCGGAGATGGAGATGAAGGTCTTGCTGTGGGCCGTGCAGCGGCTCATCGGTGGGCTCTCGCACATCGGCTCCGAGCGTGACATCGCGTCCCGCCTGCACGTGGTGCTGCCGGGATCGCCGAACCGCGGCATGTTCGGTGGCGACGGTGCCTACGGTGAAGCCAAGTCCGCGTTGGACGCCCTGGTGACGCGCTGGAAGGCCGAGACCTCCTGGTCGCAGCGAGTGTCGTTGGCCCACGCCCTGATTGGCTGGACCAAGGGCACCGGGCTGATGGGTCACAACGACGCCATCGTCGGCGCGGTCGAAGAGGCCGGCGTGACGACGTACACGACCGAGCAGATGGCCGCCATGCTGCTCGACCTGTGCGACATCGAGTCCAAGGTGGCCGCGGCGCGCGCGCCGATCCACGCCGACCTGACCGGTGGGCTGGGCGAGATCGACATCGACATGGGCGAACTGGCCGCCAAGGCCCGTGAGGACATGGCGGCCGAGAGTGCCGCGAAGTCGTCCGACTCCGACGACGAGTCGGGCAGCATCAAGGCCCTTCCGTCGCCGCCGCGCGGATACGCCGCGGCGCCCCCGCCGGCGTGGGACGACCTCGACGTCGACCCCGCCGACATGGTCGTCATCGTCGGTGGCGCGGAGCTCGGACCGTACGGATCGTCGCGGACCCGCTTCGAGGCCGAGGTGTCCGGAGAGCTTTCCGCCGCAGGCGTTCTCGAGCTTGCCTGGACCACCGGTCTGGTCAAGTGGGAGGACGACCCGAAGCCGGGTTGGTACGACACCGCCTCGGGCGACCTGGTCGACGAGGGCGAGCTGGTGGAGCGCTACCACGACGTCGTCATCGAGCGGGTGGGCATCCGCGAGTTCGTGCCGGACGGTGTCATCGACGCCGATCTCTCTGCGCCGCTGCTGGTTTCGGTCTTCCTCGACAAGGACTTCACCTTCGCGGTGTCGTCCGAGGCCGATGCCCGTGCGTTCGTCGGGTTCGACCCGGAGCACACCGTCATCGCACCGGTCCCCGGCAGCGGTGACTGGCAGGTCACCCGCAAGGCGGGCACCGAGATTCGGGTGCCCCGCAAGGTGAAGCTATCGCGGACCGTGGGCGCTCAGATCCCGACCGGGTTCGATCCCACCGTCTACGGCGTCAGCCAGGACATGGTGAACTCGATCGACCGGCTGGCGCTGTGGAACCTCGTCACGACCGTCGACGCGTTCCTGTCCTCGGGCTTCACGCCGACCGAGTTGATGCGGTGGGTGCACCCGAGCCTGGTGGCCAGCACGCAGGGCACCGGCATGGGCGGCATGACGTCGATGCAGACCATGTACCACGGCAACCTGCTGGGCAAGAACAAGCCGAACGACATCCTGCAGGAGGTCCTGCCGAACGTCATGGCGGGCCACGTCGTGCAGTCCTACATCGGCAGCTACGGCGCGATGATCCACCCCGTCGGCGCGTGCGCCACGACCGCGGTGTCGGTCGAGGAGGGCGTGGACAAGATCCGGCTCGGCAAGGCCGAGTTCGTGGTCGCGGGTGGTTACGACGACCTGACGCTGGAAGCCATCATCGGCTTCGGAGACATGTCCGCCACGGCGGACACCGAGGCCATGCGGGCCAAGGGCATCAGCGACGCCAGGTTCTCCCGCGGCAACGACCGGCGTCGCCTCGGCTTCGTCGAGGGCCAGGGTGGCGGAACGATTCTGCTGGCCCGCGGCGATCTCGCCCTGGAGATGGGGCTGCCCGTGCTGGCGGTCGTCGGCTACGTGTCCTCGTTCGGCGACGGCGTGCACACGTCGATCCCCGCACCGGGTCTCGGCGCCCTCGGCGCCGGGCGCGGCGGCAAGCAGTCCGAGCTGGCCAGGTCACTGGCGAAGCTCGGGGTGAGTGCCGACGACATCGCGGTGATCTCCAAGCACGACACGTCGACGCTGGCCAACGATCCCAACGAGACCGAGTTGCACGAACGGCTCGCCGCGGCAATGGGGCGCTCACCGGGCAACCCGTTGTTCATCGTCAGCCAGAAGAGCCTCACCGGCCACTCCAAGGGCGGAGCGGCGGCGTTCCAGATCATGGGCATGTGCCAGATGCTGCGCGACGGGGTCATCCCGCCGAACCGGAGTCTGGATTGCGTCGACGAGGAGATGGCGCACGCCTCGCACTTCGTGTGGGTGCGCGAAACCCTGGACATGGCAGGCGAATTCCCGCTGAAGGCGGGTCTGATCACCAGCCTGGGCTTCGGGCACGTGTCGGGTCTGGTGGCGCTGGTTCACCCGCAGGCCTTCCTGGCTGCGCTGAGCCCGGAGCAGCGGGAGGACTACCAGGCGCGGGCCAACGGCCGTGTGCTGGAAGGCCAGCGGCGGTTGGCGTCGGCGATCGCCGGCGGGCCCGTAATGTACGAGAAGCCGGCCGATCGTCGCTTCAACCACGATTCACCGGAGAAGCGTCAGGAAGCGAACATGCTGCTCGATCCCGAGTCGCGCCTCGGCAAGGATGGTTGGTATGGGGCGTGAGGCCGTGCGGGAGGCTGCTGAGGACTCACTGCTGGGCTCGGCTAGCGTTCCTGGCATGAGCATCGTCGGGGTCGGCATCGACCTGGTCTCCATCTCGGAATTCGCCGAACAGGTCGACCAGCCGGGCACGGTGTTCGCCGAGACGTTCACTCCCGGTGAGCGGCGTGACGCCGCCGACAAGAGTTCGTCGGCGGCGCGGCACCTGGCGGCCCGGTGGGCGGCCAAGGAGGCCGTGATCAAGGCCTGGTCGGGGTCGCGGTTCTCCAAGCGGCCCGTGCTGCCCGAGGACATCCACCGCGACATCGAGGTGGTCACCGACATGTGGGGTCGGCCGAAGGTGCGGTTGTCCGGCGACATCGCCGAGCACCTCAAGGACATCACCATCCACGTGTCGCTGACCCACGACGGCGACACCGCCGCCGCGGTGGCGATTCTGGAGTCCGCCTAACCCTCTCCCGCGACCAGACGCAAAGGGCCCTCATTCGCTGAGAATGAGGGCCCTTTGCGTCTGCTCGCGCACGGGGGTGGGGCACTACGCTCGGTGCCATGAGCGATATCGTCTCCCGCGTCCAGTCGGTGCTGCCCTCGGTGCGTGCCGACCTCGAAGCCCTGGTCCGCATCGAGTCGGTCTGGGCCGACCACGGTCGCCGCGACGAGGTGCACCGCACGGCCGAAATGGTGTCGAAGCTGTTGTCGGAAGCGGGTTTCGACGACGTCCGCACGGTCAGTGAGGGCGGCGCCCCTGCGGTCATCGCCCGTCGACCGGCGCCCGAGGGTGCTCCGACGGTCCTGCTGTACGCCCACCACGACGTGCAACCCGAGGGCGACGCGTCCCAGTGGGCGTCGGCGCCGTTTGAACCCACCGAGCGCGACGGTCGGCTCTACGGCCGCGGCACCGCCGACGACAAGGCAGGCATCGCCACCCACCTCGCGGCCATCCGCGCCTTCGGCGGCGACCTGCCGGTGGGCGTCACCGTGTTCGTCGAGGGGGAGGAGGAGTCGGGATCGCCGTCCCTGGGCGCGCTGTTGGGTGCCCACCGGGATCTGCTGGCCGCCGACGTCATCGTCATCGCCGACTCGATGAACTGGACCACCGAGATCCCCTCGCTCACGGTGTCGCTGCGCGGCCTGGCCGACTGCGTCGTCGAGGTGGCCACGCTGGACCACGGTCTTCACTCGGGAATGTGGGGCGGCGTGGTGCCCGACGCGCTGAGCGCTCTGGTGCGCCTGCTGGCCAGCCTGCACGACGATGACGGGAACGTCGCGGTCGAGGGACTCTACGAGGGCTCGGCGGCCGACGTGGAGTACCTGCCGGAGCAGGTGCGCCACGAAACCGGGATGCTCGACGGCGTCACCGAGATCGGGACCGGTTCGGTCGCCGAGCGGCTGTGGGCCAAGCCGGCGATCACGGTCATCGGCGTCGACGCCACGTCGATCGCGAAGTCGTCGAACACCTTGATTCCCAGCGCCCGCGCCAAGGTCAGCATGCGCGTCGCCCCCGGAGGTGACGCCCGGCGCCACCTCGAGGCGCTGACCCGCCACCTCGAACGGCATGCGCCGTGGGGTGCCCGGGTGACCGTCACTCCGGGCGACATGGGCCAGCCCTACGCGATCGACGCGACGGGCCCGGTCTACGACGCCGCCCGCGCGGCCTTCCGACAGGCCTGGGGCACCGACCCCGTCGACATGGGTGTCGGCGGGTCGATCCCGTTCATCGCCGAGTTCGCGGCGGCGTTTCCCGACGCCGAGATCCTCGTGACGGGTGTGGAGGATCCGGACACGCAGGCGCACAGCATCGACGAAAGTCTCGATCTCGGCGTGCTCGAGCGGGCGGCGACCTCGGAGGCGCTGCTGCTCGAGGCGCTTGGTGCGCTAGACCGCTAGACCGCGAGGTCGCGGCGCAGCTTGGCGACGTGGCCGGTGGCCTTCACGTTGTACTGGGCGACCTCGATCTTGCCCTGCTCGTCGACGACGAACGTCGACCGGATGACGCCCTGAACGGTCTTGCCGTACATGGACTTCTCGCCGAAGGCACCCCACGCGGTGAGCACCGTGCGGTCCGGATCGGACAGCAGCGGGAACGTCAGCCCCTCGGCGTCGCGGAACTTGGCGAGCTTGGCCGGCTTGTCGGGGGAGATTCCGACGACGTCGAGACCTGCCTCGTTCAACTCGGCCAGGCTGTCGCGAAAGTCGCACGCCTGCTTGGTGCAGCCGGGCGTGGAGGCGGCGGGGTAGAAGTACACGACGACCTTGCGCCCCGCGAAGTCAGCGAGCGCGACGGTGTTGCCGTCGGCGTCGGTCAGGCTGAAGGCGGGGGCGGTGTCGCCCACCGTGAGGCGAGGGGTGGGTGGCATCTGTCAACGTCCTTACTGTCGGCCGGTGCGCGACTGCGGTTGTAGGGAAGTCGCGTGGCTGCTCTAGGGTAATTCCCCAAGACCGCACCGCAATTGAAGGGGCTGACGTGGCCGACCGGGATCCCGACAAGATCAAACAGGACATCGACGTGGCGCGCGAACAACTCGCCCACACCGTGGACGCCCTCGCCGAGCGGGCGAACCCGGCTCGGATCGCCGACGACGTCAAGACCGGCGTGGTGCAGTTCGCGAAGAAGCCCGCGGTCGCGATGACGCTGGCGGCACTCGGCACCATCGTCGTGGTGCTGACCATCCGGCGGATCACCAACCGCTGAGCAGCGTCAGCGACGGCGGAAGCGGCCGAAGCGGAAGAGATCCAGGAACGAGAATCCGGGTGGGTTGGCGGTAAGCCCCAGCCTGGTGCACGTGTAGACCACGACGACCCGGTCCTCGCCGTCGTCCGCCTCGACGGCCGACGAGGCGATGGGCGGGGCCGCACCTGCGGTCGACATCAGCTAAGACCTCAAATCTTTCTCGGGAATCGGGACGGTTGCCCGTTCATCCGGATGTAGCTAATCCGATGGTAGCAGGTGTACCCGGTGTGGCGTCGATCGTAACCAGCCCATTTTCGCTGGTGGAAGCTTTCGATACGACGAGTTTCGTTACCGGCGGCCGCAGCGATTGGTCGACGGGTCGCGATTCCAGCACACGACTGACGCACATCTTCGATATCGTGCAGTTAATCTTCTTTTGCGTTGGTCGCTATCGGAACGCATCGTTGGCGCCATCAAATTGCGCGCCGGCGCGCCGCGCATACAGCCCGGTCGGTGGGCTGACCTGGCGATCAGCGGGTTCGGCCGGTCCCGCCTGACCAATCGCATTCGGCGGTGTTGGGCAGAAAGTCGGTGCCGGCAATGGGGATCGCCATTTCACCGTGGACGTCCCCAAGGTGCCGAAATTGGGTGACCGGATTCCCATTCATGGGAACGTCACCGTTGGTGGCTCCGCGGACGGGCGGGCCCCGACGTGCCCCAGAAACCAAGAAATCGGGCCGTTGCCGACCCGATTCGTGGTGCGCCGTCAGGGTTTCGAACCCCGGACCCGCTGATTAAGAGTCAGCTGCTCTACCAACTGAGCTAACGGCGCGCGTGGAAGACGATAACAGTCTGGGCGGCCTTGGGTGAAATCCGGTCGGTCGACGTGTCGGGGCCGGGTGCGACGACCGCCCCCGTGTCGTCGGCCTCCCTTAGACTGCTGGCAGTTAGGTGGGAAAACCTCGTGAATCGGTTCGGAAGGTGTATGAGCATGTGGCAGGCCCAATCGGCGACCCGCCCGCGTCGGATGCGTAGTTGGTTGGCCGCCGTCGTGATGGTGCCGGCCGTCGTCCTCGGCGTCAGCGCGTGCAACGGCACGCCTACGCCGCCGCCGCAGCCTCAGACCATCGAGGACAAGGGCACGCCCTTTGGCGACCTCCTGGTGCCCAAGCTCACCGCGTCGGTGACCGACGGAGCGGTCGGCGTGACGGTCGACTCACCCGTCACGGTCAGCGCGGAGGACGGCGTCCTCGGCTCGGTCACGATGACCAACGAGGCGGGCTCGACGGTCGCGGGCCGGCTCAGCCCCGACGGTCTGCGGTGGATGACCACCGAGCCCCTCGGCTACAACAAGAAGTACCGGTTGAGCGCGCAGTCGTTGGGGCTCGGCGGCGTGACGAGCCGTTCGATGACCTTCCAGACGCACTCGCCAGAAAACCTCACGCGGCCGTATCTGCTGCCCAACGACGGTGACGTCGTCGGGGTCGGCCAGCCCGTCGCCATTCGGTTCGACGAGAACGTTCCGAACCGGCTCGCCGCGGAGAAGGCCATCACGGTCACCACCAATCCTCCGGTCGAGGGTGCGTTCTACTGGCTGAGCAACCGCGAGGTGCGGTGGCGCCCGGAGGCGTACTGGAAGCCGGGGACCGCGGTCGACGTGGCGGTGAACACCTACGGCGTGGATCTGGGCGACGGGCTGTTCGGTCAGGAGAACGTCAAGACCCACTTCACGATCGGCGACGAGGTGATCGCCACCGCCGACGACAGCACCAAGACGCTGACGGTTCGCCGCAACGGCGAGGTCGTCAAGACCATGCCGATTTCGATGGGCAAGAGCAGCACCCCGACCAACAACGGCACCTACATCATCGGTGACCGGCTGTCGCACATGGTGATGGACTCCTCGACCTACGGCGTGCCGTCGAACTCTCCGAACGGTTACCGCACGGAGGTCGACTACGCCACGCAGATGTCCTACAGCGGCATCTACGTCCACGCCGCGCCGTGGTCGGTCGGCAGTCAGGGTTACAGCAACGTGAGCCACGGCTGCCTCAACGTCAGCACCAGCAATGCGAAGTGGTTCTACGAGAACACCAAGCGCGGGGACCTCGTCCTGGTCACCAACACCGTGGGCAGCGTGCTGCCCGGCACCGACGGCCTCGGCGACTGGAACGTGCCGTGGGACCAGTGGAAGGCCGGCAACGCGAACGTGTAGAAGGTGAGACTACGACGGAGCCGTTCCATCGTTCTGATGCTCACTCTGCGCACAGGGTCGCTACGCCTCGACGGAGAATGATTGCGGCAATCGTCAGTGCGAGAAGCTGGTTGTTGCCGGTCAGTGGGAGCGTGAGGGCGGCGACGTCGACGAGGTCTCCCGGGAACTCACCGCTGAGTTCCTTGGCGATCACGGTGCCGCAAATGGCCTGTCGCCATTGGTCGATGCGATCTTCGAACCACTGCTGTCCAAAGCGGCGATATTCGTCGTCGTCCTGTGCCCCGGCGCCCAGGGTCTCGCCGAGTAGTTCGGCTCCTAGAGTGGCGTACAGCTCCCGTTCGTTGCGCCCATCGAGCCGTCCGATGAGTGCGCTGTCATGAATCATGCTGACGATCCTCGCTATTGGTGATCAGTGGTGCGACAAGATGAGCAAGGCAAAAGGCTGCCGATCGTGGACCAAGCCCTTGCTTGCGTTGTCGGCCTCCGAGCGCCTCTGAGTCGAGGAGAGCCTCGACGAGAGCGTGGTAGGACAAGGGCAGGTTTCGATCGAGAACGGCCGCGGGTTGACGAAGCCCGAGTGCATCCACTGCGGCTTCTTCGTCCTCGCGGGCGAGGTGCTCCAGTGCGCGGGCGATAGCGGACAAGTCTGTCTCGGCCATTTCTTCGCGCACATCGTCGGGAGCGTCGGGGTCGGTCATACCCTCGATGTACCGCCACGCACGTTGCGGGGTGTATCCGGTGATCATGTCCATTCCGCGGATGAGGGTGAAGTAGTTGGCGCGGTGGTGCCGAGTGTCGAACTCAGGGCGTTCGAGCATCGCCGTCCAATAGTGCTCGGGCAGTGGCGTGGCTACGTCGAGTCCTCGGCTCACCATTTCGATCAAACCCCAGTAGCTAGCGACGACGGTCCGCATCGGTGTGGGGTACGTAGCGGCGATGCGGTCGAGTCGGACCGTGAAGGCGGGGTGAGTTTCCGGGGTTCGGACGAACATGGGATTGGTACTGATGGCGATGGCGCAGTGCGCGATCGTAGCAACGATCCCGGTGATGTTCGCGGCCTTCTTGCCACCGCCAAAGAGTCTGGTGCAGACGGGGTAGGCGAAGTCGTCCGCGGCTAACTCGTTGTGACGCTGGGTCTCGGCGTCCTTCGGTTGGCGCGTGTGTTCGAGTGCGACGTGGCCAAGCTCGTGGGCGAGGATGTAGAACAGTGCCCAAGCGCCCAGGCCGCGCTCGGTGTCGTTCATCGCCGTACGCCCGTCGACGTGGGTTGAGACCTTGGCCGACGACGCCCAAAGGCGTTGGTGCACGATGTAATAACGCAGAGCCGCGGCTCCGCCAAGGATCAGCGGGTCTGACTCGGCCAACTGAGTGCTTTGACGCGCCTGGGTAGCACGCCGCACGGTGGATGTCAGCCGAGTGCGGCCCTTCGACTTGCTCCACGCAGAGGTCAGTGCGCCCAGGAGGTCGACGAGGGTCATCATGGCGTCGGAGATCATGATCAGGTGTGAGCCGTCTGGGAAGGATCGAGTGGAGGCGGTCGTGGTGTCGGTCTCCACCGTGACCGTCTCGATCATCGAGGCCTCGATATGAGGCACGTGTTCGAGCACTCCGTCGATCATTTCTCTCAGCGCGCGCTCGTTGATTTCCTGAAGGGCGTCAGGGCTGTCGAGGTCGACGTCCGCCAACTCCTCTGGCTTCAAGGACGGCATTTCGCGGAGCTTGTCGCGGCCGAGCTCGGTTGACCTCAGCAGTGCCATCGTTCGTCGTCGCTCGGACAGCAGAATGTGTCGGGCGCGCGCCGCCATGGACTCCAAATCCCAACTCCCCTGATGTCGGTCCGGGTAAGTGTGCCGGATGGGGCGCGTGGGAGCGCAGCGAACCGCTCATACCTCGACGCGTTATTAGCGAGCGGGTACACAAACCAGAAGGTCGGAGGGCGTAGAACGCCCTCCGACTCCGTTGGGGTGACTGACGGGACTCGAACCCGCGACACCCAGGATCACAACCTGGTGCTCTACCAACTGAACTACAGCCACCATGTCCGCCTTGCCCGAAGGCGCCGCGGTGTTGACGATCTTAGCCGGTCGGGTGGCCCGTGTCCGAATCGGTTGGCCGCGCGTCGCCGGTGGGGGGCCCGAGTTCGGCCGCGACCGCGGCGATGTCGCTGGTCGACGGGCCGGGAGCGGGCACGAAGGCGGTGCTGCGGTAGTACTTCAACTCGCGAATCGACTCGTGGATGTCGGCGAGCGCGCGGTGCGCGAGACCCTTCTCCGGCTGCCCGAAGTAGATGCGCGGGTACCAGCGGCGGCACAGCTCCTTGATGGAGCTGACGTCGATCATGCGGTAGTGCAGGAAGTCGTCCAACGCCGGCATGTCGCGGGCGATGAAGCCGCGGTCGGTGCCGATCGAGTTGCCGGCCAACGGTGCGGTGTTGGGTTGCTTGACGTGCTTGCGGATGTAGTCCAGCACCATCGCCTCGGCTTCTGCCACGTCGACGGTGGACGCGCGCACCTCTTCGGTGAGCCCCGACTTGCGGTGCATCGTCGCCACCACGTCGACCATGCCGTCCAGCGCCTCGTCGTCGGCGTGGATGACGACGTCGAGGCCCTCGCCGAGAAGGTTGAGCTCGCCGTCGGTCACCAGGACCGCGATTTCGATGAGACGGTCGGACTTGAGGTCGAGCCCGGTCATCTCGCAGTCGATCCACACCAATTCGTCACGCACAGCGGTCAACAGTATTCGCCCAGCCCGACACTGGTTGCCCAGGCCCGCCCAGAGCCGGTCCTGCGCCGTCGTCGGCCAGTAGTCTCGCCCGCATGACCGAAGACGCGACCACCTCCCCCGCACGGCGCATCGCCGCTGGTTACGCCGTCGACGGGCTCGCGCTCGAACTTGGCTCGGTGGTGGTGAAGGGCCCGGACGGCCTGGTGGCGGACCCCGGTGCGCAGGTCCGGATCCCGCTGGCCACCGTCAACCGGCACGGTCTGGTTGCCGGGGCAACGGGCACCGGCAAGACCAAGTCGTTGCAGCTCATGGCCGAACAACTGTCGGCGGCCGGGGTGCCGGTGGTGATGGCCGACGTCAAGGGTGACCTCTCGGGGCTGTCCCGCCCCGGCGCGCCGGGGGACAAGGTCACCCAGCGGGCGGCCGACACCGGCGACGGCTGGGCGCCGACGGCCTTTCCGGTGGAGTTCCTGTCGTTGGGCACCTCCGGGGTCGGGGTGCCGGTGCGGGCCACCATCAGTAGCTTCGGTCCGATTCTGCTGTCGAAGGTGTTGGGGCTCAACACAACTCAGGAGTCGACGCTCGGGCTGATCTTCCACTGGGCCGACCAGAAGGGGCTGCTGCTCGACGATCTCAAGGATCTGCGCGGGGTCATCCAGGCGCTGACCAGCGACGAGGGCAAGGCCGAACTGAAGGCGCTCGGTGCGGTCTCGCCCGCCACCGCGGGGGTCATCCTGCGCGCGCTGGTCAACCTCGAGGCCGAGGGCGGCGACACCTTCTTCGGGTTGCCCGAGTTGGCGACCGAAGACCTGATCCGTCTCGACGCCCAGGGCCGGGGTGTCATCACGCTGCTGGAGCTCGGCGCGCAGGCGGCCAGGCCGCAGCTCTTCTCGACGTTCCTGATGTGGGTGCTCGCCGATTTGTTCACCACGTTGCCCGAGGTCGGCGACGTCGACAAGCCGAAGCTGGTGTTCTTCTTCGACGAGGCGCATCTGTTGTTCGACGACGCGTCGAAGGCGTTCCTCCAGCAGGTCGAGCAGACCGTGAAGCTCATCCGCTCCAAGGGCGTCGGCGTGTTCTTCTGCACCCAGTTGCCCACCGACGTGCCCAACGACGTGTTGTCTCAGCTCGGTGCCCGCGTGCAGCACGCGCTGCGCGCGTTCACTCCGGACGACCAGAAGGCGTTGTCGAAGACGGTCCGCACCTACCCGAAGACCGACGTCTACGACCTCGAGGAGGCGCTGACGTCGCTGGGAACCGGCGAGGCGATCGTCACCGTGCTCTCGGAGAGCGGTGCGCCGACCCCCGTGGCGTGGACCAGGATGCGGGCCCCGCGGTCGTTGATGGACACGATCGGCAACGACGCGATCGCCGCGGCCGCGAAGGCCTCGCCGCTGCAGGCCACCTACGGGCAGACCGACGATCGCCCGTCGGCCTTCGAGATGCTGGCCGCCAAGGCCGCGCAGGAGGCGCCGCCCCCGCCGCAGGCGGCCCCGGCGCCGTCGCTGCCCCCGCCGGTGTCCGACGCGCCTGACCCCGAACCGCAGGCCCCCAGCATGGTCCAGGAGGTGCTGCAGAGCTCGGCGTTCAAGAGCTTTCTGCGATCGGCGGCGAGCGCGGCAGGCCGCGAGATCACCCGCAGCGTCTTCGGCACCAGCACCCGCCGCCGCAGGCGCTAGTTGTTCTTCGCAGGCAGGTTGTGAACGGTGAGGCGTTCTATGGGTGACTTGCCGCCGATGCCGGTGTGGGGTCTGTGGTGATTGTAGAGATGAACCCAGGC
>NZ_JACKTL010000063.1 GCF_025822245.1 Mycolicibacterium hodleri
AACGAATACGAGATGGCCGACGACAACCGTTCGGACCTGATCTACGGCAAGGCCAAGCTGCTCGCGCCGCTGCACCCGCGCCCGCGGCGAACGTGCCCAACTGCAAGAAGAACATCTCCGTGGTCATGGACTGGGAAGACCGCGCCGAAGATGTCTTTGCTGCCGGAGCGTCGAAAGCGCAGTGCCGGATCGCGTGCGCCGAGGCCGAGATGCTGTGCAAGGGCTGCCCGCTGATGGAAACCTGCGCCCAGGAAGCCAAGACCACCCACTACACCGGCGTTGCCGGGGGCCGCATTTTCGTCAACGGTCGGCACCGGTTAACGCCCTCCGCCCCGGCTAGGATCGTCGCATAACTGCACTCCAGAGGGGTGCATGTTCCGCTGCGGTGAGAAGGCTTGGTGAGCGATGACGGCAGGTGTCGGACTGAAACCACTCGACGTGTTCACGCTGGGGTTGAGGTACCTGCGCAACAGTCAGACCGATGAGGCTCGCGAGGCGTTCCGCCAAGCCGCCGAGCGCGACCCCGGGATGTGTGACGCGTGGCTGGGGATGCTTGCCACCGGGTCCACGTCGGCTGACGTCACCGCCGGCGCCTACCGATCGGTGTCCAACCTCGGGGTTGCGCTCAAGACCGCCGGCATGACGGTTGCCGATCTCAGCGTGTTCACGTCGATGACGTTGGGGTCGTTCGGGCTGCGGATGCCCACCCACACGCGGCTGCACGTCGCCGTGGCCTACGCGGTGGCGCTGGCCGAGGCGCAGCCACCGCAGCTGGCCAAGGCCGAAGAGGTCATCACCCGCGAAAGCCGCCTGCCGAACATGTCCGCGCTGGATCTGGACCTGCTCGATTACGTGCGGCTGGGGCTGCTGGGCCTGGCGAGGCGCTGGCCGGATGTGCTCAGCTTCGAAGGCAAGCAGCAGTGGCGCTCCCAGGAGAGCAACCCGGAGTTCGTGAAGTACCTCAACGCCGGCATGTTGGTGTGGAAGGTGTGGGCGCTGGTCGGCACCGGAAATCCCGCTGAAGCTCAGCGCTACGCCGAAAGTGGGCTGTCCACAGCGGGACTGCCCAACGACGTCCACGCCAAGCTGCGGCTCGGCCGCGGCTACGCCATGCGGGCCCAGGGCCAGCGCGACGAGGCGATGGCGGCGTTCAAGGAACTGCAGGCCTGGGTCAATACGCCCGAGGTGCAGGAAGCGATCGAAGACCCGGAGAAGGTCATCGAGATCGTCACGGCGTCGTCGTTGGCGACCCGCAGCGATGTCTGGGATCCCGAGTCGGGCAGCTCGGCGGCCTCACTGGAGGTCGAGGCGCGCGAGAAGCGCCGCGACGGTGTGCGTGCGGAAGCGATGGCGCTGCTGGACAAGCAGATCGGCATGCACGGGGTCAAGGAGCAGATCCGCCGGCTGGAAGCCAAGGCGATGATGGACCAGAAGCGTGCCGAGATGGGCATCGCCAAGAAGGACGTCGGCGCGGCCTACATCTTCACCGGCCCTCCCGGTACCGGTAAGACCACGATGGCGCGCATCCTGGCGCAGCTGCTGTTCGGGCTCGGTGTCATCGCCCGCCCAGAAGTGATCGAGGCCTCGCGGCCCCAGCTGGTGGACCAGTACCTCGGTAAGACCGCGCAGAAGACCAACGCCGTCATCGACAAGGCGCTCGGTGGGCTGCTGTTCATCGACGAGGCGTACTCGCTGTATCAGAAGGGCTACTCCGACGGCGACGCCTACGGGCAGGAGGCCGTCGACACGCTGCTGGCCCGGCTGGAGAACGAGCGCAAGACCGAGGACCCGAACAAGAAGCTGGTGACGGTGATCGCCGGCTACGAGGCCGACATCAACCGGTTCCTCACCATGAACGAGGGCCTGGCGTCGCGGTTCACCACCCGCATCCACTTCGACTCCTATACCCCCGAAGACCTGGTGAAGATCGCCGACCTGATGGCCAGTACCGAATCGGCGCTGTACTCGTCGCAGGCGCAGGACCTGATGCTGGCTAACCTGCAGCGGCTGGCGGCGATGCAGGTCGACGACGTGGACTCCGGCGGCAACCCCCGCCGGGTGTCTGGTATCGACAAGGCCGGCAATGCCCGCTTCGTGCGCAATGTCACCGAAAAGGCTACCGAGATAAGGGATTTCCGGCTCACGTCGAGCACGGAGATCGACCTATCGGTCAAAGAAGTGCTCGTCACGATCGAGGCTGAGGACGTGGCCTCGGCGTTCCGTGAAGTCTGCTCCGTGCAAGGAGTTCCGTTCCATGAGTAGTCGGGAGGATCGTCGTGGCTGAACTGGAGGGCCCCGAACAGCGGCGCCGCCGGGGGTTCCGGCTCACGGCGAAGTATCAGGTCAGTGGCTGGCGGTTCCTGTACCGGCGGCTGCAGCACGCCCTGGTGCGCCGTGACACCCGCATGATCGACGATCCTCAGCGTGCGCAGGCTTCGCCGCTCGTGCTCGGTGTCGCCCTGGGCGTCGTGGTGTGCATCGGCGCGGTGGTGTGGGGGCTGTTCTCCCCGGCCGGCCAGGTCAAGGACGCCAAGATCGTCGCCAACAAGGACACCGGCGCGCTCTACGTGCGGGTTGGGGACCGGCTGGATCCGGTCACCAACCTGACCTCGGCTCGGCTGATCGTCGGGCAACCCGACAACCCGGTGCGGGCCAGTGCCGCCGAGATCGACAAGTATCCGAAGGGATCGCTGGTTGGTATCACCGGTGCGCCCAACGACATTCGCGACACACAAGATCCGTGGTCGGTGTGGACGGTGTGCGACACGACGATGACCGGAGCCGCAGTGCCGCTGGACCCGGTGTCCGGGCTGCCCACCACCGCGCGCTCCCCGGTCACGACGACTGCCATCGGCGGGCCGCTGACCAAGGGTGCTGACACCGCCACCATGGGCGGTAACCAGGCCCGGCTCGTGGGCTACGACAACCGCACGTGGCTGATCTACTCGCGGCCCGACGGCGTGGTCGTGCGCTCGACCGTGGACATCACCGACCCCATCGTGGCCGACGCGCTGGGTCTGCGCGCCGATGATCTCGTGCTGCCGATCTCGCAGGGCCTGTTCAACGCGATCCCCGCCGAGCCGCCGCTGATCGCGCCGGCGATCGCCGGGGTGGGCGAGCGGCCGGCGTTCGCGGGGGACAAGCCGTTGACCGTGGGCACGATCCTGAGCGCTCGGGACCTGGGCGGGCAGAAGACCTACTACGCCACGCTCGCCGATGGCGTGCAGGAGGTCAGCCTGACCGCGGCGACCATGATCCGGGCCGCCAACCCCCAGGTCGGCACCGAGCCCGTCGAGGTCGGTCCCGACCACCTGGCGGCGTTCCCGAAGTCCACGCAGCTGGCGGTGTCGTTCTACCCCAAGGACACCGTGACCCTCGTCGACGCCGACAACGAGCCGGTGACCTGCTGGTCGTGGTCGCACTTCGGGGATGAGCCCACCTCGCGTACCGAGGTGATCACCGGGCGGACCCTGCCGTTGGCCCCCGAGCAGGTCAAGGCGCTGGTCCCGATGGTGTCGGCGGCGACCTCGGAAGGCATGACCGCCGATCAGGTGTACATGCCGACCACGACCGGTCGATTCGTTCAGGTCACCAGCGCGGCAACCGATTCCCGGCTGCGTGAGTCGTACTTTTGGGTCGCCGACAACGGGGTGCGGTTCGGCCTGGACACCTCCGATCAGCAATCCGGAGACGTCACCCTGACCGCGTTGAAACTGCACTACCCGGTGCCGGCGCCGTGGGTGGTGGTCTCACTGTTCGCCGCGGGGCCCACGCTGTCGCAGAAGGATGCGCTCATCCGTCACGACGGTGTTCCGCCCAACCCCACTGTCGCCGGCCTGGACGTCAAAGGAGCGAACTAGTGCGTACCAGCTTCAATCGACCGTTCACGCCGGTTGCGCCGCCGCGCATTTCGCGTGACGAGATCAATGTCCCTGCGCCCAAGGAGATCGAAGAGGGCGAGCCGGTATCGAAGCTGCGCACCATCGGTGTGCCGCTGCTGATGGTGGTGGTGCTGGCCGGCATGGTCGCGATGATGATGCGCACCGGGCGGTTCAACCCAATGTTCCTGATGTTCCCGCTGATCATGCTCATGGGCATGGGCACAATGATGTTCGGACAGAGCGGCGGCGGTGGCACCTCGCGCGCCCAGTTGTTGTCGGACCGCAAGGCCCAGACGCGCGGGCTGGGTGTGACAAGGGAGAAGGTGTTCGACCGCGGCCTGAGCATGCACGAAGGTCTGCAGCATGCCTTCCCCGATCCGGTGATGCTGCCCAGCCTCATTGGGACAGAACGCATGTGGGAAGTGACGCCCACCAACGACGGATTCACCGCGCTGCGCTACGGGCTCGGCGAGGTGGAGCTGGCTGCACGGATCGTCGCCCCTGAGGCGCCGCCGGGGGAATTCCTGGAGCCGGTCGGATGGGTTCAGACCGTTCGATTCCTGCGCCACCACTCCACGGTGTCGTCGATGCCGCTGGCGTTGGCGACCGCCCGGTTCCCGGTCATCGGGTTCTCCGGAGACCGGGAGGTCTCGTTGGGGATGCTGCGGGCGATGCTGCTGCACGCCGCGATCACCCATGGGCCCGACAACCTGGCGATGATCGTGCTCACCGACGACCCGGATGGACCGCAGTGGTCGTGGATGAAGTGGCTGCCCCACACCCAGCATCCCTCCAAGCTTGACCGGCTCGGCAGTGCCCGAATGATGTACTCGGACTGGTCGACACTGACCGCAGACGTCGGCGGCGAGGACGAGGACGACCCCGCCAAGATCATCGACTTCATGATGAACTTCGACCCGCACGTCGAGTTCACCAACGACAAGTACCGGCACGTGCTGGTGGTGGTGGACTCCGCAGTCACCGACAAGCTCATCGACTCGGTGATCGAGCCGCGCGCCGGCGTGACATGGCTGATGGTCAACCCGCCCGAGGACGCGTTGACGTCGCGGGAAGGGATCGTGTTGCGCTGCGACGCCGACCGCACGGTGTGGCGCACCGAGGCTGATAAGCCCCTGGCTGAGCCCACCAAAGTGGCCGTCGCCGACCAGATTTCGCTGACCGATGCACGCACCATGGCACGCCAGCTCGCCAAGTACGAGGTGGCGTCGCTGACCAGCCTGGGACGTCAGGCCAAGCAGTCCGAGCGCGGCCGGGACTGGGGCACGCTGATGCGTGTCCGCGATCCCGGCGCGCTGGATGCGATGGACACCTGGAGCGCGATCAGCCGCTACGGCGACAAGCGGCGCCTGCGGATTCCCATCGGATTCCTCTCCAACGGCGACCGCCTGGACCTCGACCTCAAACAGGCCGCCGACGGTGGCACCGGCCCGCACGGGCAGCTGCTGGGAACAACCGGCTCGGGTAAGTCGGAGTTCCTGCGCAACCTGGTGATCAACGGGTGCGTCTCGCACTCCCCGGACATGCTCAACATGCTGCTCGTCGACTTCAAGGGCGGCCCGACGTTCCTGGGCATGGGTGATCTGCCCCATGTCAGCGCCGTCATCACCAACATGGAGCAAGAAGCCCACCTGGTCACCCGCATGAGCGAAATGATCGAGGGCGAGATCGCGCGGCGCTTCCAGGTCCTGCGCAACGCCGACGAGCTGAGTAATCGCTACGACGTCAAGGACATTCGCGACTACGAGCAGCTGCGCGAACGCGGTGTGGACCTGCCGCCGCTGCCGTCGCTGTTCGTCATCATCGACGAGTTCGCCGAGCTGCTCGCCGAGTACCCCGAATACGGTGACCTGTTCAAGCGCATCGGCCGCGTGGGACGGTCGCTGGGTATCTATCTGCTGTTCGCGTCGCAGAACCTCGACATCTCCGGGCGTACGAGCGGCCTGGAATCCAACATCGGCTACAAGATCGGTCTGAAGACCCAGACCGCCCAGGAATCGCGGGCCCTGCTCGACAGCTCCGATGCCGCCTATCGCCTGCCGGGTACCCCCGGGCACGGCATTCTGCTGGGCAGCGCCGGTGATCGTGCCGGTGAGCTGACCCAGTTCTACGCCGGGTTCACCGGCGCCGCCTACTTCCCTCCGGCCTCGGAAGTGATCGTCGAACGTGCCCAAACACGTGCCGAGGACGGCGGATTCGTCGGCCCACAGGCGTTCACCGCGATCGAGGCGCCGCTGCCCAAGGATCCGGCCAACGCCGCCGAGGTGGTCAGCGAGCCCGAGCGCACCGAAGAGGAACTCGAGAACGCCCCGACGGTCTTCACCACCGTCGTCGAGCGGCTCCGCGCGGCCGACGCCGCGCCGGCCTACCGGATGTGGCTGCCCCCGCTGGAGGTCAAGACCCTCGATCAGGTCGAGCCGGACCTGCAGCACTGGGCGGTGCCGGCCAACACCGCGCTGCCCAAGCTGAAGGTGCCGATGGGTCTGTTCGACGACCCGGCCAAGCACGCGCAGCCGCTGTGGAGCTTGGACACCACCGACCAGAACATCCTCATCATCGGTGGCGCACAGTCCGGCAAGTCCACGGCCATCAAGACGCTGGCCTGCTCGCTGGCCCTGCACAACACCCCCGAGCAAGTGCAGATGTACCTGGTTGACTACGCCGGCGGCGGCCTGGGCCCGCTGGCCGATCTGCCGCATGTGGGCGGCGGGGCGAGTCGGTCTGATCCCGATGCCATCAACCGCATGATCGCCCAGGTGCGGACACTGATCAGCGACCGTGAGCGGATCTTCCGTGACCACAAGATCGGCACCATGGCCGACTACCGCAAGCTGCGCACCAACCCCGACTACCCGCTGCTGCGCGATGACCGCTACGGCGACGTCTACATCATGATCGACGGGTGGGACGCGGCTGTGGCCGAAGGGCAGGTGCTGCAGTTCCGCGGCAGCGAGATTGAGTCGCTGATCGTGGGTGCTCTGAACTACGGCGTGCACCTGGTCCTGTCGACGGCGCGCGTGGTGGAGATGCGCGGCATCGAACCCCACATGAAGGGAATCGTCGAGCTGCACTCCGATACGGAGTTCTCGCGCATCAGCAATGCGCTGTCGAAGAAGCGGCGCAAGGAACCCGGCCACGTCATGGTCGCAGGGTCGGAGCTGTACGGGTTGGTGGCGCTGCCGCGCATCGACGGGATCGGCGAGCGCACCACCGTCACCGAGGGCATGACCGCCCTGGTCCGCCAGATCGCCGAGCAGTTCGCCACCAGCTCGGCCGAACGGCTGCGCACCCTGCCGACGTCGTTGACCCACGAGCAGCTCGCAGCCATGGTCATCGAGGCCGACCAGAAGTCGATCGAGCAGAACAATGGCCAGTGGGATCCGCGCCGTAATCTGCGCATCGCCTTCGGCATCCAGGAGGAACGGCTCACCCCGGCCTACGCCGAGATGTGGCGCGAGCCGCACCTGCTGATCGTCGGCAGCGCCAAGTCCGGCAAGAGTGAACTGGTCGGCTCGTTCTACGACAGCCTCACCCGCCGGTTCCCCGGCGGAGTGGACCAGGCCGCGGTGATCTTCATCGACCCACGCCGACGCCACCTGGGCAAGATCCGCGACAACAATCTGTTCGCGTACGTCACCAACGAAGACGAACTGATCGCCGCGGTGTCCAAGCTCTGGGAGCGCTACGACATCTCAGGGCGCGAGCTGCCACCGAACATCGACGCCGAGACGCGGGCGGCCCGGTCATGGTGGAGCGGGCCGGAGATCTTCGTGATCGCCGACGACTACCACCTGTTCGCCAACACCCGGAACCTCGCCGAGACGCCGAAAATCTTCAAGATGCTGCCCCAGGTGGAAAACGAGCCGCTGGCTCAAGGCTGGCACTTCGTGATCGCACGAGCGGCCGAGGAGTTCTTCATGGGAGTCAACCGGGACCCGATCCTCAAGCGCCTGATCAACGATGCCGCCCCGACCGTGATGCTCTCCGGCCAGAAGTTCGACGGACAGATCGGCGAGCACAAGTTCGAGAACTTCGGCATCCCCGGCCGAGCCCGCTACCTAGAGACCGCCTTAGCGCGCAAGGGCCGCATTCAAAGCGCCTGGTCGGGAATCCGCTACAGCGACGACGACAATCTGGGGGACTGATGCGTCAGCGACCGCAAGCCTCCGAGCAGGAAAAAGTGCGACACCACCCCCCAACGGTGGCGGTATGCTGTTGGGGAGATTTACCATCACAGGTAACATTGCCGCGAAAGCGCCTTTCACGGCACCGGGGAAGTGAGGTTTGCTAGTGATCACCAATGTTTCGTCACCGGTCATGATGGCCAGCGTGGCTGACGTCGTGAGCAACGCCGCCGCAACCGCCGGCGTCATCGACGGAGGGGCGCCCGTCATCATGGCGCCCGCGCCCGCGGGAACCGATGAGGCGTCCGCGCTGGCCACCGCCAATACCAGTGCCCACGCTGCCGACCTCCTTGGCACCGCGCATCTCGGCTTCCTGGAGCTGGCGCGGTACGCCGGCACCCTGGCCATCACCGACGCCAGCTACACCACAGTCGACGCAGCCAACAGCACGCAGTTCCTGTAGCTGAGGGCGCAAACCAGACCATGACGGCGGGCGTGCAGCTCCGCGGAGAGGGCACCATGCCCGCTCCCACGACGGCGTTGCACCACGACGGAGGGGAGGAAAGCTGTGTTTGGACCTCCTGAAGTGATCACCGGACGTCTCATGTCCGGGGCCGGTGCTGCCCCGATGACCGCGGCATCAGCGGAATTCACCGCCGCAGCGGTCGCCTACGAGATCTCCATCGACCGACTAACCGCCATGAGTGCCTACCTCTCCGCGTCCTGGCAAGGCCCCGCCGCCCAGATGATGCAGGCCACCCTGATGCGGTTCATCATCATCTGCCGGCTCCTGCAGGCCCAGATCATCACCTCCGGCGCGCGCACCGCCGCCCAGGCCGCGTCTTTCGCCGAGGCCTACACGACGATGGCGCAGATGGCCGAGATCGTGGAGAACCGGGTCACCACCGCCACCCTGCACGCCACCAACTTCCTTGGGTTCAACACCATCCCCATCGGCATCAAAGAGGGCCAGTACCTCGAAATGTGGATGCGCGACGTCGCCGTGCAGACCAACTATCTCGCCCAGACCGTCGCCAACACCACGTTCGATCCGTTCGCCAAGCTGCCCCCGCTGTCGACGAACGTCAGTTTTCCGTCGGTGGTCAACCAGGCCATCGGCGCGGCGCTGGCAGCCACCGATCGTGTGCGCCTGCAGGCGGCCAAGGCCCAAAACACCGCCTCAATCCTCAAGAGCAAGCTGGGCATCGGGATGGCCCAGGCGGCCGGGATGGCGCAACGCGCCGCAGACGGCGCGCAGAAGGCCGAAGCCCAGGCCGCCGTGGCGCGGTTCCGTGAGGGCAACGCGCAGCGCCAGATGGAAAACCAGATGGCCCAGCAGCTGATCCAACAGATTCCGCAGCAGGCCGCCCAGGCCGGCCAGCAAGTCATGCAGGCCCCCCAGCAGGCGATGCAGCAGGCCCAGCAGCTCGGCCAGCAGTTCGGCTCCCAGATCAGCAACCTGATGAGTCAGGTGTCGCCCGAGCATCGCCTCGACAACCCCGGCTTCTTCGACACCCAGCCCTCCTCGTCAACGCTGGATCGCCTCGCCGGCAGCTCGGGCGGGGCCGGGCTGGCCTCGGCGATCCGGGTCCCGAATCTGGGCGGATTGTCCGGCGCCTCAACCGGATTCCGGTTCCCGGGCGGATGGGATGGCGCCATGCCGGGATCGGCGCCTCCGCAGGCGCCCGCGGCGCCGAGCGGTGCCCCCGCGGCCCGTCCCGGTGGATCGGGTATGCCGATGCACGGTGCGCGTCGTCGCGACGACGAGAAGCCCGCAATCGTCAAACGTCCTGACACTGAACTCATTCCGATGTGGGGACACACCCCCGAGGATGAGGAAACGGTCTCTGCCGGCGCGCTGGTGGCCGAGCGGGAGGCCGATGACAAGAAGGAGGCCATCTGATGACCGGCCTTCCCACACACTTGCGCTCAAGGCTGTTCGGAGCGCGGCGCGCCACGGTGGCGTGTGAGTCCAGGAATGGCAGTTCCACCACCACCTACAGAAATGGAGAACCTCATGGCCGGTAGTGGCTCACCGTTCAGCATGGACATGGCCGTTCAGGCCGCCCAGACAGCCAGCTTCCAGGGGCTTGTCGACTCGGCTCAGGCGAACAACAAGCAGATGATGGCCATCGCCGACAGCGCTCAGGGTGCCAACCGCGGCCAGATGTCGGCGTCGTTCCAGACCTGGATCGCCGACGTCCACCAGACCGCGGTCACCAACAACCAGGTGCTCGACTCGATCCGCGAGGCGCTGCAGTTCGGTATCGGCTCCACCGACGCACAGGAAGCGTCCGCTGCGGGCGACTTCCAGCAGATCACCGGCGTCGTCAACCCGTTCCACTGATCGTCCTCTGCCCAGCCTGAAACCCACTGAACCTTAAGGAGATACGAAATGCCTGCAGGAAGTCCTGACGACGTTTACTACAACTATCCGCTGATGGAGTCCATCGCGATGCAGATCCAGCAGTGCGGTACCACCGCCCAGGGTCTGCTCGACGCCGGGATCGCCAACAAGCAGACCCTGCTGGGGAGCTTCACCGGTGACACCGCCATGGTGTTCGAGGAGAGCTTCACCAAGTTCCAGCACGTCTGCCAGGACACCATCGAGGTCACCGGCCGCGGCGGCATCGCCTACAGCCGCGGCGCGTCGGAGATGGGAACCAACGAGATGAACATGAGCAAGCAGTTTCCCTGATCGGTCTGTCTTCGCCGCTTTCGGTAGGGCGCCTCGATTCCACCCACGAGTGGACGAGGCGCCCTACTGCGTCTTGGAGGCCATGCGAATCACTGGGCAGCGATGAAAAGTGCTGTCCGACAGGCAAAATAGCTGCCATCCGCCGGTAGCATCGGCGGTTATGGCACGCGACATCTTGGCCGCAGCGCACCTAAGCGTGGATTCTGCGTTGTTCATCAAACGGCTGATGGACATTGACAGCTTGCCGCCGGTGCTGGCACTGATGAACAACGTCTACTACCCCGAAGACCAGGCGCGCGTCGACGACGAAACCGTTCCCCTGCTCGTCAACTCGGGGCTGATCGATCTCGACGCCAACGTCGACCCCACCTTGGCGTCCTGGATGCGGGTGCTGGAGCGCCCCGACATCGAGGTCACGCTGCGGGGGATGCAAGAAGACCGCATGCGGCGTGCCGTTGTCGCGCGCCGCGGCGACACCCACGTCATGGCGCTGCGCCGCAACGACGAACTGGTCCTGCAAGCGGTGTGGTCGACCACGAACTCTCTCGACGACGTGGTGTCCACCCCGATCTGGTCGGCGATGCGTGAGTCCGCTGAAGTGCTGGCGCCCCTGCCGGCGCAGTTCGAGCCGGTGACGCTGCCCCTGGATCAAGTCGCGGAACTGTCGGCGTCATCGACCCCCGGAGACATGCTGCGCACGCTGCGCGGGGAACTCGGCGTCGACGTGCAGACCGCCAAAATCCTCAACGAAGTGTCCTCCTACACCGGGCAGCGCTGCGAGATCGTCATGCGCGAGAACCGCGGTATCCAGACCGTCGACACCAAAGCTGCGGTGGGGGTGGCCGACACCTCGTTCGGGCGGGTGGTGTCCGCGGTGGGCGGACATGGCTCACGTTCCCGCCTGTGGGTGACTTTCGGTCCCGGGACCTACGCCCGATTCCGGGCGGCCATGGCTGATCTGGTGCAGTTGACCCCCAGCCGGGACTGGTTCGCTGCCCGCGGTGACCAGAGGTGACAGGCCGGTGCATCGGTGCAGGAAAATGGGCCCTCTTCGGCCCCGAGTTCGACCAATTTGGTGCGCTAGTGTGCTGGTGAACGCTGGGACAATGGCCTCGGGGCAAACCCAGGGCGACAGCAGTCAAGCGACCGGAACACTGCCCGGTCACGCCGTCAGATTTTGCGGGGAGAGGTGAGCCGAATGGCCGAAAATGTGGAAACCGGTAACGGCCGGCACTGGTCGGAGCCGGAGAGTTCTGCAGAGCCTGCGCAGTCCACACCATCAGAACTCGAGGCCAAGCCCGAGGATCTGCCCGGGCCCCCGCCCACGACGATCGCGCCCTCGGGCGCCGGGGACTGGGGCGCCCGGCCCAGCGTTCCGCCGGCACCTCCGGCCGCACCGGCACCCGCCGGTGACCGCAGCTTCGGCGGCGACGGTGGCTCCACGACGCCCTACCCCAAGCAGCAGCAGCCCCCGTGGGGTGCGCCGGCGGCCCGTCCGGCCAACGGGTCACCGCAGCAGTCCGATCAGCGTTTCACCAACAGCGGCCAGCAGTGGGGTGCCTCCCCGGGACAACCCTGGGGGCAGCCCTCCGCGGCCCCGCAGGGCCAGCACTCGGGTCCGCAGATGGCCCCGCGGCGCCCGCAGCCGCAGACGCAACCCGAGCAGTATCAGCGGCCCGACGTGACCCAGCAGATCCCCGTCACCCCCGACGTCGACCGGGTGCGCCAGGCGGTGCCCGATCGGCAAGCCGCGACGGGACGTGGCGTCGAAGCAGATCAGTACCGCCGCCCCAGCGCGCCGATCCAGGCGGCCTCGGCTGGCATCCGCCAGGACCTGATCCAGACCGCCAACGAGGACCGCGCGCCGGTGGCCAACACCGGTTGGCGCGGGGCGATGAACAAGAGCGGGTTCAAGCTCAAGCCCGGCAAGAAGGAAAGCCGCCGCCGAGAGGTCTACAAGCGCATCCGCGCACCCAAGGACACGATGTACGCCATCACCGTCCTCACCCTCAAGGGCGGGGCCGGGAAGACCACGGTGACCGCGACGCTGGGGCAGGTGTTCTCCTCGATCCGCGCCGATGGAGTCATCGCCGTCGATGCCGACCCTGATGCTGGTGACCTGCCGCTGCGGACCGCGGTGCACCCGCACAACCTGTCGATGATGGAGATGCTCGACACCGAATCCGACGATCTGCGTCAGCACGACCAGGTGCAGCGGTTCCTGTCGACGACCGACACAGACCTGCACGTGCTGGCCAATGGGTGGCGGCCTGACGGCGAGCGTGTGCTCGTCCCCGAAGACATCCGCGACGTCTACGAGATCGCCTCGCACTACTACAGCATGCTGCTGTGGGATGGCGATAAAGCACTCAATTCGCATGTGGTGCGCGAGATGCTCGACAAGTCCAATGCCCTTGTGCTGCTTGTGGAAGCGTCAAACCCGGGTGCATTCAAGGCCGGTCAGGCCATCGACTGGCTGCGCAACCACGGCTACGAGGGCCTGTTGGCCCGCACGGTGCTGGTGGTCAACGAGACCACGGCCAACACCCGGCTCGACATGAAGGCGCTGACCACAGTGCTGGCTCGCCAGCAGCTGAAGCTGCACCACATCCCGTTCGATGCGCACCTCGACGAGGGTCTCAGCGTCGACCTGGACAAGCTCAGGAAGAAGACTCGGCAGGCCTTCGAGAACCTGGCAGCGATGCTGGCCGACGACTTCTCCGTGCCCCAGCCGCCGGCTCCGGTAGCCGCAGCGAGCTAACGCCAAGGGAGGCAACGTATGTCAGTCGTCTTGCCGGTCGAGTCCCTGCCCGCCGATCCCGGTAGGCAGCCCGAGACCACGGGCACAGCAGTTCAAGCGGTCCCCGAGCAGATCCGCGTCGCCATCCACGTCGGCAACTACAACGTCGACACGTCGCTGGCCGCGCACGCGCCGCTGTCGATCGTCATGGAGGGGCTGGTGCCCTTCCTGGCGGAGACGCTGCGCAACGAAGGGCTCAACGTCGACTTCACCACTACCGGGGTCTACACCCTGGCCGTCGAAGGCGGCATGCCGTTCGCGCGCACGCTGTCGCTGGCAGAGGCCGGCGTCCTCGACGGCGCGCGCCTGCTGCTGCGCGAGGTGCACTCCAACGAGGTCTTCAAACCGATCATCGAGGACGGCAGCGACGCCCTGGCGGAATTCAATGCCGTCAAGTTCGCGTCCTTCACCGCCGACACCGCCCGCACCCTCGGGCTGATCGCCATCGTCGGTGGCGCAGCCCTAACCGCCGCACTGACGATCGCGGCGTGGTGGTCTACCCCGTCGAGCCTCTGGTGGGCGCCACCGGCCGGGGTGCTGACACTGCTGGCGATTATCGGAGCCATCGTGGCGTCGCGCCGCTCGATCCGGCAGGTGTCCTACGCCGCCGGCATCGCCGCGGTCCCGCTGGCGTTCGCCCTGGGATGGGTGGCGGTGCCGGCGTACGAGAACACGCCTGGCCACTGGACAGCGGCCAACGTCTTCGCCGCGGCCTTCGCGACCGCAGCGGTATCCCTGATCGTGTTGTGGCTGACCGGAATTGGCATCAGCGTGCACACCACGGTGGTCACGATGGCGGTGATCGGCGCGGCCGCCGCCGGGGTGCGCACCTACACCGGCTTCGACATGCGCCAGATCGGCACGGTCGCCGTCGTCGTCGGCATGATCCTGGTAGCCATGGCGCCGGGTCTGGCCCTGTCCCTTGCCGGGGTCAAACCCCCGAGCCTGCCGGTGCCCGGTGAGGACATCGACCGCACCGAACTCGACGAAGCCGCGATGGTCGTCGAGGTGTTCGACGACGGCAACGATGTGCGCACCGTGGCGCTCTCGGAGGACGAGGACGCCCAACTCGAACGCCAGTCGCGCGTTGCGAACAAGTACCTCACCGGCTTGTTCCTCGCCGCGGTGACCACCATCGTGGCTGGAGCGATTGTGGCCACCGAGCCTGCGACGCACTACTTCTGGGGTGAAGTCGCGGTCGCCATCCTGTCGATCCTGGTCCTGGTCTTGCGTGGTCGCTCACTGCCCGATCGGGTCCACGCCGTGACGTTCTTCGTGGGCGCGTTCGTGTTGCTCGTCGGCTTCACCCTCACCGTGATCACCGGGACCTCCACTGCGGTCGCCGAGATCAGTGTTCTCGGCGGGGTCGCGCTGGTGACGGTCCTGGCCGCGCTCGCCGGGATGATGCTGCCCGGGCGGATCAAGTCGCCGATCCCGCTGCGGCGCATCGAGTATCTGGAGTTCTTCGCGAACTTCGCGGTGGCGATGCTGGCGTTCTGGATTGTCGGAGCCTTCAACTTCTTCCGGAACCTGCTATGACTGTGCGCCCGATGCTGCTTGCTGCGCGGACGGCGGCCGTCCTGACGGCAGTCACCTCGTTGGTCGCGGTCGCGCCGCTGGGAACCGCCGGCGCGGTCACCCCGCCCAACCCGGATGTTGCCGCCGCCCCGCCGGACGGCCCGCCAGGACCCGAAGGGCCCATGCGCAAGAACGGCGCATGCGTCGTCGGGGGTGTGCTGCCGAACTCCGATCTGGCCAAGACGCCGCCACCGTTGACCGCACTGCAGATCGAGCAGGCCCATAAGTTCTCCACCGGCGCCGGAGTGATCGTGGCGGTCATCGACACCGGTGTGCGGCCCCAGCCGCGGCTGCCCGGCATGATCGCCGGCGGCGACTACGTGGACCCCGCCTCCGGCGCGAACGGATTTGAGGACTGCGAGGGACACGGCACGATCGTGGCCGGCATCATCGGTGCAGCGCCAGCGCCCACCGACGGACTGATCGGTGTCGCACCCAACGCCCAGATCCTGGCGATCCGACAGACGTCGTTGGCCTACATGCCCGAGAACCAGTCCTCAAACCCCGACGACCCCAACCAATCTCGCACCGCCGGAGACATCCGAACCCTGGCCCGGGCCATCGTGCACGCCGCCAACATGGGTGCGCGGGTCATCAACATCTCCGTGGTGTCGTGCGTGAAGGTGACCACCCCCATCGACCAGGCGATGCTCGGAGGCGCGCTCAAGTACGCCACCGAGGTAAAAGACGCACTCGTCGTCGCCGCCGCCGGCAACGTCAACTCCGCGGTCGACAGCGGGGCGGGCAACCAGAACTGCAAGAGCAACCCCGACGCCGACCCGACCCGCCCCGACGACCCCCGCAACTGGGGTGGGGTCACCGTGGTGTCCACCCCCTCCTGGTTCGACGACCTGGTGCTCTCGGTCGGGTTCGTCTCGCCTGAGGGCGCACGCGCCGAGAACACCATGTCCGGGCCGTGGGTCGACGTGGCTGCTCCCGGATCGGGCATCGTGTCGCTGTCGTCGAGCGGCGAAGGTGTGATCAACGGTGTCCCCGGCGAGGAAGCCGGGCTCGTGCCGATCGCGGGCACGTCGTTCGCGGCGGCCTACGTCTCCGGGACCGCAGCACTACTGCGCTCACGTTTCCCGCAGATGTCCGCCCGCGAGGTGGCCACGCGCATCATCACCACCGCCCACGCGCCGGCACGCGGGGTGGACAACGCCGTGGGCCGAGGTCTGATCGACCCGGTGGCGGCGCTGACCTACGACATCCCGGTCGACGGGGCCCCGGAGGTGACCGTGCAGGCCGCAGAGCTGTCACTGCCGGCGCCGCCGCCTCCGCCGGACTCCGCGCCGAAGTGGACCGCGGCGATCGTGATCGGGGCGCTCTCCGCTCTGGTCGTTGCCGTGCTGATCGTCGTCGCCGCGACCGGCGTGCGAAGGAGGCAGTGATGGCAGGCCCCAGGCGCGCCCGCGGGCGGTGGATCCGGGTTCCCATGGTCTCGGCGCTGGTCTACGGCGTCGCGGTGTGGGTGACCGTTGCCTTCGCCCTGAACAAGACGCTTCCGGTGTGGGCGGCCGTGACCATTCTGGTCGCCGCGGCGATCGCGCTGTTCATTCCGATCCGAGGGCGGGTCCTGCTTGTCGAGTGGTTCGCCGTCGTGTGGTCGTTCCTGCGGCAACGCCGCCGGCCGCTTCCCCCGGAACTGCCGACGGCCACCGACATCAACGTCATCTCCGGCAACGCCGGCGTGCGCTGGGACGGCAAGACCTTGGTGGCCGCCGTCGAAGTCGGCCCGCAGCTGGCGATCACCACCGAAGCCGGTGGGCGCACAGTCAGTGGCAGCGAATTGCCGCTGTCGCTGGTGGTTTCGCTGATGACCCAGTACGGGCTCAACATCGACATCGACGTCATCGAGGCGGGCTGCCATGTCCCCCCAGGGACGGCCTACCGCACGGTGTACTCCCAGTTCGTGGGTCCGCGTCACTTGGTCGGAGAGCGCCGCACCTGGCTGGTGTTGCGGCTCAACTCCTTTGACAACCTCGACCGGATCATCGAGCGCGGCCCGTCGCGCACCGCCGGCCCCAAGGCGTTGGCGGCCGCGGCGCACCGGGTCGTGCAGCGCCTGCAGCAGGACCAAATCCCGGCGCACGCGCTGTCGGCGGAGGATCTCGACGCGATGGGGGACGTGCTGTTGGCCCCGGTCGGGCCGGTCGACAACCAGGAGAAGTGGTCCTACATCCGCTCGGGACCGAACTTCATCACCACCTACGTCGGCAACCCCGAGCTGCTCGCCCAAGGCCAGCTGGATCGCTGGTGGTCCTGGCGCACCGAGGAAACCATGACGGTGATCCGGCTGACCGGCGCCGGAGGCGGCGCAGAGGTCCAGGTGGGTGTGCTGATCCGCTACGTCCACCACGGCAAGGCCTACAAGCCGCTCGCCGAGGCAAAGCTCGCCCGCCCCACCGGAATTCAACGGCAGATGCTCGATGCGGCCATCCCCGCCGGGGACCGCAGCCTGCAGGCCACGCTGCCGACCATCGCGTTCTCCGCCGTAGAAGACGTCCGGGTGCCGATCGGGCCCTCCGGGCAGATCATCGGTCAGCTCGACGAGGGCACGTTGGCGGCGGTGCCGCTGTGGGATCAGTCCGGTTCGCCCAAACGGCGCCGCATCGACGCGCGCGTCGGCGTCGAAGTGGCACGCCAGCTCGTCCTGCGTGCAGTCGTCACCGGTGCGGTGGTGGCGATCCACACCGACGACCGTCAGCGCTGGGACGGGCTGGTCGCCACCGTCAACGACGACCAGCGACTGTTCTACGCCACCGCAGGCGCCCGCACGAGCGACGTCGCAGTCTTCGACGGCCGCACGGTCACCACCGTGCCCACCCGCACCGTGCTTCGACTGTTGGGCCCCGACACCGTGGGCGGGGGCGCGGACATGACCATCGTGGAAGGGCCCGGCCAGGTCCTGGAGGTCGCCATCGGCAGTGCCGAGCCAATCACCGTGTGGACGATCCGTACCCGCGAAGAGGACCGCTACCTCGGCCTGGGCCACAACGACATTCCGCAGCCGCGGCGCGTGGTCTCCACCGCACCGGTCCTGTCTCGCACCGGCCGGCGCTCGGCAGCTGCAGCACCGGCTCCGTCCGCCGCCGTTCCCGCGCCGGCGCGTCGCAGCGCCCCCGTCGCTCAGCCGTCGGCCACACCGCCGCCGCCGTCGGCGGCTCCGGCCGCCGCACAGCAAGGCGGACTTGACCGGGTGCACTCGAACGGACACTCGAACGGAAACGGCGCCAACAACAACGGTGCGAACGGCAACGGGGCCAACGGCGATGGCGGCGGCCGGCATCGCGACTTGGGTGGGCCGCAGCGCATTCGGCGCAGCCAGCGCTCCGCAGAGCCGGCGCCGCCGCCACCGCCGCGGCGACCGCCGCGCAACTATCGACCCGAGGAGTGACGGGCCGAGATGCCGAACGCACTGTGCCCCGCTACCGAAGTGGCGGGGCACAGTGCTGTGTGGACAGGGTTTACGGCGCGGAGCTGCGGCGGCGGATCAGGCCGGCGCGCAACCGGTCGTGGCGCGCCTTGGTGTCCTCGTCGAGGTCGTAGGCGAGCTTGAGGCAACGGGAGGCCTCAGCGCGCTGGTCTTCGTTGCTCGCGGGGTGCCACCACACCTCGGCGGCGTAGTCGGCTGCGGTGCGCGCATATTGCCACCGTCGCCACTGTTCGTCAGCGGTGGAGGCTTCACAGAGGGCGGTCAACGCCGCGCTGAGCGCGCGGGCCGGGGAGGTCAAGTCGTCGCCGCGATGGCTCATTGGCCAATGGTATGGCCGTATCCAGGGCCGATCCCGGCCCGCGGAGGGGGCGATTTGCGCGAGATCGCGCGTGGCTGTCGCGGCGTGTCGCAGGGAGAGAACCGGCGTGGGGCGGTGAGATGAACGACGGGTGCCGCGTCGTCGGGCCAGTGACCAGCGGTGACGTCGCCATTCTGGCCGTGAGAACTCCGTGAATCTGCTCTCAGTGGTTCGTGAAAGCAAGCCCGCGTGTCGCGCACAACCTTTGTGAATTATGCTTTGACCTGCGGAGACAGTATGGCCCCTGGTCGCTGGCAGTTTTTTACCGCAGCAGAGGCATTCCCCCAGCCCTGGAAGGTTATGATTTGCGCATGCCAAAGACTCCGAAGCTGGTCCGGGCCCTGAATTCCCCGCCCGTGGTCATTGCGGTCGCCATGCGGAAGGGCGGGGTGGGTAAGACCACCACCGCGGTGAACCTGAGCTACGAACTGACTCGGCTGCAGGTGTTCGACGAGGCCGAGCAGGAGACGCGCCCGATTCGCGTGCTGCTCATCGACATGGATCCGCAGGGCAACGCCACCTCCGGACTGGGCTTGGAGGTGCCGCCCGACGGCGACCCGACGCCCACGATGTTCAACGTGCTGCACCCCGAGAAGCACCGCCGTATGCCGCTCAACGACGTCATCCAGGGCACCGACTTCGGGGTCGACGTCGCTCCGTCACGTGAAGCCCTCGACGAACTCGACAAGGGCCTGGGGCCCGGTGGGCAGATGCGCCTGCGCCGCGAAGTGGAGACGTTGCCCGCGTACGACTTCATCGTCATCGACTGCCGCCCCACGCTCAATGAGCTTGCTTCGGCGGCACTTTCGGCGGCGACCTGGGTGCTGGCGGCCGTGGGGACCGGTCCCGACGAGGTGGGCGCTTTGGCCTCACTGGACGCAGCGGTGGAGAACGTGGACCTGAACAACCCGGGCATCAAGATCACCCATGTGCTGCTCACCAATTACCTGGGCGGATCGCGGGCCACCAAGTCCATCCGTCGAGCTGTCGAAGAAGCCTGGCCCAAGGAGTACCTGGGTTACATCTCCCGCACGATCCGCGTGACGGAGGCCAAGGCGCACTGCCAACCCATCTCGGTGTATGACCCGACGTGCACTGCTGCTGAGGACTATCAGCGCGTCGCTGTGCGTATCGCGGAGGAAGGACTGATCTCCCATGGCTAAAGACATGCCACTGCCGGCCGCTCGCGGTCGGGCGGTATCTCAGGACGCAGCGCGGATGCGAGGCGTTCCCTCCAGCACTGCGGCGGCTGCGCCAGCGGCCCCGGCCGCTGCGGCCGGCAACCAGGTCGCCGACTTCGTGGCCCACGATCCCGCCCTGGAGCAGCTGCGCAGCCGCAAGGTCAAGCGCACTGGAATCAACGTGCACATCAATACCAATGTGCACAACGCGTTTGCTGCATTTATCGACGAGTACGAGTTGCCCAAAGGGGATGCCGCGTCACTGGCCATCCAGGAGTTCCTCGAACGCCGAGGTGTGCAGATCCCCGGTGTCGCCCGGGCGCTGCCGCCGCCTGTGACTGCTGTCCCAAATATGACCGATCAGCAGCCCACTGGTGGCGATTCGGCCTCCACTGGATAGGCTGGAGATCAGTGCTGGTAAAGAAGTTGGGGGATCGGCCGAGTGGCATCAACGCAGGATTGGGTGACCGATGACCAACCATATGGACAACATTGCCGACGTCGAGGCCGAGGACGTCGACGAGGATAAGCCGGACGGCGTGGCGCACGAACTCGTGCGCGCCGAACAACGCGGCAAAGCCGCGATCGACCCTCCGCATGTCGCAACCGAGTACTTCGCCAAGAAGTTCCAGGAATTAGCTGGAAGCATGAACGTCCGCATGCTCGACACCGACCGAGTACGCAAGCTCACGCCCCTGCGGATCCAGCGGATGCTCAAGGAACAGGCACCTGATCTGCCGGTGTCGCAGACGCAGATCTACCGCTATTTCCACGGCGAGGCACCGCCGCGTCTGGATGTCGTCTACGAGCTGGCGCGACTGTTCGGCGTGCCCCCGTCCTACTTCATGCCCGATGAGTTCCTGCCCGAATAGGCCCTGACGCGGCGGTCTGCGCGACGCGCGATGTTGCGAAAAGCAACCCCTTCGCGGCAGGCGATCCCAGCTGATCGAGGTCATAGACTGAGGCTCGCAACTCCGGCATGGTGCTTTACAGGGGTCTTTGGCAAGAGGTTTCCCGGTAGCGGTGCGGCAACGTGCCCCATGCCGGAGTTGCTTTCTCCGAGGGACTTTCACTCCCCGGAACGGGAGAGGGGCCTTGAACGTGGACAGCGAACACGACGCGCTGAGGGCCCACATTCGGATGCGGCTTGCGTTCTGGCAGGCGCAAGACCGCCGCAGCATCACCACCGGCCCCGGCTGGCTCTGGCGTGGCCGACACCTCGCCCCTTTGCGCCAAGCCGATCTCAGCGGTTCCACCGGTGCGCTGATCGCCCGGCGCGCGGCCGCCGGCATGGGGCCCGCCACGCTCTACGGCCAGGCCGGACCGCGCCAGCATCGGCTTCCTCGGTGGGTGACCCGGCGCAGCACCGCCACGTGGGCCGCCGCCTCAGTCCTCCTCGCCCTCGTGGCCTTCCTCTGTGCGGGCGCCGCTGACGACCGCGCCGGCATCGGAGCCCTCGCCGGCTGGGGCGCTGCGGGATGCGCCGTCGTGGCGTTGCTGCACGGGGTGCTGCTGTGGTGGGTTCGCCGTGACCCCCTCAACCTCAGCGCGGCCCAGGCCGCCGAGGTCAACGCCTCCCAACGGGCCCTGGACTGGAACCCGCTGGCGGGAGCAGGGGCCATTTCCGCCGGCGGCGCCTTCCTGCTCGAAGGGATCGCGATCGTCACCGAGTTAGATCAGAGTCGGGCCTGGAAACTCCCGGGGCTCGACGTCGTGCGAACTCGATTCGACGCCGACGAGGAGATCTTCCAGATCGCCCGCGCCGCCTTCAGTCTCGATGAGCACGAGGCCAACAGCGTCAAGCTCAAGCAACTGACGGAACCCAGCGGTTACGCCAACGCCATGCTGCGTTCTGAACGTCGGCACCTGACCGAGGCTCTCCTGGGCCGACTGCTGGTACTGCACCGATGTGTGGCCACGCTGGAGAGCTTGCAACTGCGCGCCCAGCAGGCCAACGCGGGCAGCGCTGAATCCGCCGGCAGTGAGTTCTTCACCGCCGCAGCCGAGAACGAGCTGGCCGCCGCTTCACTGGACGAGCTGAACACCGACCTGCTGGTGATCTCGGAGGTCTACGGCGAAGTCGGTGCCGCAGTCGGGTTTCCGTCCCGCTCGTAACCGCCCGAACCACTCATAACTGCCCGAGCCGCGACAGCGCCGCTGCCAGCGCAAATGACAGAGCCCCCTACCGGCGGCCTCACTGAGGCCGCCGATCGTCGTTGACGGCGAGCGCCGCGGGGACATGTCATCGCTGCAGGCCACGCCGCGTCCAGCCGACGACATCCCGAAGACAGTCCGAGGCCGTCCGTAAAAATCACCACCACAGACAATGTTTCCTGTAGCGGGAAGGGTGTTTGTCGTAGTCAGGAACTAATCTAGGCCCATAGATACGCAAATCGTAACTGGTTGGATTTGCGCAATCGGGACCGCGAAAGCGACTGACCTCGGGAGGTAGACGCCATGTCTGAAGCCGCCGTGATCGAGCTGATCACCATGCTGGAAGCCCAGCCGCAATCACCCACTGACGAGGACTGGTACGAGCGGGCCCTGTGCCCGCAGACCGACCCCGACGCGTTCTTCCCCGAGAAGGGCGGATCAACCAAGGAAGCCAAGAAGATCTGCCTCGGCTGCCCGGTCAAACAGCAGTGCCTGCAATGGGCACTCGACCACGACGAGCGCTTCGGAATCTGGGGCGGACTCTCTGAACGCGAGCGACGTCGCCTCAAGCGCGGTATCGACATCAGGCCCGCACAGGACGACGAACCGGAACGCGTCGCAGCGATCGCCGCCGCCAACGGCTACGACCAGGACGCGAGGTTGGCAGGATGACCCGGCCCGCGCAGCGCGCCGCCGGCCGCCAGCAGATCCCCGGACTCGGCAAGGATCAGCCGCCGGCAGAGGTCGTCGACGCCTACTGGACCGCGGTCGATCTCGCGGCCTACGGCTGGCACGCCAAGCGCCTCGAATTCGACGCACACACCGCCACCGCCTTCGTCACCGCCCACACCCCCACGCGACGTACGGTCACCGTGAGCTGGGATTTACGAGGCAATCGCGCAGCGCGCCAACAAGTTCCGGGAAACACCTCGGCGCGCCGGCTGCTCGAACTGGCGCGATCCGTGGCGAGCCTGGGCCAAAACGACGCCGAGACCGGCGACGAGTGGCTCACTCAACTGTGCTGGCTGGTGCAGTCCCAGGTGGGCTCTCCGCATCGCCATCACCGCAACTGGCGTCGCGGCGACGTGCTGCCCACCCTGCCGGCGGGCCAACAGCCCATGACGCGGGCGCGTACCGCCGCGTGGCTGCTCGCACGCCTGGTCGGCAAGTACGGCTGGGAGATCCAGCACCTCGGTGAGGACATCGCCGGTGGGGGATTCATCGCCAACATCCCCGGCGACGTGCAAGCGATCTTTCCGGCGTCTATGGAGTACGACGGCACCGCAGCGGCCGCCCTGGCGCGGATGCTGCCGCAGGTCCCGGCCCGCGAGTTGCGTGTGCTCGCGCGCCTGGACTACCGGGCGCTTTGGGCGGCAGGACAAGCGGGGAGCGGTCGACGATGACCACGCCCGCCGCTTTGGCTGTTCCCGCGTCCTGGGTGCCGGACTACCTGCACGGCTCGCTGCGGCACTGGGATCCACCCAGCGCGCCGCAGTGTCGCTGCCAGCGCTACGAGGGCACGTCGGTCATCCACTGCGTCGGGCGGCTGCAGCACCTGCTCGACGTCGCCTTCGGTCGGCCGCCGCGGTCCCGCTGCGGGGTGCGCCTCATCCAGGCGACGCCGACGGCACTACTCGAGGACGGCGCACCGCTGTGCCCGGCGTGCGCGGCCATCACCCATCCCCCCGCGGTCCAGGTCGAGATCTTCAACCACCGCGCCGACGAGCATCCGACGCCACGATGAGCAGCCACCGCCTGGATCCCGAGCTGGTGCGCAAGCATCTGCTGGCCGTCCTACCCGAAACCGGCGGAGACCTGACCACCGCTGAGATACGCCAACTGCTGGTGCGCTGGGCGCCGGGACTGGTCAACGAAACCGTCTACCGCAACCTCCTCGTCCTCGAACACCGCGGCGAGGTCCGTCGCCTGCGCCGGCCCGGCCGCCGCCACGTCGCCTGGGCCATTGCCACCCCTGACCCGCACCCGTGAAGAAGGCACCCCGATGACCGCACCGCACCCGGCCGCCCCCTACGTCCTGGCCGTCCCCGTCACCGACCTGTTCGTCGACCACACCTACCAGCGGCCGCTGGATCCCCAGCGCGTGCGCACCATGACCGAATCGTTCGACCCCAGGCTGCTCGGTGTCATCGAGGTGTCCGACCGAGGCCCCGAACACCACCCCCGCTACGCGGTCATCGAAGGCCAACACCGCTGGGCCACAGTGACATCCCGCGATCCACGCGCCTCCATCGCCGCCCGAGTCCACAGCGGCCTGTCCGTCGCCGAAGAGGCCGAACTGTTCCTCGGCATCGACATCCACCGCCGGCGGCTGAGCACCTGGAACCGGTGGAAAGCCCGCCGCGCCCAGCACGATCCTGACGTCGCCGCAATCGAGGCCACCGTGGCCCGGGTGGGCCTGCGCGTCGACGACGCACCCAAGGACGGACACATCAGGTGCACCGCCATGCTGGAGAAGGTCGCTCGCAGCCGCGGCGGACACGCCCTGCTGCGCGACAGCCTCAGACTGCTACACGACACCTGGGGCCCCCAGCAGAGCGCCTACGACGCCCCGATGGTCGGCGGAATGGCCGTGCTGCTCGACGCTTTCGGAGACGACGAACAGTTCGAGCGCGACATCCTCGTTGACGCGCTGATCGACCTCGCCCCCGAGCGGATCGGCGCCTTGGCGCGCGCCAAGAAGTCCAACGGCAAGCACGGTGGCGGAGCGCTGCCCAAGTTCGTTGCCCTCACCTTGCATGAGCGCTACAACCTGCACCGGCCCGCCGGCGCCCGTCTGATCATGCCGTCGAGCTTCCGCGGTGTCCTCCAACCTGCCGCGGCCACTGCGCGGCCGGCGGCCGCCGCCGCAGCAGCTGCATAACCAGCGGGACCTGTCGTCGTACCAGCTCACAGTGTTGCGTGGAGCGGCGGCGACGGAAACGGCCCGGTCGGCCGGTACTCACCGGATGACGGCACAGGAAGGAGACACGCGATGGGCAAGACCGCCAGCGCTGCGCACCCGGACAGCCCCCAGTGCGTGCTCCCCAGCTGCGGCAACCACGTCGAGCGCTGGGGTCAGCCCTGCCAGGACTGCCGCACCGCGTTCGGCCCGCGCCTGCGTCCCACCTACGTGCCCGCCATGACCCGCGAGCAGATCGCCGAACGCGATCGCGACGTCGAGCGTGTCCTGGCCCTGCGCCGGCAGGTGCGCGCAGACCACCCCGCGACGGACGACCCGCCACGACCGCGAAGGAGGAGCGCATGACCGCCCTCGATCACCGACCCGCTCAGGTCAGCGAACGCTCCGCCGACAGCGACTACGGCAGGCTGCCCCCACACGACGAGAGCGCCGAGCAATCCGTGCTGGGTGCCATGCTGCTCAGCAAGGACGCAATCGCCGATGTGCTCGAAGTTCTGCAGCCCGGCGACTTCTATAAACCCCGCCACCAGAGCATCTTTGACGTCATCCTCGATCTCTATGGCCGCGGGGAACCGGCCGACGCAGTAACCGTCGCCGCCGAACTCGATCGACGCGGCAGCCTGCGCCGCGTCGGGGGAGCGCCCTACATTCACACCCTGCTGTCGGTGGTCCCCACCGCGGCCAACGCCAGCTACTACGGGCGCATCGTGGCCGAGAAGGCGACGCTGCGCCGCCTCGTCGAAGCCGGCACCCGCGTTGTTCAGTACGGCTATGCCGGCGCCGAGGGGGCCGAGGTCGCCGAGGTCGTCGATCGCGCCCAGGCCGAGATCTATGACGTCAACAACCGCGACCGCCGCGAGGACTATGTGGCGTTGGCCGACCTGCTGCAACCGACGATGGATGAACTCGACGAGCTGAGCAGCAACGGAGGCCTCGCCCGTGGTGTGCCCACCGGGTTCTTCGAACTCGACGAGCTGACCAACGGGCTGCATCCCGGTCAAATGATCACCGTCGCGGCGCGGCCCGGTGTTGGAAAGGCGCTGGCGCTCAACACGTCTCTGCCGACTCCGACCGGCTGGACCACGATGGGAGAGGTCAAGGTCGGAGACCAGCTGCTCGGCGCCGACGGCCATCCCACCCGGGTGGTCGCCGCAACCGAGGTGCTCTACAACCGGCCCTGCTACGACGTCGAGTTCTCCGACGGCACCGTCATCACGGCCGATGAACAGCACCAGTGGACCACCCGGCGCGGGACCCTGATCACCGCGCAACTGTGCGTCGGCGATGCGCTGCCCACCGCCGCGCCTGTCGAGCTGCCTGAGATCGCCACCCAGGCCGACGACCCGTACACCGTCGGCTGCTGGCTGGCCGGAGACCGAAGCGTCGCACTCAACGGCTACGACACGGTGGTGTCCCGATACCTGCGGGGGTCGCTACGCCAACGCCGCGCCATGCTGCGCGGGCTGCTGCAGGCCAGCCACGTCACCGGCGGGCCCGGTGACAGCTTCACCATCGAGGCGGCCTGGCGTCTGCCCGAGAACCGCACCCTGGCCGTGGACCTGCTCAACACCCTGGGCTACGTCGTGGCCCCGGAGTGGCCCGGCGCACCGATCCACGTCGTGGCCGGCGACCGCACCGTCACCGCCGTCCGCGCCCGCGCCAGTGTGGCCGTACGGTGTGTGCAGGTCGACAACGCCGACCACCTCTATCTGGCCGGCAACGGCATGGTGCCGACCCACAACTCCACGCTGGCACTGGATTTCATGCGGTCCTGCTCGATCGAGCACCGGATGGCCAGCGTCATCTTCTCGCTGGAGATGAGCAAGTCCGAGATCGTGATGCGGCTGCTGTCCGCCGAAGCCAAGATCAAACTCGCCAGCATGCGATCCGGGAAAATGAGCGACGACGACTGGACGCGGCTGGCCAAGAAGATGAGCGACATCAGCGAGGCTCCCCTCTACATCGACGACTCACCCAACCTGACAATGATGGAGATCCGAGCCAAGGCCCGCCGCCTGGCGCAAAAGGCCGATCTGAAACTGATCGTCGTCGACTACATGCAGCTGATGACCTCCGGCAAGAAGGTGGAGAGCCGTCAGCAGGAGGTCTCGGAATTCTCCCGCACACTCAAACTGTTGGCCAAGGAACTCGACGTTCCAGTCGTCGCCATCAGCCAGCTCAACCGCGGACCGGAACAGCGAACAGACAAGCGGCCCATGATTTCTGACCTTCGCGAGTCGGGCAGCATCGAACAGGATAGCGACGTCGTAATGCTGCTGCACCGCCCAGACGCCTTCGAACGTGACCACCCACAGGCCGGGGAAGCAGAGATCATCATCGGCAAACACCGAGCAGGGCCGTGTCGATCCATCACTGTTGCCAGCCAGTTGCACATGTCCAAGTTTGCGAACATGGCCAGAGATATTGGTATAAACCACAATTACAATTCTGAACCGCCTACACGAGCGGCGAACTGGTGACCACAAAAGATCACAGCCACGTTCTGAGTGTATCCTACAGCAAACCGGAGGGGAGGAGAAGGCGTCATGAGCGTCTATGACACCGCCTGCCTGATCACCGGTGTGAGCCTGGCCAACATCGACGCAACCGCGATACTGCTGCGCCGCACCGCCGACGGCCACTACCATCCCCTCTCGCTCGGCACCTACGGCTTCTACGACGGGTACGGATGCCTCGACGCGATCACCACAAACCACCACGCCGAAGCACTAACAGCATTCGCGTCCAACGCATTTCGAGCCGGTCGTTTCACGCCCACGACTACACCCACACCGGTGATCCCCATTGGTTCGACCCCAACATCGCCATCGAATCACTGCTCTATCTCTGCGAGCGGACCACCACCTGCTCGGACCTCTACGGCGGCACCTACCCGCCCTGCACCATGCTCGACGGCGACCCAGTAGTCCTGACGATGATCGCCCAACCCGTCTGGGACGCCATCACCGCATCCCGCCGGCCCGGCCGCCGAAACCTCGCCGCCATGGCCTTCGGCGCCGGCCTGCCCACCGCCACCGAGATCTACGGGCCCGACCTGAACGGGCCCCTCCAGGAGCAGCTACGCCAACTCGCGGTGATCTCCCACTTCATCGCCACCCATCCGCCGCTGCGGTGGGCCCCGCCAGGAGAACCCCGACAGCGCTACCCACGCGGCGCCGGCCGCCAGTTCAGCGCCGAGGAACGACGACAATTCCTCGACGATGCACGCCGCGACTACCGCGCGGACGACACCATCCAGAACGCCCTCGACGTGTACATCAAGGCCGTGGATTAGCAAGCGGCACAACCGTGTCACGAGTTACGTGCCTGCAGGAGGAAGACACCGTGGCTAAGAAGCTCACCATCAAGCTGCCCGACCCGGGACTGCCGGCGGATCACCACCGCGACGACCAGGTGGTGTTCTACCACGGTCAACACGGCGAGTTCCTCATCAACGGAAAGGTGGCAGACCAGGCGCTGCTCTCGCCCATTACCGACGAGAATGGCAACACCTACACCGTGAAGGCCCTACGGGAGATGGCGGCCGCGGCACTGGCGGTAGCTGATGTTGCAGAGTCCATGGGGCACCCCGTCGCGTAGGTGTCCGGCCGCTCCAAAGTGCGGATCGTCGAGTCGTGGGGCAGCGCATGCCGAGGTCGGTGCGCCACGTTCCGCTATGCTGGCGTTGTCGCACAGTGTCGTCTCATCGGGAGAGGGCAGCGACTGTCTCCTAGGAGGACAGATGTTAAGTCGTCTTGCGCGTGAATGCGCCGCCGAGATCTCATCCCACGACTGGTCGGATGCGCCCTACCGATTCGACCGCGCCGGTCACCAACGGCACTGGGACTCCCGAGCCACCGACGCGCAGCTCGACCAGCGCGGCACCGAGAACGTGCTTCTGAATGTGATGGCGGTGACCGCCCAGGTGCTGCGGAATCTGGATCCCAACTTCGATGTGCACGAATTCGCCGAGGCGTGCGGTGTTCCACCGTCGCGCCGGCTGAACAGCAACGGGAAACCCAGCGGCGTCATCACCAGCGGCCTGCGATGGAACCATGAGCAGCCAGGAGTGCCGCTGCCGCCAGGTGCGCCGCTGCAATGTGTCGTAATGCAGTGCACGGCACCAAATCTGATCGTCTTCAAGCGACTTCTCAAGGAAGTCGGGGCCATGAACCCCGGGCTGCCACAGACGCAGATCGAGGAAACCGAGGTCGACCCCGCCGGCGGCGCGCTGCGCACCGTCACCGTCTACGTCCGTGACTGGGACTCCGATAGAGCCGCGTCCAAGGCGACGGACATGGTGCGTCGCGCCAGTGAATCTCTGCAGGGCGGAGGGCCTGTGACGCTCATCAGCGCCACCGAAGTGGGTTGCGGGAGCTGAGTTATCGACGCCACACGTGAACGCGGTCGGTCTTCAGTGGAGCATCGTCGGGTCCCTTTACGTACGGGGCGATCCACTTCGGCCGTCGGTCTGCGTGGTTGGGCCCGCAGGCCTGCTGGCGCCAGTGGCCACCTACCCACCACCGGTGCCGGTATTTGCGGTCAGCCGATGATCCGTCGTGTTCGCGCGGCGGGCTCATCGGGCGGCGCAACTCGATGATGCTCACCCGGTCCGGGTTCCGCGGCGCCGCGGCGGGCTCTTCTGAGCGGCTCCGCGGGGTGTCGTCGAAGACCCGGGTGGCAGTGACGGTGGGCTGGCCCATCAGCAGCCAGGCCGCGCCGATGACACTGACCAACGGAGAGGCGTCAGCGGCGCCCGCGACCTCCGCGGTACGCGGGATCAACGGCTGCACCATCAGGGTCGGGTTGGTGGCCCACAGTGGCGAGGACACCTCGTAGGGGGCGATCAGCGCGGGATTCTTGGCCAGCCGTGAGAGTGGCTGTAGTTGAAGTACACCGTCGGGGCGAAACCACCACCACAGCCCGTCCCAGGGAACCTCGGTGGGGTCCGTTGAGCTCAACGCGTTCCATGGAACGCTGCCGGCCGGCTTGGCCCAGCACAGCACTCCTGCCGGAGCGGGAGCGGCGATCGCCGGCGTCCACTCGGGAAGGGAGCCGGCGGCGTCGAGCGCGACGTCCACCATGTCGCGAGAAACCCAGAACAGCGACGCAGATTTGATCGCGTCGGCCTCCGCGCTCATCTGGCTCAGCGACTCGGCCAGCTTGGCCTGCAGCCGCTGCAGCCGCCGGGCGCCCTCGCCGGAGGCGTCGGAAGGCTCCGCCAGCGCTGCGGACTGGCGTTCGACGAGGGTGTCCAGGGCGTTGCACCACTGCCGGCGCATATCGGGCACGCAGTTCGGCGCCCACGGAAGACTCCTGCGTTTCACCATGGCGTGACTCCTTGCGCCCACACCGGCTGCCTCACAGCAGCGAGCGTAACCGGCGTAGAGGCGCGCGCGCTCAGGCCTGGGGACGTGACATCGGCGCAGGTCCACAGCGGGTGGCGAGGGTGTGGGGCTGCGCGGTCGCAGCCCCACACCCCAGGGTCAGGCGGCCTGCTCGCCGCGCGGGCCGGTCTCGGCGTCGAGGATCTCGGCCTTGATGGTGGCGCTGACCTCGGCCAGCTCGACCTCCGCGGCGACCAGTTCGGCCGGGGCAGACAGGTCGGTGCCGGCGGCCGCCGCGCGGGACTGCGCGGCACGATCGCGTGCATCCTGCGCCCGGGCCGCGGTGGTGGCAGCCTCGTCGACCGCGCCATCGAGCCACCCGGTGATCACCTGGTGAGACCACGCGGCGACGGCCTCGGCGCCGCGGCGGCGCACCTTGGCGGGCAGCATCAGCGTCCACAGCGACCGGTAGCCGAAGCTCGCCTGCAGGTGTTGGTCCCCGTGCTCGGAGACGATCTCCACCAGCAGGGGGCCGCTGGACCAGCGGGCGCGGTGACCGTTGCCGCTTACCGCGGCCTCGGCGCAACGCGACAGGTCCAGGGTGGCCAGCTGCGGGCGGTACTCGACCAGCTCGGCGAGACGTTCGGCACGCGACTGCAGAGTATCCGCGCGGCGCTCGGACTCGGTGGCGGCGTGCAGTGCGGCGTTGACGTTCTGCCGTGCGGTCAAGTGCGTCAGGCGCAGCTTGCGGACGGTGACCTGCAGCTCGTGCTGGCGCAGCAGCAGCGAGTTGCCGGCGGCCGCGGCCTTCAGCTCCCCGAAGCTCAAGGTGCCGTCCCCGCCCAGGTCCTCGATCTCGCGCACCTCGCTATCTGCGCGATAGAGCTGTTCGAAGCCGCGGCTCTTACGCTCGGCGAGCTGGAACATGTAGGCGTCGAAAGAGCCCTGCACCGCGTAGCAGTAGATGTCGATGTCGTCGTGCAGGTTGCCGGTGCGCACACCGCGGCCGTTGCGCTGATCCCAGTCCCGAGCGGTCCACGTCGGGTCCACGTGGTGCAGGGCGACCATGCGGTTCTGAATGTTGGTGCCCACACCCACTTTCGGCGTCGATCCGAACAGCACTGAGACACGGCCGTCGCGGCACGCGGCGAACAGCGCTTCGCGCGCTTTCGAGCTGGTCGCCTCATGGATGAACCGGATCCGATCAGCCGGGATACCTCGGGCAATCAGACCGTCGCGGATCCTGCCGTAGCTCTGCGCATCGCCGGGATGTGGTGTGCCCAGATCGCACAAGACCAGCTGAAACGCGCCCGGCTCAGATGAATTCGGGTACACCGCATCTCGGGTTCGGTGATAGATCGCCGCGACGTTCTCCGCGACGGCCTCCAGTTTCGGGGCCACCTCGGCGAACCCGACCAGGTTGGGATCCAGCGCCACCTTGCGGCCGTCCCCGCAGATCGCCAGCATGTTGTCCGCATCCGGTTGGACTCGCCGAGCCCGCAGATCGTCGGCACGCTTGACCAGTGTGGTCATGAACGCGCGAGTGTTGTCCGTGGGCTGGACGACGATGGTGTGCTGGTGCGGTGTCGGCAGTGTCAGGTCGGTCATCGAGCTGCGCACCATCGACATGAACGCCCCGATCATGGTCCTGAGTTCGGGCACGTTCTGGATCACGACCGGGCGGCGGCGGCTGCGGAAGCCCGAGCCGTCCGGGCTGACCTCCACGAGGGTTTCGTAGCGGACGAACTGAGCCGCCCAGGCGTCGAAGTGGCCCAGTCCCGAGTCTGTCAGGCGGTCAGGGTCGCAGAACCGTTGCCAGACAAACGCTTCGGCGAGCGTGTTGGTGTAGGGGGTGCCGGTGAACAGGCTCGCGTGCGGGCGAGAGGGATTGGCGCGGCGCAGCATCGACAGCTTCAGCAGCAGGTCGGTGGCGCGTTTGGAGGCGCCCATGCTGAACCCTTCCGCGCGCGTGGTGATCGGGAGCCGCCGAAACCGATCGGCCTCGTCGACGGCCAGGTAGTCGATCCCGAGCATGTCGAAGGTGATCGCGTCGTCGTCAGTGGCGACATCGCGCAGTCGCTCGATGCGGCCCTCCAGCGAGCGCACGGCCGCGGCGATGCGCTTACCGTTGTTGCCCTGGCTGCGCTTGTAGTCCTCCAGCTCGGCAAGCTGGTCGTCGAGCCATTCACGTTCCACCTCGGCAGGGACCGGCATGGAAGCGAACGTCTCGTGGGTCATGATCACCATGTCCCAGTCACCGGTGGCGCAACGAGCGGCGAACAACCGCCGGCCGTATCGGGTCAGGTCCTCGCGAGTGACCACCAAAATCTTGCCCGCCGGGGCCGTCTGCAGGGCCTCTCTCTGGGCTTGCTCAATGAGGTGGTTGGGCACGATATAGAGCGGACGGTTGGCAATCCCGAACTGCCGCAACGTCATGCACAACGCGATCGCAGTACGGGTCTTGCCCAAACCCACGGAATGGGCAGCGAACGCGGCAGGGATGGACAGGGCGCGATCGACGAAATCGCGCTGCCAGGACCACAACTGCAAATCGTCGGCCAGGGCAGGGAAGGTCAGGTACGAGCCGTCATCGCGGCGCAGTACATGGGAGTTCATCGCCTGGTTGTAGCGATCGAGAAGGCGCTGCTCGCGTTGCGGCGACTCCCACACCCACAGTGAGAAACGCTGCTCGATGGCCGTCAATGCCGCCTGAGCGGCCTCGGTCTCGTCGGCGTTGCGCACCCGACGGGTCGTGCGGGCCGCAGGGTCGTACACCTCGTCATAGACAGTGGGGGAGCTGCTGTTCAAGCCTGCCTGCAACAGGTCGAACGCAGACTTGCGGGTCGTGGTGTAGGTGATCTTGGCATCGGGGGAGATGTTGTGGGCGTTGCCCTCGACCTCCCAGGCCGCTAGAGGAGCGATGTGGTGGACCCTGACCCAGGATGCGCCGAACACCTCACGGCAGAAGTCCTCGATGTCACCGGCGGCCACCCACGGGGAGCCCAGCTCGATGCGCACCTCATCGCGGCCCAGCCAGCGCGGCTGAACCTGTTGCAGCGCCGACACATTGCGTTCGTAGGACGCGTCGGTTGCTGCGGCCGCCAGAGCGTCCTGCAACTTGGTCCGGACGTCGCCGCACAGGTAGTCGCGGGCGGTGTGCACCCGGCCGGTGGCCGGATCGCGGTAGGCCAGGTCGCCGAGGGCGGCGAACGCGGCCTCGGCTGTCGGCAGTCCCAGGAGTTCGGCAATCCGGGCCAGGTCCAAGCCGCGGCCCTCACCGAGGGAGACGGCCATGGCCTCCCCGGCACTGTCGGCCCGGGTCACCGGAACAGGTCGCCGGTTGACTCGCCGCTGCAGGATGGCCGCCGGCGCGGCGTCCCCGGTCTCCTGATCGAAGCGCTCCAGCGCGAACACCAAAGCGGAGTCCGGGTCGCCCCGGAACCCCGACATGGGCGGCACGCGCCAGCTCAGCTTGGGCAGGCCGGTGTCGGGGTCGGTCTTGCCCTCGACCAGTGTGCCGCGGTTGAGCGCGCCGAAGCGCTCGACGTAGGACAGGTAGGACTCACGGCAGAGGGCGCGCAGCGGGTCCAGCGCCGCGCCAGGGGTGTCCCAGTTGGCCTCTGCGGTCACTAGGTCGACCGTGGCGTCGCGCAGCGCGACCAGCGCGTGCAGTTCCTTGCTCGGCCGCGTGACGGGCTGCAGCTGGCCGTCCACGACGCGGGCCATCGTGCCGTCGACGAGATGAAACGAGCCCTCCTTGCGTCCGTCGGCGTCGGTGAGCGTGACGTCGGTGAAGTGGTGGCCGGCCGCAGCGCTGGTCGGGTAGGGCAGCAGCAGGCGGCGCGCTGCGGCGAATGCGGCGGCGACTGCTGTGTGCGGGTTGTCGGCGTCGACGGTGACCGGGTTCTGATGAAACCCGGTCAGTCGCATCGTGCCGGCGACGAGTTCGGGATGATCTGACCAGAACCCGCTCACTCGAGCGGAGTCCGTGCGGCCGTGCCCGTCGGGGCTGCTCAGGTAAAGGTGGGGCGTTCGGGTGTCCCAACCCTGCCGCGGCTCGTCGGCGCCGCGGACCCGCAGTACCAGGACGTCGGCGACCACATCGGTGCCCTCGTTGGCGAAATAGCCGGCGGGCAGGCGGATAGCCGCCAGCAGATCAGCGTGCGAGCGCACCGAGTAGGACAGACCGCTGGCCGCATCCAAGGTGTGCCGCGAGGTCACCATGACCACGTAGCCGCCCGGGCGCACCGCCCGCACGGCGCGCACCAGGAAGTACTCGTGCAAGGGGCCGTAGAACGCGATCGCCGAATCGGAGACATTGGCAGCCGAGAACGGAACATTGCCCACCGCGGCGTCAAAGCGGTTGCCGGACAGAGACACCTGCTGTAGCCGCTGGTCGATAATCGTTGCCTCAGGGTGTAACACGGATGCGATGCGCGCGGCGACCGGATCCACCTCGACGCCGGTGTAGGTGATGGGCAGCGCAGTAGGGGCGTGGCTCAGGAAGCGGCCGTTGCCGCACCCGAGGTCCAGGACGTCGCCGCCGCGGAAGCCCGCGTGCTGCAGCAGCGCGTAGATGTGGCCGATCAGCGCCGGCGGGGTGTAGAACGACGTATCCACGACGCGCGCGGCAGCTTTCATCGCCGCCGGATCCGCATCGTCGAGTTCGTCGGCCAACGCCGCCCACGAGTTGGCGGGCTGGGGGTCGAACAGCGGGGCTGCTGCGCCCCAGCCGGGGAACTGCTCCAGCTGGGCGCGTTGTTCAGCGGCGGGGGTGGCGCCGTGGCGCAGAGTCTTCAAGACGTGCACGGCGTGGACTGCGGCGCGGGCGGCGGAGAGAGTGGGAGCCATCGGGGCACCTTTCGGTTCGGTGACCAGCCCCTCAAGGCCGGCCGTTTCTCAGCGCCAGAACGTGTTCCGGCGTTCGTTGGGCACTGTAGCGGCGGGCTCTGACAACTCGGGTCGGCCCGCGCTTGGTGCCGCGCGACACCAAACATATCACTCAGGTATCCCGACCGTAATACCTGAGGGGTGATAGGCTGCGAGGCAAATGCAGACGCACCGCCGAACAACCCAGGGGGGACCGCAGATGAGCGCCACGCCACAGGAGCCGAGTGGCCATCTGGGATGTGTGGCGGTGGCAGCGTGAGCGCCATGGACTACGACGGTGGTTTCGCCGAGGGGCGTCGCGAGGAGCGCCGCCGCTACATAGAGCGCCGCGCGGCCCGCACCGCGGTTCCGGGTCGCGCGAAGAACGTCAAGAAGCCGTGGAGCGTCGACGAAGCCAAGACCGCTCTCAACCTGAACCTGACCGTGCCGGAAGCGGCCTTGAAGGTCGGCCGTACCGCCAGCGCAGTGGAATCGCTGCGACTGCGATGGCGCCAGGGCCGCCTGCCGGACGTCTTGGCCATGCACATCCCTCCGCCGCGCAAAGACCAGCGCTGAACAGAACGGGGAACCCCATGATCTACCGACTGACCGTTGGCGGCCGCACGTACCGCATCGACGCCGACGACGAGACCAGCGACATTCTGCAGTGGTACATCGAGACCAAGGGCACGCCCGAGGACCTCGCAGGCCTGTCCCGCCAGCAGGTGGTGGCCCGGCTGGGCCGCAGCGCCCTTCCGACCGACTTCCCTGCCTCCGACATGACGATCGGAGACAAGAGCCGCGAAAACGGTTTCTGGAGAGGATGGTTCGAATCCACTGTCCGCGACTATGAAGAGCGAGTCCTCGACACCGCCGTCGAGGCCGAGAGTGCCGGCGAGGATCAGGCCGCCACCAGCGACGACGGCACGTCCCCCTGGACACCCAAGACCCGGCAGTGGACCGACACCCCGATCGTCGCCGACGGCCGCGTCGCCATCGTCACCAGCAGAGGCATCGTCAAGCCCTCCGGCGTGGTCGTGGCCGGCCCCATGCCCGGCGCGGATGCGCTGCACAAGTTCCTCGTGTGGAACTGGGGCCCCAGCCCGAAAGAACAGCCGCAGGTGTGGTTCACCTACGAGGCGCTCGTGTCGCTCGGGGTCCCCATGGACAACCTGCCCGACGATCTCGCCGGCATGGTCGCCACCACATTCAACTGCGAGGTCACCTACAGCCAATCTGGTTGGTTCGGATGCCGTTTCGAGGACCACGACGGCACGAAACGCAAAGCGCAGATCGTCCTCATGCCGCTGCTGTACCTCGACCCTGCCCCACAGCAACCCGGAGACATGGGAGTGGCAGGCAAGGAGAACACACCCACCGAACTGCCCGAAGACGAAACCGAGGCAGTCAGAATCCTCGCCGACAGGATCGCCTGGCTCGCCGGCGTGGGCGACGCCGGCCTCGTGCCTGCAGCGCGGTGGGCCAACGTCGGGGCGCAGCTGCTAGAGCGCAAGCGGGCTTCCGGACGCACGAAACCCATCGAAGCCTGCCCGCTGCCCACCGACGTGGCCGTCGAGGCCGGCGCCGACCTGGAACCCACGCTCCCGGTGAAGTGGGACCACCGCCCGCACCGCGCCCGAGAAAACGCCGTAGATGTCCAGGTAGACCAGCGCGCGGCCTACCTCGCCTCCGCAGGCCAAGTCGAACTCGGCTACGGAAAGCCCAAAGAGCTGCACCAGATCAAGGTCGACGTCTTCCACGAACAACGCCCCCCATTCGGTCTGTGGCGGCTACACCTTCCCCCGGCCGAGCAGATGGACGGTCTGACCACGAAACTGCCGCTGCCGCATCCGGGCATGCACTGGAAAGAGCCCACCACCATCTGGGTCACCACCCGCAGCATCCAGCACCTCACGGCCCCCGTGGACGCTGGCGGCGCGGGGCTGGCCGTCGAAGAACTCGACATCGACACCGCCTGGGTCTGGCCGGAGCAGTCCCGGCTACTCCGCGGATGGGCCGATGCCCTCCGCGGCAAGCTCCAGGAGGCCCGCGACGCCGAACGGCTGGACTACCAGCAGATGATCAAAGCCATCTACACCACCTACCTGGGCCGCATGGGCAGCGGCAAATGGCCCCCCTTTCAGAGTCAGCACCAGCAACCCGCCTGGTACGCCGCAATCCGCGCGGACACCCGCTTCCGCGCCATGCGCTACGCCGCCGGCATCGCGGCCCAACACGGGCTCTACCCGATCGCCGCCGAACTCGATGCATGGATCTACCGACTACCGCCAAGCGCCGATCCGCAGATCCTCGACGAAAACTCCACTGCCAACGGTAAATACCGCATCAAATGGACCAGCGCCGACAAGCCATCAGACGCGGAGGACCAAGGCGGGAACCAGTGAAGAAAGGCCGCTTCGCCAGCTCGTCGCCGACGCCGCCATCCACGCCGCCGTCCTCTGCGGCCAGCCCGACCACACCGCCGCCGAGCGGCGGCTCAGGGCCCCAGCCGTCGACCGGTAAGGGGTTCGGCGCCGCACTGCGAGCGCTCGTTGAACGCAAGTTTCGCGAGCTGAGCAAAACCCAGCGCTGGCAGGGCGTCTCAGAAGCCAAGCGCCGGGCTGAAGCGCGCCGCCGCGGCACCGACGAGATGAGCAAGCGCCTGCAACGCGAGACCGGAAAGCGGCCAGCGTCGAGCACAGTGACCCGCAACGCGTCGAAGGGCAAGACCCCGAAGGGGGCAGACCAACAGCGCCTCGACCGCCAAGCCGCCATCGACCGCGCCGGCGGCCTCAAGCAGTTCGCGTCCAAGGCCAAGATCAGCTCCCACCAGGCCCGCCGTTGGCGGGACTCGGGCGGTCCCATCCACACCTCGGAAACCATCGTCGTCGATTTCGACGTCACCGGGGATCTGCAGCACGGCCAGCACAGCCTGGATGAGCCAGAAACCCTCGACGTCGGTAAACACCTGACAGGCAATGTGACGCTAGATGGTGTCGACGCCGACGACTTCATCGAGGCCTACGCCGCAGGCGACATCGAGGCACAGAAGGAAATTCTCGGCGTACAGATCGCTCAGACGATCCTGATCGGCTGGGACGGCAACATCACTCGCACCTACACGGTACGGACGATCATTAGCTTGAACATCCGCGACTGACGAGCAGAGCGCAATGATCCTGTCGGTGCTCCCGACTAGAGTCAACGCCATCACCAGTTCCACCATCCGGCCAGACATGCGTGTCAGGTCGCCAACCGAAAGAGGATGTCGCTCATGGCCACAACACACACCGAACCCACCCGGACCACCGTCACCGGCAATGCCCGCGCCTTGGCGTCGACGCCGATCCAACCGGAGCCGTACGGCGCGATCTGGGTCGACTTCGGCGACGGCGGATCGGCACGCTGGGCGGGGCTGAGCATGGAGACCATCGACCAGGTGTGCGCACACCTGGATGCCGTCAAGAAGCCCGACACCCTGACCTGAGGACGCCCGACCGCACAGTGTCGACGCCCAGTACAGTGAGCCACGAAGAATCCGCCGCCAAGGCGCGCCACAACAGCAACCGGCCGGGTATGCGTACCCAGTCCCACGACCCCGATGGGAACCACCACATGCAGCTCACAGAGGACGAGATCGCGATCCGCGTCGGCCTACCCGGGCCCGTCATCGCCGAACTCCTCCAGCCCGCCAACAGCACCGCCTCCACACGCTGCTTCGCCGACAGCGACGTTCTGCGCGCCCAGGTCGCCGCGCTCATGCTGGCCTACGGAGTGCGCTGGCAATGGGTCCAGACCGCCATGCGCGAGTCACCGACCCACCCCGACGCCCTGCACGCCGCGCTGGACTACTGGACCCGCGTCGCGCCCACCCCCATGAGTCCACGGCACTGGCCGTTCGCCGCCACCGCGCTGGCGACCGCACTGATGGTCCTGGCCCTGCTGACCGGCATCATCCTCGGCCTGCACCTGAGCCCGCAAGGATTGCTATGACCATCAACAGACACCCCGCCCGCACGCGGGGACATGCCATCGACGCAGCTAGCCGCCACCCCCGAAGCGCAACCCGGCCTTGCCGGGACGACCCACCCATACCGAAGGAGCCTCAATCATGACCGACAGCCGCGTGTACACGCCGGCCCAGCCCTGGTACCCACCGGCGACGCCCGTGGAGTTCCCAGAGGGCCGCCTCACCCCAGCCTGGGTGGGCAAGGTCGCCAAATCCAAACACGGCGACATCGTGATCCGCTCCCACCTCGTGCCTCGGCACCCCCAGGACAAGCGCTACATGGGCGCCTTCCGAACCTTCTGGCGCGCACTGGCATTCGCTGACCGCAAAGGTGTCTACGCAATGCTGGAACGGTGGCTGGCCGACGCCGATGCCGAACTGGCCGGAACCGGACTCACCGACGAAGAAACCGGTTTCCTGCGCCGCTTCCGCGGGGACGTCGACGGCGCACTCAACCGGCTCCGGCGCGCCGACGACGAACCCATGGCGTGGGCCGGCGCGGAGTTCTCCAAGTACGCCCCCGAGGAACGCGTCATGCTCGAAGCACTCATAGGGGCCATCACCCTGCACCGCGCCGGAGACCTGTCCGACGACGAGCTGTACAGCATCCTGGGCAGCCTCGACGTCGACCCCGCCGACCGCGACACCGGCATCACGAAGGCGGCCCTGGCCAAGATCCGCACCGCGGCGCAGACCGGCGAAGCCCTCGAACTGGAGTCCACCTACCGCCGTTCCTGACGGCTCCCCACCCTCATCGCGGCCGGCTGCACCCACCGGACGTGTCAGTGGTCGTTGATAGCGTTGTCGTGTAACGCCGGATGCAACCGTCCGACAACACAAACGGCCAACCCCGCGGGGTCGGTCACCAACGAAAGGGCCACCTCAATGTCTGACACGAGCACCCACTACGACACCGACGACTGCCTGGACGGCCCCGAACGGTGCAGCGGGGACGTATTCCCTCGGCCGGCGCTGTCGGGAAGCGGCGAGCACTACACCCGTTGCGACCACCACTGGGAGGTCTACTACGAGCGCACCGCACCGAAGATGGACGCGATCCGCGCTCGTTACCCCGAGATGGCGCCGCCGGACTTCGACCCCCTCGCGGCAGGTGAGAGGTGGTCGGAGGACGACCCGTGGCCGTGACGCCGGGGCACCTTGTCAGTGCCCACCGGTAGAATCAGATGTAACGCGAATCGCGCCGCGCGATAACCCAATCGGCTCCACCTGAGGGTGGAGCCACCGAACCCCGAAGGGGCGATGACAATGAACGACACCATGGGATCTGCACGCTTCGTCGGCCCGGCCGCCGGGGTCGTCCACGACGGCCAGCAGGTCGTCGAATGGTTCGGTGACGCCGGGCTGTACGTCCTCGACCCGCCGCTGCGCGGCTACCGCACCGTCGTCGCGTCCACGCTGGAGCGTGCGCCGCGCATCGCCACCTCCGGCGGTGCCGAATACGGTGTCGAGACGTTCCTATGGGGCGTCACCGGAGAGGACCTCCAGCGCGGGTTCGACGCCGACGAACTGCCCGGCAGCGGTTGGGGCAACACCCTGTGGCTGTGCGGATCGTGCGTGAGACGGGTAAGCCGATCGCTCAGGTCGCGCGGGATCTGGGGATGAACGAGGGCACGCTCGGCAACTGGGTGAACCAGGACCGCGAGTCCCGGGAGGGCCGCGGCGAGTTGACGCGCGACAACGTGGAGGAGCTCAAACGCTTACGCAGCGAGAACGCTGAACTCCGAATGGAGCGCGATGTCCTCAAGCGATCAGTGGTCCTGTGGGTGAAGGAGGCGACGAAGTGAGTGTGGCACGTTTCATCGCCGACCAGAGGACCAAATACCGTGTGCCGCATACGATTACATGCGTGTTGTTGGGTGTCAGTGTGTCGTGGTTCTACAAGTGGATCATCCGTGCTGGGGCCACCGATGGGTTGCATACCGACACTGATCGGCGCCGCGCGCAGCTCGACGCGGCGGTCGCTGTGGCGTTTCAGGTGGCCAGGGGACTGCATGGTTCGCCGCGGTTGATCGCTGACCTGCGTGATCTGGGGTGGGAGGTGTCGGAGAAGACGGTGGCCGACTCGATGCGCCGTCAGGGTTTGGTGGCGCGCCGCATCAAGCGCCGTAATGGGTTGACCAGGCAGGACAAGACGGCACCGAAGTTTCCTGACCTGGTCAAACGGGACTTCACTGCGTCCGCGCCGAACTGCAAATGGGTCGGTGACATGACCGAGATCCCCACCGGATCTGGACAAAAATTGTATCTGGCGACGGTGATCGACCTCTACAGTCGCCGGCTGTTGGGGGCGGCTATGGGCCTGCACCCCGATGCCGAGCTGGCGTGTGCGGCGATCAAGATGGCGGTGGCCGCGCGCGGTGNCCGCCAAACGATCTGGCGAGATGAGGAGTCCGAGCGGGTCATATTCCATACCGACCGCGGTAGTACTGGCGGATTCAACTGGTCGTCGCAACACCGTGCCGTGATCCTGAGTGTAGTTGGTCTGCAAGCACTTCCGCGGGTGTTCTCCACCCGAGTATCTTGCGGGGGCGGTTGTTGAGTGCATCGGCCACCGCCTGCACCTCTCTGCGATCGTAGCGAGCAAGGTCGGTTCCTTTCGGAAAGTATTGCCGCAGCAGCCCATTGGTGTTCTCATTCGTCCCGCGTTGCCACGGACTGTAGGGATCGCAGAAGTACACCTTGATTCCCATCGCCGCGGTCAACTCGGCATGACGAGCCAACTCCTTACCCCGGTCCCACGTCACCGACCTGCGCAGATGCTCCGGCAACGGTGTCAACGCCACCGCGAGCGCGTCGCGAACCGACTCCGATCCATACCCCGATAGCGCCGGCCCGTTCTTGATTACCGGAGCTGCGCCATAACCATCTTTGCGCGGCAGATGGAGCAGTGTGGTGAACCTGCTGGTCCGCTCCACCAGGGTGCCGACCGCGGAGCGGTTGAGGCCAATGATGAGATCTCCCTCCTTAAGTTGTTGGAAGGGTGTTTCGGAGCCGTCGTAAGGTCCTGATCACCCTCGGGTGGCGGGTATGGCTCAGGTCTCCCTGCCGCTGGGACGGCTCACTGGGAATGGCCGCCCGCTGCCCGCCGATGGCTCGACCGCTGATTGAGAATTGCGACGTCGATCGCTGGTTAAGGACGTGTCGGCACGGTCATCGTCAGGGCAGTTTGGCACAACGACGAGAGGAGGACACCAACATGCCAACGATTTGGGCCGGCATCGACGCCGGGAAGCGGTCACACCACTGCGTGGTGCTCGACGAGCACGGCAATGTGCTGCTGTCGACGAAGGTGGACAACGATGAAACGGCGCTGCTGGAGCTGATCGGCACCGTTGCCGGTATCGCGGCCGGCGCTGCGGTGTGCTGGGCGACGGACTTGAACGCTGGTGGGGCGGCAATGCTCATCGCGTTGCTCACCGCCCATGGTCAGCACCTGCTCTATCTTCCAGGACGCATCGTGCACCATGCAGCGGCGACCTATCGTGGCGATGGAAAGACCGATGCCAAGGACGCGCGGATCATTGCCGATCAGGCTCGGATGCGCACCGATCTGCAGCCGGTCCGGCGGTCTGATCCGATCGCCACCGATCTTCGGTTGCTTACTGCACGCCGCACTGATGTTGTCTGTGATCGGGTGCGGGCGATCAACCGTCTCCGAGCGACGATGCTTGAGTACTTCCCGGCGCTCGAGCGAGCCTTCGACTACTCGAAAAGCAAAGCAGCACTTACGCTTCTATCTGGGTATCAGACCCCGGAGGCGTTGCGCCGGATCGGTGCCACCAGACTGGCGGCATGGCTCAAAGCACGCGGCGCCCGTAACAGCACCACAGTCGCCCAAATGGCCGTCGATGCCGCCCAGGCTCAACGGAGCACACTGCCCACCCAGACGATCGGAGCGAAGCTGGTGGCTAGGCTCGCCGCCGAGATCACCGCGATCGACGAGGAACTCAAACAGATCGACACCGACATCGCCGGCCGCTTCGAACACCATCGGAGCGCCGAAATCCTCACCAGCATGCCCGGATTCGGGCCCGTGCTGGCCGCCACGTTCCTCGCACAGATCAGCGGCAGCCTCGATGGCTTCGACTCGGTCGACCGGCTGGCCTGCGTCGCCGGCTTGGCCCCGGTCCCACGCGACTCCGGGCGCATCAGCGGCAACCTGCACCGGCCCCGCCGCTTCAACCGCCGACTGCTGCGAACCTGCTACCTGGCTGCGCTGTCCAGCCTGAAGAACAGTCCGGCCTCCCGAGCGTTCTACGATCGCAAACGCGCTGAAGGAAAATCGCACAAACAAGCACTCATCGCCCTGGCCCGACGCCGCATCAACGTCATCTGGGCCATGCTCCGCGACCACACCCACTACCGCGAACCCGACACCGCCAACCCCGCACTGGCGGCTTGACAACAGCATTGAGATTCCCAATGCCCGGCTGTGGCCCGGTCCTCGACCTCATCGGGGCGGGCGCCGATCGTCACGTCGTCGGTGATGAATCCGGTGCGCAGTTTCTTCGCCCGAGCCCGTGGCTTGCGCAGTGCCCGCCCGGTCCGCAGGCACGCCACCAGCGCCCGTTCCAACGCCCCGCGTCCTTCGATGTAGAGGGATTGGTAGATCGCTTCGTGGGAGATCCGCATCGACTCGTCGTCGGGGTAGTCGATGGGCAATCGGCTGGCGATCTGCTGCGGGCTCCACGCCGTTGCCCACCGGCGATCGGCTCGCCGCGGCTTGTTACGGCCCTTCCACGAAGCGAACGGGCCCACCACCTCACCATTGTCGTCTCGCAAAACCCCGGACAGCTTGTCCTGCACATACGCGCGAAGCTGTTCATGCTCAACGAGTTTCGCCGTCTTGGGTCGTCGCGCGGCGAGGTCGGCCTTCCACTGGGCCGTCGACGCCCGGTACTCGAGATTGCTACCCCGCGTGGCGGCGTTGCGGCGGAGTTCCCGCGATATGGTCGACGGCGATCTCTTCAACTTGATCGCGATCTGCCGCATGCTGATTCCCTTCGCGCGCATGACGGCGATGTCCTCTCGTTCAGTGAAGGACAGGTATCTCCCCGACGCTGGGGCCAGCTCGATCGGCGGCATCCCGCCAGCGTTGCGGAACCACCGCGTCCCCACCGGACCCGACACGCCGCACGCGACCGCCGCGTCCTCGCTGGTAAGCCCGGCCGCGATCTGCACCCAGAATGCCCGTTCGAGATCCCGACGTATCGGAGGCCGACCCGGGGAACGCATCACCGCCCGCCCTGTCAACGCTGCCGCCCAGCCTGGTGGTCGTCCCATCGAAAGCACCTCCATCATCGAGGTGTTGCGTCGACCGGTTGAACCTGGTACTTATACCGCACACGCGTTCACGAAGTTGTGCTGGGAGTTGGGGATTCGGCAGTCGATGGGCCGGGTCGGATCGTGTTTCGATAATGCTGCCGCGGAGGCGTTCTTCTCTTCGTTGGAATGGGAAGTGCTGTCGCGCAACCGTTTCCGTGATACTATCCATGCGCAGGCTGTGGTTATCGACTGGTGTTACACCTTCTACAATCACCAACGCCGACACAGTGCCGCCGATGGGTTATCGCCCGTCAACTACGAGATCAGGGAATCCAAGTCCAAGCCGGAAGCGGCATAGGAAACCCTCCACGATTTCGGGGGAACCACA
>NZ_JACKTL010000064.1 GCF_025822245.1 Mycolicibacterium hodleri
CCTGTGGACGGCTACCGCCGAGTCGATCCTGGCCAAAGTTCGACGCGCACGCACCAAACTCCAACAAGTAGTCAATCAAAACTGAGACGGACCACTAGTGTGTGGTCCAACTCTCGGCGTCGTTCCCCGAATATTTGAAAGGCAGTCGATTGAGCTAGGAATCCGGGATGCGAGCCGACTGGATCAAAGCCGGCCCGTTGCCAATATCGGGTCAACTTGTCCACGGCTTCTAACTCCGAGATGTCATCGGCCGGGTGACCCAGCGGGTGGGGGTACATCAGCACTAGCGTGTCGGTTGCACTTGCCATGCGGGCAATAACTTCGGCGACAAGCCATGCGCCAATACTGTTACCGCGCAGCGCCTTTGCGATACTCACTGCCGTAATAATCAGCACGCTGTTGACAGGTGGCAACATGTGCTCGAAGTCATCCTCTACCCAATCACCGACTTCTCCGCCGTCAAATAAGGCCCCGAACATCTCGGCGGCCTGTGAGAGTGAGTCCAACAGGTCCCAGACATCGTGCTCGCCGAGCCTAATCTGCAGGAAATCCACATACCCGCCGAAGACGTCTGGGGTGTCGCCAAGATCGACGGAACCGTCCTGCCGGCCGCCGAAGTAGCCCAATTCGAGCTCGGCGCGCCAGTCCATCATGGCATCGAACTGGCTTTCATTAGTGCTGGCGAAGCGGACTTTCGGAGAGAACAGCACCACAGTGCCGTCCACCTCCGCTTGTGCTACTCCGAACGTCTCCGGCGTTACCGACATGCAGGTCTCCTATGGTTTGCACACTATCTGGCGAGTCTCTACATCGGTTTCACAAGACGCACAAGAGCGTAATAGGCCTGGTCAGCTATTGACGAAGGCTCGCGCGCCCATGTTGTCCATCGGGTTCGCATACACCATGGCCCGAAACCACTGCTTCGCTTTGCGGGGCGACTGTGCGTAAAGGATTCTCGCGTAAGCGAAGAGCGCTCGATGTGCGGGGCGATTGTCGTTAACGGAGTACGGCAGAACCCCGGTGAACGGCCAGGGCAAGCTCTGTTGAAGGACGACGACGCCGGCCTGCGCCCACTCAAGGGCCTGGATGAACTCCGGGCTGGACACGACATCACGAGATGCCGGTGAGTCCTCGTCAGGGTTATTCTCCGAGTCGATGTCGACAATCTCGGCGAAATGCCATGCAGCATAGACATAATCGTCGAGGCACCGCGGATGTATAAGTCTTCCAGCGACTGCTTTCGACGCCTTCTCGTAGGCCTGGACATCCTCGTCAGAGGATTCCTCGTCAAGTGCCCACACGCGCTCCAGCCGCCATTCGAGGCGGGGGCCGGCGGCGTGCACGGCGCGTTCAAGTGGCGATCGTTTCGGACGGTCCTCGCCGTAGTGTTCGGCGGCATTCAAGTCGTCTGGGTCGAAGTAGGTCCCCGTCTGACACGCGTGCAACGGTGTGCCTAGCTCAGACAACGCTTGCAAAGCTATCGGACCAGGAGCAAGCCACGGCATGACCCACTTCGGCGCTCGATCCATGCCAAATGGGTCCGGCCATAGCTCGCCGTAGCCATTGATGTCGGTCATAGTCCCGACCTCCTCCAAGGGTGTCCTCGCTCTGAGAACACGGTAGGCCCAGCAGGCGGCGCCCGAGGGGAGGACGCACCAAAACGCTGGTGCCAATCTTCGCGAAAGGCATTGATAAGCAATGAAAAGTCGGACTTGCGCTACAGACAATAGGGCCAGAATGTGATAGAGCGGCGCGATCTGCGCTGTAGCCGAGTTATAGCGGTCGGGCCAAATAGGATGCAGGTGAAGTCCGAAGGAAGGGACCTTGCGATATGGCTCCGAGGCGGTGGGTTGATAGTCGAGTCGAGCGACTTTGCAGCAAACTGAACGATCGGGGGCTCTTCATAGACCCGTCCGATGCCGCGAGTTTGATAAACGACCGCGTTGAGGCAATCGCCGCGACTCTTCAGATCTCGACAACCGCCGCGCGGAGGTACATAGACGCGCAGGCGCTTGATGGGCTGGCCGACACGATGGTCGGGATGCTGGCTGATGAGCAGCCGGGGGTCGACCTGATGTCTCAACCGCGGGACCTGGAGATCCCAGGGCATGTGATGGGTCGGACAACAGCGGGCCTCGCTGAGGCCGTTCAGCTCTACCTACAGCACGATGTGTCCACCGAAACCGAACGAGACCTAATCATGTCGCTCGCACAAGCGCTCTCGCTCCTCGGACAGCTGATGGCAGAGGCCACCGGGCTATCAACGAACGCGCCGCGGGCTCTTGCTGCCAGAGTGGCTAGCCAGCTTGAAAGGGCGGCAATGGAGCCACATGCTACGACGGAGCTGGCGGCCGCATTCCGCCGGGACGCGATGCGACTGCGCGGTCTGTGAATAACGTGCGGACCGGCCGCTCGGGGCGCGGCGGAACTCAGCAAGCGGCCATCGTGTAGAGGGCTCGCGGCACTCGCTCCAACCAGTGTCAAGCCCGGGGCTCGAAGAGACTGGCGTCGACCACCGCGCACTTGAGGTGTCGGCGTACGACGGTACAATAAACGCTGTCGGACAACGACATACAACAATCGGCCGGATGTGCGCGTTCGGTCACTTAACCCGAAAAGGGGCGTATCGAATGCAGAATTCATCCGTCGAGATGGAGACGTCACGCAACGACGACAGGACGACTGATACGACGCTCCCCGGTCGCGTGAGCGGCCAGGAAGCCGAGGCGATCGCCAACGCTGTCGAGCGCATGGCTGCACTGGGAATCGACCCCAACGCGGCGGTCTACGTTGATGACGAGAACAGGTGTCCGTCCTACGCGCGGCGTATTGGCACCGCATGGGGCGGCCAAGAACTGGACGATGAAGAGCTGGACTACGCCATCGGATGGCTACCCGAGGCGGGGTTCCTCAACGATGACACGCCCTGGCCCGGCTCATACAACCCGTACATCACCCTCGCTCACCTGCGAGCGCTCGCCGGGGACTGAATCGGCCCGCCAGGGCCGTGGCGTAGCTTGCCTAGGAATACTGACGACCAGGGGGTTGAATATGAGGCGCAGTCGGGGACGGCATGTCCGGGGAGTGTGCGGCGCGGTCGGCGTGGTCGCCGTCGTGGCGGGATGTGGAAGCTCATCTGAGACATCGGAGGCCTCGTCTTCCGATGCACCCGCGGCTACCGTCACCACGTCGGTGAGTCTGCCGATCTCCACGACCGATTCGCCCGCCGCGGTCCCTCCTGCTCCTACAGTGCCTCCGGCGGTGCCGCCGGGCAAGGTGCTGGCTGGCCCGCAGTCCTCGTGCACGTCGGCTGTCTCCGCTACACCGATCGACCTCACCGGCGTCGATGTCAAGGTCGGAGAGATGGCCGGCCGGGCCGGCATGAGCGCTCAGGTGACGATGACCTATACCGGGGACGTCCCCATGACCGGGACCGTGCTCTGGTCCCTGCTGGCCACCAACCCGGATGGGGCGAGCGTGCAGCTCGGCTACAAGACGCTCGACGGACAGAAGATCGGCTACTTCTACTTCCCCTTCGCCGAAGGCACCCAGCAAAACATGGACGGCTTCGCCGATACCGATACCCCCGGCGAGATCGGCATGGTGCTACCCCAGGCCGGCCTCGACGCCCTGGGCCCGGTGTGGTGGTGGTCGGCCACGGTCAACGTCGACGGCAAGGACATTGACTTCTGTCCCGACCCGGCCTGAGCCTGCGACCGGGCACAATGACAGGTCCCCGGTCAGAGGACCGTCCCTGCGGCCGGCTGCCGCAGCGTCGAGGTCCAGCTCGCGGCAGCACGAACTGGGTCTGGGCAGAAACCGGGGAGGGGTGACTGAGTGGCTTCGCTGACGCGTTACGGCGCCGAGGTGGGATCGGCGTTCAGCCTGCTCGGCCAGAACGAGAACGACCTGACCGCAGCGCTCGGGTTCACCATGGCGCGCTGCACCGCACTCAGCGATGCAATACTCCGCCGCGTTTGGCCGGCGCTCGGAGACGAGGATGACATCAGTTTCGCGCTGGAAGTTCGTGCCGAGATCGGCCGCACAGACCTTGAGGTGCGGTTGCCCTCAGCGCTGGTGATCTTCGAGGCCAAGCGGGACTGGTTGCTTCCAACGACGACGCAACTAACGCAATATGTCTCGCGAATCCACAGATCCGGGGCGGGCGCACTGGTATCTCTATCCCAGGCCTCCACTGCGCTTGCCGAGTCGCAACTGCCGACCGAGATCCAGGGCGTCCCCGTGATGCACCTACCGTGGCGCGACGTGCTCGCCGACATCGCCGCCGCCCGAGCGGTATGCCGCGGGCGAGAACGTATCTGGCTTGAAGAGCTGCACACCTACCTACTGGAAGTGATACGCATGCGCACAGTGGCCGACAGCTTGGTCTACAGCGTGGTGCTCAGCGAAGACCGCCCGGGCGGCGAGGGCACCCCGACATACCGCGAGTTCGTCACCGATCACCTCTGCTACTTCCACCCCTACGGCGTCGGGGGATGGCCCACCGACCCGCCGAACTTCATGGCGTTCCGGTGGGCCGGCGCCGTGCAACGCATCCACCGGATCATGCACGCCGATGTCGTCCCCACCATCCGCGACCGATACCCGTACCTACCCGAGAACGACGCCAGCGACCGCCCGCACGCCGTGTACGACCTCGGTCCCAGACTTCCGCCGCTCGACCCCATCCCCAATGGCGCCGGCATCTACCCGTCGTCACGGCTCTGGGTCCTGCTCGACCAGCTGCAGACCGCACAGTCACTCAAGGACGCGATCGCGGGGACACGTGCCCTTCAGGACGGCTGGGCGACAACCTGATGGCCGATCAGACAGGTGCTTGAGTGCTGGGGCTCCTGCGGCCGGAAGAAGCGCCCGAATCATTGCAGCCGCGCCTCGGAGGCGCTCATAGAGTGGCGCGCCGGGAGCCGGGGTGAGAGTTCGTAGCAGCCGACGTCAGTTGCGCTCCCGCAGTGCGTTATCAGCCGCCACATCGTCAAGCCGAGGTGGTCAGTCGTCGGCTGGCGGCAGCTTGCTCCCAGAGGACAGGGCATCGAGATACTGGGCGTCGAGGTCCAGGGCCAACTGTTCCCACTGCGTCGAGGTGCGAAGATCTCCGCTCGTAGCCAGGTGGGTGCGTGAACGCTCGCCGCCGAGAAGAACACGGTGGTACTGGTCGATCACGGCCGCAGCCGCTGCACGGGTAGGTCCGGTGGCCGCGACATCGTAGGGCCCGATGAGGGCGAGGTTGCCGACGCGCACACGGATGACCTCCCACCCCACGCGGCGCAGAGCACTGTCCTTTTCGTGGTCGACACTTAGCGGACCGTGAGCGTCGTGCAGCGGCCCTGGTGAGTCGTACTCGATCGCTACTCGGGTCGAGGGGGCCAGCATGTCGGGGAACACATGGCGAGCACCCCAACTGGTCGGGTGGACACTCACGGCGTTCGCCTCACCAGGAGATGCCAGCGGAAGGACTGCCCCCAGACGCTGCCGCAGCACATTCTCCTCTTTCGAAGTGGGTGGACAGTGATAAACGAGCACAGGCGCACCGAGGACGAACGCCCCCGAGCCCAAGGTCTTGCAGTCTGGACAAAACCCCGGCAGCACAACGGGTGTCCGCTCAAGGAGTGCGAGATCGGGTGAGATGCAGCCGCAGCGATCAAAGCGCGCTCCGAAGCGATCAAGAGCGCATCGACGACAGGCGCCAGCGGAGCCCATCAAGCTGCGCCAGCGGGCGCGGCGGCCGAAGACGTTCCTGGCGAACATGCGGTTCACCGGTTCTCGCCACAGGTGCCCGTCGGCGCATCGCCAGTACCAGCCAACGACGGAATTGCTGCTCCACACCTGGCTTAACTCGAGTCCAGCATTGGCCGCGCCGGCGCGCTCCCAGTTCTCGATAAGCGAGGGACACCCGCTCCAATCGTGAGTGCCGATGGGTGACTGCTTGCCGGCATCCCGCCATTGCTGCGGTGTCCAGCGCACCCCCGAGCAACTGTAGGACGGGACTATCGCTTGCCGGCTGCGATCAGAAGTCGCGCTGTGGTGTGGCATGCAGTGAGTAGACCATCAGCCTATGACACCGCGAGGGCATCCAAAAACACTGTGGCTCTGCTTGTTTCGGGATAGCACCAATTGGTGCCAGATGGCACTCAGTGCGGCGTCTCGGCGTGTGGCAGCGGCTCGGCGTCGCGTTCGAGAAGTCGTCGCCGGCGCTGTACGACTGCATCGGGAGCGTTGTCCATGAGATGGCCGGCGATGCGTTCGATCAGGGTGACCCCGTCGTCGAGTCGTTCGATGAAGTCCCGCGACGCCGCATCGAGAAGTGATGAGGCGTGGTCGATCGTGATTGCGAGTCGCAGAAGATCGTCGGGGTCTATGGCGCTGTTCTGATCGGTGAGCTGACTCCACCGGGCGAGGAGTTCATCGTTCCTCTTGCGCAGGGATTCTGAGTTGCGCATCAGGGTGGCTGCGTCGGGTCGGCCGGCCGCCGCGATCTCGTCTGGGCTGGCCCCCACGGCATCGGCCATCTTCGCCACCGAGTGCGCCGCCGTGGAGACCTTGACTCGCCTGCCCGCGCGGGGCAGGCCCGAGACGATGTTGCGCCACATGGTGTCGCTAATTCCGGCGACGGCCGCGACTTTGCGCACCGATACCGGCGGGACAGCCGCCAGGCGGCGCGACTCAATCAAGGCCACTGCCGGTTCGGGTACGAAAGGGGTGTCATCGTTGGCCATTGCGCGTGGCTGCGGGAGCTGAGAGGGGTCGATGTCATCAGGATTGCCGCCGCCGAGTACATGTGCCGCGTCGGGCCGCTCAGCGGCCAGCAGGCTCTCGGTGGTGGCTCCCACCGCAGCGGCCATCCGCGCCAAGGTGGCCGCTGGTGCAATCATCTGGACGGGGCTGCCGGCGGACAGCACCCGATAGCCGTTGACATAGGACCGCCAGGTGGTGGGACTCACTCCTGCGCGCGCTGCGGCCGTGTTGACGGACATGATGGGGCGCCGAGCGAGGCGGAGCGATTCGAGGAGAGCGCCCTCGGGGCGCTGGAGTTCCGACCGGAGCCGCGACATCGATGGCGGGCGCCGGTCGGTGTCACCGCGAGGATTGTGCTGCGTGGCGGCGACTGGGTGGGGGCGTGGCTGCTCGCTGAGGTGAGGAACGGGCGCGGGCTGCGGTGTGAAGACGCAACGCGATGCGGTCATAGACCCAGAAGCTACAAGGATCAATAGGGGCCTATGAGCTGCAAAGAGGGGACTTGACACCACCAAGTCCCCGCTCGTAATCAGTTGGTCCTGGTTAGGAGCCGGTCCTGCCGCTGTTAAACGCTCATAGCCGACATCGCGGCCCGGCGTGTCGCCTCCACGTAGGCGCGCTCGGGTGCGTAAGCGCGGCCAAGGCGCTGGCCCGTTCGGTCGTCACGCCGCCGCCGCCGGCCGGTCTCGGCGCTGTTGTGGCTCGGTCAATGGTGGGCGGTCCTCCTGTGCGGCGGTGGTTTTGAGCATCTCAGCTGATGGCCGGGTTGAGACGGTGGTCTGGGCCCCGAATTGTGTGGGCTGGGGTGCCGGCCTTTGTCTGGGCTGTGGTGGGCCGGCGGAGCCGGGCGCCGGCAGTTGAATGGGTAGCAGTGGTGAGTCGCCGCCGGGGCCCAGGGGATGGAGTCTCGTGGGGGAGGGGTCAGTGGGAACGTTGGCCCTCAGGTATTGCAGTCGCAATAGTGTTGAGCAATGTTCGGCGGCGGGTGGTCGGCTCGCGGTGGCAGTGGCTCCTCGATGCGAAAGAACTGCAGGGGTGAAGCGCCGTAGGCGTCGCTGCGCACAATCGAATACTGCTGCACCGCAACGTATATGATGGACGAGGGCGCAGCCCGGGCGGTAAGTCGAGATACCAAGTCGGGCAACGACCTCGAGTCAGATCCGCCGGCCGGCACCCAATAGCCCCCCACCACGGTCGAGGCGAAGCCGAGACGGAGTAGCCGAAACCCACTGTAATACAGTATGATTGAAGCATGACCAATGGCGAAGCCATCACCACCAACGGAGGCCAAAACAGTTGCAGCACAACGGCAAAGCGACCGCCGGCGATGGCCGCAGGCCATCCAACCCAACCCGGTAACTCGAAAACCGTTGCCTAACAACACCACCCGACCCGGCACATAGGCGCCGCCAGGCGCCGGCCTCGATGCCCGCCGCAGGCGGGCTCCTTCCACCCGGCGAAGCCGGGGGGGG
>NZ_JACKTL010000065.1 GCF_025822245.1 Mycolicibacterium hodleri
AGGATCCGGCTATGAAGGCCTTGACGCGTTTTGGACTGTCTGCGGTGGCGGCGTGCTCGATGGTGGTGGGTGCGGTGGCGCCGGCGAATGCCGATCCGGACACCGACTTTGCCAATGAGTTGCACGTGTACGGGATCTACGGGCCCAAGGATTACAACGCGTGGATCGGGAAGATCGAGTGCAAGCGGTTGCGGACGGGGTTGGACGCCAATGCCGGTGAGGCGGCGGTGTTCTTGAAGACGAATTTGCCGCGGGGGACCTCGGAGCAGGCGATTTATCAGTTCTTGTCGGCGGGGATCAACTATTACTGCCCGGATCAGCGTCCGGTGGTGGACAGTTTGGCGGGGCAGCCGCAGGTCTCACCGGCGCCGGTCGGGGCACCCCTGCCCGCCGAGCAAGGCTGACGCTGCCCGGATCAGCGTCCGGTGGTGGACAGTTTGGCGGGGCAGCCGCAGGTCTCACCGGCGCCGGTCGGGGCACCCCTGCCCGCCGAGCAAGGCTGACGCCCACCCGCTCCCGACCCGTCAGATCTCGACGGTCACCGGCCGCACGTTCCAGATGTCGTCGCAGTACTGCGCGATCGCGCGGTCCGAGGAGAACTTGCCGCTGCGCGCGGTGTTGAGGATCGACATCCGTGACCAGGTGTCGCGGTCCTGCCACGCCGCGGCGACCTCGTCCTGGCAGTTCACGTACGCGGCGTAGTCGGCCAGGACGAGGAACGGGTCGTCGTGCAGGAGGTTGTCCACCAGCGGCCGGAACACCTCGACGTCACCATGGGAGAACTGTCCCGAGGAGATCAATCCGAGCACGGTCTTGAGCTCGTCGTTCTCGTCGACGTAGCTCGACGGACGATATCCGTTGCGCTTGACCGTCTCGACCTCGTCCTCGGTCAGACCGAACAGGAAGAAGTTCTCCGGCCCGGCCTCCTCGCGGATCTCGACGTTCGCACCGTCCAGCGTCCCGATGGTCAGGGCGCCGTTCATCATGAACTTCATGTTGCCGGTGCCCGACGCCTCCTTGCCTGCCGTCGAGATCTGCTCCGAGAGGTTCGCCGCCGGGTAGATGAGGTGCGCGTTCTGGACGTTGAAGTTGGGGACGAACACCACCTTCATGAACTTGTTGACGTCCGGATCGTTGTTCACGGTCTCGCCGACGGCGTTGATCAGCTTGATGATTCGCTTGGCCATGAAGTAGCCGGGGGCGGCCTTGCCGCCGAACACGTAGGCGCGCGGCGCGACCTCCAGCGTCGGATCCATCTTCAGCCGGAAGTACTGCCTGATGATGTGCAGGACCGACAGGTGCTGGCGCTTGTACTCGTGGATGCGCTTGACCTGGATGTCGAACATCCAGCTGGGGTCCAACTGCACGCCCGTCGCGGTCTGCAGGAAGTTGGACAGCCGAGCCTTGTTGGCGCGCTTGACCTCTCGCCACTGCTGCCGGAACTCGGGATCGTCGACGAAGGCCTCCAGACCACGCAGGCGCTCGAGGTCGGTCAGCCAGCCGTCGCCGATGGTGCCGTCGAGCAGGCCGCGAAGGCCGGGGTTGGACAACGCCAGGAAGCGCCGCGGCGTGACGCCGTTGGTCTTGTTGGAGAACCGCTCCGGCCACAGCTCGTAGAAGTCCTTGAGCACGCTGGCCTTCAGCAGGTCCGAGTGCAGTGCCGCGACACCGTTGACCGCGTGGCTGCCGACGGTGGCGAGGTAGGCCATCCGTACCGTCTGGCCGCCGTCCTCGCCGATCAACGACATGCGCCGCACCCGCTCGACGTCGCCGGGGAACTTCGCCCGCACCTCGTCGAGGAAGCGGCTGTTGATCTCGTAGATGATCTCGAGGTGGCGCGGCAGCGACTCGCCGAACAGGCCGAGCGGCCACTTCTCCAGAGCCTCGGGAAGCAGCGTGTGGTTGGTGTAGCCGAAGGTGGCCACGGTGATCGCCCAGGCCTCGTCCCACCCGAGGCGACGCTCGTCGACCAGGATGCGCATCAGTTCGGCGACACCGATCGACGGGTGGGTGTCGTTGAGCTGCAACGCAAAACGCTTCGGTAGCTCATGGAGCGACACGTCGGCGAGGTCGTCCATGATGTGCACCACGTGCTGCAGCGAGCACGACACGAAGAAGTACTGCTGCAGCAGTCGCAGGCGCTTGCCCGCCTCGGGCTCGTCGTTCGGGTACAGCACCTTGGTGACCGTCTCGGAGGTGACCTCCGACTCGACCGCCTTGTAGTAGTCGCCGGTGTTGAACGCGTCCAGGGCGAACGACTCGACGGCGCGGGCGCTCCACAGCGTCAGGACGTTGCAAGTGTGCACGCCGTAGCCCTGAATCGGCGTGTCGTAGGCGACGCCCTTGATGACCTGCTTGGGCACCCAGCGGATGCGGTCGGCGCCCGAGTCGTCGATGTAGTGCTCGGTGTGACCACCCCAGTTGACGGGGTAGTTCACGTCGGGTTTGGCGATCTCCCACGGGTTTCCGTTGGCCAGCCAGTTGTCGGTCAGCTCGACCTGCCACCCGTCGGAGAACTCCTGCCGGAAGATGCCGAACTCGTAGCGGATGCCGTATCCGATGGCCGGCCGCTCGAGGGTGGCCAGCGAGTCGAGGTAGCACGCGGCCAACCGGCCGAGACCGCCGTTGCCCAGACCGGGCTCGGGCTCGCAGGCGAGCACCTCGTCGAAGTCCTGACCCAGCGAGTCCAGCGCCGCGCGGGCGGCGTCCTCGATCTCGAGGTTCAGCAGGTTGTTTCCGAGCTGCGGCCCCATCAGGAACTCGGCGGACAGGTAGCAGGTGACCTTCGCGCTGCTGTCGAGTGACTGCTGCGTCGACGCGACGCGGTTGTCCTGCATGCGGTCGCGGACGGCGAGCGCGAGCGCGCGGTAGTAGTGGTCTGGCCGCAGCGCGGCGGCGGGCCGGCCGATGGTGTACCTGAGGTGGTCGGTGATCGCCACTCTCAGGTCCTCGGCGTCCAATCCGGACCGGAGATGGGAGGCTTCTTCTGCTGCTGTACTCACGACGTCGGTCACCGCGCGATTGTGGCAGCTACGCGTGCACGGCGCACTCGCAGTAATCGTCGTGCAGGTGAACGTCCGGTGCTCATCCCGCCCCCTTGCCGTTGTCGACGCGGTACACCGCGCCGTGGACGGCGGCGGCGTCGTCACTGGCCAGGAACGCAATGGTCTTGGCGACGTCGGCGGTCTCCATGAAGCCGCGGGGCGAGGCGATGCGCATGATCAAGTCCCAGTCGGCGTTCTCGGGTGCCTCGAATTCGGTGGCCTGTGCGGTCGGCATGCCGCCGGGGCAGACCACGTTGACCCGCAGCTTGTCCTTGGTGAACTCGACGGCCAGGGCGCGCGTCAGGCCCACCAGGGCGTGCTTGGCGGCGCAGTACCCCGCGGAGTAGACCTCGCCCTCGACCCCGGCGATGGAGGAGACGTTGACGATGTTGCCGCCCGCCTCCAGCAGGTGCGGCAGGGCGGCGCGACACAGGTAGAACGGGCCGTTGACGTTGACGGCCAGGTCGCGGTCCCAGTCCTCGTCCGACATCGTCGTCGTGTGGCGCATCTGGTGGAAGCCCGCGACGTTGACCAGGACGTCGAGCCTGCCGAACGCGGCCACGCAGTCGGCCACCGCCTGCGCGCACGCGGCGGAGGTCGTGACGTCGACGGAGGAGAACCGGCCGCCGGGCACGTCGGCGAACACCTCGGCCATCCGGTCGGCGTCGCGGGCGATTCCGAAGACCGTGGCGCCCCGCTCGGCGAACACTCGCGCCGTCGCGGCGCCCAAACCCGTCGACGCCCCGGTGATCAGCGCGACCTTCCCAGTCAGATCAGTCATGAGTGGACCCTCTCACGCTCCACGGCGCCGGTCGGTGCGCATCGGGCAAACCGCTGACTTCCACCCCGCTGCACTGCGATACTCCGGGAATGACGATCGCCCGGGTGCTCGCCGTCGCCGCAATCCTGTTCACCTCGACGCTCGGATTCGCGGGTAGTGCCAGCGCGGATCAGGTCATGGAGGGGATCTACGGCTACGACCAGGGTGACATCCACGCGAAGTGGACCATCTACCCCAGCTGTGTTCCCACGGTGGGTGACCTGCGGGACAACCTCGAGCTTCCGGTGGCGTGCCGGCTGCACGTCTCGCCGAACTCGCCACGGGTCAGCGGTGGTGACGCCCGCCTGACCGGCGGGCAGTGGGCGTTCTCCACCAACATCAAGGAGGGTTTCCAGTGCGCGGACGGCAGCTGGGCACCCGTTCAGGAGACCTACAAGTTCGACGACCTCACGATGACCGGCACCCGGTCGGTCAGCAATAGCGCCGCGTGCAACGGCCAGGTCGGCCCGAAGATCGTCGTCTCACCGTTCACCCTCGCGTTCGACGGGCCGCTGCCCATCCCCGTCGACCGGTATCCGCTGTATTGCGATCCGGGCGGCCTCAAGAGGTGCCGCTGACGATGAGCAAGCGAATCGTGGTGTGGGGCACCGGCTTCGTCGGCAGGATGGTGATCGCCGAGATCCTCAAGCATCCGTTCTTCGACCTCGTCGGCGTCGGCGTGAGCAATCCCGAGAAGGTCGGCCGCGACGTCGGCGAGATCTGCGGGCTCGGCACGTCGACCGGCCTGACCGCCACCGACGACGTCGACGCGCTCATCGCCCTGAAGCCGGATGCGGTGGTGCACTACGGACCGACCGCCGCGCACGCCGACGACAACATCGCACTCATCACGCGGTTCCTCCGGGCCGGCATCGACGTCTGCTCGACGTCGATGACGCCGTGGGTGTGGCCCAAGATGCACCTCAACCCGCCCAACTGGATTCAGCCGGTCACCGACGCCTGCGACGAGGGCGGATCGTCGTGCTTCACCACGGGCATCGACCCCGGTTTCGCCAACGACCTCTTCCCGATGACGCTGATGGGGCTGTGCTCGGAGGTCCGCACGGTCCGGGCGTCGGAGCTGCTCGACTACACCAACTACGAAGGCGACTACGAATTCGAGATGGGCATCGGACGGCCGCCCGAGCACCGGCCGCTGCTCGAGACGCCGGACATCCTCGTCTTCGCTTGGGGTGCAACGGTTCCAATGATCGCCCACGCCGCGGGCATCGAGCTCGACGAGATCACGACCACGTGGGACAAGTGGGTCACCCCCGACGAGCGCAAGACCGTCAAGGGCGTCATCGCGCCGGGCAACGTGGCCGCCGTTCGCTTCACGATCAACGGCGTCTTCAAGGGCGAGACGCGCATCCAGCTCGAGCACGTCAACCGCATCGGCGCCGACGCCGCGCCGGACTGGCCGTCGGGCAGCGAGAACGACGTCTACCGGGTCGACATCGAGGGCACGCCGAGCATCTTCCAGGAGACCGCCTTCCGGTTCACCGACGGATCCGGACGCGACGCCGCGGCGGCGGGCTGCCTCGCCACTGGCCTGCGCGCCCTCAACGCGGTGCCGGCCGTCAACGACCTGCCGCCGGGCTGGGTGACCCCACTGGATCTGCCCCTGATAGCTGGACAAGGCACAATTCGATGACGTGGCAGACGGTATAGGGCTCTCGGTCGGTGCCACCGCTTTGCGGGCGGTGGCAATAGGCCGGTCGGCGGTGACCCGGTCGCCGGTGCTCACGCGGTATCCGCACCGGCCCGCCGAAGTCGGCGTACCCAGCGAAAACCCCCACCTCACCGATCGCGGCTTGATCATCACCGACTTCGTCGACCGCGTTGGCGACCCGGTCCCCATCGTGGCCGCCGACGGATCCTCCCACCGTGCCGAGGCCCTCGTCGCCGAGGCGCTGAGGTCCCTGCTGGCGGCGCTGACGGGCGGGCGGCCACCCACCGAGGCGGTCGGGGTCACCCACCCGGCGCACTGGGGACCGGCCGCCGTCGAGGCCCTGCGCCGCGAGCTCGACGGGATGCCCCTCGGCTCGGACGCCGTCGCCGCGCTCGTCGCCCTGCAGGACGATCCCGGCGTGCCGAGCCGCGGCGTGATCGCGCTGTGCGACGTCGGCGGAACCGGTACGAGCATCACCCTGGCCGACGCCGCCAACGGGTTCGCGCCGATCGGCCCGACGGTGCGGCACACCGACTTCTCCGGCGACCTCGTCGACCAGGCGCTGCTGACCCGGATCGTCGGCGATCTCGCGGCGGCGGGATCGGTCGACCTGTCGTCGACGTCGGCGATCGGGAACCTGAACCGGTTGCGCGGCCAGTGCCGGGCAGCCAAGGAACGTCTGTCCACCTCCACCGTCGCGTCGGTCTCGGTCGACCTGCCCGGGCGGCAGTCCGAGGTGAGGATCACCCGCGCCGAACTCGACGAGGCGATCCGCGAACCGCTTGGCGGGTTGCTGGACGTCATCCAGGACACGTTGCAGCGCAGCGGAATTCGACCACTTGACTTGGCCGCAGTGGCCACCGTCGGCGGCGGCGCGCTCATCCCGGCCCTCGTCACGTCGCTCTCGGAACGGCTGCGGGTGCCCGTCATCACCTCCGCCCGGCCCGAGCTGGTCGCCGCGATCGGGGGCGGGCTCTCCGCGGCGCGCGGGCTGGTGCCCGACGGCGCGACGGCGATGGCTCCCGCTGCCGTCGCCCCGATCGCACCGCTGCCACCCGTCGACCAGGCCGCCCCGGCGTCGTCGACCTTTCGCGCCCTGGCGTGGTCGGACGCGGACGACATTCCCGAACCCGACCCGGTGACCGAGAGTCCCGACGACGGTTACCTCGACCCGCGGCCGCCGATCGCGTTCGTCGACGACGAGGACGACGCGCGCGTGGCGGCCGCCGTGCCCTGGTATCGCCGGCCCACCGGGATCATCGCCGTCGCCGTCGTCGCGGCGCTGCTGGCCATCGGCGTCGTCCTGTATCTGCTGTTCCGAGGCGAGGACTCGCCGCCCGCCGCCCCGGCGACCACCACTCAGGCCCCGGGGCCGTCGACCGAGGTTCCCCCGCCGTCCTCCGAGGCGCCGGCGGAGGTGCCGTCGGAGCCGAACCGCACGGTGATCGAGCAGGCGCCCCCACCGCCTGCGGTGACGGTGACCCAGGAGGCGCCGCCCCCGCCGTCGACGACCGAGGCGCCCCCACCGCCGTCGACGACCGAGACCCCGCCGCCGACGACCACGACCGAGGCGCCACCAACCACGACCACCCAGCCGCCGCAGACGAGCTCGACCACCCAGGCGCCGGCCATTCCGACGCTGCCCTACCAGACCATCCCCGGTCTGCCCTTCGTTCCGTCACCGTTCCAACCGCAGCAGCCCTAGGCTCGGGGGCATGACTGCTGCTCTGCCCCGCACCGACGGCTTGCTGTTCAACCCGCACCACTACGACGCGTCCGAGTTCGACGCCGAGACGCGTCGCCTGCTGCGCGCGACGATCGACTTCTTCGAGGGCCAGGGCAAGAAGCGCATCCTCGACGACGACCTCCGGGCCCAGTGGCCCGCCGACTTCGTCGAGTTCGTCAAGCGCGAGAAGCTGTTCGCGACCTTTCTGACGCCGTCGGAATTCGCCGACGGAAACCCCGACAAGCGATGGGACGGCGCTCGTAACGCCGCGCTGGCGGAGATCCTCGGCTTCTACGGACTGACCTACTGGTACACCGAGCAGGTCACCATTCTCGGCTTGGGCCCGGTGTGGCAGAGCGAGAACAAGGACGCGAAGCTGCGTGCCGCCGACGACCTCGAGGCGGGCGAGGTGATGGCGTTCGGGCTCTCCGAGCGCGAACACGGCGCCGACGTCTACAGCACCGACATGGTGCTGACCCCGGCCAGTGAGGAGGACGTCGCCAACGGCATCCTCTACCGAGCGTCGGGGGAGAAGTACTACATCGGCAACGGCAACGTCGCGAGCCTGGTCTCGGTCTTCGGTCGGCGCGGCGACGTCGAGGGACACGACGGGTACGTGTTCTTCGCCGCCGACAGCCGTCACGAGAACTACCACCTGATCGACAACGTGGTGCACATGCAGATCTATGTCAGCACGTTCCGCCTGGAGAACTATCCGGTACGTGCCGAGGACGTGCTGCACACCGGGGTGGAGGCGTTCAGCGCCGCCCTCAACACCGTCAACGTCGGCAAGTTCAACCTGTGCTCATCGTCGATCGGGATGTGCGAACACGCGTTCTACGAGGCGATCACCCACGCGCAGAACAGGATTCTGTACGGCAACCCCGTCACCGACTTCGGCCACGTGCGCGCCAACTTCGTCGACGCCTATGCGCGGATGATCGCCATGAAGGCCTTCAGCCGGCGGGCGGTCGACTACTTCCGCAGCGCCAGCCTGGAGGATCGGCGCTACCTGCTGTTCAACCCGATGACCAAGGCCAAGGTCACCATGGAGGGTGAGACCGTCGTGCGGGCGCTGCACGACGTGGTCGCCGCCAAGGGGTACGAGAAGAACACGATGTTCCGCGAGGTCGCGCAGCTCATCGGATGCCTGCCGCGGCTGGAGGGCACGGTGCACGTCAACGTGGGCCTGGTGCTGAAGTTCATGCCGAACTACATGCTCAACCCCAAGGAGTACCCGGCCGTTCCGACCCGCAACGACGCGGCCGACGACACGTTCTTCTGGAACCAGGGGCCCACCCGTGGGGCGGGTGCCATTCAATTCGCCGACTGGACACCGGCATACGAGCAGCACGTCCACGTGCCCAACGTCGGCGTCTTCTACGAGCAGGCTCAGGCATTTCGGGAGATGCTGCTCGCGGCCGCACCCGATGCCGACCAGGCCAGGGACCTCGACTTCATGCTCAACGTCGGACACCTGTTCTCGTTGATCGTCTACGGTCAGCTGATCCTCGAGCAGGCGGCACTCACCGGTCTGGACGACGACGTCGTCGACCAGATCTTCGGCTTTCAGGTCGACGACTTCAACTCCTATGCCATTGCGCTGCAAGGCAAGCCGACGTCCACCCCGGCGCAGCAGGAGTGGGCGCTCGGGGCCGTCCGCAAACCGGTGCCCGACGCTGCGCGGTTCGATCGCGTGTGGGAGCGGGTCAAGGCCTACGACGGCGCCTACGAAATGGCGCCCTGACCGTCAATGGTGCGGGCGCCGCTGCTTCTCGATGACGACGGCCGCCAGCGGGATGCGCACCTCGGCGGGGGCGGCGGCCAACCGCTGGGCCACCCCGGTGGAGAGCCGGCCGACGAAGTCGGAGCGGCGGTCGGCCGGCAGGGTGGCGGCCAGGGTCGGGAAGGCCGTCCCTCGCAGGAACGCTGCCCATTTGGCACCGAATTCGTTGGCCTTCTTGTCGATTCGATACTGAGACCAGAACCTGTCGTCACCGTGGAACACCTCGAGGTGTTGGACGGAGAGCTTCTCGAAGGTGCCCGACGGGGCGAAGGGCGACAGGAAGTCGCGAGCGCGGCGCCCGGCGATCGGGATCGACATCGCCGTCGACTCGTCGTCGCTCAGCACTTGGCGCTCGACCAGTTCGGCGAGTGTCTCGGCGATGGCGTCGAGCAGGGGCCGGTAGCCGAAGTCGCCGTCCTCGTCGATGGCCATGGTCATCACCACGAGACGTCCGCCCGGACTGAGCTCGCGTCCGCGGAACGCGACGAATTCGTGCCAGTCGCGCGCGGCCTGGCGTTCGTAGGCGGCCCGCACCTCCCCGTCGCGGCTGTGCGCCACCAGCAGGTGGTCGGGGATCGGCGTCGGAGTGCGCGACAACCATTGGGTCGACCAGGCCGACCAGGCCAGGTTCACGCTGTTGGAGGGAACGATCTGGCCGTAGAACGACCGGCCGACCGCGGAGGCGAACGCCGCCTTGTCCTTCTTCAGGTACGTGTCGGGATCGTCGCTGAGGGTGCGGAACAGCTGGGCGAAGTCGTGGCCGGGCACGTCGGTGTGGGTCACCAGGATGGAGTGCTCGGGCCGGGTCCGCTTGCGTAGCACGGCGATCGCCGCGCCGACGGGCACCAGCGAGTTGTGTCCGGTCGCGGCGCCGTAGTCGGCGATCACGATGGGCCGTGGCGACTGGGGGAGGGGAACCGATGCCGCGGCGTCGGCGAAAAGTGCTGTCGCCCGGCGCAATCCGGCTGCCTGCAGGCGCGACGCAGCGGTATAGGAGGCGCTGTTCATCGGCTCCGGACGCACCACCGCGCTCGATTCGGGCATACCGTAAACGGTAACCCCTCTGCGGCTTCGACGTGGAAGACTGCGAGCCATGAGGAGCGCGACCGGGCCACGGATACCGACCATCGTCGCCGTGGTGACGATGATCGTGGCCGGGGTCGGGTTCGTCGCCGCGCTGATGCTCAACGCCTTCGTCTTCGACGAATACGACGCCTACGGCGAGGTTCCCATCCCCGGGTCGAGCCGTCTGGAGTTGCCCGCGGGCCAGGTGACGGTGACCTTCCACACCGTGTTGGTCGGCGGCGGCGGCAACGGGCTGCCCGTCCCGCCGCTGACCTATCGGATGACGGGACCGGACGGCGTCGACGTGCAACTCGCCGAGGACTACGGCGGGACGACGACGGTCAACAACGACGCTCGGGTTCGCATCGGATACGTCCACCTCCCGGTCGCCGGCACCTACGACGTCGAGCTCAACGGCAACGTCAGCGCGTACCTCAACCCCTCGCTCGCGTTCGGTCACGGCAGCAGATACGGCCACCTGCCGTGGATTCTGGCGGCAGTCTTCGGCTTGGCCGTCGCCTGTTTGATCGTCGCGCGGGCCTGGACGGTCAGGGTGCGGCGCAGTGGTCTCGACGCGCCGCAGTGGGCGGCGGACGACGGCGCGCCGGCACCGATTCGGGCCGTGCCGAGCCCCGCGTCCTCGGAGGACGCCATCCGGGCGCACACGCTGGAAACGCTTGCCCGGCTGCGTGACTCGGGCGCCTTGACTCAGGACGAGTACGACGCGGAGAAGAAGAGGGTGCTGGAGGGCCGCTAGCGGCCGGATTCGGAGAGGATCGACCGTAGCTTCGCCAGAGCGGGAACCGCGGCCGCCACGGCCGCTCGTTCGTCGGGGTCCAGTTCGTTCATCGCCGCGGTCAGGATCGCTTCGCTCGAAGCGTCGTAACGGCGCAGGAGCTCCAACGCCGTCGCGGTTGCGGTGACGTGGACGCGGCGGGCGTCGTCGACGTCGCGGGCCAGTTCGATCAGGTGCGCCCGCTGCATCGTCTTCATCAGGTTGCTGACCGTGGGGCGGGCGAGTCGGAGTTGCTCGGCGATCGCCGGCGGCCCCAACCCAGGGGTGTCGGCCACGGTGCGCAGCACTTCGATGTGGGTCTCCGGGAGATCGGGGAGGTCCTCGGCCAACCGGGTCGCGCGCAGTACGGCGCGGCGCAGCGGGCCGAGCGTGCGCGAGAGCGCCGCGGCATTCGACAATTATGTTCCTAACAAACCTAGTTTGTTCTAAACTGAAATCGTGAGCATCGACGACACTACCGACAGTGACCGCGCCTCGGACATAAACGGGCTGGTGGGACACCGTTTCATCTACACCTACGCCAACGGGTGGCAGTACGAGATGTACGTCAAGAACGCCACCACCATCGACTACCGGATCCACACCGGTCACGTCGGCGGCCGGTGGGTGCGCGATCAGACGGTCGACCTCGTAACCCTCGCGCCGGAGGTCTACAAGATCTCCTGGACCGAGCCCACCGGAACGAGCGTCGTCGTCAACGTCATGCCAGCGCTGCGACGGCTGCACGGCACGATCTTCTTCCCCGAGTGGATCCGCCTCGACGGGTCCAAGACCGTCCTGTTCCAGAACGAGCACCTCGACGAGATGCGGGCCTACCGCGACGCCGGCCCGACCTACCCGATCTACGTCGTCCCGGAATTCGCCGACATCACCTTGTTCGAGTACGTGGGCGCCGACGACCAAACCATCGTCGCCGCGGCGCCTGCCGACCTGCCGCCCGGTTTCGCCGACCGGCGGAACTGACGCCGTGACGGAGAAGCCGCCGCTGCTTCTGCTGCACGGTGTGACGATGTCAGCCGCCGCGTGGGACGGCGTCGTGCCCCTGCTCGCCGACCGCTTCGACCTGATCGTGCCCACCGCCGCCGGCCACCGCGGTGGGCCAAGGCATCAGGGGCGGCCGACCATCGCAGCCCTGGTCGACGCGACCGAGGCGCTGCTCGACGAGCGCGGGTTGGCCACCGTGCACGTGGCGGGCAACTCCATGGGCGGGTGGATCGCCGTCGAACTCGCCCGCCGCGGTCGGGCCCGATCGGTGTGTGCCTTCTCGCCCGCGGGCTTCTGGACCGCAGGCGAGAGCGACGAAACCCACGCCACCGGTATGATTCGCCGCACCCAAAAGATGGTCGCGGCAACGCGATTCGTTGCTCCGGCCGCTCTGGGGGTGCCGGCGATTCGCCGGTTGGCGATGCGCGACGTGGCGGAGCGTGCCGACCGCCTCACCCGTCGCCAGGCCGTGGAGTCGACGCGCGACCTACTCGGGTGCGACGTCGCCGACGACCTGCTGGGCACCACCGAACGGGTGGAGCCGTTGGGTCACACGTGCCCGATCACCATCGCCTGGGCGGACGGTGACCGCATCTTCCCGCCCGAGGTCAACGGCGTGACCGCGCGCGAGCGAATCCCGCACGCGCACTTCGTCATGCTCCGCGGCGTCGGCCACGTCCCGATGATCGACGATCCCGAACTATGTGCCCGGACCATCGTCGACGCGACCGAGCGCGACGCAGACTAACTCCCGTTCTTGACCCACTCGTCGTAGTTGACCAGCTCGTCGCCGATGACCGTGGTGTCGCCGTGGCCGGTGTAGACCACGGTGTCGGCGGGCAGCGTGCCGAGGCGTTCGGAGATGGACGCCAGGATGGTCGGGAAGTCGGAGTAGGACCGGCCCGTCGCACCCGGTCCACCGCTGAAGAGGGTGTCGCCGCTGAACACCGCACCGAGGTCGGGGGCGTACCAGCAGACCGATCCCGGCGAGTGGCCCGGCGTGTGCAGCGCCCGCAGTTCCACGTCGCCGGCCCGCAGCACCAGGCCGTCCTCGACACCGCGAAAGTCCTCGTCGGGGTGCGTCATTCGCCACAGCACGTCGTCGGCCGGGTGCAGCAGGACCGGGGCGTCGAGGGCGTTGCCGAGTTCCGGGGCGACGGTCACGTGGTCGTTGTGACCGTGGGTGCACACGACGGCGACCACGTTGCGGCCCGCGACGGCCTCGACGATGGGCTCGGCGCTGTGGGCGGCGTCGAAGACCACTACGTCCTTGTCGTCACCGACGATCCAGATGTTGTTGTCGACGTCCCAGCTGCCGCCGTCGAGCTCGAAGGTGCCGCTGGTGACCAAACGTTGAATGTTCTTGGCGGCACTCACAGGATCACGACCGAGCGCAGGACCTCGCCGGCGTGCATCTTGTGGAAGGCGTCCTCGATTCCGTCCAGGCCGATGCGCTCGGAGACGAACTTCTCCAGGGGAAGTCGGCCCTGGCGGTAGAGGCTTATCAGGGTGGGGAAGTCACGCTCGGGCAGGCAGTCGCCGTACCAGGAAGACTTCAACGAGCCACCGCGGGAGAAGAAGTCGACGAGCGGCATCTCCAGCGTCATGTCGGGCGTCGGAACGCCGACCAGGACGACGGTGCCCGCCAGGTCGCGGGCATAGAACGCCTGCTTCCAGGTCTCCGGGCGACCCACCGCGTCGATGACGACGTCGGCGCCGTTGCCGCCGGTGAGGTCCTGAATGGTCTCCACGACGTCGAACTCCTTGGCGTTGACCGTGTGGGTGGCGCCAAAGTCGCGCGCCCAGTTCAGCTTCTGCTCGTCCATGTCGACGGCGATGATCATCTTCGCCCCGACGAGGGCGGCCCCGGCGATGGCCGCGTCCCCGACGCCGCCGCAGCCGATGACCGCGACGGTGTCGTCACGGTTGACGTTGCCGGTGTTGATGGCCGCACCGATGCCGGCCATCACACCGCAGCCGATCAGGCCCGCGACCGCGGGGTCGGCCTCGGGGTCGACCTTGGTGCACTGCCCTTCGTGGACGAGGGTCTTGTCGGCGAACGCGCCGATCCCCAGGGCGGGGGTGAGCTCGGTGCCGTCGGTCAGGGTCATCTTCTGGGCGGCGTTGTGGGTGTTGAAGCAGTACTGGGGGCGACCGCGCTTGCAGGCGCGGCACTGCCCGCACACCGCGCGCCAGTTGAGCACCACGAAGTCGCCGACCTCGACGTTGACCACGCCCTCGCCGATCGACTCCACGGTGCCGGCGGCCTCGTGGCCCAGCAGGAACGGGTATTCGTCGTTGATGCCACCCTCGCGGTAGGTGAGGTCGGTGTGGCAGACCCCGCAGGCGATGACGTCGACCACGACTTCGCCGGGACCGGGGTCGGGGATCACGATGTCGACCAACTCGACAGGCTGCTTCTTGGACCGGGAAATGACACCACGCACCGTCTGACTCATGGCCTACAACCTAGCCGCCGAGGTGTCATCCTTGGTCGGTGATCCCCGCTCTCTTTCTGTCTCACGGTGCACCGCCACTCGTCGACGACGAGAGGTGGGTGTCGCAGTTGGTGGGGTGGTCCGCCGAGCTGCCGCGACCCGAGGCGATCCTGGTGGTGTCCGCCCACTGGGAGGCGGCACCACTGACCCTTGGCTCGACCACTACCAAAACCCCGCTGACACATGACTTCTGGGGTTTCCCGCAGCGCTACTACGACGTGACCTACGACGCGCCGGGTGCGCCCGAATTGGCTCGTCGGGTGGAAGCGTTGATGCCCGACGGTGAGACCGTCGCCCACGACCCCAACCGCCGACTGGATCACGGCGCCTACGTGCCGCTGACGGTGATGTATCCCGAGGCGGAGATCCCGGTGCTGCAGATGTCGATGCCGACGCTCGACCCCCACCGGCTGCTGGAGCTCGGTGCGCGACTGCGACCGCTGCGCGAGGAGGGCGTGCTGGTGATCGGATCCGGATTCACCACGCACGGCCTGCCGTTCCTGACCGATCCGTCCCCGAACGCCGCGGCACCGGGGTGGTCGCGCGAATTCGACGCCTGGGCAGCCGAACGATTCACCGCGGGCGACCTCGACGCGCTCCTGGACTTCCGCGCCAAGGCGCCGGGCATGCCGTACGCGCATCCGACCGTCGAGCACTTCGCGCCGTTGTTCGTCGCGCTCGGGGCGTCGGCGGATCCCGAACAAATTCCGACGCAGGTGGTCGACGGGTTCTGGATGGGTTTGGCGAAGCGGTCGCTGCAATTGGTCTGATCGGTATGTTGAACGGCATCGACGGACGACGATTGCCACAGCTCGCCGGTGACCAGATGTTCGTCACCGACGGGGGTCTCGAGACCGACCTGGTGTTCCACCACGGCGTCGAGCTGGCATGCTTCGCGGCCTTCCCCCTGGTGCAGCACCCCGACACGCGCGAGGTGCTCCGCCGCTACTACGCGGGTTACCTGGACATCGCCCGACGGCACGGGGCCGGCTTCGTCGTCGAGGCGCCGACGTGGCGCGCCAATCCCGATTGGGCCGCGCGCCTCGGGTTCTCGCCCAGCCAGCTCGACGTCCTCAACCGGCAGGCGATCGAGCTCGCCGAGGAGGTGCGCGCCGCGGCGGCGTCCGACGGGATCACCGCGGTGGTCAGCGGCTGCATTGGGCCCCGCGAACGGGCGATGACCGCCGACGAGGCGCAGGACTATCACGCCCCGCAGGTCGCGTCCTTCGCCGCGACCACCGCGGATCTGGTCACCGCGGTCACGATCAACGACGCCGCGGAGGCCGTCGGCATCGTCAGGGCCGCCGCGGCGGCGGACGTTCCCGTCGCGGTCTCGTTCACGGTGGAGACCGACGGCCGGCTCGCGACGGGACAGTCCCTGCGGGCGGCCGTCGAGCAAGTGGATGCCGACACCGGGGCACGCGCGGCCTACTTCATGGTCAACTGCGCCCACCCGACCCATCTGGCGACGACCTTCGACGACGGGCAGTGGCTGCGCCGGGTGGTCGGCGTGCGGCTGAACGCCTCGACGAGGAGTCACGCCGAACTGGACGAGGCCGAGGACCTCGACGAGGGCGACCCAGACGACTTCGGCACCCGGACCGCGGCCCTGCGGGAGCGGCTGCCCGCGGCGACCGTATTCGGTGGGTGCTGCGGCACGGACGCGCGGCACGTGGCGTCGATCTGGCGTCGGCTGGCTCCGCACTAGGCTCCTGTCGCATGTCAGCTCTCGACGTCCTCACCGAGTGGCCGGTCACCACCGCGGCGGCGGCCGTGGTCGGACCGGCCGGCGTTCTCGCGTCCCACGGGGACGTCGACCGCAGGTTCGCCCTGGCGTCGGTCACCAAGTTGCTCGTCGCCCGCGCGGCGCAGGTGGCGGTGGAGGAGGGCGTCGTCGACCTCGACACCCCGGCCGGCCCGCCGGGCTCGACCGTGCGGCATCTGCTCGCGCACACCTCGGGTCTGTCGATGCGGTCACCCGACGTCGTCGCCGAACCCGGCAAGCGCCGCATCTACTCCAACGAGGGCTTCGGTGTGCTGGCCGCGGCGCTGGAGGAGGCGTCAAAGATCTCGTTCGACCGCTACCTGCTGGAGGCCGTCTTCGAGCCGCTAGGCATGGTCGCGTCGACCCTGGTGGGCGGCGCCGCGGCCGCGGGGTTCGGGGGCGAGTCGTCGGTCGCCGACCTGTGCCGGTTCGCCGCCGAGCTGCTGCGGCCGGCGCTGGTGTCGGTGCAGATGCATGCCGAGGCCACCTCGGTGCAATTCCCGGACCTGTCGGGCGTGTTGCCGGGTTACGGGACGCAACGGCCGAACGACTGGGGGCTGGGCTTCGAGCTGCGCGACGGCAAGTCGCCGCACTGGACCGGTTCTCTGAACGACGCCACGACGTTCGGGCACTTCGGCCAGTCGGGCACGTTCATCTGGGTCGATCCGGCCGTCGACCTGGCCTTGGTGGTGCTCACCGACCGCGATTTCGGCGACTGGGCACACCCGCTGTGGCCAGCCATCTCTGATGGAGTGCTGAGAGAATTCGGGCCACACTAGCGCAACACCTGCCTCACAGGGCACAATAGACACGCACGAAACAACTGCCTCTTTTTGGCGCTCAGCAGGTCGTCGGGGAAGACGTCCCTATTGAGCCGAAGGAGCAGATGATGCGTGCGTCGAACCAGTTCGCCGACACGGCCACCGGTGTGGTGTACGTCCACGCCTCGCCCGCGGCGGTATGTCCACACGTGGAGTGGGCGCTTTCGTCGACCCTGTCGGCGAGGGCGAACCTCAAGTGGACGCCGCAGCCGGCGATGCCTGGGCAGCTCCGTGCCGTCACCAACTGGGTAGGTCCCGTGGGTACGGGGGCTGCCCTGGCCAACGCGCTGCGGTCGTGGTCGGTGCTTCGTTTCGAAGTCACCGAGGACCCCAGCGAGGGCGTCGACGGGCACCGCTGGTGCCACACCCCGCAACTGGGGCTGTGGAGCGGCGTGATGAGTGCCAACGGCGACGTGATGGTCGGCGAGATGCGGCTGCGCGGGCTGATGGCCTCCGGGGCCGACGCCATGGCCGCCGAGATGGACACCGTGCTGGGCACCGCATGGGACGAGGCGCTCGAGGAATTCCGCGGCGGCGGCGACACCGGCGAGGTCACCTGGCTCAACCGCGGGGTCGGCTAACCGCTCGCGGGACGTCTCGCGGGGAGGCTCATCCCGTGAGGCTGGCGTCTCGCAGAGGGCTCACGCGGCGCGAGGCATAACTGGTGGCGGCGGGCTACGGCGTGTCGTCGCCACGGCTTATGTCTCGCGGGGGCCACTCGCGCGGACTCACGGGGCGGGCCGCAGGATCCGCAACGCCCCGGGTACCGCCGACACCTCGACCGGCAGGGGGCAGACGAACTCGCCGTCGGCGTAGGCGTTGATGCCGGGGCACTCGACCGTGATCACCTTCGCCCTGGCCGTCCGCACTTGGTCGAGGTCGACGTGCGTGCCCTTGAACACCGTGGGGAACAGCCGGATCAGCTTGGCGCGCGACGCGGATTGCACCATCGTCACGTCCAGTTGGCCGTCGGAGTGGTCCGCGTCCGGGCAGATCAGCATGCCGCCGCCGTAGCTGCGGGTGTTGCCGAACGCCGCCAGCGTCAGATCGGTGACCAGTTCCTCGCCGTCGAACGTCAACCGAAACGGCAGCAGCCGCAGCTTCGAGATCTCGGCCAGCATGGCGACGTTGTAGCGCATCCGGCCGTGCGGCCACGTCATCCGATTGGTCCGGTCGGTCACCAGCGAGTCGAAGCCTGCGGCCATCACGGTGCCAAACCAGCGGTCGGTGCCGTCGGCGCCGGAGATGCGGCCCAGGTCGACGGTCTCGGCCACCCCGTCGACGACGACGTCGGCCGCGGCCTCGGGGCTCTTGGTGGGGATGCCGAATTCGCGGGCGTGGTCGTTGCCCGTGCCGGCCGGGATGATGCCCAGCGGAATGTCGTTCTGCGCGAGCACTTGTAGAGCCAGCGAGACGATGCCGTCGCCACCCACCACGACGAGGGCGTCCATGCCGCGCTCCAGCGCTCCCTCGACCAGGCGACGCGCGTGGTCGGCGTCGGTGCCCGCGATGGCCACGACGTCGACGCCGCGGCGGTGGAACTGGGCGATCGCCCGCTCCGCCACGTGCGTGGCACCGCCGTGCCCGGACGCCGGATTGGTCAGCACGGTGATGCGGCCGAGCGTCACGGAATCAGCTTGCCCGGGTTGAGGATTCCGGCGGGGTCGAGCACCGCCTTGACGGCGCGCAGGACCTCGACGCCGAGATCGCCGATCTCGTCGCGCATCCACGGCCGGTGATCGGCGCCGACGGCGTGATGGTGGGTGATCGTCGCCCCGGCGCGAATCATGGCGTCGGATGCGGCGGTCTTCGCCCTGCGCCATTGGTCGATCGGGTTGCCGCGCTGCCCCGCCACGACGGTGAAGTACAGCGAGGCACCGGTCGGATACACATGGGAAATGTGGCACAGGACCAACGCCGGGGTGCCCGTTTCGGCCAGCGACGTCGTCAGGGCCTCGGTGACGGCGGCCTTGACCGCGGCCAGGTTCGACCAGTTGGTGGCGGTCTCCAGTGTCTCGCACAGCGCGCCGGCCGCCAGCAGCGAATCACGCAGGTACGGCGCCCCGAACCGGCCGTGCTCCCACGCCTTGGCGGGTTCCTCGCCGAGGCTGGTGCCGCCGTGCGCCGCCAGCATCGCCCGGGTCTCGGCGTGCCTGCTCTCGGTGTGGGCGGCCGTGCCCTCGAAGGCGGTGATCGCCAGGCACCCACCGGTGACGCTCTGTTCGCCGATGGTCTCGGTGGTGGCGAGGTTGACGCCGGTCTCGGCCTCGTCGGACAACCGGATCACGGTGGGGCCGGTGCCGTTTTGCACGACCGCGCGCAACGCCGCTGCGCCCGTGGTGAAGTCCGGAAACGACCACGCCTCGTACCGGGTCGTCTCGGGGACGGGATGCACCCGGACCCGCACCCGGCTGATGACGCCGAACACGCCCTCGGAGCCGACCAGCAGCTGCCGCAGGTCCGGGCCGGCCGCCGACGCCGGTGCGCGCCCCAGGTCGAGCACGCCCGCGGGGGTCACCACTCGCAGGCCGCGGACCATGTCGTCGAATCGACCGTAACCGGCCGAGTCCTGCCCCGACGAGCGCGTCGCCGCAAATCCGCCGATGGTGGCGAACTGGAAGCTCTGAGGGTAGTGGCCGAGCGAGAAGCCCTGGGCGCCAAGGAGTTTTTCGGCGTCGGGGCCGGTGACTCCGGCACCGAGTTCGGCTTCACCGGAGACCTCGTCGAGGCCGTGCAGTGCGTCGAGGCGACGCAGGTCCAGGGACACGACGGCCTTGAAGTCGCCCCGAGCGGGATCGAGGCCGCCGACGACGCTGGTGCCCCCGCCGAAGGGGACGACGGCGATGCTGCTCCTCGAGCAGTGGTGGAGGATCTTGGCGATCTCGTCTTCGTCGGCAGGCAGCAGCACCGCGTCTGGCGCGTCTTGAACCCCGGTGCCGTTGCGCCGCAACAGGTCCAGGGTGGACTTGCCGCCGGCCCGCAGCAGCCTGGCGTAGTCGTCGGTGAGGCAGTGCGCCTCGCCGACGACGGTCGACAGCGCGTTGCGGTCGGCGTCCGACAGTGCCGACGGACGCACGTGCACCTGGTCGGCTTCCGGCTGGGCGGCGGGGTCGGTCGAGACCCCGAGAGCCTGCACGAGCAGTGTTCGGATGCCGTCGGAGAGGGGTTTGGCCGCCGCCGGGTCGCCCCAGGCGTTCCACTTCATCGGAGGCGTGAACTGGTCGTGCGATCGGGTCATGCGTTACAGTATTACAGATCATGTCAATCAGTAACGAAGCTCGACCGACGTCGGTCGAGGAGCGCATCCTCGACGCGGCCGCCGACTGCGTGCTGGCCTACGGTGTCGACCGCGTGACGCTCGCCGAGATCGCCCGCCGCGCGGCCATCAGCAGGCCCACGGTCTACCGCCGCTTTCCCGACACCCGGTCGATCCTCGCCGCCCTGCTGACCGCACGGATCACCCGCGCTCTCGACGCCGTCCCCAGCGCGGGCGTCGGCCGCACGCCGCTCGTCGACCGGGTGGTCGGCGTCGCCGAGCTGGTGCGCCGCGACGACGTCGTCATGTCCGTGCTCCGGCAAGACCCCAACCTGGCGATGTCCTATCTCTCCGAACGGCTCGGCACCAGTCAGCAGATGCTGCTCGACACCGTCGCCGGCGAGATCACGTCCGCCCAGCACGAGGGCAGCGTACGACCCGGCGACGTCCGGCAACTCGCCGTGATGTGCCTGCTGATCACGCAGTCGACGATTCTGGCGGCGCAGATGGTCGAGGCCATCCTGCCCGCCGACGACCTGGCCGCTCAGCTGGCCCTGGCTCTGAACGGATACCTCGCGCCATGACCGGCCCCGCCCTCAACTCCGCCCGCCGCACCGCCGAGCTGACGGCCCTCGGCGACACCGCCCGGGTCGACGTCGTCGTCATCGGCGGCGGCATCACCGGCACCGGCATCGCGCTCGACGCAGCCTCCCGCGGGCTGTCGGTCGTGCTGGTGGAGAAGCACGACCTCGCGTTCGGCACCAGCCGGTGGAGTTCGAAACTGGTCCACGGCGGCCTTCGCTACCTCGCAACCGGCAACGTGGGCATCGCCCGCCGCAGCTCCGTCGAACGCGGAATCCTGATGACCCGCAACGCTCCTCACCTCGTCACCGCGATGCCGCAACTGGTGCCGCTGCTGCCGTCGATGAGCGGCGCCTCGCGGGCACTCGTGAGATTCGGCTTCGCCGCGGGCGACGGTCTGCGCAAGCTGGCGGGCACGCCCGCGTCGACCCTGCCGCGATCGCGACGCGTGGATGCCGCGCGGGCCGTCGACCTGGTGCCGACGGTGCGCCGCGACGGACTCGACGGCGCCTTCCTGGCCTACGACGGCCAGCTGGTCGACGACGCCCGGCTGGTCGTCGCGGTCGCCCGCACCGCTGCCCAGCACGGCGCGCGAATCCTGACCCGCGTCGCCGCGTCGAATGCCACCGGCACGTCGGTGCGGCTGACCGACCAGCTCACCGGCGAGTCCGTGGACGTCGCCGCGCGCGCGGTGGTCAACGCCTCCGGGGTGTGGGCGGGCGACGTCGACCCGTCGATCCGGCTGCGACCCAGCCGAGGCACGCACCTGGTGTTCGACGCCGCGGCCTTCGGCAATCCCACTGCCGCACTGACGGTTCCGATCCCCGGTGAGACCAACCGCTTCGTCTTCGCCATGCCCGAGCAACTCGGACGGGTGTACCTCGGCCTCACCGACGAGGATGCGCCCGGGCCCGTCCCCGACGTGCCGGAGCCCACCCCGGCCGAGGTGTCGTTCCTGCTCGACACCGTCAACACCGCACTCGACGTCGCGCTGACGACCCACGACGTGGTCGGGGCCTACGCGGGATTGCGGCCGCTGATCGACAATGGCGCCGGCCGCACCGCGGACGTGTCGCGTGAGCACGCGGTGGTGGAGTCGGCCAACGGCGTGCTCAGCGTCATCGGCGGCAAGCTCACCGAATACCGCTACATGGCCCAAGACGTCTTGGACCGCGCGGTGGCGTTGCGTGGACTGCCCGCGGGCTCGTGTCGCACCGGCAATCTGCCGCTGGTCGGTGCGCCCGCCAATCCGGTGTCGACGCTGCGGTCGTCGGTGGCGCTGCCGTCGTCCCTCGTCGCACGCTACGGTGCCGAGGCGCCCAACGTCGTCGCCCAGGCCAGCTGCGATCGGCCCGGTGCGGTGGTGGCCGACGGAATCGACGTCATCCGAGCCGAATTCGAGTACGCGATCACCCAGGAGGGCGCGCTGTCGGTCGACGACGTCCTCGACCGCCGCACCCGCATCGGGCTGGTGGCCGCGGACCGGGCCAGGGCCGTCGTCGCCGCCGAGGAGTTCCTCGCTGCGCGATGAGTTTCACGGCCGCGGGGTGTCTCAACGTGCATGAGACGACTTATCGCGAGCACGTTCCTGACCCTCGACGGTGTGATGCAAGCCCCCGGCGGACCCGAGGAGGACGTCGACGGGGGATTTGGCCTCGGCGGCTGGTCGGTGAACTTCTGGGACGAGCACATGAACCAGACCATGGGCGAGACCATGGGGGCGCCGTTCGATCTGGTGCTGGGGCGGCGCACCTACGACATCTTCGCCGCGCACTGGCCGCATGCCACCGAGGAGGACGGCGCCACACCCCTCAACGAGGCGACGAAGTACGTCGCCTCGCGGCAGCGCCCCGCCTTGGAGTGGCAGAACTCGGTCCTGCTCGACGACGACGTGCCTGCGGCCATCGCCGCGCTCAAGGAGACCGACGGCCCCGAGCTTCAGGTGCTCGGCAGCGCCGATCTGCTTCAGACGCTGATGCGTCACGACCTGATCGACGAATACCTGCTGTGGACCTTCCCGGTGCTCGTCGGTACCGGGAAGCGGCTGTTCGCCGACGGAGTCGTGCCCACCAACCTGGAACTGGTGACGAGCTCGGTCTCGACGACCGGTGTGGTGATCGGCACCTACCGTCCGGCAGGTGCCGTCACCGTCGGTTCGTTTGCGCTGGAGTGACTTACAGCGGGATGTTCTTGTGGCGACCGCGACGCGCGGGAGCCTCGGCCAGCGCCTGGGTGAGCACGCTGCGGGTGTGCGGCGGGTCGATCTTCGCGTCGACGACACCGATCTCGATGGCACTGTCGACGCCGCCGGCGATCCGCTCGTGCTCGGCCGCGAGCTGCTCGTGCAGGGCCTCGCGGTCCTCGGGGGCGGCCGCGGCCAGGGTGCGCTTGTGCAGAATGCCGACGGCGGGCTTGGCGCCCATGACCGCGACTTCGGCGTTCGGCCAGGCGAAGACCTTGGTCGCACCCAGCGACCGCGAGTTCATCGCGATGTAGGCGCCGCCGTAGATCTTTCGCGTCACCAGCGTGACGCGCGGGACGGTGGCCTCGCCGAACGCGTGCAGCAGCTTCGCGCCGCGGCGGACGACGCCACCCCACTCCTGGTCGACGCCGGGCAGGTACCCGGGCACGTCGACGATGACGACGATCGGAATGCCGAATGCGTCGCACAGGCGAACGAAACGGGCTGCCTTCTCGGCACTTTCGGAGTTCAGGCAACCGCCGAGGCGCAGCGGGTTGTTGGCGAGCACGCCAACGCTACGGCCGGCCAACCGGCCGAGGCCGACGACCATCGACGGCGCCCACTTGGACTGGAACTCGTCGAACGGCGCGTCCTCGTCGAGCAGCGCCGAGATGAGCGGGTGCACGTCGTAGGCGCGACGGGCCGAGTCCGGCAGCAGCGCGCGCAGATCGGAATCGCCCGCCTCGGCCTTGGAGCGGTCGAAGTGCCCCTGCTGGCAGAACAATCCGATGAGTCGGCGGCCACGCTCGTAGGAGTCGGCTTCGTCGTCGGCGACGATGTGGCAGACGCCGGACTTCTTGTGGTGGGTGTCGGGTCCACCGAGCGACGCCATGTCGACGTCCTCGCCGGTGACGCTGCGGACGATGTCGGGTCCGGTGACGAAGACGCGACCCTCGGGCGCCATGATGACGACGTCGGTGAGCGCAGGCCCGTAAGCCGCTCCGCCAGCGGCGAATCCGACGACGATGGAGATCTGAGGGATGTAACCCGACGCCCGGATCATGGCCTCGAAGACCAGACCGACGGCGTGCAGGGCCTTGACGCCCTCGGCCAGTCGTGCGCCACCGGAGTGCCAGATACCAATGATCGGGGCCTGCTCGTCGATGGCGGTGTCGTAGGCGTTGACGATGTGGCGGCAACCCTCCACGCCCATCGCGCCACCCATCACGGTGCCGTCGGTGCAGAACGCGATGGTGCGCACGCCGTTGACGGTGCCGGATGCGGCGAGCACGCCCGAGCGGTCGCGCTCGTGGAGCAGCTCCACGGTGCCGTCGTCGAAGAACGTGCGCAGGCGAAGCAGGGGGTCACGCGGGTCGAGGGACTCATTCACGCTTTCGGGCGCCATCGTCGTCATCTCTGTCTCCTAAATCTCAGTACTTCCCGAAGGCGATCGCGACGTTGTGCCCGCCGAATCCAAATGAATTGTTGATTGCGTACTGGTAATTGCCGCGGCGAGGTTCGCCGGCGACCACGTCGAGGTCGATCTCTGGATCGAGGGTGTCCAGGTTCAGTGTGGGTGGGACGACGCCGTCCCGCAGGGCAAGCACCGTGAGAATGGACTCCACCGCGCCGGTCGCGCCGACGGAGTGGCCCAGTGCCGACTTGGGTGCGTACACCGCCGGGCACGTCTTGCCGAGTGCGTTGTTGATCGCCTTGCCCTCGGCGACGTCGCCGACCTGCGTGCCCGTCGCATGGGCGTTCACGTGGTCGACGTCGCCCGGTTGCAGGCCGGCGAGCTGGATGGCTCGCGAAATCGCCTGTCCCGCACGGTCACCCGTCGGATCCGGGGCGACGATGTGGTAGCCGTCGGAGGTGATCCCCGCGCCCATCAGCCGCGCCACGATGTTCGCACCGCGTGCCCTGGCATGCTCTTCGGTCTCGAGAACCATGAGGCCGGCGCCCTCGCCGAAGACGAACCCGTTGCGGTTCTGGTCGAACGGCTTGCACGCACCGGCGGGGTCGTCATTGGTGGTGGACAACACGATTCGCATCTGCGCGAAGCCGGCGATCGGAACCGCCTCGATCCTGGTTTCCACGCCACCGCAGATGGCGACGTCGGCTTCACCGAGGACGATGCTGCGCCATGCGTTGGCGATGCCCTCGCTGCCGGAGGCGCACGCCGACACCGGAGTGATGACGCCTGCCTTCGCCCGCCGGTCCAGGGCGACCGCGGCTGCGGGGGAGTTGACCACGTACTTCTGCACGGTCAACGGGGCGACGGCCGAGATGCCCTTCTCCTGCATCCCGTCGTAGGCGTAGAGGAGTTCCTCGGTACTGCCCATGCCGGTGCCGATCGACACCATTAGGCGCCGGGTGTCGACGTCGGGGGAGCCTGCGCTCTCCCAGGCCCGCCGACCGACGACGGTCGCCATCTTCTGGAGATAGGACAGCCGCTCGAGTTCCCCGGGCGTCAGCTCGCTCTCGAAGTCCTCGAGCAAGTGACCGCCGATGCGCACCGGAAGGTCGTACAGGTCGACGAAGTAGTCATCCAGCGTGCGGATGCCACTTTCTCCGTCCTGCAGACGCTTCCACGTACCTTCGGCGTCGGTCGCCAATGCGGTCGTCATCGCAAATCCGGTGACGACCACATTGGGGAGACCGCTCCCCGTGGTGAGACGGGTCAACTCTGCCAATCCTCTCCGTGCCCAGGGTGCTTAGTAGCGCCCAAAGGCCAGGGCGACATTGTGTCCACCAAACCCGAACGAGTTGTTGATGGCGTACTGGTAGTCGCCGTATCGAGGCTCACCCGCGACGACATCGAGATCGATCTCGGGGTCGGGCGTCTCGTAGTTGAGCGTCGGCGGGATGACGCCGTCGCGCAGCGCCAGCACCGTCAGGATGGACTCCAGTGCGCCGACGGCGCCGATGGAGTGACCCAGTGCCGACTTCGGGGCGTACACCGCGGCGTTCTCCACACCGGCGTTGCGGATGGCGTTGGCCTCGGCCGCGTCACCGATCGACGTGGACGTGGCGTGCGCGTTGACGTGGCTGATGTCGGACGGCGAGAGGCCCGCCGTCTCCATCGCCCGCTTCATCGCGTGCCCGGCCCGGAGGCCGTCCGGTGCCGGAGCCACCATGTGGAAGGCGTCCGACGAGATGCCGGCCCCCATGATCCGGGCCAACGGCGTTGCGCCGCGTGCCTTGGCGTGCTCCTCGGTCTCGATGATCATCATCGCGCCGGCCTCGCCGAAGACGAATCCGTCGCGATTCTTGTCGAACGGCCGCGACGCGCCCTCGGGATCGTCGTTCTTGGTCGACATCGCCCGCATCATCGAGAACGCCGCGATCGGCAGCGCCTCGATCATGCCTTCGACACCGCCGCAGACGGCGAAGTCCGCGTCGCCCATCACGATCTGGCGCCACGCGTGGGCGATGGCCTCCGAACCGGACGAGCATGCCGACACCGGCGTGATGACGCCGGCGCGGGCCCCGAGTTCGAGGCCCACCACCGCGGCCGCACCGTTGGGCATGATCATCTGGACGGCGAGGGGGGACACCTTGCGGGGGCCACCCTCGTTCATCGCGTCGTAGGTCTCGACGATCTTCTCGCCGCCACCGAGCCCGGTGCCGATCACGACCGAGAACCGGTCGGGATCGACCTCGGGCCGTCCTGCGGTCTCCCACAGGCGGTTTCCAACCCACTTCGACATCCGCTGCACGTAGGACATGCGGCGCAGTTCGAGCCGCGTCATGAGTGGATCGAGGGGCTCCGCGAGGTGCCCGCCGATCTTGACCTGCAGGTCCCACTTGTCGACGAACGGGTCGTCGAGGACGCGGATGCCGCTTTCTCCTGCCAGCAAGCCCTTCCACGTGCTCTCGATGTCCGGAGCAATAGAAGTAGTCGCCTCGACGGCAGTCACCACCACGCTGGGGAAACCGCCGTTAGCAGTGGAAGGACGGGTCACGAGGTGAACTTGTCGCGGAGTGCTGCGGCGGCTTCGGGGTTCTCTTCCTCGAGCTTCTGGATGTAGGCGACGACGTCACCGACGGTGCGCAGGCCGGCGAGGTCCTCGTCGGGGATCTTCACGCCGTACTTGTCCTCGGTCTGGACGGCGATCTCGACCATCGACAGCGAGTCGATGTCCAGGTCGTCGACGAAGGACTTCTCCGGGGTGACCTCGGACGGCTCGATGCCGGTGACCTCTTCGATGATCTCTGCGAGACCCGAGATGATTTCTTCCTGACTGGCGGCCACGATGGCTCCTTCTGTTCTGTGTATCTCGGTGCGACGACGCCCCCTTCTGGAGCGCCGACATGAGCTTTCTGGCTTAGAGCTCGGAGAGCCCGTCCAGGTCTGCGGGGGTCTTGACGGCGTACGTCGGTACTCCCCGAAGTTCTCGTTTGGCGATGCCGACCAGCGTGCCCGCGGGCGGGAACTCGACGATCGCGGCGACGTCGCGCTGCCGCATGGTTTCGGTGCACAGATCCCAGCGCACCGGTTGCGTGAGCTGGGCGACCAGCTTGGTCATGGCGTCGGCGGCCGACGTCACCGGCTGGCCGTCGGCGTTGGACAGCAGGCTGGCGGTGGGGGCGCTGGCCGTGACGGCGTCGGCCGCGGCGGAGTAGCCGTCCAGTGCCGAGGCCATGAAGTGCGTGTGGAAGGCACCCGCGGTGGCCAGCTTGCGTACGCGTGCCTTCGCCGGCGGGTCCTCGACCAGCTTGTCGAGGGCGGAGATCGCACCTGCGGCGACGATCTGTCCGGCGGCGTTGCGGTTGGCGGGCACCAGGTCGAGTTCGTCGAGACGGGCGAGTACCTCGGCCTCGTCGCCGCCGAGTACCGCGGCCATGCCGGTCGGTTCGACGGCGCACGCCTTGGCCATCTCGGAGCCGCGGGTGGCGGCGAGGCGGACGGCGTCGTCGGCGTCGAGCACTCCGGCGATGGCGTAGGCCGCGATTTCACCGACGGAGTGGCCCGCCACCACGAGCTCGGCGCCGGAGAGCAGGCCGCGCGTGGTCAGCTCTTGGTGCGCCAGCAGGGTGGCGGCGACCACGAGAGGTTGCGTGACCGACGTGTCGGTAATCTCCTCGGCGGTTGCCGTGGTGCCCAGCCGGGCCAGGTCGAGCTTGATCGCCTCGGACCACGATGCGACGCGCTCGTCGGCTCCGGGTAGTTCGAGCCACGGCGCGAGCATGCCGGGAGTCTGCGATCCCTGTCCGGGCGCGAGCAGCGCAAGCGTGGGTGTTTGGGGCACGGATTAAGAAAACACTGTGAAACCGGTTTCGCGCGGTGTAAGAGAATATGAACATAGTCTTATGTTTTTGTGGGGATCCCACAAAACGGCATGTGATGGGACTGCAACGAGACCGGATTGCGATCAATCATCCGGGAAATGAAGCAACGTCACGACCCGCTCCGCGGTGTTACCCGCGCCACCGAAGTATTTGTCGTGCTGGCATATGTCGTCTGCCGACCGAGCCGACCGACGGTCGTCGCCACCCGCAGAACGTAGGCGTCGCGGGGCAGCATGGGATCGCGCCCGGTGAAGTCCGCGATGCGTTTGAGTCGGTAGCGGACGGTGTTTGGATGAACGAACAATTTGCGGGCACAGGCTTCAATCGCGCCCCCCGAGTCCAGGTAGGCGTCGAGTGTCTCCGTGAGCGCCGGACCCGCTTCGGCGAGGGGTCGCATCACGTCGGAGTCCAGTGCGGCGATGGCCGACGGGTCGCCGAGCAGCGCCCGTTCGGGAAGCAGCTCGCGGGCCGACACCGGTCGCGGTGCCCCGGTCCACCCCGCAACGGCATTCATGCCCGCGATGGCCTCGGCGGCGCTGTAGTGAGCCGCTACCAGGGACGCCGCGAACGGGCCGATGACCACCGGCTCGTCGGCGAACACCCCGAGCAGTTCACCGAGGAACTTGTCGGTGGGGGTCAGATGACCCGAGACGATCGCGACCAGCCACGTGCCGTGCACGTCGGAAAGCGCCGCCCTGCCGTTGCGGGTGACGATTTCGTGCACGTCCTCGCTGGCGAACTCCGAACGTCCCGGCTTGGGGAAGCCGACGAGCACCGTCGCCGGTGCCGTGGCGTCCCAGTTCAGCGCGGCGGCTTGGGACTGCAACTGCGGACCGATGTCGCCACGGACCACGGCGTCGACGACGTTGGCCTCCATCCGGGTGTCCCACGCACCCCGCGCCTCCGCGGCGTCGGCGTACCCCGACGCCGCGGCGAACGCGAGGTTGCGGCTGTAGCGCAGGATGCCGATCGTCAGGGCCGTCGTCTGGTCTTCGTTGCGGCCCAGGAGGGGGACGGCTTCCTCGAAGTGCTCCATCGTCACCCGCACCATGTCGACGGTCTGGCGCAGTGCGATTCGGCGCGTCAGCTCCTGCGGCACCAGCGCGAACGCCTCGGCGGTGTAGCCGACGTCGCCGCGCGGGTTGCGCATCCACTCGGCGAAGTTGACCAACGCCGTCTGCACGACCAGCTGAACGCTGGCGCGCTGCGACGCCTCCAGCTCGGCGAAGAAGGGCAGCCGCTCACCCATCACCTGCACGGCCTCGGTGGACAGGCGGCCCGAGTATTGCTTGACACGACGCAGCAGCGACTCGGGCACGGAGTCGAGCAGTTCGAGCGACGAGATCCGCGGGTCGTCGATCTGCTTGTCCGGCATCCCTAAAAGATACGCCCGTTTACTGGTGGAAACCTACAACTGCTGAGTCGATCGAGGGAACCTGGGTCAGGCGCCCGGCCCGGGGTCGGAGGTCTGCACCGGAGCGGCCATCACGTCGTCGATCTGGTACTCCTTCGCGGCCGCCACCGCCACCGACGGATCGATCTCGCCGTCGCGCGCCAGGGCCTCGAGCACCGCCACCACGACCGACTCGGCGTCGGTGTTGAAGTACCGCCGCGCGGCGGGGCGCGTGTCGGAGAAGCCGAAACCGTCGGTGCCCAGCGTGACGTAGGTGTTGGGCACCCACGGCCGAATCTGCTCGGGCACCGCGCGCATCCAGTCCGACACCGCGACGACCGGGCCCGCGGTGGACTCCAGCACCTGGGTGACGTAGGGGACCGGAGCCGGCCGATCCGGATGCCGCAGCAGTTCCTTCTCCACGGTGATGCCGTCGCGGTTGAGCTCACCCCAGCTGGTCACCGACCACACGTCGGCCGCGACGTCCCAGTCCGCCGCGAGCAGGTCAGCCGCGCGCAACGCCTCCGGCATCGCGACACCCGAGGTCAGGATTTGCGCGACGTTCGAGCGCTTGTCCTTGGCCGCGCGGTAGCGGTAAATCCCCTTCAGCATGCCCTCGGGGTCGAAGTTCTCGGGCTCGGCCGGCTGGACGTAGGGCTCGTTGTAGATGGTGATGTAGAAGAAGACGTTCTCGGGGTCCTCGCCGTACATCCGGGCCAGGCCGCTCTCCACGATGTAGGCGATCTCGTATGCGAACGCCGGGTCGTAGGCCACGACGGCGGGGTTGGACGCCGCCAACAGCAGGGAGTGACCGTCCGCGTGCTGAAGCCCCTCGCCGGTCAGCGTCGTGCGACCCGCGGTGGCGCCCAGCACGAAGCCGCGGGCCATCTGATCCGTCGCCGCCCAGAGACCGTCGCCGGTGCGCTGGAAGCCGAACATCGAGTAGAAGATGTAGATCGGGATCATCGGCTCGTCGTGCGTGGAGTACGACGTGCCCACCGCGGTGAACGACGCCGTCGACCCCGCCTCGTTGATGCCCTCGTGCAGGATCTGACCGAGGTCGCTCTCCTTGTAGGCGAGCATCAACTCCGCGTCGACCGAGGTGTACAGCTGCCCGTTGCGGTTGTAGATCTTCAGGCTCGGGAACCACGAGTCCATGCCGAACGTGCGGGCCTCGTCCGGGATGATCGGCACGATGCGCTTGCCGATCTCCTTGTCGCGCAACAACTCCTTGAACGTCCGCACGATCGCCATGGTGGTGGCGACGGACTGGGTGCCCGACCCCTTCTTGAGCGACTTGTAGACGTCGCGGCTGGGCAGAGGCAGGGCCTTGGCCTTGTTGCGCCGGGCGGGCACGAAGCCGCCGAGGGTTCGGCGCCGATCCAGCAGGTAGCGGATCTCGGGGGCGTCGGGTCCGGGGTGGTAGTACGGCGGCAGGTACGGGTTCTCCTCGAGCTGCGCGTCCGTGATCGGGATGCGCTGCGCCTCGCGGAAGTCCTTCAGGTCCTGCAGCGCCAGCTTCTTCATCTGGTGGGTCGCGTTGCGGCCCTCGAAGTGCTTGCCCAGCGTGTAGCCCTTGATGGTGTGGGCCAGGATCACCGTCGGCTGGCCCTTGTGCTCCATCGCGGCCCGGTAGGCGGCGTACACCTTGCGGTAGTCGTGACCGCCACGCTTGAGGTTCCAGATCTCGGCGTCGGTCATCGGCTCGACCAGCGCCTTGGTGCGCGGGTCGCGGCCGAAGAAGTGGTCGCGGACGTAGGCGCCGTCGTTGGCCTTGTAGGTCTGGAAGTCACCGTCGGGAGTGGTGTTCATCAGGTTGACCAGCGCGCCGTCCTTGTCGGCGTGCAGCAGCGCATCCCATTCGCGGCCCCACACCACCTTGATGACGTTCCAGCCGGCGCCGCGGAAGAACGACTCCAGCTCCTGGATGATCTTGCCGTTGCCGCGCACGGGACCGTCGAGGCGCTGCAGGTTGCAGTTGATGACGAAGGTCAGGTTGTCGAGGCCCTCCAGGGCCGCGACGTGGGCCAGTCCGCGGCTCTCCGGCTCGTCGGTCTCGCCGTCGCCGAGGAACGCCCACACGTGCTGATCGGAGGTGTCCTTGATGCCGCGATCGTTGAGGTAGTGGTTGAACCGCGCCTGGTAGATGGCGTTCATCGGGCCCAGGCCCATCGACACCGTGGGGAACTCCCAGAAGTCGGGCATCAACCGCGGGTGGGGGTAGGACGGGATGCCGCCACCGGGGTGAGAGTGCTCCTGGCGGAACCCGTCGAGCTTGTCGGCGGTTAGCCGGCCCTCGAGGAACGCGCGTGCGTAGATGCCGGGGGAGGCGTGGCCCTGGATGAACACCTGGTCGCCACCGCCCGGGTGGGACTTGCCGCGGAAGAAGTGGTTGAACCCGACCTCGTACAGCGCGGCGGACGAGGCGTAGGTCGAAATATGGCCGCCCACACCAACTCCGGGGCGCTGGGCGCGGTGCACCATGATCGCGGCGTTCCACCGGATCCAGGCACGGTACCGCCGCTCGACGTCCTCGTCACCGGGAAACCACGGCTCCAATTCGGTCGGAATCGTGTTGACGTAGTCGGTCGACGTGAGCGCCGGAATGGCGACCCGCTGTTCGCCAGAACGCTCCAGCAGGCGCAACATCAGGTAGCGCGCACGGGCGGGTCCGGACCGTGCGAGCAGGTCGTCGAACGACTCCAGCCACTCGCTGGTTTCCTCCGGATCGATGTCTGGCAGGTACGAGGCAACACCCTCGCGAATGACGCGGACCCGATCGGGTTCGCTTGCGGTGCCTGAGTTTTGGGCCAGGTCCTGGCGCGCGAACTCGGTGGTCAACTGCAGCTCCTCGGTAGGCGTGATCGGGAGCTCGTGGCCCCGTCACACGTGATTTTCGTCGTCGTTCCTGGCGACGTGTCCATCGTGCCCCTATCGTGCCGTAGATGCTCGGGCGGGGTTGGGCTACCGGGATGGACCGGCGACGAATCGGGCCAACCGGTAGCGTCTGTTGACGTGACGACTTGGTTGCCAGCAGCGCGGCTGCGTGCCGTGGGCCTGGTCGCGGGGGTGCTGGCGGGGCTGGCGATGGTGGTCGTGGGGTGCACGTCCATCACCAAGGGGACCGCCACCTACGACGCCGTCGAGGCGCCCGACTACCGGGCGTCGGTGGCGTCGTCGGTTGCCGTGTCCGAATCCGAACGTCAGGTTGCGGTGACCAAGGCCGCCGTGCACACCTCCTGCGACGCGCTGTCCTCGAGCAGCGTGGCGGCCGTCGACGCGGTCAACGACTACGTCGACGCCTTCAACAACGACGCACCGGATGCACCCGCAAAGGTCGGACCGGCCGTCGACGCCCTCAACCGCAGCGCCGACCAGGTCACGGGCAGTTTGTCGGGGCCGTTGTCGCCAGATCTGACCAAGGCGCTGAACGGCTGGGCCGACTCCGCGCGAGCGCTGGCGGGGGTGCTGGGAGGCAACCCCGGACCCGACGAGTTCAACGGCGCGATTCGCCAACTCAACGATTCCAAGACCGCGGCGGGCGCCGCCTGCGAAGCCGCTTATTGACGATTTGGTGTGCCAGGCGTCGAGCGAACGCCCGCGGCGTGCGACGATAGGGAAAAGCTGACTCGCTGGCTGAAGGAGGATCAGGTGGTTGCGGCGGACTCGCCGAACTACGCCCGAAAGCTGGGCATCGAGAAGAATCAACTCGTCCAAGAGCTAGGTTGGGACGAGGACACCGACGATGACATCCGGTTCGACATCGAAGACGCAAGTGGTGCCGAACTGCTGGATGAGGACGCCGAAGACGTCATCGACGTGGTGCTGCTGTGGTGGCGCAACGACGACGGCGATCTCGTCGACCGACTGATGGACGCCATTACGCCCCTCGCCGAAGACGGCGTGGTGTGGGTGGTGACCCCCAAGACCGGACACCCCGGACACGTCAAACCCTCCGACATCGCCGAATCGGCGCCGACGGCCGGTCTCATGCAGACCTCGTCGGCCAACCTCGGAGACTGGATCGCCAGCAGACTGGTCCAGCCGAAGTCGGGTCCCTCGGGGCGGCGCTGACGACCGTGCTCGACGTGGGCGCCGTGGCGCCCGACTTCACGCTGAAGGACCAGGACGGGCGGCCCGTGACGTTGCGGGCACACCGTGGGGTGACGAACGTCCTCCTGGTGTTCTTTCCGCTCGCTTTCACTGGCATCTGCCAGCGCGAGCTCGACGACATCCAATCCCAGCTGTCCGACTACGCCGACGGGGGCACCACGGCGCTGGCGGTGTCGGTGGGACCACCGCCCACCCACAAGGTCTGGGCCACGCGGAGCGGTTTCACGTTCCCGCTGCTGTCGGACTTCTGGCCACATGGTGCGGTGGCGCAGGCCTACGGCGTGTTCAACGCCGACGCCGGCTTCGCCAACCGCGGCACCTTCGCCGTCGACCACGCCGGCCTCGTCAGGTTCGCCGCGATGAACGGACCGGGGGAGACGCGCGATCGGTCCGTCTTCGTCGAGGCGCTGGCGGCCGTCCACGACGCCTGACGGGATTTCACCTCGGGGCGGTCCGCCGTGTAGCTTGGCCGAGCACGGGCGTGTAGCTCAGTGGTAGAGCTCTGGTTTTACACACCAGCGGTCGTGGGTTCGATCCCCTCCGCGCCCACCATGATCGACAAGGGTCAGGGCGTTTTCGGCTTCGACAAGTCCGGTTCTGACACCCACGGTTGTGCCAAGCGCCGTCGCACGCACTAGCGATAGGTTCCCGATCACTCATCAGGTGTTGGTGGTGGCGCACGCCGGCTCCGCCGACGCCGGCCGTAGAGAGGACCCAGCTCCTGGCTCCCGTGGAAGCCGACGCGGACAGCGCACCGGGAACACCGACGACTAGGACGTCGTCGTGGAATCGGTGTCGGGCAGGCCGATTAAGACCATGCCCGCTGATGCGAGGGCGTCGTCGTAGACGTGTCCATAGACCCGCAATGTCATCGCCGGATCACGGCCCAGCCACTTCGCCGCCGCTGAAATGGTCGTGCCGCTGTCGAGCATCCGAGTCGCCGCCGTATGGCGAGCGACGTCCTCGTCTCGACCGTCGGCGGCACCGGTGGCAGGGCCAGCATACGAGCTCGATCGGCATCGAGGAAGTCGACGGAACGATCATCCAACACCCGCACCAGACGTTTGTTCGCGATCGGAAGCCATTGACCCAGTTGATCATTGAAGTCCTGCGGTGAGGCGAAGCTGCGTCCGGGCAGAAACGAGGTCTCCAGATACCGGTTGGCTCGCTGCACCATCCCCTTGGATTCGGGGGCATAGGGTTTCATTTGCACCAGCCGTGACCCGAGGGCACCCATCAACGCGCCGTGACCGGTTCGGTCAACCGGCCCCGACGCCCGATCCCGGCCTCGTTGTCCCACCACAACTCGTGCGGCACCGCGGTGAAGTTCTGCGAGAGAAGCTGCCACATCCCCGCCACCAGATCCATCGTCCGGCGCGAGGGAAGCATCACCGCGGCGATGAACCGGGGGAACGCCGCGACCATCATCAACACCGGCAGCATCGCCTCCTGACCGAACCCGACCGCGATCTTCGGTGCTGGGAACCACAGGTCGCACTGAATCACCCGCCCCGGGGGATGCTGAGGCGGTCGACCGGATCGGCGGGCAGGTACTCCGGGCGGATCGCACGCACTCGCTCGCGGAACCACGAAATCGAACCCGTCCATCCGACCCGCTCGGCGGGCACTGTCGCCGACATCGTCGTCGGGTAGACCGACAGCAACGCCCGGATTCGGGGCTCTGCCTCGTTGATCGCCGACGGCCCGGCCGCCCGCTCGTACTTCGGTGGGCCGTCGCTGGCGACCGCGGACGCCACGGTGTCACGCGCGATGCCGAGCTGGCGTGCAATGGCCCGCTGCGACAAACCCTCGCTGCGGTGAAGATGCCTTATCAAGGCCCCAGTCGTCCAAGGAAATCACCCATCCAATCTGGTTGGGTGGCCTCTTTTCAACCGTCGCGGCTGGCCGGATTCTCATCCGTGGTCAACACGAGCCAAAGATGACGAGTGACCGCCGGCGATGCCGTTGCGCATCACCTTCACACGCTTCCAGTTAATGTTCGGCTGTGACCCGGATGTGGCCGATGGCCGGTCGTGATGACGTCATCGGCGAGGTGATGGCGGTGATCGAGGGGCGCGGGAGACGTGGGATCGTCCTCGCTGGGCCGGCCGGGGTCGGCAAGTCCCGGGTGGCGTGGGAGGCGGCTGACCGAGCCGCCGCGACACGGTGGTCTGTCAGAACCATCACGGCGACGGTCAACAGTCGGCACATCCCGTTGGGCGCGTGCGCCCAGTGGACGGACGATGTCGGGGGCGGCGAGGCGGCGTTGGTGCGCCGGGTGGGCGAAGCGATGATCGTGGGTACTACAGCGGGCCGGCTGTTGCTCGTCGTCGACGACGCCCATCTGCTCGACGATCTGTCGGTTTTGGTGGTGCAGCACCTGGTCGGGTCCGGAGCCGCGACGGTGGTGATGACGATCCGAATGGGGGAACACGTGCCGGCGGCGCTGAGCGCGTGGGTCAGGGATGGCGAGGTCGTGTGGCGCGAGGTAGCGGTGCTGTCGCGCGAGCAGATGGGCGCGGTCTTGGAGGCGGCGTTCGGCGCGCAGCCGGATCCCGGCTGCAGTGACCGATTCTGGGAGTTGACCGGCGGGAACGTGCTGTTCGTGCGGCAGCTCGCCGAGCAGGAGGCCGGCGCCGGACGGTTGGCCGTGCACGGCGACGTGCTTCGGTGGAGCGGGGACGTGGCGGTGTCGGGGTCGTTGGCCGAGGTCGTGGAACGTCAGGTCGGTGCGCTGCGGGGTCCGGTACTCGAGGTGGTCGACACCATCGCAGTTGCCGAGCCGCTCGACCGGCGCTCGTTGGCGCTGCTGGCTGGGCCGGACGCCGTCGAAGAAGCTGAAGATCGCGGGCTGATCCGGATCACCGGTCATGAGGTCTGCGTTGGCCATCCCCTCTTCGCCGAGATCCGGCGGGCGCGGTGCGGGTCGGCGCGCCTGGCCCGGCTGCGTGGGCAGGTTGCGTTGGCGATGGGTGACGGCGGTAGCGCAGCAGTCGTGGTCAAGCGCGGACTGCTGTGGCTGGAGTCCGACTTGCCCGTGCGGCCCGAGGTGTTGGTGGCCGCGGGTAGTGCGGCGAATTCCCTACTCGACTTCGACTTGGCCGAGCGGCTTTTCGCCGCGGCAGCCGAGGCAGACATGGGCCCGCGGGCGCACGTGTCTCGGGCGTGGACGCTGTTCATGATGGGCGACGGCGACTCCGCCGGCGACGTCCTTGCCGGGGCACCGCGCCAAGGTGAGGTCGGCCCAGGTTTTCGCAACGAGGTGGTGTTGGCCGCATCGACGGCGCTGTGGGCTCGACGCGATCCCGAGCAGGCTTGGCAGATCGTGGAGCGAGCCCTGCAGACCAAGACCGGTGAAAGGCGCGCTCAGATCATGGTGTTTCGGGCCAATCAGCTGGCCCTGGCCGGGCGCACCCTGGAGGTGCTGGACACCCTCGAAGAGGTCGACGACCGCGAGCTCGAGCCCTACGGCACGGCGATGGCGTGCATCGCCGCGTGCATGGCCCACGGCGAACTCGGCGATCTCGGCCAGGTGGCCACCGCCGTCGCGGTGTCCGCACGGGCGTTGGAGTCCAGCATCGAGGGCGCACACCTCTCCGGCCCCCTCGCCGAGGTCCATGCCAGTGCGCTGGTGACCGCGGGCCACATCGGCGAGGCGGTGGAGGTTGCCCGGCGATTCTCTCGCAGCCGGCATGGTCGCGCAGCGGCGATGCGGCAGGTGGCTCAGCAAATCCTGGGCATGGCTCATCTAGCCGCCGGAGACCTGCGCGCGGCCCTGGAGCACCTGCCCGCCAACCCGGATCCGAGCAGCTGGATCGGACGAGGATTCCACGCCGCGAACAGCTTTCCGCGATTCGCGTTGCTCCGCGCCCAAGCGCTGGCGCGGGTGGGCGAGGCGGATGCCGCCGCTCTGGCACTTGAAACTGCGCGCGCGTCTCGACCACCGGCCTACCACTACTACGACTCCGCGGACCTGATCGCCGAAGCCTGGATCGCGGCATCACGAACACGATTCGGCGAGGCCCGGGCCCTAGCGCTGGCCGCGGCCGACTTCGCCCGCGATCACCACCAGATGGCGCGGGAGGTGTGGTGTCTGCAAGCGGCGGTGCAGCTCGACGACACCACGGCGGCCGACCGCTTGGCCATGCTTGCCGAGCGAGTCGGGACCGAACGCGCCGCGGTGGCCGCGCGCCACGGCACGGCACTGAGCGGCGATGACGCACACGGCCTCGATGCGGCGTCGGCGCTGTGGGAGTCGAAGGGCGATCGGCTCGCCGCCGCCGATGCAGCGGCTCAGGCGGCGACGTCGCATCGCCGGGCCGGCCGGCGGGACAGCGCCGCCACTGCCGCAGCCCGTGCGAGGCAGCTGGCAGCGGCCTGCGGTGGAGCGACCAGCCCCGCCATCACGACCGCCGAGCTTTCCGCGCCACTCAGCAATCGCGAGCGCGAGATCGTCGTCTTGGTGGCCCGGGGACTGACCAACCGCCAGATCGCCGAGATCGAATCGCTGTCGGTCCGCACCGTGGAAAGCCACATCTACCGCGCCAGCATCAAGGCCGGTGTCACCGGACGCGCCGGTTTGGGCGCATTGATCAACGACGTCTGACATCCAGCGCTGCGAGCACTACTGCAATGTGGGCGTGCGGCTACTGCAAATGCGGGCACGGACGGTGATATCGCGGGGTGCGAGGACAGCGGTGCGTTAATTTGCGGGAAGTCGCTCCAGCAACGGGGCGCCACCTGCGTTCATGCCTTGGTTGCGACACGCACGCAACCCATTGAAGGAGACCCCGATGACGGGACGACACCGCACCACCGCTACCCACGTCACTGATCGGACCGCTCGCCGAATGCTGCCGGTGTCGAGTTGGCTCTCCGCCGGGGCTCTCACCGTGGGATTGGGTGCGGTGGTGTTGGGCGGCGCCGGGGCTGCGCACGCCGACGCACGGGCGGCAGGAACTGCGTCGTGCACCCTGGCCGCGCCGCTGTGTCTCACCTCTGGGGGGCAGAACATGACCTCGTCGGCGCCCATGATTGGGGTCGGGGCGTCGGTGGGTCCGCTGTTCGGGTTGTTCGGCAACGGCGCCGACGCCGCCGCTGACTGCGTGGGTGCGGCGTGCAACGGCGGTAACGGCGGTCTGTTCTTCGGCAACGGTGGCAACGGAGCCAACGGCGGTAACGGGGGAAGTGCGTTCTTCATTGGCAACGGCGGTGCCGGCGGCAACGCCGTCCTCGCCGGGCAGGCCGGCGGCAAGGGCGGCAACGCCGGACTGCTCTTCGGCAACGGCGGCAGCGGTGGGGCTGGGGCCGCCGGTCTCGATGGTATGAGCGGGTCAGCCGGTCAAGGCGGCGGTGCCGGCGGTGCCGGCGGTGCCGGCGGCAACGGTGCGCTGCTAACGGGTCTTGGTGGAGCCGGTGGTGCCGGCGGTCACGGAGGAGCAGGTGGCGACGGCGGAGCCGGGATCGCCGGGTTGGCAGCCACGACCCCCGGCGGCGACGGTACTTCAGGACAGACCGGCGGCAACGGCGGTGCGGGCGGTGCGGGCGGTAGCGGTGGCTTTGCCGGAACCTCAGGGCTCTTCGGTGCGGCGGCGTCAGTGGGGGCGAACGGAGACGGCGGCACCGGCGGCAACGGTGGAACCGGTGGTGTCGGCGGCGAGGGTGCCGACGGGGCGAACGGGGCCGACGGCCAGAAGTCCACGTCGTCGGGTGGCAACGGCGGCAACGGGCTAAGCGGACAGGCCGGCGGCAATGGCGGTGATGGTGGAGCGGGCGGTCAGCCCGGCACCGGCGGCGCCGCCGGAGTTGGCGGCGCCGGAGGAACCGCAGGAACGAATGGCACGACCGGAGCGCTCGGCAACGGCGGCCGCGGGGGCAACGGTGGCACCGGCGGTAACGGGGCCGACGGCACCGACGGAGTGAACGCCAGCCTCGATGGCGGACGACCTGCGGTGCAGAGCGGGGGCAACGGCGGCGACGTTGGCCTCGGCGGGGCGGGCGGCACCGGCGGTACCGGCACCGTGAGCGGAACCAACGGGTCCAAGGGGGCGGGCGGAACCACCGCCGGCAACGGCGGCAGGGGCGGCGACTCGACGGTCAGCGGCGTCGGATACGCGTACGCGGGCAACGGCGGCAACGGCGGCAAGAACCAAGCCGGCGCTGGTGGCAGAGGAGGGGACGGCGGCACCGGCACCTGCACGGCCACCTGTGTTGGTTACTCCCTCGGCGGTGTGGGCGGCAAGGGCGGCTCGAGCTACAGCGGCACCGGCGGCAATGGGGGCAACGGCGGAAACGGCGTACACCCGAGCGATGCGGGCTTCGGCCGGGGCACCAACGGCGGAGACGGCGGCGACAGCACACTCGGCGTCGGCGGCAACGGCGGCAACGGGGGAACGGGAACAGACGGTCACAACGGCTCGGGAGGGGCCGGCGGCACCGGCGGCGGCGGAAACGGGACCCCGGGAACCGACGGGTGACAGGGGACCGGCAACGCGCAATATCGTTGTTGATCCACCCAATTGAGGGCCCAACTCCACCGTCCGGGCGATGGTTCTGACGACGTCGCGCACGTCGGCGGGCCCAGGTTGGATTCGGCGAGGTGACCGGTTGGCGCCCCGGCCGGGGCAACACCGAACTCTGCGGTCGTAGTGCCGCCGCCGACAGTCTCGGCCAGCTCGGTGGCCTTGGCTGCGTCGCGGCCGGCGATGTCGACGGCGTTGCCGCACTCGGCCGCCAGGATGCCGACGGTGCGGGCCATGGTGCCCGTACCGATGATGCTGACGCTGTTCGTGAGTTGGTCTCCCTCGTGTCGTCGTGCGCTCGATGTCCGAGCGCCGCTGTCGTGGGGGTGCGGCGGTGTTGGGGTTGAAGCGTGGAAGTCGGTGTGGCGTGGCCACTATTGCGACTCGGTGAGCAGCTCTCACGGCTCAAGAAGCTTGGTTCACGCATGGGTCGGCGCGCGGTGGCCGAAATCCTCGGACACGACGTGCACACCCTGGACACCGCGGATCCGTCCCAGGCTGCTCGGCGTCTACCTTCGGCGAGTGGTTCGACGACATCACGGCCACCAACGCCGAGGCAGACATGGTTGCCGCCTGTCCTGACCACTAAAGCACTGCTTAGCGTTGAGTTCCGAAGCTGTTTCCGTCAGCCATGGTCGCTGCTCATCGCTGGCACCTCGCCACCGAATTCAGCAACTGGGTCACCCTGTCGTTTGGTGTCCACCTCTGAAAGGGCCGCGAACACCCAACTCGTCGATGGCGATATGACCGTCAGTGTGACTGTGCGACAGCCGATTCCGGCGAGGACCGTCAACGAACCGGTACGGGTCCGATGATCGAGGCGCGTTCCATGATGCGGACCTGGGGCCAATAGTCACTGGCCGCGTAGTGCTGCACCGCGCGGTTGTCCCAGAAGGCCACCGAATCCTCCGACCACGTGAACCTGACCTGATGCTCGGGGTAGTCGGCGAACCTGCACAGCCGGTCGAGTAATTCGAGGCTGGCGGCACGGTCCCTGCCCTCGAAGTGGCTGACGAACGCCCGGTTTACGTACAGGTGTTTGCGACCGGTCACCGCGTGCGTGCAGACGACTGGATGCCGCACCGGTGGGTGCATCGCGCGCATCTCGGCCGCCCGGGCTGCATCCAGGTGCGGACCGAACGCGTGGGTGACGTCGTGGACCGCGTACAAGTCGTCGATCTCGTCCTTGGTCTTCTCATCGAGCGCGTCGTATGCCGCGTACATGTCGGAGAACAGAGTGTCTCCGCCGATGTCGGGAACCCTGACGGCGTGCAACATCGCTGCCATCGAGGGCAAGGGGCGCCAGGTCACGTCGTGATGCCAGAGGTTCTCCACGCCCGAGACCCCGGCGTTCTTCTCGAATCGCACGAGGGCGTCCTCGTCACCGCTCGCGGCGAGAAGGGGATGGACCTCCAAGTCGCCGAATCGTCGGGCAAGAGCGGCGTGCTGCGTGCCGGTCATGTTCTGGGCTCGAAAGAACAGCACCTTGTATTCGTGCAGCGCGTGAAGGATCTCGGTGATCACCGCCTCGTCGAGGGATGGGTCGAGGTCCACGCCCGAGATCTCCGCGCCCAACGTCGCGCCGATCTGTTTGGCGTGAAAGTGCCTCCACCGCAGTGTGGAAAGTCGCTCTCGCTCGGCCGCGAGATGTCCGAAGGGTCCTGCCACGAGGGGATATCCGTCCATGACCGTCGGGTGCGGGGGTTCCGTCAGGGTCGTCATGACTGCTCCTCTAGGCTTCGCGACATCTGATGTAGTCGATCGACTACACCAATCTACACGTTAAGTTAGTCAAATGACTACACCGCGGGAGGGGCCTCGGGCGGATCCGAACTCCAGTCGGGCCGCCACCACCGCCAAGGTGCTCACGCATGCCGCAGATCTCTTCGCCGAGCGTGGACCCGCGGCCACCTCGTTGCGCGACGTCGCCGCGAGGTCCGGTGTCAACCAGGGCTTGATCTTCCGACACGTGGGCAACAAGGATCAGCTCGTCGGCGCCGTACTCGACTACCTGGCCCGGGAGCTGGAATCGGCCCGAGGGGCAGGCGTCGACGCGGCCGTCGTCGAGACCATGATCGAGCGTCAATGGAAAGTATTGGCCCGCAGCGTCCTTGACGGTTACGACCCGGGCGAGCTGCAACGACGATTCCCGAACGTCTCGACGTTGGTCGACCGCTTCCGGGTTTGCCACGACAGCGAAGCCGAGGCTCGACTCGCCGTCGCGCACGCCGTGGCCCTAGGGCTGGGATGGCGACTATTCGGCCCGTTCCTACGCGCCGCCGCCGGGCTCGAGGACGTGCCAGAGGCGGAGCTGAGACGCGCAGTCGACGCGCAGACCACCCGCCTTCTCACCGCCGCGGCCGACGACTCGCAGTAGCTTCCCGCGCTCAGGCGACCGGGCGACGCCGGCCGGTCCACGGCTACGTCTTTCTGGCGCCACCGAATTCACCACATGCAGACCGCTCGGTGTTTCCTGGCGAAGTGGACAGTGTCCGCGGGTGCTGGTCGAGCAGGCCTACGGACATGAGAGTCATTGTGAGGCAACGGTCTTGACTTACGATGAAGGTCGGTGGGTAGCGAGGGCCCGGAACGCCGGCATGAGGCTGGCGTCGTGCTCACCGGTCAAGACCTGGATGCCGACGTGGTCCGCGCCGGCGGACAAGTCCTCGTCGAGGCGCCGGTAGACGGTCTCCGGAGAGCCGTGCGCAACGAGGGCGTCGCGTTCATCGTCGTCTTCGGTGTGGAGGGGAACTTCTCGGTCATCCGTCGGCACCGAGCGGGCGGCGCTCTCAACGGCGTGCGGTCTGCCCCTGGGGGAGGGTCAACACCCGGCGTCAGAGTGCGGCGAGCGCTGCGCGGAGGCGGTCGGCGAGATTGCCGCCGCCGCGGGCATACATCGGCCCGCATCCGTCGGAGAGCACTCCGTGCAGGCGTGCCATTCCCCGAGCGTTCACCCGCCGCGGCGAATGCAGTCGCAGGGTGATGGCGTCGATCACGTCTTCTGCGGCGGCGACGTTGTGACGGTTGACGGGCACCGTGGGGGCTCCGAGGGGGCGACCGTGCCGCGATTCGTCGACGGCCCGGCGAAGGGCGCGGGCGACCGAATGGCGTTCGTCGTCGGATTCGAGGCGGGCCGCGCGGATGGCCAGTGCGCTGCCGCCCGGACCGACGAACCCCACGGCCAATTGCCGGTCGAGGTGGCCCGCGAGGAGTCGCGCGGCCAGTCGCGCGCGCAGCGATCCTCGGCCGACCGCAGTCGCGGGGCGGCCGACGCCGGTGTTGGGGGTCATCTGGTTTGCCTGCTCGTCCACGATCGTCCTCGTAGTGTGTCGACGGGTCGGTACACATCGTGAAACGACCGCGAAGCCTTTTGTCTTCACGTGGCCGCAGATGTGACCCGACCGTGGCGCCGTCCGGCGGGCTTGAAACTGCCTGCGACAGACCAAGACTGGCACGCCGTGGAATGAAATCCTGATGGGGCCCGTTTATCAACATGCAATGTGCAATATATTGGACACCGATTCGGCAGGATCGATTGACGCCGACGAGGTGCGCCTCAACCTGGAGAGGGCACGAATGACGTTCCGAACGTTCAAGACGGCGATGACGGCGGGTGTTGCCGTGGCGGCGCTGACAGTCGGTTGTGGCGGGGCGTACGCCACGCAGGGGGCCGCAAAGCCGACGGTGGTGCTGGTGCACGGCGCGTTCGCCGATTCGTCGAGTTGGAACGGGGTGGTCAGGTCACTGAAGGCTGACGGATATCCGGTCGTCGCGGTGGCCAATCCGCTGCGAGGGCTGGTCACGGATGCCGAGCACGTGCGCAGTGTGGTCGACGGTGTGCGGGGCCCCGTGGTGTTGGCCGGGCACTCCTACGGCGGGTCGGTGATGAGTCAGGCCGCCGACGGTCTACCGAACGTGAAGGCGCTGGTGTACATCGCCAGCTTCATTCTCGAGGCAGGGGAGAGCACGGCGGAATTGGCGGCGAAGTTCCCGGGGGGCGAACTCGGTCCCGCGCTGAAGACCCTGCCCATCCCGCTCTCCGACGGGAGCGAGGGCAGCGACCTCTACATCGAGCAGAACCAATTCCGCAGGGTGTTCGCTGCGGACGTGCCCGAGGACGTGACCGCGTTGATGGCCGCCGCTCAACGGCCCATCACCGAAGCCGCACTGGAGGAACCGGCCACCAAGACCGCGTGGAAGGCCGTTCCGTCATGGAACTTGGTCACCACCGACGATCTCGCCATTCCAGCGGAGGCGATGCGGTTCATGGGGGAGCGGGCGCATTCGCACACGCTCGAAATCAAGGCATCTCATGCGGTGGCCGTGTCGCAACCCGACGCCGTCGCGGACTTCATCATCCAGGCTGCCGACTCCACGCTCGGCTGACCCCGCCCGCTTCGTCAGCGCGCCACACGAAAGAGGAACGGACACATGCAACCGATCACCGAACAGAACATCACCGCCGTCGCCGCGGAGCGCTGGTCCAGCGCCCACGATCCACGGCTGGCCCACGTCATGCAGGCGCTGGTTCGGCACCTGCACGACTTCGCCCGCAGGGTCGGGCTCACGGAGCCGGAATGGTCGGCCGCCGTCGAGTGGCTATGCCGTGCGGGGCAGATCAGCGACGGCAAACGTGAGGAATTCATCCTTGCCTCGGACGTCTTGGGCCTGTCGACCCTCGTCGTCGAAATGAACCACCGCCTCGACCCGGCCGCCACGCCGGCGACGGTGCTCGGCCCCTTCCACGTCGACGGTTCGCCCATGCTGGAATTCGGCGCGGACATGGCCGATGGGGTGCCCGGCACACCGCTCTTCATCGTCGGCACGGTCCGCCAATTGGGTGGCACGCCCGTGGCTGACGCGGTACTCGACGTGTGGCAGGCCGACGCCGACGGTGCCTATGAGGCCCAGCTCGAGGTCGACGAGGCCCGGTTGCGCGGCAAGTACACCTCGACGTCGACGGGAGCCTACTGCGTGCGGACGATCGCACCGCTGAGCTACAGCATCCCGATGGATGGCCCTGTTGGCGAGCTGATCTCGCGAACCGACATCAGCCACTACCGGCCCGCGCACGTCCACTTCCTCGTCGACGTCCCCGGCCACGAACGGCTCGTCACCCACCTGTTTCCGAAGGGTGCGCAATACCTGGACACCGACGCCGTCTTCGGAGTGAAGGACCAGCTGGTCGTCGAGTTCGAGCGCCGCCGACCAGGGCCTACCCCGGACGGCCGCGAATGTAATGTGCCGTGGCTGATTGCGCGTTACGACTTCGTGCTGCAGCCGAAGAACCCAATCGCCTGACGCCGCAACCCGTCACGGCAATGAATCCAACGACTGAGAAGAGTGTGCAGGACATGACGACTACCGGCGGCAGACCAGAATGGCGGGCCGCAACATCGAAGACCGACCGCTACGACTACGTGGTGATTGGCGCCGGCTCGGCCGGGTCCGTCATCGCCGCCCGGCTGTCGGAGGACCCGGCCGTCCGCGTGTTGCTGCTCGAATCCGGCCCGGCCGACACGAGACCGCAGATCGCCACGCCGCCGGCTTGGCCGACACTGTGGGGTACCGACGTCGACTACGCCTATGACACCGTCCCGCAAGCGAACGCCGATGGCCTGACCCGTAACTGGCCGCGCGGACACACCCTCGGCGGCAGTAGCAGCATCAACGCCATGGTGTTCCTGCGGGGCCACCCGAGTGACTTCGACGCCTGGGCCGCGGCCGGCTGCGCGGGCTGGGACTATCAGTCGGTCTTGCCCTACTTCCGCCGCATGGAGACCGTGCGCGACGGGGATCCGCGGTATCGCGGCACCGACGGACCGATGCACCCGGCGCCCGCCCCGTCGGAGGTCGCCAACCCCCTGTCGCGCGTCTTCCTCGACGGTGCCGTCGCGGCGGGCTTTCCGTTGACCCAGGACTTCAACGGCGGCCTTGCCGAAGGTGCCGGTTGGCACGACCTGTCGATCTCGCAGGGCAGGCGACAGAGCACCGCTGAGGCGTACCTGCACCCGGTCAGTGGTCACCGACCCAACCTGACCATCTCCACCGAGTCCCGGGCGCGTCGGATCCTGGTCGAGAAGAATCGTTGTGTCGGAGTCGAATTCGAGCGCAGTGGTAAGCTCGTGACCGCCTACGCGGATGCCGAGGTCGTGCTGAGTGCGGGTGCGGTGGACTCGCCACGGTTGCTGCTCCTGTCCGGGGTGGGGCCTGCCGCGGAGCTCGAGGCCGCCGGTGTCACCGTCGTGCACGACCTGCCTGGAGTGGGCCGCAACCTCCACGACCACCCGCTGTGCGGTGTCGTCTACGAAGCAACGCAGCCGATACCCGATGCTCAGACCAACCTCGCCGAGACCTCGATGCTGTGGCGCAGCGACGAGTCGCTCAGCGGTCCCGACATGCAGCTGATGTTCATCCACGTGCCGTTCCACCTGCCGCACCTGGCAGCTCCGTTGAACAGCTTCACGTTCGGGATCGCCACGGTGCCCGAAGCCCGCGGCTCCATCCGCCTCGCCGGGCCCGACCCCGCCACCCCGCCACTGATCGATCCGAACTACCTTGGTGCCGAGTCCGACGTGCAGCGGATGATGCACGGCCTGCGCGTGGCCCGTGACATCGCGGCCAGCGAACCGTTCAGACCATGGCGCGGACGCGAGGTGCACCCCGGGCCCGACGTCACCGACGGGCCCGGGCTGCGGGCGTTCTTGGCGCACGGCACCGGGACGTACTACCACCCGGTCGGCAGTTGTGCGATGGGAACCGGGTCCGAGGCGGTGGTGGACCCGGAACTGCGAGTCCACGGATTGTCCGGACTGCGAACAGCCGACGCGTCGATCATGCCCAGAATCGTATCCGTCAACACCAACGCCGCGTCAATCATGATCGGCGAGAAGGCTTCCGACCTGATTCGCGGGCGATTTCCATGATGCCTCCCGGGGTGGCTGGACCCTCGAGTGGGCGACCACTCCCGTCTCGCTCGGGATGCCGCCGAGGCGCCGACGCTACGACTCGCGGGCGGCTGGAACGACGTTTCGCCAGCGAGGCACTCCCGTTGCACGGCGAACTACTCCGGACGGCGCGCCGCTACACCATGAACGTCCACGACGCCGAGGATCTCGTTCAGGAGACATTCGTCAAGGCGTGGCTGCGCTACGAATCCTGTACCCCGGGCTCGAACACTCGTGCCTGGATGACGCGGATCATGGTCAACATCTGGATCGACGACTACCGCAAGGCGCGGCGACGCCCCACGGTCGTGCTGACCGGCTCGGACGCGGACACCTCGTTCCCGATCGAGGGGCAGCGGGGATTCACTGATCCCTCAGCGGAGGAGACGGCGTTGGGTCAACTTCCCAATGATCATCTGGTGCAGGGTATTCGGTCGCTGCCAGCCCTTCTGCAGTCGGTCCTGTTCTACGCCGACGTCAGTCAACTACCGATGAGGACCATCGCAGAGATCGAGGGTGTGCCGGTGGGCACCGTGGGGTCCCGCCTCCATCGGGCACGTCACCAATTGCGTTCGGCCTTGCTGGAAGGGGTGGCGCTTGGGCACGAAGGGGTGGAGATACCGCACGCTGCCAATGGGTCGACGCGTCGTGAGCATCGCAGAGTCGTTCACGGTGTCACCTGTGAACATCATTCACCCGCATGACATTTGCGTGTGTCGTGCCGTCGGTTCGTCGCTGACTTCCGACGTAGGACATGGCCTAAGATATTCTGCATGCCGGTCCCAGACGAGCACGGAAGACATCGACGGTCGCTGCTGCGAGACCAGGCATACGTGTCGATCAGGGATGCCATCGTCAACGGCACGCTTGCCCCCGGGGAGACGTTGCGCGATCCCGAATTGGAGCAGTGGCTCGGAATCAGTCGCACTCCGATCCGGGAAGCCATCGCCCGGTTGGAGACGGCGGGGCTGGTCCACACGTTGCCTGGTCGGTCGACGGTGGTGTCGACCATCGAACGCAAGGCGGTACTCGACGCACAGGCCGTCGTGGCGACCATGCACGCGCTTGCCGTGCGGATTGCGGTTCCGCTGATGGGGAAGCCCGAATACGCCGCTTTGGCGAGGGCGAACAAGGAGTTCGCCGCGGCCGTCTCCGCAGCAGACGCCGAGTCCGGGCTGAGCGCAGACGATCTGTTCCACGGAATCTTCGTCGTCGCCAGCCTGAACGAGGCGATTCCGGTCGTCCTCGAACAGGTCACCCCGGTGCTTCGCCGCGTCGAGTTTCTGCGCTTTTCGTCGCTCTCTGGCCGTCAGTCGATAGCGCAGCACAAGCGAATCATCGAACTCTGCCGTCAGGGTGATGCCGAGGGTGCCGCGGAGGCCACCCAGCAAAACTGGGAGACCCTGTCGCCGATCTTGGACGAGCTCGACGGGGAGTGACGAGTACCGCGGGCTGTCAGCCGTTGGCCGGATGGTCTTGGGAGTCGTGTCGCCGTTCGGACAGCGCGCCGCGTACGAACGTCGCGAGCGCCCGCGCCGGAAGGGTGTCCTCGAGACTCCGGTTCGCGGCGCGCTGCAGGGCCAGGCCATGTGACAGGGCAATCTGGGACACGGCGAATTCGTATGGCGTCAAACTCGATTCGATGCCAAGTCGGTCGAAGTGCGTCGCTATCAGAGCCGCCAGCCGCTGCCGATACGACTCGTACATCTCGGCGAACTGGCTGGCCTTCGTTCCGCCACGCATCGTGTAGAGCTGAAACTCGGTGGTCAACAGGCACCAGCCGTCGTTCTCGCCGAGCACGCGATAACGACGCTCGATCGCCGGGGCGAGGTCCCGCGCCGTCGTGATCCTCTCGAGCGCGTGGCCCAACGTGTCCACTTCGGCGTCGAGGTGGCGCCCGAGGAGCTCGACGAAGAGTTCGTCCTTCGACTCGAAGTTCGAATAGAACGCGCCGCGGGAGTATCCCGCCTCCTCGGCGATGACGTCGATCGGCGCGGCCTCGAATCCCGTGCGGCAGAAAACCTTTCCGGCAGCGCCGATCAACCGCTCACGGGTGACGGCCCGCTGCTCGGCGCGCGTCATGCGAACCACGCTCGCTCCTGTCCGATCCTGAAGGAGCTCCGAACTCCTCTTGACAGGAGAATGACACATCTGCATTGTGATACACAACTGTATCTGAGTGCACGTGCACTTCTGAATCGAGGGGAACGCGTGTGAACCACCGCGAACACACCGACCGCGTCGTGCCGACCGCCCGCGAATGGATCGGCCAGTGCGACAGCCTGACCAGCAGTCGCGGACACCGCATCGCCTTCCGCCGGCGGGGCCACGGACCCACCGTGCTGATGCTGCACGGATTCCCCACGTGGTCCTACGACTACGCCGTCGTCGCCGAAGACCTGGTCGCAGACCACGAGGTGGTCACGGTGGACTTCCTCGGCTATGGCGCTTCCGACAAACCCAATCCCTACGACTACTCCGTTGCCGAATCGGCCGACATCGTCGAGGAATTGGCCGAGCACCTCGGCCTGCAGTCGGTGCACCTGGTGGTCCACGACTACGGCGGCATCGTCGGTCAGGAGTTGATCCACCGAGCCGTCGCCGGCCGCCTCGCGTTCACCATCGAGCGTCTGATTGCCGCCAACTTCGGGCTGGTGTTCAGCGCCTACAAGCCAACCCGTCTGCAACGATTGCTCATTCGGCCCGTCATCGGCCGTTGGATCGCGAGCCGCATCACCGGTGCTCGCCTGCGGACCGGCCTGGACGCGCTCCGTGGCCGCGATCTGACCGATGACGAGTTCGACCAGCTCTGGCTGGGCGTGTCACGTCTGGATGGGCACCGGCTGGCGCACAGGCACATTCGGTACAACGCCGAACGCAAGATCCATCACCGTCGTTGGGAGCACGCGCTGTCGGCGTGGGGCGGCCCGGTGCATCTGGTGTGGGGTATGGACGATCCAGTGTCCGGACGCCACGTGCTCGCAGAAGCGACCCGCCTGCTGCCCCACGCCACGGTGACCGCGCTCGACGGAGTCGGCCACTATCCGCAGTCGGAAGCGCCGCACGCCTTTGCCGCCGCGGTCAGGGCTCGCGCGTGACGGTCACGTCGTCAGGACGATCTTCCCCCGGACTTCGCCTGATTCGAGCAGCTCGTGGGCCAACCCGGCCTGCTCGAGCGGCAGGGTCTTCTCGATCGGGACGCGGAAGCGCCCGGCCGCGATTCCGTTCAGGATTGCGGTCAAATCGGGGCGGGGATCCCATCCATGACCCATCAGGTCGTTGATCTGGAAGCCGTGGATGGACGCGTTCTTCGGGTAGAAGTCGCGGGTGTCCAGAGTGCTCGGCGCCAACGCCACGTTCGCCATCGCCGCGACTCGGCCGGCGTGACCGACCGCGCGGACGCAGGCGGTGAACGTCTCTCCGCCGGTCAGGTCGAGGGCCGCTTCGGCACCTCTGCCGGAGGTGAGGTCGCGAACTCGCTCGACGACGTCGTCGCGCGTGCGGTTCAGGACGTGGTGGGCGCCGAGATCCCTTACCCACGAGGCCTTCTCGTCGTGGCCGACGACGGCGATGACCGTTGCGCCCACGTCCTGCGCGATCTGGACCGCCGCGCTGCCGACGCCACTGGCCGCAGCGGTGATGAGCACGGTCTCACCGTCGCCCAATTTGATCAAGTGACGCAGGCAATACCACGCCGACAACCAGGCGATCGGCACCGCCGCGGCGGCGACGAGCTCGACCTCCGGCGGGATCGCCAGGGCCCTGTCCGCACCGACTGCCGCCTGTTCGGCGTAACAGCCGGGCGCCCCGCTGGCGCCCCACGTCACCACTCGGTCGCCGACCTCGAAGCCGGTCACACCGGGCCCGATGCCGGCGACTGTTCCGGCGCCCTCGCCACCCAGCACGGCTGGCAACGGCGGCCCGGCGTGATACCTGCCCGACCGGTAGAGCAGGTCGGCCCGGTTGACCGACGCCGCGGCCACGGCGACGACGATCTCACCGGGACCCGCTGTGGGGTCGGGAATCTCGGAACACCGCAGCGTGTGGGCCGGGCCAAACTCGGTGAGCTGAACTGCACGCATCGACGCTCCCAGGTAACTGGTTGAACAGGTTTCCATCATTGACACCGGTTGAAGGGGTGTCAACCCCTATAGTGGGTGGCATGGACGCGACCAGTTCCGGCGGCGATTCGAGGTTTCCCCTCGACGGGGGCCGACGGTGCCTCAACCTGACGGCCACGCTCGGGCGTCGTCACGCCGATCCGGTCGAGCGGATTCCCGACGGAAAGGCGTTGTCGCAGTGGCTCGTTGCCTCCGACATCCTCCCGGTGCCTCCCGACGTCTCCGCGTGCGAGGGCCACGTGATGCCGTTCCGTGAACTGCGGGAGGCCGTCTACCGCCTGGTGCGTGCCGCCATGGCCGGCACGTCCCTGGTAGGCGCCGACGTGACTTTGGTCAACGAGTGGGCGGTGCGTCCGGACCTCGCGCCGCAGTTGCGGGGGACGGGCCGGTCGTGGACGTCGGTCGGTGATCCCGTCGAGGCGGCCATGGCGAGCCTGGCCCGTGACGCCGTGGAATTGCTGACCGCTTCACCGCGAGAGCGGATCAAGGAATGCGCCCACCCGGACTGCTCGCTGTTGTTCGTCGACGACTCGCAGTCCGGGCGGCGGCGGTGGTGTTCCATGGAACGCTGCGGCAACCGGGCCAAGATTGCGCAGTACCGCAGGCGAACCGCTCACTGATTGGCGTGCCGCCGCCCCGTTAGGGGGTGGCGTCGACGAGTGTGGAATACAGGCGTCGCACGCGGGCGGCGATGTCGTCGCGCACCAGACGCATCCGTTCGAGGCCGTCGACGCCGCGTTCGGAGGGCTCGTCGGTGTCCCAGTTCTCGACCCGGGTTCCCGGGAGCGGGTCGAGACGGGCCTCTCGGCCGAGGGTGACCACGAAGTCGACGTCGCGGGCCAGCTCGTAATCCACTCGGGTGGGTTGCTCGGAGCTGATGTCCACCCCGACTTCCAGAAGTGCCTGCGCGGACAGGTCGTTGACGGCCGTGCCCGGTGCGGTGCCGGCCGAATGGACCTCCACGGTGTCACCGGCGAGCTGGCGCATCAGTCCGGCGGCCATCTGTGACTTGCCGGCGTTCTTCACGCAGACGAACAGGACGGACGGGGTGGTCACGAAGTCGTCTGTCCCGTCGAGACGGCCGGGTGTCGGTCGGCGAATCGGTGGCGCAACCCCAGTGACACGTAGACCAGGCAGACGAGGACGGGAACCTCGATCAGCGGTCCGACGACCCCGGCGAGGGCTTGGCCGGAGGTGGCGCCGTACGTGGCGATGGCGACGGCGATCGCGAGTTCGAAGTTGTTGCCCGCCGCGGTGAACGCCAGGGTGGTGGTGCGTTGATAGCCCAGACCGATCGCGGCGCCGAGCAGGAACCCGCCGCCCCACATGACGGTGAAGTAGGCGAGCAGCGGAAGCGCGATGCGCACGACGTCGAGGGGGCGGTCGGTGATCTGTTCCCCTTGTAGCGCAAAGAGAATGACGATGGTGAACAGTAGCCCGTAGAGCGCCCACGGCCCGATCCGCGGTAGGAACGTCGATTCGTACCACTCCCGGCCCCTGGCTCCTTCGCCGAGTCGGCGAGACAGGTACCCGGCGAGCAGGGGAATGCCGAGAAAGACGAGAACGGACTTGGCGATCTGCCACGGTGACGTGCTGACAGTGGTCTGCTCGAGACCCAGCCAGCCGGGCAGGACCGACAGGTAGAACCACCCCAGGGCGGCGAACATGGCGACCTGGAAGATCGAGTTCAGCGCCACGAGAACGGCGGCGGCCTCCCGGTCGCCACAAGCCAGGTCGTTCCAGATGACGACCATCGCGATGCAGCGAGCCAGACCGACGATGATCAACCCAGTCCGGTACTCGGGGAGGTCGGGCAGCGTCAACCACGCCAACGCGAACATCAACGCCGGACCCAAGGCCCAGTTCAACACGAGCGAGCTGACCAGCAGCCTGCGATCGCCGGTGACGGTGTGGAGGCGGTCGTAGCGGACCTTGGCCAGCACCGGGTACATCATGATGAGCAGCCCAAGGGCGATGGGCAGCGAAATGCCGTCGAGCCGAACGCCTTCCAGCGCCCTGTTCAACCCCGGAATCCCCCGCCCCAGCAGTAGGCCGGCGACCATGGCGACGCCGATCCACACCGGCAGGAACCGGTCCACCGTGGACAGCTTGGCCACGACCGGCGCCGCCGACGTCACGTGGTGACCGGCGTGGTGGGATCGAGCAGGGCCGAGATGTCGTGCAGCGCCTCGGGAACTACGGCGTAGTACACCCACGACGCCCGCCGCTGCGAGGTCAACAAACCGGCGTCGCGGAGGACCTTGAGGTGGTGGGACACCGTGGGCTGAGACACGGCGACCCCGCCGGAGACGTCGCACACGCACGCCTCACCGCCGGCATGGCTGGCGATGGCGCTGAACAGTCGTAACCGCACCGGGTCGGAGAGCGCCTTCAACTTCGTGGCCATCGCGACGGCGGCTGACTCCGTCAGCGGCTCGCGCAGCACCGGCGCCGTGACGCAGCAGTCGTCCGGGGCGGCGTTCGATGGATTCGACATGTGTCGATATTGACGGACATCGAATCAGAGTGCAAACGGCGGCGAGCGGCGCCTCAGTCCAGGTCGGCGAGAGACCTTCGCGCAGCCTCCAGTTCGGCTTCGAGCGCGGCGACCTTGGCGGCCTGCTGCGAGCGCGCCTCCTCGATGACGGCGTCGATTGGCGTCGAGAGGTCGGCGTGCAGTTCCTTGGCCGCTCGGGAGACGGCGGCCGCTGCGACGGCAAGGTCGCGCGCCAGGAAGGTGGTGCCCTGCTTGAGCTCCGCGCGCCACTCACCGTCGGCGGTGCCCGTCACGGTGAGCGTCAACTCGAGAGTCTTGGTCTTCCTGGCGGCGTTCTTCCGTGGGGCCTTGGCGGGTTTCTCGGCGGTGGCGGTGTCGGGCGACGCTGCCGGGGTGCTCGTGAGCGGGGTCGCCGGGGATTCGAGCTCGTCGACGTCGGCGGACGGCGCGTCTGCGGTCAGGGTGTCTGCGGTCATCGGTGCGGCTCTCTCCTTCAAACGGTCGCCCACGGCGAGCGGGCAGGCGGGGGCTCCATTAGAACATGCGTTCGACCCCCTTGCGTGCAGTGGCGCTGACACGAGCGGCGGTTCCGTCAAGGGTGTCGTGGTTGCCATGCAAACGCTGGTGCGCGTCACGGCTGGCGGGTTCAGTTGGTGAACGATCGTGGACTGAAACGTTTTCGTCCGCCGGCGACAAAGCCCAATCTTTGATCTTCATTTGTTGTGCTCTAAATGGCGCGGACATTTGATCAGCAAATGACAAATGCCCGTTCGTCGCGATTTCGAGCCCGTCGATTCACGCTGGCGTCTAATTTGCTGAAATCGATGAGCGACGTCGAATTTGGGGTCAGCCCAGACCGTGGCCATGGGGTAAACGTGCTGTTCAAAGATTATCTACAGGAAAATCGTGGGTTAGGTCACATGGCGACCGGGCATCACTTCGTACATGGGGATCGGCGGTGCACGTCGAACCGTGGACCTGAATCAGGAGAGTGAGAGTGTCATGGGGCAAAGTAGTGACAGGAGCTGGCATCCAGCGGTAGTCAGAGTCGTCGTCGCCGGGATGGCTACCGTGGCCGTTTCCGCAGTCGGCGCCACTACGATCGTGCCGAGCATGCGCACTGCGACGATCAACGTCGCCCCGCTCGCCGCCATCGACGAGTCCAGCGACACCGTCGGGTTCGCCGACTCCGACCTGTACGGCATGACGCCGACGCAAATCGACGCACAACTGGACCAGATGCAGGCCATGGGTGTGGAGAACGTTCGTGTGATGATCCCGTGGGCCGGGGTGGAGTACTACCCCGGTTACTACAACTGGAGCACCGTCGACTACATGGTCAACGCCGCCGACTCCCGCGGCATGGGCGTGCTCGGAGTGATCAACTCCACCCCGTCCTGGGCGACCGAGCCGGGGCAGCCCGCGCTCAGCGGAGCGCCGGCTTCACCCGCCGCATACGGCGACTTCGCCGGCACGGTGGCGGCGCGGTACGCGGGCAAGGTCGGTGCCTACGAGATCTGGAACGAGCCCAACTCGTACGCGTTCTACTCGCCGCAACCCGATCCGGCGGGTTACACCGAGCTGTTGAAGGCCGCGTACCCGCAGATCAAGGCCGCGGATCCGCATGCCACGGTCATCGGTGGCGTCGTAGGCTAGGTGGTCACCTACGGCAACCTGACCATGAATCCGGTCGACTTCGTCAACGGCATCTACGCCGCAGGTGGCGAGCCGTACTTCGACGCGCTGTCGTTCCACCCGTATCAGTACACGACCCCGTTCTCCGACGGGGGCTCCCTGCCGGACTCGCCGATCAACCAATTGGCGGACATTCACGACCTGATGGTCGCCAACGGCGACGGCAGCAAGCTGATCTGGGCCAGTGAATATGGCGAGCCGAGTTCGGTTGCGGGAGAAGCGAATCAAGCCGCGTACCTGCAGGACATGCTCACGAAGTGGCGGACGCTTGGCTACACCGGTCCGACGTTCGTGTGGACCCTGCAGGATCGCAACACCGCGAGCACCGACCCCGAGGACACCTTCGGCGTCATCCGCTCCGACGGGACGTGGAAGCCGGCGGCCTACGTGATCCAGCAGCTGGCGACTCAGAAGAACACGACGCCTGCGATGGCGCGAATGGCTCTGGCCCTCCCGGACGCGCAGCAGGCGGCGCCGGCCGATCTCGCCGCTTTGACCGCCGTCGCCGAGGCCCCCGCGACGGCCGCGACCCCGGACGCCGTGCCGTCGAACCCGATGGAAGCCGCGATGCAGATGGCGGCGAATTCCCTCGCCGCGGCCGGTCAGGCAGTGGCCACGGCGCTCCAGCAGGCGACGGCGATGGTCTCGGCAGATCTCCCTCGGGTGCCGGCCGCGGCTGCCACCGCGCCTGCCGCGCCGGCGGCGCCCGCCCAAGACCAGCGCTACGTGGTCACCCCGACGGGTGGCGTCCAGGTGTCGACCACCGATGCCTCGACGCTGGCCAAAGACCCAGTGGTCCAACGCAAGCTCGACCGGCAAGCCCTGCGCACGGAACGGACGGCCCGGGTTGCCGCACCGGCCACGTCGAGGTCCGCAGCCGACAGTCCCACGCGTGCGGTCGCGTCGTCCGACAAGACGTCCGCGGACTCGTCCAAGCGAACCGCCGACACGCGCGAGCGCCCCGGTGACGATCGGCAGAAGCATCGCCCCGGACGCGTCGCGGCTGACGCCGGCGGCGGTGGGGCACGCCGCTCGTGAGACGCTGCCGGGGTGTCCCAGTCCCACCGCCGCGGCCGAGCCGTCGGCCTGGCGTTGGGCTACCTGGCGGACGTGCTGTGGGCCGACCCCCGCCGAGGTCACCCGGTGGCGGCGTTCGGGACCGCCGCGGCGTCGCTGGAGCGAGTGACCTATTCCGACAGTCGAGCCGCCGGCGTCGCTCACACGGGGATCCTGCTCGGGGCGCTCGGCGTCCTCGGCGTGCTGGCCGAGCGGGCCGCGGCGCGGCGAGGACCGAGATGGACGGCGGCGGTAACGGCCGCGGCGACGTACGTCGCCCTGGGTGGGACGTCCCTGGGCCGCACGGGAGCGGCCATGGCGGACTTCCTCGACGCCGGTGACGTCGACGGGGCGCGGGGCTTGGTGCCGTCACTGTGTGGACGCGATCCCCAGTCGCTGGACGAGGCCGGCATCGCGCGGGCCACGGTGGAGTCGGTCGCCGAGAACACCGCCGACGCCCAGGTGGCGCCGCTGTGGTGGGGGGCGATCGGCGGGGCGCCCGGCCTCCTGGTCTACCGGGGGGCAAACACCCTGGACGCGATGATTGGCCACATGTCGCCGCGCCTCCTGCACTTCGGTTGGGCGGCAGCACGATTCGACGACGTCGCGAACTACCTGCCTGCCCGTGTGACGGGGCTCCTCGTGGCGACGTGCGCCCCCGTCGTCTCGGGGTCCCCACGCGCGGCAGTGGCCGCCTGGCGCCGGGACGCCGCACGCCACCCGAGCCCCAACGCCGGGGTAGTGGAGGCGTCGTTCGCCGGTGCGCTCGGCGTCCGCCTCGGCGGACCCACGCAGTACGCCCACCGCCTCGAGATCCGGCCGACGCTGGGGGAGGGGCAGGCGCCCGAGGTCGCCGACGTCATGCGGTCGGTGCGGTTGTCGCGGGCCGTTCAGCTCGCGGCCGCGGGGATCGCCGTCGCCGTCACTGCCGTCGGCCGTAGCGGTCGGCCAGCTTCTGCTCGGCGGTGAGCGGCGCCGACGTGGTGGCCCGCGAGTCGCTCTGAGCCTTCTCCCGGCGGCGCTGCTTGACCTCGGCCAGGACGAAGTAGCCCACGCCGATCGGCGCGACGATCCCGAAGGCGATCCACTGGATGCCGTAGGACAGGAACGGGCCCGCGTCGAGGTGGGGCAGGCCGATCACCCCGAGTCCGCCGGGCTGACCGTCGACGAGTTGGAGGTACGACCCCGCCAGCGGAACGCCCGTCACCTGGGCCACCTGGTCGGTGCTGATCGAATAGACCTGCTGAATGCCGTTCTCGCGGAACGGTTCCTTGCCGGCGACGACGGATTCGGGGTCGCGCAACCGTGCGGTGATCGTGACGGTCCCGGTCGGCGGTGCGGCGAAGTCCGGGACCTGCGTGCCGCGTTCGGGCTTGACGTACCCGCGGTCGACGAGAACCGTCGGGCCGCCGTCGACGTGGAACGGCAGGAGCACCTCGTAGGCCGGGTCGCCGTCGACGACGCGGAGCCGCACCAGCACCTGCGCCTCGGGCTGGTATCTGCCGGTGGCGGTGACCTGTCGCCACTGGTCACCGGGTGCCGCGGAATCCTGTTGCGGCAGAAGCGTCGTCAGCGGGACCGGGGGCTGGGACACCGAGTTGGAGATCTGCGCGTTCTCCCTCGACGTCGTCGTGTTCTTGCCAAGCTGCCACGGCGCGAGCACGGTGAAGCACAGGTAGGCGAAGGCGATCGCGACGACGTAGAGCGCCAGCCACTGCGGCTTGAACAGGAACGCGAAGCGGTGCAGGGCGGGAGCGGAGCGACCCGGGGATCCAGTGGGCATCAGCCCGCGATCCCGCGTCGTTCGAGCTGCCCGTCGACCCAGTCGTGCAGGCCGGGCAGCGACGCCTCGATGACGGCGAAGGTCTCCTCGTAGTCCTCCAGCGTTCCGTAGTACGGGTCCTCGACGTCCAAGGCGTGGGCCGCCGAGCGCGGGTCGAAGGAGCGCATCATCCGGATCCGGTCCGCGGGCACTCCGAGGTCCCGCAGGATGCGGACGTGGTTGCGGCCCATCGCGACGACCATGTCGGCCGCCACGTGGTCGTCGCCGACGTGGGAGGCGCGGTGCGACGTCGGATAGCCGTGCTCCCGGAGCACGTGCGCCGCCCGCTCGTGAGCGGGGTCGCCCACGTGCCAGCTGCCCGTGCCGGCGCTGCTCACCCGCACTACGTCCGCGAGGCCGCGTTCGGAGAGCTGGTGGGCGAACATCTTGTCGGCCATCGGGGACCGGCAAATGTTGCCCGAGCACACGAACGTCACGTGCAGGGGGTCAGACACCGAGCACCTCCCGAAGATCGGCCATCGTCGCCACGGACGTGAATGCGCTGACCGCGTCGGGGCCGTCGAAGTCCGACGCGCCGTAACCCCATTCGACGACGACGGTGTCGATGCCGTGCGAGGCCGCGCCGAGCACGTCGTGGGACCGGTCGCCCACCATCAGCATCTGGTCCGGCAGCGGCCCGAGTTGGGCCAGGGCGTGCGCCACCACGTCGGCCTTGGCGGACCGCGATCCGTCGGAGCTGGCTCCGGCGATCACCTCGAAGTGCTCCTCGATGCCGAAGTGCTCGATGATCCGACGGGCCGTCACCTCGTTCTTCGACGTGGCGACGGCCAACCGCACGCCGGCCGTGCGCAGGTCGGTAAGGAGGTCAGCCACACCGTCGAACAGGCTGTTCATCGACCAGCCCCGGGTGGTGTAGTCGGCGCGATAGGCGGCGAAGGCCTGATCCGCGCGGTCGCCGAGACCCATCGCCGCCAGCGTCTGATGCATCGGCGGGCCCACGACCAGGCTCGCGAGGTCGCCGTCGGGCACCGTGGCACCGATCTCACCCAGCGCCCGGCGGAAGCTCGCGACGATGCCGGGGGCGGAATCGGTGAGCGTACCGTCGAGATCGAAGATGACCAGCTGGGGACTCACCCGTCCATTGTCTACTGTCCCGTCGCGGGCGGTTCCGTGCGGTCGTCGGGGGTTGCGGGTCGCGGGGTCGACGAAGCACCGTCACGGCCGCCGGAACGTCTCTTTGCGCTGGTGACGTCGTAGGCTCTCGTCGAGACAACGGCAAGGGAGGTACGGCGATGAGCGCGCGGCTGGCCGACGTGATCGAGGTGCTGGAGCGTGCCTACCCGCCCGCCTTGGCCGCGGACTGGGATTCGGTCGGGCTGGTCTGCGGCGACCCGTCCGAGACGGTCGAGTCGGTGACGATCGCGGTGGACGCGACCACCTCCGTCGTCGCCGAGGTACCGGACCGGGGCCTTCTTCTCGCCCATCATCCGCTGCTGTTGCGCGGCGTCGACACGGTGGCGACGAACACGGCGAAGGGTGCGATCCTGCACCGCCTGATCCGCGGCGGCAGCGCGCTGTTCACCGCGCACACCAACGCCGACTCGGCGGCTCCGGGGGTGTCGGATGCGCTCGCCGAGGCGCTCGGGCTGATCGTGGAGGACGTGCTGTCGCCGGTGTCGGACGGAGCCCGGCTCGACAAGTGGGTGGTGTACGTCCCCGCCGCGGACACCGACGCGATGCGCGCGGCGTTGTTCGCCGCGGGCGCCGGCGCGCTCGGCGACTACTCGCACTGCAGCTGGACCGTCGCGGGCACGGGGCAGTTCTTGCCGCACGACGGGGCCGCACCCGCGATCGGCACGGTGGGTGACGTCGAATTCGTCGCCGAGGACCGCGTCGAGGTGATCGCCCCCGCCGGTCGGCGTGCCGCGGTGCTGGGCGCCTTGCGACACGCGCATCCGTACGAGGAGCCCGCGTTCGACGTGGTGGCCCTGGCGCCGTTGCCCTCCGACGTCGGCATCGGCCGCATCTGTGCGTTGCCCGTCCCGGAGAGCTTGCGCGCCTTCGTGACTCGGGTGAATCGCGGACTTCCCGCCACGTCGTGGGGAGTGCGGGCCGCGGGCGACCCCGATGCGGTGGTGTCGCGCGTGGCGGTCTGCGGCGGGGCGGGCGATTCGCTTATGGACACCGTGGCAGCGGCGGACGTGCACGCCTACGTCACCGCCGATCTCAGACATCATCCGGCCGACGAGCACCTCCGCACCTCCGACGTCGCCCTCGTCGACGTCGCCCACTGGGCCAGTGAGTACCCGTGGTGTGGCCAAGCCGAGGCGCTGTTGCGCAAGCAGTTCGGCGAGGCACTCGACGTGCGCGTCAGCCCGGTCCGGACGGATCCCTGGAATCTAGAGAAGGACATCAGCACCACATGAAAGCCGAAGAGTCACAACAGCGTTTGGTCCTCGAGATCGCGGCGGTCGACGCCGAGCTGAGCCGCCTCGTCCACCGGGGCAAGCACCTCGAGGAGCAGCAACGGCTCGACACGATCGAGGCCGAGCACCGCGCGGCCGGCGACGTGCTGGCGACGCTGCGCATTGCACTGGAAGACCTCGACGGACAGGTCGCCAAGTTCGAGGGCGAGATCGATTCGGTGCGCAAGCGCGAAGACCGCGACCGCGGCCTGCTCGCCGGGGGCACGGTGGACGCCAAGAACGTCGGCGAGATTCAGCACGAGCTCGAGGCCTTGCAACGCCGCCAGGAGAGCCTGGAGGATTCCTTGTTGGAGATCATGGAGCGCCGCGAGAAGCTACAGAACGACCTGTTGGAACAGCAGAATCGGATCGAGGAGATGCACACCGACCTCGTGGCCGCCACGGCCGCGCGTGACGAGGTGCTGGTGCAGATCGACCAGTCCCGGCACCAGGCGCTGTCCCGCCGCGAGGAGCTGGCGGCGTCGGCCCCGTCCGAACTGGTGGCACTCTACGAACGTCAGCGGGCGCAGGGCGGCGTCGGTGCCGGTCGACTGCAGGGGCGGCGGTGCGGTGCGTGCCGCATCGAGATCGACCGGGGAGAGCTGGCCCGCATCTCCGCCGCGCGGGAGGACGAGGTGCTCCGCTGCCCGGAGTGCTCGGCAATCTTGGTGCGGGTGAGGGACTTCAGCGAATGAAGGTGATCGTCGAGGCCGACGGTGGGTCGCGAGGAAACCCCGGCCCGGCGGGCTACGGCGCCGTGGTGTGGTCGGCGGACCACGGCACGGTGCTGGCCGAGCGCAAGGAGGGCATCGGACGCGCCACCAACAACGTGGCCGAGTATCGCGGCCTGATCGCGGGTTTGGAGGCGGCGGCCGAGGTGGGCGCCACCGAGGTGGTGGCGCAGCTGGACTCGAAGTTGGTCGTGGAGCAGATGTCGGGGCGGTGGCGCGTCAAGCATCCCGACCTGATTCCGTTGCGGGAGCGCGCCGTCGAGCTGGCCAGCGCGTTCGGCGGCGTCACCTTCTCGTGGATCCCGCGGGCCGAGAACGCGCATGCCGACCGGCTGGCCAACGAGGCCATGGACGCCGCGGCCGAGGAGCTCGCGCCGACGGGGGCGTCGGCGGCGGTGGTCTCCCCGGCCGGCTGGACCGGTGCACGGGGTGCCCCGACCCGCTTCTTCCTGCTGCGGCACGGGCAGACCGCGCTGTCGGTGGACCGGCGCTATTCGGGTCAGGGCAACCCTCCGCTCACCGAACTCGGGCGGCAACAGGCCGACGCCGCGGCTCGCTACCTCGGCCGGCGGGGCGGCATCGCAGCCGTCGTCTCGTCGCCTCTGCAGCGCGCCCACGACACCGCGTCGGCCGCCGCCAAGGAACTGGGCCTCGACGTCACCGTCGACGACGACCTGATCGAGACCGACTTCGGCGCGTGGGAGGGGTTGACGTTCGGCGAAGCGGCGCAACGAGATCCAGAGGTGCACGGGGCGTGGTTGCGGGACACCAGCGTCGCACCGCCCGGTGGCGGGGAGAGCTTCGACGCCGTCGCGGCGCGGGTGCGGCGGGCGCGCACCCGGATCATCGCCGAGTACGGCGACGCGACCGTCTTGGTGGTGTCGCACGTGACGCCGATCAAGTCCATCCTGCGCCTGGCGCTGGACGCGGGTTCCGGCATCCTCTATCGGCTGCACCTCGACCTGGCGTCGCTGTCGGTCGCGGAGTTCTACCCCGACGGCGGCTCGTCGGTGCGACTGGTCAACCAGACGTCCTATCTCGAGTGAGGCTGGGCATCAGAACTTCGTCGACCAGGGCGCGCACCGTTTCCTCCGTCGGCGGTCGCTCCGAGACCAGCGAGCGGAACACCAGGTATCCGGGCAGGACGTCCCAGATCTCCGGGTTGATCGCCTCCGCCTGAATCTCGCCGCGTGCCACGGCCTCACCGAGCACCTCCCTGATGAGGACGTTGCGGTGGTAGACGAACTTCTCCTGCATGGCGGCGCTCAGCGCTTCGCTGCGGGACATCTCGTCGAGCACCGCGCGCATGGTGCTCGCGTGCTCCCGGCTCTGCTCGCACACCGACGTGCCGATGGCGAGCAGGTCACCGCGCAGAGAGCCCGTGCGAGGCGGGATGGAGGACTCGCGGGTGCCCTCGATGAAGGCCGCCAGCACGAGGTCCGCCTTCGACGGCCAGCGCCGGTACATCGTGGACTTGCTGGCCTTGGCCTCGGTCGCGACGGCTTCCACCGTCAGACGCTCATATCCATGCTGCTGCAACAGTTTCAGCGTCACGGCCAAGAGTTCGGCCTCACGCGCGCTCCACGGGCAACCCGACGCCGGAGCTGACGGATCCGTCGATTCGGAGACCATGGAAACACCTCTTGCGCAAGGGGTTGGGACGACTTGCACTGACCCGTACCGTACCGTACCGTCTCTCAGGTCGCTCTCAGTCTGCCAAAGAGGGCGCAATCGGATGGATGCCGCGTCGTCGGCTGTCGAAAGGCTTACGGGTGAGCAAGCTTTCGATCGGGCGTGTCCTCAGACGGCAGTGGACCGTCATCGTCGCGGTGGTGGTGGTGGCGTTGGTCGTCTTCAGCGTCACCCGGCTGCACGGGATCTTCGGGTCGAACAACGAGGTGTCCCGCCCGAGTGCCGACTCGCTGGAGAACACCGGCTACAACCCCAAGCGGGTTCTGTTCGAGGTGTTCGGCAGTCCCGGTGCGACGGCCACCATCAACTATCTCGACGAGCACGCCCAGCCTCAACGCGTGGACGACGTGTCGTTGCCGTAGTCGCACACGTTGACCACCGACGACCCGACGCTCTTCGCGGATCTCCGCGCCCAGGGTGACTCGGCTCCCATCACCTGCCGCATCACGGTCAACGGGATCGTCAAGGACGAAAGGTCCGCCAGCAACGTGAACGGATACATCGCTTGCCTGGACAAGTCCGCATGAGCCAGCACGCCGAGCAGAGCACGGACGAGAGGTCACGTCCCGCGCGGCTGATCTGGACGCTGGCGCTGCCAATCCTGTTGCTGTGGATCGCGATAGCGGTGTTGAGCAACGTCATCTCGCCCCAGCTCGAGACGGTTGGGGAAGAGCGGTCCGTGGCGATGAACGCGCCGGATTCGCCGTCGATCATGGCCATGCGGCACATCGGGCAGAAGTTCGAGGAGTTCGACTCCGACAGCGCGGCCATGGTGGTCCTCGAGGGCCAGGAGAAGCTCGGCCAGAACGCGCACGACTACTACGACGTCCTGGTCAAGAAACTCAACGCCGACACCACCCACGTCGAGCACGTCCAGGACTTCTGGGGGGACCCCCTGACCGCGGGCGGTGCCCAGAGCAAGGACGGCAAGGCGGCGCTGGTCCAGGTGTACCTGCGTGGCAACCAGGGCGAGGCACTGTCCAACGAGTCGGTCGACAGCATCCGCAAGATCGTGGCCGACACTCCGGCCCCACCCGGGGTCAAGGCCTACGTCACGGGCGCTGCACCGCTGATCACCGACAACTTCGAGGTCGGCAACGCTGGCACCCACCAGGTCACCGCGATCACGTTCGCCGTCATCGCCGTGATGCTGCTGATCGTGTACCGATCGCTGGTCACCATGCTGATCATGCTCGTCGTCGTGATGGTCGAGTTGATGGCCGCCCGCGGCGTCGTCGCGACGCTGGGCCACGAAGGCATCATCGGCCTGTCGACCTACGCGACCAACCTGTTGACCCTGATGGCGATCGCCGCGGGTACCGACTACGTCATCTTCCTCGTCGGTCGATATCAGGAGGCCCGAAACCGGGGACTGGAGCGCGCCGACGCGTACTACGACATGTTCCGGGGGACGGTGCACGTCATCGTCGGCTCCGGACTGACCATCGTCGGGGCCGTGGCCTGCCTGTACTTCACCCGGCTGCCGTACTTCCAGACCCTCGGCGTGCCCGCCGCGCTCGGCGTGCTGGTGACGCTGATGGCGGCACTGACGCTCGGTCCCGCCGTCATCGTGCTCGTCTCCCGGTTCGGACTGCTGGAGCCCAAGCGCAAGGTGCGGACCTCCGGATGGCGCCGCGTCGGCACCTCGATCGTCCGGTGGCCCGGACCCATCCTGGTCGTGTCACTCGCCATCGCCGCGATCGGCGTGTTGGCGCTGCCGGGCGCCAAGATCAGCTACGACGGCCGGCCGTACCTTCCCGACACCGCACCGGCCAACGTGGGGTACGCCGCGGCCGAGCGGCACTTCTCCGAGGCGCGGTTGAACCCCGAACTGCTGATGATCGAGGCCGATCACGACATGCGCAACCCGTCGGACATGTTGATCCTGGAGCGCGTCGCGAAGGCCGTGCTGCACACCCCGGGCATCGCCCTCGTGCAGTCCATCACCCGTCCGCTCGGTACGCCGATCACCCACAGTTCCATACCGTTTCAGATCAGTGCCCAGAGCGCCGGGCAGATCATGAACCTGAGCTACCAGCAGGCCCGGGCGCAGGACATCCTCAAGCAGGTGGACCAGACGAGCAAGTCCATCGCGGTCCTGCAACAACAGCTCGAACTGCAGAAGCAGAGTGCCGCCGCCACCAACGAGCAGGTGCAGGCCTTCCACGACACCGTGGGGACCATCAACGAGGTGCGGGACAACCTCGCCAACTTCGACGACTTCTTCCGCCCGCTGCGCAACTACTTCTATTGGGAGCCACACTGCTTCGACATTCCGTCGTGTGCGGCGCTGCGGTCGGTGTTCGACTCGCTGGACGGCATCTCCGCGCTGAGTGACCAGTTCGCGAAGGTCACCGCCAGCCTGGACAAGCTCAACGCCCTGCAGCCGCAACTGGTGGCGCTGATCCCGCCCCAGATCGACATTCAGGTTGCCAATCGCGATCTGCTGCAGTCGAACTACGCCACCACCGGCGGCACCAACACCCAGAGCCAGGAGGCGTTGAAGAACGCGACCGCGTTGGGCAAGGCGTTCGACGACGCCAAGAACGACGACTCGTTCTACCTGCCGCCCGAGGCCTTCGACAACGCGGACTTCAAGCGTGGTCTCAAACTGTTCATGTCACCCGACGGCAAGGCCGCCAGGATGACCATCACGCACGAAGGCACTCCCGCCACCCCCGAGGGCATCTCGCACATCGACGCCCTGCGGAACTCCGCGTTCGACGCGATCAAGGCGACACCGCTGTCGGATGCCAAGATCTACGTCGCCGGCACCGCGTCGACGTACAAGGACATCCAGGAGGGGTCGACGTACGACCTGCTGATCGTCGCGATCGCGGCGATCGCCCTGATCCTGCTCATCATGGTGTTCATCACCCGCAGCATGGTCGCCGCGGTGGTGATCGTCGGCACCGTCGTGCTGTCGCTCGGGGCCTCGCTGGGCCTAGCGGTCCTGGTGTGGCAGTACATCTTCGGCATCGAGCTGTATTGGATCGTGCCCGCCCTGGCGATCATCCTGCTGCTGGCGGTGGGCGCCGACTACAACCTGCTGCTGATATCCAGGTTCAAGGAGGAGATCGGGGCCGGCCTGAACACGGGCATCATCCGGGCGATGGCGGGCACCGGCGGTGTCGTCACCGCCGCCGGCATGGTGTTCGCCGGCACCATGGCGTCCTTCGCCTTCAGCGACCTGGTCGTGCTCGGCCAGATCGGCACCACGATCGCCCTGGGCCTGTTGTTCGACACGCTGATCGTCCGGTCGTTCATGACGCCGTCGATCGCCGCGATGCTCGGCCGCTGGTTCTGGTGGCCGCTGAACGTGCGGACCCGTCCCGCCAGTCAGATGTTGCAGCCGTTCGGATCCCGGATATCGGTGCGCAAGCTGCTCGGACCCGAGACCAAGGATTCCGGCTCACGCGTGTAGGTGCAGCCGCTCGCCGTGCGGGCCGAAGATGGCCACCGCTTCGACGGGTCCGTCGACGGTGCCGAACCAATGCGGCGTCCACGTCGAGAATTCCACGGCCTCACCGGGTTTGATGATGAAGTCGCGCTCGCCGAGGATCAACCGCAGACGACCGGACAGCACGTACATCCAGTCCTGGCCGTCGTGCACCGGAAACTCGCCGGGTGGGGTGCGGCGACGGGCGCTGACGCGAATCTTGAAGGCGTGCAGGCCGGCCGCCGGACCGCTGTGGGTCAGCGGCCAATAGGTCACCCCGTCGTGGGTTTGGGAGGCGCCCTTCACGCGAGGGTCGTCCGCCACCGGTGCCCGCAAGAGGTCGTCGGTGCTCACCGACAGCGCAGCAGCCAGGCGCGGCAGGTGGTCGAGCGCCAACCTGCGCTTGCCCGACTCCAGCCGGCTCAACGTCGAGACGTCGATGTCGGCCCTGGTGGCGACCTCCTCCAGCGTGAGGCCGCGCTGGGTGCGCAGGTCGCGCAGCCGTCGCCTGACTCGAAGGTCCACGTCGTCGGTGCTCTTTGCCTGCATGGCAAATGATGTTGGCAGAACCGTCGTCGGTCGGCAAGGTGGTGTCATGGACTCCACGGAATGGGATTGCGTCGTCGTCGGCGGCGGCGCGGCGGGCTTGAGTGCGGCACTCGTGCTGGGCCGGGCCCGGCGTCGCACACTGGTGGTCGACGCGGGACGCCAAAGCAATCTGCCCGCACACGGCATCGGCGGTCTTCTCGGCCACGACGGACGACCCCCGGCCGAGTTGTACGCAGCCGGGCGTGCCGAACTCGGGAAGTACCCCAGCGTCGAGGTGCGGCCCGGTGAGGTCACCACCGCGACGACGGAGAGCGCCGGGTTCACGTTGGGTCTCGCGGACGGGACCCAGATGCGCACCCGACGCGTGCTGCTGGCCACGGGCATGGACTACGTGGCGCCCCCGATCCCCGGGCTGGCCGACCTGTGGGGACGGTCGGCCTTCCACTGCCCGTTCTGTCACGGCTGGGAGGCCCGCGACCAACCGCTCGCCGTGCTGGCCAACGGCGACCGCGCCCTGCACATGGCGCTGATGCTCCGCGGGTGGACCGACGACGTCGTGGTGCTCACCAACGGCCCGGGGGGATTCACCGCCGACGTTCCGACCGACGAGCGCAAGATCGCCCGATTCGTCTCCGAGGCAGGCGAACTGGTCGCCGTGGAGTTCGCCGACGGCGACCGGCTGGCCCGCCGCGGCGTCCTGGTGGCGGCGACCCTGCGCCAGCGCTCCGGCCTCGCCGCCCAACTCGGAGTCGCCGTGGCCCCGCCGGGACCCGTCGCCGAGGACGCCGTCGTCGTCGACGCGTTCCATCGCACGTCGGTGCCGGGGGTGTTCGCCGCCGGGGACCTCAGCGCGTCGATGCCCCAGGTGGCCGCAGCGATCTCGGCGGGATCGCTGAGCGCGGCGGCCGTCGTCCAAAGTCTGCTGGCCGACGACGTCGGCCTACCCGTGCCACCCTGGCCCAACCAGAAGGAGAACGCCGATGTCAGCTCGTGACGACCAGACCGCCCAGGATTACTGGGAAGCGCATTACGCAGAGCGCGAACGCGTTTGGAGCGGACGGGTCAACGCCCAGCTGCCCGGCATCTTGGCGGGCGTGGTCCCCGGCACGGCGCTCGACCTTGGCTGCGGCGAGGGCGGCGACGCCGTGTGGTTGGCCGAGAACGGGTGGCGAGTGACGGCGGTCGACGTCTCCGCGACCGCGATCGGGCGCGCCGAGGCCGCCGCCGAGGCCCGCGGGGTTCGCGACCGCGTCACCTTCGAACGCCACGACCTGTCGGACAGCTTTCCCGACGGCACCTTCGACCTAATCTCCGCGCAGTTCCTGCACTCGACGGTACGGCTGGAGCGGCCCCACATCCTGCGCAACGCCGCGAACGCCGTGGCTCCCGGGGGCCGGCTGGTGGTCGTCGACCATGCCGCACCGCCGCCGTTCTCGAAGAAGGTTCCGCACGACCACCCGTTCCCCGCTCCCGAGGAGGTGCTGGCCGAACTGAACCTGCCCGCCGACCAGTGGGAGAGGGCGCGCGTCGAAGTCGTCGAACGCGACGGGACCGACCCCGACGGTCAGCCGTTCACGTGGCGGGACAACGTGATGGTGCTGCGGCGCCGGGCTTGACCGCCCACTCTGCGGTGTCTGCGGAGAAGTGCGAGAAGCGGTCACCGTCACCGCAGAGTCGGGGCGGTGACCGCGATGGGCCGCGTCCCGGAGTACGGTGAGCACCGCGGACGAGTTGGCCGGGCGGCCGCGGCGTTCAGGTTCGCCTGGGCGTCGAGGAAAGTCCGGACTTCACAGAGCAGGGTGATTGCCAACGGCAATCCGAGGTGACTCGCGGGAAAGTGCCACAGAGAACAGACCGCCACCCCTGGGTGGTAAGGGTGAAACGGTGCGGTAAGAGCGCACCAGCACTCCGGGTGACCGGAGTGGCTAGGCAAACCCCACCCGAAGCAAGGCCAAGAAGGCCGCAACCTGGTTGCGGCTGCGCGGACGTTCGAGGGCTGCTCGCCCGAGCCCGCGGGTAGGCCGCTCGAGGCACCCGGCGACGGTGTGTCCAGATGGATGGTCGCCGCCGCGCCTACGGGCGCGGAACAGAATCCGGCTTACAGGCCAACTCGTCCGCCCACCGCCCGTCACTTGGCGGAGCGGACTGCCTTCTTCAGCGCCTTCAGCGCACCGTCCAACTGCTCCTCCGCGCGTTGGGCGACCTCGGACTCCAGCTGGTAGAGCACGCCGTAGGTGAAGGTGTCCTCACCGGCCTCGTGCGCCGCGATCGCCTCCTGGGAGAGGTGGATCCGGCTGACCACGCTGTCCTGATGATCGCCGAGCAAGGTCTGAATCGTCTTGGCTGCGGAGGCGGCCTTCTCGTTGCTCAACGCCGACGCCGTGTAGCGAAGCTGCTTGGCGCGCTTGCGAATCTTGTGCAGCGCCTCGTCGGCGTGCTCGGGGGAGACGGTCTCGTCGGCGGCCGCGGCGGCGGCCTTCTTCGCGGCCTTGCGTACTCCCTTGTAGGCGGCGTCGACGGTCAACGGCTCTGGCTCGGCACCCGGCTCGGCCTGCGGCAGCTCGGTCGCCATCAGCGCGTCCAGCCCGTCGAGCAGCCGGAAGTAACGCTCGGACCTCATCGCCACCAGTGAGCGCTTCCACCCCGCGTGGTAGCGCCGCTTGGCGCCCTCGACCAAGCGCTCGCGGACGGGTCCGCGGATCAAGTCGGCGGGCAGTTCCGCCAGCACGGTCTCGTACTTCTCCGCGAGCACCTCGGCGTCACGCGCCACCCCGAGGATTCCGGCCAGCTCCTTGAGCTCCTCGAGCAGCCAGGAATCGTCGGCGATGCCGAACGACTCCTCCGAGCCGCGCAGCAGGCTGCGGATCTTGCGCGTGATCACCCTCATCTGGTGCACGGAGTCCCAGGCGTCGACCCGGACGGCCCTGTCCCACACCAGGAGTTGCTCGACCTGCTCCCCGACGGCACGGTGCACCGGGTCGTCCGCGCGCGGTGCCGCCGCGGCCGCGGGAGTTCTCAGCACCTTCGCCAGCTTCGAGCCGTGCCCGGCGGGCTCGGCACCCGCGTCGAACAGTCGGTTGGCCAATCGGTCGAGCAACGCCGCGTCGCCGGCGCCCTCGGCGAGCTCGAGTTCCCACTCCCGCCACTCTTGGGGCTCCTCGTCGCCCTCCGCCGACGCCCGGACGGCGTCGTCGCAGAACTCGGCGAGCGCCTGACCGTCCGCCCCGTACAACAGGTCGACGGTGCGGGTGGTGGCGATGTGCGCCACCGGGCGGAGCGGACGGTCCCGCACGATGGCGAGCACGACGTCGCGCAACTCGTCGGGGACCGTGTCGTCCGGAGCACCCGAGTCGTCGAGCGGGGTGCGCACCTCGGTCCTGGCGTCGGCGCCGGCGGGAAGCTTGAGGTGCCAGCCCGCGTCGGGCCCACCGGTGCGGCGCCGCAACGTGATCCGATGCCGGGCGAGATCCTGATCCGGCGTGTCGAAGTAGACGGCGTCGAGGTGCTGGACGGGGGAGCGTTCCACCTTGGCCACCGAGTACAGCCCGCCGAAGGACGGGGACACGGTGTCGTCGGTGACCGCGAACTTGCGCTCGACCTCCGTGTGGCGCGACGGCTTGCGCTTTTGGGCTGGCATCTTCACCTTCGGTTCGTGTTCCTGAATTTGGTGAACAGGTTGCCACATCAAGGTGAACGGACGGCGGCACGAGGCCCAGGCCCCGCCAACGGGTGCGATAACGTCGGGCGGTGCCCGAATTCGAAACGCTGAGGTTCACCCGCTCCGGCCCCGTCGTCGGCATCGTCCTCGACCGGCCCGAGGCCGCGAACGGGATGAACGACACGCTGACCCGGGAGCTCGCCGAGGCCGCGGCCCTGTGCGACGACGACGCCGTCAAGGTGGTCACCATCACCGGAGAGGGCAAGTTCTTCTGTGCGGGAGGCGATCTCAAGGCCGTGGCCGCGGCCGCCAGTCCGGGTACCTACGTCAACGGCATGGCCGAGGACCTGCATCGCGCGATGTCGACGTTCGCCAGGATGGACGCCGTGGTGATCACCGCGGTCAACGGCGTCGCGGCCGGCGCGGGCTTCCCGCTAGGGGTGTCCGGCGACCTGGTCCTGGCCGCGGAGTCGGCGTCGTTCACGATGGCCTACACGAAGGCCGGCCTCAGCCCGGACGGCGGTTCGTCGTATCTGCTTCCCCGCCTGATTGGCCTGCGCAAGACCCAGGAGCTGATGATCACCAACCGGGTGCTGACCGCCGCCGAGGCCGCGCAGTGGGGACTGGTCACCGCCGTCGTACCCGACGCCGAGCTGCCGGCCAGACTCGACGAGCTGGCCAACCGAACGGCGTCCGGGGCGCGGCGCTCCAACGCGGCGGTCAAGCAGCTGCTGCTGACGGCGTACGCGTCCAGCTTCGAAGACCAGGTGGCGACCGAGGCTCGGTTGATCTCCGAGTGCGCCGACTCCGCCGACGGCAAGGAGGGCGTCGCGGCGTTCCTCGGCAAGCGCAGGCCCGAGTTCGCCTGACCGCGGTCCCTAGAAGGAGTGCTCCTCGGCCGGGAACGCACCCGTTGCCACGTCGGCCGCGTATTGCGTTGCCGCGCGCCGCAATTCACCGCCGACGTCGCCGAACCTCTTGACGAACTTGGCGGTCCGGCCCGCCGTCATCCCCGCCATGTCCTGCCAGACGAGGACCTGAGCGTCGCAGTTCGGTCCCGCGCCGATGCCGACCGTCGGGATGGTCAGCTTGCCGGTGATCTGCGTGGCCAACTCGGCGGGCACCATCTCCAGCACGACGGCGATCGCTCCGGCCTCGGCGACGGCGATGGCGTCGTGGACGGTCTGCTCCGCGGCGTCGCCGCGGCCCTGCACGCGGAAGCCGCCGAGCCCGTTGACGCTCTGCGGGGTGAAGCCGATGTGGGCCACCACGGGGATGCCGGCCTGCGTGAGCGTGGCGATCTGCTCGGCGACCCGCTCGCCGCCCTCCAGCTTCACCGCGGCGGCACCGGCTTCCTTCATGAAGCGCGTCGCGGTGGCCAATGCCTGCTGCGGCCCCGCCTCGTAGCTGCCGAACGGAAGGTCGGCCACCACCAGTGCGTGCGGGGCACCGCGCACCACGCCGCGCACCAGGGGGATCAGCTCGTCGGCGGTGACCGGGACCGTGGTGTCGTAGCCGTAGACGACGTTGGCCGCCGAGTCGCCGACGAGGAGAACGGGAATCTCGGCGTCGTCGAAGACGCGTGCCGTGGAGTAGTCGTAGGCGGTCAGCATCGACCACTTGTGCCCCTCGGCCTTCCACTTCAGAAGGTGGTGGGTGCGGGTCTTGCTGCGGGGGGCTTGCACGTCGGTGGCGGCACCGTAAACCGTCTGCTCAGACATCATTGTCCTCAATTGGTCGATTCATTCCTCGAGGCCCATGTGGGTCCCCGGGTCATCTGACGTTCACAAGTCTGTCATCCCCGTAACCGAAGGTGAACCCTCGATCAAGTGCAGTTCCTCACACCTGGACTCGTAGCGGGCCTTACCATCGCGACATGCAACGGCTCAGCGGACTCGACGCCAGCTTCCTCTATCTCGAAACCGCCGCGCAGCCGCTGCACGTGTGCTCGATCCTCGAGATCGACACCTCCACCATTCCCGGCGGATACAGCTTCGACCGGATGCGCGAGGCGCTGAGCCTGCGCATCAAGGCCATGCCCGAGTTCCGGGAAAAGCTCGCCGACAACCGGTTCAACCTCGACCACCCCGTATGGGTGGAGGACCACGACTTCGACGTCGACCGGCACCTGCACCGCATCGGACTCCCGTCGCCAGGAGGACGCGTCGAACTCGGCGAGATTTGCGGACACATCGCCTCGCTGACGCTGGACCGCACCAGGCCGCTGTGGGAGATGTGGATCATCGAGAACGTGGCGGGCACCGACGCGCACGCCGGTGGCCGGCTGGCCGTGCTGACCAAGGTGCACCACGCCGGCGTCGACGGCGTGACCGGGGCGAACCTGATGTCGCATCTGTGCACCACCGAAGCCGACGCGCCCGCGCCCGAACCCGTCGATGGCGTGGGCGGCGGATCGGACCTGGAGATCGCCGTCAGTGGCGCGTTCAAGTTCGCCACCCGGCCGCTGAAGCTGGCCAACGTGGTGCCGTCGACGCTGTCGACGGTCGTCGACACCGTGCGGCGGGCGCGCAACGGTCTCACCATGGCGGCGCCCTTCGCCGCACCGCAGACCAGGTTCAACGCGACGGTCACCGGACGCCGCAACGTCGCGTTCGCCCAGCTCGACCTCGAGGACGTCAAGACCGTCAAGAACCACTTCGGGGTGAAGGTCAACGACGTAGTGATGGCCTTGGTGGCGGGGGTGCTGCGGCGGTTCCTGCTCGAGCGTGAGGAACTCCCCGACAGCACGCTGGTGGCCATGGTCCCGGTGTCGGTGCACGACAAGTCCGACCGGCCGGGCCGCAACCAGGTGTCGGGCATGTTCGCCAGTCTTCACACCGACGTCGAGGATCCGGCCGAGCGGCTGCGGGCCATCGCGGAGGCGAATTCCGTTGCCAAGCAACACAGTGCGGCGATCGGAGCGACACTGCTGCAGGACTGGTCGCAGTTCGCGGCGCCCGCGGTGTTCGGGGTGGCGATGCGCGTGTACGCCTCCAGCCGGCTGACCAGTGCTGCGCCCGTGCACAACCTGGTGGTGTCCAACGTGCCGGGGCCCCAGGAGCCGCTGTACTTCCTGGGTGCTCAGGTCAACGCGATGTACCCGCTGGGGCCGATCTTCCACGGGTCCGGGCTCAACATCACCGTGATGTCGCTCAACGGCACGCTGGACGTCGGTTTGATCTCCTGCCCCGAACTGCTTCCCGATCTCTGGGACATGGCCGACGACTTCGAGGTCGCGCTCAAGGAGTTGTTGAACGCCGCGGGCTAACACCCTCAACTGCGCCGACGGTCCGCCATGGCAGCATGACAGCCATGAACCTCAGACGCGGGGTCCTCGCGGCCGCCCTCATCGTGCTGCTGGTGGCCGGCTGCAGCAAAGTGGTCGACGGTCGCGGCGTCATCGCCACGCCCCGGCCGGGCGCGCCGATCGACTGGTCGCAATGCGACGTCGCGTCGTCGGACGTCCGCATCCCGGCGGGCGCCGAATGCGGAAAGCTCTCGGTACCGGTCGATTACGCGAAGCCCGACGGTGACGTCGCGCGCCTGGCAATGATCCGGTTCAAGGCAACCGGGGACAAGATCGGTTCGCTGATCGTCAATCCCGGCGGACCCGGCGAGTCCGGCGTCAACGCCGCGGCCTCCCTGGTGGGCGCGATGCCCGAGTCCGTCCGTCAACGCTTCGACCTCGTCGGCTTCGACCCGCGCGGGGTCGGCTCGTCGACGCCGGCGGTGTGGTGCAACTCCGACGCCGACAACGACCGGCAGCGGGCCGACGACCAGGTGGACTACACGCCAGAAGGTGTCGCCCACATCGAGTCGGAGACCAAGGACTTCGTTGCGCGCTGCGTCGAGAAGATGGGCAACGACTTTCTCGAGAACGTTGGAACGTCAAGTGTCATCAAGGATCTCGACGCCATGCGGGCCGCCCTCGGTGACCAGAAGCTGACGTACCTCGGCTACTCCTACGGCACCCGCATCGGCTCGGCCTATGCCGAGGCCTACCCGCAGAACGTGCGCGCGATGATCCTCGACGGCGCGGTCGACCCCAACGCGGACCCGGTGGAGGCCGACATTCGTCAGGCCGCGGCGTTCCAGACCGCGTTCAACGACTACGCGGCCGACTGCGCCAAGAGTCCGCGGTGCCCCCTCGGAACCGACCCCGCCAAGGCGGTCGACGTCTACAAGAGCATGGTCGAGCCACTGGTGGACAATCCGGGCAAGACCAGGGATCCACGCGGCCTCAGCTACAGCGACGCCATCGTCGGCACGATCCTCCCGCTGTACTCGCCCAACCTCTGGCGTCACCTCACCCAGGGCCTCTCCGAGCTCAAGAACGGTTCCGGAGACACCATGCTGGCGCTGGCGGATCTCTACATGGGCCGCGACGAGAACGGTCACTACAACAACTCCACCGACGTGCGGGTCGCCGTCAACTGCGTCGACGAGCCGCCGATCACCGATCGCAAGACCGTCGTCGACGAGGACCGACGCGTCCGCGAGGTGGCCCCGTTCATGAGCTACGGACAGTTCACCGGGCACGCCCCGCTCAGCACGTGCGCGTTCTGGCCGGTGCCCGCCACGTCCAAGCCGCACCGGATCTCCGTCGCGGGACTTCCTCCCGTCCTGGTGGTCTCGACCACGAACGATCCGGCCACGCCGTATCAAGCGGGCGTCGACCTTGCCAAGCAACTCGGGGGCACGCTCCTGACGTTCGACGGCACCCAGCACACCGTCGTGTTCCAGGGCAACAAGTGCGTCGACGACATCGCCGCCAAGTACCTGGTCGACGTCGCGGTGCCGCCGCCCAACTCGAGCTGCTGACCGGTTAGGTCACCGTCGGATCACCGTCCGGTTGCCGACTAGTGTCTGCGCGAGCCCCGCTCGACCACCGAACTTCTTTGCGTGCAACGATGTTCGCCATGTGGCTGGTGGGCAGGCTGATCGCGGCACTGCCCGCACTGGTGTTGGCGTCGGCGCTCGTCGGCCCGGTGGCAACGGCGTCACCCGAGGGATCGCCCACGGTTCAGTACGGACAACCCCCCGTGTGGGGCAGTTGCGCCGGCTTCCTCGGGCCCGCCGCCGCGCTGCCGACCGCTCAGTGCGGCATGGTGAGCGTGCCCGTCGACTACGCGAAACCCGAAGGCGCACAAGCGCAATTGGCCGTGATCCGGGTGCCGGCCACCGGCGACCGGATCGGGGCGCTGCTGGTCAACCCCGGAGGGCCGGGTGCATCCGCCGTCGACGCCGTCGCCGCCATGGCCGGCAGCTTCGGTGACAACGAGATCACCCGCCGCTTCGACCTGGTCGGCTTCGATCCGCGCGGCGTCGGACGTTCCACACCCCAGGTGCGCTGCCGCAGCGACGCGGAGTTCGACGCCTACCGTCGCGAGTCGCTCACCGACTACAGCCCCGACGGAGTGGCTCGCATCGAGCAGATCTACCAGCAGGTCGCCCGGGAGTGCGTCGCCCGCACCGGAGAGGACTTCCTGGCCAACGTCGGGACCGCCTCCACCGTCCGCGACATGGACGTCGTGCGGGCCGCGTTGGGGGAGAACCAGATCAACTTCCTCGGCTACTCGTACGGAACCGAACTCGGCGCCAGGTACGCCGAACAGTTCGGCGACCGGGTGCGCTCGATGATCCTCGACGGTGCCGTGGACCCCAGCGCCGATCCGGTGTCGGAGAACGTCCGTCAGCTCGCCGGCTTCCAGACCGCATTCGACGACTACGCCGCGGATTGCGCGCGGTCGGTCGACTGCCCGCTCGGGCAGGACCCGACGCAGTTCGTCGCGCGGTACCACCAACTGGTCGACCCGCTCGTGCAGCAGCCCGGCCGGACCTCGGACCCGCGCGGGCTCGGCTATCAGGACGCCATCACGGGAACGGCCAACGCGCTCTACACCCAGCGCTACTGGAAGTTCCTGACCAGTGGGCTGCTCGGCCTGCAACGCGGCACCGACGCCGGGGACCTGTTGTTGCTCGCCGACGACTACCAGGGGCGCGACGCGGCTGGGCACTACACCAACCAGCAGGACGCGTTCACCGCCATCCGGTGCGTCGACGCGCCCTACCCGACCGACCCCGCGGTGTGGGCCGAGGCCGATCGACAAGGGCGGGCCGCCGCGCCGTTCATGGCCTACGGCGAGTTCACCGGACTGGCTCCCCGGGACCAATGCGCCCTGTGGTCCGTGCCGCCGACCTCCGCACCCCACGCGGCGACGTCACCCGGGCCGGGCAAGGTCGTCGTCGTCTCGACGACCCACGATCCGGCCACCCCGTACCAGGCCGGGGTGGACCTGGCGCACGAAATGGATGCCTCGCTGATCACCTTCAACGGGACTCAGCACACCGTCGTCTTCAACGGCGACGCCTGCGTCGACTCGGCGGTCGTCGACTTCCTCGTCACCTCGGCGCCGCCGCCGCAAGATCTTCAGTGCTAGCTCGCGCCGGGACAGGCGCGCGGGTCATGCCGACCCTGCTGACCGCCGAGCCGCACACCATACGCAGCAGCCGCGTAACACGGAATTAACAGCGGGTGCCTACGCTTCGCACATGGATCGGCAGAAGGAATTCGTGCTCCGGACGCTCGAGGAGCGTGACATCCGATTCGTGCGGCTGTGGTTCACCGACGTGCTCGGATACCTCAAGTCCGTCGCGATCGCCCCCGCCGAGCTGGAGGGCGCGTTCGAAGAAGGCATCGGCTTCGACGGATCGTCGATCGAGGGCTTCGCCCGGGTGTCGGAATCCGACACCGTCGCCCGCCCGGATCCGTCCACCTTCCAGGTGCTGCCCTGGACCACCAGCGGCGGCAAGCACCACTCCGCCCGGATGTTCTGCGACATCACGATGCCCGACGGTTCCCCCTCCTGGGCCGACTCACGGCACGTCCTGCGTAGGCAGCTGGCCAAGGCCAGTGAGCTGGGCTTCTCCTGCTACGTGCATCCGGAGATCGAGTTCTTCCTGCTGCAGCCCGGCCCCTACGACGGCTCGGAGCCGGTGCCCGCCGACAACGGTGGCTACTTCGACCAGGCGGTGCACGACTCGGCCCCCAACTTCCGCAGGCACGCCATCGACGCGTTGGAGTCGATGGGCATCTCGGTGGAGTTCAGTCATCACGAGGGCGCGCCCGGCCAGCAGGAGATCGACCTGAGGTACGCCGACGCGCTGTCGATGGCCGACAACGTGATGACGTTCCGCTACGTCGTCAAGGAGGTGGCCCTGACCGAGGGGGTCCGGGCGACGTTCATGCCGAAGCCGTTCTCGCAGTACCCCGGTTCGGCGATGCACACCCACATGAGTCTCTTCGAGGGCGACGCCAACGCCTTCCACACCCCCGACGACCCGCTGCAGCTCTCCGACATCGGCAAGTCGTTCATCGCCGGCATCCTCGAGCACGCCAGCGAGATCAGCGCGGTCACCAACCAGTGGGTGAACTCCTACAAGCGGCTGGTGCACGGCGGCGAGGCGCCCACCGCGGCATCGTGGGGGGCAGCCAACCGGTCGGCCCTGGTCCGGGTGCCGATGTACACCCCGCGCAAGGCGTCCTCGCGACGCATCGAGGTGCGCAGTCCCGACTCGGCCTGCAACCCGTACCTTGCGTTCGCCGTCCTGCTGGCGGCCGGGCTGCGCGGCGTGGAGAAGAACTACGTGCTGGGTCCGCAGGCCGAGGACAACGTGTGGAACCTGACGCCCGAGGAACGTCGCGCGATGGGCTACAAGGAGCTGCCGGGCAGCCTCGGCGTCGCGCTGGGCGAGATGGAGAACTCGGAACTGGTCGCCGAAGCGCTCGGCGAACACGTCTTCGACTTCTTCCTGCGCAACAAGCGCGCCGAATGGGAGACCTACCGCAGCAACGTGACGCCGTACGAGCTGAAGGCCTACCTCTCCCTGTAGCGCGGATGGCTCGACCCCCTGCGTTACCGTGATGGGGTGGCAAAACCCGCGACGCAGCGACCGACGCTGCCCAGCGTCGGTCGGTTGGGCTTGGTCGAACCGCCCGCGCGTGCGGATCTGGACCGGCTGGGTTGGACCACCGACGACTACGTCGAGCTGTTGTGGTCGCTGTCTCGTGCACCCGACGCCGACACCGCGCTGCGGACGATGGTGCGCCTCGCCGACGCCCTCGGCGACGGATGGGACGAACTCAACCGCGCCCTGGTGAAGGACCGCGGGTTGCGCGGCCGGCTGTTCGGCGTGCTCGGGTCCTCCCTGGCGCTGGGAGACCACCTCGTCGCCCAACCGACGTCCTGGCACCTGCTGGCGGGGCAGGTCGCGCTGCCCGGCCCGGACGAACTTCGCCGCGCCTTCACCGAGATGGCCGAGAACACCTCGGAGACAAATGAATTGCGCGTGCTCTACCGCGACCGGCTGCTGGTGTTGGCGGCGCTCGACCTGGCGCCGACGGTGGAGAACGAACCCGTGCTGCCGTTCCCGACGGTGGGGGAGCACCTGGCGGACCTCGCCGACGCCGCGTTGGCCGCCGCCCTCGTCGTCGCGACCAGGACCGTGTGCAAGGACGGCACCCCGCCCCGACTGGCGGTCATCGCGATGGGCAAGTGCGGTGCGCGCGAACTGAACTACGTCAGCGACGTCGACGTCATCTTCGTCTGCGAGAAGGCCGACGCGATGAGCGCCAGGCTGGCCGGGGAGATGATGCGGTTCGCCGGCGAGGCGTTCTTCGAAGTCGACGCCGGCCTGCGGCCCGAGGGCAAGAGCGGCGAGCTGGTACGGACGCTGGAATCCCATGTGGCGTACTACGAGCGGTGGGCCAAGACGTGGGAGTTCCAGGCCCTGCTGAAGGCCCGCCCGGCCGTGGGCGACGCCGACCTCGGCGCGCAGTACATGGCGGCGCTGATGCCGATGGTGTGGGCGGCCTGCGAACGGGAGGACTTCGTCTCCGAGGTTCAGAAGATGCGTCGACGGGTCGAGGAACTGGTGCCCGCCGGGGTCAGGTCCCGCGAGATCAAGCTCGGCACGGGCGGCCTGCGCGACGTCGAGTTCGCCGTCCAGTTGCTACAACTGGTCCACGGCCGCAACGACGAATCGCTGCACGTGACATCGACCGTCGACGCGCTCGCCGCGCTGGGTGCCGGCGGGTACGTCGGCCGTGACGACGCCGCGAATCTCACTGCGTCATACGAGTTCCTGCGACTGCTCGAGCACCGCCTGCAACTGCAGCGGCTCAAGCGCACCCACATGCTCCCCGAAGCGGGTGACGAAGAGGCCATGCGATGGTTGGCCCGCGCCGCACACATGCGGCCCGACGGCCAGCACGATTCGCTGGGCGTGCTGCGCGAGGAACTCAAGCGCCAGAGCCTGCGGGTGTCGCGCCTGCACGCCAAGCTCTTCTACCAACCGCTGCTGGAGTCCGTCGAGGGCAACGCCGTCGAGTTCTCCCCGAGCATGTCGCCCGAGTCGGCCGAACGTCAGCTCGCCGCACTGGGATACGAGGGACCGCAGAGTGCACTGACCCATCTGGCGGCGCTCACCGGCAGTAGCGGCAGACGGGGCCGGGTGCAACAGGTGCTCCTGCCGACGCTGCTGGATTGGTTGTCCGACGCACCCGACCCGGACGCCGGGTTGCTCGCCTACCGCAGGCTCAGCGACGAGATGGCCGAGCAGCGGTGGTTCCTGGCCTCGCTGCGCGACGAGGGCGCGGTGGCCAAGCGGCTGATGCACGTGCTTGGCACGTCTGCGTTCGTCCCCGAGCTCCTCATGCGGGCACCCGAGGTGATCCGGCAATACGCCGACGGCCCGTCGGGACCCAAGCTGCTGGAGGTCGAGCCGGAAAACCTGGCCCACGCGCTCGTCGCGTCGGTGGGTCGGCACACCGATCCGCTGCGCGCCATCGCGGCGGCCAGAACGCTTCGGCGCCAAGAGCTGGCCCGCCTGGCGTCCGCGGACCTGCTCGGCATGCTGGAGGTCACCGAGGTGTGCCGGGCGCTGACCTCGGTGTGGGTCGCGGTGCTGCAGGCCGCGTTGGACGTCGTCATCCGCGCCAATTCGCCCGCGGGCGGCCCGCCCGCCAGGATCGCCGTGATCGGCATGGGCCGGCTCGGTGGTGGCGAACTGAGTTACGGCTCCGACGCCGACGTCATGTTCGTCTGCGAACCCGTCGGCGGGGCAGAGGAATCCGTGGCGGTGAAGTGGTCGGTCACCATCGCCGAACAGGTCCGCGCGTTGCTGGGCACGCCGAGCGCAGACCCGCCGCTGGAGGTCGACACCAACCTGCGCCCGGAGGGTCGCAGCGGTCCGCTGGTTCGCACGCTCGCCTCCTACGAGGCGTACTACTCGCGGTTCGCGCAAACCTGGGAGGTGCAGGCCCTGCTGCGGGCCCATCGCGTCGCGGGTGACGAGGACCTCGGCTACCGCTTCCTGCTGATGGCCGACAAGACCCGCTACCCACCCGGCGGGGTGTCCACCGAAGCGGTGCAAGAGATTCGGCGGGTGAAGGCTCGGATCGACGCGGAACGGCTGCCTCGCGGCGCCGACCCGAACACCCACACCAAACTCGGCCGGGGTGGGCTCGCCGACGTCGAGTGGACCGTCCAGCTGCTGCAACTGCGCTACGGCCACGAAATCGCCGCGCTGCACAGCACCTCGACGCTGGACGCCCTCAACGCCATCGGCGCCGCTGAACTGATCGCCGAGGGCGACGTCGACCTCTTGCGGCAGGCCTGGCTGACCGCGACGAAGGCCCGCAACGCACTGGTGTTGGTGCGCGGCAAGCCAACCGACCAGCTACCGGGGCCGGGTCGCCAGCTCAACGCGGTGGCCGTCGCGGCGGGATGGGACAACAGTGACGGCAGCGAGTTCCTCGACAACTACCTGCGGGTGACACGACGGGCGAAGACGGTCGTGCGACGGGTCTTCGGAGAATGACCGCGGAGTTCCCGTTCGACCTCGTCACCGCCGAGGAGTACGAGCGCCAACAGGTGGTGCACGGTGCGTTGACCCACGCGATCCGCGAGCTGATCGACGCGGGCATCCGCACCGACGTCGACGACGACACTGCCCACGAGGCCAGGGCCGCCATCGAGGCGGTCACGGCCCGGCTGCGCAGCGCGCAGCGCACCACGACGTCGACGCTGCGGCACGCCGAGACCGGTCGACCCCTGGCGTGGGCGAATCCCGCAGTGGGACTGCGCAATGCGATCGCCCCGCCGATGGACATCCACCACGAGGACGGGGGCCGGTGCTGGGCCGAATTCGACCTCGGGTTGGCCTACGAGGGGCCGCCGGGTCTGGTGCACGGTGGCATCTGCGCGCTGGTGCTCGACCACCTTCTCGGCGAGGTGGCCAGCGACGGCCTGACCAAACCGCTGTTCACCGGCACCATCACGCTGCGCTACCTGCGCGGCACCCCGCTGGGCGCGGTGCGGGCGGAGGCCTTCGTCGAGAGGACCGAAGGCGTCAAGACCTTTGCGCGCGGCTTCCTCGGTGACGCCGGCGGCTGGACGGTGGAGGCCGACGGGGTGTTCATCATGCCGGCCTGGGCGCGGGGTGGGCGACGGCAGGAGCGTAGCGACCCGGGAATGTGCAGCGGATGAAGTTCTACGTCAGTCCCGCGTTCCTGCCGACCCGTGAAATCGTCGAATTGGCCAAGGCGGCAGACGATCTCGGTTACGACGGATTCGGCATCCCCGATCACGTAGTCAACCTGGAGACGCTGGCCACGCCCTACCCGTACACCAAGGACGGCGAGCGCCGGTGGCCACCGTTCACCGACTGGCCCGACCCGTGGGTGCTGATCGGGGCGCTGGCCCTGGTCACCGAACGGCTGCACTTCGTCACGACGGTGTTCATCCCCGGCATGCGCGACCCGTACTCGGTGGCGAAAGCCGTTGGCACGGCGGCACATCTGGCCGGCGGCCGGGTGGAGCTGGGCGTCGGCGTGGGGTGGTGCGAAGAAGAATTCACGTTGATGGGCCAGCGCTTCGACCGCCGCGGCAAGCGCACCGACGAGATGCTCGAGCTGCTGCGCGCGCTCTGGCAGCCGGGGTGGACGGAGTTCGACGGCGAGTTCTACCAGACCCCGCGCCTGGAGATGGAGCCCACACCGCCGCACATTCCGATCTTCGTCGGGGGACTGAGCGACGTGGCGCTGCGCCGGGCGGCTCGCAACGACGGGTGGATCGGTGATCTGATCACCACCGACCGCGCCATCGCGAGTGCCCGGCGGTTGCGCGACCTACGCGCCGAAAATGGGCTCGGGATGGAGGATTTCACCATCCTGACCCCGCTCGTCGATGCGGTGAGCAGTGCGGACTACGAACGTGCCGAAGCTGCGGGAATCACCCACATCCTCACGCAGCCGTGGATGTTCCATTCGGGCCCGGAGGCCACCACGGCGGAGAAGATCGACGGGATGAAGCGCTTCCGCAAGGACTTGGCGCTCGACCGCTGACCGTCCCCGGCGTCAGCGCCTGGTGCGGGTGACCGACGCCGCGCCGCTGCGGCGCCGGGCGTCGAGGGCCCACGCGCCGCCACCGGTGAACACCAGCAGGAAGAACGCGAAGCAGTAGAGGACGGCCGCCTCGCCGCCGTTGTTCAGCGGGACGAAGTCCTTCGGCAAATGCTGGGTGAAGTAGGCGAACGCCATGGTGCCCGAGGCGATGAAAGCCGCGATGCGGGTGAACAATCCGAGGCCGATCAGGATGCCGGTGACCAGTTCGATGACCCCGGCGAACCAGTACGGCCACACCCCGACGGGGGCCTGCTGCTGGGCGAGCGGCCAACCGAAGAGGTGCGAGGTGGCATGGCACAGAAACAGCAGCGCGAAGACCACGCGAAAGATGCTCAGTACGGCGGGGGCGTGCGGGGCGAGTCTGGCGTCGAGATTCGTCAGCATGGCGACGACTCTACTATCCGGACCCCGGTCCGCATAGTTGTACGTCTCGCCGACACGACGAAGCCGGGCGGAGGTGACCTCCGCCCGGCTTCGCGTGTCGTTCTACGCGCGATTAGACGTCGTAGTAGAGCGCGAACTCATACGGGTGCGGACGGATCTGGATCGGCATGATCTCGTTCTCCCGCTTGTAGGAGATCCAGGTGTCGATCAGGTCCTCGGTGAACACGCCACCCTCGGTGAGGTAGTCGTGATCCTCCTCGAGGCGGTCGATCACCGCGGACAGCGACGTCGGCGCCTGGGGGATGTTCGCGGCCTCCTCGGGAGGAAGCTCGTAGAGGTCCTTGTCGACGGGCGCCAACGGCTCGATCTTCTTCTTGATGCCGTCGATGCCGGCCATCAGCATCGCCGCGAACGCCAGGTACGGGTTGCCCGAGCTGTCCGGGCAACGGAATTCGAGACGCTTGGCCTTCGGGTTGTTGCCCGTGATCGGGATGCGCACGCACGCCGACCGGTTGCGCTGGCTGTAGACCAGGTTGATCGGCGCCTCGTAGCCCGGCACCAGACGCTTGTAGGAGTTCACCGTCGGGTTGGTGAACGCCAGCAGCGACGGCGCGTGGTGCAGGATGCCGCCGATGTAGTGGCGCGCCAGGTCCGACAGACCCGCGTAGCCCGACTCGTCGTGGAACAGCGGCTTGCCGTCCTTCCACAGCGATTGGTGGGCGTGCATGCCGGAACCGTTGTCACCGAACAGCGGCTTGGGCATGAAGGTGACGGTCTTGCCGTTCTTCCACGCCGTGTTCTTGATGATGTACTTGAACAGCAGCACGTCGTCGGCGGCGGCCAGCAGGGTGTCGAACTTGTAGTTGATCTCGGCCTGGCCCGCGGTGCCGACCTCGTGGTGGCCGCGCTCCAGGACGAACCCGGCGTTCTGCAGGTTGGTGGCCATCTCGTCGCGCAGGTCGACGTAGTGGTCGTACGGCGCGACGGGGAAGTAGCCGCCCTTGGGCCGGACCTTGTAGCCCAGGTTGGGGCTGCCGTCGGCTTCGAAGGGCTCGCCGGTGTTCCACCAGCCCGATTCGGAGTCGATCTCGTAGGAGGTGCCGTTGATCTTCGAGTCGAAGGTCACCGAGTCGAAGATGTAGAACTCGGCCTCGGCACCGAAGAAGCAGGTGTCGGCGATGCCCGTGCTGGCGAGGTAGTTCTCGGCCTTGCGGGCCACGTTGCGGGGGTCGCGCGAGTAGGCCTCACGGGTGAACGGGTCGTGCACGAAGAAGCTGAGGTTCAGCGTCTTGGCGTGCCGGAACGGGTCGATGCGCGCGGTGTTGGGATCCGGCAGCAGCATCATGTCGGATTCGTGGATGGACTGGAAGCCGCGCACCGACGAACCGTCGAACGCCAAACCGTCCTCGAACACGCTCGCGTCGAAGGCCGAGGCGGGGATCGAGAAGTGCTGGACGACGCCCGGCAGATCGCAGAAGCGAATGTCGACGTACTCGACGTTCTCGTCCTTGATCAGCTTGAAGATGTCGTCTGCAGTCTTTTCTGGCACTGAGAATTCTCCTTTGACTGGTGATCCGCCGTTCGACGCTAGGGACACCATATTGCGCGGCGGTCAAAGGCATGTTGCGCCGACGTTACGCAGTGGTGGTGTCAGGCGCCCACCCTATGCTGGATTCATGGCCCGCACCTTTGGTTCCTGGCTCTCCGGGCCGCCACCCTCCGAGGCTGGCGACGCCAGCCAGGGGCCCAACGACTTCGCCGGGCAACGTCTGGGTTTGCCCCCGTCGGGACCGGGTTCGCTGGTCGGCACCGGGCGACGGGTCCTGGCCGTCACGCTCGACTGGCTGATCGCGATGGGGCTGGCCTCGCTCGCCGGGTCGGTGGACCGCAGCGGCACCCTTGCCGACCACCGGGCGCTGGTCCTGGAGGTCATCTGGCTCGTGCTCGGGGCGGTGTCGGTGCGGTTGTTCGGTTTCACACCCGGCCAACTGGCACTGGGGCTGCAGGTGGCCTCCGTCGACCACCGCCAGCACGTCGGCATCGGCCGGTCGACGGTCCGCGTGCTGCTGGTCGCGCTGGTGATTCCCGCCCTGTTCACCGACGCCGACGGCCGTGGCTTTCAGGACCGGTTGACGGGAACGGCCGTCGTCCGGCGCTAGACCTCGTGGCGGATCTGGCCGTTCATCATCGTCATCGTGACCGCCGCCTGGTGAATGTCGTGCGGATCGCCGTCGAGGATGTTCTTGTCCAGCACGATGAGGTCGGCGAGCTTGCCGGTCTCGAGTGAGCCGACCTTGTCGTCCAACCGAATCTGATACGCCGCTCCCAAGGTGTTGGCGTGCACCGCCTCGACCACCGACAGCCGCTGGTCGGCGGGTTCCAGGACCGGCGCGTCGGGCTGCCCGATGAGTTGCCGGGTGACGCCGATCTGGATCGAGTCCAGCGGCTTGTACGTCGAGAAGTAGCCCGCCGCAGGCCAATCGGTGCCCAGCGAGATGCGGCCGCCCGACTTGAGCACGTCCTGGGGCCGGTAGAGCAGATCCTTGCGGGGCGACCCGTATCGCGCCCCCATGTTGGTCACGGTGTCCGGGTCTGCCGACAGCCAGTTCGCCGAGAACTGCGCGATGACGCCGAGCTTGCCGAACCGCGGATTGTCGGAGTCGTCGACGTAGACCAGATGGGCGATGGCGTGCCTGCGCTCGCGGGGAGGGTTGGCGGCGATCGCCTCGTCGATGGCGTCCAGCGCCACTCGGGCCGTGTGCTCCCCGCAGGCGTGCACGTGCAGGTCGAAACCGGCCGCGTCGACGTCGCGAATCATGCGGTGCCACTGCTCCTCGGTGAACGGCGAACCACCGGTGGTGTCGGGCTTGTCGGCATAGGGCTCCAACAACCAGGCGGTGTAGCCGCCCTGCGTACCGTCCCCGACGATCTTGACCACCGTGGCCTGCACCAGCTCGGTGTTGACGCGGTTGCGCACCTCGGTCATCTTGGCCACCGTGTCGTCGACCGGCGGTCCCTTCACCGCGTAGGACGCCACCACGCGGAAGGGCAGCTCGCCGCGCTTCTCCGCGTCGACGTAGAGCTCGAGGATGGCCGCCTGATCCTCACCGATCGGTGGTACCCCGGCGTCGAACACCGACGTGATGCCCGCCTGGGCGGCCTTCGGCGTCCACGACGCCAAGAGCTTCGCCATCGTCTCGGGGGAGATCGGCTCGACGGCGTTGACGACCTGTAGCTCGGCGACGACCTCGAGGACGTACCCGGTCGGATCGCCCTTCGTGTCGCGGACGAAGTAGCTGAATCCCGGTATCGGATCGGGGGTGTTGCGGTCGACCCCGGCAATCTGGAGTGCCTTCGAGTTGACCCACAGGCTGTGGCCGTCGATGGCGAAGAAGAACGCGGGACGGTCCGGCAGGATCCGGTCCAGGTCCGCTCGATTGGGTCCCTCGGGGCCGAACATGTCGACCCGCCAACCGAACCCGCGCACCGGCCCGACCGGGTTGTCGGCGGCGTACTTGGCGATCGCGGCGAGCGCGTCGGCCCCGGTGGGCAGCTGCAGATCGAGACCCGAGGTCAGGAAGGCCCCCATGAACGGGTGGATGTGGGCTTCGACGAAGCCGGGCATCAACAGTCGACCGTTCAGGTCGACCACCCGGGTCTTGTCGCCGACCAGGGCCATCGCGCCGGCCTCGTCGCCGACGTGGGTGATGGTGGTGCCCGTGACCGCCAGCGCCTTGGCCCACGGGTCCGGGCCGGCGACGGTGTAGATGGGACCGTTGCGGAAGACGAAGTCCGCCTTCCCGTCCGCGGCTGCCGTGCTGGGTGCGCTGGACGACGAGGGCGATTCCCGCGTCGGCGTGCACGCCGCCATCGCGGTGGTCGCCGCGGCCACTGCGGCAACGGTCAGCACCGTTCGTCGGCTCGCGCGGACACCTCCGAACGCGGCGAAATGCGGCGCCCAATCACACGCAGTACACATCCACTGCCCCCCACAGACTTCCCCCGAGGCACCTGGTCGGAATGCCGGCGTGCCTACTCCCGGACGGAGATTAGCTGGTGACCTTGAATGCGGGGCTCAATCGGGCCGACGGGTGTGTCGGTGCGCTACTTGCGCCGCACCGTTCGCTGTACACCGCGCATCTTGGCACCCGGAGGCAGCGGGCCCTTCGGCATGGCGGCCGGTCCCATGCGGGAGCCGAGCGCCGCCAGTCGGGACTCCAGTGAATCCATCTGCTTGGCCGTGATGTTGGCCGGCAACTTGGTGAGGTGGCGCTCCAGCTTCGACAGGGGCACCTCGCCCTCGCCGTTGCCGACGACGAAGTCGTAGATGGGGATGTCACCGATGAGCCGGGCGGTCTTCTTCTTCTCTTGCGCCAGCAGGGGTTTGACGCGCGTGGCCGATCCCTCGCCGACGAAGATCACGCCCGGGCGGCCGATCACGCGGTGCACGGCGTCGAAGTGTCCGGTGGCGGCGACGCCGGGGGTGACGCGCCACTTGCCCCGCAGGTTGTCCAGGGCCCACGCGGCCGCGCCGGTCTGTCCCTCGGCCTTGCGGTACACCGACTTCTGCGCGCGGCGCCCGAAGATGATGAACGCCACCAGGGCGCCCAGCACCACGCCGAGCGGGATCAGCGTGACGTAGGTGAACGTGTTGCCGACGAGGATGCCGATGACCACCGCGATCGCCACGATCAGCACGAACGCGCCGATCATGTAGGGGAGGAGTCGGGTGTCCTCCTTGCGTTGGATCTGGAATGCCTGCCAGAGCTGGCTCCGGCGCTCCTTGGATGCGGCCTTGCGGGCAGCCTTCGCCTCGGCCTTGGCGGCCTTGTCGGCAACGGGTTTGCGAGTCTTCGCCATCGGATCAGGATACGGGTGGCGTGTTATTCGTCCGCAGTTGCGCCGCCTGGGCGTACAACTTGCCCGCACGGTACGAGGATCGCACCAACGGACCCGCCAGCACTCCGGGGAAGCCCAGTTCCTCGGCGAACTTGCCGTGCTCGACGAACTCCTCGGGCTTGACCCACCGCTCCACCGGATGGTGGCGGGCGGAGGGGCGGAGGTACTGGGTGATGGTGATGATGTCGCAGCCCGCCTCGTGGAGGTCGACCAGCGCCGTCCGCACCTCCTCGGGGGTCTCGCCCATTCCGAGGATCAAGTTGCTCTTGGTCACCAGGCCGTAGTCGCGCGCCGCGGTGATCACCGCGAGGCTGCGCTCGTACTTGAAGGCGGGTCGAATGCGCTTGAAGATGCGCGGGACGGTTTCGACGTTGTGCGCCAACACTTCTGGTCGGGTCTCGAACACCGTCTCGAGTTGCTCGGGGATGGCGTTGAAGTCCGGGATGAGCAGTTCGACGCCGGTGTTCGGGTTGAGCGCCTTGATCTGACGCACCGTCTCGGCGTACAGCCACGCCCCACCGTCGGGCAGATCGTCGCGGGCCACCCCGGTGACGGTCGAGTACCGAAGGCCCATGGCCTGGACGCTCTCGGCCACCCGCCGGGGCTCGTCGCGGTCCAGCTCCGCCGGCTTGCCGGTGTCGATCTGGCAGAAGTCGCACCGCCGCGTGCACTGCTCACCGCCGATGAGGAACGTCGCCTCGCGGTCTTCCCAGCACTCGTAGATGTTGGGGCAGCCGGCCTCTTCGCAGACGGTGTGCAGACCTTCGCGCTTGACCAGGGCCTTGAGTTCCTTGTATTCCGGACCCGTCTTCAGCTTGGTCTTGATCCACGGTGGCTTGCGCTCGATGGGCGTCTCGGCGTTGCGCACCTCGAGGCGCAGCAGCTTGCGGCCGGTCGGCGAAACGGGCAGCTTGGCGATCTCGGACGGTTCGACGGTCACTTCGACAATGCTAGCGCTGGTCGACCGTCGAGGGCGTCGGGGACGGCCACGGCCACCACGGCGGCGACGTCGTCGACGGTCACCCGGTGGCCGAGCTCGGCGGTCAACGACGTGACACCCGCGTCGGAGATGCCGCACGGAACGATCGACGAGTACGCGGAGAGGTCGTTGTCACAGTTGACGGCGAAGCCGTGCAGCGTCGTCGCCCTGGCCACCCTGATGCCGATCGCGGCGACCTTGCGGGCGGGGCGAACGTCGTCGGCGGGGACCCACACGCCCGACCGGCCCTCGACGCGACCGGTCGGCAGGCCGAAGCTCGCGCACACCGCGATCAATGCGTCCTCCAGGCGGCGGACGAACTTCACCACGTCCAGCGGCTGGGCCAGGCCGACGATCGGGTAGCCGACCAGCTGACCGGGCCCGTGCCAGGTGATCTTCCCGCCGCGGTCGGTGTCGACCACCGGAACGTCGGAGGAGACGGGGCGCTCGTGCGGTTCGGTGCGTCGGCCCGCGGTGAAGACCGGGGGATGTTCGAGCAACAGCAGAGTGTCCGGACCACCGGCGAGCCGGGCGTCGGCCTGCTCACGCTGCAGCTGCCACGCCGCGAGGTAGTCGATCGAACCAAGTCGTCGCACCTCGACGTCGGTGTCCGCCAACCGGACCGATGCTGCGCCCATGGCCTTGACGCTACGCGTCTCAGGATGCCTTCGGTGCGGTGACGTAGCCCATCGCCTCGCCGATCGTGTGGTGGTGAAACTCGAAGCCAGCTCGTTCCAGGGCCGCCGGGATGGCCCGCTGCCCGCCGAGGAGACCCTCGTCGGCCAGCTCGCCGAGGACGGCACGCAAGGCGAACTTGGGCACCGCCAGCGGGGCCGGCCGGTGTAGCGCCCGCCCGAGCGCCGCGGTGAACTCGGCGTTCGTGACGGGCGCGGGCCCGGTGCCGTTGACGGGACCGGCGAGGTCGGGGTTCTCGATGGCGAACGTCAACGCCCGCACCTCGTCTTCGAGGGTGATCCAGGGCATGTACTGCCGGCCGCCGCCCAACCGTGCGCCCAGACCCACTCCGAAGAGTGGCTTGAGCCGCGCGACCACGCCGCCCGCAGGGGACAGCACCAGGCCGGTCCGCATCAGGACCACTCGCACGCCGGCGGCCGTGGCGGACTCCGTCGCCGCCTCCCAGTCCCGGCACAGACCGGCGAGGAAGCCCTTGCCCACGGGAGCCGACTCCTCGACGACGCGATCACGGGCGTCGCCGTAGTACCCGACCGCGCTGGAGTTGACCAGCACGGGGACGCCGGATTCGACGACCGCCCGGGACAGCACCTCGGTGGGGCCGATGCGGCTGTCGCGCAGGCTCTGCTTGAACGCACCCGACCACCGCTTGCCGGCGACGTTGACGCCGCACATGTTGACGACGGCGTCCGCGCCGCGCAACGCGCTCGCGTCGAACTGTCCGGTGTCCGGGTCCCAGAAGACCTCGTCGGCGGTGGACGGGGCACGCCGCACCAGCCGCAGCACCCGATGATCGGCGGCCCGAAGGGCCGACGTCAGCGCGGAACCGATCAGCCCCGAGGAGCCCGCGATCGCGATGACGGCATGTCGCACGAGGCCTACAGTCCGAGGTCGGCCTCGAACGCTCCCTCTTCGAGACGCCGTTTGACCGTCGTCAGGAAGCGGCCCGCGTCGGCCCCGTCGACCAGTCGGTGGTCGTAGGTCAGCGGCAGGTAGCACACCGACCGGACGCCGATGGACTCGTTGCCGTTCTCGTCGACCACGACGCGGGGACGCTTGACGATGGCACCGGTGCCCAGCATCGCCGCCTGCGGCGGCACCAGGATCGGGGTGTCGAACAACGCGCCCTGGCTGCCGATGTTGGTGATCGTGAACGTGCCGCCGGACAACTCGTCGGGCTTCAGGTTGCCCGAGCGCGCGCGTGCCGCGATGTCGGCGATCGCCCGCGCGAGCCCGCCGAGCGACAGGTCGCCCGCGTTCTTGACGACGGGGGACAGCAGACCCTGCTCGGTGTCTACGGCGAAGCCCAAGTGCTCGGCGTCGTAGTAGGTGATCTCCTTGGAGTCCTCGTCGTAGCTGGCGTTGACGTTCGGGTGCGCCTTCAGCGCGTCGATCACCGCGACGGCGAAGAACGGCAGGTACGTGAGGTTGACGCCCTCGCGCTCCTGGAAGGTCGCCTTGGCGCGCGCCCGCAACGCCACGATCTTGGTCAGGTCGACCTCGTGCGTCTGCGTCAGCTGTGCCGTCGTCTGCAGGGACTCGCGCGTCTTCTTGGCGGTGATCTGCCGGATGCGGTTGGCCTTCTGCGTGGTGCCGCGCAGGTGCGACAGCGCGGGTGCGGCGGCGGGTGCCTTGGCCGCCGGGGCGTCGGCGGCGGGCGCCGTGGGAGCCGCGCTTGGCTCAGGTGCCTTCTTCGCCTCCGCGGCGGCGAGCACGTCCTGCTTGCGGATGCGGCCGCCGACACCGGTGCCCTTGACCGAGGACAGGTCGACGCCGTTCTCTCCTGCCAGCTTGCGGACCAGCGGCGTCACGTACGGACTGCCGTCGGACGCGGGTGCCTCGGCGGCGGGGGCGGCCTTGGGTTCGGGCTTCGGCTCGGGCTTGGGCTTGGGCTCGGGCTTGGGTTCGGGCTTCGGCTCGGGCTTGGGTTCCGGCTTGGCTTCCTCGGCCTTGGGCTCTGGCTCCGGCTCGGGCTCCTCGGCCTTGGGCGCGGGCTCTGGTTCCGGTTCGGGCTCCTCGGCCTTGGGCGCGGCGTCACCGATCTTCGCCAGTTCGCCGCCGACGGCGACGGTGTCGTCCTCCTCGGCGGTGATCGACAGCAGCGTGCCTGCGACCGGCGACGGAATCTCGGTGTCCACCTTGTCGGTGGACACCTCGACCAGGGCGTCGTCGACCTCGACGCTGTCGCCGACCTTCTTCAGCCAGCGGGTGACGGTGCCCTCGGTGACGGACTCGCCCAGCTCGGGCATCACGACCGAGGTGGACTTGCCGCCACCACTGCTCTTCGCTGCGGCCGGCTCGTCCTTGGGTTCTTCCTTGGCCTCGGGCTCTGGCTCGGGTTCCGGCTCTGGCTCGGGCTCTGGTTCCGGCTCGGACTTCTCCTCGTCGGCGGGAGCGCTCTCGCCACCGTCGCCTTCGTCGGCGTCGCCGATCGTGCCGAGGTCGCCACCGACCTCGACGGTGTCATCCTCGTTGGCGATGATCTTGGTCAGTACGCCTGCGGCCGGTGACGGGATCTCGGTGTCGACCTTGTCGGTGGACACTTCGAGCAAGGGCTCGTCGACCTCGACGGTGTCGCCTTCTTGCTTCAGCCATCTCGTGACGGTCCCCTCGGTGACGCTCTCACCGAGTGCGGGCATCTGGACGGTGATGGCCATGTGATGTGACTCCTCGAACGGTCGCTCGTAACGGTCGAAAATGCTCGCTGCCCATCCTGTCACGTCCTGGCCCGGCGGTCGCCGCAGACCGGCCGAGTTGCTCCTCTGGCACCATTGAAGGCCTGATTCAGGGAGTGAGGTCCAGTTGGGACTGTTCGATTCGTTCCGCCGACGCGGCTCAAAGGGGGCTCCCGACGGTCGAGACCCCGCGGCCGACCTCACGTACCTCCGACGGTGGGTGGCCGAGCATCAGGGCGTGGAGGCGTTCGTCGAACCCAAGACCACCGTCACGGAGGTGACGGTGGTGCTGGTGGCTCGCCGACGGGGAGTGGACGCGACGCCGGGCCGGCGGGGACAAGGGCGCCCGCCGCCTCAGCGACAAGCTGAACATCCCGGTCTACGACGTGCAAAAGGTCGGCTATCCGCAGCGCATGCGCGACTTCGACGCGCGTCGGCGCATCGAACGCCAGCGCGAACTCAGACGGGAACTCGAGGATGGCTGACGGGACCGCCCACACCGTCACCGCACCCGACGGCGTCCGGATCGCCGTGTACGAACGGGGCAACCCGGACGGACCGACGATCGTCATGGTGCACGGCTCGCCCGACTCGCACGTGGTGTGGGACGGCGTGGTCGCACTGCTCGAGGATCGCTACCGCGTCATCCGCTACGACAACCGTGGCGCCGGAAGGTCCGACGTGCCCTCGCGTCGCTCGGCCTATGCCGTGGCACGCTTCGCCGACGACTTCCACGCCGTGGTCGGCGCGCTGAGCCCGGACGGGCCCGTCCATGTGCTGGCACACGGCTGGGGATCGGTCGGCGTGTGGGAGTACCTCGCGCGACGCGCCGACGCCGACCGCGTCGCCTCGTTCACCTCGATCTCCGGCCCGAGCGCCGACCACCTGAACCGCTTCGTCGTCGGCGGCCTGACGCGGCCCTACGCGCCGCGCCGGTTCGCCAGGGCGCTGACGCAGTTGCTACTGCTGACCTACCTGGCCGCTCGCTCCGTGGCGGCTCCCGTCGTGCGCGCCAACGTCGGCGCGTCCCTGGCCCACGCCCGGCCGGATCACCGCGTCGGCGTGCCCGTCCAGCTCGTCGTCGCCACCAACGACCCGTTCGTCCGCCACTACGTGTACGACGAGACCCCCACCTGGGCGTCCCGGTTGTGGCGCCGCGACGTCGCCGCCGGCCACCGGGTGCAGCTGTCGCATCCCCGGACGGTGGCCGACGCGGTCGCGGAGTTCGTCGACCACGTTCAGGGCGGCGCACCCGCCCGCGCCCTGTTGCGGGCCCAGGTCGGCAGGGCGCGTGACACCTTCGGTGACTCGCTGGTCTCGGTGACCGGGGCGGGCAGCGGCATCGGCCGCGCGACGGCGCTGGCCTTTGCCGAGCGCGGCGCCGAGATCGTGGTCAGCGACGTCGACGAGGACAGCGTTGCCGAGACGGCGGCGCTGATCGCCGCCCGCGGCGGCGTGGCGCACCACTACGTGTTGGACGTCTCCGACGCCGATGCCGTCGAGGCGTTCGCCGAGCGCGTCTGCACCGCGTACGGCGTCCCCGACGTGGTGGTGAACAACGCCGGGATCGGCCACGCCGGGTCGTTCCTCGACACTCCCGCCGAGCAGTGGGACCGCGTGCTCGAGGTGAACCTCGGCGGCGTGGTCAACGGCTGCCGGGCGTTCGCCAGCCGGCTCGTCGAACGCGGCACGGGTGGCCACGTGGTGAACGTGTCGTCGATGGCCGCCTACGCGCCGCTGCAAGCCATGAACGCCTACTGCACGTCCAAGGCGGCGGTGTACATGTTCTCGGACTGCCTGCGCGCCGAACTCGACGCCGCCGGCGTCGGCCTCACCACCATCTGCCCCGGGGTGATCGACACCAACATCGTGCGCACCACCCGGTTCGACGCCCCGGCGGGCCGCGGGGGCCATGTGGCGGGTCGCCGCAAACAGCTCGAGGTGTTGTTCGCCGCGCGGCGCTACGGCCCCGACAAGGTTGCCAAGGCCATCGTGTCGTCGGTCGCCAAGAACACGGCGATCCGCCCGGTCGCGCCCGAGGCGTACCTGCTCTACGGCACCTCGAGGATTGCGCCGCAGGTGCTGCGCAGCACCGCGCGCGGATCGGTGATGTAACCCCGGCGCCCTTAGAGCTGGGACGCACCGCCGTCGACGGTCAGCTCCGCGCCGGTGGTGTAGGTGGCGTCGAAGGCCAGGAAGACGATGGCCTTCGCCACCTCGTCGGGTTCGCCGAGGCGTCGCATCGGGTTCTGGGCTCGTTGCGCGGCGAGGAATTCGCTCGCCGCCTCGGCGGGCATGGACCGTTCGAGGATGCCGGTGTCGACCGGGCCGGGGGAGACGGCGTTGACCCGAATCCCTCGGTCGACCAGTTCCGCGGCGAACGTGCGGGTCATCGATCGCAGGGCGGCCTTGGTTGCGGAGTACACGCTCGTCGCCGCGATGCCCTTGCGGTTGGCGATCGACGTCGTCACCACCACCGCACTGCCGGGCGGCATCAGCGGGACGAACCGCTGCAGGGTGAAGAACGGTGCCCTGGTGTTGAGGGCGAACAGGTCGTCGTACTGCTCGCCGGTGGTGTCGGAGATCGTGGCGCCCACCGTCGCTCCGGCGTTGAGCACGAGCAGGTCGACGCCGCCGAACGCGGCGGCCGCCCGGTCGGCGAGGCCGTCGACGTCGGCGGCATCGCGCCGGTCGACGAGCGCCCGTGGCCCGAGGGCGGCCGTGGCGGCCGCCAGCGACGCGGGGGTCCGGCCGGTCGCCATGACCCGGGCCCCACCCGCGTCCAACAATTTGGCGGTGGCGAGGCCGATGCCGCTGGTGCCGCCGGTGATGACGACGCGCTTGCCGTCGTAGTCTGGCATGTGAATTCCTTTCTCGTACAACGTCTTAGAGCTGTGAGTCGCCGCCGTCGACGACGAGTTCGACGCCTGCGACGAACGTCGCGTCGAAGGCCAGGAAGGCCACCGCAGGCGCGAACTCGTCCGGGTGGCCGAAGCGTCGCATCGGGTTGCTCGCGGTGAACGCGGCCTTGATCTCGGCGGCCCTCTCGGGCACTTCCTTCTCCAACTTGCCGGTGTCGATCGAGCCGGGGCTGACGGCGTTCACCCGGATGCCCCGCGGCAGCAACTCCCGGCTCAGCGTGCGGGCCATCGACCGCAGCGCCGCCTTGCTCGCCGCGTAGACGCTGACCGCGTCCCACCCGGTCTGGTTGGCCGTCGACGTCGTCAGCACCACGCCACTGCCCTCGGCCAGCAACGGCGCCAGCTTCTGCACCGTGAAGAACGGGCCCTTCGCGTTGATCGCGAACACCTCGTCGAAGGTCTGCTCGGTCACCGCGTCGAACGGGTCGAAGCTGCCGATGCCCGCGTTGACCACCAGCGCGTCGACCGTGCCGAACTCGGCGCGCACCCGCTCGGCCAACGCGTCGATCTCCGTCAGCGAACTGGTGTCACTGCGCACGGCGACCGCCCCGCCGCCCAGTTGCCCCGCCGCGTCGTCCAGCGTCTCCTGGGTTCGTCCCGTGACGAGAACGCGCGCGCCCTCGTCGACCAGATGCCGGGCCGCGGCCAGCCCGAGGCCGCTGCTGCCGCCGGTGATCACTGCCGTCTTGCCGTCGTATCTGCCCATGCCAAGGAGTCTTCGGCCCGCGTGGCAGGGCTGTCCAAGACCCGTTCGGCACCGCGTCATGCCGAAACGGCATGGCGGCGTCGGAATAGCCGAGGTCGGCGGCCGGGTTGAACCCGCCCGTGAGGACTCCCCGGTGAACGACTTCGGAACCGACCTCGAACTGCGGCTGGTGCGGTACTTCACCGTCGTGGCCGAGCAGTTGAACTTCGGCCGGGCGGCGGCCGAATTGCACCTGGCCCAACCGGCCCTGAGCCGTCAGATCCAGCGTCTGGAGAACCGGCTCGGCGTGCCGCTGTTCGACCGCACGCCTCGGGGCACCCGGCTCACCGAGGCGGGCGCGGCGTTCCTCCCCGAGGCGCAGGCCCTGCTGCGTGCCGCGCGCCGGGCCGCTCTGACCGCCCGCGCCCATGCGCCGGCGGGCAACGTCGTCGTCGGCTACGTCGAGGATCTGGTCGTCACCCCGGCCATCCGCGACCTGCGGCGCCGCCACCCTCACGCGACGATCGGCACCCGCCACCTCGAGTGCCACGACGGGGCGATGCTCGCCGAGGGCCGGGTGGACGTGCTGGTCACCCGCGCGCCACTGCCGCATCCGGCGGACGACGTGCACGTCACCGTGCTGTACGAGGAGCCGCGGATGCTGGTACTCCCCGCCGACCACCGGCTGGCCGGTCGGGCATCGGTGTCACTGCAGGACTTCGCCGGTGGCCTCACCGTCTACTGCTCCCACGGCGCACCGCGCTCGATCTACCCGACCGACGCCGCTTCGGTCCCGGAGGGCCCCGTCGTCGTGAGCTTCGAGGACAGACTAGAACTCGTCGCCAGCGGCCTGGCAGTGGCCGTCGTCCCGGTCGGTGACCGGCGCAGCTCGCTGCGGGCCGACCTGGCGTCCGTCCCGATCGAGGACGTGCCCGCCAGCGAGGTCGTCGTCGTCACCCGGATCGGGGACGCGAACCCACTGGTCGCCGAGTTCGTCCAGGCCGCCCAGGCCCACCTGGTGCCGCTGGCGGCCTAGCCCGTCAGCCGTTCTTCGCGATGTCCTCGAGGACGGCGAACATCGTGCGCGTCGGCACGCCGGTGCCGCCCTTGCCGGTGTAGCCCCACGGGCCGCCGGTGTTGTACGCCGGAGCGGCCACGTCGATGTGGGCCCACTGCACACCGTCGGCGACGAACTCGCGAAGGTAGACACCCGCGACCAACATGCCGGCGTACCGGGAACCACTGACGTTCGCCAGGTCGGCGACGGTGGACTTGAGGTCGTCCTTCAACTCGTCGGGCAGCGGCATCGCCCAGCCGTTCTCCCCGACGGCCTGCGACAGCGCGGCCACGCGGTCGCGGAACTCGTCGTTGCCCATCACCCCTGGGGTGCGGGCGCCGAGCGCGACCGTCTGCGCACCGGTCAGCGTCGAGGTCTCGATGAGGTAGTCGGGCCCGTCCTCGCAGGCCCGCACGATCGCGTCGGCCAGGATCAGCCGGCCCTCGGCGTCGGTGTTGAGCACCTCGACGGTGATGCCGCCGTACTGGGTGAGCACGTCGCCCGGGCGCTGCGCACTGGCCGAGGGCATGTTCTCGGCCATCGGCACCGTCGCCACGACGTCGATCGGCAGGCCCTGCTTGGCGGCCAGCACCACCGTCGCGATCACGGCGGCCGCACCGCCCATGTCGGAGGTCATGTGGTGCATGTTCGCGGCCGGCTTGATCGAGATGCCGCCGGTGTCGAAGGTGATGCCCTTGCCGACCAGGGCGACCTTCTTGGGCTTGCGCCCCTTGCCGCCGTCGTGAATCAGCCGGACCAGGCGCGGCGGCCGCGTCGAACCCTTGCCGACGCCGACGATGCCGCCGTAGCCGCCCTTCTCGAGGGCCTTCTCGTCGAGCACCTCGACCCGCAGGCCGACCGACTCGCCGAGAGCCCTTGCGCGCTTGGCGAATTCGTCGGGGAACAGATGACTCGGCGGAGTGTTGACCAGGTCGCGCGCCGTCGCGACGGCGGTGGCCACGTCGGTCCCGCGGACGGCGTCGGCCTTGGCGCCCTTCGCCGTCGACAGCACCGTGATCTTGGCCAGGCCCGGCTCCTTGGGGGCGGTCTTGCCGCTGCGGAAGTCGGTGAAGCGGTACGCGCCGAGGACGAGGCCCTCGACCGTCGCCGCCACGTCGAGCTCGGAGAGCGTGGTCACGACGCTCTCGACGCCGCTCAACGCCCGCGCCGCCACCCCGGCCGCCCGCCGGATCGCGTCGGCCGACCATTCGTCGCGGGACTTGCCGAGACCGACCGCCAACACGCTGGCGACCGGCAGTGACGGAGCCACCACCCGCGTCGTCTGCTCACTGCCGCCCTTGGCGCCGAGCGCGGTCAGCGCCACTTCGATCTCGCCGACGGCCTCGGCGTCGAGGAAGGGGTTGGGGACCACGCGGGCCCGATCGTCGTCGCCGGTGACGACGGGCACGATCAGCACCGCCGCGCCGATGCCGCGTTTGGGCAGGCCGGTGGAGACGGTGACGGTGGGGGACTGGTAGCCGGGTGAAGTGCTCACGGAAGTCACCCTAGCGGCGGGGCATTGGGTCCGGCGGGCAGGAGCGAAGCGACCCGGGGGGATAAAGTCACTCGCCGTGAGTGACAACCTGCTGAAGGGCCCGCTGGAGGACCGCCATCGCGAGTTGGGGGCGAGCTTCGCCGAATTCGGGGGCTGGCTGATGCCCGTGTCCTACGCGGGCACCGTCAGCGAGCACAACGCCACCCGCAACGCCGTCGGCCTCTTCGACGTCAGCCACCTCGGCAAGGCCCTGGTGGTGGGGCCGGGCGCCGCGGAGTACGTCAACTCCGCCCTGACCAACGACCTCCGCCGGATCGGCGCGGGCAAGGCCCAATACACGTTGTGCTGCAACGACTCCGGTGGCGTGATCGACGATCTGATCGCCTACTACGTGTCCGACGACGAGGTGTTCCTGGTGCCGAACGCGTCCAACACCGCCGCGGTCGTCGCGGCCCTGCAGGCCAAGGCGCCGGCCGGGCTGACCATCACCGACGAGCACCGGTCCTTCGCGGTGCTCGCCGTCCAGGGCCCGAAGTCGGCCGAGGTGCTCGCCGCGCTGGGACTGCCCACCGACATGGACTACATGGGGTATGCGGACGCCGAGTACGGCGGGGTGCCCGTGCGGGTGTGCCGCACCGGGTACACCGGCGAGCACGGCTACGAACTGCTCCCCGAATGGGACCGCGCCGCGGTCGTGTTCGACGCGCTGGTGGAGGCCGTCGCGGCGGCCGGCGGCGAACCGGCCGGACTCGGCGCCCGCGACACGCTGCGCACCGAGATGGGTTACCCGCTGCACGGCCACGAACTGTCGCTGGACATCTCACCCCTGCAGGCCCGCTGCGGCTGGGCCATCGGGTGGAAGAAGGACGCGTTCTGGGGTCGGGAGGCATTGCTCGAGGAGAAGCAGGCCGGCCCGCGCCGGGTGCTCCGCGGGCTCAAGGCGCTCGGACGCGGCGTGCTCCGGGCGGACATGACGGTGCTCGACGGCGACCGCCCGGTGGGCGTCACCACCTCGGGAACCTTCTCTCCGACATTGAAACTCGGCATCGCCCTGGCCCTGATCGACGCGGACGCCGGCATCGCCGACGGACAACGGGTGGCGGTCGACGTCCGGGGCCGGGCCCTGGACTGCGAGGTCGTCGCACCGCCGTTCGTGGAGGCGAAAACTCGGTAGTCACGGGTTATACAATCGGCACATGACTGACGGTCCCCTCGACTTCACGCTTGCCCGCAACGCGCACCCGGCAAGCGACGAAGTACGGACCGGAATTCTGGCCGACCCCGGCTTCGGCGGGTACTTCACCGACCACATGGTGAGCATCGAATACGGCGAGGGCCGTGGCTGGCACGACGCCAAGGTGCTGCCGTACGGGCCCATCCAACTCGACCCGTCCGCGGTGGTGCTGCACTACGCCCAGGAAGTGTTCGAAGGCCTGAAGGCCTACCGGTGGGTCGACGGTTCCATCGTGTCGTTCCGGCCGGAGGCCAACGCCGCCCGACTGCGCACCTCCGCGCGGCGGCTGGCCATCCCCGAACTTCCCGAGGAGGTGTTCCTCGAGTCGCTGCGGCAGCTGATCGCCGTCGACGGTGACTGGGTGCCCGCCGCGGGCGGCGAGGAGTCGCTGTACCTGCGTCCGTTCATCTTCGCGACCGAGCCGGGCCTCGGCGTGCGGCCGGCCGTCGAATACCGGTACATGGTCATCGCCTCGCCCGCAGGCGCGTACTTCAAGGGTGGCCTCAAGCCGGTGTCGGTGTGGCTGTCGACGGAGTACGTCCGGGCCAGCCCCGGCGGCACCGGCGCGGCGAAGTTCGGCGGCAACTACGCCGCGTCACTCCTCGCCCAGGCCGAGGCGACGCACCACGGCTGCGACCAGGTGGTGTGGCTCGACGCGCTCGAACGGCGCTACGTCGAGGAGATGGGCGGGATGAACCTGTTCTTCGTCTTCGGCAGCGGCGGCACCGCGCGTCTCGTGACCCCCGAACTCAGCGGCTCGCTGCTGCCGGGCATCACGCGAGACTCGTTGCTGCAGTTGGCATCCGACGCCGGGTACTCCGTCGAGGAACGCAAGATCGACGTCGACGAGTGGCAGAAGAAGGCCGCCGCGGGGGAGATCACCGAGGTGTTCGCCTGTGGCACCGCCGCGGTCATCACCCCGGTCTCGCACGTGAAGTCCGGCGACGGCGAGTTCACCATCGCCGACGGCGAACCGGGCGAGGTCACGATGGCGCTACGCGACACCCTGACCGGCATTCAGCGCGGCACGTTCGCCGACACCCACGACTGGATGACCCGACTCGGCTGACTCAGCCGACCGCCAGTCCCAACGCGGCGACCGTGGTCGTCAACTCGACGCACGCACCGAGCACGTCACCGGTGATGCCGCCGAACCGTCGCACGCAGTGCGCCACCAGCACCGCGGTGATCGACAGGGCGACCACCACTGCGACCGGGCCCTGCCACGGCCGGACGGTGGCCGCCGACGCACCCGCGGCGAGCACGGCGACCCACGCGGCGGCCACCCAACCCGGCTGGGTGCCCGCCACCAGCGCGGCCAAAGTGCCGCCCGGTGCCGCGGGAACACCGCGGCGGCAGGCCAAGACCACCGCCACCCGGCCCGCCACCACCGCCACGACGATCGCGACCGGGTCGAGCATCGTGAACGTCAAGCCCTGGACCACGACCGCGACGACGATCGCCGCGACGCCGAACGGACCGGCGGGACCGTCGCGCATGACGGCCAGCGCCCGCTCGGGCGGTCCGTAGCAGCCCAGCCCGTCGACGGTGTCGGCGAAGCCGTCGACGTGCAAACCCCGAGTCGCCAGCAGCAGGACCGTCACCACGGCCATGCCGTTCAACGGGTTCCCGGTTCCGAACGCCTGCGCCGCCAGCCACGCTGCGGCGGCGGCCATCGCGCCGAGCACCACCCCGACCACCGGCAGCGCGGTCAGGGCGCCCCGGCCGAAGGGCTGTCGGGTGCGGACCGGCAGGACGGTGCTGAACGCGAAAGCCGATGCGACGGAACCGATCACGTGGGGGACTGCTCCTTGACCGTCAGCGGCTGCCCGGCGATCACCAGGACCACCCGGTCACACGTCGCCGCGAGGCGCTGGTTGAGCGTGCCCAACGCGTCGGCGAACCGACGGCCGGATTCGGTCGCGGGCACCACCGTCAGCCCGACCTCCGGGCTGACCAGTGCGAGCGGCCCCCGGAACGCCTCGACCGCGTCGGCCAGGTCGTCGACGTCGGGTGTGACGACACCACCGGTCCACGCGCTTCGGCGATCCATCGCGGCCACCAGCCAGCCGCCGACGTCGTCGACCAGGGTGGGCACGTCGGGATCGGTGCGCAAAAGCGTTGCGACGTCGGTACTTTCGACCGTCGACCAACGATCGTCACGGCGTTGCCGATGGGAAGCGACCCGGGCTGCCCAGTCGGGATCGTCTGAGACGGCGCCGGTGGCCACGTAGCGGATGGGTGCCGCCGAGGCGGCCAGGGCGATCACCGCCTCCGCCCACTGCGACTTGCCGGACCGGATGCCACCGAGCGCGAGGACGCGCACGCCGAATCAGGCGATCTTGGCGCCGCGCTCGACCTGGGGGCGGGGTGCCCGCATGCGGCGCAGCTGAGACGCCCGACTGGCGGCGTAGAAGCCCAACTTCCAACCACTTTCGGTGTTGTCGGGGAACTTGGCGTCGACGGCCTTGTTGACCCGACGGCCGATCAGCAACCCGTCGACCACCATGACGACCACCAGGCCGAGCATGACGAACTGCACGTAGTACTGGATTTGGACCGACGGCAGCGACAGCATCACGAAGACCAGAGCGAGCGCAGCCGGCATGAACAGCCCCAGCAGGTTGCGCCGGGCGTCGACGACGTCGCGGGCGTAGCGGCGCAGCGGGCCCTTGTCGCGGGGCAGCAGGTACGAGTCCTCGCCCGACATCATCTTCTCGCGACGTTCGGCCAGCGCCGCGCGGCGCACCAGCTTGTCGGCCTTGCGCTCTTCCTTGCTCATCGTCTGCTTGGCGGCCTTCTTGCGCTTGCGCGCCTCGGCCGACGTCATCGGGGCCGGGGCGACCGGGCCGCGACTGCGGGTCTGGTTGCGCTTGGGCGTGGGCCGGCCCTTCGGGGCCGTCACACGCGCCCTGGCCTCCTGCTCGGCCACGGACATCCCGGCTACGGAGGAGGACGCGTCGCTCTCCTCGGATGGGGGATTGTCCTTCTTGCGACCCAGCAGATTCACGCCTCCCAGGTTACTGACATCCTGGCGGGCACCGACATGCACCTCCGATCTGCCGCGTCGCCGAGACCCATTCGCCTTACCCTTCGGGGGTGACGATCCCCGACCTACACGTCCTCATCGCCCCGGACTGCTACGGCGACAGCCTCACCGCCGTCGAAGCCGCCGAGGCCATCGCCACCGGCTGGCGGCGCGGCCGGCCGGGGGATCAGTTGACGCTGGCGCCGCAGTCCGACGGCGGCCCCGGATTCGTCGACGTGCTGGCCAACCGCTTCGGCGGCCGCCGGTCGGCCCAGGTCAGCGGTCCGCTGTCCGCCCAGGTGACCGCCGAGTGGGTGTACGACGCCGACTCGGCGACCGCCTACGTCGAGTGCGCGCAGGCGTGCGGGTTGGCCATCCTCGGCGGACCGCCCACCGTCCACACCGCGGTCGAGGCGCACAGTCGCGGCGTCGGCCAGCTGGTCGACGCCGCCCTGGCCGCCGGTGCCGTCCGCATCGTCGTCGGGTTGGGCGGCAGCGCCTGCACCGATGGCGGACGCGGCCTGGTCGACGCGCTCGGCGGCATCGAGGACGCCGTGACCCGGCTGGCCGGGGTGGACCTGGTCGCCGCCACCGACGTGGAGCACCCGCTGCTGGGGCCAAGGGGTGCGGCCCACGTCTTCGGCCCGCAGAAGGGCGCCGATCCCGCCACCGTCGACCTGCTCGAGGACCGGATGACCGCGTGGGCCGACGTCCTCGAGGCGGGCACCGGTCGCACCGTGCGCGACGAGCCCGGCGCGGGTGCGGCCGGCGGTCTGGGAGCGGCGCTACTGGCCCTGGGGGGCCGGCGGGAGTCGGGTGCCGCCGTCATCGCCGAACACACCGACCTCGCCGGCGACGTCGCCGCCGCCGACGTGATCGTCACCGGCGAGGGCCGATTCGACGACCAGTCGTTGCACGGCAAGGTGGTCAGCGCCCTGGCCGCGGGAGCCCGGCACGCCCAGGTGCTGGTGCTGGCCGGCCAGGTCACCCTCGACGACGCCGCCCTCGCGGGAGCGGGCATCGTCGCCGCACACTCGATCACCGACTTCGCAGGTTCGGTCCAGGTCGCGATGGACGACGCTGCGCGACAGCTCACCGGGCTCGCCGAATGGACGTCGTCGCGGTGGGCCGCCGCCACGGGTCGGGAATAGCGTCCCGGCAAGGTACCGTTGAGATATCCGACGCATGACAATCCCCTCGGAAAAGATTGGTACAAGGGAGACGGAATGACTGTTCAGGACGAGTCGACTACGACTACCACCGCCGCCCACGGCGCCATCCTCACCGACGCCGCCGCGGCCAAGGCCAAGTCGCTGCTGGACCAGGAGGGCCGCGACGACCTGAATCTGCGCATCGCGGTCCAGCCCGGCGGTTGCGCAGGTCTGCGCTACGAGCTCGCCTTCGACGACCGCTCGCTCGACGGCGACTTGAACGTCGACTTCGGCGGCGTCACGCTGACCGTCGACCGGATGAGCGCTCCGTACCTTCAGGGTGCGACGATCGACTTCGTCGACAGCATCGAGAAGACGGGCTTCACGATCGACAACCCGAACGCCGGCGGTTCCTGCGCCTGCGGCGACTCCTTCAACTGAGTCCCCGCCGCGCGACGCCGACTAGAACTGGCCGGCGTTGCGCGGCAGATACGAACACACCAGGATCGTCCGGTCCTGGATGAGCAGCTGGGCGATGCCCTGGCGCTCGACCTCGCCTTGGTTGCGCCCCGCCGGGGTCGCCCGCATCGTGAACAGCACCTGAGACTGCGTGGGTGACCACGTGACGATCTTGTCGATCGAGGTCACCTTCACCTGGCCGTACTGCCGACGGAACGCGTCGCTGGTCAGGTTGGCGAGCGTCATGTCGGAGCGGCGGTCGGTGACCGCGTCGTAGAACCCGCACGAATTGTTTCGGGCCACGGTCTCGTCGTCGCCGCGGGACAGCGCGTCTAGATAACCCTGAATTGCCGTCGTGGCCGAGGCGTCGGTCACCGTCACGGCGTCGCCGCCGCGGCGGCCGGCAACCACGATGACCGCCACGACCGCGGCGATCAGCGCCACGACCACCACCCCGAGGACCACGACGCGCCTGCGGCGGCGTGGCGACGGATAGTTCACCGGAGGCGGCAACGTGCCCGGATACGCCGACGGCACCGCGCCCGGGTAGGGCGGCCGCATCCCAGTCGGTGCAAACCGTTGCTGGGGCGTCGATTCCGGGTATGGGGACTCGGGGTACGGGATTGGGCCGGCCATGACGTTGTTAGGCTAGCGCACCGACCTGCGAGTTAGTCTTAGGTAGCGCGTTTAACCAAATGAAGGGCAACGCTTCGTGACGATTGTGGTGACCGGATCCATTGCGACCGACCATCTGATGAAGTTCCCCGGCAAGTTCTCCGAACAACTGCTGGCCGACCACCTGCAGAAGGTGTCGCTGAGCTTCCTGGTCGACGACCTCGTCCTGCATCGCGGCGGCGTGGCCGGCAACATGGCGTTCGCCATCGGCGTCCTCGGCGGTGACGTCGCCCTCGTCGGCGCGGCGGGCAAGGACTTCGACGAATACCGGGCCTGGCTCGACGAACACGGCGTCGACTGCTCCAACGTCCTGATCTCCGAGAGTGCCTACACCGCGCGGTTCGTCTGCACCACCGACGAGGACATGGCCCAGATCGCCTCCTTCTACCCGGGCGCGATGTCGGAGTCCCGCAACATCAAGCTCGCCGACGTCGCGAAGAAGGCCGGCGAGATCGACCTCGTCATCGTCGGAGCCAACGATCCCGAGGCGATGTTCCTGCACACCGAGGAGTGCCGCGCGCTCGGACTGGCCTTTGCGGCCGATCCGTCCCAGCAGCTGGCTCGCCTCTCGGGTGAGGAGATCCGCAAGCTCATCGACGGTGCGACGTACCTGTTCACCAACGACTACGAGTGGGATCTGCTGCTGCAGAAGTCGGGCTGGAGCGAGGCCGAGGTGATGAACCAGATCGGGCTGCGCGTGACCACGCTTGGCCCGAAGGGCGTCGACCTGGTGTCCTCGGACGGCACGTTCGTCCACGTCGACGTCGTGCCCGAGACCCATCAGGCCGACCCGACCGGCATCGGCGACGCGTTCCGGGCCGGCTTCCTCACCGGCCGTGCCGCCGGGCTCAGCCTGGAGCGCTCGGCCCAGCTGGCCTCGCTCGTCGCGGTGCTGGTGCTCGAGGCGACCGGACCGCAGGAGTGGACCTGGGACCGCGACGCCGCGGTCGAGCGACTCTCGGCGGCCTACGGCCCCGAAGCCGGCCAGGAAATCGGCGCCACGCTGGCCTGAGTGCCTACAGCTGCACCGGATACGTCGGTTCGGCGATCTGAGGCACCACGCTGTGCTCGACGAAGATCGCGTGCCACAGCATGAAGATCAACACCGTCCACAGCCGTCGGCTGTGATCGGCCGCGCCGGTCCGGTGTTCGTCGAGCATCCGGCCCACCGCGGCCTTGTCGACCAAGCCGTCGGTCTGCGACGACGCGAGCGTCGCGTGGGCCCAGTCGAGGAGTTCACCGGACCGTAGCCAGTGCCGGATGGGCACCGGGAAGCCAAGCTTCGCCCGGTTCAGCACGTGCGCAGGCACGATCGGTTCCAGCGCGCGACGCAGGGCGTACTTCGTGGTGGTTCGGGTGATCTTCTGGTCGAACGGGAGGCGCGAGGCCACCTCGAACACCTCGGGGTCCAGAAACGGCACCCGCAGTTCCAGCGAGTTCGCCATCGTCATCTTGTCGGCCTTGACCAGGATGTCGCCGCGCAGCCAGGTGAAGAGGTCGACGTACTGCATCCGGGCGACCGGGTCCCAGCCCTCGGACTGCGCGTACAGGGGAGCGGTCACGTCGGTGTGCGTCCACTCCGGCCGAAAGCCCGGCAGCACCGCCCGCAGTTGAGCGTCGGAGAAGCTCCTGGCGTTGCCGTAGTACCGCTCCTCGAGCGTCAGCGACCCGCGGTGCAGCAGACTCTTGCCGCGCATGCCGTCGGGCAGCGGCCGCGACGCCTTGCCCAGCGTGCGGCGCAGGCGGCCGGGCACGTAGTCGAATGCCTTGAGCGACAACGGTTCCCGATAGATCGTGTACCCGCCGAACAGCTCGTCGGCACCCTCGCCGGACAACACCACCTTGACGTGCTTGCGGGCCTCGCGGGCGATGAAGAACAACGGCACCAGGGCGGGGTCGGCGACCGGCTCGTCCAGGTACCAGACGATCTCGGGCAACGCGGCGACGAACTCGGCCTGGCTGACGACCTTGGCGACGTGCCGGGCGCCGATCGCCTCCGCCGAGGCCACGGCGACGTCGATCTCGGAGAAGCCCTCCCGTTCGAAGCCCGTGGTGAAGGTGATCAAGCGGGGGTTGTGGCGCATCGCCAGTGCGGCGATGGCCGTCGAGTCGATGCCCCCGGAGAGGAACGCGCCCACCGTGACGTCGGCACGCATGTGCTTGGCCACCGAGTCCTCCAGGACCGCGGTGATCTCGTCGTACCGGCTCTGCTCGGCGCCCGCGACGAACGGCACCGCCGAGAAACGGGGCACGAAGTAGCGGGTCACCTCGGGCGCGTGCCCCGGACGGATGCGGGCGTAGCTGCCCGACTCCAGCCGACGGATGCCGCGGTGCAACGTCTCGGGTTCGGGCACGTACTGCAGCACCGTGTAGTGCTGCACGGCGCGCTCGTCCACCTCGAGGTCGACACCGGCGACCGGTGCCAGGTCCAGGAGTGACTTCTTCTCGCTGCCGACGATGGTGCCGCCGCTGCCGGTCGCCATGAACAGCGGCTTGATGCCGAACGGGTCGCGGGCGCAGAACAGCTCCTCGTCCTTGGCGTCCCACAGCGCGAAGGCGAACATGCCGCGCAGCCGGTTCAGCGCCTCGGTGCCCCAGTGGTGATAGGCGGCGACGATCGCCTCGCCGTCACCGTCGGTGGCGAACTCGACGCCGTGGCGCGCCGACAACTCCTCCCGTAGTTCGAGGTAGTTGTAGATCTCACCGTTGAACACCAGCCGGTACCGGTCGGGCTGCTCGGGGGGACCCCACGTCAGCGGCTGATGGCTGTGGGCGATGTCGATGATCGACAGCCGGTTGAAGCCCAGCACAACGGTGGGGTCGGAGTCGTCGTCAGCCCAGGTCCCCGGCTCGTCCGGCCCGCGGTGACGCATGAGGTGGGTGGCGCCGGACACCGCGTCGACCAGCCCGGGGGACGGGTCTGCGGACGGGTTGCGTAGATAGGCCAGCAGTCCGCACATCGCGCCAGTATGCCGAATCGCCACGGGTCACGGAACCGACACCCCGGTCGCTTCGCTCCGGGCCACAGTGACATCCCCCGGTCGCTTCGCTCCTGCCCAACGGTGTGGTCTACGCTGCGTAGTATTCGCCTGGTTTCACCCACTTCTAGGAGGCACCGACGTGACCGCACGCGGGTTCCGGTTGGTGGCGTTGTCGGTAGTTCTCGGTGGGACTTCGCTCCTGCTCAGCGGCTGCAGCTGGTCTGAGGCAATCGGCCTCGGCTGGCCCAACGGCATCACGCCCGAGGCCAAGCTCAACCGAGAGCTCTGGATCGCCTGCGTCATCGCAGCGCTGGTCGTCGGCGCCATCGTCTACGTCATGTTGTTCTGGACGAGCGTCTTCCATCGCAAGAAGAAGACCGACACCGACATGCCGCGCCAGTTCGGCTACAACATGCCACTGGAACTGGTGTTGACCGTCGTGCCGTTCCTCATCATCTCGGTGCTCTTCTACTTCACCGTGGTGGTGCAGGAGAAGATGCTGCACAAGGATCCCAACCCCGAGGTCGTCATCGACGTCACGGCGTTCCAGTGGAACTGGAAGTTCGGATACCAGAAGATCGCGTTCAAGGACGGCACCCTCAGTTACGACGGCGCCGACGCGGAGCGCAAGGCTGCCATGGTGTCCAAGCCCGAGGGCGTCGACGAGCACGGCGAGGAACTCGTCGGCCCGATCAAGGGACTCAACCCCGAGGATCGCACCTACCTGAACTTCGACAAGGTCGAGACCACCGGCACCAGCAACGAAATCCCGATCCTGGTGCTGCCGAAGGGCAAGCGCATCGAGTTCCAGATCGCCTCCGCCGACGTCATCCACGGCTTCTGGGTGCCGGAGTTCCTGTTCAAGCGCGACGTCATGCCTGACCCGAAGGCCAACAACTCCGACAACGTCTTCCAGGTCAGCGAGATCCAGGAGACCGGAGCGTTCGTCGGGCGCTGCACCGAGATGTGCGGCACGTACCACTCGATGATGAACTTCGAGGTGCGGGTCGTGGAGCCCAACGTGTTCAAGGCGTACCTCCAATACCGCATCGACCATCCCAACGGAACCAACGCCGACGCACTCGGTGCGGTGGGCCTGCCCGAGCTGGCGGTCACCACGCATCCGTTCGAGTCGCGCCGCGGCGAGCAGGTTCCGCTGGCGAGCAAGTAGGGACGACGACTCATGCACATCGAAGCGAGACTGTTCGAGTTCCTCACCGCGTTCTTCGCGGTCTGCGCCGTCGGCTACGGCGTACTGACCGGGATCTACGCCAATGGCGGCATCGAGTGGGCGGGCACCACGGCGTTGGTCCTCACCACCGGTCTGTCACTGATCATCGGCACGTTCTTCCGGTTCGTCGCACGGCGCCTGGACACCCGGCCCGAAGACTACGAAGACGCCGAGATCTCCGACGGCGCAGGGGAGTTGGGCTTCTACAGCCCCAGCAGCTGGTGGCCCCTTCTCATCGCCCTGTCGGCGTCGGTGACGGCCGTGTCGGTCGCACTGTGGTTGCCATGGTTGATCGTCGCGGGCGTGTGCATGGTGTTGGCGTCGGCCGCCGGCCTCGTGTTCGAGTACTACACCGGTCCCGAGAAGCACTGACCCCACACGGCTCAAGGTCACGATAGAGGCCCCAGTTGGCCGATGTGTCGTGCCGCCGAAGCCGTCGGGGCGTCGCGTTCGGTAAGGTTGCCGAGGCACGACCACCAGTCACGACCCCGACGCTGACGTCGCGCCACCCGGGCAGTCGAAAAGGACAGGCGTAGATGAGCGGGCCGAATCCCCCAGAGTCGGATTCTCCAGGATCGAATTCACTGGGGCCGGACGAACCGGCTCGGGAGTCGCCGAAGACGGGCGAAACCGAGATCTACTCGCGGGCGTACTCCGCGCCGGAATCCGAGCAGTTCACCAGCGCACCGTACGTGCCACCGGACTCCGCGCTGTACGACTACGACTCCTTCGACCCGAAGACCGAGGACGACGACGCGACCCCGCCCCGCTGGCCCTGGGTGGTCGGGGTGGTCGCCATCGTCGCCGCGATCTCGCTGGTGGTCTCGGTTGCCGTTCTGGTCACGCGGACCGACAGCGAGACGCTCGCCAACCCGGAGACCAGCACGACGACGTCGGTGCCCCCGGTTCAGGACGAGATCACCACCACGACGCCTCCGCCCCCGCCGCCTCCTCCGCCGTCCACCACCGAGGAACCGCCACCGCCGCCTCCCGAGACGATCACCGTCACCCAGGAGCCGCCGCCGCCGCCCCCGCCGGCGGTCGAGGCACCGCCCGCACCGCCACCGGCCGAGACGGCACCGCCGCCGGCCACCTCCGCCGCCCCGGCAGGCCCGCGGTTCATCACCTACACCGTGACGGGAACCAAGGCGCCGCTGGACCGCATCTCGGTGACCTACACCGATGCGTCCGGCCGACAGCGCACCCAGCAGAACGTCTACATCCCCTGGTCGTTGACCGTCACGCCGATCTCGATGTCGGAGTTCGGCTCGGTGCAGGCGTCGAGCCTGCTACGACTGAGCAAGTTGAACTGTCAGATCACTACTAGCGACGGGCAGACCATCGCCTCACAGCAGAACAACGACTGGCAGACGAGCTGCTGATGACCACTGACGTGGAAGGTGGGGCCGCGCCCCCGCGTCCCCGCCCGGGCACACCGGACCGGACGGATCGCATTCTGATCGTCGCCGCCGTCGCGCTGTGGCTGACCGCCCTGGGCGCCGGGGTGGCGGCCGTCGTCGCACTCGTCGACCTCGCCAGCGCCCACGCCTCCGGTGCGGGGAAGTCGGACACGCCGTGGCTGCTGTACACCGTCATCGGTGTCTCGGCGCTGGTGATCGTCGGCGCAATCCCGTTGCTGCTGAAGGCTAGGCAGTCGGCGGTGGCCAGTGTCCCGTCGCGCACCGATGCGCCGGAGGACGCCACGGCCCGTGAGACGCCGTCGGTGGCGCAGCGGTTACAGCCGTTCGGTGCGCCGGTGCTCCGGCGATACTCCACGCCGCCGGCCGGACACCGGGTTGGCTTCCCGACCGCCGCGGTCGAACAGATCTGGCTGCGCTGCACCGCCTCCATCGCGGCCGCCATGGGCGCTGCCGCCACGGCGATCGGCGTGGCCACCTATCTCATGGCCTCCGAGCACGAGACGGCGTCCTGGATCGTGTACGCCGTCGCCGGCGTGATCACCGTCGCCATGGTCGCGGTGCCGTTCACCTTCCTGCGTCAGCTCCACGGCGTCCTCGAGTCGGCCCACTAGCCCGTTCGGCGGTGGGGGAGCGGGGGCATCCGCTCGGTCCGCCGAGTGTGTGGGTTGTGACCGCGAAGTGCGGGTGGCGACGTACACGAGCCTCACGGTCGGCGACGAATATGGCTGTCACACATACGAACACCGCCCCTCGGGGTGGGGGAGTGGGGCCGGGACGGACACTCGATCGGGACCGTCGGGCGCCGAGTGTGTGGGTTGTGACCTAGAAGTGCGGGTGGCGACGTACACGAGCCCCACGGTCGGCGACGAATATGGCTGTCACACATACGAACACCGCCCCGACTTTCGTCGGGGCGGTGTTCGTTGATGGTGCGGATGCGGACCCGGTCAGTGATCTCCGTTGGAGCCGTGGCCGTTGGAGCCGTGCCCGTTGCTGCCGTGTCCATTGCTGCTGCCGTTGCCGTTGACGCCCTGGCGTTGTTTGAGGGCGGTGATGGCGCGGTGTTCGGCGGCGTGCGCGGCCTCTACGAGGGCGGCCTGTTCGCCTTCGGGGTCGGGGTAGAGGAAGTTGCCCGTGCCCGGCGCGCCGGCCGAACCCAGCTTGTTCATCTTCTTGGGCAGCGGGGCGCCCTGGTACTCCAGCGGGATGGGGTGGCCGTGCTCGTCGACCGGACCCAACGGCTGGTGCAGCTCGACGTAGGCGCCGTGCGGCAGCCGCTTGAGGATGCCCGTCTCGATGCCGTGCTCGAGGACCGCGCGGTCGCTGCGCTGCAGGCTGATCGCCCACCGGTAGGTGATGTAGTAGACGATGGCGGGCAGTACGACCATCCCGATCCGACCGATCCACGTCGTCGCGTTCAGCGAGATGTGGAACTTCAGCGCGATGATGTCGTTCATGCAGGCGAAGGTGAGCACGATGTACAGGGCGATGGCCATCGCGCCGATCGCGGTGCGCACCGGGGCGTCCCGGGGACGTTGCAGCAGGTTGTGGTGCGCGGTGTCCTTGGAGAACCGCTTCTCCAGGAACGGGTACACGGTCAGCAGGATGAAGACGAGTCCCATCAACAACGCCAC
>NZ_JACKTL010000066.1 GCF_025822245.1 Mycolicibacterium hodleri
CCGCCGATGGGTTATCGCCCGTCAACTACGAGATCAGGGAATCCAAGTCCAAGCCGGAAGCGGCATAGGAAACCCTCCACGATTTCGGGGGAACCACACTCCGACCTGCTTGGCGATAGCTTGGCACGCTGCGGTCAGCGACGGATACTCCCCGCCATGGGTCTCCAACAACCGCAACGCCCGCTCCCGGACCTCCGGTTCGATCTTCTTCGGCATAATCGTCATCCTTCCTAACTCAGAAGGAAACGGCACAAAAGTGGGGGTGATTCAATGTTTGCCCGGTCGGCCGGGCCGAAGGTATGGGCGATGAGTTTGGGACCTTCGGTGGACTGTGCGGCGACAAAGGCGTGAGCCGCCGCGGCGACATCAGCCGGTTCCGGGGTGATCTGTGGGGTGAAGATGTCGAGCAGCTTGGCGAGCTGGGCCGCGCGAGATGCGATGACGATATCGATCTGCGGGGTGTCATAGGTCCAGCCATCAGGCATCTGTGTCATGCCTTGAAAATCCCGTTTCATGTCGCCCCAACCATCACAGGTCGTGCCGGTTCCGCTTTGGGCGGCGATCGGCTGTGTCGGGCCGGGTGCCGGCGCGGACGACATCTCCGCTTCGGGGCGACCGCTGAAGTAGATGACCCCAGCAATAATCAAGCCGGCGACGAGAATCACCGCTGCGACGGCATAGAGCAGCCGCTCCTCGCGTGCAGGCGCACCGTCGTGTCTCAGAGCCCGGATCATCGCCCGATGATCCCACAACGACCTGGAGTTCAGTGCGGCATCCAGAGCGGCCACGAACCCGGCGACGATTATGCCCACCTCGCCCACCACGCGGTGCTCCAATTCCCCACCACGGCCGACGCCGACTCGTTTACGCTGCCTCGCAACGACAATGGCCAAGCTGCGCGCCGGGCCCCTACACCTAATTGCCCATATTTACCGGGGCAGCCCGGGCAGTTAAAACCCACCAACGTATGCCTATGCCCCGCTGCCGTCGGCCCCCCGCGACGAAAGCCCCGGGCGCGGGCGAGGGTGCTGCCTATGTCGGGTAATTGGCGCTGGTGATGTCAGCGCCGAGCTCCTCCAGCGTGGCCTGGGGGTTGATTCGCCGGACGACGCCGCGGGTCAGCGGACGAAGATTGAAGACGTGATCGACCGCGACGGGATCGGGGTCGACTTCGAAGTAGGTCGCGGCGAAGGTTCGGTACGACTGCGGGGTGGGGTCGGTGAGCACGCCGAGCATCTGCCAGGCGCCGTCGGGGTCGGCGCGATCCCCGAGGCCTAGGTAGTGCACGGCCCCGGCTCGCCACGCGGTGTCGTGGCGTTGGCGCCACATGCAGAAGGTGGCGTTGAGTACTCCGTCGAGGCTGGCGAACGCCGGTTCGGTGACCAGGTCGGCGAAGACATCGGGGACGTCGTCGACCAGACCGGGCCACAGCGCCGGTGGGCGGCTTCGGCCCGGGGCCATCGGCGATTCGTGATCGAGGCCTTTGATGAAGGCTCCGTCCGGGGTGAAGACGATGAAGCAGTCGTTGCCGGAGCCGTCGCGGATCTCGGTGGCGGCGGTGCCGTCGCCCCAGTCGGCGGTGTAGGAGTAGATCCGGTCCTCCCACTCCGGGGAGAGGATCGCGTCGAGCATCGCGACGGCCTGACTCCGTCTCTGCAAGGTGTCGATGTCCGGCAGCGCCGCGGCGACCTCTTGAGCAGTCACGTCAGGCTCCGCTCGGCGGGGTCTCGACCGCGGCCGCGATTGGCGCCGCGGGAACCAGGGACCCGCTGGAACCGTGGACGTAACCCGGAGGCGGCGAGAGCGGAAGTCTCACAACCTCTCCCCCGGTCTCGGCCGCGTAACGAGCGGCGTCGTCGCTCTCTGCTTCGGTGTAGACGCGCACCGCGGCGGGCTGGCCGGGCACCCGGACCATCATCGTGAGGTCGGCGATGTGCACATCGGCACTGCGGGTGCGTGGGGACTGTCGGACATGCAGGCCACCGTTACCGTCGTCGCTCATTGCGTCATTCTCACCGTCGCGACCGACAAACACGGGCGGACATGCCCGTGAACCTACCCATGGCTCGACTAATTGCGGATGGTCATTCCGACGGCGACGTCGCGGGTAAGCCAACCTCACGGACAGGCTTTTGTCGGAGCCCTTTCCAGCTGGGGTGACGCATCCACCGCCCGGGCACGTACTCGCGGTAGGCAACCTCGCCGACGTAGGTCGGGGTCACGTAGCGCACTCCCGCAGCCTCCACCGGTTCGCTCAACGGTGACGCCTCGCACATGGTCGGGTCGAGCAGGTCGAACAGGTACCGCCGCATGTTTGAGCTAAATCCCGTGCCGCACTGACTCACGGGAACCAAATTGCCTTCGCTGTTATGGCCGGCCAGGAGCAGGGAGCCGACGGCACTTCGGCCGCCAGGCCCTCCGGCGGACCAGAATCCGACGATGACCAGGTCTGCGCTTAGCCTGATCGGCACTTTCGTCCACAACCCGGAGCGACCTGAAATATACGGCGAGTCAAGCGGTTTGATCACGATCCCTTCCAGGGCGTGCGACGCGGCTACGGCGAGCATGTCCGTCGGCGACACGTCGGTGAATGCTTGGGGGACGGTGAACACCGGGGACCGGTCGACTACCGAGACGCTTTCGAGGATCGTGCGACGTGCATGCCACGGAAGCTGCGCGACGCTTCGTCCCTGATGTTCGATGACATCGAAGCCCATCAACCGCACAGGCACTTCACGAAGCAATGCCGCGTCCGGTCGCCGCTGCTGTGGCCAGCGTCGCTGCAGACGAGTGAACGACGGCCGCCCGTGGGCGTCGAGAGCGACGATCTCGCCGTCGAGGATCATCGGCCGCCCACCCACGGCCTCGGCGACTCCCGCGAGTTCAGGGAAGGTTCGAGTGATGTCGGCACCGTTGCGCGACCACACCCGGGTGGTTTCGCCGTCGATGGCCACTATCGCCCGCTGGCCGTCCCACTTGATTTCGGTAGCTACATTCTCGCCACTGGCTGGAGCCTTGCCCAGCGTCGCCAGCATGGGCGCCGGTGCGGTGCGCTGCACCTGCTCCGTTGGTCGCCGTGCCACCTCTTCGACGGTACGCGCGGACGTGGTGGGAACCTGCCCGCGTGCCCGAGCGCTCACCTGCCTGCATACCTGCCAGACCGCAGCAAAGGTGCGCCCTGTTCGTCGAGGTACGAACGACGCACATCGGCCAGGGAAAGCGCGAGTAAGTGCGACAGCGGGACGAGCGCAGCCACGCTGGTCAGCTCACCGGGTGCAGCGGCGACGGGTTCGCTGCCTCTGAACAGCGTGCGGGAACCGGCCTGAAACGGCCCCAGGTGGTACCCGTCGGCGGTGTTCGCCTCGCCCGCAGGTAGGTCCAGAAAAGGCAGGTCTAGATCGTCGCGGATGTCGTCGCCCAGCAACCCGAACAGGTAGCGCTCCAAGACCACGCGGTCGGCCGCGTACAGGACGCGCTCGCTCGTCCCATCGTCGGCGAGCTGCACCAGTTCGGCGCGACCATCCGGTCGCGCCAACACTGCGTAGCCGTCTTCTCCTGGACGCCGCAGAAGTCCCTCAGCCGAGTTCCAGTCATAGCGCGCCAACTGAGCCCACCTAACGCACTCCACACTCAGGGCGAACGCATCGGACGGCACCCCGCCACGTTAATTGCGTGTCGGCCGCGGCCGATCGAGCAGCCCACGGCTAAGGCGACGTGGTGCTCAACGCCCGCCGATCGCCGCGTTGGCCCATCCGCACCACTGGCGGGTCACGCATAATTAGCTAGTGACGGTAAAACGGCCCACCAGACGGCTGTCGCGGCCAGGCGGCCTGCGCTTGCGTGATTACCAGCGCGCCGCCGTCGAAGCAGCCGATCCGGCGGCGGACCGCGCCCTCTGGGTGAGCGGATGCGGTACCGGCAAGACGCTCATGGCTGCCGCGGCTACCGCGAAACTGCTTGGCAACAAGCCGGGTTCGGTGTTGGTGTTGTTCCCGACGCTGGGATTGCTGGAGCAGACCTATCGGGTATGGCGCGCGCAGTTCCCCCAATGATTCGAGGCGCTGGCTGTCTGCTCAGAGAAAATCGGCAACGAGATCGACGAGGAAGACATCGGCAGCGACGAGCTCACGGTACCGAGCACGACGAGCCCAGAACAGTTGGCGCAGTGGCTGATCGACACACCCGGGATCAGGGTGGTGTTCGCGACCTATCAATCGCTGGGGGTGATCACCGCCGCGCACAGGCAATTCGGCGCCGGTGGCTGGACAGTATGCGTCTGTGATGAGGCGCACCGCACGGCAGGGCGGCGAGGGAAGCCGTTCGCGGCCATCCTCGATCAGCGACAGGTCCCGGCTGATCACCGGCTGTTCTTCACCGCTACCCCAAAAGAACACAGCGGCCCGCGAACGCGATCCGGGAAGCCCCGCCAGCGTTCTGTGGCCTCCATGGACGACCCCGAACTCTATGGCCGCCGAGTGTTCACCTTGCCGACCCGCGAGGCGATCGAGCGCGGCATTCTGGCGGACTTCAAAGTCGCGGTCATAGCAGTATCCGATTCGGCCGTAGGTGCTGCGCTCAAGGACCTGCGGCTCATCAGCCTCGCCGCCGGCGAGGAAGGCCGCGCCCGGGCCGATCACGTCGCCGCGTCGATCGCGCTGACCCAGGCCGCCACCGACTACGGGCTCTCCAGTGTGTTGGCATTTCACAACACGATCGCCGCGTCCAAGGAATTCGCCGCGACCTTCGCGCGGACTCACGCCCTGATGGCGGCCAAAGGTCTTCTGCGCGACGGCCGCTCAGCCAGCATCATCCATATCGACGGCACCTCGAAGCTGCCTGACCGGCTGGCCGCGGTGCACACGTTGAGCCAGCACGACGCGGGCCGCTGGAACATCGTCACCAACGCTAGAGCTCTATCTGAAGGCGTCAATATACCGAGCCTCGATGCGGTGCTGTTCGCCGAACCCCGTTCCTCTGAGGTCGACGTCGCCCAGGCGGTCGGTCGCGCGATCCGCAAGAACCCCTATCACGATCGCCCATCGCTGATCGTGCTCTCGGTGACTGTCGATGACAGCCAAGACGCTGAGACCGTCATCGACATCTCGGAATGTGGTTCCCCCGAAATCGTGGAGGGTTTCCTATGCCGCTTCCGGCTTGGACTTGGATTCCCTGATCTCGTAGTTGACGGGCGATAACCCATCGGCGG
>NZ_JACKTL010000067.1 GCF_025822245.1 Mycolicibacterium hodleri
TGCCCGGTGCCGGTGCGGGCGCCGGACCCGGCGGAGCTTCGGCGGGTGTCCCGGGAGCGGGCGCCGGCGCCGGACCCGGTGGCGCGTCGGCGTGCGCCGGTGGCGTGTGCGTCGGTACCGGAGGCTAAGTCTCCGCAGCAGTACGACCCAGCGGGACTCGACGTCGTCGACGGCGTCGAGTCCCGCTCTGCGTCTGAAGGTAGAAAGGCGTCATGCGCAAGCGGACTGGACGGGCCAAGTGCGGAGACCCGGACCACCCGGTAGAGCTGTACTACGAAGACATCGGCAACCGCGCCGACCCGGCGATCCTGCTGATCATGGGCGTCGGCGCGCAGTTGCCGATGTGGCCGGACGGTTTCTGCAAGCTGCTGGTCAAGCGTGGCTATCGCGTCATCAGATTCGACCATCGCGACGTCGGGCTGTCGACGAAGATGAGCGGTCAGCGCGCCGAGGGGTCGGTGGTCCCGCGGATCGGGCGCTACCTGCTGGGCCGGCCCAGCCCGGTGCCGTACACGTTGGTCGACATGGCACAGGACGTCCTGGGACTGCTCGACCACCTCCGCGTCGAGAGTGCCCACGTCGTCGGGGCGTCGATGGGCGGCATGATCGCCCAAATCCTGGCCGGCTCGCATCCCGACCGGGTCAGGTCACTGGGGCTGTTGATGACCAGTTCGGGCAAGCCCTTGTCGGCCCTGCCGTCGTGGCGGGTGATCCGGCTGGCGCTGAACCCGCCGGCCAGCGACGCACCGCGGGCCGCCAAGGTGGCCGTCGAGATGCACAACATCGCGGTGATCAACGGCCCGAACTTCCTGCCGACCGAGGACCAGCTGCGTCACCGCGTCGAAACGCTGACCGCGCGCAGCGACTACAAGCAGGGCGGTCTGCGGCAATTCGACGCCATTCTGGGCACCGGCAGCCTGCTGCGCTTCACCCGCCGCATCACCGCACCAACGGTCGTGGTGCACGGATCACACGATCCGATGATGCGAATTCGCAACGGCCGCAACCTCGCTCGCGCCATCAACGGTGCGCGGTTCGTGGTCGTCGACGGCATGGGCCACGATCTGCCCGCGCCCGTCTGGCGACCCGTGGTCGACGCGCTGGTCGAGAACGCCGGCTAGCTGGCCCCGTAGCGCGCGGCCTTGACCACGGGCACGGCCTTGGCGGGCATGTCCTTGACGGGAGTGGTGCTCGTCGTCGTCTCCCCCAAGTTCATCGCCCCCGAGGATGCGCTCGCGGCGGGCGCACCGCCATCCATGACGCCGATGAGGCCCATCGCCACGACGGCGACCCCGCCTGCCACTGCCGCCGCGGCCTTGACGCGCCGTCCGTGTGCCTGGTTCATGGCCATGTCGCTCTTTCCCCCTAGTCGTACTTCGCCGTCCAACCTCGACGGTTGGTTCCACTCCGTTGAGTGATTGCTGGGAGTCTGTAGTGCGGGCCGGGCGTTCGACAGACTCCGAAGGACATCTGGCGCAAGTCGGCAGGTTATTGCCAGCGAAAGTGGTTACCACTTCGGACCGACGAGCTGGGCCCGAGGTGACATCAGCACCCACCAAAAACGTTGCCGAGCGCAGACACAATCACCTTGGACGTCAGTTGTGACCAGTGCCTTCGAGTTGATTCGCGCGACCCACCCTGACATCATGACGTCACTGATCGGGGGGTCGGCAAATCAATGGGCAGGCATAGTCAGGCCGATGACGCGGCCAACCCGGAAGTGTCCGTTCACAGGGTTCACATGAAACGTCTCGCCGAGGCCCAGGCCCAGCTGGACCGCGCGAGGCACCCACCCGAGAAGCAGTCCAGGCGGCAGCGCAAACGCTCCGAGGTCGAACTCGAAGCCGCCAGCCGCGCCGTACAGGTCGCGGCCGAGGCCGCGCACGACGCCGGCGCCACCTGGACCGAGATCGGCGACGTCCTGGGGATCAACCGGGCGACGCCGGCACCCCGGGCACCGCATCGGGGCCGACTGGTGATGCTGCACCGCGAGGCGGATGCCGAAGATCCCGAGACGCAGGCCAACTAGACACCCGGCGCGCTACTCTGACAACACACGTAGTCAAAGCAGCGAGGGGCGCCCATGTTCATGCCGCATCACATCGTGGAGCACCGCCTGCAGAAGAAGTTCGACGACGACGTCCGCACGCACTTCTTCCGCGGAATGGAGTTCGCCGGCCCACTCGGTGATCCGGGATGGTTCGGCCCGGGCAGCGCGGTGTGGCACGTGCACTCGCACCTGCCTACCCTGATCTTCGGACTGCAGTGTGCGGCGTACCTCGAACGGTTGGACCCGTCGATCTACTGGATGGGAGTGCACCACTCCCGACTCGTCAAGCGCGACGAATCGGGCACCGCTCCCCCGCGCCTGGACCCGGCAGGCCTGTCGGTCCGGCTGGGCCATTCGATCGCGTTCTTCATCGGCACCGCCTACGGCTCCACCGCCACCGCCGAGCGGTTGGCCCAGACCGTGCGGGCGATGCACCACACCATCAAGGGCGTGCGGCCCGACGGTGCGACCTATGACGCCGACGATCCCGACTGGCTGCGGTGGAACTACGCCACCGTCGTCTGGGGCCTCGCCACCGCCCATGAGCGATACCATCCAAACCCTCTGCGCGGCAAGAGAATCGACGACTACTACGGTGAGTTCGTCAGGGTGGGCCACGCACTGGGCGGCACCGACCTCCCGGCGACCAAGGCCGAGACGCTGGACTGCCTCGCGTCCTACCTCCCGCGGCTGGCGCTCACGCACGGCGCGGCGATGGCCACCGGACCCAATCTCCCCTTGCCGCAGAGCGCGCTCGACTGGGCCATCCGCGACACCATGCCCAAGTGGGCCCGACAGCTGATCCAGCATCAGTCGCCCAACGTCGTCGAGCGCACCGCCCGTCGCGCCGCGATCTGGTCGGTGCTCAACGGACTTCACGCCGCGGCGGGTCCGTTCCCCGAGTTTGAACAGGCGAAGGCCAGGGTGGCGGGCGGCACCACCGTCGCGCACACCCTGCCCACCCACGTGCCCGGCACCGACCCCGAACGCAGCCGTGCCGAGGTCGAACACAGCTTTGCCTGAGCCGAGCGCACGGCCACCGGTGCTGTGACGCTTGCCACACGACATTTCCGCCCGCCGGGGCACCTTTGAGACACTGCAGTTATGACAACCACCAAGCACCGCGAGGTAGCCCGGCTGGATCGGGTTCCGTTGCCAGTCGAAGCCGCCCGCGTCGGGGTGACGGGATGGCAGATCGCCCGCACCGGAGCGCGGGTCGTCAGCAACCTCGTCGGCCGCGGCACCCTGCAGCAGAAGATCGTCAAGCAGATCCCGCAGGCCTTCGCCGACCTCGGGCCTACCTACGTCAAGTTCGGTCAGATCATCGCCTCGAGCCCTGGCGCGTTCGGCGAGCCGATGAGCCGCGAGTTCCGCACCCTGCTGGACCGGGTGCCGCCGGCCGACGCCTCGAAGGTCCACGAGCTGTTCAAGGAAGAGCTGGGCGACGACCCCGCCAACCTGTTCAAGAGCTTCGACGAAAAGCCGTTCGCCTCGGCGTCGATCGCCCAGGTGCACTACGCCACGCTGCACTCCGGTGAGGAGGTCGTGGTCAAGATTCAACGGCCCGGCATCCGCCGGCGGGTGGCGGCCGACCTTCAGATCCTCAAGCGCGGCGCCCAATTGGTCGAGCTGGCCAAGCTGGGTCGGCGGCTCTCGGCTCAGGACGTCGTCGCCGACTTCGCCGACAACCTCGCCGAGGAGCTCGACTTCCGGCTCGAGGCGCAGTCGATGGACGCGTGGGTGGCGCACATGCACGCCTCGCCGCTGGGCAAGAACATCCGTGTGCCGCAAGTCTATTGGGACCTCACCAGCGAGCGCGTGCTGACGATGGAACGCATCCAGGGCGTCCGCATCGATGACGTGGCCGCCATCCGCAAGGCTGGCTTCGACGGTACCGACCTGGTGAAGGCGTTGTTGTTCAGCGTCTTCGAGGGCGGGCTGCGGCACGGCCTCTTCCACGGCGACCTGCACGCGGGCAACCTCTACGTCGACCCCGACGGCAAGATCGTCTTCTTCGACTTCGGCATCATGGGCCGCATCGACCCCCGCACCCGCTGGCTGCTGCGCGAGTTGGTGTACGCACTGCTGGTCAAGAAGGACCACGCCGCCGCGGGCAAGATCGTCGTGCTGATGGGCGCCGTCGGCAACGTCACGCCGGACGGCGACGCCGCGAAAGACCTTGAGGCATTTGCCACTCCGCTGACGATGACGTCGCTGGGCGACCTGTCCTACGCGGAGATCGGCAAGCAGCTCTCGACGCTGGCCGAGGCCTACGACGTGAAGCTGCCGCGCGAGCTGGTGCTGATCGGCAAGCAGTTCCTCTACGTCGAGCGCTACATGAAGCTGCTGGCACCGAAGTGGCAGATGATGAGCGATCCGCAGCTGACGGGGTACTTCGCCAACTTCATGGTGGAGGTCTCCCGCGAACATTCCGACGAGTTGGACGCCTAGTGGACATTCGCTCCGGTACCGCCAAGTCGGGTGAGCTCGACATCTTCTACGAGGACATGGGTGATCCCGACGATCCCGCCGTCCTGCTGATCATGGGTCTGGGTGCGCAATTGGTGTTCTGGCGCACGGGTTTCTGCGAGCGCCTGATCAACCAGGGGCTGCGCGTCATCCGCTACGACAATCGCGACGTCGGCCTCTCGAGCAAGGTCGAAGGCGGCCACACCGGGGCGAAGCTGCTGCCCCGGATGGCGCGCTCACAGCTCGGCCTGCGCAACCCGGCGGTCTACACCCTGGAGAACATGGCCGACGACGCCGCCGCGCTGCTGGACCACCTGCAGATCGAGAAGGCCCACGTCGTCGGCGCGTCGATGGGCGGGATGATCGCGCAGATCTTCGCGGCGCGGTATCAGCAGCGCACCAAGACGCTGGCCATCGTCTTCTCGAGCAACAACCAGGCCATGCTTCCCCCGCCCGGTCCCAAGCAGCTGCGGGCCGTGACGACGCGTCCCAAGGACACCTCGCGCGAGGGGGTCATCGCCAACACGGTCGCGGTCAGCAAGATCATCGGCAGCCCGGGCTATCCCGTGCCCGAGGAGCAGATGCGGGCCCAAGCCGTCGAGAGCTACGACCGGTCGTACTACCCGGCCGGCGTGGCACGGCAGTTCAGCGCCATCCTCGGCAGCGGCAGCCTGCTGCGCTACGACAAGCAGATCACCGCCCCGACGGTGGTGATCCACGGCCGGGCCGACAAGTTGATGCGCCCGTCCGGCGGCCGCGCCGTCGCCAAGGCGATCCGCCGGTCCCGGCTGGTGTTGTTCGACGGCATGGCCCACGACCTGCCGGAACCCCTGTGGGACGACATCGTGGGCGAGCTGAAGACCACGTTTGCTGAAGTCCCCTGACCACGAGCTCGGATTCGGCCGCCTCGGAGTGGTCAGCGTAGAGTGCCCTGTGGACCGCATCGGCCGGCTCGGTGCGTCATGGGCGACGGTTCCGAGTCACTGATCAGCCAAGAGAGGCATTGTTCACCATGTCGACTACCCGCAAGAAGGGTGGCCTCAAGCCGCACTTCGAGGACGTCCAGGCCCACTACGACCTGTCGGACGAATTCTTCAGTCTCTTCCTCGACCCCACCCAGACCTACAGCTGCGCCTACTTCGAGCGCGACGACATGACGCTGGAGGAAGCTCAGCTCGCCAAGGTCGACCTGGCGCTGGGCAAGCTGGGCCTCGAACCGGGCATGACCCTGCTCGACGTCGGCTGCGGCTGGGGCTCGACGATGCTGCGGGCCATCGAGAAGTACGACGTCAACGTCGTCGGACTCACCCTCAGCGAGAACCAGAAGGCGCACGTCGAGAGCGTCTTCGCCCAGCACGAGAGCCCGCGGAGCAAGCGCGTGCTGCTGCAGGGTTGGGAGCAGTTCGACGAGCCCGTCGACCGCATCGTGTCGATCGGTGCCTTCGAGCACTTCGGCAAGGACCGCTGGGACGACTTCTTCACGATGGCCCACAAGGCGCTGCCCGACGACGGCGTCATGCTGCTGCACACCATCACCGCGCTGACGCTGCCGCAGATGACTGCGGCCGGGCTGCCGCTGACCATCGGCATCGCGAAGTTCGTGAAGTTCATCCTCACCGAGATCTTCCCGGGCGGCTACCTGCCGACCACCGAGATGGCGCAGGAGTACGCAACCCGAGGCGGCTTCAACCTCACCCGTACGCAGTCCCTGCAGAAGCACTACGCCAGGACGCTGGACACGTGGTCGGCGGCGCTGGAAGCCCACAAGGACGAGGCCATCGCCATCCAGTCCGAAGAGGTCTACGACCGCTACATGCACTACCTCACCGGTTGCGCCAAGGGCTTCCACGAGGGGTACATCGACGTCTGCCAGTTCACGCTCGAGAAGTAACCCACACCTTCGCGGAAGTTCCACTCCCCTCGACCATTTGGTTCTGGTTTCGCGTCCGATCACCCGGAAGGCGGATCCACTCCGTGGCCGACCTCGTACCGCACTTCGACGACGTGCAGTCGCACTACGACCTGTCCGACGACTTCTACCGGTTGTTCCTCGACGACACGCACACCTACAGCTGCGCCTACTTCGAGCGCGACGACATGACCCTCGAAGAGGCGCAGCTCGCCAAGATCGACTTGTCGCTTGGCAAGTTGGGCCTCGAACCGGGGATGACGCTGCTCGACGTCGGGTGCGGCTGGGGCGCGACGATGATGCGCGCGGTGGAGGCCTATGACGTCAACGTCGTGGGTCTGACGTTGAGCGAGAACCAGCACGCCCACGTCCAGAAGCTGTTCGCCGACTCGGCGAGCCCGCGGTCCAAGCGGGTGCTGCTCAACGGCTGGGAGCAATTCGACGAGCCGGTCGACCGGATCGTGTCGATCGGCGCCTTCGAGCACTTCGGCGCCGACCGCTACGACGACTTCTTCGCGATGGCCTACCGGGTGTTGCCCGACGACGGCGTGATGATGCTGCACACCATTTGCGGCATCTCGATGGAGTACGCCCGGGCCAACGGCGTCCCGCTGACGATGGAGCTCTTCCGCTTCATCAAGTTCATCATGACCGAGATCTTCCCGGGCGGTCAGCTGTGCAAGACCGAGATGGTGGGTGAGCTCGCCGCCTCCGCCGGCTTCACCCTCGCCCGGACCCAGTCGTTGCAGCCGCACTACGCACGGACGCTGGATCTCTGGGCCGAGGCGCTGCAGGCGCACCGGGACCAGGCCGTCGCGTTGCAGTCCGAAGAGGTCTACGACCGCTACGTGCACTACCTGACGGGGTGCGCCCAGTTGTTCAAGCTGGGCCAGGCCGACGTCAACCAGTTCACCTTCACGAAGTCGGCGGTCGAGGTGCAGTCCGCCGGCCGGCAACCAGTACTCTGTAGCCCCTGAGGGGCGAGTTTGCGCGTTGCGGCCCCCATCCGCGGGTAGGGTCCGTCACAACGGGACCCCATGACGACGACATATCTGCGCGCCCGCTGCAGTGAATCAAGAAAGGCTCAGCAGATCACCATGGCTGACAACACCGGCATCAAGGACATGACGCCTCACTTCGAGGACATCCAGGCCCACTACGACTTGTCGGACGACTTCTTCGGGGTGTTCCAGGACCCGACGCGCAAGTACAGCTGCGCCTACTTCACCGGGCCGAACGTGACGTTGTCGGAGGCGCAGATCGCCAACGTCGACCAGCACCTCGACAAGTTGGACCTCAAGCCCGGGATGACGTTGCTCGAGGTCGGCTGCGGCTGGGGCTTGACGCTGCTGCGCGCCATGCAGAAGTACGACGTCAACGTCATCGGCCTGACCCTCAGCAAGAACCAGCAGGCCTACTGCCAGCAGCTGTTGGGCGGCGTCGACACCGACCGCAAGTTCGACGTGCGGCTGGAGGGCTGGGAGCAGTTCGGAAGCTCGGTGGACCGCATCGTCTCGATCGAGGCGTTCGAGCACTTCGGCTTCGAGCGCTACGACGACTTCTTCAAGATGTGCTACGACGTCATGCCCGACGACGGCCGGATGACCATCCAGAGCAGCGTCGCCTACCACCCCGACAACCTGCAGGCCCGCGGCCGCAAGCTGACCTTCGAGATGGCCCGGTTCATCAAGTTCATGGTCACCGAGATCTTCCCCGGCGGGCGCCTGCCCAGCACGGACATGATGATCGAGCGCGGCGAGAAGGCCGGCTTCACGGTGCCCGAGGCGATGTCGCTGCGCAACCACTACATCAAGACGTTGGGCATCTGGGCCGCCGCCCTGGAGAACCACAAGGACCAGGCCATCGCCGCGGCGGGCGTCGAGAACTACGACCGCTACATGAAGTACCTGACCGGGTGTCAGTACTACTTCGTCGACGAGTCCATCGACGTCAGCCTGGTCACCTACCTCAAGCCTGGCGCCGTCACCGTGGCCTGACGGTCACCGACGTAAAGGAAGCCCGGCACTCTCGCGAGTGTCGGGCTTCCTTCGTATGTGCCCGCGCCTCCGACCCCATGAGCGAGCCCAGGCTCCCGGGCTATGCCACCATGTACGCGTGCGGGGGATAATTTTGGCCGGGGGGTCAGGTACGCGGTTGCATCCGATCACGCTGGGAGTGTCGAAACAGCTGATCCCGGTGTACGACAAACCGATGGTGTATTACCCATTGTCGACGCTGATGCTTGCCGGCATCCGCGACATCTTGGTGATCACCACCCCTCACGACGCGAGCGGCTTCGAGCGGCTGCTCGGCGACGGGTCCCGATTCGGAGTGTCGATCTCCTATGCCCGCCAACCCTCACCGGACGGCCTGGCGCAGGCGTTCACTCTGGGCGCCTCGTTCATCGGCAGTGACAAGGTCGCACTCGTCCTCGGCGACAACCTGCTGTACGGCCCGGGGCTTGGCGGACAACTCAGTCGTTTCACCGACGTCGACGGCGGCGCCATCTTCGCCTATTGGGTAAGCGAGCCAACCGCTTACGGTGTCATCGAGTTCGACGGCGATGGGCGAGCGATATCCCTGGAGGAGAAGCCCGCGCAACCGAAGAGCAACTACGCGATACCCGGGTTGTACTTCTATGACAACGACGTCGTCGCGATAGCGCGTGACCTCAGTCCGAGCGCCCGCGGTGAGTATGAGATCACCGACGTCAACCGGACTTACCTCGAGCAAGGCCGTCTCCAGGTTCAGGTGCTGCCTCGTGGGACCGCGTGGCTGGACACGGGGACGTTCGACCAGATGACCGACGCCGCTGAGTACGTGCGGACGATGGAGCGACGCACCGGCTTGAAGATTGGTGTGCCCGAGGAAATCGCTTGGCGCCAAGGACTTCTCACCGACGACGAGTTGAAGACTCGAGCCGCCGCAACGTTGAAGTCCGGTTACGGAACATATCTGCTCGATCTGCTCGAGCGGGGCCGATGATGCGGCTGCTGGTCACCGGCGGTGCCGGCTTCATCGGCTCGAACTTCGTGCACTACGTCGTCAACCACACCGATCATCACGTCACCGTGTTGGACAAATTGACCTACGCCGGCAACCTCGCGTCGCTCGAGGGTCTGCCGGACGACCGCGTGGCCTTCGTTCGCGGCGACGTCGCCGACGCGACTCTGGTCGACGAGCTGGTGGGGTCCGCCGACGCGGTCGTCCACTATGCCGCCGAGTCGCACAACGACAACTCGCTGCACGACCCGAATCCGTTCTTGCAGACCAACATCGTGGGCACGTTCACGTTGTTGGAGGCAGCACGCACGCACGGCACCCGTTTGCACCACGTCTCGACCGACGAGGTGTACGGCGACCTCGAGCTCGACGACCCCGCCAGGTTCACCGAGCACACTCCCTACAATCCCTCGTCGCCCTACTCCTCGACGAAGGCGGGCAGCGATCTGTTGGTGCGGGCGTGGGTGCGATCCTTCGGTGTCGCCGCGACGATCTCGAACTGCTCCAACAACTATGGTCCCTATCAACACGTCGAGAAGTTCATCCCACGGCAGATCACGAACGTTCTCCGGGGAATTCGGCCCAAGCTGTACGGCGAGGGCCGCAACGTACGGGACTGGATCCATGCCGACGACCATTCGTCGGCGGTGCTGACGATCTTGGAGAAGGGTCGCATCGGCGAGACCTACCTCATCGGAGCCGACGGCGAGAAGGACAACAAGACCGTCGTCGAACTCATCCTTCAGATCATGGGCCGTGCGGCCGACGACTACGAACACGTCACCGACCGGGCCGGTCACGATCTCCGCTATGCGATCGACTCCACGAAGCTTCGCGAGGAACTCGGCTGGCGGCCACGATACGGCGACTTCGAGGCCGGCTTGGCCGCCACCGTCGACTGGTACCGCGACCACGAGGACTGGTGGGCACCCACCAAGGACGCCACCGAAGCGTTCTACGCGGAGCTTGGACAGTGACCGAGTACGGTAAGCCGTTGCAGGCCAATGCCACTGCAATCCCCGGACTGACGGTCTGGGACCTGCCCGTCCACGGGGACAACCGCGGGTGGTTCAAGGAGAACTGGCAGCGCGAGAAGATGGTGGCCGCCGGGTTGCCCGACTTCGGTCCGGTTCAGAACAACATCTCGTTCAACGACGCCACTGGCACCACCCGCGGCATCCACGCCGAGCCGTGGGACAAGTTCGTCTCCGTCGCCTCGGGTCGCATCTTCGGCGCGTGGGTGGATCTGCGCGCCGGCCCCACCTTCGGCGCGGTCGCCACCGCGGAACTCGACCCGTCGCGGGCGGTGTTCGTGCCCCGCGGCGTCGGCAACGCCTTTCAGACGCTGGAGCCCAACACGGCGTACGCCTACCTGGTCAACGACCACTACTCCCCCGACGCCTCGTACACGTTCCTGAATCTGGCCGACGAAACCGTGGCGATCGGCTGGCCAATTCCGTTGGAGCGCGCCGAGTTGTCGGCGAAGGATCGGGACCATCCGCGGCTGGCCGACGTGACGCCGGTCGCGCCCCGCAAGACCTTGGTTCTCGGCGGCGGCGGGCAGTTGGGCCGGGCCCTGCGTGACGCGTACGCCGATCGGTCGGACGTCGAGTTCGCCGGTCGCGGCGACGTCGACCTCACCGCACCCGATCTCGAAAGTGCCCGTCGCTGGGCAGATTACGAGACGATCGTCAATGCGGCGGCGTTCACCGCCGTAGATGCGGCCGAGACCCCGGAGGGGCGTGCCGCGGCCTGGGCGGCCAACGTCACCGGGGTGACCGCCTTGGCGCGGATCGCGACGGCACACGGCCTCACGCTGGTCCACGTCTCCAGCGACTACGTGTTCGACGGCTCCGCGGAGCGCCCGTACCGCGAGGACGATCCGGTGTCGCCGCTCGGGGTGTACGGGCAGACGAAGGCGGCCGGCGATCTCGTCGTCGCCACGGTGCCGCGGCACTACATTCTGCGGACCTCGTGGGTAATCGGCGACGGCGCCAACTTCGTGAAGACGATGGTGTCGCTGGCCGGACGTGGAGTCGACCCGTCCGTCGTCGGCGACCAGTTCGGGCGACTGACGTTCACCTCGGATTTGAGCCGCGCCATCCGACATCTGGTCGACGAGCGACTTCCGTATGGCGCGTACAACGTGACCGGGGCCGGGCCGGTCATGTCGTGGGCCGAGATCGCCAAACGGGTGTTCGCCCTCGCCGGCCACGATCCGGACCGGGTCACCGAAGTGAGCACCGCCCAATACTTTTCGACGGCGTCCAATCCGGTTGCGCCACGGCCTCGCAACAGTGCCCTCGACCTGGCCAAGATCGAATCCGTGGGTTACTCGCCGGCCGACGCGGTCGACGCACTCGCGGAGTACTTCACGAAGCAGGTCGCCACGGCAAAGCCGTAGACGCGCGTTTCGCTTGCTCACCGGTTGATTGCCTCGGACACGAAAGAGCCCGGCACTCTCTACGAGTGCCGGGCTCGACGTCGGATTAGGCGGCTTGCTTCTCCGCGCCGCCGGCGTCCGACTCCGTGGCGGGAGCGGCGGTGGTCGTGCCGGTTTCGGTGCCGGTGACCGTCGTCTTGCCGTCGCCGGCGGCACCGGCGGCCTTGGCGTTGTCGGCCGCTTCCTTCGCCTTGTCCGCGGCGGCCTTGGCCGCAGCATCCTGCTTGTCGGCAGCGTCCTTGGCGTCCTTCAGCTTGTCGGCTGCGGCCTTCTCTGCAGCGGCCTTCGCGTCGGCGGCAGCCTTGTCCGTGGCTTCCTTCTCCGCGGCGGCTTTGGCGTCGGCGTCTGCCTTGGCCTCAGCAGCTGTCTTGTCCGCTGCGTCCTTCTGCGCCGTAGCGGCGGCATCGGCCGCAGCCCCGTCCGCAGTCACCTTCGCGGCGGCGTCCTGATCGGTGGTGCCCTTCTCCCCCGAGCCCTCCTGCAGGCCGGTGCCGACCGCTGCCGTGTTGACGACCGCGGCGACCTTCTTGTTCTCCACCGGGTCGACCGTCTGCGGGGCGACGGTGCGCGCTACCAGGGTCGACGGCGGCTGGACCGGCGTGGTGGCCGGGGTCAAGGACACGCCGCCGGCGAGCGCATCCTGGATGCCCTGCGCGATGGCGGCCACGAACTTCACCGAGAAGTCGACGGGGTTGAGCGTGAACGGGTTGAACGGCAGGATCGACAGCGTCCGGGCGATACCCGGGTTGGTGACGCGGTCGTAGCCCAGGTCGACAAGCAGCTTGGTCACCGGGTTGACCAGTGCGACAAGCGGATTGACCAGACCGCTGATTCCCAGCTGCTTGCCGATGTCGACGATCGGCTGGTACAGCGGCAACGCCCCTTGTTGCGGGATGAGCACGAACGTCGCGTCGCCGTACTGCCGGTGCGGCGCCTTGGCGATGGCGTCCGCCAGCGTCCCGTTGCCGTCCGGGTCGGCGGTGTACCCGTAGGGCAGCGTGTCGTTCGGCGCGTTGCTGGTCGGGTCCAGGTAATAGCCGTGCACGTACTCCAGCGCCACCACGGCGTTCAGGAGAGCCAGGGGGTTGCCCCAGTACTGCGGGGCGTCGCCGACCGGGTCGTATTCGAAGCTGTAGTTGGTGCTCTTGATGCCGATGTTGGTCGGCAACTGCGGGTTGAAGGAGATGTCCAATCCCGGGATGGTCGGCAGGAAGCTCAGCCGCGACCAGAGTCCCAGCGGATTGTTGATGTTGCCGATCGTGACGACGGAGACGCGGCTCTTGTCAGCGTCCTTGATGTTGTACATCTCCTGCGAAACGACCGCTCCGCCTTGGGAATACCCGAAGAGAATGATCGGGTCCGTGCCGTTCGCCGCCAGAGCCGTGTTCAGCGCGGTGTCCAAGTGGGCGACACCCGTTCCCACCGACTTGTTCCACGTGTCGCACGACAGCCCTGGGCACCATCCCGGGAAGATCACCAACGGAAAGAAGCTCGCCGGATACGGAACGCCGACGAGGTTGCAGTCGTCACCCGTGCTGCAGGCCTGGCCCGAGACGTTGATGTAGCGGTTGGCGGCGTTCTCCTTGTAACCCGTCACCGCGTTCGGACCGTCGATGTTGTGGGTGCCGGTGCCGGGCACGATGAGTGCGGTAGTGGCGCCAAAGGCCAGAGCGGCCGCGAACGCCGACCCGACGACCAAGCCGACGGCGCCGAGCATCGCGACGAAGAAGACCCCAATTGAACGAAGCGTGCGACGCATCTACCGACCTCCACCTAACGCGCCTTCGAGTCACGCGAGCGCTGACTCCCTGGGCATGCTCGCACAGCCAGCGGCGTCAGACGGGCCGATTGACGGTCGTGTCAGAAGCTGTGTGGTTGCTGCACAGCGCGGAGGCGAACCGGAGTCTCAGGCAGCTGCCACGGCGAGCGGCTGAAGAACGGGAACGCCCGGCCCGTCAGGGGTCGCGATCGCTTCGTGGCCACGGCCCCGCACCAGGCCGAGCGCAGTCTTGAGAACCAGGAGACTCGCCACTTGGACGCCGGCGATCGCCAACAGTGGCCAGACGAGACTGGCGGAAAACGTCACCCGGGCAACCATGCGCGGCGGCATCTTGTGAGACGTACGTCGGGAGAATGCAATTGATGCGATCAGCCCCGCCGCTGGCAGGAGTCCGACCAAGTAGATCGACAGCCAAACCGACACGTTCGAACCCCCTGCGCCATCCACGGACACCACCCCCCGGTGGCAATAGCTTCACGCATTATTGACCCGTGCGCCGAAGCCCCGCAAGACAAACGCCCGATTTGGTTTGCACAGCCGATCTAAGCGCTCGGCGTTCGTGCGACGGAACGGCGCTTTGTGTCCACCATCGTCCCACCTCAGCTGGCGTTTCGTGTTGACAAGATGCTCACAGTCTGGGATCTTTATCGCAATTAGCTTTGGTCGAACAGCTGGGGGAGAAATGTCAACCGTTGCTACAACACGTTTCACGAAGTTTCAGGTCGGTGCCGCTGCTGCGGCCCTCACCGCCGCTACCGTTCTTACGCCGGCCATGATTACGCCGACGCTGGCCCATGCGGCGCCGAGCTCCACGACGTTCGTCGAGGGCGTGGGCAATTCTGTGTCGTCACTCGTCAGTCCGGTGATCACGCTCGCCGCCGTTCCAGCCGCTGCTGCCAGCCCATGCGCCAATGTGGACTTCTCCGCAGGGTGCTACGCGGTGGAGGGCTTCAACAATGCAGCGCAATCCATCGTGCGGGGTGCGGTCGTCTTCATCGGCACCGCCGCCTACGTCGTGGCCGCGGGCACCGGTCAGCTCTTCAAGGTGCTGGGCAGTGTTCTTCCCGGCCCGATTGGCACCTTCTTCACGAGTGTGGGCGATGGGGTCAGCGCTTTCGCCAACTCCATCGCTGTCACCTTCCAGGTCGGGCCGTACCAGACCGCTCAGTAGAACTGAGGACTCGGAACGTAACTCGCCAGTCAGTGCCATCAGGCACTGACTGGCGAGTTATTTCGTTTTGGCCATCTTTTGTAGCTGTTCCATTGGCGCAGGCTGCAACCGGAGCACGGGGAATGTACTGAGTGGGCCTCTCTTCTTGGCGTCGTTCTAACGACGATCCGATCGCCGACGACAAGTCTCGAATAGAAGACGATCACGAAGGGCGGCACTGGCTCAGGCGGCGACCTGTCCTTTGGGCAGGGTTTGCGGTGTTGGTCGCGGTGATCGTGGTTGGCGTCTGGCTCGGGTTCCGAGCGCAAATGGCGAAGACAAATCTTGAACAGGCGCGTACCAGCGCGCAGCAGACCAAAGATGCCTTGTTGCAGGGCAATACGGCTGATGCAGCGCGCTTTGCAGGTGAAGCCCAGTCCCATGCGCAGGCGGCTCGGGACGCAACGCACAGCCTGCCGTGGAACATCGTCTCCGTCGTGCCGTGGCTGGGCAGCCCCTTCAAGACCGGTCAACAAATATCCGACGTGGTACTCGGCCTGACCGCCGAGGTGTTGAAGCCCGCTGCAGAGGTCGGCACGGCCATCGCGCCGAATCAGATGCTGGCCGACGGTCGGCTCGATGTGCAGGCATTGCGCAAGGAAGAACCCGCGCTGGGCACGATCGCCGCAGCCGCCGCCCGGCTCGACGCAGACGCCAAGGCGATTTCCGATCCGCACTATGTCTCGGCGCTTGGCGAAGCCCGATCAAAACTTCAGGCCCAGACATCTGACCTCATGAAACTCCTAAGCGGCACGGCCATCGCTGCCCAGCTGGCACCCTCGATGATGGGTGCCGACGGCCCCCGCAGCTATTTCATGGCCTTCCAGACCAACGCCGAAGCCCGAGGTACCGGCGGCTTGGTCGGCGGATTCGGAATCCTTCGACTCGACAACGGCAAGCCCAACGTGGACACGCTGGGGCAAAACACCGAGTTTTTCGACGAGTCATTCAAACCCATCAGCCTGGGCCAAGATTTCGATCAACAATATGGGTTCACGAAACCGACTACTGATATCAAGAACAGCAATCAAAGCGCCCACTTCCCGTATGCGGCACAAATCTGGAAGTCAATGTGGGCACAACAGTCAGGGATGGACGTCGACGGAGTCATCGCTATTGATCCGGTCGCGCTGAGCTACATCCTTGGCGCCACCGGGCCAGTGGTGATGCGGGATGGCGAGACGGTTACGGAGGGCAACGTCGTCAAACTCACCGAGTCGACGGTGTATGACCGGTTCCCCACAGATCAGTCCGCTCGGAAGCAGTATCTGCAAGACGTGGCCAGCGAAGTGGTCAAGAAGATCAGCGGCCCGCTGAAGTCACCTCGCACGTTGTTCGACGCCTTGGGTCGAGCGGTCAGCGAGCGCCGAATCGCGGTGTGGAGCTCGTCGCCCACCGACCAGAAGCTTCTGGAGGAAACTCCGCTGGCCCATGAGGTCCCCGACGATCCGGCGCCATACGCGGGCGTCGTCATCAACAACCTCGGCGGCAACAAGATGGACTACTACTTGGAGCGACAGATCGAGTACGTCGCCGACGGATGCGACGGCAATACACGACTGTCGACCGTCACCGTACGGTTGACCAACACACTCGCAGATGCGACACAATTATCGGATTACGTCGCAGGGCGAATGGGGTTCTTCACAGGACTCGCGGACAATATTCCAAAGGGCGCAATGCTCACGTCGGTCCGCCTTCTCGCAACCGAGGGTGCGCAATTAATTAGCGTCCTTGCAAACGACACAAGAATCCGTGTCTTCGGGGCGACAGAGCGCGGCCACCCGAGCTTTGAAGCCCAGGTGGCAATACCGCCCGGAAAAACTGCTGTTCTAACTTTCCGGCTCTCCGAGCCCACAGCTTCAGGTGAAGCGCGGGTACCGGTTCAGCCATTGATCGACAATGTCACTCCAAAGGTTTCGGTACCTACGTGCACCGGATAGAACGCAAGACCGCACGGATCGTCGAGCCCGGGTCCTGCCCCACGAAGGAGCGTCCTTCTGGGCGTTGGTGTGCTTGGACCTGGCCAACCGCGGAATCAATGACGTGCTGATCATGTGCTTCGATGGGCTGACGGGGTTCCCACTCGAGGTTCCGTCACGACAATCGCGGGCCATACGCTCTTTGACCTCGACCTCGCGTGCAGCCTTGCTATGCGCCGGGCGGCCCCACGACGATCTGCGAGCTCTCGCCGCTGTCGTTCCCGCACGGGTTCCTGAAGCCGGTGGCTGGCTGGTTCTTCAGCTTCACTTCGCACACCAGCATCTGCAGCTGTCTTGGCGCGTCGATCGGCCCGTACGGAACGTTCTCCATCAAGACAAGCACCTGCGAGCGACCCGCGACGCGACTCGTCGCCATCTGGTGCGTTGTTCCAGGGGCGCAATGCTGACGAGCGCTGTCGTCGATGGTCAGCGGGTCCGAGCAGTTCGCGGCACAGAGTTTGTGCGCCCGACCTTTAAGATTCAGGTAGCTATACCGCCAGTTAAATCTCGGGAACTATCGACTCACCTAAGCGACCGGCGGCCCAGGGAACGCCCCGCGTCCCGGTGCAACCACTGGTTGACGACGTTATTCACAACGCCTCACCCCCCGCCTGCCAAGGATGAACGGAGCGTGCAGCTATCCGGCGGAATGGCTGGGTCCTGCTATCTTGTCCGTTCAACCACTCCAAAGGCGACCCAAAGTCGCAGCGGGCGGTAGGGTTTGACGTCTGCGGGATGCAGGATTGCATGCGGGGGCATGGAAAGACAGTGAAATGGGGTGGCGGTGAATCTGCAGGACTTCGCAAAGTTGCTGCGTGCTCGGTGGTTCACCGTGTGCGCGGCGACACTAGCAGCGGTACTTGGGGCCGTCACGATATCGATGCTCACGACACCGCTGTACCAGGCCTCGACGAGGTTCTTCGTTTCTACAGCTGCTGGTGAATCGCTTTCTGATATATATCAGGGCACTCTTTTTTCCCAGAAGCGAGTGCTCTCGTATACCGGTCTGCTCACGGGCCAAACACTGGCCCAACGCACCATCGATAAACTCGGTCTCGACATGAGCGCCGCGGAGCTGCAGGAAAGAGTGACGGCCACCGCCAAACCTGACACAGTTCTGATCGACGTCTCAGTCCTTGATGAGTCGCCAGTCCGCGCACGGGACATCGCCAACACGTTGTCAGATGAGTTCGTGGTAATGGCGAAGGAATTGGAGACGCCCGAGGATGGGTCCTCCCCCGAGGGTCGGGTCGTTGTCGAGCAGCGCGCGGCGATTCCAGATCGTCCGGTCACGCCCAAGACGCTTCGAAATACTGCTCTCGGACTAGCCGTAGGGCTTGGCTTGGGAATGGGGTTGGCCGTTATCCGCGATCGGCTCGACAATACGGTCAAGGATCGTGAGACCTTGGAGGCAATCACCAAGGTCGGCCTCGTCGGGTCCATCCCCCTTGACAAGGATCGGCGGGAGGATCCAGCGATTGCGTTCGACCGGGAGAACTCGGCCATAGCCGAGGCCTTCCGCAAATTACGAACGAACCTGCAGTTTCTTGCCGTCGACAATCCGCCGCGTCTTATTGTGATAACAAGTTCTCTCCCGGGAGAAGGTAAGTCGACAACCGCGATCAACATCGCATTGGCTTTGGCGGAAACTGGCAACAAAGTCGTTCTCGTCGATGGCGATATGCGACGTCCCATGCTCGACAAATATCTAAATCTTGTCGGGGTGGTGGGTTTCAGCACTGTGTTGAGTGGCAGGGCGCCACTCTCGGAGGTGTTGCAAGAGACCGGGTTCGCGGGCGTGACAGCCCTGACAGCGGGTCCAACCCCCCCTAATCCCAGCGAACTGCTGGGGTCGCTGGCGGCTCAGAAGATCCTAAGTGAGCTGCGTGCTCAGTTCGACTACGTCATAATTGACTCGTCCCCGTTGCTCGCGGTCACGGACGCGGCGATCCTCGCGGCTAACTCCGACGGCGTCCTGATGATGGCACGATTCGGTCAAACGAAACGCGACCAACTCGCGCACGCGGTTCGAAACCTCGAGGACGTCGGAGCTTCATCACTCGGTGTCGTCTTTACGATGACGCCTGGTCGTGGCAACGATACATACAGCTACAGCTATTACGGCGATGACAGCGGACGTTCCGCCTCCGATCGCTCGTCGTCGTGAACACCTCTCACTCGGCTTGGTAGACAACACTTTCGGCGAACCGGCTCTTGGGTAACGACGTCGTGGTCGGACAATGTGGGCATCGGGGCCAGCGCGTCAGACGTCGTCGTGCCACTAGAATTGCCGAGTCGTGGCCTCCAAACGGGGGGCTGACGTTCTGCAGCACCGTTGATACGAGGCCGCAAACTGCACGCGAAGTTAAGACGCCGCGCATGCGCCGCATCGCGGTCTCCAGTATTCTCCGGAGCGGGGGTGGCAATGAAGAACGAGATCGCAGTAAGTGCATCTAATCGAGGTTTTCAGCCGGCCAGCAGCCGGCTGGCAGTACAGGTATGAGTAACGGGGACGCACCACGCCGCGTATCGGCCGTTATTCGGGCTCTAAACGAGGGCAGGCACATTGGCCGACTGCTAAAGGGCCTCCAGCAACAGACCGTCAAGTTCGACGAGATCATTCTTGTGGACTCGGGATCCACTGACAACACCGTCGCCATCGCCGAGGCTGCCGGTTGCACCGTGGTGCACATCTCCAAGAACGAGTTCTCGTTCGGCCGGGCGCTCAACAGGGGGTGCGCGGCGGCCAGTGGCGACATATTGGTCTTCGCTTCAGCTCACGTCTACCCCGTGTACGACACTTACGTCGAGCATCTCCTGAGCGCGTTCGACCATGACGGCGTCGCGATAGCGTTCGGACGGCAGGTTGGAGACGAGCGGACGAAATTCTCCGAGTCGCGGGTGATGCTGCAGTGGTTTCCCGCCGAGAACAATTGGGACCAGGGCCACCCGTTCAACAACAATGCGAACTCCGCCGTCCTCAAATCGCTATGGGAGGAGCTCCGATACGACGAGACCCTCACAGGGCTCGAAGACCTCGACTTTGCACGCAGGGCCATCGACGTTGGGCACAAGGTCGCCTATGTTGCAGACGCGCCCGTGGTTCACGTCCATGAAGAGACCTGGAGTATTACCCGCAACAGATATCGGCGGGAAGCCATCGCATATGCACGCATTGTCGAGGGCTCGAAGATGTCCGTGCCACGGGCGATAGCACTCGCGGTCTCGAATATTGCGGGTGACTACCTAGATGCAGCAAAGGCTGGGCGCCTTCGCACCAATGTCGTTGGTATACCGCTGTTTCGGTCCGCCCAATTTATTGGTGCATGGGAAGGGTTCCGACAACCTAGCCACGTATCCGCACGCTTGCTCGAACGCTTCTACTACCCCGCCGACTCACAGAGTTATGATCCGCCGCCCGCACCTGGACGCAAGATCTTGTACTCGGAAGACATCCCAATAGCCATCAGCGGAGAGCAATGACCCACACCGTCGCTATCGTTCCGATGCGCCACAACAGTGAGCGCGTCCTTGGTAAGAACTACCGACCCCTGGCGGGTATTCCCCTGTACCACCATGTTATTCGTATGCTGAACTCAGTGCCTGAGATCGACCTCGTCGTGGTCGACACCGATAGCGAGTTCATCATTGAAGACTGTTCCCAGAATTTCCCTCAGGTTTTGGTGCTGCTTCGGCCGGAGCATCTTCGTGATGGCGCCATCGCGATGAACGACGTTCTGCTCAACACACTCGACCAGGTCGACGCTGATGTGGTGCTACAGACGCATTCCACGAACCCCTTCCTCAGGGCTGACACCGTTTCTGCTGCGTTGCAGTCCTTTTTGACTCCCGGCCGCGGTTTCGATTCGATCTTCAGCGTCACGCGGCTTCAGGCGCGCCTGTGGGACGCCGACAATCAGCCGGTCAATCACGATCCCTCGGTGTTGCTGCGGACGCAGGACCTTGCACCGCTCTTCATCGAGAATTCGTGTTTCTTCATCTTTACGCCCGAAGTGCTGCGAAAGCGCGGCAATCGCATCGGTCTGCGTCCACGCATGGTCGAGATGACTTCACTTGAGGCCGTCGACATCGACATCGAAGATGACTTCGCACTTGCCTCGGCGATCGCGGATAGTTATGGGATCAGCAAGTGAGCGCGCCGCTGGTCCTCGTGACATGCCGTCAGATGCAAGTCGAGCTTCCATTGCACCGGGAACGCATCGAAGATCTTGGCTTCGAGGTCCTGGCACCGGATTTGGGTACGCGGCAGCAGTTCACCGCAGCCGAACTACTCGAATATCGCGATCGCCTTGTGGGGATCATCGCTGGTGACGATCACCTTGATCGTGAGTTCTTCGCGGGCGCATCAAAGCTGAGGACGGTGATCCGCTGGGGGATCGGCATGGACTCCGTGGACCACGAAGCAGCTCGAGATCACGGGGTGCCGGTCCGCAATACGCCAGGCGTATTTGGATTCGAAGTTGCCGACTCGGCATTTGGTTACATCCTAAATTTGGTGCGCGGTTACATAGCCGTGGACGCGGCCGTTCGCCGCGGCGAGTGGCCCAAAATAGAGGGCGTCACACTGGCGGGTACCACGCTTGGAATAGTCGGGTTTGGCGCGATCGGACAACAAATCGCCAAGCGCGGCCTAGGATTCGACATGAGCGTCGTTGCGTTCGACCCCTTCATCGACGCGGCGCCAGCAGGCGTCGCGCTCGTCGACCTCGACACGCTGATGGCCGCCAGCCGGTTCATCGTCTTGGCGTGTCCGTTGACTCCGAAGACCTTTCATCTCATTGATGCAGCAAGGCTTAGCCTGGCGCGCCCGGACTCGTATGTGATCAACGTCGCGCGGGGCCCAGTCGTGCTTGAGGCGGATCTGATCGATGCTCTTAGACACGGTCGCATCGCGGGCGCAGCGCTCGACGTGTTCGAGGTGGAACCACTCCCTACCGATAGCGAACTCCGTGCGCTACCTAACGTCGTTTTAGGGGCGCATAACGCGTCGAATACCCGTGAGGGTGTCATCCGCGCGAGTAAGACAGCCGTCGACTTCCTCGTCGAGGAGCTTTCCAAGTGACCCGCGCGGTCATCATTACGGGAGCAGCCGGCGGCATTGGGGCGGCTCTGTGTGAGCGCATGCGTCACGACGGCTACGTCGCAATCGGCATTGACCGTAACCCGTCCCCCGCGGCCGACAAAGAACTGCAAGTTGATCTTCGCAAGTCTGATGAGCTGATAGAGCTCGGCCGTACACTGGCCAGCGAATACCGGATAAAGGCAGTCGTCCACAACGGTGCCGTGCAGCCCATCGCAAGGGCGGGCGAAACATCGCTGACGGATTGGTTCGATGCCCTCCGGGTCAACGTGATCGCCGTGGATGCTCTGATATCGGGTACTTGCGAAAACCTAGCAGCAAACGATGGCTCGGTCGTCGTCATCGGCAGCGTCCATGGGCGCGCAACATCAGGTGGAGTCACTGCGTACGCCACCACAAAGGCGGCCCTGGAAGGTTGGGTGCGTTCGGCAGCAATGGACCTCGCTCCGGAGATAAGGGTTAACGCCGTGGCGCCCGGAGCTATCGACACCGCCAAGCTTCGCGAGGGATTCGCCCGATGGGGGGAGTCGGCCGAGGAGCGTAGGGCGGTCCTACGAGAACGCACAGCGCTGCACCGCATCGGTGAGCCGAGCGAAGTCGCTGGGGCCGTGTCGTTCTTGATCGGCGACGACGCTCGGTTCATCACAGGCGCAGTACTAGTCGTCGATGGCGGAGCGACCGCACGGCTCGGATCCGAGTAGATCGCACGGGGAGGCAGTGAGATCGACGTTCGCAAGTCACCGCCGTTGAGAGTCGTAGCAGCCGGGCGACACCGGATTGCGCCTGTTCCTCCGGAGCGAGGGGCGCATGCCCAAGTCAAAAGGAGCGCTCGCCGAACTGGGCGGGCGGCCGCGATCTACATTTCGCTCGCGGGCCTCCAGCGGGGCGTCTCGCTGCTGGTGCTTCCATTCGTCACGCATGCGATGTCGCCCGCAGAATACGGTGCGGCATCGACGCTCACAGCCGCGGCGCTGCTTTTGACCTCTCTCTTGGCGGCACCGCTCATTCAGCTCATCGTCCGTGCCGCTGCTCGAGGCGATGAAGACGGCCCCGCCCTGCTCCGCGTCACTGGACTCTACTGCTACCTACTCCTGCCAATCGCCGTCGCCGTCATAGCCGCCGTCTTCGCATTCTTCGTACCTGACCTGTTTGGCGTGAAAGGAACGATCTGGGCGATCGAGGTCCTCGCCATCGGGTTTCAGCCCGCCGCGTCCACCTTTGCCATGTGGGTCGCTCAGGCGCGGGAGGACCTTCCACGCTTCGTCTGGCTCTCTGCGACGTCGGTGCTAGTGACGGCTGTCTCCAAGCTCGTACTGGTTGTGTTCTTCCAGATGGGGGTGCTTGGGTGGGTTCTCTCGGACTTAACAAGCGCAGTCTTTTCAGCCCTGCTTGCGGTGTCGCTAGTGCGCCTTCCTCGCGCGAAAGTGCTGGCCGAGAATGTCCATTATGCGGTCAAGTTCACGCTTCCGTTGATTCCCCATGCCGCGTCGCTGTGGGCGCTGATGTCTCTCAGTCGACCTGTGATGGCGGCGGTCGCCCCACTCGAGCAGGTAGGGCTCTTGTCGTTCGGGTTGAATCTTGCGTCCGTCGCTATTCTCGTACTCTCCGAATCGAATCGAGCAGTGCTTCCGCGTTACTCGTGTGAAGTGTTTCCCGCGCCCACTCGCGAAACCTTCGCACCCGTCGCGTGGCAGCTCATAGCTGCTTTCCTTGTACCCGCGATCGTGGGGGCAGGGGTAGCAGCGGTGGGCGGTTTTATTTTCGCCGAAGCGTACTGGCCTTCGTTCTTCCTCACCGGAGTTCTTCTGGTCGGCCAAGCTGCATATGGCCTCTATTTGATCCCGATGAACTACCTAACCCAGACCGCTGGGCTCCCGAAATTCAGTTCACTGGCGTCGGGTTCAGGCGCCGTGTTGATTCTCGTGTCCATCTTGCTTCTCGCCCCGAGATATGGCGCTGAAGGCGTTGCGTACGCAACCGTCGCGGGGTACGCGGCGATGGCGCTTGTGGCCTTCATACTTTCGGCGATGCACAAGCTCGACATTGCGTGGAGATCGTGGGCGGCGAACTGGCCTGGAGTCGCACTCGCTGCGGGAGCGCTCGTAATGAGCGTGGTCGCTCTCATAGTTCCCGTGCGTCATCCGCTTGCATTCGCGGCGAGCGGAATATGTTTTGTTCTCGTTCTAAGTGCGATCGTAGTAACTCGCCTCAGAAACAATCTCAGAGACTAACCGTAGAACAACCCGATATGAACTGCACTTACCCTCCGAAGACACGTCGTCCAGCCGACATCTGTGCTGATGGGGTGTGACCGGGGCTTGAAAGGTGTCGAGGTCGCAAGCACTATAGGGCATAGGCTCAGCCATGCCCTCTCCCCTGCCATGAGGCGCGCGTTCATTGCTGTCTGTGCAGTTCAGCTAACCGCGGGATGCGCCACCCAGAGCTCGACCATGCCCACCGTCATGCAAGGCACGGCGATTGTGGACGCGGGCTTGGAGATGACGGTCGAAGGCACGACTATGCGCAATACAGTTGGCCCAACCGATTTCTATGGGCCTTGGGTGATCGTGATGGTTCTCGTTGTCAACTACTCAGACAAGCCGGCTTACTTCAATCCAATGATCCAGGAGCTGCTTGTAAACGGTGATGAGTTCGAGCCGAACCCGGCTGTCGCGGAGAGCTTAGATAGCGAGACAGTCTCGTCGGCATCATTGCTCCCCGGCGGCGCCGCCAGCGTCGTCCTGGCATTTTCCATCGGCAAAGACGCGATGGCTTTCACCAAGCAAGCTGGTCGACTTGTCGTCCGCGGGAATCTTGACTCAAGAGGAACTACGGTCGAGTTGAATGGCGCCTCGCGGATGTGTACGGCTAGGCGTAGCAAACAATGTGACGCCAGCACGTAAGCATACAGAATTAGGGTACCGAGTTGAGCGAGGACTGACCAAGATCTTAGCCGGACCTTCTCCGGCATCGCACCCGAGTCACTGCGCAACCACGGAAGTAGACCGGCAGAAACCGCAGGTCAATACGTTGCAGACCTGAGTATCAACTGGGAAAACCCAACTCGGGCGGCATCTACCGGGACGATTCCCACAGCGGCGGGGACTGGACGGGCACGACGTGATGTAATTGCAGCGATCTTGCTGAGGTCGCCGCTATTACCGTCATTTGAGGGACTTGCGAGTCACCGCGCCAGTCACTCCCTTATGTACTTGCACCAGCAGAGGCTCGAGCGGCCGTTCTTTTGGGGGTTCGATGATATCGAATTTAATTCGTTGGTTTCGTAAGCAAGCGGCGGCGCTAAAGGACGTACGGTATCCCCAGCGTCGGAAATCGCGGACCAGCAGATATCTTGCGGTGGCTGCGCTGCTCATGGTGGTCGTCACCGTGGTGGCACTAGTGCATGGCCTCGACGACCAATCGGCCCCTTTCCCGAGCGTCGACACCATCACCAGCAACGGTAGCGCTAACGATGCCGCCGCACCCAAAGCAGGGCCGCTGGAGTTGGCGTTAAACGCTGAGATCAGCGAAGCGTTAAAGACCAAGGAGTGGCCCGGCCTTGAGCCGTCGGTGGAATCGGTGATCAGCGGACCGGAGGCCGACCCAGAAGTCAGGACTAACTGCGGCGGAACACTATTCCCTGATCAGGCACTCTGTCGGTGGGGATCGAAGGACGCCCCGACACTAGTGGTGATCGTTGGGGATTCGGTGGCACTGTCTTACGCGGGCCCCCTGCGCCGGATCGCGTTGGACTCTGACAATCAGATTCAAGTGCGCGCAGAGGCAATGCCTGGGTGTGAATTTACTGACGACCTGATCGCATACGACGACCAGCGGCTGGTTGACGCCTGCACTGCAAGAAAGCAGCATTCGATCGATGTAATCAATGCCAAGCAACCCGCAATCGTGATAATCGCCAATTCCTATGGAGAAAAGCAAGTCGTCGGACACGATAAGCCAATGACACCGCGCGAATGGTTCGAGTCGATGAAACGTATCGTGGCAAAATTCAAGGGAAGCACAAAAAAGATTGTGCTTCTGGCCGCTCCGCCCGGCGATGTGTCAATCGATCGTTGCTACCGCGCTGGTGACAGCAGACCTGCAGACTGTGTCGGCCGGGTATCGAAACAATGGAGCGACACTGCATACAACGAGCGCCGCATCGCCGAGTCCGTTGGCGGGGCCTGGATGGATTCGCGCCAGTGGTTCTGCAACCAATCACGCCAGTGCCCAAGCTTCGTAGGTCAAACACTGACCAAACGCGATGGCGTGCATATGGCACCGTCGTACGGAGACAAAATATTTCCAGTGATGTCGGAAGCCTTCAAGTCAGCTGGAATCCTCTAGCCAACTACTTACACAGAGACAGCATCAGCTCAATTGATCGGTGGTGGTCGGATGCCGTCACTTGCACCGCCGGTTGTAGACGGATCGGGTTTCCCTCGGCCTATTGGGACGGATGCCGCGATTCATCGGACAAGGTTGTTGCAGCCTCCGGACCGGCTGGGGCAGCTGCAACAGCATTCGGTTCTCGCGGGTCCCTGTTCGTAACAAGGCCGTCCAGTGGAGTCGGCGCGTTCTTCTCTGAGCCAGGCTCGTCGGGGGTCACCGAACGCTGCCGAATGAACACGATGATGCTTAGCGCAACCAGGACCCACCACGTCGGTTGTTGACGAGAGTTGCTCGGCGACAATGCAACCTCGGACACTCCCACGATCGAGAGCGCTACCAACATCGACAAACCGGCGAGGTCTGCACTCGCCCTTCCGCGCGCAAGCACCCATGCGATGCGCACCATTGTGACGAGTACGGCGACACCAACAAGCCAGCCACCGTCAAAGAGGATCTGCAGCGTGGAACTGTGCGGTGTAACCAATTGGAGGTCGTTAGCAAAGCCTTCAAAGCCCTCCGAGTAGTACGACGAAGCCCCCGATGTCGACTGACCGTAGGTGCCGTGACCAATCATCTGATGGAGCCAGTCGACTCGCTGCTCGTAAAAATCGATAGAACGTGACCAAATTTGGTCACGACCGGCAAGAGTCGAAGCTTCCTCGTCGGGACGGATGATCCATGGCGCATACGAACTTGCCGCCGTCATCACTTGTCCGAAGACAACCTTTACGTACTCGTAAATGAAGGGAACGATCATCGCGACTCCGACGAGCCAGGGCGCGACTCGGCGGAACATTCGTGGAAGCAGAAGTACACAGGCGCACACGAAGGCAGACCCAAGCAAAGACACCCTTGAGTCGCTCAAAATGATCACGCTCACGGCGCAGACTGCTGCAACCAGACGAAAAAAGCGATATCGCCCGGAGTACATAATGACTGGGACGACTGCGGTGATGTACACGCTGGCCATAGCCGGCGTGGCGGCCAGTGAAACGGACAACGGGAAAATAGCACGCATTCCGCCTGTGAGCGAGTTTCCTAGCCCTTCCGTACGGTCGGCTGTCCCGGTGACACCCACCAACCAAAGCCCAATGGACACAACCACAAAGAGTCCGACGCCATCGATAAGCGATATCACTGCGCTCGATTTCGACTCCGAAAGGCACACCGCGCGTGTGGTGATTAGGCAGCCCACGACAAAATAAAGCAAATCGAACGTGTCGGTTGGAAAATTCGGTCGCAGGACAATTGCCAGCGCGAGGACAGGCAAAGCTGCGCATGACCAAGTAAGGTCCATTCTAAATGAGCCGGTGGAAGGGCGTCGCATAGCGAATGCAATTCCAGCTGTCAATATCAATAAGAAGGCACTAAAGGATAGGCTGACTGGGGTGATTGCGGCTATCGCCGACAGTGCCGTCGGGAGAGCAATCAATGCGACATTGGGCGTCAGCGTAGGAATCCGGTTCGATATGGTCCCCACGCGTCTGCGTCGCCAAACAGAAAGGGCAGCGAACGCGACGAGAGCCGTGACCACGGGTAGTAACATCCAGTAGCCAAGCGCCACTGTGCCGGCACCAGCAGCAAACGCCGCAACCATGCCTAGCCCCAGCAACCAAACCCCGCCGATTGCGGCACTTCGACCGGATCGATCGGCGAATGCGAACTGACCCCGACCGCTTATGATCCCCCGTTTAGGCATACGCTCCCTCTGACGCGCAACCACACCGAGATGCATCGAAGTGGCCCTCAAGAAAAGCCATCGGGCTAGTTGCTGAACCCTTACGGATAAATTGTCTCGTCACGCTTGCGTACTTCATTGCACCCCTCTCGCCTAGCCTGAGTTTCACCTGTCGCCCGAGGTTCGCGACTACTCGTCACATGGACGAAGTGGTTCGTTGTATCTCTTCTGCAGGGTGGGCGTCCAGGAGCGATGGAGCATACGAAATTGAAAACCGCGACGTTCGGCTTCGGCGAGGCGGTCTTCCAGCAAGTCTCCGTGAACCTGTTTCACATATTGAACCTCGTTGCCGACCGGTATCGACTTGGCAAAGAACGCAGGATGCGAATCGCGGATGGACTGCATGAGCTCGGGATAGGTATGGCGATCCGAATTTGACCAAAATCCCGCATCACTAGGCGCACGCCCGTCGAACCCCCATAATCGAATATCGGTTCCCAACGTACAGCCAAGCGGCAGCAGTAAACAATTAAGCACGTTTCCGATATGTGGAAGGTTAAAGCGCTTAGTCAGATCCACGGATATGTCCTCGTGCTCGCCGTAGGGAATTGGCACCAGAAGTGTTTCAACCTCGCGAAATTGGGAGCGCACGACAACATCGAATTGTGCCGGATAAACAAACAGGGTGCGACCAGCTGATTCTTTCAGCCGCCGCAAAGCGTCGGCTCGAAATGCTTGCGCGTGTGGATTATGGCCAAAGTGGTAAATGGCATCTCCAGCTGTGAAGAAGGCCGGATTCAGATGGTGCCAAAGCTCTGGATCGCGGACGATTGTGTTACAGACGACGGTGATCCCGTCGGCAAACTGCCGCTCGCTCGCCAGTTGCAACGAAGGACCGGTTCCGAATAAGTACACGGGCCGCGGACCGCATTCTTTCAGTCTCTGGATGTGCTCTCCGAATGTTAGTCGAGCAATCGCCGATGACTTTCGTCGAGCACCTCGACGGTTTAGCGCCGAACCGAGCTCGAGCAGGTCCCAGCCGTCAACCGGATTGGATTCATAATCAAGATCAGCCACCCACTCCAAACGCCGTAGAGCGAATCTAGATACTGCCTCTGGGTCTGCTGTAGCAACACCAGCGCTGCACAAGTAAGCGCGCATCGACCCCCGGTGTGCGCGTGTGACACGTACCGGATGTCCAAAATGAGCTACCAGGAAGCGTAACCGTGCCTCAACATTTTGCGCCTTCGAAGGAGTTGCATTGCCGGTCACAAGCAGAATTTGCGGCTGTCGAATGGGCATTCTGACTGCGTCCACCACGGTATTGAAGTAGCGCCAAAAAGCTAACTTTGCCCTCCGGAGGCGCGAGTATGAATAGCCCGTCATATGGCTGTCCTTGTAAGTTCTACGTCAATTGACGAAGTCGACCATCGTGTTCGGCCATCACCCGCCCTCCGAACCGATCCGCGAATGCTCAATGTCGTCACGCGTGCCGACGGCGGCCAAGCAGCCGGTGCTGTTTTGGACCGAACGTTTGCATACAGCGAATCGCGTCGTCAGCATCTCGAAAACAGAGCACATTCCCCCAACACGAAGAAACGTCCGACGGCTGTTGTAGAAAAAGGCCACGCCATTCGTGATGAGTGCCGTATTCGACGATCGGTTCCCACACCGAGTACACAAGGTGGTAGCCGTGCTCAATTACGAAAGCCGCGCTGTCCGCCAAAGAATAACCCTGTGGAACAGTCTTACGGTTCTCGAACTCATAAAGTACGAAGCGTGGCTCGTACGTCCAATCGAAACCCTTCAGCGCGAAGTAATCGAAGCCTTCGATGTCAATTTTCAGGAAGTCAACATTTTTCAGGCCGCGCGACCGCAAATCCTCGGCGAGTGTCACGACATCGACGCTTGTGGTTTGCTCATGTGATTCGTGGAATGCGGCAAGAGTGCTGACGCCTGTCGACACCGGCGAGGTGAAGAACGACGCGGATTTCGCAGGTGAATCCGAAACGGCGGAGCTTGAGAGCGCCACTCGAGGATGCGAACCAAATCGCTGCTCAAACTTTTCCCGATTCGATGGGTCGGGCTCGTAAGCGATCACTGACCACCCTAGGTCCACGAAAAGACCCGTTACCGTGCCCTGGTGCGCACCGACGTCGACGAGCACTCGACTGTCGGCATTAGACCCCGCTGCCGCCAAAGTCGCGACGATCTCCGTCTCGTCTTCCCAGGATTGCACCAGCGCCCGCTTTGCAGCCCGCAACCGTTTGACCAGCGGCTGCGGAAGTCGCGAGACGACAGACGAACGTAATTCCCCCATTGAAAAAATTTAGCATGGTCTCGAGGCGCCGGCGGAGTGAGTTCACGGCGGCCGACTCCATCCTCGGGCGCTAGAAACGACACCAAGGCGGTCGCTGGCCTGCTACATGAGCGTAGGCAAGCTGAGAGAACCTCGCACGTGGCGAGAGGGCTTAAGAGGCTGGGCTTTCTGGACGTAGGACCTAACCCAGGCCATGTGGCGACGGGCGGAACTAGCCGGGTCGAACCCTGATCATTACGGTCGAGCGACCGATCCAGGCACTAAAAGCCACCCGGCTGGAACTATGAATCGGTCGATGTCTGCCGGCGATCGGGGCGCCGTCACTTAGTAGATCCGGCAGACCAGCCGACGCTGTCCGGCGCTCGACGTCGCTATGCCCACAATTGTCGTAGACTTCGCCGCGTGGCCCGGGGGGGCGTCCGCCGAGGGGGGAAGACTTGATATCTGTATTTAAGCGGTATCAGCGCGCCTCACGCCGCCGATACCGCCATGCTGCGACTTCGTCGCATCGACTCGATATTCAGGGCCTGCGGATGGTTGCGATCCTCACCGTGTTCGCGAGCCACCTTTGGGACTGGCCGCCCGGAGGGTTCGTCGGCGTCGATGTGTTCTTTGTGATCTCAGGTTTTTTGATCACCGGAAACCTTATGCGCGATGCCGAGGAGACCGGCACTGTCAACTTCCTAGACTTTTATTGGAACCGAATCCGCCGCATCGTTCCCGCCGCCACGGTCGTTCTGGCCTTGACATTCGGTGCAGCGACATTAGTGTTCCAGCAATTTCGAGCCCATCAGGTCGGCCTCGACGCACTTTTCGCCTTCGCGTTCATGGCCAACTGGCACTTTGCAGCCGAGGGCACCGATTACTTCGCTCAGGGCGCTGCCGTATCTCCGATTCAGCACTACTGGTCGCTGTCGATCGAGGAGCAGTTCTACTTCGTCTGGCCTGCGATAATCTTCGTCATCAGCGTGGTGATTGTCCGTAGGAACTGGCCTCACTCACGCCGGACGGCCATCGCGGGGGTAGCCATGGGATTCATCGCCACCGCGTCCCTCTTGTGGGCTATATACGAAACAGCGACGACACCGACGGCGGCGTACTTCAGTACGTTCGCGCGCGTATGGGAGCTGGGTGTCGGTGCGATTTTATCGATCGCCGCCGGGTCCCTCGCCCACCTCCCAACAGCACTCCGGCCGCTCTTGTCGTGGCTCGGACTCGCCATGATTGCAGCTAGTTTGTTTCTGATTGCGGAGGGCTCCCCCGCGTTTCCTGCACCGTGGGCAATTCTTCCGGTAGCCGGTGCCGCCCTGGTTATCGTCGCAGGAGTAGGCGGAGAACCCCGCTTTCAAGCGTTTCTGCGCAACCCAGTCAGCACCTATATCGGGGGAATTTCTTACTCGCTATACCTCGTCCACTGGCCGGTAATCGTTATCGCGGGCGCGATTATGGACGTCGGAATCTATTACTACGTCGTCGTGCTCGCTCTCGCCTCCGGTCTGGCGATAGCGTCTTACCATGGCGTGGAGAATCCGTTGCGACGCATCGACACGGACAAAATTCGTAATGCCATTAAGGATATTCGGCGCGGCCGGTACCAAGCGCATCGGTCCAGTCAGTTCGCTGCAGCTGCCGCGATGAGCTTTCTGCTCGTTGGACTACTCACCTTTATGCTTCAGCCGGCGGCACCCGCCGTCGCACCGCCAGACCTTGCAGTCGCTGATCCTGCTGATGCGTCCGTGTCGGGTACCTACCCGGCCGACGCCAAATTGGCCCCGTTCGGGACGGTGCTACACGACGAAATCGTCAGCGCGCTCAAAGCCACGGAGTGGCCCAACTTTAACCCGCCAGCTGAGACCGTGATCAACGGTGAGATCGCAGTCTCCGACGTCAAGGGTTGTGGGGCGCCGAACCCAACGTCGAACTGCACATGGGGTGATCAGTTAGCGCGAAAGAAGGCAGTGTTGATCGGCGATTCGCGATTCCGTAGCTATCGCCTATCTCGGTCCTTTGCGTGACATCGCCGTCAACTCTGGCGGCGGAGTACAGCTGCACAACGAGGCCCAATATATGTGCTATTTCATCGACACACCGCTCAGCGGCTCCGACGAAAAGCTGGCCGAAGCATGCCCTGCGAGAAAGCAACGAGCAGTGGACTATATCAACACCACCAAACCCGACATCGTTTTCATCTCTCACGCGTACACGGCAGGCAGAAAGGTCAGGGGCACAGACCACGACATCACATCCAAGGAATGGGCTGATTCAATGCGCGCCTTCATCAATAAGTTTCGTGGCAACGTGAAAAAAATTGTGTTCCTCGCACCTCCGCCCTCCGATGTCCTGATCAGCGAATGTTACGGAAAAAAATCGAGCGCGCCAGCCAACTGCATCAGTCGTATTACCAATGATTGGCGATCGACTGCCAACGCGGAGCAGGCTCTCGCAGCTTCTATCGGTGCGACGTGGGTGGATTCGCGCCCTTGGTTCTGCGCGTCAAGCAAGTGCCCAAGCTTTGTCGGCACCGTCATAACGAAAGCTGATGCGGTACACATGTCCCCGGCATACGGACAGAGAATCACCCCAGTCATTGGGGAGTCGCTCAACTTGGCGGGGGTTTTCTGAGACTTGCCGGACGTCGTGCAAATAGCCGACCAACTGTCCCGTGTGTCTGCCACACCGCTCATAGCCGCGTGCGCTCTATTGTGATCCAGTCCAGCGCCTTTACGCCGAAGTACGGATGCTTTGGGGGCAGCTCGGTCGACTCAACGGCGCAGATTCGCACCAGCTAACAGTGCAGCAGTCGGGTTCGATCCGAGGCCGCCTTATTGGTGGCAACTGCCGACATCTCTAAACCCCGGTCGGCTGTGACGTGTATGGGTTCAGGACATCTTTGACCGTCGTCATCGGGACATGGGTGACCGGAAACCTGCACCTGCACTGGCATCGCCGGGGCGAGAGTCACTCTGCGATTCGACGTGGGCCCCATTCACGCCACGCCAGGCAACATGCTACTCAGGACACTACCGAACCCGTTCTCGTTCAATGAGATTCGACTGATTCGAGTAGCCCGTCCCGCGACCTGGGCGCTCCCTCCACCCCCGCCAGCTGGACCGCGAGCGTGCAGCGGCGAGTTCCCAAAGATGGTGTCGTGATGGTCGCCGGGCAGCGACTGCGAGTCGGACGAACCCGCGCGGGGATCATCGTCACTGTCGTAGTCGAGGATCACCAGTTCCGAGTGCTTGATGGCATCACAGAGCTGTCATTGCACACCCGAACATCAACCAAACCCATCTGACGGCGCTCGCTGAAATTCCCCAGTAGTGCTCATCGAAATTCCCCACCTGTGTGGTACCGCCAATGGGGGCGGGTCTCCCTTGAAGCTGATGGTCTCTGACCACGCATTGACTATCAGAGGAGACCCGCTTTCTCATGCTGACATGGGAGGACGATGTGGAAGTACATGCTCTAAGCAAACGAGGGTGGTCGATCTCGGGGATCGCCCGACACACCGGTCGTGACCGCAAGACGGTCCGGGCTTATCTGAACGGCACCAGCACTCCGGGCGTGCGCAGGCGCACCGCGGTGAATCCCTTCGAGGTGTTCTTGGCTTACGCGACCGCCCGGCTGGTCGACGACCCGCATCTGTGGGTGCGCACGTTGTGCGATGAACTTGAGGGCCTCGGGTACGCGATGTCGTATCAGACGTTGACCCGCCAGGTCCGCGAGCGCAAGCTGCGGCCGATATGCCAGGCGTGCCTGACCGCGACGGAGCACCCAACGCCGTCATCGAGCATCCGGCAGGTGAAGAGACGCAATGGGATTGGCTGGATCTGCCTGACCCCCAAGCGTCGTGGGGATGAGGGTCGATGGCGCACCTGTTCGTGGGCAGCCTGGCCTGCTCGGGCAAGTAGCGCGGGGTGGTGGCACCGGAGATGACCCAACCCTGGGTCATCGACGGGCTCGACCGGATCTGTCGGGGTCTGGGTGGGGTGAGCCGGGTGTAGCGCTTTGATCGGATGGCCACGGTCTGTCACCCGGAGTCTGGGCGAGTGACGGCGAGCTTTGCCGGGGTGGCCAAGCACTACGGGGTGTCGGTGGCGATCTGCCCGCCACGGCGCGGCAGCCGTAAAGGCGTGGTGGAGAAGTTCAATCACACTGCCGCGCAACGGTGGTGGCGAACACTGCCTGGTGACCTGACAGTCGAACAAGCCCAAGAACGCCTCGACGAATTCTGTCGGCTTCGCGGTGACACTCGGCTGCGTCCGACCTTCGACGGGAAAGCCTCGGTGGACCACCGTCGCCAGCCAGGACGGTTTGCATCCGATGCCGGCGCGGGCGTATCCGGCGATCCTGACCTCCGAGCGGGTGGTGTCGCGGCAAGCGTTGGTCTCCTATCGTGGCAACCGGTACTCGGTGCCGCCGGAGCTCGCGTCGACAAGCGTGACCGTCACCCACGTACTCGGGGCCGACGTCATCGACGTGGTGACCGCCTCGGGCATCACCATCGCCCGCCATCCTCTAGCGGCTGATGGGACCGGGGTGATGGTCAGCGACCGCGGTCACGTCTACGCCCTGGAGCAGGCCGCACCGCCGCAAGAAACGCATCCCGCCGGGGCCGGAAGCTCTGGCCGCGGCTGCCACCCTTCGACGCACAACGACTGCTAATAGCCCTCTCGATGAGAACCAATACACCACAACACAATTCGATTCCACTGCCGTGCTATACGACCTGTCGGTCTACGAGCGTACCGCCCGCGGAAGGAACACCCTGTCATGACTACTCGCACCACCGCCGATGCCGGTGACCGTCTGCCCGCCCCGAACACTGCCGAAGCGGCCAGCCTCTATCAACGCTTGCGCGGACGTCTTGCCGTGCTGAAGCTGCGCGACGCCGCTGAAGCGTTGCCAGCGGTCCTGGATCAGTCAGCGGCCCAGGACCTGTCGATGACCGCCGCCCTGGACCGGCTGTTGTCCATCGAAGTGGAGGCCACCGAAGCCCGCAGGCTGGCGGGTCGGCTGCGGTTCGCCTGCCTGCCGACACCGGCGTCGTTGGAGGACTTCGACTACGACGCCGCAGCCGGGGTCGACCGCCTTCTACACCGCTCGGTCGTGCTCAACCCCGACGGCAATTCCTACCGCCTACGAGACCACAACGCTCGAGCCGAGAAACTCCGCCGAACGACCACCGGAACACGCCAACCACTACAGTGACGGTTGCTCGCAAGTGGGGATTTCAAGGAGCGCCACTGGGGAAATTCGATGAGCGCCGTCACATCCGCAATTTCAACGCAACCCGCCACCAACAACGGCAGACATGTCCCGATAATAATGCGTCACCTATGTCCCGAGACCACACACATCAGCTGCGCGTTCGCCCACCTCTGCGGAGTGGCACCGATACCCGCTGCAGGGAAGACCAACCGCAACCGCCTGCACGTCGGCGCGACGGAGCCGCCAGCAGCGCCCTAATCTCCATACCATTGTTGACGACGGTCGAAAAGGCAGCCAGAAGCGACGTTGACTAGAACTCGCCCCGTCGCGACTGGCCAGATCTTCAAGAGTCGTACACCACCATCGTGTGGCTGCGCTTATGACCCAAAGCAGCCGCACGTACGCCGAAGAAACAATCGCCACGGAACCCGGGGCACACCCCGGAGGTGAAAGTTACGCAGTGCTCTTGAATGGGTGCACAAGCGCAACACCAGCCGACTCCACGTATACCTCAGCGCAACTACCAAACGCCGAGTTTTATGGCATCGTCGTTCCTTCGGAACGGACCTACCAACCCGTGGCGCCGAACTGTATTAACGGGAGCCTCCACCAGACCAAAGCAATCACCACCGCATCCCTTGTGGCAGTTACCGAAGTGGTCTATAAGTCCTAAGTGCTACCAATTAGCACCTACGTGCTCGGTCTCGGCACTGTCAAACTAATCCATTGATTATGGACGCAAGATGGTGCCCTATTGCCGTGTATGCAGCCTGTGTGAAGTGTGTGCCATCGACCGTCAATGCCGGTGCAATATCCCCGGCTTCGACCGCCGCGATGTCGGCGGGCGTTGGGGGCAAGCGAACTGCAGCGAGACCATCCGTTACGAGCCAACTTCGCAGATCGACGAACCGCGAACCGTAGACAATCGATAGTTCGCTTCTCACGCTGGGCACGGCCCCGACGATCAAGTACTTCTTTGGCTCACTAAGCGAGTCGACCATCGAAGCGATATCACGCATGATTGCCGTCTTTTGTCCCCCGTTGTTAGTCCCCGCCCAGATAATCTGAGTACAGGCCCGGTAGTTGGCCCCTATGTCACTGCTGAATACGGATTCCGCCGGGACCGGCACGACTGATTCGGGTGCTCGATCTGGAACGAATCCGAAGATCTCCGCCCCCGATGACATTGTGTGCTGCAGGTTGCCAGACACACCAGCGAGTGTGCCGTGCATCTCCATCGTGCCGGCCTTAGCATATTGAGTCCAGCCATCTATGGGGCTTATAGCAAGTACCGGAACTGCCGCTGTTGATCCGGACGGAATTCGATTGTTAATCAGCGTGACTGCGGGTTTCAAACCACCTTGCCGGACCGCGATCTCAGCTGATCCCTGTGACGGGACGCCGAAGTTTACCGTCTGCACGTGGAGGTCTTCGCCGATCGTGTCTAGCCAGGTTGGTTTAGCTTGCCGCCAGACACCGTCAACTTTGGTAAGCGAGTAAGTCAACGAATCACCCCAACCCACTACACGCCCCGGGGGGCAGACTGAGTGGCCGGTTGCTGGTTCGGCCCCGGTCTGTCCGGCACCAGAGCAACCCATCGTCAGTACGGCAGAGAGCACGACCAACGGCTTGGCGGAGCGCCAACTGGTGTTCACAGGAGCAGCCTAGATGTCGCCTCCAACCTGGTTGGTTAAGAAACTGTGACGACACGCTGTGGCTGTGATGAGGCTCAACGAAAGTGCGCAGCATAGATCGGTGAAAGCGCTGCGGTTGCGAGGGCAGAGATCGGCTGGCTCGCTGACGCTGAGGCTGCTGTATGTGCATCGCCGAAGTCAGCGTTTGGGGTCGAGTCGGCATCGGGCTAGCGGCTAGCATCGCCACCCAATGGAGATTTGGGGACGATCCGATGCGTATCGCTGAACAATTGACCCGTTCGTTCGCCCACCACGGAGAGGGGCCGTTCTGGGACTCTCGCGGCAATCGCCTGTTATGCATGGATGTTTTCGCGAGTGCGGTCGTCGCGATCGACTCCGACGGGGATATCCGCCGCTACCCGGTGCCAGGCCGGGCCGCGACGGTAATCAGACATCGCGCGCGTTCCGGCTTCGTCATCGGAACGGAACACGGCCTCGTCTTCTCGAACGAGGAGTTATCCGACTTCGAACATCTCGCCACAGTGGTGAGTGACGATGCGACGGTACGCACGAACGACGGCGGCTGCGACCCCCTCGGGGGCTTCGTCATCGGGACCATGTCATACATCGGTCAACCAGAACACGGAGCCGTCTACCGAGTTGCGCCCGACCTGCGAGTGACTGAACTCCTTGCATCCGTGTCGATCTCAAACGGTGTTCAGTGGTCGGCTGACGGCACGCGAGCTTTCTACATCGACAGCCCCACCCGGCGCGTGGACGCCTTCGACGTTGACCCCCATACAGGCGCATGGTCGGGACGCCAGACGCTCATTCGATTTGACGGTCTAGGGGGAGTTCCCGATGGCATGGCGATCGACGAGGACGACGGATTGTGGATAGCGGTGTGGGGCGACGGGGTGGTGAATCACTACGATAAGGCAGGGCGCTTCGTCGAAGCGATAGCTGTACCCGGCGTCACTCAGGTGAGTTCCTGCGCCTTCGGCGGGGACGGCCGCAGCGTCCTTTTCATCACCACCTCTCGCCAAGACCTTCGCGATGGCGAACAGCCAAATGCCGGCGCGGTGTTTTCTATCCGTACTGGAGTACGGGGCGCGGCCCAGGCGGAGTTTCACCCTGAGTAGAATGGTCGTTCTTGAACACTCAGGGCGCGCTAAGTACTGATGCAGCAAGCCAACTCGCAACCTGGAAAGCTAAGTTCGAGCCCTAAGTAGTTGGTCGAACACTCTGCAGTACACCTCGACGGTGCGCTCCCAGCTGAAGCGCTCCCGGACAAGGCCCATTGACGCCTGTCCAAGCCGACGTGCCTGTTCGCGGTCCTGCATCAGGAGGACGATGTGTGCGGCGAGCTCACTTGGGTTGTCGCCAACCAACGCATGCACACCTGGATCGAGCCCCGCGATCGGACTAGCGCTCGCCGAGTTAAGGACCACCGGACAGCCCATTGCCATCGCACGAATGGCTTTCATAAGTATTCCGGCGTCCACCATCGCGGGAGCGAGCGTGACGCTGGCACGTTGTAACTCATCGTCGTAGTCGTCGACCTCACCGACTACCGTCACCCCCGCATCGGCGTCGAGCTCCTTTACAGCGGCGGTCGGGCGCGCGCCGAAAATTCTAAGTTCGGCGTCCGGCAAATGCTGCCGTACCAACGGAATCACTTCCCGTGCAAGATAAATCGCTGTAGCCTCATTTTCCGAACGCCACAATGCACCCCCAAAGACCGCGACGTGTCGGCGATCTCCTTGCCATCGACCGGTCGTAGGGTTGAGTCCGACCGATGCCACCTCTACGATTCCTCGAGAGCTCGAAATCTTGTCTCTGTCGCGCTCAGAAAAGACAATGAGTCCATCGATGTTACATTTCATGTCGTTCTTCATGCGCTCGAACTTTGCGCGCTCGAGTTGCTGTAACCAACGACGAATGTAGGACATCTCCGACCTCGGTTGGATCACAATCTCACCTGGTAGGTCATGCAAAGTGATACTTGTGCGAGTCCGCCCAGCGCAAAGCTGGAGCGGCTCGAATGCTTGCGCGTACTCCGCATGCAGGATGTCGGGCTGCAGCCACTGAACGAGAGCCGCAGCCTCCCTGGTGGATTGCCGTGACCACGATCCGCGGGCAGCGAACGGATACCGCCCAACTCGTTCTAATTGTGTTCGTTTTACGGGTGAGCCGGCGTGGTAGGTCACCCCTTCGACTTGCCAGCTCCGAAGCAGTCCATTTTGTTGGGACGGCGCATACACATGCAGGTCCATCAACGGAGCTAGTGCCTGTACCAATGGTGAGGCAAGGTCATTGGCTGCGTGGTCGTGATGTATCAGTGGCGAGTACGGGGTCAGCAAAAGAACTTTCATTGCCTGGTGTCCAACCCCTCTCGCGATTCTCGACCCCGACAGATTGCAGCAGAGCCCCCAGACTTCAAGAGCGACCGGCGCCGCGCCGCCCCGGTCGAGCTCATCCAGCAGACTATGCTCCACCGAACCGCTATCTGCGGCACCTGTGGGGCTTGCCGGCTTGGGTGAAACCTTCGAAGATTCCTCGGGTGGCTGCGATCGCCTTGGGCAGGCGCCCCTCCGTCTCACGCAGCGCCTTACCGATGGTGCGAAGCGTTTCGATACCCCCTTTCCCAAACGCGAGTCGGCGTCGTGAGACTCCGATGTCGCGGGCGAAAGTGAAGCGATTGCGAGAGGACCAATAGTAAAAAGTTTGACTTTGCCCTGTGCCTGACGAAGCGCCGACCGCGTGCCAGAGATGGGCTGACGGTACTACGCCGAGCCGACATCCCCGTTCGCGGGCGCTCCATGAGAAGTACGTGTCTTCCCAATAAAGAAAGTAGCCGCTAGGAAACCCTCCCAGGGTGCGGAATGTGGACGCACGCATCATCGGCGCTGCTCCAGTGATGAACTCTGTTTCAAACGCGCGACGCGGCGCATCGGCAAGACGGCGACCGTAAAGTTGATGTTTAACACGCACCTCGCGAACGGAGATTGAGCCGCCGCAATACCAGATCCAGGGATCTAGTTCATTGCCGCTGTAAATAAGTGGTGACACAAGGTCGAATTCGCCTGAATCGAGCTCGTCTTCAAGGGACTCCAGACAGCCCGCACGGAGCCGCGTGTCCGGGTTGAGAAGCCATATGACATCGTCATCCTTCACGTCGGAGCTGCTTACGAGCGCGTTCATCCCGCCACCAAAGCCCATGTTCGTCGTTCTGATGTCAAGTGTCACCCCCGGCAATCCGTCGATCCCGGCCCGTAGAGCACAGAGATTTGCAGGCGTAGAGCAGTTATCCAGCACGTGTACGACTACAGCGCGACCGTGAGGCGACTCCCTCGGAAGCTCTTTCACAAGGCGCGACGTCAGATCGGGTGTGTTGAAGTGCACTGTCAGCACGTGTAACACGCTGCCCGTGCCGCTAGTCATGGCCTACTGACCTGTCAACTCGCCGGATTGCTGCAGCAGCGCGCACCATTCTGACGATCCAAGCCTCGAATAAGTTGAGGCGGAACGCATTTGATCCGACCGTCCGAGCGCAGCCGCCTCCACAGCCGCCAACCACGAACTCGGGTCATCCCAATTACCAACAGCGCCAGGAAAATTTGCCCCTAGAATCGATGTCAAAAACCCCGTGCTGCGGCCAACGACGGGTACGCCGGCCTCGAGGGCGCGTAGGGCAACGCCGCTTTGAAAATAGTAGCGATAGGGCAAGAGCACGACCGATGCCGACGCCAGAAGCTCATGAAACTCTTCTTCCGGCAGAAAGCGATTTATTAGCTGCCACCCGGGTATTGGCGGCCAACCGCGCCCCGCCACGGTTGGATTCCAGCCAGCAGCGGTCAACGATGGAGCGATAGCGGCCATCGCATCCAAATCGCGTGCTGGTTTGTACTGGCCTAATACCAGAACCGTTCGGACGGGCCGCACCGCACTGTCTGAACTCGGCGCCCTCATTGGATGTGGTGCAAGGTGAATCCGTTCAGGTGCGAAGTACCGGGCAGCGACGTCGTGCGCCTCCGGGCTCATCGTGACCAGATGAGGCCACTTAGATCCTGACAGCTTGCGTGACAGAGCCGCTGCCCGTGGCGAGAGGCCGTTCTGCCGCGCTAACGGTTCGGGATCGTGCATCGCGATGAATGTCTGATTGGTGTAGTGGCGCCATAACGGCATGTCCAACCAGCCGAGTAGGGGCCATGCAACGACGTTTGGCCCACCTTCGCGGGCGTAACGGCGACCGTTTTTGATGTGCGCGCCTAGTGCAAGGGCTTTGGCGCGCAGGCTTCCCGCGACCTCGCCATTGCGAGACTCGAGCCGGATAGAAGGAACACCACCAGCCTCGAGGGACTCCGACAGTCGCTCAACGAAATGTTCGGATACATCATGCAACGGGCTATAGAGCCGGACGGGCGCGCTGGCTGGGCCGATCAACTGAGCTCCGGTACGTTCACGTGATGGTGGCGCATTCATCTCGTCCTGGATGGGCAGACAACGCCTAGCGCCGTCTATTGTGACACTAGCAGCCGAGCCGCCGCGCCGATTGGTCAGCGATATTCGGTGGAGCTTGGACCACCAGGGGGCCATGGCGGCGTCAGGTGCGAAGCCGACATGGGGATGTCTAAGAGGGGGACTGAGCATGAGGGACGTTGCGGATATTTTTGCCGAGACCGTCGCGGTTAAGACGCGTGTTCTGAATGACGCGGACTTGCTCGAGACAGCTCGCGCCGTTGGGGAACGGTTAATTGCGGGTTACCGCACCGGTGCACGAGTGTTTATGTGCGGAAATGGTGGCAGCGCGGCAGATGCACAGCACTTTGCTGCGGAACTGACGGGGCACTTCATTTTTGATCGGCCGCCGCTCGGGGCAGAAGCGCTCCACGGCAATTCGTCGCACGTTACAGCGGTCGCAAACGACTACGACTACGACACCGTTTTTGCGAGAGCGCTTCAGGCATCCGCAAGACCCGGCGACACCCTTGTGGCGATTAGTACCTCCGGAAACTCTGCGAACATTCTTCGCGCTGCCAGCGTAGCGAAGGAGCTTGGAGTCACAGTTGTCGCATTAACAGGTGCATCTGGTGGGAAGCTTGCGGAATTCGCGGATTACTTGATCAATGTCCCTTCAAGTGATACCGGGCGAATTCAGGAGTCTCATATCGTGTTCATCCACGCAATCTCCGAACATGTCGAATACGCGATCTTCGCAGCGAAGTAGCAGCGACCCGGCGAACCAGCGTGCTGTCCAAGAGATGATCTTGGAACGCACTGGCCGCGAGTGGTGTCTGTTCGTCGATAGAGACGGCGTGATCAATCGGCGGATTGTTGGTGACTACGTTCGGACCTGTGAGGACTTCGAGTGGCTGCCTAACGCTCGGCGCGCCCTGCGACTTCTACGGGGGTGGGCACCTCACCTTGTCGTCGTCACTAATCAACAGGGTGTCGGCAAAGGACTCATGAGCAATGACGATCTAGTGGCAATACACGACCACGTTCAGAGTGTGTTATCAACAGACGGCGTGCGGGTCGATGGATTTCAGGTATGCCAGCACCTAGAGGCGGCCAAGTGCAATTGTCGAAAGCCGAGACCGGAGCTCATCCTTAAATGGCTAGCAAATAATCCCAGCAGTGTCCCAGACCTAAGCATCATGGTCGGCGACAGCAGAAGCGACATACAGTTGGCGCGCAATGTCGCTGCTGAGGTTGGCGGTTGTGCGAGTATTCGGATTGGGGGTCGTGTCGATCCGGAGAATATGGCCGATGCGTCGTTTGATTCCCTCTGGGACTTTGCTGTCGCAGTAGGGAAGCTGGGGGAGGAAATCGAGGGATGACAGTGTTACGTGGGAGAGCACCTTTGAGACTCGGTCTCGGCGGCGGAGGTACCGACGTAGACCCCTATTCAACCGAGTTCGGCGGCAGAATTCTCAACGCAACGATTGATCGTTACGCTTATGCGTTCGCTGACCGTGGTCCAGGGGATGTGATCGCATTTCGGTCCCCGGACCGTGATCGGGCCGGCGAGGCCGATGTTGGTGATCTCACGTCACTAGAAGAGCACTTTCCACTTCACGTGGCCGTCTACCGACGCGTGATCGCCGAGTTCAATGGCGGCGCACCATTTCCCCTACAGCTTGCCACTCAGGTTGATGCTCCCCCGGGGTCAGGGCTTGGTTCATCGTCAGCGCTGGTCGTCGCCATGCTAATCACGACATGCGAACTCTTGGGTGTGTCCCCTGGGCCGTATGAGCTCGCAAGGTTAGCCTGGGAAATTGAGCGAGTCGATCTCGGCATGGCGGGTGGTTGGCAGGACCACTATGCGGCGGCATTCGGCGGTTTCAACTTCATGGAGGCTCGATCCACCGGTGAGGTTGTAGTCAACCCGCTACGTATAAGTCGACAGGTCATCGCCGAGCTGGAGGTTTCTCTGCTTTTGTACTTCGGAGGCGTCTCCCGCCTTTCTTCGGAGGTCATCGCCGAGCAACAACGCAACGTCATCGAACGAGATAGCGACGCCCTCGATGCGACACACTCAATACGCGCGGAGGCCCTTGAAATGAAGGATCTGCTTGTGGTGGGCGACATACCGGGGTTCGCGGAGTCGCTGCTACGTGGCTGGGAAGCCAAGAAGCGATTAGCCTCCCGAATTTCAAATCCGACAATCGAACGTGCCTATCATGTTGCGGAGTCACATGGCATGGTCGCCGGCAAAGTATCGGGCGCGGGCGGTGGTGGGTTCCTGATGATGATCGTCGACCCCCAACGCCGGATAGAAGTCAAGCGCAGCCTTGAGCAGGAGTGCGGAGGATCAGTAACCCCGTGTCTCTTCACGAAAAGCGGCGCAGCAACTTGGCGGATTCCAGCGCGCCGTACGCAGCACTCCGCTTCCTAAATGAACTGCGCCATCGCGAATGCAAAGGATGATCTATGCAACTCGTTGCATTAGCGGGAGGACTCGGCAAACGACTACATGGTGCGATCCCGGACGGTGTCCCAAAGCCTATGGCGCCCATCGCAGGCAAGCCCTTCCTGGAGCATCTCCTCGACCGCGCGATGGCCCAGGGAGTCAACGAAATTCACCTCCTAGTGGGTTACGCGGCCAACGTAATCAAGAGTCATTTCGGAGATAGTTATCGCGGAGTGCCACTAACGTACTCTTTCGAAGACGCCCCTCTGGGCACTGGGGGCGCGCTTCTAGCAGCAAAGTCTCATCTGGCGTCTGAGTTCCTTTTCGTCAACGGCGATACATTCGCAGACGTAGATTATCGCGCGCTACTCGATCTTCTCGGTACAAATCAGTTGGCTATGGCCCTGTCGGAGATTGCGGAGGTCAGCCGATACGGGAGCGTTAGCACGTCAGCTGGGGTCGTAGTCGGTTTTCGTGAGAAAAGTGCCAGCGGACCAGGGATGATCAATGCCGGCGCATACGCCTGCCGTAGCGATCTACTCGATTTGCTCCCGACCGGGCCCTCCTCCTTCGAGCAACAGTTTCTTGAGCCCTGTCTCCCCTGGCTGCGCCCGCGGTTCGTGATGACAAGATCCCCAATCATTGATATCGGCACGCCTGAGTCATATAACTACGCGAATTCAGTCTTTGCCGCGGCGAGCCGGACCGGCCAGCTTCCACGCCACCAAGCGCACGGCGCCGCAGAAAATCAAGAATGACCCTTTCTTTGCACCTGACTCAGGCCATGGTCTGAGGATTCTCGGGTGAGCTGCCCTATTAACGGTGGTTTTGTGTCTGGGAGCGCAGCTGCATCGCTGGCCATTAGGCGCCCAGGTCAGCGTCGGAGGCAATCCAAGCGCCCGGAGAAGACGTTCTACGCCCAACTGGCCCGAGCGCGGGCGGTCGTTGCTGGTGAATGCGCCGCGAAGGCCATCCGCTTCGTCAAGCCCCATGCCGAAGGCCGCATAGTCGACAATGCCGGCCGAACTCGCGCGCAATCGACGGTCGGGGCCCAATGGCTATGTCACCAACATCTCCATCACGGTAACAACTGCGGGACAGGGCCATCCCCAAATACCACGACCCGAGGCACCACCAGCGCTCATTTCGTATCTCCAAGAACGGCTTTCGCACCCGACCAATGTTTAACCGTGCCTGCGACGCGCCCGAAGCCCACCGGACCACCGTGGTATGACCTCGGTCAGCACCCTGACCGTCGGATAGTACCTAGGACCTCGCGGCCACCGCCGACGTCATGAAGCACAACGGCCGCACGGTCGGCGACCGTCGTCATCGATGTGTTGCCGACGGTGAAACGTGACTAGTCGCGTCGCTCTCGGCCTAGGTTCGGACCGTCGTCACGCAACAGTCACCTCCCAGAACGAAGTCAGCTAGCCACTTTTGCATAGATCGAGCGTTGTCACCGGCCAGCTCAGGCTGCTCATAATACAATTCGAAGGACTGTTTCCTCCCACCTGGTCGGAGCAAGCGGCCCCTACCAGCCGAAAGCTGTAGCGTAAACAACTTCAGGTGATTTAGAACTAGCAGGCACACATTTGTTCAGTCTGCCAAAACTAGCAGAGGCTATCGCGAAAGGAATGCGACAGCTAGGCGTCGAACATCTGCCGAAATGAGGGGTGCAATGATCGAGTTGAGAACATACGCGGTAGATCTTTTAATTCGTTCGAAAAATCCTCCGTCGTGCAAAATTTGTGCGAGCGAAACGACCACTTTCGATCTCTTAGACTTCAACAAGACTTGCCACGGCCGGAAATACCCTTCTGGGGTGGCCGGAGTTCCCGTGATGTACTTTCGATGCAACGAATGCGAATTCATTTTTACTGATTTCTGCGATGGATTTACAGATCACCAGTGGTCTGAGTTCATCTATAACAGGGATTATTATGCCACCGTTGACCCCGATTACGCCGAGATTCGGCCCAGGGATAGCGCACAGTGGGTTGCGACGTTTCTGGCAGGAAAGACGGGCACAACGATCGGCCTCGATTATGGCGGCGGCAACGGACGAATGGCCAAATACTTACGAGATACAGGATGGTCGTACGATTGCTGGGATCCGTTTGGCCAAACGGATGTATCGTCTGAAAATCAAGGAAAATATAACTTTTGCTCCTCTATTGAGGTCTTTGAGCACACACCTAATCCGCTAGGCTCTCTTCAGTCTCTTTTAGAGAAGTGCACACCCAATGATCTGATAGTCATGATCGGAACTTCTATACACGACGGTGTTGTGTCCGACGAGAAGCGTCTGAATTGGTGGTATGCCGCACCGCGCAATGGCCATATCTCGTTATACTCTCGAAAATCGTTGCAGGTTTTGGCGGCAGAGTTCGGGCTGACCTATGTCAGCATGTCTAGAGGGAGGCATCTCCTAGTCCGTGGTCACACGAGGCGTGAAATGCAGACAATGCTGTTGCGGAGCAAAGTAAGGACTACGGCCCGGGAAGTCCTCAGAAAAGGAAAAGGCGACTCCTGACCTAGGCGCTGCTGGCCCGATTTTGCCCTTTCCCCTTGGCCGTTTCGATTGGTCTAAGCCTAACGGTCCTGTGGAAGTTCCGGCCGGCCGATGCAAGATCGATCGTCGCCTACGGCGGCTGGACACTCCCTTCAGCGTGGTTGCTGCCATTCACAGTTGAGACGTGGAACCCGCGGCCGCCGATTTGACATGAATCTCTCAGTCTGGAACCACCAGCAAAGCGGGCAGCTGAGCGCCGGCAACCACCACTTTGGTTAAGGAAGTACTGTAATAGTGGACCCCGATTCGCGGCCGGTTGCAGCCTGCCAATCCGCTGCCTGCTCGACGGTTTCAGGCCGCTGGAACTGCATCTTCGTTCCAGCCTTTAAGCGGATCGTATTGTTACGCGTCACGTAGCCGCTAGGAGGCCCTTCAGCATGGTAACTATACGCCGAGTAAGCATCGTCGAATGTGTTGTTCTGGATTGTGACATCGACTGGAGTTTGCAATCGATAACTCAGAAGATGGACGCGGACATCTTGGTCTGGCCTTACGTCTGAAAAGACTCCGTAACCAGCACGCTCACAGACATTATTTTCTATCAGTATCCGCACGAAACCTGGCGATTCAGCATTGCTATTCTGGGACCATATCTCGAACATCTGACCACAATCGTGTATGTAGTTGTCCCGAATAGTCATGTCCTCCCAAAAGACTGGGCCGCCGTTCTGATCACGGCCCTGCGGACTCCAGGCCACATCGTAGACTTGTGCGATTTCGTTCTTCTCAACGGTCCAACGACTAACGTTGGGCCAGTTTTCGATAGCATTGCCATAGCGCGTATTGTCGACCGGCTGACCTGCCAACCAAGATCCGCCGATATAGTCAATTAGGCAGTCGTGTATGTGTACATCGGAACCATTTCCACGTATGCCGCAGCCACCGGTGCCGGTGACATGGACATCGTGAATATCGTTCCCCCCCTTTGCGCAATGAATGACGGCCCCTGTCGCTCCGTAAGCATTACCCTTTGGTGCGGCGTTGATATCACTGGCGATAGTTGCCGGGTTCCCGGAAGACCTGACGTATAGCGTGTCGTTTGGGATGTCACAATAGAAATCCCACGGGGCGTCGAGGTCGGATAACGCAAACTTCAGAGCAGGTTTGACCACGCCCTCCACCACCAGAAAGCCGACGTTGGCGTCGTTCGTCGCTGTGTATCCGCCGTGCGTATCGGGGGAGCCTAAGTCAATCTTCCAGACACCGTCAGCATGCTCATCCCAACCCTGAGGTGCGTTGAGCTGTTTATACATCGTGAGAATGGGCCTCGCGCCTGAACCGTAGGAACCGACCTCGCAACCAAAAGGCAAGTTCAGCTCCCCATAGAACGTGTCACCTCGCCGGAAGAGGAGGACCGACGAGTCCACGGGGAGCGAGGAGTTGGCCTTTTGGATAGTCGCCCAGGCTGACTCCAACGTCATTCCGTCCGCGTCATCGCTTCCTGACGATGAGACAAAGAAGGTCCTTGCAACGGAAGGCGCGTTTGAGATTCGCAAATCCGCCGGTGCCGCTGCTGATCTGCCCGTTGGAGCCATCGCTGCAGCAATGGCCGCACTGGCCGCAGAAGCGGTCCACCCAAGCAGCGCCCGACGTGAAAGAGACGACGTCAAAGAGGTCCCACCTTCCTTCATGAGACGGTCGGTTCCGTCCGACTGCTTCTTGCCCTTCGCGCGCAGGCCACGTAAAACAGGACGCTTCGCCAGTAGCCACATTAGCCCGGCGCCCTCCACCATGCAGGGCCCGAACAAGTGAGCCTAGGCAAAGAAAGACAAGCAATCAGAACCCCCGTTCACCGGAGGTCAGCCGTGCAAGGCCTTGATTTCAGTCGATAGCCGAGTATTTTCTGACGAGTTCGACCGTGGATTGAATGTTTCCCTGAGTTGAGGCGCCGAACACGATTGACTCAATGTTGGGGAGCGAGGTGACCCATTCGATCGCCTCGTCTGGTCGGATCGAACCCGAGGCGAAGACCGACATGGCAACCGCGCGAAACTTCCGGCTGGTGAGTGCGTCAATGTATGCGTCAATCCCGCCAGACATCCGGAACCCGATCTTGTTGATGTTGGAGCAGACGATCGGGTTTGCAATACCTACCGCGTCAAGCGCGTCGAGCAGTCGCGGCATGTTCATCGTTATGAATCCCGGTTCGGCACCGTACGCGTTCGACACGTGATCAGCGAATATCCGGAAAGCCTCGGTGAATCCCATCCCGAGTAGAAAGTCGACAACGACGTTCTGCAGGAAGACAACCGGCGTATCGAGCCCGTGAAACATCTTCATCTCGCTGTCAATGAGGAGCGTCATCACCCCCTCAATATCCTTCTTGGCGAAGGATTTACCGCTGCGCATCGCCGCATCGAAGAATCCCCCATCCGGCAGAAACTGCTTGACTGCGCCGAACATCCCCGCCTCGGACATTGCATTTGCGTACTTGTGCGCATATGGCATACATGGAAGAAAGGCTTGTCCGACATACCGTTCAGGTTTGGCACGGACCCGGTCTGTCACATCGGCGACACGATCGTGCGTTGTGCACATGAAGGTTGTCACACCCGCGTCGTAGGCCATGTCGAGCACTGACATGACTGCGTCGAGTGATTGAAAGCGCATTGCTTGGGCACGCGCTTTCTCTTCTGACATGTGGTTAATACCAAAGAACTGATTATCACCAAAAAGGAGACGATCCATGTAGATCATTCTCCACTCAGGGAGAGAAGCCGACGCCGCTGCCTACTTCGACCCCAGAATCCAGTCGGCCGTTGGGGGAGTTTGTCGGTAGCGTCTGGATGCGCGTCGAGCCTGCGTTCACTTCCGTCTGCGCTGTTAACAATCGCGCTGAGCACCTCATCGGTGATACTTGCTTCCGCAAAATCTGCGGATCCGGAGACCGCCTGCCGTCTGATCCGCTTCACCCATGTGTCGAGCTGGATCGAATACTCCTCCCCTCGTACATAGAAGTCGACCTCGCCCGAGAGATCGGTCGTGTATCGGACCGTCCAACCTTTGCCATACTCCTCGGGCGCATGTGTAGCGTCGCGGAGGTACACCTGAGTCTCCTGGCGGTCAACAAAAATTTTGCCGTTCGTGCCCCAGATCGAGATCCGGGTCGTCATTTTTCGCTGGGACTCATCTGACCAGCTGACCGACACCTGACCGCTCACGCCGCTTGGCCACATCAACGTCGTGAACACCTCATCCTCGGTTTCAGCCGAGAAGACCCGGCCAAGCACTGTGCCCGACACTGACTCCGGGCGGCCGAAATACCATGTGAGCAAATCAACTGGGTGCGCTGCGTAGTCATATAGTGCACCTCCGCCCTCGTCCTTCTTGCTCCGCCAGGTGCTGCCCTTTGACTTCAGCACGACTGGCCCGTAAGCCTCGGCGACCACCCGCGTGACCGTGCCTAGAACTCCCAGGTCCAGGATCCGCTTCACTTCATTGAACGTAGCCAAGTGGCGGTTGTGGTAGCCGACCTGAGTGACAAGACCTCGTTCGTTGGCAAGTGCCGCGAGGGCGACTGAGTCAGCCGGGTCGAGACAAAACGGCTTTTCGCAAAAGACGTGGATTCCGCTCTCAAGGCAGGCACGCACCATCGGAGCATGGAATTTCGACGGCGTCGAAATCACCGCTGCCTCTACGTGGGCTGAGTCCAGCATTCTTCCGAGATCGGCGTATGTGTCGACACCGGTGTACTTGCCCAAGACGTCACGGATGTACCCACTCGGGTCGCACACGCCAACGACTTTGACGTCGGCGTGTGCGTTGATGATCGAGAAGTGCGATAGGCCCATCTTCCCGAGCCCTACGATTCCAACATTGACCACAATCCCCCCTCATTTCCAATCCCCTTCAATCACTCTGTGTCCGAAGGGAAAGCGCGCTCTTGCGAAGCAACGCCTCATACTGCCCAGCGACGCGGTCCCATGTGAACTCGCTCTCGAAACGCGCCAGAGCATGTCGACTCAACTCCTCCGCACGCTCAGGGTTGTCGAGAAGTTCATCGATGCACTTCTCGGCTTCGGCAGGGGACCTGAAGTAGAGGCCGGCCTCCCCCGCGACCCACCTGTTGTATTTATTTTGATGTGCAATCACCGGGTTGCCAGCAGCCAAGGCTTCGACTAGTGACGGATTCGTACCTCCCACTGTGTGCCCATGAAGATATCCAAGAGAGTGGTAACGCAGTGCTTGCACCGTTGCAGGATCGTAGATGGGCCCCAAGAACGTGACCTCGTCACTCGCCGCGTCCAGTACCGCTCGATGATACGCATCGTCACCACCGTCGTACGCACCGAGGATCGCGAGTTGGATACTGCGCCGTTTCGCTGAAAACCCCTGTACCAGTTCGAGGATCGAGTTCTCCGGTATAGGCCGGGCAATCAGGGTCAAGTACTGCTGCGCCTTCAGGCCAAGTGCCTCGACCAACTCCTCTGGCGGATCCTCGGGCCGATGAGCGCCATACGTAATCGTCGTGATTTTCCGCGCAGGAGCACGGGTCCGCAGGTACTTGTTGAGTTCTGGGTGATCCGCGATCAGTTCGTTTCCGAAGAGTGCCGCGAAGCGTTCGTTGACGTACAGAATCGCCTGCCGGAGAACTCCCCATCGTCTACGCGACCATTCGATACCATCCATGTTGATGACGTTTGGCACCCGATGCAGGCGTTGCAAGATGTTGAACACCCCGGTGTTGTAGCCGAATGTCAGGCAGACGTCGCGATGCCTGACTGCGTGCCGGATCGACATCCAATCGAATCTCGCCGTGCCCAACCAACCTAGGTTCGGCACGGAGATGTTGACCCTCTCGATGCCATTCCATGCATCCTCGTAGATCGGGCCTTCATGATCAGTCTGGCAGTAGACAATGGCGCGCCAACCGTGATCTGTCAGGTAACGGGCGACATTCTCAGCTGCCGTCTCGAATCCCCCATAGTTGGCAGGCACGCCGTGAGTTCCGAGGATTCGAACCACCCGTTGCGAATCGGGTGCGTCGGTCACGGAATCTCGTAAAGGCATGAGTGACCCTCGACCAGTGGCTGACTCGCTGAGTCGCTCAGTCCGTCAACACAATTCATGTCGTAACCCTCAACCCGACCGACATCGGACGAACCGTTGGCGCCGCATGCCAAAATTATGGTGATATTCCCACCTCGGCCCCCTCGAGGCAACGTCAACAGTTTGGTGAACACCCCCCGCCATACCCCCCACAGGTACATAATTCCGCCGCAGCATGCCGCTCAAGCCTCATGCTAACGCCTTCACGACGTACTCGCCACGCCCCGAACTACCGCTTCGAACGATCTCAACCTGAGTGAGCATGGTGCGGATCTAGTCACACAGCAGTTCGCGCCAATCGAGCCGCCCGACCAGCGATCGACAAGCTATCGCCATCAGCGCTCTTCTGCGAGCAGATTCAGAAGGTACCTGCCGTAGCCGGATTTCAGCTGCTTCTCCCGTACGCACCTGCAACCCCTAGTCGGTCAAAACTCCTTGGCGCCAAGCGGTTTCACCGGGAACGCCGATCTTCGGCTCAGTGCTTTCCCTTCACTTTGAATATAATCCAGCAACGTCTGGAATCTGATCGAAGGGTTGATGTGTGTCGCCAGGCGGTGCCGCGTGGCAGCGTTTGCGCTCGAAGTCGGCCCTGTCCTCGCGAGGCGCGCTTCACGTCGGTAATCTCGTACTTGTAACACGATCGCTCGGGTTTCGTTCCTCCACAATCGCCCGCTCGGGTACCACGTTCGTAGTCCCGATCGAGCGCCCGGCCTACCTAGAGCGTTAGCGGCGGGTGCGTGTATCGCGAATACTGGGGGCGGTCATATGGGCCGACGCCGCCAATGTGCTTGATGAGGGGGAGATTGCCCTGCACATATTGTTCATCTGCACCGGAAACATCTGCAGGTCACCAACGGCCGAGCGCCTCGCCGTCGCGTACGGCGTTGAGCACGGCCTTCCGAGCTTCGTTGCATCCAGCGCAGGCACCCACGCGCTGCGAGGACTTCCAATTCACCCTGAGGCGGCGCTCGCTCTCGGGTCACTCGGTGGTGATTGTTCCGATTTCGCTGCTAGACAGATCAATGAGCGAATTGTTGCAGACGCCGACCTAGTGCTCACGATGACAAGGGCCCACCGAGATACCGTTCTGGAACATGCCCCGCATCGACTTCGCCGCACGTTCACACTGACCGAGGCAGCGATGATCGCTTCTCGGCACGATGCAGAGTCCCTCGAGGACCTCGCTTCGTTGCGCGCTCAAATTGCCGTTGACGAGTCGTCAGATATTTCGGATCCTATCGGCCACCGCCCCGAATTTTTTGGCGCGGTGGCCCGTCAGATAGCCCAACTCCTGCCTCCGATTCTCCAGCTATGCCGAAACGGTGGTTAGCACAAGCTCAATGGGCCACCCGGACCACCCAAGGTGGCATGGCCTGCCAGGGGAGGGTGACCCAGCGCCATTGAAAGCGGACGACATCAGCCCGGAATGTGCCGCACCTGTACTTGCCCGTTCGTGATGCGGCTCGGTCGGGCGGCGTCAAGCACTGCCTGGTAATCCTAGGCCGCGCTGGCTACTATCCGGTTGCCGGTCACTCGTACGGCGAAACGCACGTTGCGACCATGGGGGGTTGTATGAGTTCTATTTTTCGTATATTTGCGGTGCTTGCTACCGCCATTGCCATGCTGGCCATGACCAGCGGACTTTCAGCCGCAAGCAGTGACCCGCTGATCGGAAAGACCTATAGCGACGCCTCATCGACAGTTTCCGGATGGGGCTCCACGCCAATCATTTCGACGGTGTTCGGTGGCCAGCTGGCGACTGACAAGTGCACTGTCACTTCATGGCAGAAGGCGAAGCGTCAGATCGACGGCTCGAAGAAATCTGTAGTCTTGATGAACCTTTACTGCGATGACGCGGTCGCAACTGGGGCACCAGGAAACTCGGCTGCGAGCCCCGAAGGAAAGGCTGCGAAACACGACATCAAGACTGCAGCGTGGTGCTCGCTCCCTGAGCAGGCAACCAATGAAAACTGCGCAAAGTTTTGTCCAAAACACGACGGCTTGTGCACTGCGAACTTCTGAACCTCACCGCGGACCACGGCAACGTCCGGCCACGCTGATCATGTCCTCATAGCCGTGGCTCACGACGGCGGAGTTGTGGCGCAACGGGGATGCCCGCTCGAAACTCGAGGGTTTTCCCCGGTGCACAAGACGTTGCCGTGAGCTAATGTTGGTTCATCGGCCAGGGGGAGCTTGCGCCGATGACGTTCGGGGGAAGTCATGATCAATGGTCTGTTGGCACTACCAGGGCACGTGCGTGTCCCCTGGATTCACGCCGGCCACCAGCCACAGCCGGCGCCGGTGAGTACCGACGGCGCCTGCGTCACCTGCGACTTTCCGTTCGCGAACCTCTCGCACGTCTGCCTCGGCAGCGGCGAGCAGATCGCCAGCTGACGCCACCAGCTCAGTTCACCGGCACGTCCAGAATCGGTCGCGGATCCTTCGCGCCGGGTCCGTCGAAGTGCCACCACTCCCCCGCATACGGGGTGAGACCGCCGGCCTGCATCGCCGTCCGCAGCAGGGCGCGGTTGGCCTGCTGCTCGGCAGTCACCCCGTCGGTGGCGTAGGCCAGGCTCTTCGGGGTGAAGTCGTCGAACCCCGTACCCATGTCCAGCAGCCACCCGTAGTGTCCGTCGGCGACGGTCACGTCGACCGACCTCCCCGCCTCGTGGCTACGCGCGTAAACACTCGGTCGCGCAACCCAGTTCGGGTCGGGCACTTCCTGGAACATCCTCACCTGGACGTCGTGCGGACGGTAGCAGTCCCAGAACACTAGCCGGTTCCCTTGTGCCCGAAGCGCATTCGCGGCCGTGGCCAGACCGTCGGCCATCGACTCGTGCACCAGACACCGCGCGTCGGCCGGGTAGAGCGCCACCCCGACGAAGTTGTCGGCCGTCGCATATCGCAGGTCGACCGTCGCGTCGGGCACCACGGTGCGCACGTCGACCAGCCCCGCTGCCCGGGCCTGCGGCGACACCGGCGGCGGGTCGGCGGCGGCCGACGCAACGTTGATCATGGCGGCGCACATTACGCCGAACACGGTGACAATCCATCTCCTGGGCGGGGGCACGGTACGAGTCTGCAATGCCAGCGCGCCGAGACGCAGGAATACTGGTCTCGACACCGCGTCACTGCACGTGCGGCATGACGCCATCCGAGGAGGAAGCCTGACCACCGCACGTCGAGTCGTCGCCATCTGCCTTGGCGTCGCCCTGATCCTCGCGGCCGCAGCCGCCCTGGTGGTGCGCTTCACCCCGATCCCCACCCACGGCGTGCTGTACGTCGTCATCGCCGCGCCGTACCTGATGCTCGCCGCCCCGGTCGCCGTCGTCGTGCTGGTCTGGGTTCGGCGATGGGTCCTCGCCGCCGTCGCCGCCCTACTCACCGCCGTACTGGTCGCGCTTCAGGTGCCCTGGTTCGTCGGCGCCACCCCCGACCCCGCGTCGGTGGCCGTTCGGACGATGACGGTCAACATGCTCTACGGCCTGGCCGAGCCGGACGCCATCGCCCGGGTCGCCGCAGCGGATGCCGACGTCCTGATGGTTCAGGAGCTGACCCCGGCCGCGGCCCGCGGGCTGGCCGCGGCCGGCATCGACGACACCTTCCCGTACCAGTCCCTCGACGCGCGCCCGGTGTCCGCCGGCGTGGGCATCTACAGCCGGCACCCGATCACCGACTCCACCCGCATCCCGGGTTACCAGCTGGCGATGGTGCGCGCCGACGTCCGCATCCCTCGCGTCGCCCACGAGGTGTCGCTGCTGACCGTGCACCTCGACGCGCCATGGCCGCGGCCGATCAGCGGCTGGCAGGGTGACATCGCGAAGTTCCCGGCCACGCTGGCCCAGGTGGCCGGCGGCAACGGCGACGGAGCGGTCATCGTCGGCGGCGACTTCAACTCCACGATCGACATGGTGGCGTTCCGCCGGTTGCTGACCAACGGCTACCAGGACGCGGCGCGGCAGGCTGGGTCCGGTCGCAACTTGACCTTCCCGTCGAACGAGCCGTATCCCCCGGTGCTCGGCATCGACCACGTCCTGACCAGGAAGGCCACCGCCACATCGACGAAGACCGTCGAGTTGCCGGGCACCGATCATCGCGCGCTCCTGGTCACCGTGATGGTGCCGACCGCATAACGCAAAACTCCCCGGCACCCGAAGGTGCCGAGGAGCTCGCTAGAAAATGGCTACGCCGCGGAGCCCATGGTCGGCTCCGGCCTTCGGCCTACGCCTCCGCGAAACCGCGGGTGATGGCCGGGTCGACCTGGATGCCGGGGCCGGTCGTGGTGGAGACGGTGACCTTCTTCAGGTAACGGCCCTTCGACGACGACGGCTTGGCACGCATGATCTCGTCGATCGCGGCGCCGTAGTTCTCGGCGAGCGACTTCTCGTCGAACGACGCCTTGCCGATCACGAAGTGCAGGTTGGCCTGCTTGTCGACGCGGAAGTTGATCTTGCCGCCCTTGATCTCGTTGACGGCCTTCGCCACGTCGGGGGTGACGGTGCCGGTCTTCGGGTTGGGCATCAGGCCACGCGGGCCCAGCACGCGGGCGATCTTGCCAACCTTGGCCATCTGGTCGGGCGTCGCGATCGCGGCGTCGAAGTCCAGGAAGCCGCCCTGGATGCGCTCGATCAGGTCGTCGCTGCCCACCTCGTCGGCGCCGGCGGCCACAGCGGCCTCGGCCTTCTCGCCGACGGCGAACACGATGACGCGGGCGGTCTTGCCCGTGCCGTGCGGCAGGTTGACGGTGCCACGCACCATCTGGTCGGCCTTGCGGGGGTCGACGCCCAGGCGGATCGCGACCTCGACGGTGGCGTCCTGCTTCTTCGACGACGTCTCCTTGGCCAACTTCGCGGCCTCGAGCGGCGTGTAGAGGTTGTCGCGGTCGACCTTCTCGGCCGCTTCGCGGTATGCCTTGCTGTTCTTGCTCATTGGATTCCAATCACTTGCGTTGGGTCGTGGTGCGCGGGCCGAAGCGGGCCCTCCCACGTTCTAGCTGGTTACAACGTCTAACTAGGAGACCGTGATTCCCATCGAACGGGCGGTGCCGGCGATGATCTTCGCCGCGGCGTCGATGTCGTTGGCGTTGAGGTCTTCCTTCTTCTGCTCCGCGATCTCGCGGATCTGATCCCAAGTCACCTTGGCGACCTTGGTCTTGTGCGGCTCGCCGGAGCCCTTCTGCACGCCGGCCGCCTTCAGCAGCAGCTTGGCGGCGGGCGGGGTCTTCAGCACGAACGTGAAGCTGCGGTCCTCGTAGACCGTGATCTCCACGGGGATGACGTTGCCACGCTGGGATTCCGTCGCGGCGTTGTACGCCTTGCAGAACTCCATGATGTTGACGCCGTGCTGACCGAGCGCGGGGCCGATCGGCGGGGCGGGGTTGGCCGCACCTGCCTGGACCTGCAGCTTGATCAGCCCAGTGACCTTCTTCTTCTTCGGGGCCATGACGTGTTCTTTCCTGTTCTCGTTGTTCTTAGATCTTGGAGACCTGGGTGAAGGCCAATTCGACGGGCGTCTCGCGACCGAAGATCGACACCAGCACCTTGAGCTTCTGCTGCTCGGCGTTGACCTCGCTGATCGACGCGGGCAACGTGGCGAACGGGCCGTCCATGACGGTGACCGACTCGCCGACCTCGAAGTCGACCAGGATGGTCGGCCGCTCGAGACCACCGGACTCGGCGGCCGCCGCGGCGCCGCCCGAGGTGGACTTGGCCGGCTTCTTCGCCGCGCCCTGCGGGAGCAGGAACTTGACGACGTCGTCGAGCGTCAGCGCCGACGGCTTGGACGTCGCACCGACGAAGCCCGTGACACCCGGGGTGTTGCGGACCGCGCTCCACGACTCGTCGGTGAGCTCCATGCGCACCAGGATGTAGCCGGGCAGCACCTTGCGGTTGACCTGCTTGCGCTGGCCGTTCTTGATCTCGGTGACCTCTTCGGTCGGCACTTCCACCTGGAAGATGTAGTCGCCGACGTCGAGGTTCTGGACACGCGTCTCGAGGTTGGCCTTCACCTTGTTCTCGTAGCCCGCGTAGGAGTGGATGACGTACCAGTTGCCGGGTTTCTTGCGGAGATCCTTCTTCAGCGCGACGGCGGGGTCTTGCTCTTCTTCTGGGTCTTCGTCACGTCCAGCCTCGGTCTCCTCGGCGGCGGGTGCGTCTTCGACCTCGTCCTGAACGTCCTCGACGTCCGCGATTTCGGCGACGGCCTCGGCCGTCGACGACTCCAACGACTCCGCAGTTCTGCTCGCGATCACCGTGGTGGGATCGGCGTCCTCAATGCGTGCGTCGGACACAGCCGAAGCCGAAGGCGTGTCGCCCTCGAAGGAAGTCACGTGTCAGTCCTCTCTAAATCTTTCGCTCGTGCGCGTGGCGGCTTCGTCAGCCGAATACCAGCGTTACGAGTTTTGCCAGGCCCAGGTCGACGCCGCCAATGAGCGACACCATGAAAGCCAGGAACACCAGCACCACGGTCGTGTAGCTGATCATCTGCTTGCGGTTGGGCCAGATCACCTTGCGGAGTTCGGCCACGACCTGCTTCAGGAAGTTCAGGACGTACGAGATCGGATTACGCGACGGGCCCGACTGCTTGTTGGCGGTCTTGGGCTTCTTGCCGTCGCCGTTCTTGGTGTCGTCCGAGTCCGACTTGGTCGCCGGTGCGGCGCCTGCGGCGGAGCCGGTGGCCTCGCGACGGGTGCGCTTGCCGGTGGGCCGCTGCGGCCGGGTCGCCACTGCGGTCTGACTGCGGGCGCCGGCTACCCCGGGCGTCGAGTCGACGGCATCGTCGGTTGCGTCCACGGCGTCGACCCGAGAGTCGACGTCGGACTCGATGTCGTCGACTGGAGAGTCGGCACCGTTGCGATCGTCGCTCACCGCATGCCTTTCGTCGGTTTCCTTGGTGGTCACCTTCCAGTGTCCACGCTGTCGATCAGTGGAGCAGGGGCGACAGGACTTGAACCTGCAACCTGCGGTTTTGGAGACCGCTGCTCTGCCAGTTGAGCTACGCCCCTTCACAGACGGAACTGCTGGCAGCACCATCCCGTTTCGGAGTTTTACACAATTTACGCGCTCCCCGATCGGCCGATCAGTAACCGACGGACAGCGCGCATGATTGGGAAGAACCCCGAGGACCGAGTGTACAACGGCCCTGTTGCGAGTTACTAATCCGTGGCGGCGGTCCGGACGACCTGACCGCTCTCCGCGTCCCACTGGACCTGGATCGAATTGTCGCCCTCGTGGCCCATCAACGTGGTGAACGCCTCCAGCACCACTTCGTTCTTCTCGTCGACGCAGACGCTGCGGGTGACCACGATGTCCGCGCCAAACCGCTCGACGACGGACTGGATCTCCAGCGACGCGGTCAGCGTCTCGCCGACCACCAGCGGCTTGTGGAACACGAACTTCTGGTCGACCTGGACGATCTGCATCGTGGTCAGCCCGACGTCGACCTTGCGGAAGAAGTCCTGCTGCACCAGCAGCGCCAGGATCGACGGAAACGTCGGGGAGGCGATCAGGTCGTCGTGGCCGAGGGCGGCGGCGGCGGCCTCGTCGAACGTCGCCGGGTCGTCGGCCTTGATCGCGCGGGCGAACTGACGCACCTGTTCGCGGCCAATCTTGAAGCTCTCGGGATAGTGATGCACCATTCCCAGGACGTCGGCTTTGAGCGGCACCTCTACGCCAGCTTCGCGGTCGCGGTCGCGCGACCGAAGATCTTCTTGCCGCCCGTGGTGGCCGACAACGCGATGACGACCGACTTGGCCTCGGGGTCGACGGACTTGACCCGTCCGTTGAAGACGATCTCGGCGCCGACGCCGTCGTTGGGCACGGGCACCACGGCGGTGAAGCGCACGTTGTACTCGGTCACCGCGGCCGGGTCGCCGATCCAGGACGTGACGTAGCCGCCACCCAGGCCCATGGTCAGCATGCCGTGGGCGATCGCGGTGTCCAGACCGACCTGCTTGGCGATCTCGTCGTCCCAGTGGATCGGGTTCAGGTCACCGGATACGCCGGCGTAGTTGACCAGGTCCATCCGCGTCAGGGGAATGACACGCTCCGGCAGCTCGTCACCGACCTTGACCGAGCTGAACTCACGTAGCGCCATTGGAAAAGCCCTCTCCACTCTCGTCTGCACGGCCCGCGAGGGTCGTATAGGTCTCCTGCACGACCTCATCGCGGTCGTTGCTGATGATGGTCTTCAACACGATGATGTCGGTGCCGTGGGCCCGCCGGTACGAATGCGCGTACACGTCGCTGAACAACCGGTCACCCACCTTGGTGGGCCGGAGGAACTTGAACTCCTGGTCGACCTGGACGATCTGCGCGTCGGTGACGCTGACGTTGGCGTTTTCGAAGAACGCTAGCTGGGCGGTGTAACCGAACACCGACGTGAAGGTCAAGGGCGCGAGCAAGGCATCGTGGCCCAACTGGGTCGCGACGGCCTCGTCGTGGTGGGCGGCGTCGTCGTTCTTGATGGCACCCGCGTACTCACGGACCTTCTCGCGGCCGACCTCGTAGAAATCGGGATGGCGGTAGTGCGTTCCGACGATTTCTGGAGACAGCGGCACGAATCAGTTCCCTTGTCGGTCGACTCCGAGCCGAAGGCCCGGACGTCGTCCGTTAGCGCGATTCCTTGTGCGGACGGTGCGTCCCACAGTTCGGGCAGAACTTCTTGATCTCGAGGCGATCGGGATCGTTGCGCCGGTTCTTCTTGGTGATGTAGTTCCGGTGCTTGCACACCTCGCAGGCCAAGGTGATCTTGGGCCGTACGTCTGTACTCGAGGCCACGTCAGTCGTCCTTCTTCATTCACTTGCATTGTCGTCTTGTAGCGGTGGGGGGGCTCGATCCCCCGACCTCACGATTATGAGTCGTGCGCTCTAACCAGCTGAGCTACACCGCCATGGGCACCACCCGGGCCCCCTAACGGAATCGAACCGTTGACCTCTTCCTTACCATGGAAGCGCTCTACCGACTGAGCTAAGGGGGCAACCGCCCGCGGCCGTCGAAAATTCCATGCCGTGGGACTTAGAGAGGGTACAACCCGGGTGCTGGCGTCACCAAACCGCAGCTCCTCGCGGCCAATCCGGCCGGTGCCTCACACCAGCCAGGCGTCGGGTGAGAACAGCTCACAGTGCACGCGACCGGCGGGGACGCCACCGGCTTCGAGCTGCTCGCGAACCGCCCGGACGAACCCGTTGCCCCCGCACAAGTAGACCTCGGCCGTCTCGGGCAGCTCGGATGCGTCCAGCACCAGCCGACCGGCGTGGGCGCCCGGGCCGCCGTCTTCGTACCAAACCTCGAGGCTGGCGTTGGGCAACCGGGTCGACAGCTCGTACTGCCGCTGCCGCAGCGGATGGGTCTGGGCGCTGCGGTCGGCGTGCAGAATCCGCACGTGCGTGTCGGGCGCCTGGACCGCCAGCGCCTCGAGGATGCCGATCATCGGGGTGACGCCGATGCCCGCCGAAACGAGCACCAGGGACGCACCCTGCCGCGGGGCGGGCAGGTCGCCGAACGGCAGGGTGACGTCGAGCAGGTCGCCGACCCGTACGTTGTCCCGGATCCAGTTCGACACCTCACCGGCCGGATTGCCACCCACCGCCTCTACGGGTTTGACCGCGAACGTCATCTCACCGGTTCCGCCCGCGACCAGGCTGTACTGACGTAGCTGGCGCGCGCCGTCGGGCAGCGTCACCCCAACCGAAACATACTGCGCGGGCAAACTATTCGTCATCCCGTCGCCGAGGGCGGAGACCGTCACCAGGACCGCGCCGGACGGGTCGTCGACCCGCGCCTGCACCCGCGCCCGCCGGTAGACGTCACCGGCGGTCACACCGGCCTCGGCGTAGAGGTCCGTCTCCAGATCGATCAGCGTCTGGGCCATGATCCAGTACACCCGGTCCCACGCCTCGGCCACCTCGGCGGTCACCACGTCGGCGCCGAGCACCTGCACGATCGCCGCGAACAGGTGCTCGTGAACGATCGGGTACTGATCGGCGGTCACCCCGAGCGACGCGTGCTTGTGGCCAATCCGGGACAGCAGCTCCGCCGGATGCGGCAGCGTCGGGTCGACGAGATGAGTCGCGAACGTGGCGATCGAGGCCGCGAGAGCCCGCTGCTGCGCCCCCTGCGCCTGGTTGCCGCGGTTGAACAGCGTGCGCAGCAGCTCAGGATGGTGCTCGAAGAGCCGGCCGTAGAAGACCGACGTGATCTCGTCGATGTTCGCGCCGACCAGCGGCAGCGTCGCCGCCACCATCTCGGTGTGCTCCGGCGCCAGCTCGTCCTTGGCGTCGACGGCGGTGGTGATGGTCATCGTGGGATCCCTTCGGTGGTTGTTTCGGTGGTGGCGAGGTGGAGCGAAACGATCGGCAGCCGAGCGTCCCGCACCAGGTCGTCGACCGTGTGACGGTCGAGCTCGCGGTAGAACGCCTCCTTGGCGTCGGACAGCGCACGGCGCAACCGGCACCCCGGCAGCAAGGGACACGGCGTCACGCCTTCGCACTGGATGACCTCTTGGTCGCCTTCGAGCCGACGGATGAGCCAGCCGACCGACACCGTGCGACCGGCCTCGGTGAGGCTCAGTCCGCCGATGCGCCCACGCCGGGCGGCGACCATGTCGAGGTCGACGAGGCGCGCGACCGCCTTGGCGATGTGGTGTTCCGACGCCCCGGCCGCGGAGGCGACGGTGCGAATGGTGACCCGTCGGCCGTCGGAGTCGCCGGAGGCCAGCAGCATCATCGTCCGCAGGCCCAGATCGGTGAACCGCGTCAATTGCATACGACTGACCGTAGTAAACATGCGCCATCGATACGTCTTTTTTTGGTGTGCAGTCAAACACCACCTGACGTGCGGTTTTTACACCTGCGGTTATCGGCCCGCCGACGGGGAAATAGGCTGGTCCGATGACTTCCTCCGGCGCTGAACGCCTCTACTTCAGGCAGCTGTTGTCCGGCACCGACTACGCCGCCAGCGACGCGATCGCCCAGCAGATGCGCAACTTCGCCTACCTGATCGGCGACCGCGAGACCGGCGACTGCGTCGTCGTCGACCCCGCCTATGCGGCCAACGACCTGCTCGACGCGTGCGAGTCCGACGGCATGCACCTGTCCGGCGTGCTCGTCAGCCACCACCACCCCGACCACGTCGGCGGATCGATGATGGGCTTCGAACTCAAGGGCCTGGCCGAGCTGCTCGAGCGGGTCAGCGTCCCGGTGCACGTGAACACCCACGAGGCCGACTGGGTCTCCCGAATCACCGGCATCCCGCTCGGCGACCTGACCGCCCACGACCACGGCGACAAGGTGGCCGTCGGCGCCGTCGAGATCGAGCTGCTGCACACCCCCGGCCACACGCCAGGCAGCCAGTGCTTCCTGCTCGACGGCCGACTGGTCGCCGGCGACACGCTGTTCCTGGAGGGCTGCGGACGCACCGACTTCCCCGGCGGCAACGTCGACGACATGTACCGCAGCCTGCAGGCGCTGTCCCAGCTGCCCGGCGATCCGACCGTCTTTCCCGGGCACTGGTATTCGGCCAAGCCCAGCGCGTCGCTGTCCGAGGTGCGCGACACCAACTACGTCTACCGGGCCACCAGCCTGGACCAGTGGCGCACCGCGATGGGCGGCTGAGTCTCGTTGGAGAAGTGGCGCGACGGCTCACAGCCTGCGCTAAGTTCGGTGCGCAGCGCCACAGAGGCGCCGGATCGGGAGACGCCTGCGATGACGACACCGCCCACACCGGCCAACTGGTATCCGGATCCCGAGAATCCCGGCGGCCTGAGGTACTGGGACGGCTGGACCTGGACCGAGCACCGCGCGCCCGCCCCCGGCCAGGCGACGTCGCCGAGCGACGAGGCCGCCAACGTCTACGCCACCCGCCCGGTCGTGCAGGAGCCCACCCCCGAGGGCGCCCAGGAACAACCCGTCCAGCCCTACGACACCCATCCGCCGGCGGTGGCCAACGAGCCCCCCGTGGACGACGCGACGTCCTGGAATCCGCCGCTGCCGTCCTGGGATTCGTTGTCGACGGAGCCGGAACGGACCGACGACCCGGCGCCCGAGCCGTCCCACGAGGAACCACCCACCGAATCGCAGACCCCGACCGCCGACACGACGACCGCGTTCGAGCCGGCGGCCTTCGCACCCCCTCCGGGCCCGCCGCCCGGGTACTACCCGGCACCTCCCCCGCCGAGCGGCAAGTCCAACACGAAGCTGATCATCGGCCTCCTCGCCGGCGGCGCCGTCCTGCTGGTGGTCATCGCCGTCGTCGTCGCGCTCGTGGTGATGCGCACCGACAAGCCGACCGCGGCGTCACAACCGAGCTCATCTGCGACGTCCTCCAGCGAGACCACCACCTCGCCGACCGACGCCGCACCCACGCCCACCGAATCCCTGACACCTCCCCCGCCCGGCGCGGTAGGCACAGACGGGGACTACAGCTTCTCGATCGCGGGCACCGAGACCGGTGACACCATCACCTCCACCGTCAGCGACGCGGTGGAGACCACGGCCGACGGCATGTACTACGTCGTCTACCTCAACGTCACCAACACCGGGGCCGCGCCGCAGACCTTCGTCGCGACGTTTCAGCAACTGAGCGCTGCGGGTCAGACGTTCCCGCTCGACGACGAGGCAACGGCGTTCCTCGGCGGCACCACCGCCGAGATCGGGCCGGGAGAGCAAAGGGAGACGCCCCTCGTCTACGACGTGCCGATGGGCACGGAGCCGAGCACCATCGTGTTGCACGCCGATCCCTCGACGGCCGGCGTGGAACTTCCCCTGAGTTAGATGGTTGCGCGCCAACGGTTTCACCGCTGCACGTCCGGGCGACTAGTGCTTTAATTGACGCACCTGCCCAATCGTGGGGAGGGGACTCTCTACCAAGTCCGCGGGGCAGCGCGGAGCCGTGACAGAGCCCATTGGCTGGGTGATCGTCCATCTGTATCGGCACAGGTCCCCACACACGCTTCGGCACTGCGGCCGGAAACGAACTCGGCCTCGCCACCAGGGGGGGTAGGTGGCGAGGCCGATTCATTCACGAGCCCGGGGGGAGGCTCGGCATCGAATTTAACCCAGAGTTCTGTGCGGAGCCCTTGACAAAGCTGAGCGAATCCTAAGAAACATGCCATCGGTATTCATTTCTTGAGCAGCCCCGCTTCGTGATAGTCACGGTCGACGTTCACCTGCCACGGGTCGACGTCCTTCCCGAAGTACTTGGCCACACTCTGCATGGCACTCAACATCGCGTGATCCTGGTTGTCGTATCGATGCATGCCGTTGCGCCCCATCGGATGAAGCGAGGGGTATTGACGGCGCAGGTAATCGCGAATGCGGCCGACGCTGCGTTCCCGCACCGGGTCGTAGACCGGATAGGCAGTTTGGGAACGAAGCATCATGACGTGGTCGATGGCGGAGTCACCGAGGCCAAGTGCCCGAATGTCGGCTTCGACGAGGTCACTTAGCGAACTCTCGTCGGCGGCCATGAGGTCACCGTCGGGACGGACGAAGTACTCGAATCCCAAGAACGTGCCGCCCCAGCCCGCCGGGTGCAGGTCTTTCGACCATCGGCCGTAGTTCTGAATGCGACCGCAGGAGAATTCCGCACCAGGGGTGTACACCCAGTTGAAGGGGATGTCGTGGCGATCGCGCAACGCGACGGCGACCGTGATCAGCCCGCGGTGATGCAGAGTCGAGGCAGCCACCCGAACACGTCGAGGCGCCTCGGGCAGCGCCTCGACCAGGGATTGCAGGGGCATGCTGGAGAACACCGCGTCACCCTCGATCACCTCACCGCCGTGCAGCTCGACGTACCACGTCCCGTCGTGCGTCCAGAGCCGCTCCACCCGGGCGTTGAGCGTCGGAGTCACCCCCGCGTCGACCAGCGCGGCAGCGGCTGCGTCCCACAGCTGGCCGGGGCCACGCCGCGGGTATCGAAAGACGTCCTCGCCGGGGTGCTTGCGCTTGCTCCGCATCGACCAGTCGATGGGCTTGATGCGCTGATTTGCCCAGTCACTGGCCAACTCTGCGGGATCGGCCAGCCACGTCTTGCGAACGTAGCCGTCAAAGAAGACGGTGTACCAGTATCGACCGAACTCGTGGGTACCCCACTCCTCGAAGTTCGCCGACTGCCCACTGGGCGCGCCGCTCCGCAGCATTCGCCACACGGTGAAACTGCTCAGCCCACGCAACCCCCGGACGACTCCGAGTCTGGTCACGATGTCACGGCCGACCAGCGGGTACTTGACGTACTTGCCGTCGACCAGCATCGCCGAACTCCGCGGCACCGACAGCCATTGATCCGGCGGCAGCAACGCGTTCCAAAGATCCAGCACCTCTTCGTACTTGGTGAAGAAGCGATGACCGCCGGGATCGAGGCACCATTCGCCGCTACGCGGCGTGCGGGCCAAGCCACCCACGTGGCTGGTTGCCTCGAGAAGCCGAGGCTTCACCCCCTTCTGCACCAACCGCAGGGCTGCGGTGAGCCCGGCGGGGCCAGCACCGATCACGATGGGACTACGACTGGACTCCACACGCGTCACTTCCCACGGAGCTGCGGCAGACGTCGGTAGTTCGCCACCAGGTCGTCGACCTGCTCGACCTCCAGGTCGTTGAGCGGCGTCGACAGAAACTGCAGATGTGCATATTGGCACTGCATCGGCAGGAACCCGCTGAGAAGAGGCTCCGGAGAGGTCCTGATGACGAGGTCCACGTCGCCGATGTCGAACGCGTCGTTGACGTCGCACCCGAGCTCGCCGGCCTTGGCGTGAGCGTTGCGTAGCTCGTCACGGGCGTCGTAGGCGGCCAGGACGTTGATCGTGAAACCCCGCCCGCTCAAGGCACTTTCGGCTCCGCGCGCGGCGGCAAGATAGGGCTCCGGCAATGCGCTGCGGTCGCCGTGAAGGCGCACGCTGCACACCGCGGGATCGAAGCGGGCGGGAAGCAGCGTGCCGAAGAACTGCACGGAGGCCGCGAACACGGGCTCCAATTCGTCGTCGCGCCGCGACAGGTTGGCGCGACTCAGGTTGTAGACCGACACGGTCCGCACGCCGAGTCGCTGCAAGGCGACCAGCACGTCGACGATCTTGTGTGCACCCCTGAGGTATGCGTCGGTGAGGTCGACGTCGTTGACTCGGGACCATCTGCGCAGTCCGTCCGGAATCAAGCCCACGTGACTCGGTGGGTCATACACCGGCCCACCTCATCTCACGACATTCGCCCGGCGGCGGCGGGACCATCCGGAAAAGCCTTGACGCGCAACGCCGTCGACGGCTGATGATCAGTCCTCCACGCTGCGGAACACCGCCAAGACGGTCAGCACCAGGATTCGGAAGTCCAGCCGCAACGACCAGTTCTCGATGTAGTAGTTGTCGAACTCGGCCCGATCGGCGATCGACGTCTGGCCTCGAAGACCGTGCACCTGCGCCCAGCCGGTGATGCCGGCCTTGACGCGGTGCCGGTCACCATAACGGCGGACCTGCATCTCGAACAGTTCGACGAACGCGGGCCGCTCGGGACGCGGTCCGACCAGGCTCATGTCTCCTTTGAGTACGTTGAGCAGCTGGGGCAACTCGTCCAACGACGTCTTGCGCATGATCTTGCCGATCTTGGTGCGGCGGTCGACGCCCTCCACGCCGCCGGGCGCGTCACCGGCCTTCGGCGCAAAGCCCTCCTCCGACGGATCCAGGGGACGCATGCTGCGGAACTTCAAACAGTCGAAGACCTTGGAGTCTCGGCCAATTCGCTGCTGGCGGTAGAAGACCGGGCCGGGCGAGGTGGTCTTCACCAGCAGCGCCAGCGTGAGGAACAGCGGAGAGATGAGCAACAGGCCCACGGCGGCCATCGTCCGGTCGAACCCGTGCTTCAGCGCGAACTGCCAGCCCTTGGGGTCGACGCGGGCGAGCACCAACAGCGGTATGCCGCCGAGGTGTTCCACGCGGGTGCCGACCCCGACGGCGTCGAACAGCCGAGGTACCACGAAGACTCGGATGCCGAGGGTCTGCGCCACCTGAGCCGCACGGGCCAACTGCTCGTCGGACACCGACGACGGCGCCACGATGAGATCCTCGGCGCGGACGCGGCGTGCCACGGCTTCGAGGTCGTACGTCGTACCCAGATAAGGCAAGTCGAAGGTGTCCGCCTCGGGTGGCCGAACGTCGTCGAGCAGACCGACGGGATGCAAGCCGTACTCGGGAACTTGGCGCATCCGTGCGACGAGTTGGTACGCGATCGGACCCGAGCCGAGGATCAGGGCCGGCGAGCCGACTCGGTACTTTCGCCGAAGGTAGCGGTAGACCTGCGATCTGGCGAGCCGCACGACGGGCATCAGAATCGCCGCACACACCCAGATCCGCACCACCAGATCGCTTGGGCGTACGTAGTTTCCGATCACCACACCCGGCTCGAACGCGGGAACGGCCACCATGACCAGCGTCAACGTTGCCAGTGCTGCGACCGCGACCGCGGTCTCCACCGGTTCGAAGTCCTCGAGGAACTTGAAGTCCAGCTTGCGCGTGTACAGCGACCGGGTGCTCAGCACCAGCACCACCAACGGCACGAAGGCCCACGAGTACACCAGTACGTAGCGCGTGTCCTCGGTGGACGGCAGCCACGCATGCGCTGCAGCAACCGACCCAGCGGCGGCCAGCAGGTCGAGGACGACCGTGATGGTCACGTGCCACCGGTCGGAGCGGAATCGTTCCATCCAGTGGGGGGCGTTCATGGGTACACGACGGCTGATCTTGTCGGTGGCGTCCGCCCGGGTCGCCGTGGCGCGCCCGTCGGACACCTGTGTCACCACGTTCACGCGATTGCCACCTCGGTCCCCCCGCTGAATCCTCGGGCCCGACTCTAATTGTGAATTGACGTTTGCGCATAACGTTTCGTCGGACGACGACGCGTGTTTGCCCCTTAGTACGTCGGATTCACTCCGGGACCGAACGCCCGCTCGGCGGCGAGGCTGGCGAAATCACCAAGGATCTGCACGTGGCCGGTGGTCCACAGGCGCGGCGTGTCGTCGAAAACGCACAGCGTACCGATGGCGTTCTTGTCGTCGTCGAGGAGCGGAATGCCGAGGTACGCCACCACGCTGCCGTCGACGACGGCCGGGTGATTCTTGAAGATTGGGTGCACTCGCGCGTCTTCGATCAAGAGCGGAGTGCCCTTTGCCAAGGCATATTGGCACACCGACCGGTCGAGGGTGGTCTCCCTTTCCTCCGGCGAATTCCCGCCCATGCCCACGGTGCTCTTGAAGAATTGCCTGTCGACGTCAATCAGCGACACTGCCGAGTGGGGTGCGTCCAGGGCTGCCGCCGCAGCGCGGGTGATCCGGTCGAAGGCCTCGTCCGGCGGACTGTCCAACAGACCGGTGGCATACAGGGCCCGTAGTCGCGACGGGTCGTTTACGGTCGCCGAAGTGTCCGGCATCGTGGACACGGCAAACGTTCCGGAGGCGGCCAGATGCGTCATGAGTTCGATGAACCCGGGGCTGTCGACCCGCCGCTGCTCGGTCACCATCCGCGACGCGACCGCCCGCGCCACGTAGGTGGGGACGTCTTCGCCGGCCGCGCGCGCACACTCCTCGAGTTGGCGGTTGAGCCAGTCGTCGAACCCCGTGAGAGAGCTTGTCACTCACTCACGTTATCCGAGACATGCGTCGACGACGCAGCAGTTCAGCCATCGAAGATATGGCGCACGTGTGACCTTGCCCTCAGTCGGCCGATCGCCCAAGACGGAGCGCTTCGATGCGCCGGCGTCGCCGCGTGAGAATGCGTTGCCCGCTTGCCCAAGAAATTGGCCGAACCGCCGTAAGATCCCCCGTTATGTCACGGGCCGCGGCACCACCGCTGAAGGTGCCACGCGGAGCCACCCGGGTCCGGAGCGCGCGGTTCGCGGCGGGGATGGCCGTCGGTGCGCTCATTGGAGCAATCATCGGTGGCCTCTGCTTCTCCGCGCTGGCCACCAAATCCACGGCCACCGCACTCATCAGGCTCACACCTCCGGTGGAGCTGACGGCGCTGGCGACCGGCGCCGACCGCACCACGCCGGACACGGAGGCCTACATCACCCAGTACGTGGCGGGCGAAGTCGCCTACCTGTCCGGAATTGGCTTCACCCGCGCCGTGGGCGTCAGCCTGGGGCAGTCCGATCCGGCCAACATCGACGTCTTGCAGGAAATCGGCTCGGCCGTCATAGATTTCAGCGGCAGCGCCGATTCCGACGCAGATGCCACCCGCCTGGTGCAGGCGGCCATCGACGTCTACGGCGCGCAAGTCGGCGAGCGGTCCAAGCGTCAGTTGCAGACCATCCTCCCGGCGCTCGACGCATGGGAAGTCGAGGCCAACGCGGCGGGCGACCTCGCCCGCGTGCACGACATCCGGACCGTCCGCGACTCGATCGCACTCGAGGCGGGAACACCCGCGAGCATCACGGTGCTTCAGGCTCCGGCCGTCAACGAGGCCTCCGAGAGCCGTTGGCTGCTCGGCGCGGTTCTCGGCGCTTTCCTGGGGGCCTGCATAGTGCCGCTGCGTCAACTGGCGCGCCGCCGCAAGACGGGATGCCTGACCTCGCCGAGCGACCTCAGCGCCTACGTCGACGGTGTGATCGGGCCGACGGTGGATCTCGAAGAGGCTGCGCGCCAAAGCCAGTCGAGTCCGTTGTCCAGAACGCTCCTGGCCCAGTGCACGTCAGCCGGCCCCACCCGGACCGTGGTGGTCATCGGGGCGTCGTCATCCTCCGGGACCCCGGTCATCGCGTCGTTGCTTGCGGCGGCCGCCGCGGAAGCGGGTCCCGTGCAGACCATCCGACTGGTGGACGAGTCGACGTCCCCATTCGACGCCGCCGAACAAGAGACCACTCTCATCGTCGACGCCGGCGCGCTGGGTGAGTCGTGGCTCCTGTCGGAGGCGGTACGTCGGGCTACCGACCTCATCGTGGTCGCAAGGCTCGACGTCGACACCGTGCAACAGGTGTTCCTGGTGCGCTCCGCCACCGCAGCGAGCAGCAGTCGGCTGGCCGCCGTCGTCACGTTCCATCCAAAGTACGGACTCTCACGTCACCGCAGCGGTGCGAAGGCGACGACCATCTCGACGCAACCGTAATGCCCGGCACGAAGCACCTGGCCGCCGTTGCGCAGGTGGTGGCAGGCTTGGCGCTCAACGCCTTTCCCGCCATCTTCCTCGCCGTGTACGCCCGCATCGCCCCGATCGACGCCCAGGGCTTCCTTGCACTGTCGTTGGCGATCGGTGTCTACGTCGCCCAATTGTTGAACGCCTTCATCGTCGAAGGTCTGTTGGCGACACCGGGTGCGGACCACCGCCTGACCTTGCCCACGTGGACCGCGCTGCTGAGCGCGGCATCTGCTGCGGCGCTCATCGCGGGACCCCCGGTGGCCCACCCCGCGGTGTTGATGTTCAGCTCGATCGGACTCATGTCCGGATTGCTCATGACCAGATCGATCGGAATGGTCCGGGGCGACTGGCAGCGCGAAGCAATCGCGGCGGTCGTCTTGATCTCCGCCGGAACGTGCGCGCTCGTCTTGGCGATTCACCACAACGACCACTGCATCCGACTGCTCGCCGCCGGAGCCCTGGTCGCAACGCTGATCCGGTATCGGCCTCGCGGCGCGAGGGGGTTCTCCGGGATGCCACCCGACGTCCGGCGGTCGGGTTGGGTGACGGCCGAGACGGCGGTGGTGGGCGCCGTTCAACCCGCAATCACATCCATCGTCCTGGTCACCATGGGACCCGCCGCCTCGGTCGGATTCCGCGTCATCTCCACGGTTTCGAACGCCCTCGAACCGATCATCGCCTACGGTCGCTTTCGGCTGCTCGCACACGGACACCACGGTGAGCTCGTGATCGTCTCGGGCATCTTCGTCGCCGGGCTCGCGGGGGTCCTCCTCGGAGCCTTTGGCGGACTCGGCAGCCTCATCTTCGGGCCGGCATGGGCCAACGTCGGCGCACTGGCGTTGGTCTTGGCCTGCCTGTGGAAGGGGCTCATGTTGACGTCGACGGTGCCGTTCGCGGCATTGCGACGGGCCGGTGAGACCACCATCGTGTTCTGGGTCCGGGCGACGAGCACCGTGGTCTACCTGGCGATGGGTGTCGGCTTCCTTCTGGGGTGGCATTCGAACACCGCGATCTTCCTCGCATTCGTCCTCTCCGAATCGTTCACCGCGGTCTTGTATCACGTGGTGGCGCGAAGGAGTGCCCCCGAATACGACGTGAAGCTCACGACCTCGACGGTCAAGAAGAACAATGCTCACGACTGATCGGTACGCACCGGCGACGACGGCGGACGAGGAGACCTTCGTCCCGCCAAAGTGGTTCACCCCGGCCGTCTTCATCCTGGCTCCCGTGGGCGCATCCTTCGGCGCGTGGGTGGTGTTGGGTGGCCTCTACCTGCTCGGGTACGCAGGCGGATCCTGGGAGAGGCTCGCGGGCTTCTCCGAACCAGCGAACCTGACGCTGCGAAGCGTTGTGCTGCTTGCCTTCTGGTACGGGGCCGTGGTGTCGGTGTCCATGGTGGGATGGCGGCTCGGCACCCAGTCGCGACCGCGGGCGACGACGGTCGAGCTGACCGCCTCGCCGATGTTCGAACGTCGGTACTTCTTCGTGATCCTGCTCGCGGCCACGGTGGGGATCGGATATTCGCTCTACCAGATCGGTAGCCCACTCTCCATCATCGCGTCACTCAGCGCCCAAACCGGCAACGATCTCTACAGCTCACTGTCGAATACCGCCTCCCCCACGACGCTGCGGTACTCGACGATCCTTGCCGCACCGATAGGCGTCTACCTGTGGCGCCGGAAGCTGCTCGCCTGGCCGTTCATGGTCCTCGCGGTTGCGCTGCTGCTCATGAATGCGATGCTGGCACACCGACTCTCCCTGCTCATGGCGAGCGTGGTCTACCTCGCGATGTGGGTACGGCAGCGGACGACGACGCGCCGACGTTCGGCCAAGTCGTCGAATCGATGGATTGCGATCATCGCCATAGGCGTCGTGGGGTTCGCGCTTCTGGGCGCCCTCAACTACTTTCGCAACGCGAACTACTACCGGGACGCCGGCGTATCCAACCCCGCGGCAATGAACCTGTATCAAATGGGGGCATACCTCGCGGTGCCCGCCCAAGTCTCGATCGGTGTGTCCGACGCGGTCATGAGCGGTGCGTGGCACGTCGCGTCGGATCCCGTCGACGCCCTGACCGCGATCGAGCCAACCTTCCTGCAATTCGAAAAGGTCAGCAAGGACAACAGCTGGAAGCGGGCCTCGGTCTTCGGCTACTCGGTGAAGTTCGCGCCCAACTTCTTCACCGTGTCGGTGTTCGCCGACACCTACGCCCTGTATGGAACCTGGGGTTGGATCTACACGTTCGGCCTCTACGGGTTCGCCGGCTACCTGCTGGCACGGATCGTCCGCTACGGCACCGTGATCGCAGGCTCGGCTGGCGTGGTCGCCTATTGCTTCTCCGAGATGTGGCGCATTCAGATCTTGAGCTACGGCATCGTCATCTATCTGCTGTTGCTCACCATCGGCAGCGCCCTCATCGCCGGTTGGAGCACCAGACGCACGGCCGGACGGTCCCTCTCGGTGACCTAGGAGCGCCCGACCCTCAGGTCAAGCGTCCGTTGAGCGCCGGGAGGAACTCCGGGTTCGCCCACGTCCGCGTCAACGTCTCGTCCAGGTCGTGCGCCGGTCGCCAACCGAACACCTCCTCGATGTGAGTGATGTCCGCACCGAGGAAAGGACGGTCGACCGCGCGCATGCGGGTGGGGTCTTGGCGGACCTCGAAGTCCAAGCCCAGAACCGAACGCATTCGGGACAGGATCTCGTCCACGGAGTACTGGTGTCCACTACCGAGGTTGACCGTCTCGCACGACACCCCATCGGGGTTCGTCCCGAGCGCGACGGTCGCGAAGCCGTTGGCGGCGTCGAGCACGTCGATGTAATCGCGCTTGGGCCAGGTGTTTCCGAGACTGATCGAGTCCACGCCCGCCCGAAGCTGCGCGACGATCGCAGGCAACAGGTGCGGGTTGGTCTCCCCGGGCCCGATGACGTTGAAGAGTCGGACGACGGCGGCCGAGATGCCGCGGTCGGCTGCGAACGCCCGGACGTACTCCTCCCCCTGCAGCTTGGTGATGCCATAGATGTCGGCCGGGCCGAGCCTCGACTCGAATTCGCGGTGCGCCGCTTCGTCGGGCTGGTAGACCGCGCCGCTGCTGGCGAAGACGAAGCGCACCCCGGCCGGGCAGCTGGCCAACAGGTTGACGGTGCCGGAAACGTTTGTGGCAACGGCATTCGCCGGGTCGGAGTCGCATTCCGGAATGTAGTGGATCGCTGCCAGGTGGATGACGACGTCCGGCTCAAACTCCTCGACCACCGCGCGCGTGGCAGCCGCGTCGCGGATGTCCACCCGCTGAAAGCGGAAGTCGGAACCTTCTTCAGTCAGCCAATCGGGCGTTCCGTAGCGAAGCAGATCTGCCACCAGAAGATCGGTCTTGCCGCTGAGAATGCGAACCAGCTGTTTGCCGACGAAGCCGGCGCCCCCCGTAACCATTACCCGCACGTGCGTTCCCTCCCCATTCCTTCATTGTCACTCGTGTATCCCGTTGACCGCTCGCACTCGCTCATCTTCCTCTGGATGCAGCCGTCCGCCCACGCGCTCAGCAGGTGCCCGTTCGGCCCGCGAGCTCGGACGGCTCGACGGTTAGTGTCTGCACCTTGAGAGCGGGCGACGTCGGATCGCAGTCCGTTGGTTCTGAGATCGTCACCGGTGTCCACGACAAGGGTGCAGATGGCCAGCGCACCGCCATGACGTCGATCTCGCCGTCGGTGTTCTCGAATCGCGCACATGGCAACGGTTCTGCGGCGCTCTCTGGCTTGGTGACGGTCAATTCCAAGTCTCCCACCGTCAGTCGACTGGTATCCAGCGCCGAGAACATCGTGACGGGTTGCGACTGCTCGGCCGTCACGTGGTCCATGTGAACGTCCGTGGTACCGGCCAGCCCGACACCCCCGTTACCCCCGGCGGCCGACGTCGAATCTATGACGCACGTTCCAAGACTCACCCCGGTGACCCGTTGGCTCGACAGCGATTCCACCCGGACGGCCCAATTCGTGCACCGCGTCAGACGAGCGTCACCCACGTCGACGGAGAAGTCGCTGAAACGCGCGTCGACGGCGGCGGGCGGCCGGGCGAGCACGTGCACCCCGGTCTCGCAGTCGTCGGCGGTGAGACCGGTGACCGAAAGGCCCCGGGTGCTGACGTACTCCCAACTCACGTCATACCCGGCGGTCGACGAGTCGACCATCAGCGCAGCACCGAACTGCTTGTCGGAAACCGTCAACCCGTGAATGGCGACGCGCTGGGCACCAGCCACGCGAACACCATTGGCCCGTCCGCCGGACACGGTGACGTTCTCGATGGCGAAGTCGGCATTCGACCACTCGGTCAGCCCGGGAAACGCAAAAGTCCCCGCCGCAGAGTCGAACGACGGTGTGTCGGCGAAATAGGTGACCAGGGCCAGTCCGTCGTCACCGTTGTCCACGGCGACGTGTCCGCTGACCTTGGCGCGCCGGCACGCGTTGAAGTGCAACCCGTCTGCCTTGGTGTGCTCGGACCGAAGGTTGGAGACGGTGATGTCGGAGACGCCGTTCATGACGACACCGGCTTGCGGGGCGGACTGAATGACACAGTTCGACAAGCTGATTCCGCTGACGGGTGTGGGTGACCCACTCCACCCGCTCGGCACGGCGCCGTCACTCGCGAAACCGACGACCCTGATGCCGTCGCCCATCGATCGCTTGGGCTGACGCGCCCATCGAATCTTGACGTTGCGCATCGAGATGTTCGATGCGGGCCCGCGGACCAGGACACCGTGACTGGTGCCGGTGTTGCTTCGCTGATCCACGTTGTCCATCAACAGTTCCGCACCCGGCTCGAAGTCGACGTCGACGTCGGACATGCCGGCGATGGCGACGGCCGCGCCGGCCCGTGGGTTGAGCTCGGCGAAGCGATAGCTCCCGACCGGGAAGTGCAGCACACTTCCCGACGCCAAGGCACCCACCGCCGCGGTAATCGCCGCCGAGTCGTCCCGGCTACCGTCCCCGACGGCCCCGTGGTCCCGGACGTTGACCGTCGGCCTCGACGCAACCGGTGAACACGCCACGGCGGCGAGCACCGTGGGCGCAGCGAGAAGCAAGCTCCGCCTGGTGACGTTCATGCGCGGCATTGATCGAGCTTCGCCACGATCGTCGAGGCCGCCGCATCGGTCGAAATGAGTGCTTGACGTTGCGTCACGTGTGCCCATCCCCTCGACGCCAGCTCCGCCCGAGCGTGGTCGTCGAGACAGTGGGTGCGGATCAGTCTCGCGAGCTGTCGGCTGTCGTTCGGGTCGAAATAGTCGGCGCCGTCGCCGCACGTCTCGCGGAGCGACGGGATGTCCGAACTGAGGACCGCAGTGTGGGACGCCATTGCCTCCAGCGGTGGAAGCCCGGCACCCTCGTTGAACGACGGCATCACCAGGACGTCGGCCCCTGCGACCAGCGCACGGAGTTTCTCGAAGTCAAGCCGTCCGATCATGCGAACGCTTTCTCCCAGTGCCGTGGCCGATGCATGGACCCGATCGTCGAGCATCTTGACCGACGCGCCGCTGCCCGCAATGACCAAATCGTGCGGAATGTCTTGCTGAACTTGGCTGTACGCGTCCAGCAGGGCCGGCAGATTCTTGTGCCGCTTCACATTACCGAGATAGAGGATGTACTTGCCCTGCACGGGAGACAAACCTACGTCGACCGGCTTGAGCCATTCCTCGCCGACGGGAATGGGCGTGACGACGAATTCGGCCGAGGGGACGAACTTCGCGAGCGCATCGGCCGCAGCCTGAGTCGGACTGAAGACCGTACTCGACCTGCGTGCGTCGAGTTCGAGCATCGTGCGTGCATACAGACGCCGACCGACACCCTGACCGCTGACGTTCCTAGCCAGGAGATGGTTGTCGTCGTGGACCGTGCTGAAGCTCAATACGTCCCGATTGGCCGGGCGTAAGAGGGTAAGTGGGAAGGGGTAGTGGGGTACCCAGATCGCCCTGGGCCGGATCTCCCGCACGGCCCAATCCCAGACCTTCTGCTCGTGAACCGAATACATCGGCGCGGCCGGGAATTCCGAGAAGACGACGGCGGTTCCGTCGTCGACGACGGGCGCGTTGCCGCGGTCCGTCAGGACGGCGAGCGTGCGGTGATGCCGGGCCAGCACTTGTTCCAGACGGGGAAGCTGCGCGCGAATGTAGGTACCTATTCCGCTCTGTTCGATGTGTCTCGCATCGAACAAGAGGTCGGTCATCGGATCATCGTCGCCCATCCGGGCGTTTGCGGCCGGTCAATCCGTGCGAAACATCCGTGCCCATGGCCGACGACGATAGGTGAACACGGCCATCAGCGGCGCGTCACGAGACGCACCCGTTAAGTTCAGGCCGCACTCCGTATTTGCTGCATCGTCAAAGGCAAGGCGTGCCACCAATACGACGATCGTGGCCGAGTCGACCAGATCGGGGGTGATGCCCTCGTCGCCGATTGCTCCACCGTCCACCACCCGCGTCGTCACTGCAGGCTGAGAGGGGCTGCGCTCGACTGCGAGCTCGAACAGCGACGAGATGACCGACGACCCCGACGACGCCGATGCCCCCACGACGAGGATGACGCGAGGCGTCGTGCTGGAAGGGCAAAGCGCGTAAAGAGTGCTGGCGAGGCGTGCTTGCTCGGTCGACCATTCATCTCGCGGCGGCATGTCGAGATCGACCGCGGGAAGAAGGATTCCGTCCGCACCATCGGCGACGACCGTTCCCACCGCTCCCACTCCCGAGCGCCGCCAGCGGACGAGCAGACCGACGAGCGCACCCGCGCCGCCGACCAGCCCGCCCACGATTGCACCTACGACCCACGCGTCGACGGCGGGGTCGGTCAGCGTCGGCGCCTGCATCACCAGCAGATTCCGCGCCATGTCCGCCTGCAGTTGCACACTGTCGCGCAACCGCCGAATTGACTGTGCGCGTGCAGGGTCGGATTCGCTCTGCGCGAGCCACACGGACAGCCGTGGCAGAATCGTCCGCACTTGCCGGTCGACCCGCTGCTGGAGCTGCTGCCCGTACAGATCAATGGCCGTCTGGACGGTCCTCCTGGCCTCGTCGCCGGACACACTGGTGCAGCTGACCGTCACCACGGTGGATTCATTCGCCTGTATGACCTTCAACTCCACCGGCTCGTTCTTGGCCATCTTCCTGGCGACGGCCAGCGCGAAACCGTCGCCGGAGAGGTAGGCGACCTCGCCCGCCACGAACTGCGTCGTGCCGTCCTGATTGTCGGGGGTGATTTGGCTCGCCCCTCCCGCAACGGCAGTCAGGTCGGCGGGATTTTGCAGTCGCAGAAAGGCTGTCGCCGTGACGTTTCGGCCCATGCCGCCGAACGCCAGTCCACCCGCGGCCGCTCCGATGCAGAGCCCGACGAGGGCGCCCACGACCAGCTTGCTCAGCAGTAGTCGTCTTTCGAGCGACGAAATCCGCTCGATCGCGGTCGCAGGGACTTTCGACGCGTTGGCAACCAACTGCGACGCTCCGTCCTGTAGCCCTTGCGAACAGTATGGTAGCCGGGCCGAGTCCTTCCGTTGGACGGACACGGCCACGCCCGCCCCGGCAGCTTGCCCAACGGCGCGTTGTCCTCCGCGGAGCACCGTTTCCCAGTACCGTGCGTCGGCAGACGTGATTCAACGGGCACTCATTCGAGGCGGGAGCGACGGTGTCTTCTCGACACACCCAGGGGACCGGTAGGCCGGCGAGTACGCATGCGGGACGTAAGTCGTTGCGGCGAAACGTCGGTCCGGCCCTGAGGCTGCTGTTGGCGGTCCTGCTCACGGGCACGCTCACCTCGCCGCTGACGGCCAGTGCCGATCCACTCAACGCAGACCCCGCGACGGCCGACGAACTGACGATGCCCTGGGATGACTTGGGCCTGAACCCGTCCATGACGTTGACCGGCGCGAACAACAACCAGGACTTCACCATCCCGCTCCAACCAGGCATGAGCGTCAGACGCCTCCGCGGCCTCATTCACGCACCGGTGGACTTCGGTGCGGGATTCGTCGAGATCGACGACACGACGGGCAGATTCTTGGCGACGGTGGACTTGCCCGCCGTCAGTCCAGCTCAAGCGGTCGTGCCGTTCGACGTCGACGTCTCCGCAGCCCAGCCCGGCCCAGCCGGCATTGGGCTGTCCTTCACCGTGCGGGAGGCTCCGCTCCCGCAAGAGCTGCGCTGCGGTCGAGCAGAGCAGGTGCAGTTGAGTGACCTCGCCGCGGTGTTCGCCGGAAATGAGCCCGCCCCCAACACTCTTGCCGAGTTCTTCCCACCCATCCTCCAGGGACTCACCATCTACGCTCCAGTGGACGCCGATCAATCGGAGCAGCAGGCGGCCCTGACGCTGGCGTCAGTCGTGGCACGAACCTACGCGCCGCAGAAGACGGCGATCACGGTCGTCAAGCAGCGCCGCGGCGCGACGCCCCCACCCGCGCCGGAGTTCACCCGTGCCGTCGTCATCGAAGGCGGAGACGCCGCGATCGACGTCGTCAACGCCGGCAGGGCCGACGTCTACCTCAAGGTCACCGGACGGGGAGATCAGCTCGCCGATCAGCTGTCCCCCGTCGTCAACCAACTGCAATCCCTGCTTCAAGTGCCCACCGCGCGCGTCGACGAGGCCGGTTCACGCACTGAGTCCACCTCGGACGAGCTATCGTTTGGCCAACTGAACATCGCCGGTGAGAGCACCGTGCTGCGCACGTCGAAACTCACCGTCGGAGTGGACCGCTCGGCGCTGGGGCAAGGACGGGTAGACGCCGTACAGGTGCACCTTCTCGCCAATTACACGCCGGTCGCGTCACTCGACTCCGCCAGCCTGATGGTGCGGGCCAACGGCCATGTGGTCTACACGTCACCGCTCAACGACAGTGGCCACGTCGACGCCGTGTTCGACCTGCCCTCCGACTTCCTCACGCAGAGAATCAATTTCGAATTCGACCTGACCTTCAGCCCCCGGCAGCTGTGCAGCCCGACGATTGCCCCGCTGACCTTCCAGCTCGACCCCCGTTCCACGTTGACGATGCGACGCGGCGGACCGGCTCTTGGCGGGTTCAGCGCCGTACCGTCGGAGTTCAGTCCCGAATTCCTCGTCGCGTTCGACGGGACCAACCCGGGTGAGCTCGACTACGCGGCCCGGACCGTGGCGGACATCGCGCGCACGAGCGGCACGGCGATGATGCCGCGGGTCGTCGACCTCGAGTCTGCTGCCGACTCGACGACGGGCGCGCTGATCCTGGCGAATGCGGCGACGATCGGAAAGACGTCCCTGCAGCCGCCCATCGGTGGTGAAAGCAGCTCCGTGCGAATCGATTTGAGCAACCAGCTGCGTACCGACATCGAGGGTGGCCTTGGGTCGATTCAGGCCTTCGCCGACCAGCCGCGCAACCGAACGGTCATTCTCGTGACCACCAGTGGCCCGTGGTCGCTGGTCGAACCGATCCTGGACTACGTGTCCCGGCTTCCCGGCGGCTGGTCGCGCCTGGACGGCAACGTTGCGGCCGCCGGCGCCGCGGGCGTGGTCGACGACCTGTCGATCGATCCCGGCGTGTCGGCGTCGGCCGCGCCGCAAGGGGGCGCGAGCTGGCCGACGTGGCTTGCCATCGGTGTCGGGTGCGTCGCGCTCGCTGCGGTGGTCGCCGGGGCGGTGGTGTGGCGTAGCCGTCGTCGACGGGACGCGACGGGCACGTAGGTCGACGAGGTGCGGTGGCGCCGAAGGGCAGAGCCGTTCGGCTCAGTTGTAGATCTCCGCCAGCTGCATCGGCACGACCTGCCGGATCTTGGCTTCGAAGGTGGCCGCGATACCCGACCAGTCCAACGACTGCGCGCCGACGAGTCCCGCTCGCGAGAAGCCGTCCCACCCCGCGTTGGCGGCCAGCAGAGCCGCGGCAAAATCAGCGGGCTGGGTTCCACAGACGATCCCCGAGCCGTACTGCGCGACGACGTCCTTGCCGCCGTTCTCTTCGAAGGCGGCGGTGACGACGGGCAAGCCGCTCGCCATGGCCTCGGCGATCACCCGCGGGAAGCCTTCGCGGATGCTCGACATCCCCAGCACCGCTGCACGCGAGAGCAGGTCGACCTTCTGCTCCTCGTCGATCGAACCGAGCACCTGAATCCGGGACGCGTTGACCGAGCGGCTCGCGTACTCGGCGACCTCGGCCCGCGAGGGTCCGTCGCCGGCGATGACCAGATCGCCCTCCAAGCCTTGAGACACCGCCAGGTCGAAGGCGTCGACGAGTAGCGGCATGTTCTTGTGTGGGGCCAGCCGTCCCACGTACAGCACTCCGGAGCGGCCGCTGCGTTCCGTCGACCGGTAGCGGGCGAGCTCGATACCGCTCGGCAACACGGTGAACTCGCGCCCCGACTCCCGGCCGATGCTTGCCGCGACGGCTTCTCCGACGGCGAAGTTGGTCGCGACCATCCGTGGCAGGTGCTTTTGGAGCACGCGGACGGGTCCGGTGGTGCGCACCTCACACCAATGGATGCCGCTGCGGGCCCGTGCCCACCGGGGCAGCGCCGGGACGTGCAACAACGGCCACTGGTTCAACAGATAGAAGTCGTGCGGCGGTCCGAAACCGAGCCGACGGACACCGGCGCTGTAACGGACGATGTCAGACCAGTTCCGCCTAAGGGCGGGGATCACCGGCTTGGGATAGATCCCGCTGCCGTTGCTCCGATGAATACGAACGCCGTTCAGGGTCTCCCGGGCTGGCAGTGCAGCGTCGTGGGTGATGCAGTAGACGTCCACGGAATGACCCCGCCGGACCATTGCCTCCGCAAGCTCCTGGAAGAAGATCTCCTGGCCGCCGACGTGGGGATGATAAAGCTCTGCGAGAAAGGCAAGACGTAGCCCATCGGGGCCGACTTCTCCAGACTGCGAATGCAAAGTACTCATTTGCTCAGCAATGGTAACAGCCTGACCGTCAATTACCAGGAATACCGACAAATCTCTGCAGAAAGCCGGATTGTGCATCAATAGTGTTGATGCACAACATATTTGATCGGAGTTTGCGATTTGCGATCCCATGACCCGCCTGCAACCACCCCAATCGCGCACCCCTTGGAGCAAATTCAGTTACGCCATTCACATCTGCCCCAAGATTGGCATCGAATTCGAATCGAAAACGGACGGCAAGGTGCAATTCTGGCAACCAAACGGTCTCGCGCTCCGAGATCGCCAGCGAAGCACTAGGGTCTAATCGGACACGTCGCTAGCAAGTGGGGGCAAAGTGAACTGGATCTACGATCGGGCGCATGATCTGAGAGACCTCGGATCGGCGGGTTGGTTGGCGATCGCGGCGTGGGCCGCGCTCGCATTCGGCATCGTCGTGCTGGCATGGGCCAATCGTCAGATGACGAAGAATCGGCAGCTCAAAGCCGAACAGGTGCGACCCCAGGTGACGATGTTCATGGAGCCGCATCCCTCGGACTGGCACGTCATCGAGCTGGTCGTACGCAACTTCGGACACACCGCCGCCCACGACATCCAGTTCGACTTCGTCGACCACCCAACCGTTGCTGCTTACGAGCACGTGCAGTTCGACAGCGCTCCGGAAGTAGCCGAACTCGTCCTTCCCAGCGAACTCACATATTTGGCTCCGGGACAGGAATGGCGAACCGTGTGGGACTCGGCGATCAGTCGCGCGGAGCTCGGCGGGTCGATCCTCGACCGGTTCGACGGTTCGCTGACCTACTCCGACCGCCCCCGACCGGGCGGCAAGTCGACGAAGTCCGGCGGGTGGCGCAAGCCCGAGACCTTCGAGACCAAGTTCCGCCTGGACTGGGGCAACCTGCAGCCGGTGCAACGCATCGAGCTGATGACCACTCACGACCTCGCCAAGCGGGAGAAGCAGAAGCTCGAACTGCTGCGCAGCGTGCTGTCCTACTTCCACTACGCGTCCAAGGAGACCCAGCCCGACGTGTTCCGCGCCGAGATCGACCGGATGAACAAGGCGGTGGCCGAAGTGCAAGACCGCTGGCGGACCCGTCAGTTCGACGAGACCACCGAGTTGGACTTCCCCTGGATTCGGAACGGACAGGCTGGGCGTCATTCCGCGCCCATGGGCTAAGTACGATCGGCTCGAACCGCACCCACAGGGAGAGTCGATGACAAGCACCGTTGCCTACGAGCAGACCGAGAACGTCGCCACGATCACGCTCGACGACGGCAAGGTCAACGTGCTGTCGCCGGCGATGCAGCAGAACGTCAACTCCGCGCTCGACCGCGCCGAGAAGGCCGCCGCCGACGGCGAGGTCAAGGCCGTCGTCCTCGCGGGCAACTCGCGGGTGTTCAGCGCCGGCTTCGACCTCAGCGTCTTCAACTCCGGTGACGCCGCCGCCGCACTCGGCATGCTCTCCGGCGGGTTCGAGCTCTCGATCCGGCTGCTGAGCTCTCCGGTTCCGGTGATCATGGCGGCGACGGGCCCGGCCATCGCCATGGGGTCCTTCCTGATGCTCAGCGGTGACCACCGCGTCGGGTCACCCAGTTCGCGGTGCCAGGCCAACGAGGTCGCGATCGGCATGGTGCTGCCCATCTCGGCCATCGAGATCATGCGAAACCGGTTGACGCGCTCGGCATTTCAGCGCGCGGTGTCCATGGCGGCGGTGTTCACCGGCGACGACGCGGTGCACGCCGGCTGGCTGGACGAGATCGTCGAGGACGACAACGTGCTGGCGCGCGCCCACGACGTCGCCGCAGAGGCCGCGGCCGGGCTGCACCCCAAGGCCCACCGGGCCAGCAAGCTCAAGGCCCGCAAGGGCGCCATCGCCGCGATTCAGGCAGGCATCGACGGGTTGCCCGAGGAATTCGCCGCCAGCTAGCCCAATCCACGCAACCAGGTCTGCGCCTGGCGGGCCGTCTCCAGCTCGGCCGCGGCGGCCCGACCGAGCGCGTCGTAGGCCGCCCGGAGCTGCGGGAGCGCCCCCGCCACGTGTGCGGCCAGGGCGTCGTCACCGTCGGCCGCCACCACCGAGAACGATTGATGAGCCGCGCGGGCCGCGACCACCTCGGAGAGGCCGGCGTCGTCGGCGGGGGGTGCCTGCACCCCCCGGACCAGTGCGGTCAACGCCTGGCGGGCGCGATGCGCCGTCGACCTGGCCACCCGCAGCGCACTCGCGGCGTCCTTCTCCGCGGCCAGTGCGGCGCGGGCCCGCACCACCCACTCGTCGTCCAGAACGCTCGCTGCACACACCGGGCACGGCTGAGTACCGTGCCGGTCGTGAAACTCCAGGCTGGTCTCGAGGAACTGGATGCGGTCGGCGGAGAGGGCGTCCGCGACGCGTTGCGCGGCGGCCTGCCCGTCGAGCGCCGAACGCAATGCGGCACGGGCATGTTCGAGCTCGGCGGCGGCGGGTGCGGTCGAGGCGGCGGCGAGAAGGTGTTCCAGCGCCGCCACGGTGGCGTCGACCCGGCCGATCGCATCGGTCAGCGGGGCGTCCGCGGGCAGGTCGCGCCACGCGGCGGACACCACCAGCCGCACGGAGGCACCGAGTTCACCCTCGGCACGCTGCAGAATGTGATCCCTGAGCTCGTGGTCGGCCATCGCCATGGACCCTAACGATGATCTCGGCCCCGTCACCACAGGGGGAGGTCGTGACGGGGGCCGAGTCATCTCGGAGCCGGGGGAAGCTCCGCCGATCACGGTAGGCGACCACTCTGGGCGTTCACTGGCAACGGGCGGGCAGGACGGTAGGAATTCCCGCGACCTCTGTCGGCGGCGCCCCCTAGGCTGGCGTCAAATGTCGCTTCACCTTCACCGTGCCGAGCGGACCGACCTCCTCGCCGACGGTCTGGGCGCCCTTCTCAGCCAACCCCTCGACGATCCGTTCGCGACGGAGTTGGTGCTGGTGCCCGCCCGCGGCGTCGAACGGTGGCTGAGCCAGCGCCTGTCCCACGTCCTGGGCCGCGGCGCGGGTGCCGACGGCGTGTGCGCGGGGGTCGAGTTCCGGAACCCGCATTCGCTCATCGCGGAGATCACGGGCACCACCGAGCACGATCCGTGGTCGCCGGACGCCATGGTGTGGCCGCTGCTCCAGGTCGTCGACGAGAGCCTCGACCAGCCCTGGTGCCGGACGCTCGCGACGCACCTCGGGCACTTCGCCACCGGCGAGGAGCGGGAGCTGCGGCAGGGCAGGCGCTACGCGGTGGCCCGCCGGATCGCGGGGCTCTTCGCGTCGTATGCCAGACAACGCCCTCAGCTGCTCGCCGACTGGCGCGACGGCACCGTCGACCTCGACGCCGACCTGCGGTGGCAACCCCCGCTGTGGCAGGCCTTGGTCGCCCGCGTCGACGCCGACCCGCCGCACGTCCGCCATCGCGAAACCGTTGCGCGCCTGCGCTCGTCGGCCTCCGACCTGCCCCCGCGGCTGTCGCTGTTCGGCCATACCAGGTTGCCGATCACCGAGATCGAGCTCGTCGACGCACTGGCGACCCACCACGACGTGCACCTGTGGCTGCCCCACCCCAGCGACGACCTGTGGCGAGCCCTGTCCGGTGCGCGCGGTCCGGTCCCCCGCCGCGACGACACCAGCCACCGCGCCGTTCACCATCCGCTGCTCGCCACGCTCGGCAGGGATCTGCGCGAGCTGCAGCTCAGCCTGCCCACCGACCTTCGGACCGACGAGCATCTGGGCGGCCGGGAGCACCCCGACACGCTGCTGGGGTGGCTGCAATCCGACATTGCCGCCAATTCCGTTCGCGCGCAGGGACGTACCGTGACGACGGCCGACCGTTCCGTGCAGGTGCACGCCTGCCACGGCCAGGCCCGGCAGGTGGACGTCTTGCGCGAGGTGCTCCTCGGCCTCCTCGCCGACGACCCGACGCTCGAGCCCCGCGACATCCTGGTGATGTGCCCCGACGTGGAGGCCTACGCGCCGCTGATCAACGCCGACTTCGGCCTTGGCGACGTGCTGCGCGGCGCCCACCCGGCCCATCAGCTGCGGATGCGACTCGCGGATCGTTCACTGGTGCAGACCAATCCGCTGCTGGGCGTGGCGTCCCAACTGCTCGCGTTGGCCGGCAGCCGGGTGACCGCCAGCGAAGTGCTCAACCTCGCGCAGTCCGCCCCGGTGCGGGCCCGCTTCGGCTTCACCGACGACAACCTCGAGGACATCACCCGCTGGGTGCGGCAGGCGAACGTCCGCTGGGGCTTCGACCAGGAGCACCGTCAGCCCTACGGCGTCGACTTCGTGCACAACACCTGGCGTTTCGGCGTCGACAGGGTGCTCGCCGGCGTGGCCATGTCCGACGACGCCCACGCGTGGGTCGGCGCCACCCTGCCGCTGGACGACGTCGGCAGCAACCGGGTGGAACTCGCCGGTCAGCTCGCCGAGTTCGTCGACCGGTTGCAGCGCACCGTCGAGGCGCTCACCGGCGACCATCCGCTCGAGCACTGGCTGCATGCGCTCACCGAGGGCATCGAGACGACCACCCGCGTGGACGACGCCGACGCGTGGCAGACCAGTCAGATGCAACGCGAGTTCGGTCGGGTGCTCGACGACGCCGGGCCGCGGGCCCACACCGTGATGCGCCTGCCCGACGTCAAGGCGCTGTTGGAACGCCACCTGGCGGGACGGCCGACGCGCGCCAACTTCCGCACCGGCACGCTGACGGTGTGCACGATGGTCCCGATGCGTTCGGTGCCGCACCGGGTGGTCTGCCTCGTCGGTCTCGACGACGGCACGTTCCCCCGCCAAGGCGTCACCGACGGAGACGACGTGCTGGCCCGCACTCCGCTGACCGGGGAACGCGACACCAGATCCGAGGACCGGCAACTGCTCCTCGACGCCATCGGCGCGGCCACCGAGAAGTTGGTCGTCACCTACACCGGCGCCAACGCCAACTCCGGGCAGCCCCGGCCGCCGGCGGTGCCGCTGGCCGAGTTGCTCGACGCCCTGGACGCCACGACGCCGCAGCCCGTCCGCGACCGGGTCGTGGTCCATCACCCGTTGCAGCCCTTCGACATTCGCAACGTAGTCCCCGGCGCGCTGGTGCCCGGCGCGCCGTTCACGTTCGACTCGACGGTGCTCGCGGCCGCCCGGGCCAGCACCAGCGAGCGCCGCGAACAGCCCAAGTTCGTCTCCGGCCCGCTGCCCGCCCAGCCACACGACGACGTCGGCCTGGCCGACCTGGTCGGCTTCTTCAAGGATCCCGTGAAGGGGTTCTTCCGGGCGCTGGAGTACACGCTGCCGTGGGACGTCGACGGCGTGGCCGACGAGATCTCGGTCGACATCGACGCCCTCGAGCAATGGGCGGTCGGCGATCGGATGCTCACCGACATGCTGCGCGGCATGAGCCCCGACGACGCGCGCCAGGCCGAGTGGCGCCGCGGCACCCTTCCGCCGGGGCAACTCGGCTGGCGCAAGGCCGGTGAACTGCGCGAGCAGGCAACCATGCTGGCCGCCACCGCCCTGGCGTACCGCAAGCCCGACGCCGACGCCTACGACGTGGACGTCGACCTGGGGTCCGGACGCCGGCTGACGGGCACCGTGTCGCCGGTGTTCGACGACCGGCTGGTCTCGGTCACCTACTCCAAGCTCGACGGCAAGCACCTGCTGGCGTCCTGGATTCCGTTGTTGGCTTTGTACGCTCAGCACCCCGACCGGGACTGGTCCGCAATCTGCATCGGGCGGGCCCGACGTGGGACCCGGCCCAGCGAACGGGCCCTCGCACAACCCCGACAGCCCGCCGCGGACATCCTCGGCGATCTGGTGAAGATCTACGACGCCGGCCGCCGTGAGCCGCTGCCCCTGCCCGTCAAGACGTCCTACGCGTGGGCGGCGGCCCGCCACGAGGGCGGCGACCCCGAGCGGGAGGCGTCGTTCAGGTGGAAGTCGGGCAACTATCCCGGTGAGGACCAGGATCCCGCCCAGGTCCGGGCCTGGGGGCAGAACACCTGGCTGTCCGCACTGATGCAGCCCCTGCGTCCCGGTGAAGAGGTCGACGGCGAGACGCACCGGCTCGGCGCCTACGCGGCCAGGCTCTGGCTGCCGATGCTGCGCGCGGAAGTGACCATCTGATGGACCGTTTCGACCTGCTGGGCGAGCTGCCCGCCGCCGCCTCCACCACCGTGCTCGAGGCCAGCGCGGGAACGGGCAAGACGTTCGCCCTCGCCGGGCTGGTGACGCGCTACGTCGCGGAGGGGGTGGCAACGCTCGACCAGATGCTGCTGATCACGTTCGGGCGGGCGGCCAGCCAGGAGCTCCGCGATCGCGTCCGCCGCCAGATCACCGATGCGGCAAAGGCATTCGACGACCCGTCGGCCGTCGGTCAGAACGAACTGGTCACCCACCTGCTGACGGGCACCGAGCCCGAGCGCGCGGCCCGCAGACAGCGCCTGCGCGACGCGTTGGCCGACTTCGACGCCGCGACGATCGCCACCACCCACCAGTTCTGCCAACTGGTGCTCAAGTCGCTGGGCGTCGCAGGTGACTCCGACTCCCGGGTGACGCTGGTGGAGAGCCTGACCGACCTGGTCACCGAGGTCGTCGACGACCTCTACCTGGCCCACTTCGGGCAGCAGCGCGACGACCCCGCGCTGAGCTACCCCGACGCGCTGAAGCTTGCGCGCGAAGTGGTGAACGACCCGGCGACCGAGTTGCGCCCACTGGACCCGGCACCGGAATCCCGGGCCGCCGTGTGCGTCGCCTTCGCCAATCACGTTCTGGCCGAACTGGAGACGCGCAAACGCCGCCAGGGCGTCCTTGGCTACGACGATCTGCTCACCCGCCTCGCGCAGGCCCTCGACGCCGAGGACTCCCCCGCGCGGCTCCGCATGCACCGGCGGTGGCCCATCGTGATGGTCGACGAATTCCAGGACACCGACCCCGTGCAGTGGCAGGTGATCGACCGCGCCTTCAGCGGTCGGTCGACCGTCATCCTCATCGGTGATCCCAAGCAGGCGATCTACGCCTTCCGCGGCGGCGACATCGTGACCTATCTCAGTGCCGCCGAGACCGCCGGCGCCAAGAAGACCCTCGGCACCAACTGGCGCAGCGACAGTGCACTGGTCGACCGGTTGCAGGTGGTGTTGCGGGGCGCCGAACTCGGTGACCCCGCGATCGTCGTGCACGACGTCGACGCCGCCAACCAGGGGTGCCGACTGGTCGGGGCGCCCAACGCCGAACCGTTCCGGCTGCGGGTGGTGCAACGAAGTACGTTCGGCCGCCGCGGAACTCAGAACGTGTCGATCAACGACCTGCGTCAGCACATCGGCAGGGATCTCGCGAACGACATCGGCGCCCTGCTCGCCAGCGGCGCGACGTTCGACGGCCGGCCGGTCCAGGCCGGTGACGTCGCCATCATCGTCGAGACGCACAAGGATGCCCGGGTGTGCCAGCTCGCGCTGGGCCGGGCGGGGGTGCCGGCGGTGTACACCGGAGACTCGGACATCTTCGCCTCGCAAGCCGCCGACGACTGGCTGTCGCTGCTGGAGGCCTTCGACCAGCCGCACCGCGCCGGTGTGGTGCGCGCCGCGGCGGCGACGATGTTCTTCGGCAAGACCGCCGAAGACCTGGTCAGCGGCGGCGACGAGCTGACCGACGAGATCGCGGAGACGTTGCGGGAGTGGGCCGGACACGCTCGCGAGCGCGGGGTCGCGGCGATCTTCGAAGCCGCCCAACTGCGCGGCATGCTCGAGCGCGTGCTGTCCTGGCGTGACGGTGAACGGCACATGACCGACCTGGCACACATGACACAGCTGCTGCAGGACGTCGCCCATCGCGAGCACCACTCGCTGCCCGCCCTGCGCGACTGGTTGCGCACCGAGCGCGACGACCGCGGCGGGACGGCCGAGCGCAACCGTCGGCTCGACAGCGACGCCGCGGCCGTGCAGATCATGACGGTGTGGGTGAGCAAGGGACTGCAGTATCCGATCGTGTACCTGCCGTTCGCGTTCAACCGCTGGGTGCCGGAACGCGACCTGATCCTGTTCCACGACGGGCCCACCCGCTGCCTGCACATCGGCGGCAAGGAGAGCCCCGACTACCGCGAGGTCGAGCGGCTGGGCCGCGAGGAGGCCGCCGGTGACGACAGCCGGCTGACCTACGTCGCGATGACCCGGGCGCAGTCCCAGGTGGTCGCGTGGTGGGCACCCGCCAACGACGAGCCCAACGGCGGACTGTCGCGACTGCTGCGTGGCAGGCAGCCCGGTGAACCGGTGGTGCCCAACCGGTGCGTGCCCAGCAAGATCACCGACGACGACGCCCTCGCCCGACTGCGTCAGTGGGAGGCCGTCGGCGGACCGGTCCTCGAGGAGTCCGTCCTCGTGCCGGCACCGCGGCCGCCCGTCGACCCCACGCCGACGGGCCTGGACGCCAGGCACTTTCACCGGTCGATCGACACGACGTGGCGTCGCACGTCCTACTCCGGGTTGATCCGGGCCGCCGAGACGTCGGGCGTCAGCAGCGAGCCGGAGGTCGTCGCCCTCGACGACGAGGTCGGCGAGCTTCCGCTGCTGCAGCCGTCGACCGGACCCGCGCTGCCGTCGCCGATGGCCGACCTGCCCAAGGGCGCCACGTTCGGCACGCTGATGCACGCGGTGCTGGAGACCGCCGACCCGTTCGCCGCCGACTTGGCCGCCGAACTCGAGGCGCAGATCGTGGAGCACTCGGTGTGGTGGCCGGTGGACGTGCCCGCGGCCGACCTCGCGGCGGCGCTGGTGCCGATGCACGACACGCCACTCGGCCCACTGGCCGCGCACCTGACGCTGCGTCAGATCGGCCTGCGAGACCGGTTGCGGGAGTTGGACTTCGAATTCCCGCTGGCCGGTGGTGACCTGCGCGCCACGGCGCCTCGGATCCACCTGCGCGACGTCGGCCGGTTGCTCGCCGAGCACCTCCCCGACGACGACCCGCTGGCGAGCTACGCCGACAGGCTGACCGGCGACGCCCTGGGCAACCAGACGCTGCGCGGGTACCTCAACGGGTCCGTCGACGCGGTGTTGCGCATCCCCTCGGGCGACGGCCACCGCTACGTGGTGGTCGACTACAAGTCGAACTGGTTGGGCGACGGCGACGGTGCGCTGACGTCGGCGGACTACGAACGCGCCCGCCTGGTCGAAGCGATGTTGCACTCCGACTACCCGCTGCAGGCCCTGCTGTACAGCGTTGTGCTGCACCGCTTTCTGCGGTGGCGGCAGCCCGGGTACTCGCCCGACGTGCACCTGGGCGGCGTGCTGTACCTGTTCGTACGCGGCATGTGCGGCGCGGACACCCCGGTCGCCGACGGCCATCCGGCGGGGGTGTTCGACTGGCAACCGCCCGCACCGCTCGTCGTCGCCCTGTCCGCCCTGCTCGACGCGGGGACGGTGGTCTCGTGACGTCGGTCGAACCGGTCGACACCGCGAGCTGGCGGCGCGCCGTCGGCGCCACCGGGCTGCTGGCGGTGTTCAACGAGGCCGCGGTGATCGACGCCGCCGACGTGCTGGTCGCGCAGCGGCTCAGCGCCTTGGCCAAGGAGGACGACGAGCGGGTGACGCTGGCCCTCGCCCTGGTGGTGCGCGGGCTGCGCGCCGGTTCGGTGTGCCTGGACCTGCGGTCGGTCGAATCCCAGGTCGACGTCGCCGACCTGCCCTGGCCGGCGGTCGACGGCTGGCTGGCGGCCGTGTGGGCCAGCCCGCTGCTGGAGGCGCCGCACGTCCTGCGGCGGCAGGAACACCTGCTCTACCTCGACCGGTATTGGCGGGAGGAGGTACAGGTCGCCGACGACCTACGGGCCATGGTGTCGCGGGGCGCGGGGGCGTCGACTGCCGACGTCGAACGCCTCTTCCCGGCCGGTTACGAGGAGCAGCGCGAGGCCGCCGAAATTGCTCTCTCCCAACGGGTCACGGTCCTCACCGGCGGTCCGGGCACCGGCAAGACGACCACGGTCGCGCGGCTGCTGGCTCTGTTCGCCGGGCAGGCCGCGTCGGGAGCGCGGTTGCGCATCGCCCTGGCCGCACCCACGGGGAAGGCGGCCGCCCGGCTTCAGCAGGCGGTCCGCGAGGAGATCGGCGTACTGGACCTGGTCGACCAGCGGAGGCTCTCCGGGCTGCAGGCCACCACGCTGCACCGCCTGCTGGGCAGCCGCCCCGACAGTTCGTCGCGCTTTCGCCACCACCGCGGCAACCGACTGCCGCACGACGTCATCGTGGTCGACGAGACGTCGATGGTGTCGCTGACCATGATGGCCCGGCTGCTGGAGGCCGTGCGCCCGCAGTCCCGGCTGCTGCTGGTCGGCGACCCGGATCAGTTGGCCTCCGTCGACGCCGGGGCCGTGCTGGCCGACCTGGTGGACGGGCTGGGCGCGGGCACGGGCTCGCCGGTGGTGGCCCTGCGCACGTCGCACCGCTTCGGTGAATCGATTGGCGCGTTGGCCTCGGCGATCCGCGACGGGGACGCCGACACGGCGATCGCGGTGCTCGCGGCCGGCGGTGACCACGTCGAATGGATGGTCGACGACGATCCGGCCGTGGCCCTGCGCAAAGTGCTTCTGCCGCAAGCACTTGCGTTGCGCCAGGCTGCGATCCTAGGCGACGCCCGGGCTGCGCTGGAGACACTCGACGAGCACCGCCTGCTGTGCGCGCATCGCCGCGGACCCCACGGCGTACAGCACTGGAACCGTCAGGTCGAGCGGTGGCTCACCGAGTCGACGGGCGAACCGATCTGGTCGGACTGGTACGCGGGCCGCCCGGTGCTGGTGACGGCCAACGACTACGGGCTGAGCCTCTACAACGGCGACACCGGGGTGACGGTGAACGGGCCGGACGGGCTGCGGGCCGCGATCGCCGGCGGCGGTGAACCGCGGGCGTTTGCCACCAGCCGGCTGCCCGACCTGGAGACCATGTACGCCATGACGATCCACAAGAGCCAGGGCTCACAGGCCGCGGAGGTAACGGTGCTGATGCCGCCCGTCGACTCACGCCTGTTGACCCGTGAGCTGTTCTACACGGCGGTGACCCGAGCCAAGTCGAAGGTGCGGGTGGTGGGATCCGCCGACGAGGTGCGGGCGGCGATCGAGAAGAGGGCGGTCCGGGCGACGGGACTGGCTCTGCGGCTGCGGGATTCCCCCTAGACGCCCGACGTGCTCGCGACCCGAAGGTCGTATTCGGCCAGCGACAGGTCGGTGGCGGCCGTCCGCAGCGACGTCTGCAGCAGGTGCGCGAGCCCCAGTCGCTGCAGCCACGGCACCGTCACCAGCTTGGCGTTGCGGCGAAGCAGCTGGCCGGGCGTCCGCGAGATCACCGACGAGTCGGTCCGCAGCGCCAGGTTCTGGTTCTTCTCCACGTAGGCGCGCAGTCGACGTTCGTAGGCCGCGAACGCCGCGTCCGGATGGTCGCTTCGGACGAGTTCACTTGCCAGCACGTAGGCGCCGGCGATCGCGATGCTGGTGCCCTGCCCGGACAGGAACGCGGGCGCGTAGGCGGCGTCGCCGACCAGGGCGACTCGACCCGAACTCCAGGTGTCCATCCGGACCTGGCTGACCGTGTCGAAGTAGAGGTCCTCGGCGCCGGTCAACGTGTCGAGGACGTCGCCGGTGCGCCAACGGTCTTCGGCGAAGGCGCCGCGCACGGCGCCGAGGATCGCGCCGGTGTCGTGCCGGTCCACCGTGCCGGGCGCCGGGTGGACGAACGCCATGAAGGCCCGCGCCGGACTGCCGTCGGCCGGTCGCTCGACCATCGCGGTGCGGCCGACGTGCGAGTACATGAAACCCGTTCCGGGCGCGAACATGTCGCCCGGCAGGTCCCAGATCGCCGCGTACGGTCCCAGGTGCCGGACGAACTGGGACTCGTCGCCGAAGGCGAGGCGACGGACGTTCGAGTGGATGCCGTCGGCGCCGACGACCACGTCGACGGTCTGAGGCGAGCCGTGCCGGAAGGTGACGTCGACCCCGCGGTCGGTCTGCGTCAAGGTCTCGATCGAATCGCCGAAGACGTAGGTCACCCGGTCGCTCGTCGCGGCGAAGAGCACCTCGCTCAGCGCGCCGCGGGTGATCTCCACGTCGCCGGCCTCGGAGCTGTTGAGCAGCCTGCCGAAGTCCAGGGTGCAGAGTCGGCGGCCGCCGGGAGTGAGCAGCTGGACCGGTACGTGGCGGTAGCTCCGCTCGACGATCTGCCGGTGTTGACCCATCCGGCGGATCACGTCGACCGCCGTGCCGCGGACGTCCACCGGGTAGCCGCTGGTGCGGAGGCGCTCGGCGCGCTCGACGAGCGTGACGTCCCACCCGGCGTCGGCCAGCCAGTAGGCGAGTACGGGTCCGGCGATGCTCACGCCGGAGATGAGGGCGCTGCGTCTGGTCATGGAATTCCTCCGAGCTTTAGCTACATGAGTGTTGCTTATCGACGCTACTGTGCAGGGATAAGATACGCAAATGTCCTCTAAGGCGCAGGGGCTGCGCAGACGCGGAGCCGCCCTGGAAATCGCGATCCTGGACGCGGGGTGGGATCAGCTCCTCGACGGCGGCTACGAGCGATTCACCATCGAGTCGGTGGCCGAGCGTTCGTCGTCGGCCCGCTCGGTGCTGTACCGGCGGTGGCCGTCGCGACTGGACCTGCTGAAGGCCGTGATCCACCACCGCGGTGAGATCGACTCGATTCCCACCCCGGACACCGGCACGCTGCGCGGCGACGTGCTGGCCACCCTCACCGAGTTCAACGAACGACGGTCGCGCATCATCGGATTGATCGCGGCGCGACTCGGGGCGTTCTACGACGAAGCGGGCGGATCGCCACGCGAGATCCGCGCGTGGTTCGTCCCGGACGGGCCGTCGGTGATGGACACCGTGCTCGAGCGCGCCGTCGCCCGCGGCGAGATCGCCACGATGCCGCCCCCTCGCATCGTCGTGCTGCCGGTGGACCTGCTGCGGCACGAACTGTTCATGACGATGACGGCGGCGACGCCGGAGACCATCGTGGAGATCGTCGACGTCGTGTTTCTACCGCTGGCAAGGCAATTCGGCACGACCTGACAATTGGCCGCGCGCACCCCGGTGACCTACCGAGGCGGTCGATGGTCGGCCAGCCAGCGCTCCTCCACGCGCTTGACGCGATGATGCTCCAACGTGATCAGAACGGCGCCGGCGGTGACCAAGGCCCCGGCGATGAAGCCAAGGGGCAGTTGCCAATCCGGCCGGTTGTACGCCGTCGCCGCCAGGAACCCGGCGATAGTGGCGGTGCCGAGCATGATCAGGATCAGACCGGGCAACCACAGGGTGTCGATGAACGACTCACCGGCATGCGGTTGGGTGGTACGGGCGTGGTCGACGGGATCTCGATAGGCACCCTTCATCTGCATCTCCTTTCAGGAGAGATGCTCCGATCGTACGCCGTTTGTGAGCCAGGTCACAGTGCGGTCAGGGCCGAACCGGGTGGCGGCTGAGAAAAGACACCCGGTTGAACGCGTTGATGGCAGTCGCCACCCAAATGACGGCCGACAGCTCGTCGTCGGTGAGAACCTCTTGGGCGCGGGCATATTCACGTTCGGCGGTGTCGTGGTCGGGCAACGTCGTGGTGATCTCGGCCAGCCGCAGGGCGGCCCGCTCGCGGTCGTCGAACAACTCGGTGTCACGCCACACCGACAGGCAGGCGAGCTGCTTGTCGGTGACCCCGGCCGCGGCGGCACGGGCGTGGTGCACCTCCAGACAGGACGGGCAGCCGTTGAGCTGGGAGACGCGGACGTTGACCAATTCGGTCAGGCTGCGCGACAGTCCCACCTCTCGCGCGGCCTTCGTGACGGCGGTCGCGACGGTCACCATCGCGTGGTAGGCGTCGGGCGTCTGCTCGTCGACGTGTACGTGTCTCGGGTCCATCGCGCGCCTGTCGTCGGGAAGCTAGGGTCGGGTCGATCGTACGGAGCCAAGGGGGCGCGATGAGTGACCTGACGGACAACACCGGCGCACCGGTCGTGATCGCCCGTACGGGAGACACGTTCACGGTGGCGGTCGAGGGGCGGCCGGTGGGCCTCACGCGCTTCGTGGAACGCGACGACGACCGGGTGTTCGTGCACACCGAGGTCGAGCCGGCCTTTGGCGGCCGCGGCCTCGCCACGGTGCTGATCGCCCACGCACTCGCCGCGACCCGGGCCGACGGACGGCGCATCGTCGCACTGTGTCCGATGGTCGCCGCCTATCTGAAGAAGCACCACGACTTCGACGACGTCGTCGACCGCCCGACGCGCGAGATCATCGACTCACTGCGGTAGCAGCGAGGGCTTGGCGGGCATACGCCCGCACGTCGGCGTCGCCGTCCTCCAACGCCCCCTCGAGGGCGTCGCGCGCAGCCGACTCGGAGGCCGCCCACCGGGTCAGGCTCAACACCGCGGCCTTGCGCACGTCAAGGTGGGGATCGGTCAGTGCGCGCGACAGCGGGGGCACCGCGGCGGCCGGGGACGGCGCGCCAGCCAGCGCCCGGGCCGCACCCTGCCGGATCTGCCACGCGGACGCGTCGAGGGCGCCCTCGACGGCCGTCGCGTCGCCGTCGTCCCACGCGACCGACCCCATCGCCGCCAACGCCGCGGCCCGCACCAGCGGGTCGAAGTCCCCCACCAACGCCCGCACGGCGTCGCTTCCGGTGCGCAGCGTGCCCAGACCGTTGGCCACGGCGATGCGCACCTCGCGATTGGCATCCCCGCGCGCGGCGGCGACCCCGCCCGCGTCGTCGACCGACACCAACGCCCGGACCGCCTCGATCCGCACGCGATGATCCCGGTCGGCCAGCGCGCGGCGATACTGCTCCGCCCCGCCCGCCCGCCGAGCACTGAGCACGTACACCGCGACGCTGCGCACCACGGGATCGTCGGAGCCCAGGGCGGCAGCCAATGCCTCGGGTTCGGGAAGCACCTCGACGAGCTCGCGCGCACCGTCGGCCGCGATCCGCCTGACCTCGGCGTCGGCGTCGGCCAACGCGACTACCAACGCCGTCGCCCAGCCGTCGGCGAGATGCTCGGTGAGCACGTCGACCGCCGTGCGCCGGACGCCGGGGTCGTCGTCGACCAGGTACGGCGTCAGGTCCTCGAGGGTGGGCTCGTCCAGTGCGAGCACGGCGGCGATCCGCGGAGACGGGGGCTGGCCGGCGGGGTCGACGACGCGCGACACGGCGCTGGCCGGAGCCTGCCCGCCCACCAGGTCGGGCTGGGCGACGACGACGGATTCGGTTTCCCCGCTGGGTAATTGGTCGAGACCGGGAACGGGGACGAAGTACGGTGCGACGGGCCGCTTGAGGAACTCCATGTCGCCGTCGGGAGTCAGGCGGAGGTTGAGGTGATAGCGCCAGCCGACGTCGTCGCGCTCGGGGATGTCGCTACGGTCGTGATACAGACCCCACCGCGATTCGGTGCGCGTCAGGGAGGACCTGGCGGCCATCTCGGCACAGTCGCGAATGAACGACACCTCGACGGCACGCATCAGCTCGTGTGGCGTCGTCGCGCCGATCGCCGCCACCTCGTCGCGCATCCGGTCGAAGGTCTGCACCGCCAGCGACAGCTTCGCCGCCGTCTTGGGCGGCGCGACGTAGTCGTTGACGAACCGGCGCAGCTTGTACTCGACCTGCGGCTGCGGTGGCCCGTCCGGGTGGCGCAGCGGCCGGTAGATCAGCTCGTGCGCGGCGGCAATCTGGTCGGCCGGGAGCACGTCCGGCGTGGCGGCGTCCGCCAGCGTCGTCGCCGCGTGTGCGCCGGCGAGTTCTCCGTAGACGAACGCACCGATCATGTAGTTGTGCGGAACGCAGGCCAGGTCACCGGCCGCGTAGAGCCCCGGCACGGTGGTGCGGGCATTCTCGTCCACCCAGACGCCCGACGCCGAATGCCCACCGCAGAGCCCGATCTCGGAGATGTGCATCTCGACGTCGTGGGTGCGGTAGTCGTGGCCGCGGTTGGCGTGGAACGTGCCGCGGGTGGGCCGCTCGGTGGTGTGCAGGATGCCTTCGAGCGTGCTGAGCGTCTCGTCGGGCAGGTGACTCACCTTGAGGTAGATCGGGCCACGCGCGGACTCGATCTCGCTCTTGACCTCTGCCATCATCTGCCCGGACCAGTAGTCGGAGTCGACGAAGCGCTCGCCGAGAGCGTTGACCTGATAGCCGCCAAAGGGATTCGCGACGTAGGCGCACGCGGGGCCGTTGTAGTCCTTGATCAACGGGTTGATCTGGAAGCACTCGATGCCAGAGAGCTCCGCGCCGGCGTGCAGTGCCATGGAGTAGCCGTCGCCGGCGTTGGTCGGATTCTCGTAGGTGCCGTATAGATATCCCGACGCCGGCAGGCCCAGCCGGCCGCACGGACCCGTCGCGAGGACGACGGCCTTCGCCCTCACCACGACGAAGTCGCCAGTGCGGCTGTTCAGCGCGACGGCCCCCACGGCGCGGCCGTCACTGGTGAGCACGCGCACCGGCACCAAGCGGTTCTCGATGCGAATCTTCTCCCGCATCGTCCGCTGCCGCAGCACGCGGTAGAGAGCCTTCTTGACGTCCTTGCCCTCCGGCATCGGCAGCACGTACGAGCCGGAGCGGTGCACGCGGCGCACCGCGTATTCACCGTGCTCGTCCTTCTCGAACTTCACCCCGTAGCGCTCCAGCCGCTGCACCATCGCGAACCCGCGGGTCGCGGTCTGATAGATGGTGCGCTGGTTGACGATTCCGTCGTTGGCGCGGGTGATCTCGGCGACGTAGTCCTCCGGCGTGGCCTTGCCGGGGATGACCGCGTTGTTCACCCCGTCCATGCCCATCGCCAACGCGCCGGAATGCCGAACGTGGGCCTTCTCCATCAGCAGCACCTGCGCGCCGTGCTCGGCGGCGGTCAGCGCGGCCATCGTGCCGGCGGTACCGCCGCCGATCACCAGGACGTCACACTCCATCTGGATGGCGTCGTCGATCGGGGGAATCTGCATCAGCTCACCAAGTCCGAATCATCTAGTGCGGAAATCGCTTCAGCCCTCAGCGCGCTTCGCGACACGTCGGGGTTGCGGGGCGACGGCACCTCGAGCACCGCACGCAGCGGTCGGCCCGCGCGACCGAGGACCGCGATGCGGTCGCCAAGGAGAAGTGCCTCGTCGACGTCGTGGGTGACGAAGACGACGGTCGTCGGGTGGGCCCGCCACGTGTCGACGAGCAACCGCTGCATCGTCGCGCGGGTCTGGGTGTCCAGGGCGCCGAAGGGCTCGTCCATCATGACCGCCCGGGGCGCCCCCGCCAGCCCACGGGCCAACTGGACCCGCTGCCGCATGCCCCCGGACAGGCTCTTCGGCAGGTAGCGTTCGAAGCCGGTCAACCCCACGTCGGCGATCCAGCGCAGGGCCTCCTCACGACGGCCGCTGCGCGGTCGGCCGGCGAGCTTGAGTGCCAGCTCGACGTTGGATTGCACGGTGCGCCAGGGCAATAACGCGTTGTCCTGGAAGACCATCGCCCGGTCGCGCGACGTGGTGACGATGGGAGCGCCGTCGGCCAGCAGGTCCCCTCGATCCGGCGTCAGCAGCCCGGCGAGCGCCCGCAGGACGGTCGACTTGCCGCAGCCCGACGGGCCGGTCAGCACCAGGATCTCACCGGGACGGACGTCGAGGTGCAGACCGTCGACGACCGGCGCACCGCCGTAGCTCAGGACCACGTCCCGCAGCGTCAGGCTCATCCCCTCGCCGGTCATCGGTTCGCCCCCTGGCCACGCGGCAGCCAACCGGTCACCCGTCTGCCGATCAGTTCCACGGCCGCGGAGGTGACGAAGCCCAGCACACCGATGGTGATGATCCCGACGAACACCTCGGGATAGGCCAACACGGTGTAGGCCTGCCAGGTGCGATACCCGACGCCGAGGCGGCCGGAGATCATCTCGGCGGAGATGACGCAGATCCACGCCACGCCGATGCCCACCGAGAGCCCGCCGAAGACACCGGGGAGGATGCCCGGCAACACGACTCGGACGAGGACGTCCCACCGGTTGCCGCCCAGCGTGCGCACCGAGTCCTCCCACAGCGTGGGCAGGGCGCGCACGGCGTGGCGGGTGCTGACCATGATGGGGAAGTACGCCGCGAGGAAGGTGATGAAGACGATCCCGGCCTCGTCGGTGGGGAACAGCAGGATCGCGACGGGCACGATGGCGATGGCGGGGATGGGACGGGCCAGCTCGACGAGCGGACCGAAGACGTTGGCGGCCTTCGGCGACCGGCCGAGCATGATGCCGGTGACGACGCCCACCACCGCCGCGAGCGCGAAGCCGGTGAGGATGCGAATCAGCGACTGGCCGAGGTCGAGCCAGTAGTCCTCGGTGGCCACGCGGCGCGCGAACGCCGACGCGATCTCTGTGACGGTGGGCAGGGTGTCGAAGCGCAGCCACAGCCGTACGTGGTTGGCGGTCAACACCTGCCAGAGTGCGACGACCGCGGCCACCGATCCGATGCGCACCAGCACGGCGGGCCACCCCCGTCGCCGGGACGACGCGGTGGCCGCGACGGCGACGGCGGGCTCGTCGACGGTCAGCACCGCGGGCGGGGCCGTCACACCGCACCCGCCAGCGCCTGCTGGTAGTCGACGACGGACGCGCCGGGATGGGTTCCGGTGTAGCGCTCGGCGCCGGCGGTGGTGCCGAAGGGCAGGAAGTCGCGCCCGTCGCGGACCCACACGGACTTGTCGGCGAACCATCGGGTGCCGAACTCGGCGTCGGACACGTAGGCGGCGCGGACCTTCTCGCCGTGCGCGGTGGCGTCACGAACGGCGCGCAGCAGGCAGCCGGGGTTGGCGGCGGGCTGGGTGGCGTCCTTGCCGTCGACCCACAGTTCACCGGCGAGCTTGGGATCGGACACCGCGACGTTGCACACCGGATCCCGCCCCTTCAGCGGCGACGGGTTGGTCGCCGAGTTCAGCGCGGCGTCGTAGTCCTGGCCGCGAGCCGAGAAGGCCTTGCGGATCGCCTGGTCGGAGACGAAGCCGTCGACGTTGAGGTCGGCGAAGTCACCGATGGACTTCAGGTACGGCACGTCACCCTTGAGCGCTTGGACCAGTGAGGGTTTCAGCGTGCTGTCGAAGCTGGTGCCGCCGGGGCCGTTGTAGAGGTAGACCACCTCCTGCGGCAGACCACTTCCGTCGGCGACGATCTTGGCTGCCTCCAGCGGGTTCTGGTTCAGGAAGTCGGTAGCGTCGAGTTGCGACTGCAGGAAGGCGTCGAGCACCTCTGGGTGCCGACCGGCGTAGTCGCGGCGGACCACCACGCCGTGGAAGGTGGGATAGTCACCCTCCGCACCGTCGTAGAGCAACTTGGCCTTGTTCTGGAAGACCAGCAGGCCCGGCCACGCCACGAACTGCGAGAGTGCCTGCACCTGACCGGATTCCAACGCCGAGGCACCCACCTGAGGTTGTTGGTTGAGCACCTCGACACCGGTCTTCGGGTCGACGCCCGCCGTGTCGAGCGCGCGCACCAGCGTGCCGTGCCCCGCCGATCCGACACTGGCGGACACCTTTTGACCCTTGAGGTCGTCGACGCTGCGCGCCGTCGACGCGGGCGGCACGACGATCATGTTGAGGGAACCGGTCGGGCTGTAGCCGGTGACGGAGACGAGCTCCGTCTTGGCCCGCTCGTTGGCCTGGGTCTTGGACCCGTTGATCAGCAGCGGGTAGTCACCCATCGAGCCGATGTCGATCTTCTCGGCGACCATCTGGGCGGTGATGGGTGCGCCGGTGTCGTAGTCCTGCCACTGCACGTTGTAGTGCACGCCGGAGGTCTTGGTGATGTCGTCGAGCCGCTTCTCCAGGAAACCCTTGGCCTTCAACAGGGTTCCTGCGGTGACGGTGTTGATGGTCTTGGATTGGTAACCGACGACCACGTTCACGGTGTCGGTGTCGGCGGATTGGGACGTGGAGTCCAGCGAGCAGGATGACGCGGTGAGGGTGGTGGCGGCAGCAAGCATCGCCACGAGTGTGCGTTTCATTGACGTTCCCGGGTGTCTTAGCGGATGAGGAAGGGCATGTTGACGGTGACGGCGCCGGTGGGACAGCGCGCGGCACACGGTCCGCAGTACCAACATTCGTCGACGTGCATGAACGCCTTGCCGTTCTCCGGGTTGATGGCCAATGAGTCCAGCGGACAGATCTCGACGCAGAGGGTGCAACCCTCGATGCAGAGCGACTCGTCGATCGTCACCGGTACGTCGACGCGTTGGTTGACCAGGGCCATCAGATTCCCCTAACTAGGTTGCCGCGCAGCGTGATTCGATCCCCACGCATGCGGATGTACTCGAGGTCGACGGGACGCCCGTCGTCCAGGTGGGTGAGCCGTTCCAGGAGCAGCACCGGGGTGCCGTCTGGCACCTGCAGCAGGGCAGCGGAATGGGGGTCCGCGGGCACCGCTTCGACCGCGAGGTTCGCCTCGCCAAGGCGCTGGCCGGTGACCTGTTCGATGAGCGCGAATACGTCGTTCACCTCGAGGCTGTGTTCGAGGACCTCGCGGCCGACGTCGGGCGCCAAGTAGGTCATGTCGAGGGACAGCGGAAGGTCTCCGAGGTAACGCAACCGCTCGACGAACACCGCGGGCTCGCCGGGGCTCAGCTTCAGACGGTTCGCGACCGCGGGCGGCGCTGCCACCGTCATCGCGGCGCGGACCTCGTTGCGGATGTCGCCGTAGCCCTTGAACGTTTCCTTCAGTCCGACGAGCGAATCGAGTCCGTGGTCGTACTTGCGGATGGCGACGTGGGTGCCCGTGCGGGGGCCGCGGTCGATGATGCCCTCGTCCTTGAGCGTGGCGAGCGCCTCGCGGACGGTGTTGCGGGAGACGAAGAAGTCGGTCGCCAGGTCACCCTCGGTGGGCAACCCGTCGGGATAGCCGCCAGCGTGGATCTGGTGGCGAAGCACGTCGGCCACCAGACGGGCCTGGTCCGCCCGCGGCCGACGGATGGGTGTCGGCTCCAGAGGATTCCGGTTGGCCATCGCCACCTCCTGGGCTGTGGTCTGTGACTGACCTGCTCGCAGACGGTATCGGCGCACGTGAGGGCTCTTGGCCCGGCGCCGTTGGGACCGGATCGGGGCCCGACGATTGCGCCGGTGCGGGCCTCCGCGGACCTGCTGTTAGACCGCCGGGTTCGGCGATTGCGCCACCAGCGATCGGAGGCGACGGTTTTGAATCGCGCTGATCCGAAGGTGGGCGCTCAAACGCAGATGTTGACGAAGTACAGCCCGGGGTTGGCGCACATGCCATTTCCCCCGTAAGCGGCGTACGGCGAGGGGACGGTGGCGTGGTCGTCCGTCTGGCTGCTGGTGCCCTGCACCGAGGGCACATTGGGATCGGCGGGAGCGGCGTTGGCCACCCCGGCGCCGAGGGATCCGAACGCCAGCGCACCCGCGACGGCGACACCAGCTGCGACGGCCTTGAGATCGATCATGTTTCACCCCGTTGCTCGAAGAACTAGTGAGCACAACTAACCAAGGAGGTGATTAATTCCGCAAGGTGGATGTGACGGCTACCACCCATTCCCGACGCGTGCGTCAAACGCGGGCGCGGACGATCGTCTCGACGCGACGCGCGGCCTCCACCGCGTCCTCGTGCTCCCAGACCCGCACGCTCACCCAGCCCGCCTCGGCCAGTCGACCGTCGGTGTCGCGGTCCCGTTTCCGGTTGCCCTCCACCTTGTCGGCCCAGAACTTGGCGTTCGCCGACGCCACGGTGTGGTGCTCGGGGCAACCGTGCCAAAAGCAGCCGTCGAGGAACACCGCGACCTTTGCCCGCGGGAACACCAGATCGGCCGTGCGCCGCACCCCGGCCAGCGGTTTCGCCGACACCCGATACCGCAAACCCCTGGCGTGCACCGCCGAGCGCAGCGCCAGTTCCGGCTTGGTGTCGCGGCTCTTGTTGGACTGCATGCGCGCCCGCGCCTCGGGTGAGGACGCCCAGGACTCGGCCATGCCTCCACACTATTGGCGAACTCGCTGCATACCATCGGCAGGTGAGCACCACCGCCGACGTCGCCCGCGACGTCGGGCTCGAACGCTTCCGCACCCGCAACGGCAGCTACGAACGGATGCTGTCCCGGCGCGACGGCCGCCAGACCGCCAGTGCGCTGGCCGGCTACCGCGGCACGGAGACCCGGGCGACGTGCGCCGACGAGGCCGAGCGCGCCTGGTTGCAGAGCCGCGTGGCACCGCCCAGCGGCGCGGCCGGGACGGCGTTGCGCGTGGTCGACCTGTTCTCCGGCTGCGGTGGGCTGTCCATCGGATTGGCGGAGGCCGCGCGCGCCCTGAACCGGTCGTTCGAACCTGTGCTCGCCGTCGACGTCGACGCGGTGGCCGCCCAGACCTATGCCGACAACTTCCCGTCGGCGGTCACCCTCACCCAAGACGTGGAGGACGTGTTCCCCGGACGCGTCGGCGCCCGGTTGACCCCGACCGAACGCCTGCTCGCCACGCGGCACGCGGGCGTCGACGTGTTGGTGGGCGGGCCGCCCTGCCAGGGACACAGCGACTTCAACAACCGCACCCGCCACTCCGACGACAAGAACGAGCTGTACCGCACCATGGTCAGGGCGGCAGAAGTGCTTGCGCCCCGGCACGTCCTGATCGAGAACGTGCCGGGGGCGGTCAACGACCGCAGGGCCGTCGTCCAACGCACCGCCGACGCACTCGACGCGCTCGGATACCGGGTGTCCGTCGGGGTGGTCGACCTCAGCCAGATCGGCGTCCCCCAGCGTCGGCGACGACTGGTGCTGATGGCCAGCCTGACCCACTCCGTCACCGTCGCCGAGGTCGTCGACCGGCATCGCAGGAACGGCCGTTCGGTGGCGTGGGCGTTTCAGGACCTCGAGGCCGTACCCGAGTCGGGCCGGTTGGTCGACGAGCCCGCCCGCTCGGCACCGGCGACGCGGCAACGCATCGACTACCTCTTCGAGAACGGCGACTTCGACCTGCCCGACCGGCAACGCCCGGCCTGCCACGCCTCCGGCGGCCACAGCTACAAGGCGATCTACGGCCGCCTGGCGTGGGACCGACCGTCGCAGACCATCACCACGGGTTTCTACAGCATGTGCATGGGCCGCTACGTGCATCCCAGCAGGCGTCGCACCATCACCGCGCACGAAGCCGCACGGCTGCAATACATTCCGGACTGGTTCTCCTTCGACGGCGTCACCCGTCGCACCGCGCTGGCGCGCATGATCGGCAACGCAGTGCCCTCGCGCCTGAGCTATGCCGTTGCGGTGGAATGGCTCCGGTGAACCTCAGGGTCGCCGGGCTGTTCGCGGGCATCGGTGGCCTCGAGTTGGGCATGGCGGCCAGTGGTCATCACGCGCATCTGCTGGTCGAAAACTCCACGCCCGCCATGCACGTGCTACGCCGGCGGTTCCCCGACACCAAGTTGGAGGCCGACGTCCGTGACGTCGCCTCGCTGCCGAAGGGGACCGACCTCGTCGTCGCGGGCTTCCCCTGCCAGGATCTCAGCAGTGTCGGCCGCAAGGCCGGAATCGTCGGCGCCAGAAGCAGTCTGGTCGGCGAGGTACTGCGGCTGCTGGACGGCGGCGACGTGCCGTGGGTGGTGCTGGAGAACGTGCCGTTCCTCATTTCGTTGGGCCGGGGAGCCGCACTGCGGGTCGTGACGTCCGCGTTGACCGAACTGGGCTACCGGTGGGCCTACCGGGTCGTCGACACGCACGCCTTCGGCTTGCCGCAGCGGCGCAACCGCTGGTACCTGGTGGGTTCGCGGGTCGGCGATCCACGCGACGTCCTGCTGGCCGACGACTGCGTGAAACCGCCCGAGGCGTACGGGTATCCGGACGTCGCCTGCGGCTTCTACTGGACCGAGGGCATGCGCTCCTTCGGTTGGGCAGTCGACGCGGTGCCGCCGATCAAGTGCGGGTCGTCGATCGGGGTGCCGTCTCCCCCGGCCATTCGCCTGCCGTCGGGGAACTACGTGACCCCCGACCTTCGGGACACCGAACGGCTGCAAGGCTTTCCCGTCGACTGGACCGCACCCGCCGAGGAGGTCGCCCGGCGCGGCGAACGATGGCGAATGGTCGGCAATTCGGTGAGCGTGCCCGTGGCGGCGTGGATCGGCGGACGCCTCGCCCGCCCCGGCCACTACGACCCGTCGGCCGATCGGCCGTGGGACGGTACGAAGTGGTCGCGCCGGGCGGCGTGGGCCGATCTGGACGGCGTGGTGCACGTCTCCGACGTCGGGCCGTGGCCGGTGTGGGAGCCGCGAGTGCCGTTGGCGGACTTCCTCGAATTTCCCGGCAAGCCGTTGTCGGCCAGGGCGGCCACGGGATTCATCCGGCGGACGCAGAAGGGCTCGTTGCGGTTCCCGGCGGGGTTCGTCGACGAGCTGGGGGCCTACGCGGCCCTCGGCTGACGGTCTCGTTCCTCGCGCTACGCGGCGCTCAGCGGAAGTGCAACTCGGAGATGTCGAGTGACACCAGCACCGGATCGGGAATCTTCGCGCGGTCCTCGCCGTAACCGTAGATGCGGCGCACGGTGGGCACCGCGATACCGTCGACGGTTTGCCACCCGCTGGGGTAGTTGGCTCCGGTCGCCCCGTCGAGGATGTCCACCGTGTAGGTGTGACGAAACAACAGCCCGGTGTCGTCGAAGTGGAAGAACTGCTCCGTGGTGTGGCTGTCGACGTCGTCGGGGAAGGTGACCGCCAGCGTTCGGTAGGCGATGCCGTCCTCGACGAACGGCTCCACCTCTCGCACGCGAAAACCGGGATGGGTGAACAGGAACGGTGCGGTGAGGTAGGTCCACCACGCCTCGCTGGCGAAGTAGGCGGCGTGCAGGGCCGTCCACGGTGCGTCGTAGGCCAGCTGGGCCATCGCCGCCCCCGGATCGTCGAGAGCCTCCAGCACCTCCCCGGCCGACGACCTCAGCTCCAGGCGGCCGTCCGCGAAGACGGTGTGGGTGTCGGGGCCGCCAACGGGATCGAGGGTCACCCGCTCCTCACGAAGGTCGAGCGCCACCGTGATGTCGGCCAGGACGCCCGGGACGCCCTTGTAGTCCCAAATGGCACCGCCGATGGCGAATCTGCCCTCGACGGAGGTCAACTGGCTCCAACGTTCGAGGCCCCCGTGCGCGGTTAGCGCGAGAGTGAGCAGCTCAACCACGAGCGTGCGCCACGGCCTTGAGGATGAACGCCGCCGCCGCGACGGGCTGGGCGACGAACGCCGTGTGCGAGCCGTCGATCGTCTCGGTGGTGGCGCCCATCCGCTGCGCCATGAACCGTTGGGCATCGGGGTTGATGGCGTTGTCGCGAGCCGAGACCAGGTACCAGGACGGCGTCGTCTTCCATGCCGCACCGGTGCACGCCTCGCCAAGGGTGGCCGCGGCGACGGGCCGCTGGGTGGCGGCCATCACCGTCGCGACGGACACCGGCACGTCGGCGCAGAACGTCTCCCGGAAGCCCTCGGCTCCGATGAAGAGATCGGGACCCTCGGCGGCGCCACCGCCGGCGGGGTAGCTGCTCGGGCGCGCGGCACTGGCGAGCAGCGGTTCGGCGAACGGAGCTTGCACGCCGCCCGCACTCTCTCCCTCCTCGAGGGCGAAGGCCGCCAGATAGACCAGCGCGGCGACGTTGGCCAACCCGACGGCGGCCTGGGTGATGACCGCCCCGCCGTAGGAGTGCCCCACCAGGACGACGGGACCGTCGACGGCTGCGACGAAGGAGCGGACGATCTCGGCGTCGAAGGCCAAGCCGCGCAATGGGTTCGGTGGTGCAACGACGGCGACTCCCACCGAGGTGAGCTCGAGGATGACGCCGGCGTATCCGGAGGCGTCGGCGAAGGCGCCGTGTACCAGGACGACGGTGGGGGCAGAACTGGTCATGACGACCTCTCCGGATTAATGCAGAATGAATTGCTTTAACGCACGGTAGGCGACGGGCGTGTTCCGCGCAACACCGGTTACGCCCGCCCGGTGAAGGCGAGCAGTCGGTCCAGCGCACCGACACCGTCGGCCACCGGAACGGGCGGGTCGAAGCCCGCCACCAGTCGGCTCTCCGTGGTCACGGTTCGGTGCGCCAGCGTCAGCAGATGGGTGGACAGACCCTCCGGGACGACCAGCTCGGCGCCCACCGCCGTGGCGAAATCCCAACCGTGCACGACGAATTCGAGGGCGATGACGCCCAGCAGGTCTCGCGCGGCCATCGTCCGACCGCCGAAGTCGACCTCGCCGTCGGCGCCTCGACGTTGCCAGCCGGCCACCGCGTCGCGGCCGACCTCGAGCACCTGCCGCAGCGGCGGACCGTCGGCAACCGCGACCACCATCACACCCGCCGCGGCGCTGATGCGGGTCACGCTCCCGACGACGTGTTCGGCCAGGTCGGCCACCGTGTAGTCGCGACACGGCGTCGGGCACCCGAGTTGGCCGTCGCCGACCCCGTCGATCGCCCGTCGTAGAACCTCGAGGGCCGCAGTCGCATCGGACTGCGCGTTCACCCGAACAGCTTGTCGGTGAGATGCTCGGCGTAGTCGTCGGTCAGGCTGACCGGCAGGAAGATGATGCGGTACATCACGGGTGCGAGCACCCCGTCGACGACGTCCTGCGCCGAGACCGGCGCGGTCGCACCCGCCCGCTCGACCAGGCGGGCCGCCTCGTCGAGAAGTCCACGTAGACAATCGGACTCGGCGTCCCCCGCCGCTGCCGAGCCCGCTCGCAGCAATGCGGCGTTCACCGGCTGACGGTAGTGCTGCAGGACCTCGGTGGCCCACGTCGCGACGTCGGTCCGCAGGTCGCCGGTGTCGGGGAGCGGCCGCGACGGATCCAGCTGGTACGTGGCGATGTCGTTGATCATCGTGCCCGCGTCGGGCCATCGGCGGTAGATCGTCGTGGCGTTGACGCCCGCCCGTTCGGCCACCATGGGGATCGACACCTTGTCGCGGCCCTTCTCGGCGACGAGCTCCTCGACCGCCGACCGAATCGCGTTGGTGACCGCCGCCGTTCGACCTCCGGGTCGCTTGGTCGGTCGGCGCGTGGTCATCAACCGACTGTAAACGAGCCGACCGCGGCGGGGTGAGGTCATGCGGGCTCGAGCACGTACAGCGGTACGTCACGACCGGCTGCGTGCCGGTATCCGGCGAACGGCGGGAACGTCTCGTACGCCCGCAGCCACCACTGCTCCAGCTCCTCGCCTGCGACCCGGCGGGCGCGCAGGTCGTGAACGGTCGCACCGTCCTGGATGCGCACCTCGGGGTGCGCGGCGATGTTGCCCGCCCACAATGGATCTCGCGCAGCGCCGCCGTTCGAGGCGATGACGGCGTAGCTGCCGTCGTGCTCGATGCGCATCAACGGCGACTTGCGCACGAGCCCGGACTTGGCGCCGAGGTGGGTCAGGATGACCACCGGTCGGCCCTCCAGGGTGTCTCCCATGGTTCCGTCGGTGGCTTCGTACAGCGCCACCTGCGCACGTTCCCGGGCCAACGGACTTGGTTCGTAGGGTGCCTCTGCGTTCACGTGGTCGATCCTCTCGTCGTAGTGATGGCGTTAACGCAGAAATAATTGCATTAATTCCGATCCGTGGCTAGCGTCGGACACATGAGCACCGCTGCGGACACTGGCCAACCCCTGCTGACGCCCTATCGAATGGGTGATCTCGACTTGGCCAATCGGGTGGTCATGGCTCCCTTGACCCGCTCCCGGGCTACCAACGCCGACCTCGTGCCGACCGCCCTGCACGCCGAGTACTACGCCCAGCGAGCCTCGGCGGGCTTGATCGTCACCGAGGGCATCTGGGTCAGTCGCGATGCCATCGGATGGCACGACGTCCCAGGGCTTTTCACCGACGGACAGGTACGCGCCTGGTCGGCGGTCACCGACGCGGTGCACCGGCGCGGCGGCGTCATCGTCGCCCAGCTGTGGCACGCGGGCGCGGTCTCCCACCCCGACTTCTTCGACGGCGTCCCGCCGCTCGGCCCGTCGGCGGTCGACCCACAGATGCGCGCGCCGACGTCGCTGCGAAGCAAGCCGACCGTGACGCCGCGCGCGATGACCACCCGCGACGTCGCCACCACCGTCGACGACTTCGCCACGGCGGCGGCCAACGCCATGCGTGCGGGCTTCGACGGGGTTCAACTGCAGGCCGGCTACTCCTACCTCATCAGCCAGTTCCTCAACCCCGCCACCAACCGGCGCGACGACGCCTACGGCGGCGCCGTCGCCAACCGGGCCCGCCTGCTGTTCGACGTGGTCGACGCCGTCGCCGCCCGCATTGGCGTCGGGCGCGTCGGCGTCAAGGCCGGGCCCGCGTGGCCCGAGTCGGGACTGTTCCGTTCCGGCGACGACGCGCTGGCCGCCGCGGAGTACGTCGCCGACCGGCTGGCGGCCTACCCGCTCGCACACTGGATGCTCATGGGCGCGATGGCCGACCTGTCTGCGACGCCGTTGAGGGACCTCGGCGGGGACGCGATGTTCCGGCACTTCCGGTCGCGGTTCACCGGCACGCTGATCGGCAACGTCGGGATGACGCAGGAGCGCGGAAATCAGCTCCTGACAGACGACCTCGTCGACCTGGTGGCGTACGGCCAGCCCTTCATCGCGAACCCGGACCTACCGGAACGGTTCGCCGCCCACGCACCGCTCGCCGACCCGGACCCTGCGACCTACTACACGCCGGGCGCGCACGGGTACACCGACTACGTCAGCTTGCTGCCCTTGAGCCACTGATCCCAGGGCACGGTCCAGTCGCCGTTCTGTGAGATCTGCAGCGGCTGGCCACCGGTGTTGCGAACCTCGACGACGTCGCCGGGCACCGAGAAGTCGAAGAACCAGGCGGCGTTGTCGCCGTTGAGGTTCAGGCAGCCGTGCGAGGTGTCGGTGTTGCCCTGGGCCCACACCGTCGAGTTCAGCTGGTGCAGGTAGATGCCGTCGGTGCTGATCTTGGTGGCATACGAGATCGACTCCTTGTAGCCCAGCCGCGAATTGGTGGGCAGCCCAAAGGTGGAGGAGTCCATGATCACCGGGTTGGCCTTGCTGAGCACGGTGTAGACACCCGGCGGCGTGAAGAACGAGAACGTGGTGCCGGCGATGGTCTGGATTCCGCCCATGCCCATCGACGTCGGCATCGTGCGGACCAGTTTTCCGTTGTCGTACACGCTGACCATGTGGGTGTTGTCGTCGGCAACCGAGACGTGCGCGTCACCGATCTTGAACGAGACGTGCTCGTCCTCCTGTCCGTACAACCCGTCGCCGAGCGGCGTGCCGTAGACGTTGCCCGCCACCGTGACGGTGGTGCCCGGCGCGTAGTACTTCGCTGGCCGCCAGTGGGCGGTCTGGTCGTTGACCCAGTACCACGATCCGGCGACCGGCGGGTTGGTGGTGACCGCAAGGTGCCGTTCGGCGTTGGCCTTGTTGTCGATCGCCTCGTCGAAGTGGGCGACGACGACCTCTCCGATGCCGTAGGTCGCGCCGTCCTGCAGCAGCCCGCCGTCGGTGGTCTCGAAGTACACCTGGGTTTGATTGCTCGGCGACACCGTGTGGAAGGTCGACTCCTGCCGCGACGGCATGCCGTTGGGGCCGCGGGCCGACACCGACAGCGTGTACGCGCGGCCGTACCCCAGCTGCATCGTCGGCTTCCACGTCGTGTGGTCGGGGGTCAGGACACCGGGGATGACCTTTCCGCTGTCGCTGGTCATCGTCACGTCGGTGATGGTTCCGGTGGTAGCGGTGACCATCACCGGGCTGGCAGGATTGATCTTGTCGGCCGCCGGCGCGGGGACGACCGACAATGCGGCAGGCGTCGACGTCGGCACTGCCGCCGGTTGCGCCTCGGCGAGATCCTTCGGCGCCGCCAGCACCTGACAGCCGTGCACGCACCGTTCCGACCCGCTCACCACGACACCACCGAGGACGGCCAGCACCGCAAAGGAGGCGGCCAACCACGACCCACGGGCACAACGAATAGACGTCAACAAAACTCCATTGATTTTCAGCACTGACTAGAAGACGAGCCCCAATGGTAGGTGGTCGGAAGCCACTCTTCGCAACATGTGTGACGGCACGATCTGGTCACGTGTCAACGAGTAACGATCGGGTAAGACACGCCGAGTAAACAGGTGACGGCAGTCTCCTCCGCGGAGTCTGCCTAGGGCGGTTGCCAAGAAGCGACAACCGGTCCGGCGAGCCGAGGTAGGCGTCGTACCCGTGCCACGAGCCGCCGTGAGAGCGGCATTCACGAGATCGGATGAGCAGAGACATGACGATGTTTGAGAGATTTCGCGGCCTGGGTCGGCGCGCGGCAGTAGCCGCACTGGTCGCGGTCACGCTGCCCGGCCTGATCGGCGTCACGGGCGGATCGGCGACCGCGGGCGCGTATTCGCCCCCGGGATTGCCGGTCGAAGACCTGCAGGTGCCGTCGGCCGCCATGGGGCGCGACGTGTTGGTCAGGTTCCAGCCCGGCGGCTCGCACGCGGTGTATCTGCTCGACGGGCTGCGGGCCCGCGACGACAACAGCGGCTGGGACATCGAGACCAACGCGTTCGAGAAGTTCCACAACTCGGGCGTGTCGGTGGTGATGCCCGTCGGCGGCATGTCGAGCTTCTACACCAACTGGGAGCAGCCCGCCGTCGGCAACGGCCAGACCCAGAACTACCAGTGGGAGACGTTCCTGACCTCGGAGCTTCCCGCCTACCTGTCGCAGAACAAGGGCATTTCGCCGTCCGGCAACGCCGTGGTCGGGCTCTCGATGTCGGGTAGTGCGGCGCTGATCCTGGCCGCGTATCACCCCGGCAACTTCCGCTTCGCCGGGTCCGAGTCGGGCTTCCTGAACCTGTCGCAGGGCATCTGGCCGACGCTGGTCGGCTTCGCGATGCGGGATGCCGGCGGGTTCGACGCGGGCGCCATGTGGGGTCCCGGCGGTGGACCGGACTGGCAGCGCAACGACCCGACGCTGCAGGCCGGCCGGCTCGCATCCAACGGCACGCGGCTCTACGTCTACACCGGTAACGGCACGCCCAACGAGCTGGGCGGGGCTGACCTGCCCGCGACCACGCTCGAGGGGTTGACCCGCGACAGCAACACCGCGTTCCAGAACGCCTACACCGGCGCGGGTGGCCAGAACGCCACGTTCAACTTCCCGCCGAACGGCAGCCATGCCTGGCCGTACTGGAGCCAGCAGCTCGACGTGATGAAGCCCGACATCATCCACACCATCGCCTAGGGATTCGTGCACCCGCCGTTGCGTTCGGCGCAACGGTGGGTGCACGGACCGCGCGAAAGTTACTCGTTGCGCAGTTTCACCATCCGCGTCGTGGAGCTCTCGTCGAGCTCCACGACGTCGGATCGGGAGCGCAGGAAGTCACTGAACGACCGAAAGCCCAGCGACTTCTCACTGAACGACGGGTCCATCCGCTTCATCTGCGCCTTGACCGCGGAGTTGTGCAACCACTCCACGTCGTCCTTCTCCAAGCCGATCCGCAGCGCCCGCTGCAGCAGACCCGTCGCGTCGGCCTGCGGGTCCGGCGCCTCCGGCTCCTCCTCCACGGCTTGCGGCCGAGTGGCCCGCCGGCGGGGGGCCCGTTTCTTGGGTTCGGGTTCCGGCTCGCCCTCGTCCTCGTCCTTGACCGGGGCGGGGGTCGGCTCGAAGACCGGCACACCGGGCAGCGCGTCGTAGATGACGAAGTCGTCGCACGCCGCAGCCAGCGACCGGCTCGACGAACCCGCCACCCCGATGCCGACGACGTAGCGGCCGAGCCGCTTGCACCGCTGGGCCAGCGCGATGTAGTCGGAGTCGCCGGCGACGATCACCACGTGGGTCAGGTCGGGCAACCGGAACATGTCCTCCACGGCGTCGACCGCCAGCCGGATGTCGGCGCCGTTCTTGCCGTACGCCGCGGCCGGGAACAGCTGGACCAGGTCGACGGCGCGGCCGACCAGCTGACCGCGGTAACCGGCGTTGACGTCGGCCGACCAGTCGGCATACGCGCGGGTGAGCACCAGGGTTCCGAAGGACGAGGCGAAGTCGATGATCGCGCCGACGTCCACGGTCGCGCGGGCCAGCCGGTCGACCTCCAGACCCTTGGTCTTGTCGCGCTGAAACGAGTTGCGACCGTTCACCTGGTCGTATCGCGAGATCACGATGTTGTCGAAGTCGAGGTAGACCGCAACGCGGGTGTCCTCACGTTCTGTCATGGGGTCAGTCTGGGCTGCGCGGCCGGCGGATGTCACCCCGGGTCCGGCGAACGCGATTTCAGCAACTCGTGGGCCGCCCCTCGGCAAACCCGCAGTCGGGACGGGCTGTGGGAAAGGTCACCCATCCGGCCGCGTCGGCGTCGATCTCACCGCCGCACGGGGATAGAGTCGATCTGCCGGCATGGTGAAGAAGACGCTGGGCGGCACGGCCGCAAACGCCATAATCGATAGCCGACAGGTTGGTTCATGAATTCCTCGAGTGAGACACAAACCCCGTCACCTGCGCAGTCCCAGTGGCTGTCCAAGTCCGCGTCGCAGACGCGCGGGTCGGACAAGAAGGAAGTCCAGTTCCACTACGACATCAGCAATGAGTTCTTCAAACTCTGGCAGGACCCCAATCAGGTCTACAGCTGCGCGTACTTCGAGAAGGACGACTACAACCTCGAGCAGGCGCAGCTGGCGAAGATCGACCTGTCGCTCGGCAAGCTCGGCCTCGAACCCGGCATGACGTTGCTCGACATCGGCTGCGGCTGGGGCGCCACGATCAACCGCGCGGTCGAGAAGTACGACGTGAACGTCATCGGCCTGACGCTGTCGGAGAACCAGAAGCAGCACATCGAAGACCACTGGCTCGCCAACTACAAGGGCGATCGCACGATGGAAGTGCGCCTGCAGCCGTGGGAGGACTTCAGCGGCAAGGTGGACCGCATCGTCTCGATCGGCGCCTTCGAGCACTTCGGCTTCAACAAGTACGACGACTACTTCAAGAAGACCTACGACTGGATGCCCGACGACGGCGTGCAGATGCTGCACACGATCACCATCCCCGAGGATGAGGAGATCAAGGCCAAGAAGCTGCCGCTGACCATGTCGCGGGTGCGCTTCATCAAGTTCATCATGGACGAGATCTACCCCGGCGGCCGTCTGCCGCTGGCGTCGATGGTCACCAATCACGCCGTCAAGGCCGGCTACACGGTGACGCGCGAGCAGCACCTGCAGCCGCACTACGTCAAGACCCTCGACACGTGGGCGTCGAATCTCGAGGCCCATAAGGACGAGGCCATCGAGATCACCAACGAGGAGATCTACGAGCGGTTCCTCAAGTACCTCGTGGGCTGCGCCGACCTGTTCCGCGAGGGCTACACCGACGTGGTCCAGTTCACCCTTGAGAAGGCGTAACCGGCTGAGGGACAATCACTTTCACGCTTATGCAGGACACGCAGGAAACTAAGAGTTCGAGGCAATCGGACGGAAGTTGGTCGGGGAAATGGTTGAGAGCACGGTGACGCCACCGCAGGCACGCAAGGAGATGGAGCCGCACTTCGAAGAGGTGCAGGCGCACTACGACCTCTCCGATGACTTCTTCGGGTTGTTCCAGGACCCTTCGCGGACCTACAGCTGTGCGTACTTCGAACGCGACGACATGTCGCTCGAAGAGGCCCAGATGGCCAAGATCGACCTCGCGCTGGGCAAGCTGAAGCTCGAGCCCGGCATGACGCTGCTCGACATCGGCTGCGGCTGGGGTTCGGTCATGCAGCGCGCCGTGGAGAAGTACGACGTCAACGTGATCGGTCTGACGCTGAGCAAGAACCAGTCCAAGTTCGCGCAGGAGCTGTTGGACGGCGTCGACACCGAGCGGTCGCGGCGTGTGCTGCTGATGGGCTGGGAGCAGTTCGACGAGCCCGTCGACCGCATCATCAGCCTCGAGGCGATCGAGGCGTTCCCGCAGGAGCGCTACGCCCCGTTCTTCGAATTCTGCAGCAGTATCCTGCCGGCCGACGGCCGGATGCTGATCCAGGCGATCCTCGGGCACCCGCTGAAGCGCTGGCCCGAGATGGGCATCCCGATCGTGATGACCGACCTGCGGTTCATGCGGTTCATCGCCAAGGAGATCTTCCCCGGCGGTTCGGTGCCGTGCGACGAGGACATCGTCAACCTGTCCCAAGCCGCCGGCTTCACCGTCGCCGACAAGCAGCTGCTCGACGAGCACTACGTCCGCACGCTGGACCTGTGGGCCACGGCCCTCGAAGCGCATCACGACGCCGCGGTCGCCGCCACCTCCGAAGAGGTCTACCAGCGGTACATGAAGTACCTGGTGGGCTGCAGCGACTTCTTCAAGCGCGGCATCAGCGAACTGGGACAGTTCACCCTGGTCAAGGGCTGAGCCCGGCCGCGTCCAGCCGGGGGCGACCGGAATGACCTCGGCCACGGACACGGCCGCACCCATCTCGACATGGGCGCCGCTGCGATCACCGGTCTACCGCGCACTGTGGATCGCGCAACTGGTCTCCAACCTCGGCACCTGGATGCAGACCGTCGGGGCGCAGTGGATGCTCGTCGGCGATCCCCGCGCGGCGGTGCTGGTGCCGCTGGTGCAGACCGCGACCACGCTGCCGGTGGTGCTGCTGGCGTTGCCGTCGGGGGTGTTGGCCGACCTGGTGGACCGGCGCCGACTGCTCATCGCGACGCAGGGGGCGATGGCCGCGGGGGTGGGCCTGCTCGCCACGTTGACAGGTGCCGGGCTGACCACACCCGCGGTGCTGCTGACCCTGCTATTCGTGATCGGGTGCGGGCAGGCGCTGACCGCCCCGGCGTGGCAGGCCATTCAACCCGATCTGGTTCCCGCCCAACAGATTCCGGCTGCAGCCGCGTTGGGCAGCATGAGCCTCAACGGTGCGCGGGCGATCGGTCCGGCCATCGCCGGGGTGCTGGTGTCGGTGGCCGGCCCGACGTCGGTCTTCGCCCTCAACGCGGTGTCCTTCGTCGGCATCGTCGTCGTGCTGGTGTGGTGGCGCCGGCCCGCCGTCGAACGCGACTATCCACCGGAGCGCGCGCTGGCCGCCCTGAGCGCCGGTGGCCGGTTCATCCGCAGTTCGCCGATCGTGCGCCGGATCCTGCTGCGCGCCGCGCTGTTCATCGGACCGGCGAGCGCGCTGTGGGGACTGCTACCGGTGGTAGCGGCCAACAACCTGGGATTGTCGTCCTCGGGCTACGGCCTGCTGCTGGGGGCGATCGGCCTCGGTGCGGTGATCGGCGCGTTCCTGTTGGGGCGGTTGCGGTCCCGGTTCGGCCAGAACGTCCTGTTGACGGTGGGAGCGGCCGGCTTCGCGCTCGCCACCGTGGTGCTGGCGTTGGTGCCCGTCTTCGCAATCGTGTTGGCGGCGTTGATCGTCGGCGGGGCGTCCTGGCTGCTGTCGCTGTCGACGCTGAACGCCTCGATGCAGCTGAGCCTGCCGGCGTGGGTGCGCGCCCGCGGACTGTCGGTGTACCAGCTGATCTTCATGGGCGGGCAGGCGCTCGGCTCCGTGGTGTGGGGCCTGATCGCCGGGGCCGCGTCCAGTTCGACCAGCCTTCTGGTCAGCGCGGGCCTGCTGGTGGTGTGCGCGATGTCGTCGCTGTGGTGGCCGCTGCACGCCAAGACCAGCAGCCTGGACCTCACGCCGTCCTCGCACTGGCCGGAGCCGAACCTGATCTTCGAGCCCGAACCACTCGACGGTCCGGTGCTGGTGCTGACGTCGTATCGGGTGGCGGCCGCCGACGAGGAGGCGTTCCTCGCGGCGATGACGGTGCTCGGCCGCTCCCGGCAACGCACCGGGGCCGCGCAGTGGCGCCTGTTCCGCAGCATCGAGCACGAGTCGACGTACGTGGAGACCTTCGTCGTGCGCTCCTGGGGTGAGCACATGCACCAGCACTACACCCGGCTGACGGGGCAGGACCGGCTCATCGAGGAGGCCGTAGAGCGCTACACCGAGGGAGTGCCGGTCTCCGAGCACTACCTCGCGGTGCGGGACGCGCGCTAGCCGACGATCGTTGCCGTCAGGCGGTGAAGCCGCCGTCGACGTTGACGTTGGCGCCGGTGACGTAGGCCGACTCAGGGCCGGCCAGGAAGCTGACCACGGAGGCCACCTCACTGGTCTTGCCGTAGCGCCCGAGCGCGGTGAGCGGTCGCAGCGAGTCGGCGAATTCGCCTTCGTCGGGGTTCATTTCGGTGTTGATCGGACCGGGCTGCACGTTGTTGACGGTGATACCGCGCGGGCCGAGCTCGCGGGCCAGTCCACGGGTGAACGACGACACCGCGCCCTTGGTCAGCGCGTACACCGCGGTCGCCGGGGTCGGGACGCTGTCGGCGTTGACGCTGCCGATGTTGATGATGCGGGCGCCGTCACCGAGATGCGCGAGCGCGGCGTGAACCGTCCAGAACACCCCGCCCACGTTGATGGCCAGGAGCCGGTCGTACTGCTCGGGGGTGAACTCGTCGACGGGGGCGAGAATCGCCGTGGCGGCGTTGTTCACCACGATGTCCAAGCCGCCGAGTTCGGCGACGGCCCGGTCCACGGCAGCTGCGGTCTGCGTCGGGTCCGCGGCATCGGCCTGGATGGCGAGCGCCGTGGCGCCGGTCGCGGTGACCTCGGCGACGACGGCGTCAGCCTCGGCCTTCGACGACGAGTAGGTCAAGGCGACAGCGGCGCCGTCGGAGGCCAGTCGCCGGACGATCTCGGCGCCGATGCCGCGCGACCCGCCGGTCACCAGTGCTCGTCGTCCCGTCAGGGGTGCTGTGCTCATGTCTTGACCTCCAGATAGTTACGAACCGTTGTGTTACTAAGTACGCTGTGGTCAAGCCTGTTGGCGACGCAGACATTCCGCCTGTGACCGGCATCACACGGAGGAGGTGCCACCGTGACGGTAGGACGGCCGAGGCAGTTCGACCCCGATCACGTCGAAGACGCCGCGATGACGTTGTTCTGGGCACGCGGTTTCGACGGCGTGTCGATCTCCGACGTCAGCGACGCGACGGGGGTGAACCGGCGCAGCATCTACGCCGAGTTCGGATCCAAGGAGAACCTGTTCGCCCGCGCCACCCAGCGCTATCTCGCCGGACCCGGCGACTACCTCCTCGACGCTCTCGCCCGCCCCACGGCCCGCGAGGTTGCCCAGGCGATGGTGCACGGCGCAGCGCAGACCGTCAGCGGCGAGATCCCCGGCTGCCTGACCGTCGGGCGAGCACCCGGGCTGGTCGAACTGCGCGAGGCCACGGTGCACCAGCTCGCCGACCGATTCGACAGGGCGATCGCCGACGGCGAGCCGATCGGCGTCGACGCGGTACTGCTGGCCCGGTGGGTCTTGGTGATCTGCCAGGGCCTCGCCGTTCAAGCCCAAAGCGGCGCCACCCGCGACCAACTACGGCAGGTCGCCGACCTGGCACTCGCCGGGTGGCCGGTTGCCTAGGTGTACAACGTGATTGGCTGCACGTCCCCGGTGAGGTAGTTCGCGCCGACCTCGAGCTTCTTGTAGTCGACGGGGTCGTGCAGCGAGTGCGTGCGGATGTTGCGCCAGTAGATGTCGAGGCCGACGTGGCTGCGGGTCGAACTGGAGCCGGTGACCTCGAAGACGCGGTGCGCGACGTCCAGCGCGGTCTCGGTGGCGACGATCTTGAGCTTGGCGATGCCGATCTCGGCGTCGGTGCGGTCGGCAGGGGTGACGTCGGCGCCGCGGGCGATCACGCGGTCGAAGCGGGCGTTCCAGCGGTCGGCCAGCGCTTCGACGGCCGCGGTGCGCGACAGCAGCTCGCCGAACACGCGCTGCACGAACGGATCTCGCGAGTAGTGCTCGGCGGTGCCGAGCAGCCAGGCGCCGCGCCGCTCCAGCGTCAGCTCCCTGGCTCGTTCCAGCGCGCCCTCGGCGATGCCGAGGTACAGGTTGGCGAACCCCAGCTGCACGCCCGGCGTGACGAGCGTCGAGTACGGTTCCTCACCCACCTCCCCGAGGATGTCCTCCGGCGCGACCGCCACGTCGTGGAATTCGACGCTGCCACTTGCGGAGAGCCGCTGGCCCAACGCATCCCAGTCGCCGGCGAATTCGACGTTGTCGCGGTCCCGCTGGACGACCGTGGCCAGGATCCGGGCGCCGGGCTCGCCGTCGGCGGCCATGGCGAGGGTGACGTCACCCGTCGAGGCGCCGGTCGCGAATCGCTTGCGGCCGTTGAGCCGGTAGCCCGTCCCGTCGGCGGTCAGCACGAGGTCGGGGTCGACGGGGTTGACGGCGTCACCCCACAGCCAGCTGCCCCGCGCCGACGCCCCGTACCAGTGCTCCCAGCGCGACGGGTCGGCGAAGAAGACGATGGCCGCCTGGTTGCAGTAGTGGTAGCTCAGGATCTGCGCGATCGACGCGTCGTGGCGGGCGAGGATCCGCACCGCGCGCAGACCGGTCGACCAGTGTCCGCCGTGGCCGCCGAACTGGCGCGGGATCAGCAGGTTGGCCAGACCGGAGTCCTTGAGGAGCTTGAGCTCCCCCTCTGGGTCGGCGTTGGCGCGGTCGCGGGCGAGCGCGTCGCGGGCGAGCAGCCGGCCGGTCTCGTCGGCAACGGCATCCCACCGCTCGGTCTCGTCGTCGGTGGGCAGCGTGGTCCAGGGCGTGCGAGTCACGGCGTCACCCTATGACCGGAACCTTCGGGGCCGTCGGGTTGCACTCTGGCAGAGTCAAAGCCACGCTTTTTGGGTGTTTTCGCAGTTCAATGCAGCCTTGTGACCATCATCGCCGAAGCCCGTGTCCACGACGCCCGCGCTCACTTCGCACCCGTGCTCGAGGAGATCGCGGCCGGGGCGCGCCAGCGTGACCTCGACCGCGAACTGCCGGTCGACGCCGTGAACGCGCTGAAGGCGGCGGGCTTCGGGGCGCTGCGCGTGCCGACCGAGTTTGGCGGGTGGGGCTTGGACTGGCGCGAGGTGACGGCGCTGTGGATCGACGTCGCCACCGCCGACGCCAACCTGGCGCAGGCGCTGCGCGGGCACTTCGTCTTCGCCGAGGACGTGCTGTTCCGGCATCGCCGCGGCGAGGACGTGCGGCGGTGGTTCGAGCGGTTCGTCGACGGGGAGATCGCGGGCAACGCCTGGACCGAGACGGGCTCGACGTCGATCGACCGCGTGCAGACCGAGGTGACGCACGTTCGACGGCCAGCCGGTCGTCAACGGCCGCAAGTACTACACGACCGGGACGATCTTCGCCGAGTGGGCCGACGTCTACGCGCGGGTCGGCGACGACCCGGCCATCGCGATCGTCGACACCCGTCAGTCCGGGGTCGTGGTGCACGACGACTGGGACGGGTTCGGCCAGCGGGGCACCGGCACCGGCACCGCGGAGTTCCACGACGCCCACGTCGACGACCTGGTGGCCTTCGGCGAGCGCCACCCCTATCAGACCGCGCTCTACCAACTGAACCACCTGGCGTCGCTGGCGGGCATCACGCGCGCGGTGCTGGTCGACGTCACCCGCGAGGTGCAGCAGCGCGAACGGAACTTCAGCCACGCCAACAGTTCTCGCGTGCGCGACGACCCGCAGGTGCTGGCCCGCGTCGGCGAGATCTGGGCGTCGGCGTACACCACCGAGGCGTTGGCCCTGAAGGTCGCCGAGGCCATCGACGCGGCCGCGCTGGTGGATCCCGCGGATGCCGACGGCCTGCAGAAGGCCAGTGAGCGAGCCGAACTGGAGTCCTCGGCCGCGCAGGTCACGGCCTCGCAGCTGGCGATCGACGCGGCGTCGAACCTCTTCGACACCCTTGGCGCATCGGGCACGTCGTCGGCGCGCGGGCTGGACCGACACTGGCGCAACGCCCGCACCGTCGCGTCGCACAACCCGCGCATCTTCAAGGCCAAGGTGCTGGGGGCGTATCAGGTCAACGGCACTCCCCCGCCGTACGCGTGGGGCATCGGGCGCACCGAGCGCTAGCCTTTGCCGGCGAGCAGACGCAAAGGGCCCTCATTCCACGGGATTGAGGGCCCTTTATGTCTGCTCGCGGGAACCTACGGGGTGACCCGGCGGCCGGACGCGGTGTCGAACAAGTGCACCCGGTCGGCGCGGACGTCGACCGTCACGGCGTCCCCGGGGGCGGGCGTCCTCCCCCAGCCCGCGACGGTGGCCGCCTCGACCACGGCGGTCAGCCGGTGCGCGCCGGCCGTCACGATGAAGACGTAACGGGGACCGAGCAATTCGACGATCTCGACGGTGCCCTCGCCATGCTCCGCCGGTGCGACGAGCAGGTCCTCGGGCCGCACGCCGAGCGTCACGGCCGCGGCGTCGGTGCCGGGCGCGGCGAACCGGACCCCGTCTCCCTCGAACGTCCCGCCCCGGACGGCGCCCTGCAGCAGATTCATGCTCGGCGAGCCGATGAACGCCGCGACGAACGCGTTGGCCGGCCGCCGGTAAAGTTCCTCGGGCGTGCCGACCTGCGCGATCGCCCCGGCGTCGAGGACCACCAGCTGGTCGGCGATCGTCATCGCCTCTTCCTGGTCGTGCGTGACGTAGAGCGCGGTGATGCCCGAATCCTGTTGCAGGCGCCGGATTTCCGATCGCAATTCGACGCGAAGTTTGGCGTCGAGGTTGCTCAGGGGCTCGTCGAACAGGAACACCTTCGGCGTGCGGACCAACGCCCTGGCGATGGCCACCCGCTGCTGCTGGCCGCCGGACAGTTGCCGCGGCTTGCGGTCGAGCAGCGCGCTGATGCCCACCCGGTCGGCGGCTTCACGCGCCCGCCGCGCCGCCTCGTCCTTCGCGACGCCGTTGTTGCGCAACGGAAACGCGATGTTGGCGGCCACCGACAAGTGCGGGTACAGCGCGTAGTTCTGGAACACCATCGCAACGTCACGCGTCCGCGGGGACTCCGCGGTGACGTCACGACCACCGATCGACACCGTGCCGCCGTCGGCGGTCTCCAATCCGGCGACGATGCGCAGGGTGGTCGACTTGCCGCAGCCGGACGGACCGACCAGCACGGTCAACGACCCGTCGGGCAGGGTGAGGGACAGGTCGTCGACGACGGCGCGGTCGTCGTAGGTCTTGGTGAGGCCGACGACGTCGACGTGGCTCATTTCGTGGCTCCGGTGGTAAGTCCGCCGACGAGGTAGCGCTGAGCTGCGAGCGCGAGCACGTAGACGGGGGCGAGGCCGAGCAGTCCGGCCGCGGCCTGCTGGCCGAACTGGACGTTGCGATCGCCTTGGAAGAGGGACAGTCCGACGGTGAGCGTCTGACTCTCCTTCGTCACGGCGAGGTACACCGCGAAGAGGAAGTCGTTGTAGGACAGAAAGAACGTGACGAGCAACGCGGCGACGATGCCAGGCCACAGCAGCGGCAGGATGACCTTGCGCAGCGTCGCGGCCACCGACAGTCCGTCGATGACCGCGGCCTCGTCGATCTCGACGGGGATGCGCCGGACGAAGCCGTCGAGCAACCAGGCGGCGACGGGGACCCCCGCGAGCCCGTTGACGAGGACGAGCCCGGCGAGGCTGTTGGTGAGCCCGGCGTATCGCAGCAGGAAGAACAGCGGAATGATCGCGACGATCGGCGGCGCGCAGTAGCTGGCCAGCAGGATCGTCAGGAGGCGGTCGCCGCGAACGTGTCGCGCGGTGAAATAGGCTGCCGGCGTGGCGATCACGACCGCCAGTACCGCGGCGCCGACGGCCGAGACCCATGAGTTGGTCAGCATGGTGCCCAGCTCGATGGTGTCGAACACCTTCACGAAGTTGTCGAAGGTCACCGTGTCGGGCAGCAGGCTGGAGTTGAGCACCTCACCGGCGGGACGCAGGGCCAGCGAGAGCAGGTAGGCGATGGGCAGCAGGGCCACCGCGACCCCGCCGAGGAGGACGAGCCGAGCCTTCACGCGTCGGCCTTGACCGCACGGGCCCGCAGCGCCGTGACGACGGTGGCGACGGCGCCCACGACGAGGCCGAACACCAGGGTCTGGGCGGCGGCGGTGCCCATGTCGAAGCTGCCGCGCAGGCCGGTCTGGTAGATCACGAACGGCGACAGGCTCGTCGAGAACCCCGGTCCCCCGGCGGTGATGACGACGAGGACGTCGAACACCTTGTAGCCGATGACCAGTTCGAGCACGACGACCGCCCAGATGCTGGGGGCGATCGCGGGCCACGTGACGGTGGTGAAGGTGCGCCACGGGGTGGCGCCGTCGATGCGGGCGGACTCGAGGAGCTCGGGGCGGACGACGCCGAGCGCGGCGAAGGCGATCAGCGTCGCGAACGGCGTCCACTGCCAGACGTGGATGACCACCAGCACGACGAACGCGCCGACGCCGGAGCCCAGCGGGTTGAAGCCCTCGAGGCCGACGGCCTTGAACAGGGTGGCGAATCCGCCGCCCACCGGGGCCAGCAGGAGTTTCCAGGCGACCCCGACGAGCACCGGGGCGGTCACCAGCGGTAGCAGGAACAGCGCACCGACGACGCCGAAGCCGCCGCCCCGGTGCCGCAGGAGCAGCGCGATGCCGAGCCCGAGCAGGGTCGTCACGACGGCGGCGACGACCGCGAAGACCGTCGACTTCCACAGCGACGGCGTGAACGCCGGCGAGGCGAAGGCCCCGGCGAAGTTGTCCAGTCCGGTGAAGTGGTTGAGCGGCTTGGCAAGTGAGGACTTGGTCAGGGCGAGGCCGACGAGGTACATCGTCGGATACACCAGTAGCAACGCCACGCCGGCGATGGCTGGGGCCGCCAGCCAGGTGGGAACGCGACGAGTCACGTGGGGGCACGTTAGGCGCAGACCCGGCGCCGAGGCGATGGATTAACTCGTGACGAGCCGAGCGTCGCCACCGTCGCCGACGTCGAGCGCTGCACCGACCGCCGGATGAGGGTATCCTAAGGTGTTTGTGCTCGCCCATGCTCAACGACGAGGCCCCGGGTGTTGCGACTGCGTTCTAAAGGGGTGAGCCTCGCGTGATGGGACTGTATGACCCGGATCAGGAAAAGAGCAGCTGCGGCGTCGGCCTGCTGACCCGCAAGGACGGTCGGCAGACCCACGAGGTCATCCGCAAGCTGCACGAGGCGCTCTGCGCGGTCCCCCACCGCGGCGGCATGTCGTCGGAGGGCGTCGGCGACGGTGCGGGCGTCAACCTCGACCTCTCGTTGCGCTTCTTCCGCAGGGTGACCGGCCGATCCGACCTCGACCTCGGCGTCTTCGGCGTCGGCAACTTCTTCCTGCCCAACGACCCGGCGTTCCACGCCGAGGCCGAGCAGGTCATCCGCCAAGCCCTCGCCGACCGTGGCTTCGACGTCCTCGTCGAACGCGAGGTGCCCGTGGACGACACGGCCATCCGACCGGCCGCGGTCAAGTACCAACTGCCCATCCGCCAGTGGGTCTTCACCGCGGCGAACGGCGGCCCGCTGTCGGACCGCAGCATTCACGACGCTCTGATGGCCATCGAGGGCGTCGCCTACACCCGTCCCGAACTTCGCGGCATGTACCCCCTGTCGCTGAGCGCCCGCACGCAGGTGCTCAAGGGTCGCCTGAACTCCAACGAAGTGGTGCCCTACTTCAGCGATCTGTCCGACCCGTCGATGGAAGTGCACTCGATGTTCTTCCACACGCGCTTCTCCACCAACACCGAGCCGAACGCGACCATGGCTCAACCCTTTCGGTTGATGGCGCACAACGGCGAACTCAACACCGACAAGAAGAACCGGCTCTCCGACAACGCCGTCGCCCTGGCCCGCAACCGCGCCATCATTCGGCCGCACGGCCAGTCCGACAGCTGCCGCCTCGACCAGACCCTGCAGAACCGTGTCCTCGAAGACGACCTCGACCTCGTCACCGCCGTCGTCGCGATGATGCCGCCGGCGTGGGAGAACGACCCCACGCTGTCCCCCGAGGTGCGCGCCATGCTGGAGTTCTTCAGCCTCTACGAGGAGAAGAACGACGGCCCGGCGGCCCTGATCTTCGGTGACGGCCGCTACATCGGCTCCCGGCTCGACCGGCTCGGGTTGCGCCCGTTGCGCACCGTCGAGACGGCCGAGTACCTGGGCGTCATGTCGGAAGCGGGCCAGCTCTACTTCCCGCCCGACGAGGTGACCACCCGCGGCCGAATCGAAGCCGGCGGCATGCTGTATTACGACCACACCCGGCGGCGCTCGTTCACCACCACCGAGGCGCTGGAAATGCTTGCCGCACAACATGACTACCCGGCAATGGTTGCCGAGGCGCGCGTGAACCTCGACGATCTGCCCGCCGTCCCGCCGGAAGGGCAACTGTCGCCCGCCCGCTACAACGGCGACCTCAACCGCTATCAGCGGTACGTGGCGTATTCGCTGAACCAGGAGAGCTTCAAGTTCCTGATGGACCCGATGCTCGCCACGGGGCAGGAGAAGATCTCCGCGATGGGCTACGGCGCGGCGATCAACGCGCTGTCCAATCACGAAGGCGGCATTGCGCGGTACTTCTCGCAGCGTTTCGCTCAGGTGACCAACCCGCCGCTGGACAGCATCCGCGAGGCCGACGGGATGACGCTGCGGGTCGCCCTCGGCGCGAAGCCCAACAGCGGGGCGACGCCCGCGCCGCAGATCATGATCCAGTCGCCGATTCTCACCCACCTCGACATGCTGAAGATCCGCGACCAGAAGCAGACGCCGGTGCGGCGGTTCGGCAGCCGGTACCGCGTGGTGCCCGACGACGGCGAGGCGAACTCGGCCGCGTTGATCAAGGGCATCGACGACCTGTGCGACGAGGTCGAGGCCTTTGCCCGCGAATCCGGTGGCATCGCGGTCATCTCCGACCGCCACGTCACCAGCGAGCTCGCCGCGATGCCCATGACCATCGTGATCTCGGCGGTCAACCAGCGGCTCATCGAAGAGGGCCTGCGCCGGCGGGTGTCGGTGATCGTGGAGAGCGGTCAGGTCTGTTCGTCGCACCACGTCGCGACGGTCCTGGGATTCGGCGCGTCGGCGGTCTACTCACTCGGCGTGCAGATGCGCGCAGAGGAGAAGTTCGGCCCCGATGACGCCTCCGTCGTGGCCGCGTTCAAGCGGTTCAAGAAGGCCGCCGAGAAGTCGTTGATGAAGACCATGGGTCGCGTCGGCCTGTGCACGGTGGAGAGCTACATCGGGGGCGAGTTCTTCGAACCCAGTTACCTCGACACCAACGGGCCGGTGCTCAACAAGTACTTCCCCAACGTGATCTCGGTGGTGGGCGGCGTCGGCTTCCGCACCCTGTCCGACACCTCCGCCGAATGGCACGCCCGGGCGGTCGAAGTCGGCGACGAGAAGGACGTGCCACTGCTCGGCCTGTTCAAGGAGCGGGCCGAGGGTGCCGGCCACTCCTACGGCACGACCGCGGTGCGCGGCTTCATCGACATGACCGAGGAAGCCATCTCCTTCGGCGACGAAGCCCGGCCCGCGAACCACGAGATGACCGACCCGTTGTTCCTCAGGACGCTGCCGTTGCACCAACTCGAAGGGGCCTTCGGCCTGGACGACGAGGCATACCGCAACAACAGCTTCGAGGAGATGACGCCGCGGGCGATCAACAGCTTCGACATCACGCCCGGCTACCGCAGCTTCGTGTTCGCGGTCAACGCCGAGCGGGCCCGCCGTCCGGCCGCCCTCCGTGACGTGCTGGCGTTCCCCGCCGACGTCAACTTCGCGCACACGGCCGACGAATTCCGTTCCGAGATGGGCCAGTTCGCACAGTTCGGCAACAACTCCTACCTGGTCCGCGGGTTGACGCTGGTGAGAGTCGGTGACGAGTTCACGCTGCGGCTGACCCACACCCCCGAACGGCTGGCTGCGCTCGCCGACTCGCTGCTGCAACGGTTCGGCGACGCGATCGTCGACCACGAGGTGATCGGCGACCGGTTGTGGCTGACCGCGCGCGGTCGGGCGCGGCACTACCTGGCGCAGCTGCGGCCGGCACCGGACTCGATCCCGCTCGCGGCGGTGCAGCCCGCCGACGAGATCACCGCCACGCTGAGCTCGGGCGCGATGAGCCACGGTGCGCTGGTGGCGCCGGCCCACGAAGCCGTCGCGCACGGCACCAACATGGTCGGCGGCCTGTCCAACTGTGGCGAGGGCGGTGAACACATCACCCGCTACGACACCATCCGCGGCTCGCGCATCAAGCAGTTCGCCTCCGGCAGGTTCGGGGTCTGGGCCGGCTACCTGGCCGACCCGATGCTGCGCGAGTTGGAGATCAAGATTGGGCAGGGCGCCAAACCCGGTGAAGGTGGCCAGCTTCCGGCTCCGAAGGTGACGGTGCAGATCGCGGCAGCCCGCGGCGGCACCCCCGGCGTCGAGCTGGTGTCGCCGCCACCGCACCACGACACCTACTCGATCGAGGACCTGGCCCAGCTCATCCACGACTGCAAGGCCGCCCGAGTCCGCGTCATCGTCAAGCTGGTGTCCAGCGAGGGCATCGGCATCATCGCCGCGGGCGTCGCCAAGGCCGGTGCCGACGTCATCAACGTCGCGGGCAACACCGGCGGCACCGGTGCCGCCGCGGTGACGTCGTTGAAGTACGCCGGGCGTTCCGCCGAGATCGGCGTCGCCGAGGTACACCAGGCGTTGGTGGCCAACGGGATTCGGCAGAAGGTGGTGCTGCGGGCCTCGGGCGCTCATCAGACGGCCAGCGACGTCGTCAAGTCCGCGCTGCTGGGTGCCGACAGCTACGAGTTCGGCACCACCGCGCTGATGATGCTCAAGTGCGTGATGGCCAAGAACTGCAACATCAAGTGCCCGGCCGGCCTGACCACCAACGCCGAAGCCTTCGAGGGCGACCCGCGCGCGCTGGCCCAGTACCTGCTGAACATCTCCCACGAGGTGCGCGAGATCCTGGCCACCCTCGGGCTGTCGTCGCTGCGGCACGCCCGCGGTCGCAGCGATCTGCTGCACCTGCTGGACCACCCCTCGAGCATCGGCCGGCTCGACCTGCGGGCGATGCTCGCACCGGCACACGGATTCGTGCCCGAGAACCCGATCTACCTGGAGAAGGACTACGCGGTCGACGACTCGTTCCTGGCCCAGTTGACGGCCCAACCCAGCCTGGACGGCGTCGTCGCGGATCCGGTGTCGCTGGGCAACATGAACAAGAGTGTCGGCGGTCAGCTGGCGATCGACATCGAGCGGATGCTGAATCACGAGGGCGCCACCGGCAGCGCGGTCGCGACCGACCACCGCGGCCGACGCTATCTGCTGCCGGACAGCGTCGTCATCACCACGACGGGGTCGGCCGGCCAGAGCTACGGCGTGTTCTGCAACGACGGAATGACGATGACCCACAAGGGAACCTGCAACGACGGCGTGGGCAAGAGCCAGTGCGGCGGCAGCATCACGGTGCGCTCCCCCGGTGGCGGGTCGACACGACCCGGCGGCAACGTGCTGATCGGCAACTTCGCGCTGTTCGGCGCCTCCGGCGGCCGGCTGTTCGTCGAGGGCGAGGCCGGTGACCGGTTCGCGGTGCGCAACTCCGGCGCGACCGCCGTGGTCGAGGGCGTCGGCGAGTTCCTCTGCGAATACATGACGAACGGCGCGGTGTTCAACATCGGCGGCTTCGGCAAGGGCGTCGCCAACGGCATGAGTGGCGGCTTCCTCTACCAGTACGACCCGACCGGTGACCTGCCGTCGAAGGTCAGCGCCGACTCCGTCACCCTGGCACCGGTGACGCAGGCGCCGTTCCACGAGGAGGCGGCACGCACGCTGCTGGAGTGGCACGTGGCGGCCACCGGCTCGGTGAAGGGCGCCGACCTGCTGGCCGATTGGGAGACCACGCGCACGCACGTCGTGTTCGCGATGCCCAGGGCGCTGCTGCAGTATCAGGACGCCGACGCGATCCTGTCGTCCAAGACCCGCAAGGAGCTGCTGGACGAGTTGGCGACGGCGCTTGCCGGTCACCAGGTGGCGAAGTTCAAGCGGTCCTACCGCGACGACGAGTACGTGCTCGGCGGCGCGGTGCCCGGGTACGGGGTCACCGACACCGAAGACATGTATGCGCTGCTGAACACCTATACGGTGCTGAACATGGCTCAGCAGGTGGCACTTTCACGTCTGCCGGGTGTCACCGACGTCGCCGACGCGAGGGTCGGCAAGGCGGTGCGCAACCTGGTGCTCACCGAGGACTACTACCTCATCCAGAAGCTGCAGAAGTACGCACGCGACGCCGTGGACGGTTTCACCGACGAGAACCTGGCGGTGTTCGTGGCCAACAAGCGGATCACGGACTACAAGGCGGCCCTGACCCAGCGCAACGTGCTGTCGATGGACAGTCCCGGCACGTACGGCTGGATCCTGCATCAGGACGCCAAGAACGTCGAACGGATAGGCCGGCTGCCGTCGTTCGAGGAGTTGTTCGCCGCGCAGTCCATCCCGGACGTCGCGGCGTCGTTCGACTCGTTGGAGAGCGCATGAGCGACGCTTGCGGAGCGAATCGACGATCGACATGCGGGCTCGGAGCCTGCGAGGAGAGCGCATGACGAAGATCGCCTACATCCCGCAGGACGCGCCGTTCAACGAGGACCAACGGGCGTGGATCTCGGGCTTCCTGGCCGGGTTGCACTCGCGGCTCGCCATGAACGTGAACGCCCCGCCACCTGCCGTCGCCGACCAGGTCGAGCCGGGGCCGTCACTGCGGATCCTGTACGGGACGCAGACCGGCAACGCCGAGGGTGTCGCGAACGACGCTGCGGCGGCAGCGAAGTCGCAGGGCTTCGACGTGACCGTCAGCGGGCTCGACGAGATCGAGCTCGAGGAGTTCGCGGGCCTCAAGTACGTGCTGATCGTGACGTCGACGTACGGCGAGGGCGAGATGCCCGACAACGCGGAGCTGTTCTGGGAGGCGCTGGCAGCCGACGTGGCGCCACGCCTGGAGGGCGTGTCGTTCGGGGTGCTGGCCCTGGGCGACACCGGATACGACGGGTTCTGTCAGGCGGGCAAGCTGTTTGACATGCGCCTTGAGCAGCTCGGGGCGACCCGGGTGTTGCAGCGGGTGGACTGCGACGTCGACTACGAGACCGATGCCGCGGAGTGGATTCAGCAGGCGCTGACCGCATTGGTGCCGTCCTCGGGCGCGACGGGGATGCCGAGCACGCCGGCGCCGAGTGCGGTCGCCCGGTCGGGATGGACGCGCAAGAACCCGTTCACCGCGCGGGTTGCGACCAACCGGCTGCTGTCGGGTGCCGGTTCGGACAAGGAGATCCGGCACGTCGAATTCGCGTTGGCGGACAGCGGAATCGAGTACGAGGCCGGCGACGCGCTGGCCGTCATCCCGGAGAACGACCCCGCCCTGGTGGACGCGATCGTCGAGCACTTCCGGATGTCGGTCGGCACGCTCGTCGACGGGGAGCCGCTCGGGAAGCTGTTGAGTCAGAATTACGAAATCAGCGCGCCGTCAAAGGATCTGCTCGGTGAGGTGGAGAGTCGCGCCGACAACGAGGAGCTGTCGCACGTGCTGCGCGGCGGCGTGAAGGAGACGCTGGACCGCTGGCTGTACGGCAAGGACGCGTTGGACATCCTGCAGATTGCGGGCGACGACCTCAGCGTCGAGGAGTTCCTCGGGCTGCTGAAACCACTTCAACATCGAGCGTATTCGATCTCCTCGAGCCCGCTGGCGCATCCGGACCAGATCCACCTCACGGTCGCGGCGGTGCGGTACCAGTCCAACGGCCGAGAACGCGGCGGCGTGTGCTCCACGTTCCTGGCCGACCGCGGGGTCGAGGCCAAGATCTTCCTGCAACCCAACAAGTCCTTCCGGGTGCCCGCCGACGACGACGCGCCCATCGTGATGGTCGGCCCCGGCACCGGGGTCGCGCCGTTCCGGGCGTTCCTGCAGGAGCGGGCCCTACGAGGGGCCAAGGGCCGCAACTGGTTGTTCTTCGGCGATCAGCACCGTGCACACGACTTCGCCTACGAGGACGAGATCGTGGGCTGGCAGGAATCGGGAGTTCTGAATCGCTTGGAGCTCGCGTTCTCTCGCGATCAGGCGGAGAAGGTCTACGTGCAGACCCGGATGCTGGAGCACGGTCGGGAGTTGTTCTCCTGGCTGGAGGAGGGCGGGCACTTCTACGTGTGCGGCGACGCGACGCGGATGGCCAAGGACGTCGACCATGCGCTGCATGCCGTCGTCTCGGCGCACGGCGGGCTGGACGACGACGCCGCCACCGACTACGTCAACTCCATGAAGCGCGAGAAGCGATACGTGCGCGACGTCTACTGAGAGCGAGTCCCCGGGTCGGCTGTCGCGCGGCCGCCGCCGCTAACGTGCGCGCAGCTTCTCCCAGGCGATCTGCTGCCCCGTCCCGTCGAACTCGCCCCGATTCGCCGCGACGAACTCCCCCACCGTCTTCGCGGGCGTCCCGGTGATGACCTCGACGAGGTTGTCCGCGCCCGCGAAGATCCCCTCGCGGTAGTCCTGCGCGACGTTGACGAGGTGCTGGATGGCGTAGGGGACGCGACCCTGGATGGCCAGCAGCTCTTCGAAGGTGGGGAGGTCGATCGACTCGTATCGGACCGGGATGTCGAGCGCATCAGCCACTTCGGCGGCGATGCCGTGGTGATCGAGTTCCACGGGGCCGCGCAGCGGATAGACCTGCCGGTCGTGCGGTGCGGGGTTGGTGAGGATCGTGGCGATGACGCGGGCCTGGTCGGCGGCGGCGATCGGCGCGTGCCGGCCGCCGGCGAACGGCAGCCGGAAGACGCCGCCCTGCTCGTCGCGGGACCACTGCCAGGTCAGCCACTCGGCGAAGAACGTCGGCCGCAGGTGCGTGGTCTTGAACGCCGACCGGTCGAAGATCCGCTCGCTGAGCCAGTGGTTCTGCGCAGCATGGCTTTTCGCGTTCCGCCTGGCGCTGATCTGCGACATGTTGACGACGGCGTCGACGCCGGCCTCGGAGGCGGCCTGCGCGAAGATCGCGGTCGCGTCGAGCAGACCGGGCAGGATCGGGTAGCAGAAGTAGGCCGCCGTGACACCGGCCATCGCCGAACTCACCGCGTGGAAGTCGAGCAAGTCGCCGGTGACGATCTCTGCGCCGAGGTTCTCGAGAGCCTCGGAGCGTTCGTCGCGGGAGTGGACGAACGCGCGGACGCGGTGACCGCGCACGCGCAGGGTGCGGACGGCGCGCTCGCCGGTCTTGCCGGTGGCACCGGTGATCAAGTAGGTCATGCCGACTCCTTCATCTGAATAACGTTGTCGTTAGTCATCTCTATGACAACATGCTATTCTGACTAATGCAAGCGTTATTCAGGACGGAGTGGACGATGAAGTTCGAACCCTCGCTCAGCGATCGTTCGCAGTGGTCCATCGGCGAGGGCTGTTCGATGACGAAGGTGCTCAACGTGCTGAGCACGAAGACCGCATTCCAGGTGTTGCGCGAATTGTTCTTCGGCACCGTGCGTTTCGACGACTTCGTCGATCGGACGGAGAGCTCGGCGCCAGCCGTCTCGCGGGCGCTGAAGCAGTTGGAGACCGCCGGAATCGTCGCACGGGAGCCCTATCAGGAGCCGGGCCAGCGGGCGCGCGACCGGTACCGGCTCACCAACGCCGGAGAGGACCTGCTGCCGGCGTTCCTGTCCCTCGTGCAGTGGGGCGACAAGCACCTCCACGACGGCCCGCCGCCGCTGGTGTTCGAGGAAGCGGGCAGGGCGTTGGCGGTGCAGGTCGCACCTGCCGATGCCGCCGCGCGAACCCGGTCGGACGACATCACGGTGCGACGACCGGGGCGGTGAGTCACCCCAAGTACTGCGCATTTTCAACGTTGCCGAAAATATGCACCTCACGATGCTTATGCTGCGCGAATGCCCGAGTACGCGCCGTCCGCACCGCCGTCGCTCGACGACGTCCCTTCCGTGTCCCTGCCGACCGACGCGCAACTCGCCGGCAGGCCATACGCGCTGCCGATCGACATCCTCGCCGAGTTGCACGGCCCGATCTTCTACGGCGACTGGAGCGGTGATCGGAAGCTCTACGCGTGCTCCGAAGAACTCGTCGCGGAACTGTGCGACGAGAGCAGGTTCGCCAAGAACCCGACGGCGTCGCTGTCGCGGATCCGCCCCTTAGCCGGGGACGGGTTGTTCACCGCCTTCCACGGCGAGCCGAATTGGCAGACGGCACACGATGTTCTACTGCCCGGATTCAGTTACTCCGGGCTGCGCAACTACCACGACGCGATGTTGGCGATCAACCAGCAGCTGGTCGCGCGGTGGGACGCGCGCCTCGGAGTGGGGCCGGTCGACGTGTCCGGCGATCTGCAGAAGCTGGCCATGGACACCGTCGGGCTGGCGGGGTTCGGGGCGCGGTTCGAGTCGTACGACTACGACGGCCTGGCGCCCATTCCGCAGAGCTTCACCAACGCGCTGACCGAGGTCTTCACCAACGGCGAGTCCCCGGCGTTCGAGGCGGAGCTGGCCACCCTGCACGGGTACTTCGACGAGCTGATCGCCGGACACTCTGGCGGCGGCACCGGCGATCTGTTGTACGTGATGCTCGGCGCTGACGGGACCCTGTCCGACGACAACGTCCGCAACCAGATCATGACCTTCCTGATTGCCGGGCAGCTGACGACGTCGGAGCTCATGCCGAACGCCGTCTACAACCTGGTGCACCACCCCGCGGTGCTGGCCCGCGTGCAAGCCGAGGTCGACGCCGTCTTCGGCCCCGACGACGACTACCTGCCGACGTACGACGACATCGGCAAGCTCGCCTACCTGCGCCAGGTGATCAGCGAGACGCTGCGCCTGTCGCCACCGGTGCTCAACTTCGATCGGATGGCGTTGGCGGAAACGGTGATCGGCGGCGTCTATCCGGTCAAGGCGCGCGAGGCCCTCACCATCCTGACCGGCGCGCTGCACCGGCAGCCGGAGTGGGGCGACAACCCGGAGCTGTTCGACCCGTCCCGGTTCGACCCCGATGTCGCCGAGGGTCGGTCGACGGCGCTGTTCAAGCCGTTCGGCACCGGGGAGCGGTCGTGCATCGGGCGGCAGTTCGCGTTGCACGAGGCGGCAATGCTGCTCGCGCGGCTGGTGCACCGCTACCGGCTGATCGACTCGCAGCACTACGTGTTGCAGTGGGAGGGGTTGAGCCGACGACCGGTCGGGTTCTCGGTGGAACTGGTGCGGCGAACGTCGGAGGAGCGGGTGGTGGTGGCGACGGCTCCTGCCACTGCTGTCACCACGTCGGCGTCGGCGTCGGCGCCCGTTCGGGCGGGGACGACGTTGGCGGTGCTGCACGGCTCGAATCTCGGCACCTGCCGGGCACTGGCCAAGCAGCTCGCGGAGGAGGCGACCGACATCGGTTGCGTCGCAACGGTCGCGGCATTGGACACGGCGGTGGACGGGCTACCCCAGGCCGATGCCGTGCTGATCGTCGCATCCTCGTACAACGGTCAGCCGACGGATGACGCCCGGGAGTTCTACTCGTGGTTGCAGTCGGATGATGCCGTCCTCCAACATGAGCCGCTGTTCGCGGTGCTCGGCGTCGGCGATCACAACTGGGCGGACACGTACCAGGCCGTGCCCAAGATCTACGACGAGCGGCTGACGGCGCTCGGTGGACGACCGCTGCTGCCGAGGGCGGCGGCGGACACGTCGGGTGATCTGACGGGAACGCTGGAGGAGTTCGAGACGGCGTTGTGGTCGGCGTTGGCTGAGCACTACGGCGATCCGGATGCCGTATCGCTGACCACGAACGACGAGCCGTTGTACGACCTGCGCCTCATCGAGGGCCTGCTGACGGCGGCGATCGACGAACGGTTCGCGGTGCAGCCGATGACGGTCACACTCAACGACGAGTTGGTGAACGTGCCGGGTCAGGCGAAACACTATGTCCGGGTGGCGCTTCCCGCGGACGTGTCGTATTCGACGGGTGACCATCTGACGGTGCTGGCCGACAATCCACCCGAGGTGGTTGACACGGTGCTGGAACTACTGCAGATCGACCCAGAGCTGCGGCTGTCGATCAATCCGCGGCGCACGTCGCGACGGCTGATCGCGCTGGACCGCGAGGTGAGCGTGCGCGAGCTGCTGACGCACTTCGTCGAGTTGCGCAAGCCGGCGACGCGCAGCCAACTGAAGAAGATGGCGGCGGTCAACCCGTGCGAGCCGGAACGGAAGGCGCTCGAGGCGTTGGCGGACTCGGACGATCCGTGTGCGCTGAGCCCACTGGAGTGCCTGGCGCAGTTCAAGGCGTGCGCACTGACCGGTGCCGAACTATTGGAGCTACTGGAACCGATGACGCCACGGCACTATTCGATCGCGTCGTCGTCGAAGTTGTCGGCGCACGAGGTGGCGCTGATCGTCAGCGTGCTCGACACGCCGGCGCGGTCGGGCTACGGGCTGTTCAAGGGGGTGGCGTCGAATCATCTGGCCGGGGTCGCGCCCGGTACACGGATCCGGGCGAGGATCGACCCGGCGCGGCAGGCGTTCCGCGCGGGCGCGGAGCCGAAGCGCAACGTGATCCTGGTGAGCGCGGGCACGGGCGTCGCACCGTTCTGCGGCTTCCTCGGTGACAGGTTGGCGGCGAAGCAGGCGGGTGAACCGTTCTCACCGGCGTTGTGCTTCTTCGGCGTTCGCGATCCGGACGTGGACTACATCTTCCGCGAGGCGTTCGAGGAGGGCGAGCGGGAGGGCATCGTGCGGATGCGGCCGGCGTTCTCGCGGGCTCCCGTGGATGGGGTCAAGTACGTGCAGGATCGGATCGCCGCCGATGCGGACGACGTCTGGGAGCTGCTGGGCGATCCGGCGAAGAACACCCACGTGTTCATCTGTGGTGACGGGGGTCGGATGGCGCCGGCGGTGCGGGCGGCGTTCCGAGCCATCTACAGCGCGCGTACGGGTGCGGATGACGCGGCGGCGAAGGAGTGGATTGAGGGGTTGGTGGCGTCCGACCACTACGTGGAGGACGTGTGGGCGGGATGAGGCCCAACACGAGGATTAGGCCAGGGCCTTGTCCCACTGTTGCTGGGAGTTCTCCAGCGACTGCTGGACGGTCTGGGTGCCGTTGACGGCCAACGCAATCTGGTCGACCAAGCCCTGCAGCAACTGTGGTGCGCCGGCCGTCTTGGGCCACACCAGCGGGTTGCCGTTCAATCCCTGGCGGATGGGGCCGATGGCCTTGGTCACCACTTTGGCGTAGCCGTCGGAGTCGAGCACCTCGCCGCGGGCTGGGTCGATGCCGGCGCCGGGAGTGGAGGAGACGACCAGGTTCTGCGGGGCGGCGGTGGCCCAGGAGATGAACGCCGACGCGGCGTCCTGGTTCTTGGTGGCGGTGGAGATGCCCAGCCCGAAGCCGGCGTCGAGCGCGGTGCGCGGGGTGGTGTTGGCACCGCCGACGGGCAGCGAGAGCGCGCCCCACTTGCCGGCGATCTTCGAGGCCGTCGGGTCCTCGGCCCGCAGGGCCATGTCGGTCCAGGTGTCGAGCATCGCGCCCTGCCCGGTGAGGAAGGCGGTGTTGGCCTGGTCGAAGCCGATCTGCAGCGGGGTGGGCAACGCGGCGGGCGAAACCTTGACGAGGTGGGTCAGCGCGGCGACCGAGGCGTCGGAGGTGAGCTCGGGTTTCCCGTTGGCGTCCAACAGGTTTCCCCCGTAACCGGTGAGTCGGTTGATGTAGGAGCAGCCGAGGATCATCGGGACCTGCTGACCGGAGACGATCGCGCCGTAGGCGGAGCCCTTCGCGTCGGTGGTGATCTTGGCGGCGACGTCGTCGTACTCGTCCCACGTGGTGGGCGGTGCGACCTTGTATTTGTCGAAGAGTTCGGCGTTGTAGAAGAGGATGTGGACGTCGCCGTCGTAGGGCAGTCCGTAGCGCTTGCCGTCGAGCAGGGTGTACGGGTCGTAGATCGACTTCAGGTAGCCGCTCGTCCCGATCTTGTCGGCGTTGGCGTCGATCCACCCGGTGAGGTCGGTGAGCGCGCCGGCGTCGACGAGGTCGCCGAGACCGAAGTAGAAGTAGTCGAAGACGTCGAATTCGCCCGTACCGCTTTGCACGTCGAGGATCTGCTTGCTGGTCAGCTGGTCGTACGGTGCGGCGGTGACCTCGAGGGTGCCGCCGGTGGCGTCCTTCCACTTGGGCGCCAGCACGTCACGGAATGACGTCACGTGCGGCTGGTTGACCAGCAGCTTGAGGGTGACGCCGTCGAAGCGTCCGCCCGTCGGGGCGGTGGTGGACAGCGCGGCGGTGCTGCCCTCGGATCCGCACGCGGCGAGGGCCGGCGCGAATGCCATTGCGCCGCCGGCGAGTCCGAGTAGTTGAAGCGCGCGGCGACGACTGAGGTGGGCGTTGGTCACGTGGGGTGACGGTAAGGGAGGCACCGTCGGTCGGGCGATGGTTTGACTCGTGGTGATCGTTGGTGGCGTCGTCAGCGGCCGGGCACCGCGGCGCGAAGATCGGCGTAGGCCCGCACCAGCGCGTCGAGGGTGAAGCCTCGGTTGAGCCCGCTCGGGTTCGGCAGCACCCACGCGATCGAGCCGGCGAGATCCGTCGGCTGCCTTCCCCAGTCGACGTCTCGCGTCGAGAGCATCGCCGACAGCGCGCGCTTGCCGAGGAAGGCGACGACCCGGGGCCGGTACCGGCGCATCTTGGCCTCGAAGGACGGTTTCGCGTCCCGAAACTCCTCGGGTCCGATCTCGGCTGCCGTCGACGTCGGGCGGGACACCACCGCGGTGATGCCACAGCCGTAGGTCAGCAGCTGGCGTTCGTCCTGGGCGCGCAGCCGGGTGTCGGTGAACCCGGCCAGGTGCAGGACCGGCCAGAAGCGGTTGCTCGCGCTGGAGAAGTTGTGTCCGTCGGCCGCCGCGCTGGCGGCCGGGTTGACGCCGCAGAACACCACGTCCAGCCCGGGGGCCAGCACGTCGGGGTCGTAGCCATTCGATCTCATGTGGTCGTCAGTCAACTCCCCTGCGGCACCTGGAGGAACCCGGGTTCGCCGGCGTCGACGACGGAGTTGAACCGGATTCTGGTCTCGAGTTCGCTGATCGACTGGACGGCGTCGTCGGGCAACGCGGTGACGTCGACGTTCTCGGCGATGCGGGACGGTGTCACCGACGACGTCAGCACCGCGGTGCCACGTTGGATGCCCCAGGCCAGAAGCACCTGCGCGGGTGTCTGCCTGGTTTGTTCGCTCACCTCCACGATGAGCGGGTCGTCGAGCAGGCGCGGTTCCAGCGCGTGGCCCAGTGGCGCAAACGCGAGCAGGACGATGCCTTCGGCCTGGCACAGACGATGCAGTTCCCACTGCGGGTGATACGGGTGCGACTCCACCTCCACGACCGCCGGTGTAATTCTGGCACCGGCGATGACGTCACGGGTGCCGTCGGCGTCGATGTCGGACAGCCCGATCGCGCGGGACAGCCCCTCGTCGACGAGACCTTCCATGGCGGACCAGGTTTCGGCCAGTGTCACCCCGTCGTCGTAGACGACCGCTCCGTGCGGATGCCGGGGATCTTGGTCGTCGCCGGGCCGGAACGCGAAGGGGGTGTGCACCAGGTAGAGGTCGACCGAGTCCAGTCCGAGCTTGCGCAGACTCGCCTGCAGGGCGGGCTTGACGCGGTCGGGCCGATGGTTGTTGTTCCACAGCTTCGTGGTGACGAACAGGTCCTCGCGACGGATCGCGCCGCTGCCGAGTAGGTCCTTGAGCGCCAAGCCGACTTCAGCTTCGTTGCGGTACCGCTCGGCGCAGTCGAGGTGGCGAAAGCCGACCTCGACGGCGGCCACGGTCGCCTCTCGGGTCTTCCTGCTGTCCGAGACCAGCGTGCCGAACCCGAGCGCCGGGATCTGCCCGCCGCCGTGGTTCAACGCAAGGGTGTGGTGTCGTGGATCGTGGATTGTCATGTTGTTCAACGTCCTTCGGTGTTCGGGGTGTTGGAGATGAGGTGGTTCACGGCCTCGGCCGTGGTCCAGACCGCGCTGGCCAAGAATCGGTAGTTGACGAGCGCGGCCAGGTAGCCGTCGCCTTCGGGCAGTCGAGGCCCTGCGGTAGCGTCCTTCACGACGACCACCTCGAAACCCTGCTCGACGAGTTCGCGCATGTGTCCTTCGACGCAGAGGTTGGCGGCCATGCCGGCGAGGATGACCTGGTTGACGCCGCGCTTGCGCAGTTGCAGGACGAGGTCGTTGGACTCCGGGCCGACGATCTTGTGGGGCGAGGTGATGACGGTGCGGCCGTCGTGAATGTGGTCGCGGTAGGCGGGCAGGAAGTCGGCGCCCGAGCCGGCGAAGCCGTCCAGCGTGTACGCGCCCTGCCGTCCGAACATGCCCACTCCCCCCATGAATGCCTCGAGTGGATCGCCGAAGCGCCACTGCGAGTCGGTGGGATAGAAGTGGTGCGGCGACACCGCGACGGTGATGTCGGCGAGCTTGGCGGCGTCGAACAATTCGCTGATGTGGGCGACGGTGCCGTTTTCGGTGATGCTGTCGCCGAAGATCGCCCAAGACACCCCATCCGGACTGAGGAAGTCGATCTGCGGGTCGGTGACCACCAGGGCGGCATGCGCGAGATCGAGCTCGAAGCCAGAGGCGGGTAGCGCGGGATGCAGCGGTTCGGCGTAGCGGGGCGCGACGGTCATGGCGATCCTCAGGGTCGACGGGTGCGTACGGTTCCGATAATACGTGACCGGTCGTCTATGTATAGAGCGTCGTTGATCACAGTGGGCCAGCCGCAGGGATCTAGCGCAGCAGCGCCGGGACGGTGACCGTCTCGAAGCGGGCGTACGGCGTCCGGCTCCGGGTGACCTTGCCCCGCAACGCCGCACCCTCCCACGCCTCGATCAGCGTGGCGGCGAGTTCGTCGGCGTCGAGATCCGTGCGGATGCCCCCCACGCCGTGCTGCCCCGACCGCACGCACGCCGTCAGCGCGGCGTCCCAGCGGTCGAGAATGCTGGCCAGCTGATCGCGCACCGCCTCGCTGGCCCCACCGAGCTCGAGCGACAGGTTGCCGATCAGGCAGCCGAGCAGGAAGTCGCCGTCCTCGTGCTCGTCGGCCAACGCATGAAAGAAGCGGACGAGCCGCTCCTGCGCCGGGCCGTTCTCGTCGAGGATCGGCAGGAGCCGCCGTTCGATGTCGGACCAGTAGTGCTCGAGGATCGCCGCGGCGAAGGCCTCCTTGCTAGGAAAGTACGCGTAGAACGATCCCTTCGGCACGCCGGCCGAATCGGTGATGTCCTTGACGCCACTGGCCGCGAAGCCGCGGCCGTGCACCAGGTCGAGGCCTGCCGACAGCAGGCGGCGCCGGACGTCGGGATTTGGTGGTCGTGGCACCCCACCGATGGTAGCCGACCGGTCACGTATCTATGGGTGCTGCGTCGGATACACCGTCTCGGCTGCAACCTCCGGGACACCGAGTTCGGCTGCGACCTCCGCAATGGCGCCGCGCGCCACGTCGAGGTCGACGTGTCCGTCGGCGGAAAAGTGGGGAGCGACGTAGCGCTGGTGATACTGCGCGGCCTCGTCACTGGTAACTCGATTGAGAAATGCGGAGATGTACTCGACGGCCACTTCCGGTTGTTCGGCCAACGTTCGAAGGGCCCGCTCGTTGGCGCGCACCAGGCCGCGAAGCGCGGGGCTGTCCAACGGAACGTGGGCGGGGTCCACCGCAACGCCGACGGTCGGGATCTGAAAGTGGTCGCCGACCCACGCCAGCACGTGAAACCCCTCCTCGTGGGCGACCTGCTCCGGCGAGAGGGTGCTGCCAACGTAGGCGGCGTCGATCGAGCCGTCGCGCAGTCGGCGTAGGTCCATCTGGTAGTCGCCCGGATCGCGCGCCACGCACGTCAGGTCCCCATCGGGGTCGAGTCCATGCTTGCGCATGACGATTCGAGCAAAGCACCCGGGCGCGGTGTGCGCGGCATGGACTGCCAATCTTCGCCCGTGCAAGTCGTCCATCGACGACACCTCGGCGTTGCCGAGAAACCAGAACAGCGGGCGATGGGTGTTGACGCTGAGCACTTTCCAGCCGACGTCGTCGGTCAGCCGCGACAACAACGATCGGCCGAGGCCGATGGTGGCGCCGCGGCGCAGACGATCGATAGGCCAGTGGACACCGTCGCGGATGGCGACGTGGACGTCCTCGTCCGCGTAGTAGCCCTCCTGGTCGGCGACGTAGGCGACCAGCTCTTCGTGAATTCCGTGTCCGGCGAATGCGAGGTCGATCGTGTGCATGGAACGTCCTGTTCGTTGGGTGCGTCGGGCTCAGTCCATGGACAGGCCGCCGTTGACCGGGAGGTAGTGGCCGGTGGTGAAGGCGGACGCCTCGCTTGCCAGGAAGGCCACGGTCCTGGCTATTTCCTCTGGCCGGACCAGCCGTCCCATGGGGTTGGTCGCGCCGAGGTGGTCGATCTGATCGGCCGTCAACTGTTCCGTCACCTTCGTTTCGTCGACCGTGGCGGGTGCGACGAGGTTCGCCGTAATACCGTGCGGCGCCACCTCCAGTGCGACGTAGCGAACGAACTGGTCCAGGGCCGCCTTGGCGGTGCCGAGGGTGATCATCCCGGCGCGAGGCCGCCTGGACAACCCTGTGCTGAGGTACACCAGGCGTCCGTACTTGCGCGACATCATCCCGGGCACAACGGCTTTGGTGACGAGGAACGCGGCGTGCAACTCGCGGTCGAGCTTGCCGCCAAGCTGCTCCCAACTCAGATCGGCGAACGACGTGATCGCGAACGGGATGAGGGCGTTGTGCACGACCACGTCGATTCGGCCCCATCGTCGTTCGGTCTCGCTCATCAGTGCCGACACGTCGTCGGCTGCGGTTACGTCGGCCCGAATCGCAACGGCTTCACCACCGGCGGCACTGATGGTCTCGACTACCTCGTCAGCCTCTGCGGCGCTGGAACGATAGTTGACGACCACACGGAACCCACCGCTGGCGAGGAGCGACGCAGTCGCCGCACCGATTCCCCGGCTGGCGCCGGTGACCACCGCGACCCGCCTCGGCCTGGAGGCCGGAGTCGTGTCGGACGTTGATGACGAGGGCATCGCACATCTCCTTAAGGCGTCGGGGAAGCGGCGAGACACCGAACGTTCTGGGCGCCGTCGAGATCCGCAGTCGGCGACAGCTACCGTCGAACGCGGACTTCACGCGCTCGGGACGGTGAGTGAGGCTCCAAAGCTTGGTGCTGACACCCAGATCGTCTCGCGCCGCCGTTCCCTCGGTCAAGGCCCAACCGCGTCCCCCAGGCGCTCGCTACATTGGGTAGGAACACCCATACTCGAGTGGCCCTAGGAAATTCCATGACGAGCCTCGACCCCGCAGCGCCGTCGGTGTTGGTCTTCGACGTCAACGAGACTCTGCTCGACATCGAATCGCTCGGTCCGCACTTCGAGCGGATCTTCGGCGACGCAAATGTCCTTCGCACGTGGTTCGGCGAGCTCGTCACCTATTCGATGACGCTGACGCTGTCCGGCTACTACGTCGACTTCTTCGCCCTCGGCAGGGCAGTCCTGCAGATGGTCGCCACGATCCGCGACGTGGCGCTCACCGACGACGACGTGCGGTCACTGGCCGAGGGAATGCGCACGATGCCCGCCCACCCCGACGTGGCCCCGGGCTTGGCGCAGCTACGGGCCGACGGCTACCGTCTGGTGACCCTGACCAATTCACCGCATCAGCCCAACGTCTCGTCGCCACTGGACAATGCCGGTCTTGGCGACTTCTTCGAGCACCAGTTCACGGTGGACACCCTGGGTGTGTTCAAGCCGTCGATCCACCTCTACCGCCGGGTGGCCGCGCAGCTCGGAGTCGACACGTCGCAGTGCATGATGGTGGCGGCGCACACCTGGGACACCATCGGGGCGCAGGGCGCCGGCATGCGCAGCGCCCTGATCACCCGGCCCGGCAATGCTCCGCTGGTGACGGCGGGCGTGCCACAGCCAAACCTGTTGGCCTGCAACATCACCGATCTTGCTAGCCTGCTGAAGCCCCGTCCCGGTAGGCCTCCAGCAGCCGAAGCCACACTTCACTGATCGTCGGAAAGCACGGCACCGCGTGCCAGAGCCGTGCGATCGGCACCCGGCCCGCGACGGCGACGGTGGCCGAGTGCAACATCTCCACCACCCCGGGACCCACGAAGCCGACCCCGAGCAGCGTGTGGTCGTCCTCGTCGACCACCATCCGTGCCCGACCGGTGTAGCCGTCGGCGTAGAAGTTCGCGCCGGGCACGGACAGCCCCATGTCCACCTCGACCGTCCGCACCCGGTGTCCTCGCTGCCGCGCCTGGTCAGCGGTGAGCCCCACCGCCGCCGCCTCCGGATCGGTGAAGAAGGCCTGCGGGACGGCGAGGTCGTTGGCGGTGGCCACGTGCGCGCTCCACGGGTCGGAGTCCACGGGTCGGCCGTGCGCACGCGCGCCGATCACCGCGCCGGCGATGCGCGCCTGATACTTGCCCTGGTGTGTCAGCAGCGCCTGGTGGTTGACGTCGCCGAGCGCGTACAGCCACTGGCCCTCGACGCCTCGGGCCAAACACGTCTCGTCGACGTCGAGCCACGAACCGGGCGCGAGCCCGATGCTCTCCAGCCCGATGTCGGCGGTGTTCGGTGTCCGGCCGGTGGCGAAGAGGATCTCGTCCACCTCGAGCCCGTCGCCGGTGTCGAGGGTGACCTGGATGGGCCCGCGTCCGCCGGGGCGGTGCAGCTCGGTGACGAGCACCTCGGTTCGTACGTCGACGCCTGCCTCGAGGAGACCGCCGTGGACGTACTCACCGATGAACGCCTCCATTCGCGGCAGCAGCCGGGCGGTCCGCGACAGCAGCGTGACCCGTGAGCCCAAACCGTGCCAGGCCGTGGCCATTTCGACGCCCACTCCCCCGGCGCCCACCACCGCAAGCCGATCGGGGACCGTACTGCTGTCGGTCGCCCGGCGATTGGTCCACGGCTTGGCCTCGGCGACGCCGGGAAGGTCGGGCACCGCGGCGGTGCTGCCGGTGCACACGATCACTGCGTGTCGGGCATGGAGTTCCAGTCGTCGCTCCGAGGTGGTGACGACGACGCGACGTGCCCCGTCGAGGCGGGCGTGCCCGCGAATCAGGTCGACGCCCATGCCGACGACCGCGCCGGCGACCGGGGCGTCGTCCCAGTTGGTGACGTACCGATCTCGCCGGGCGAAGACGCCCTTCGCGTCGATCGCGCCGACGACGGCTTCGCGGGCCCCGTCGACCTTGCGCGCCTCGGCGACGGCGAGCACCGGTCGCAGCAGGGACTTGCTCGGCACGCACCCCCAGTAGTTGCATTCGCCCCCAACGAGTTCACGCTCGACGAGCGCGACCGACAGACCTTCCGCGTGGGCGCGGTCGGCGGCATTGATGCCCACCGGCCCGCCGCCCAGGACGACGACGTCGTAGACCTCTGCCATGTTCTCTCCCACCTCGTGTGCGCGAAGTGCGCGTAAGGATCTCGCCCGCGTCGAGGCCACGGTCGGCGTGGTGAGCGATCACGCACAATGGGTCTTACCGCCCATTATTGTGGGTGACGCAGCCCATAATGTCCAGGGCGTCGGCCCGAGAATGGGCCCCTTCTACGACCTCTTCGGCCTCGCTGCAGACTTGGGCCGGCGCGCGGCAAAGCTGGTGACGTAGTCGAGCGCAGCGTTCGCGGCAGTCCGAAAGGGTTCGGCGGTTCCGGTGACGTGCGTGAGCAACGTGCCGCCCTGGTGGGCGGCGATCATCGCGACGGCGAGGTGGCGGGGATCGGCGTCGGGCGTCAGGTCGCCACGTCGGCACATCGCCCCCAGCCCGTCCTCGAAGACCTGCAGCCAGCGGTCGTACCCGTCGGCCAGTGCGTCGAGCACGACGTCGTCGGCTTCGAGCAGTTCACCGGTCAGGGATCCGTAGACACATCCGCCGCGCAGGTAGTTCTCGCCGGCCTGGGCCCAACACAGATCGGCCCAGGTCCGCAGGGAGTCGAGGGTGTCCAGGTGACCGAGTGCCCCCTGGGTGTGGAAGGCGACGACGAAGTCGGTGCGCGCCGCGATGACCTCACGCGTGAGATCTTGCTTGTCCTCGAAGTAGTGGGAGATCTGCGATCCGCTGACGCCGACGGCTCGGCGCACGTCGTCCAGGCTGGTGCCGTTCACTCCTCGCTCGAAGATCAGCTCGGCGGCGCCGTCGATGATGCGGGCACGGGTGGCCATGCCCTTGGCCGTGAACCGTGGGGCGGCCTCCTGCTCCACGGGGTGCCGACGTCGTCGGGGTCGGGACTTTCGCGCGGGGCGCGGGGCGCGCTCGTCGGCGTCCTTGGCGAACATGCGGATGTAGTCGACGACGCACCGGGTGACGTCCGCCAGCGGCCACTCCTGCCGGTAGGCGAAGGCCAGCAGGCCGGCACCCTGATGCAGGCTGACGACCACCAGCGCCAGCTGGCGGGGTTGGGCCGAATTGACCAGCAGGCCTTGGCTCTTCATCCGTGCGAACGAGTCCTCGAGCAGGGTGACCCAGCGCCAGTACCCGTCGGCGAACGTCTGCCGGGTGGCCGCGTCCGACTTCGCCAGCTGACCGGCCAGCACGTGGTACGTGGCGGTGCCGCGGTAGCCGACCTTGCGCAGGTAGCGGACGTTGAGACGTGCCCACTGCTCCCAGTCCTCGAAGGTGTCGAGTCCCCCCAGCCGTGGCTGCCGGTGGAACTGCAACACGATCTCGACCTGGCGTTTCACGACGGCGCGGATGAGGTCCTGCCGGTCCACGAAGTAGTGGTTGAGCTGCGATCCGCTGACCGAGGCCGCCTGACGCACCTTGTCCAGGTTGAACGCCGTCAGCCCGTCGGCGAGCAGGACGTCGGCGGCCGAGCTCAGGATGCGCTCCCGGGTCGCGAGCCCCTTGGCGGTGAAACTCCGGCTCTCCGACGCATCTGCGGTGGTCATCGTGCATACGAAGATACCTGCGCGGGTGCTTTTGGCGGGTGTGACCAGGGCCGACGGCGTGCCGCGAGGTGTCGACGCTCCCGCCGACCGCCGACGGCGGTCAAGAAGACTCCGATCGTGACGAACTCGCGCCGCCATGGCGCCCTCCCATCAATTGGGTGTGCCGACCCATTATGTTTGGACGACTCCGAGGCGCCACGGTGCCTGACCGGCGGCATGCGGCGCCACGAGGCGTCATCATTCGTTGACGATCGTCATCATCCGTTGACGACCCCGAAGCGCAGGTGCCCCACCAGCCCCGGCACAGCGACTTCCAAGGTTGAAAAGCCTCGACCCCGAGACGGCCGGGACTATCGTTTGGGTGCACGGCCCCATTTCACGATCACCCAAGTGGGCCGACGTCGTAGAGGGAGACCGCACGTGAACGGCAGCAACCGCCTCGCCGATCCATGGACGGACGAGCATTCCGGGACTCGAAGCCTAGACCTCGCCCTGGGGATACTGGTGGGCCTGCGGCGCTGCGAACCGGCGGACGCCTTCGCGGAACTGGTGCAGGTGAGCACCGACCGCGGCCTGTCGCCGTTCGCGCTCGGGCGGGCCCTGGTAGCGGCGGCCAGTCGCGGTCACGTCGTCGACTCTGACGCCGCAGCCGTCGTGGCAGTTGAGTGGGGTGATCTACTCGACGCCCATAAGGTGTCGTCATGACCGCTTCCGCCGTCGACGTGCAGATGCACGTGGGCACGCTGTACCGCTACCCGGTGAAGTCGATGCTCGGCGAGGCCGTTGACGCCTTGTTCGTCGACGAGCAAGGCGTCCAGAACGATCGTCGCCTGGCATTGATCGACGAGGCGACCGGCCGAGTGGCAAGCGCCAAGCAGGCCCGGCTGTGGCGTGATCTCCTAACTTGCAGCGCAACAGTGCATTCCGACCGAGTGAGCATCCGCCTGCCCGACGGATCGCACGTGTCGGCCGACGCGGACGAGGTGGACGCGCGGCTCTCCGAGCTGCTCGACCGCCCGGTCCGCCTGGCGCACAGTCGGCCGGCAGGCGCGTCGTTGGAGCGGGCCGACCCCGAGCAGGTACTCGAGTTCGGCCTGGACGCCGAGGTCGACGCGCCACTGTTGGAGTTGGCGGAGGCCACCCCGGGCACCTCGTTCACCGACTACGCCCCGGTGCACGTCATCACCACCGCAACGCTCGAACGCATCGGCACGGAGGCCGAGCGCTACCGCCCCAATCTGGTGATCGCGACCCCGCCGGGCTTTCCGGCCTACGCCGAAAACGATTGGACGGGTAGCACTCTCGTGGTCGGACAGGTGCGGCTCCGCGCCATCGGCCCGACACCGCGATGCGTCATCCCCACGCTGGAGCACGGCTCGTTGCCGAGGGATCCGGGTGCGCTGCGGACGCCGGCGGCCGAAAACCGCGTCCCCGCACTGGACATGGGCGTGTTGCCGTGCGCGGGGGCGTACCTGGAGGTCGTCGTCGCGGGCACCATGCGCCGGGGCGACCGCGTCGAGCTCGAACCGCGGTAGACCGCGTCAGCTGCCGGCGAGTTCGAAGACGGGGATCACCCGGTCGGTCTTCTTCTGGTACTCGCCGAAGCCGGGCGCCCGCTCGACGATGAGGTCGTAGACGCGGTCGCGCTCGGCCTTCGGCAGTTCGTGGGCGACCATCTGCGTCGGCGGATCGGCACCGATCTCCACGGTGACGGTCGGGTCGGCCCGGAAGTTGAACACCCACCCCGGGCTGGCGTCGCGGCCGGCCGCCGAGCCGACGACGTAGATCTTGTCGTCGACGTCGAAGTAGGCGATGAGGTTCTCGCGTCGCTCACCGCTCTTGGCACCCGTCGAGGTCACGATCAACAGCGGGAAGCCCTCGAACTGCCCGCCGACCTTTCCACCGTTGCTTCGGAACTCCGCGATGTTGCGTGCGTTGAATTCGCGTTCGGACGTCATCTCGTCAGCCATGGGTTCCATGGTGGCACCGTCACGCGCAGGTGCGCACGATTAACAGCGGAGTCTGCTTGAGTGGAAGCCATGGACAGATCCGCATTGGTCCCCGAGCAGATTGACGCCGTCGTCTTCGACGTCATCGGAACCCTCGTCGACGAAGACGGGACATGGCAGGCAGTGGCCGAACGCCTCGCCGCCGAAGCCGGTGTGGACGACGGCGCGGCCCTCTACACGGTCTGGGCCGAGATCCTCGAACAGCAGATGAACGCCGTCGTGGACGGCACCGCGCCCTCGCGACCGCATCGACAGCTCGTCAATGACTCGGCGCGCGAGGCCATCACGCGGTCGGGCGGGAACCCCGCACCCGCCGCCCTGGCCCTCGTGCAAGACCTGGACTCCGAATACCCCGCGTGGCCGGACGTGGCGCCCGCGACGGCGGCGCTTCGCAAGAACCACCTCGTCGCCGGCGTCAGCAACGGCGATCTCGATTCGCTTGCACGGCTGGCGAATACCAACGCAATCAGCTGGGACGTCGCCCTGTCCACCGGGTCGGCGGGCACCTTCAAACCCGCTCCCGCCGCCTATGAGTATGCGATCGACGCGCTCCGGCTCGACCCGGCACGGACGCTGTTCGTCGCAGCTCATCCCTGGGATCTCCGCGCAGCGTCCGAGCACGGGTTCCGTACCGCCTACGTCGCTCGCCCCGGCGCGGAGCGCCCATCGGCCGACGACTCGTTCGACCTCTACGCAGAGGACCTCGCCGCACTGGTCGAGTTGCTCTCCTAGGACACACGGACCGCCATCCGCCGGTCAGCTCGTCGGACCGCCCACACCACGACCACGAGCGCGACGGCGCTAAGCGGATATCCCATGGCGATTCGGGCGAAAGCCAGCCATCCCGTGGCCTCCAGACCGTAGAGCCAGTTCTGCACCACGAACCGGGCCGCGAACGTGGCCACCAGGGCGAGCGTCGCGACGTCGTAGCCCATCCGTGCGGACCTGTCCGCACGCCACGCCTGGCCGCCTCCGCTCATCGCACTCCAGATGACGCCGACGAGCGGCCAACGCACCAGCACCGAGGCGAAGAAGACCACCGCGAACGCCAAACTCCCCCAAATACCCACCAGGAAATAATCTTTCGCGTCGCCGCTCTGGTAGGCGATGAACGCGGAGATCGCGACGCCCAGCAGACCGGAGACCGCCGGCTGCAACGGCTCCCTCCGCAGCAGCCGCAGCAGCGCGATGCCCGCACCGGCGCCCACCGCCAATGCCGTCGCGACGTGCAGCCCTGTGACGGCGTCGGCGACCACGAACACGATGCTGGGCACGCTGGCGTAGATCAGCCCCGGCGCGCCTCCCGCCTGCTGCAGCGCGCTGGGCTTCCGGTCGTCGAGGGTCTCGCTCATGCGCGACCGCCGAGGTGCCGGGCGAGGAACCCCGAGACGGCGTGGTACATCTGAAACACGTTCTCGGAGTTGACTGCTCCGTGTCCCTCGTCGGCCTGGACGACGTAGTCCACCTCGACGCCACGGGCCCGCAGTGCGGTGACCAGGTTGTCGGACTCGGCCTGCACGACGCGAACGTCGTTGGCGCCCTGGATGACCAGGAGCGGGGTACGAATCTGGTCCACCTTGGTGATCGGTGACCGGGCCATCATGTCCGCCAACTGCTGCGCGTCCTCGGGATTGCCGACGTACCTGTGCCAGTTGTTGGCCAGGTGCGGGCGCGCGATCGGGGGCAGCGTCCGCATGAAGTTCGCAAGATCGGAGATTCCGACGTAGTCGACCGCGGCGGCGAAGACGTCGGGGGTGAAGGTGACCCCGACGAGGGCGGCGTACCCGCCGTAGGAGCCGCCGAAGATGGCCACGCGGTCGGGGTCGGCGTAGCCCTGCTCGACGGCCCAGTTCACCCCGTCGACGAGGTCGTCGTGCATCTTGCCGGCGAACTCACCGATCGCCGCCTTGAGGAACGCCTTGCCGTATCCCGTGGATCCGCGGAAGTTGACCTGCAGCACCGCATATCCCCGGTTGGCCAGCATCTGCACCCCGGCGTCGAACCCCCAGCCGTCGCGGTACCACGGCCCGCCGTGCACGACGAGCACCAGCGGAAGGTTCCGCGGCTCGACCCCGACCGGCAGCGTCAGATAGGAATGCAGGTCCCAGCCGTCGCGCGAGGGGATGGTGACCGGCCGCATGGCCGCCAACGCCTCCGGGTCGAGATGCGGCAAGGGCCGAAACAGCAGGCGACTCTCTCCGGTGTCGTGGTCGTACAGGTAGGTGGCGCCGGGATCGCGGTCATGGTTGAACCCGACGACCCACCGCCGGCCGGACTCGTCGGAGGAGAGGCGGCCGACGTCGCCCTCGGACAACTTCTCCAGGTTGGCCAGGACGTCGCCGAATCGGGAGTCGAGCGCGCGGATCACTTGGCGCTCGCCGTAATAGCGCACCCCGAGCAACTCGCCGGTGCGCCGGTCCTGAATGAGCGGCGCCGGCAGGATGGGGCTCACGATTCCCCGTGGGTCGACGTCCAGTCCGGGATGACCGTCGACGTCGGTCTCCTCGCCGGTGGCGAGGTCGACGCGCACGATCCGGGTGTGGTCGGTGTCGCGGTAGGACCCCATCCACACCCCCGTGCCGTCAGGTGTGACGACGAGCGGGTGAATGCCCGTGGGGTAGTCACTGCCGTCGAATGTGACGATGGGGCGCAGGGTCCCGGTGGCGTCGTCCCAGCCCGATAACTGTAGGTCTCCGGCTGAGGTGAGCGAGGTGGCAAACAAGGTTCCGTCGTCGCTGCACAGCCATCCGCTGACGTGTCCGGGGTTGAGTGCCTTCAGAGTGAGATCGCCCGTGGCGACGTCGAGTTGATGGACGTCGAGCAGGGTGGCGTCGCGGTTGTTGAGCATGACGGCCGTCGTCCCGTTCTTCACTTCGCGTAGAGGCGCGGCCATCGCGCCCGGGGACGGCGTGAGGTCGACGGCGGGGGCATCGGGGTCGTCGAGGTCGACGCGGAAGACGTGCCAGTTCTCGTCACCGTTGCTGTCCTGGAGGTAGATCAGCCATCGGGGGTCGTCGGTCCACTCGAAGTGCAGGACGCTGCGGTTCTCGTCGGCGGTCACGCATCGGGCATCGTCGGCGTCGGGTTCGAGGCCTTGAACCCAGACGTTGAGGCGCTCCTTCCAGGGTGCGAGGAAGGCGATCTTGGTGCCGTCCGGAGAGATCGTCGCGGCCGCGCGGGTCGGCGGACGGAAGAAGTCCTCCACGGAGATCGGGGCGGGCAGTGCCATGACAGTCCTTTCACAGGGGGTAGAGGGCATGGTTGAGCGCGCCAGGAGGTGTCCTGGCGGTGCAGATGTCGGTGCTATGTGGTTGAGGGAATTGGTAATCCGGCTACGTCACGGCTCCACCGGCCCACCCAGACGGCCGTTGGTGGCATCACGGATGGCCCGGTCGACCAACGCCAAGGCCTCCTGCTGACTGACCCGTTCCTTCTCGACGATGACGCGGCGCCCGACGTCTTCGTCGACCACGCGGAACGCCGCCGTGACGGCCGCCGCGAACAGGCGCGCCGTCAGATCGCCCTCCGGAAGCCGCAACCGCCTGGCGACGACGGGAGCGAAGCCGCGCTCCATGTCGTCGTGCACCATCAGGTACGCGGTGCGCAGGGCCGGTTCCGTCGCCGACATGGTGGCGATCCGCAATGAGGCGATCTCGTCGGCGAGTTCCCGCTCGGTGAGCGGGTTTTCGAGCATGTCCGCCGCCATGTGGTCGGCCAATGACAGCTCGTCGGGCCAGCGAGTGGCCAGCGCGATGAAGCGCCTCGCCGACAACGCCAGCACCGGCTCCACGCAGCTCTCCTTGCTGCGGAAGTAGCGCCAGATCGTTCTGGTGGAAAGTCCTGCGGCAGCGGCGATGTCGTCACCGGTGGTCGCGGCGACGCCTCGCTCCCAGAACAGCTCGCAGGCATGCCGGGACACGCGCAGACGCGCCTCGGCCTGCTTGTCCTCGGCCGTGTTCGATGCCGCCGCGGTGTTGATGTCCCAACCTCCTGTCACTTAATGACAGGACCACTGTGTCACTAAGTGACACTCCGGTCAAGCGTCCCCTCGGGGACGACCGTCAGACCGGTGGCGTTGCCTCCACGACACCGAAGCGCCGAAGGTGGATTGCCGGGTTCTTCGCCCGCACGCGCTTGATCCGCTCGGGGTCGAGGGTGGCGGTGCCGAGCCCCTCTTCCTCCCCCACCGACGCCAGCACGACGCCCATCGGGTCGACGATCATGCTGTTGCCGGCGCCGGACTTTCCACACTGGTCGGCGGCGGCCAGGTAGACGGTGTTCTCGATGGCACGGGCACGCAGCAGCGTCGTCCAGTGGTCTTCCTTCAGCGGGCCGGGCACCCACTCCGCGGGCATCAGCACGACGTCGGCCTCGGCGTCGACCAGTCGCCGGCTCACCTCGGGGAAGCGCAGGTCGTAACAGGTCTGCAGGCCGAAGCGCAAACCGCCGAGGGTGAACGTCTGCGGCGGTTCGATCTCCCCCGGCCGCACGAGGCTGGACTCGGTGTAGCCGAACGCGTCGTAGAGGTGCAGCTTGCGGTAGGTGGCCACCACCTCACCGGAGGCGTCGACCGCGAGCAGCGTGTTGTGGATGCGGTCGCCGTGGTCGGCGGCCTCGTTGAGACCGCACACCACGGCGATCTGGTGTTGCGCGGCAAGCGCTTTCAACTCGGCGACGAAGGCGCCGTCGAGGGGCTCGGCCGACGCGACGAACCGCTCGTCCATCACCGGGACGGTGAACATCGAGTACTCCGGGAAGACGACGAGCTCGCTGCCCTGTGCCCGCGCCTCGGACACCAGGCCGCGGATCGACGTCAGGTTGGCGGTCTTGTCGTCGCCGGGGGCGAACTGGGCGACCGAACATACGACCATGGGGACCTCCTGTGATGGGTCAGGCGGGGACGGGCGGCGGGGCCATGCGGTCCATCCGTCCGAGAACGACGGTATAGCAGAGGATTCCGAGAAGCAGCACCACGCCGGTCACCATGAAGGCTCCAGCGAAGGAACCGGTGGCGTCGACGACCATGCCGGTGACGATCGGTGCGGCGATGCCGATCAGGTTGGCGATGAAGTTGACGATGCCGCCGAGTGATCCGGTGAGGCCTTCCGGGGCGATCAGCGAGACGATGCTCGAGCCGGCGGGCACCGACACTGCGAGGCCGGCCGCACCGATGGAGATGAACACGATGGCCATTCCGATGGTGTCGACGTAGGCGGCGCCGGTGACCGCCAAGGCGGCGAGCATGCTGACCACCAGCACGATGCGGCGCACCTTGGTGACCTGACCCGTGCGCTTGATCCACCAGTCCATCAGCAGCCCGGCGATGAGGAACTGCGCGATCACCGCGACCAGCCACGGGATCATCGAATACAGGCCGCCCTGAAGCAGATTGACGCCGAACTCCTTCTTCAGATAGCCCGGCAGCCAGGTCAGCAAGACGTAGTACGCGTAGGTGTAGGAGGCGTAACCGAGCGCCAGTCCCCAGGTCTTGCGCCGGCCCAGCAGATACCCGATCCCGCGCAGCGACCCCTCCGAGATGTTCTCTTCGTTCTCGGCGTCACCGGCCTTGAGGTAGGCCAGCTCCTCGGCCGACATCTTGCCGTCGGCCACGGCCTGCACCGGGCTGCGGTACAGCAGCCACCATGCGACCAGGTAGACCAGGCTCAGCGCCCCGGTGAAGAGGAACGCGGCGTGCCAGCTGAACGTCGACACCAGGAACGCCATGATGGGGATGCCGACGACGTTGGAGAGCTTGGCGCAGCCGTCGAAGATGGAGGTGGCCGTGCCGCGTTCCTGCTTCGGGAACCACTGACCGATGGCCTTCCAGCCGGCGGGCACCGTCGGCGCCTCGCCGACCCCGAGCGCCAGGCGGGCGACGATCATCAGACCCAGACCGCCGGCGGCCGCGGCCAGGAACGACGCGAGGGCCCAGAGGAAGACCCCGACGCGGTTGACCCACGGGACGCCGATCTTGTCGATGATGCTGCCGATCGGCATCTGCAACAGGGCGTAGGTCCACAGGAACGCCGACGCGAGGATGCCCATCTGCGCGGCGCTGATGTCGAAGTCGTCCATGATGGCCGGGGTGGCCACCGACAGGTTCACCCGGTCGATGTAGTTGACGAACATCCCGGCGCCGAGCAGGCCGCCGATCTGCCAGCGGAATCGCCCCGGGCTCTTGGTCGACGGCACCGCGTCGAGGTCGTGTGCCTGAACGTCGCTCATCGGTTGCTGCCGTTCAGGGCGGGGCTGCGGTCGATGCCGGCCATCGTGTCGAGGGCGGCGGACAGCCCGGCCACCAGCGCGCCGTGCTCCATGGTGAGCGCCATCTGGTCGGCGCCGTGGTCGACGGCGAACCGCTTCTCTTCGGGGCTCCAGGCGGGCAGCAGCCAGGGCTTGCCGGCGGTGCGGGCGGCGGCTGCGATGCGGGCCAGGTCGGCGAAGTCGCCGTCGGTGCGGGCGTAGGCGCCGCGGTCGCGCCGCAGCGAGAGGTCTGACGGGCCGACGAAGACCCCGTCGACGGTGTCGAGGGCCAGGATGTCGTCGATCTGCTCGATCGCGCCGGCGTCTTCGATCATCGGGTAGCACCGTGTCTTGGCATCTTGGGCGGATACCCACTCGTCGGTGAACCCGCCGTAGGCGGAGGTGCGGCCGCCGGCGAAGCTGCGGTCGCCCAGCGGCGGGAACTTGGCGTACCCGGTGACGACGGCGGCGTGGGCGGCGTTCTCGACGTGCGGGATGGCGACGACGTCGGCCCCGAAGTCCAGCGCCTGCTGGATCGGGCCACGTTCGGGTCCAAGCACTTTCGCGATGACTTCCAGTCCGATGGCCTTGAGGAACGGGATGAAGCGTTCCAGGTCGGCAAGGTCGAACGTGCCGTGCTCAATGTCGAGGACGGCCGCGCCGTAGCCGATCTGGCGGGCGATTTCGGCGGCGGCCACGTTGGGGCCGGACAGCCACACGGCGTAGCGACGATTCGGTTCCACGGTCTCTCCCTGAAGTGGTCGGGCGACGGGCACAGCGCTTGTACATCTCTTGTATACACAAGATGTGCGTCAAGTGTCCAGTACTCTGCGAGCATCGGAAGGAGTCGACATGGCCGTCGAGGTCTCTGAGGCGGGCGCGACCCCGTCGGCGCGCGACCGGGTCTACCAGTGGGTGCGCGACGAGATCATCAAGGGCACGTTGCCGGCCGGCCGGTTCCTGGACGAGGTGTGGGTCTCCGAACTCGTCGGCACGTCCCGGACCCCGGTGCGCGAGGCCTTCCACCGACTCAACTCCGAGAAGTTCATCGACCTGCTGCCCCGGCGAGGCGCACAGGTACGCAGCGTGACCTCGCGCGAACTCGAGGAGGTGTACGCCTCACGACGGCTGATCGAGGGCCACGCGGCGCGGGAACTGTGCCTGGCCGAGTCGGGCGCGCCGGAGCCCCTGGACGGTTTGGCACAACGCATGGAAGACGCCGGCCAGGAACAGGATTGGTTCACCGTGGCCCGGCTGGATCGGTCCTTCCATCGGGCGATCGTGGACGCGCACGGCAACTCGATCCTGACCGAGCTGTACGACGCGCTACGGTCGCGCCAACAGCGGGTGGCCGTGCGCGCGTTGCAGATTCGGCCGCAACGAGTGCCCGAGATCGACCGCCAGCACCGCGCGATCGTCGACGCCCTGGCGCGCAACGACGTGGACGGCGTGGCCGTTCTGCTCGACGAGCACCTGCGACCGATCCCAGAGATCACCGCGGCGTTGGGATAGGCGGCTCTATCCGGGGCAGCTGCCCTTACCACGTCGACAACAGGGAGTGGACGAGGACAAAAGCCGGTTGATTGGCCGAGGGCTCTGGCCCACTGCCCCTCTCGGGTGCTAGGCGCGATTTCTGCGCCACGGTCGTGGTTTCCGCGACTGAATGCGAAACAACGACCGTCACGTACGTCACGGCCATAGCTCGTACGAGGACGTACACGGCTGGGTGAGCGCCCCTACCCAGCCACGGCGGCGTCGGCCTCAATCTTCAGCCTCGGGGCGATCGGCGGAGCTCACCGCATAACGCGATAGCGCAGGTGTGCCACCCCGGGCGCTTCGAGGACGCGCTCCAACTCCAGGTGCGGGTTGCCCGCGTCGAAGCCGTCGAACAGCCGCTCCCCCACGCCGAGGATCACGGGACTGACCTGAAGGTCGATCTCGTCGACGAGGCCCGCGCGGATCGCCTGCCGGGCGCACGACGCGCCGCCGGCGATGCTGATCGGCCGGTCCCCCGCCACCTCGCATGCCTGCGCGTACGCCGACTCGACGCCGTCGGTGACGAAGTGGAACGTCGTCCCCGTCAGCGCGATCGGGTCGTGAGCGTGGTGGGTCAGCACGAACACCGGGCAGTGATACGGCGGCTCGTCACCCCACCAGCCGGTCCAGTCCGAGTCGCCCCACTCACCGCGCACCGGCCCGAACATGTTGCGGCCCATGATGGTCGCGCCCATGCCGTCGAGCATCTCCGAGACCACCTGCCGGTTGACGGGATGATCTGCCTCAGGACCCATGTGCCACCCGTGCAGCAGCTGACCGCCGACGCCGAGCGGATGCTCCTGGCTCTGGCTGGGGCCGGCGACGTATCCGTCGGCGGAGATCGACATCGAGAGATTGGTGCGTGGCATGGGTCCTCCGGCTGCGAGCGTAAGGGGTGACGTGAGGCAGACCCATGCAGTCGGCGAAACTCATCGGGAGCCGCGTGCCACCATCGAGCTCATGACCGACGACTGGTTCGCCCGCCTCACGGGGTTCCCCGAGGGAGCCTACGACGTCACCCGCGAGTTGTTGAGGGTCGACGGCGACCAGTTGGTGTCGACGGTCACCGGGGCGCGGCACGGCATCGGATCGCTGTCGGTTCCGACGCTGGCGCAGTTGCGCGATGGTATCAACCTGCCTGCGACACAACGCTCTACGGTGCGATGCGTCACCGGCGAGGCCCGCGCGATGCACGCCGACCCCGAGCTCGAAGGGGCGCTGTTCCAGGTGGCGTCGCAGTTCAACCTCCTGGAGATGACCAGCCCGCACGTCACCCCCGAGGACGGCGTGACGCGCTACGTCGACGACCACACGCAGGGCCCGGCCTGTGCGGTGGCCGCGGGCGCGGCGACGATCTACCGCAACTACTTCGTGCCCGTCGGCGACGCGATCGGCCAGACCCGCGATCGTCAGGTCGACGCGCTGGCCCACGTGGGTGAGTCGTTGTCGGCGACGCTGGGCCGGCCCGTGACGGAGCTGTGGACGATGCGCAACGGGTACGCGCTGTGCACGCGCGACGGGCTGCGGGCCATCACGGACCTCCTCGATCGCGGCACCGAGGAGGACCGTGACGACCTTCGCGGGCGGCTGGCCATCGGCCTCCATCGCGACGTCCAGGTGACCGACGTGTCCGAGCCTCGTCGGGTGTCGCAGGCGTTCTGCTCGGCGCTGCCGGTGGCGTATGGGGAGGGACGGCCGGCGGCGTGGGAGGCCTTCGCGCGGCTAGTACTCGAGGCGGCGTACGAGGCAACGCTGCTCGCGGCCGTCGGCGCAAGGTCGAACGTCGTGCTGTTGACGCGGCTGGGCGGCGGGGTGTTCGGCAACGCCGACGCGTGGATCGACGACGCGATCGTGCGGGCGATCCAACTCGTCAAGGACGCCGGATTGGACATTCGGCTGGTCAGTCACGGCCGCGTGCATCACTCGTTCCGGGCTATCGAGGAGCGGTTCGCCTGAGCGGCTCCGCGACGTGCCCCAGCCGTCAGCCCGTCTGAAGATTGGCTACGGCGCTTCGGATCACGTCGACGACCACGTCCGGCTGAGACACCATCGGGACGTGACTGCTGTCGACTTCGACGATGGTTGCGCCCATGCGCTTGGCCAGGAAGCGCTCGAGATCGGGATGCACGGTGCGGTCCTTCTTGGCCACGATGAACCAGCTCGGCTTCGTCTTCCATGCGACGTCGTCACCCATCTCGTGCTCAAACAGGTCGGCGGCGGGCGGGTAGTGGGTGGCCCACACTACTTTCTGCTCGTCCTCGGAAAGGTCACCCGCGAAATGCACGACGCCGCCGGGAAGCATCCAGGCCCGGCCGTCGGCGACCTGGATGTGCGAGAACACCTCCGTCGGATACTGGTCGAGCAAGCTCTGTACCGATTCCCCGGTGTCCGGCGTGACCGCGGCGATGTAGACCAATCCGACCACACGATTGTCGACCCCCGCCGCGGTGACCGTGGCTCCGCCGTAGGAATGACCGACGAGGATGACTGGGCCGTTGACCCGCTCCAGCGTCCGTTTCACCGCCGCCACGTCGTCGGCCAAGGTGTCGAGGCCGTACTGGACGGACATCACTTCGTGTCCGTCGGCCTGCAGCGCGGGAACAACCGCGTTGAAGCACGAGCCGTCGGCCCAGACGCCGTGGCAGAAAACAATGGAATGCTTGATGGACAATGCACACTTCCTCTGTGGGACAAAAGGATTCGAGACGACAAACGGGTCCGACGGAATGCCGGTCCCCATTCGAGGCTATGTGTACGATCGGCGCAGGACAATGACTCAAAAGCCGGGTTACTTTGCCGAACCGCCATTCGTATCCGAGTGGCGGGCCTCTTCCGCGAACGAGGACGCGCTCTCGGAAATCCTCCACACCGTGCAGCTGCAAAGTCAGTCGGTCACCCGCTACACCTCTCGCACGCCGTTCGACATCGCCATGCCTGCTGGGACGCGCCGGTTCCACTTCGTCGAGCAGGGTCCGATACGAATCCAGGGGCCAGGAATATCCGCTGCCGACGCCTTGAATGCCGGCGATCTGGTTCTGTGCGCCCGCGGGGACGGCCATCACCTGCAGGCAGGGGCGCCCGACGCCGACCCCCGGACACCGCGATGGCTGACCGGCACCTTCACCGCCAACGACGCCATCGCCGATTCCGGCTTCTCAGTGCTACCTTCGGCGCTCATCGTGAGCGCTCAACCGCACGGCCAGGAGTGGCTGCCGGTCACGCTCGAGCTGTTGCTCGTCGAGGTGACGTCCCCGAGCCCCGGTTCGTCGGTGATGATCTCGCGCCTGCTGGACCTGTTGTTCATCCACGTCTTGCGCGAGTGGTCCCGACGCCGACCCACATCCACCGGATGGCTAACCGCTGCAATGGATCCCGCACTTAGCGTTGTCCTGACGGCCATCCACCGCGATCTTGGCCACCCCTGGTCGGTCGCGAAGCTCGCTAGCGTCGCCGACGTTTCTCGAACAGCACTCGCTCAGCGGTTCGCTCGACTCCTCGGCGAGCCACCGTTGACCTATATCGCGAATCGCCGACTCGGCCGCGCCGCCGACCTCCTCCGCACCAGCTCCGCGCCCGTCGGCGCCATCGCCAACGAGGTCGGCTACTCGTCTGAAGCTGCCTTCAGCCGCGCCTTCCGCCGACGTTTCGGCCAGCCCCCGAGAGAGTGGAGAAACACCACCGCCATCGAATCCGCCAGGTGAGGTACGCCGGCTGGGATGTCCGGCTGGCCAATCCCGGCCGCGCGCACTATTCGTTCCGGCCATCGAAGCGGTTCAATTGAGCGGTGTCAGATCCGTGCGCTAAATTCGGGTTGAAGGGTTGGCCACCCGGTTGTCGGGCGACAGCACGCGACTGATCGCCAATACCGTTCGCAGGCAGGCGATTGCGGTGAGCTGCTGATCGACTTGCTCCATGAGGCGGAGCCGTAGACCCCAACAGAAGGAAACGCCCATGCCCGCGTCCACGGAGTCAACCGCCAGCTCCGACGAGAACGGATACGACGTCATCGGCGACGTCCACGGCTGCGCGGCGCCGCTGACGGATCTGCTGAACCGCCTCGGATGTCACGTGAACCAGTCGCGTGGCGCGTACGAGCACCCGACACGGCAAGCGATCTTCGTCGGCGACCTGGTCGACCGAGGGCCCGCCCAACTGGAGGTCCTACGGATCGTCAAGGGCATGGTCGACGCCGGTAGCGCTCAGATCGTCATGGGCAACCACGAATTCAACGCGGTTGCCTATGACACCCCTTCACCCGATGGCGGTTTCCTCCGGGCGCACACCGAGAAGAACACGAGCCAACACCAGGCGTTCCTCGACCAGGTGGACGGCGACACCCGCACCGAGTACCTCGACTGGTTCACGACGCTCCCGCTGTGGCTCGACCTCGGCGGTCTGCGGGTGGTGCACGCCTGTTGGCACGAACCGTCGATACGAGTCGTCGTGGAGGTGCTGGGGTTGAACCGCTTCACCTCCCGCGACCAGTTCGCCCGCGCGACGACGAAGGGCGACCCCCTCTACGAGGCCGTCGAAGTGCTACTGAAGGGACCGGAGATCGACCTGGTCGGGCACGGGCAGCAGAGGTACTTCGACAGGGACGGCAACGGGCGCAGCCGCGCGCGGGTGGCGTGGTGGGACGACGACGCCACGACGCTCCGCGCGCTTGCCGTCATGGGCTCGAACTTCAAAACGATTGACGGCAAACCATATCCGCCACTCCCCGGCACAGAGGTGGAGGCCGACGATCAGTCCTACTCCTACCGCGGGGACGTGCCGGTGTTCTACGGTCACTACTGGCGCGAGGGGCGACCGCAGCGCGGAGTCGACTTCACCGACCGCACGGCCTGCGTGGACTTCAGCGCGGTCAAATCTGGCGCGCTGGTCGCCTACCGGTGGAGCGGCGAGCGGGAGATCGACGAGGATCACTACGTGGGCGTGGGGTGACGGCCGCTCGATCGACGGGGAGGTACGCATGAGCCGACGGGTCGTCATGTCCCTGGTCGTCGGAGCGATCGTACTGACAATCGTGGTCGTCAGCGGAAGCATGACGTACTGGTTCGGCCTGACCCGGCCGGCGACAAACACCGGTCCGGCGCAGACTATGTGTGAAGATGCGGTGAAGCACAACCTGTTGGCTCCATCGAACGCCTCCTTCCGAGACATCTATGCCAAAAAGGATCGCTTGTCAGAGGATGACAACGTCTGGCTTGGCACCAATGCCGAACACGTCAAAGAGGTGTGGGCCGTCGGCGGCGAGGTCGAATCGCCCGGCGCGTCTGGATCGTCGTCGACGGCAGCCTTCGTCTGCCGGGCGTACGTCTTCGACGGCCAACCACCCCGCGCCACGGTGAACTTCCCCCAAGTAGACGAACGCGGGCAGTTGCTCGTCCGGCCGTAGGTTTCGTCAGTCCGGCGCTGGCACGGACAAGTCGACTCCGCCGGTTTCACCGCCCTACCCCGGGGTAGTCCCCGACGATGGAGTCAGCCCACTTCACCGACATATCCGTGCGCGTCGACGGCACCGAGCGCGCCGTCCGAGTCGACAACCGCATCACGCTCCTCGACCTGCTCCGCGAGCACCTCGGCGTCACCGCGCCGAAGAAGGGGTGCGACCACGGCCAGTGCGGATCGTGCACCGTCCTGATCGACGGCCGCCGCGCCACCACCTGCCTGGCGCTCGCCGTTGCGCACGACGGCGCCGACGTGCAGACCGCGGCGGGCCTCAGCCACGACGACCTGCACCCCGTCGCGCAGGCCTTCCTCGACCACGACGGCTTCCAGTGCGGCTACTGCACGCCCGGCCAGATCTGCTCCGCCGTCGGCATGCTCGACGAACTCAAGGCCGGCTCCCCCAGCCACGTCACCGCCGACATCGAGGGCACCCCCGACCTCACCGACGCCGAGATCCGAGAGCGCATGAGCGGCAACCTGTGTCGCTGCGCGGCCTACCCGAACATCGTCGCCGCGATCCAGCAGGCCGCCCGATGATTCCCTTCGAGTATCACCGCGCCACCAGCGTCGCCGACGCCGTCACCACCATCGCCGGCCGAGCCGACGCCGCCTTCCTCGCCGGCGGCACCAACCTCGTCGACCACATGAAGCTCGGCATCGCCGAACCCACCCTGCTCGTCGACGTCGGCCACCTGCCACTTCACGACGTCGACCAGCTCCCCGACGGGACGCTGCGCATCGGCGCCGACGTCCGCAACAGCGACCTCGCCGCCCACCCGGTCGTCCGCACCCGCTACCCCGTGCTGTCCCGAGCGCTGCTCGCCGGCGCCTCCGGACAGCTGCGCAACGCGGCCACCACCGCGGGCAACCTGCTGCAGCGCACCCGCTGCGTCTACTTCCAGGACGTCAGCACCCCCTGCAACAAGCGCACCCCCGGCACGGGCTGCTCGGCCATCGGCGGCTACACCCGCTACCACGCCATCCTCGGCGCCTCCGAGCACTGCGTCGCCGCCCATCCGTCCGACATGGCCGTCGCCATGGCCGCGCTCGACGCCACCGTCGTCTACGTCACCGAGGACGGCGAACATCGTGGGCCGCTCAACGACTTCCACCGACTGCCCGGCGATCAACCCGACCGCGACACCAACCTGCCGCACGGCGCCTTGATCACCGCCGTGGAGATCCCGTCCCCACCCGAGGGCGCCCGCTCCACCTACCGCAAGGTCCGCGACCGCGCGTCCTACGCGTTCGCGCTGACCTCCGTCGCCGCGGAGGTCGTCCTCGACGGCGACACCGTCACCAGCGCCCGGATCGCACTCGGCGGCGTCGCGCACAAGCCGTGGCGTGCCACCCACGCCGAGGCGGCGCTGCGCGGCCAGTCCGCCACCGAGGCCACCTTCGCCGCGGCCGCCGACGCGGAACTGCGGCAGGCAGAACCCGTCAGCGGCAACGAGTTCAAGGTCGGCCTCACCCGCGGCGCCATCGTCGCCACCCTGACCTCCCTCGTCGAAGGACACCAGTGATGACCACCATCGACCACCGCGCCATGGGCACCTCGCTGGCCCGCTTGGACGGCCCCGCCAAGGTCTCCGGCACCGCCACCTATGCCTTCGAGTATCCGGTCGACGCCCCGCTGTACCTGCACCCGGTGCAGGCCACCGTCGCCAAGGGCCGCATCCTCACCATGGACACCACCGCTGCCCTGGCCCTCGACGGCGTCGAGGCGGTCCTGACCGTGTTCGACGCGCCCACCCTGGCCGACACCTCCGACGGCGACCTGGTGATCCTGCAGGACGACCAGGTGCACTACCGCGGCCAGCTCATCGGCGGCGTCCTTGCCGACAGCGCCGAAACTGCCAGACAGGCAGCCGCTCTCGTCCGCGTCGACTACGACGAAGCCGAGCACGACACCGAGCTGCGCGCCGACCATCCTGGACTCTACGCCCCCGAGGAGGTCAACTCCGGTCACGAGACCGACACCTCCGACGGTGACGTCGAGGGCGCCCTGCGTGACGCGGCCGTCACGGTCGACCAGACCTATACCACCCCGCACGAGCACAACAGTCCGATGGAACCCCATGCCACCATTGCCATTTGGGACCCGGACGGCCCGCTGCTGACGCTCTACGACTCGAGTCAGGGCGTGCACGTGGTCCGGCAGACCCTGGCCACCACCCTCGGCCTCGAGGAGGAGCAGATCCGCGTGGTCGCCAAGAACGTCGGCGGCGGCTTCGGCTCCAAGGGTGCACCGCACTCGCACAACGTACTGGCCGCCATGGCCGCGAAGCGCGAGCCCGGCCGTCCGGTGAAGCTGGCGCTGACCCGCCAGCAGATGTTCGCCTTCGTCGGCTACCGCACCCCCACCATTCAGCACGTGCGCCTCGGCGCCGACCGCGACGGCAGGCTCACCGCGATCAGCCACGAGGTCGTCGAACAGACCGCGACGGTCAAAGAGTACGCCGAGCAGACCGGCACCCCGGCCCGGATGATGTACGCCGCGGCCACGCGCCAGACGTCGCACCGGCTCGCCGAACTCGACGTCGCCGTTCCCTTCTGGATGCGCGCGCCCGGCGAATGCCCCGGCATGTTCGCCCTCGAGGTGGCGATGGACGAACTCGCCGTCGCCTGCGACGTGGACCCGATCGAGCTGCGCATCCGCAACGAACCCGACGTCGACCCCGAGACCGGCAACCCGTGGTCCAACCGCCGACTCGTCGACTGCCTGCGCACCGGCGCCGACCGATTCGGTTGGGCCACAAGGCAACCGAGAACAGACGGCGAATGGCTGGTGGGCACCGGCGTCGCGTCGGCGGCGTATCCCGCGATGATCATGCCCGGCAACGCCGCCCGCATCACCCACGACGCGGCCGGGCGCTACCTCGTCGAGATCGGAGCGGTCGACATCGGCACCGGGGCGTGGACCGCCCTGACGCAGATCGCCGCCGACGCCCTGGGTTGCGAGGTCGACGCCGTCGACCTGCAGATCGGCGACAGCGACTTGCCGCCCGCCTCGGTGGCGGGTGGCTCGTCGGGCACCAGCTCCTGGGGTGGCACCATCGTGGCTGCGGCGCAAGCCTTTCGGAAGGAACACGGCGACGAGCCGGCCGTCGGCGCCACCACCATGACCGAGGCCCCGGAGAACGACGAGGTCGACGACTACGGCATGTATTCCTTCGGTGCCCACTTCGTCGAAGCCCGGGTCAACCGGTACACCGGTGAGATCCGGGTGTCCCGGATGCTCGGCGTGTTCTCGATCGGCCGGGTGATCAACCCGACGACGGTGCGCTCGCAGTTGATCGGCGGCATGACCATGGGGCTGTCGATGGCGTTGCACGAGGAGAGCGTGCGGGACCACCGGTTCGGCCACGTCGTCACCCAGGACTTCGCGAGCTACCACATCAGCAGCCATGCCGACATCGGCGAGATCGAGGCCGTCGCTCTCGACGACCTGGACGAGCACGCCAATCCGATGGGCTCGCGCGGTGCCGGCGAGATCGGCATCGTCGGCTCGGCCGCCGCGGTGGTCAACGCGGTCTTCCACGCCACCGGCGTCCGGGTGCGCGACCTGCCGGTGCAGTGCGACGCGTTGGTGGGCAAGTTCTGACGTAAGGTACAGCGCCCCAAGGTCTTACCCGAAGACGAACAGCCGCCTCGCGTCGTCGCGAGGCGGCTGCTCATTGTCAGATCGGTCTACAGCGGGATCCAGATTCCGAAGAAGTAGAAGCCCCAGGCGTTGAAGCCCGGATCGAAGATCGGCGTCTCGTTGTAGCCGAAGTAGTTGACCGGCCCATAGTTCCAGTAGCCGCCGGGAGGCGGCAGCGGCCGGTCCCAGCCGACACGCGGTGGCGCTCCCCAGCCCCACGGCGCCGGTCCGCCGCCCCACGGGGCGTCGCGCCAACCACCGAAGGCGTCCGGGGGACGTGGTCCCCAGTCGTGACCGTCGGGTCCGCGGGTGTTGTCGGGGCCGCCTGGGCCGCGGAAGTCACCTGGACCGCCAGGTCCGCCGGGCCCTCCGGGGCCGCGGTCGTCGCCGGGTCCGCCGGGGCCACCAGGACCGCCGGGGCCACCCGGACCACGGAAGTCGCCTGGACCGCCAGGCCCACCGGGGCCGCCGGGCCCTCCCGGGCCGCGATCGCCACCGGGGCCGCCCGGCCCGCGGAAGTCAGCAGGTCCGCCGGGGCCGCCCGGTCCGCCGGGACCACGTCCCTGTGGTCCACCCGGTCCGCCTGGGCCGCCCGGGCCAGGTCCGCCTGCGCAGAACGGCGGCTGGCACGCGCCGCCACCACCAGGAGCCGCGAGCGCGACCCCTGAACTGCCGGCGATGAGGCTCAGCCCGATCCCGCCCGCGAAGGCCGCTCCTGCGACCGCTTTCTTGAGGTTCATCGTCATTTGCTCCTTTGTCCGGAGTGGTAGCTCCGAGTCACCCCGACCCAAATAAACACTACATAGCCAACCTATGATTTATTCCTGTGCAGGCTGTGGGTCGACTCGATGGGCCGGAGACGCCCCTGAGAGGACGCGCACCACAGAGGTAAGAATCGGCGGTGGAACGCAATTCGTTACAAATCGAGCAGCCGTCCGGGCGTTTACGGTGGTCACACGGTCGTTTCACAGCGTGGCTGCGCGTCGGTGCAAGGATTGTCGCCGGTAGTCAGCCAAGTCGGAACGCCGCAGCGGGCTATTTGTCTAGGTCACCCATCTTCGTCGCACGGCTACACCACACCGGTGTCGAACCGCCCCTCACCAAGTCGCGCCACAGCCCGGCCGTCGACGAGCTCGGGACGGTCATTCGCGTGGCGCCAGTAGTGCCGCACCATCCAGTACAGCCCGGCACCCTCGGGAACGTAGAAGTCACATCCGTCGATCGTCTTTTCGGTGCCGTCGCGACGTCGGAGCACGACGGCCTTGCGGGTCTTCTTGTTGACCTCGGAGTGATCATCGACCCCGACGATGTCATCCCACGCCACGATTTCCGTGCTCTTGATATCGGCGACCTCGACGCCCCCGGGCGTAAGCTTCACGTATCCAACCCCGCCACGGCGCCAAGCCATAAGCAGTCCGGTGAGGGCCGTCACCGCAGCTAGGCCCATGACGACCATCGCCGCCAGTCGGGCGCGCTCGCCGGAGAACATGCGCAGATCGCCAGTCAGCGTGAAGACCACGACGAAGGCTCCCAACGGCACGAACAACCCGAGCACGACCAGAATCGTCGCGCTGAATGTTCGGTCCGTTCGTAAGACAGTGCCTGAGGGATCGTGGCTGGCGCGTAACGCCGTCTTGCCTCGAGACACGAAGTGCAGCATCGCGAGTGTCAGGACGAAGGGTACTGCCAGGCCGAATAACACCGTCGCGGTGAAGAAGTCGCCGCGCACCACACTGTGCGCACCGCCCAGGACACCCGCGAGGATGAGCACTGTCATCGCCAGCGACGCACGTGTTGATCGACTCCGGCCGTCGGGCCAGTTGGCGGGCTCGGGCAGTGTCAGTAGGGACATACGATTTCTCCGACGAATTTGCCGAGGTCGGCGCCGTAGAACCCTCCCAAGATGGCACCACCGGCAGCGAGGGTTGGCACCAAGACGGGCGCGGCAGGAGGAAAGAACGCACCGGCAGCGGCGCCTGCCTCTGCTCCTCCCCAGCCCCCGCCGAAACCGCCCGCGCCAGCCACCGCGGCAATGCACCTGTCACGACCCGAGTCGGCCATTGCCATGTCGAAGACCGTCGTCGCGAAGCTCAAGGCTGGTCCGCCGAATTTGGCTGTCTTGCCGACGTTCTCGAGCGACTCGGCGGTCACCATGGGCAGGGAACCACCGCCAGCGATGTGCTTTTCCAAGCCGGACATCAGGCCGCCGGCGTTGTTCGACATGTCGTCGATCAACTCGACCGGCACCGAGGAGTGCTTCCCCAGGGGTGTGGTGAATCCCGCGCTTCTGTTGCCCGAGGGGTCCATCGACATCATGAAGGAGGCACCGTTGGGCCACGTGATGGTGGTTTGATCGCAATCCGTGCCGTAGTCGTGCCAAGAACTGGTTTCCGACACCTTGTTGCCGTCCTTGTCGTACTGCGTGATCGAGTTGAAGTTCCCCTTACTTGGCCAATCGAACGGATCGTACTTCGTCAGCACCTGCTTGCTGCCGTCCTGCATCGTCACCGTGGTGACCTCGTCACCGTATTGGTTCTTGACCGGCTCGCTCACCTCCCGGATCTTCACCGACATGTCTCCGTTGCGGATCGCCTCCTGCGCCAGGACGCCGATCGGATTGCGCGGATCGGGCACCTGGTCACCTGGACGCTGTGCGACCGGCATCATTAACGAACCCAAGTCCGTAGGCGGGCCCGCTTCGACGAAGCCACGCGACTTCCCCGCGGCCACAACCGCATTCGCGGTAGTGTCATCGGCATCCCCCACCGCCGTCAGCATGCGGTTGACGGCTTCCTGCTCAGTGCGTGCCAATTCTTCGAGCTTCGCCATCTCCTCGGCCGACATCCTCACCGGGTCGATGAGGACCACCCATTGATCGGTGACCTCCAACGGGCCGGCATCAAGCTGATCAGCCTTGGCCAAGAGCGCGGCCCGGGCCGGGCCGATCGTGTCGCTGCCGTGACGAAGCGCCACGGCCAGGTCGCGCGCGTACGCGGCGAACGCCGTGGCGTTGCGCTCGGCCCGCCCGAACATCACGGTCGCCGCCTCGTGCGATCGACCCGACCATGCCTTCGTCTCGGGCATGCGACGGCAGGAGTCATCGAGGCCGTTCACCGCATCGGCCACCGTCTTCGCTCCAGCGGAGATCCCATCAGCCGACGTCGTCAACGAGTCGGGATTCCAACCTCGCAAGCTGGATCGTGACGGAAGCATCGCCTAGAACAACCCGTCGAAGGACTTCGCGAGCGCGTCGTCGGCGACCTCGAACGTATCGCCCGCGCCGCGCACGGCTTGCGCCATCTTGGTGACGTCGTCGACCAGCTTTTTGGCCTGCACGGTGAAGTGGTCTCCGACCGTGTGCGCCGCCCACTGCGTCGTCGAGCCGGGCAGGCCATCGGCTGCCGTGACCACCTTCGTCCCCACGTCTGCGGACGTCACTACACCCGCGACGCGGTCGGCTTGTCCCGCCAGCGCACGCAACACCTGCGGATCGACCTGCATCTCCACCCCTCGACGTCCCGGTTTCTTCCCATTGTCCGGTATGCAGAGGTCCCCGAAGCGCGGCAGTTTCTGCCCTCAGCCAGGACTACGCTTCCTTTTGCCAACCGCGCGGGCGCCGAGGTACAACAGCGCGAAGATGCCTGCGGTGAGGACCGAGGCGAGAACGAACTGAAGTGTCTGTCCCTGCGCGATCGGGTCACCGGCTCGCCCGTCGGCGAAACCGAAGACGACTGCGATGACCAGGATTACGGCGGCCATAGCCATCGCGAGTCGCGGATCGTCCCCCGTCAGGACAGGCTGGACGACGTTGAACGTGCACAACGCCATTCCCGCGACGATGAACCACCACAGCTTTCGCGCTGACGTCAGAAGCCGGGTCGCGCCTCGTGGTGTCGGGCCAGGTGGGTCCTCTGCCTCGGCGTCCGCCCGGTAGGCGGCGTGGATCTTCCCGCGGAATTTCAGGTACGGACTGGTGAAGTAGGCGGTTCCGAGCATCATGAACGCGACGAAGGCCGACAACTGGGCACCGGACTTCCAGTCCGGCGGAAAGCCGATGAAGAACGCCGACACCACCGCCACTCCCACACCCGCCCGGAAAATCCGGCGAGCTCGCGCGATGTCGCTGCGTGGAGCGAAGATTGGTAGCAGGACGCCGATGAACGTCGCAATCACGAAGGGGACGTTCACGAGCCGATCCGTTCAGGTCCCTTCGCAGCCCCCTCATCCACCACCACCGTCACCATTGGATGACGCTGCAGCACTGACGCCGGGCACTCCGGCGTCACCGGCCCCTCCAAAGCCGCCGCCACCGCCGCCGCCTTGTGCTCCCCCGTCGCAATCAACACCAGGTGCCGGGCCGAGCTGATCGTGCCCAGCCCCTGCGTGATCACTCGGTGGGGCACCTCGTCGATGCTCGCGAAGAACCGCGCGTTGTCCTGGCGCGTCTGTGAAGTCAGCGTCGTCACCCGCGTCCGCGAGTCCAACGCAGAACCCGGCTCGTTGAACCCGATGTGCCCGTTGGCCCCGATCCCCAATAGCTGCACGTCCACCGGCCCCGACTCGACCACCAGCGCGTCGTAAGACGCTGCCGCAGAAGATAAGTCGGAAGCATTACCGTCCGGGCCGAACACACCCCCCAGGTCCACGTGGTCGGCGAACTCCGTCCGGATCACCTGCGCGTAGGACTGCGGATGCCCCGCCGGCAGCCCCACGTACTCGTCCAGCAGGAACGCCTGAACCGCCGCGAACGACAACCCCTCCTCGCAGTGCCGGCGGATCAGCTCCCGGTACACCGACAGCGGCGAGGACCCGGTCGCCAGCCCCAGCGTCCGAGCCCCCGACCGGACCGCGCGGTCGAAGACCTCGGCGACGGTCACGCCGCACGCCGCCTCGTCCCGCTCAACGATGACGTCCACTACCGCCCCAACACCCTTCGCTCGAACACCAAGTCCCACGCCGTGTCCATCGCCGTCGCTATCGCCCCGACCAGGACCGCGTCGTCCCCCAGCTCTCCCCCGACGATGTCGGGCACCAAAGGAATCGTCTCGGCCAGTTCGCGGCGCATCGGGTCGGCCAGCAGGTCGACGTTGCGGCCGATGCCGCCCGCCAACACGATCAGGCCCGGGTCCAGCACGGCGGTGACGACGGAGACCACCCGTGCCAGCTTGGACGCCTCGTCCGCGACTACCTGCACTGCACGCGCGTCGCCGCCGCGGGCCGCCTCGAACACCGCCTTGGCCGTCGACAGCGAAAGCCCCGCCGAGCGGGCCGCCGACACCACCGCGTCACCGGCCGCCACCACCTCCACCGGCCCGGGCCGGTGCGAGCTCACCCCCGCCGGGACACGGCCGTAGGGCAGGTCGGCGATCTCGCCCGCAGCCCCGCGCGCACCGCGGAACAGGTTGCCGCCGAGCAGGATTCCCAGCCCGATGCCCGTGCCGACGGTGAGGCACGCCACCACGTCGACGCCCTGGGCCGCGCCGCGCGCGTACTCGCCGACGGCGCACAGGTTCGCGTCGTTCTCCACCAGCACCGTCGACCCGTTCACGCCGAGCAACGTCATCAGCTCGCCGAGCAGGCCGCGTCGCTCCCAGCCGGGCAGGTTCGGCGAGCGGTGCACCGTGCCGGTCGACGTGTCGGGGATGCCCGGCGTGCCGACCACGGTGACCACGATGTCGTCGTCGGCCAGCCCGGCCTCGGCGACGGCCTTGGCGACCGAATCGCCCACGATGCGCACGAGCATGGCCCCCGAGCGGCTGCGGTTGGGCTGCTCGACGCGGGCGACGACGACGCCGTCGAGATTGGCGACCGCGACGTGCAGGGCGCGGCGTCCGACGTCGACCCCGACGATGTACCCCGCATCCGGCGCGGTCCGGTAGACCACCGCCGCCCGGCCGGGGCGGTCCAGCCGCCGACCGATGGCCCGCACCAGGCCGTGCTCTTCGAGGTCCAGGAGCGCTTGTCCGACAGTGGGTTTCGACAGGCCGGTCGCGGCCGCGATCTCGGGCCGGGTGGCCTCGCCGTGCTCGCGCAGCCGGTCGAGCACCAGCCGCTGGTTGAGTGCGCGCATGTTCGCCGGGGTTCCCGCCTGCGGTGCCGTGCGGCCGTCCACCGCCACCTCCCATCCCGTCGACTCCGGAAATTTACACGTGAACTCTCGCACACTCGCCCTGAGTATGTTAAGAAACTTTACTAACAAACTACAACGAAGGAGGTGCGTGATGAGCTCACCGTCAAGCGGCGCCACGACGCCCCAGCAGCCGGCGCTGGAACGCCAGATCGGCCCACTGCAGGCCACCGCGATCAACATGACCCAGATGTGCGGCATCGGCCCCTTCGTGACGATCCCCGCCATGGTCGCCACCTTCGGCGGGCCGGAGGCCATGTTCGGCTGGATCGTCGGCGCCCTCCTGGCGCTGGCCGACGGACTCATCTGGGCCGAGCTCGGCGCGGCCATGCCCGGCGCCGGCGGCACCTACATCTACCTCCGCGAAGCCTTCCAGTACCGCACCGGCCGGCTCATGCCGTTCCTGTTCGTCTGGAGCGCGGTGCTGTTCATCCCGCTGATCATGTCCACCGGCATCATCGGCCTGGTCCAGTACCTCGGCTACCTCATTCCCGGCGTTACCGACGACGGGGGAAACACCCTGCTGGGCAAGGCCATCGGCGTCGGCATCACACTGGTGATCATGGCCGCGCTGTTCCGCAAGATCGGCCAGATCGGCAAGCTCACCACGGTGCTGTTCGTCGTCATGCTGGTCGCGGTGTTCAGCACCATCATCGCCGCCTACAGCCACTTCAGCGGCGCGCAGGCCTTCGCCTTCACCCCCGGCGCCTTCGGGTCGCACGGCACCTTCTGGGCAGGCCTCGGCGCCGGCCTCATCATCGCCGTCTACGACTACCTCGGCTACAACACCACCGCCTACCTCGGCGCCGAGATGCGCGACCCCGGCCGCACCATCCCGCGGTCCATCGTCTACTCCATCCTCGGCATCATGGGCATCTACTTCCTGCTGCAGATCGGCGTGCTCGGCTCGTTGCCGCTCGAAGAGATCAAGGCCTCCACCTCCGTCGCCTCCTCAGTGCTCGAACAGGCGTGGGGTTCGACTGCGGCGCAGATCATTACGGTGCTGATCGTCGTCGCCGCCATCGGCTCGGTGTTCGCCGGCCTGCTCGGCGGCTCCCGCGTCCCCTTCGAGGCGGCCCGCGACAAGGTCTTCCTGACGGTGTTCGCCAAGCTGCACCCGAAGCTCAACCTGCCCACCGCGGGCGTGCTCACCATGGGCGTCATCACCATCATCGGGTCGCTGTTCACCCTGACCACGATCATCAACGCCGCCGTGGCGACGCTGGTGATCATCCAGTCGCTGGCGCAGGTGGCCGCGATCGTGGTGCTGCGCCGCAGGCAGCCCAATCTGCAACGCCCCTACCGGCAGTGGCTGTACCCGCTGCCGACCGTCGTCGCCCTGATCGGCTGGGTGTACGTCTACTACTCGGCGACCTGGCTGTCGATCGCGCTGTCGCTGGGCTGGATCGTCATCGGCTGCGTCGCCTTCCTGATCTACGCCAAGACCGAGAAGACGTGGCCGTTCGGGCCCAAGGAAATCAAGGAGACCTTCGTCGAGGAGGCCGCCGAAGTCTAGGCTTCGGCGTCCTCCCGCTCGTCCTTCAACCGGTCCTTGCTGCGGATCAACCGCAGCAGTGTCACCAGCGCCAGCCCACCGAGCACGTTGAGCGGCGCGACGTACCCGAACCAGGCCAGCCAGTCGAGGTACCCGAACGGCGCGTCTCCGGCGATGAGGGCGCCGAAGATCAACAACGAATCCAGGATCGAGTGGAACATCTGCAAACCGGCGAGCAGGAAGGCACCCGCGACGGCGGCGGCGATCTTGGCCGGCATCGAATCGGTGCCGTGCTGCATACGGGTCATCAGGGTGATGGCCATGCCGCCGAGCACCGCCAACGCGATCGACTCCGGGCCCAGCGGCGCGTCGACGTAGTGACTCGCCGACTCGATGGTCTGCGCCCTCAGCTTCGGGAACCCCGTCATGATCAGCCACATCACCAGCCAGCCGCCGACCAGGTTGGCCACCAACGTGCCGCTCCACAGCTTCAGCAGTTGGGCCACGCTGGCCCGCTTGGCGACCACCGTCGTCACCGGCACCAGGAAGCCCTCGGTGAACAGCTCGCTGCGGCCCAGTAGCAACGCCAGGAACCCGATGGAGAACGCCAGCCCGGCCAGCAACGGGTTGTGGGTCTGGTTCATCACCGACAGGTAGGCCAGAACGCCGAGGGCCACCTCGGTACCGCCGAAGAACCCCGTGGTGAGCACCTCACGCCACGGGCGGTGCAGCCGCTGGGTGCCCTCCCCGATCATCCGCTGGAAGGCGTCCTCCAACTCGTCCTCGATGGGACTGTCGGAGTCCCCCAGGTCACGCTGGTCTGTCTCGGTCACGCGCGTGGCACGTTTGCACTGGTCATCCATCCGACATACCCCGTTTTCGCGCGCGTCAACGCGCGCCGCTGGTTTGGCTGGCAAACCCCGGGGTAACTCCGGCTCATGACTACCCGACATTTGCCACGCCTGCTCGGCGCCGCCGTCCTCACCGCCGGCGCAATCCTCGCCACCACCTCGGCCCCGGCCGCCTCGGCGGAACCCTGCCCGGACGTGGAGCTCGTCTTCGCCCGCGGTTCCGGTGAAGCCCCCGGTGTGGGCGGTGTCGGCCAGTCCTACGTCGACGCGTTGCGCGGCCAACTGGGCGCGCGCACTCTGGATGTCTACCCGGTGAACTACGCCGCCAGCACCGACTTCAACAATCGAGAAGCGTTCGCCAACAGCGTCATCGACGGAGTCAAGGACGCCGGCGCCCACGTGCAGGCAACGGCGGCGAACTGCCCGGCCACGAAGATCGTCCTTGGCGGGTACAGCCAGGGCGCCATGGTCGCCGGGTACGCCACCGCCGACCGGGCGCCCGAAGGCATCCCCGCCGCCGTCGTACCGCAGCCGCTGCCGGCCGAGGTCGCCAATCACGTTGCCGCCGTGACGCTGTTCGGCACACCCTCGAGCCAATTCCTGCAGCAGTACGACGCACCCCAGCTGACCATCGGTGCGAACTACGCCCCCAAGACGCTGCAGCTGTGCGCCCAAGGCGACACCATCTGCGACGGCACGCCGGGCGGGCAACCGTCCTTCGCGCACACCACCTACGGCTTCAACGGCATGACCAACGACGCGGCGACGTACGCCGTCGAGCGCATCGCGCCGGCTCCCGCTCCGGTCGGCTAGCGCTGCGGGGGCCGCGGCCCACGCGGCGGCGGCCCCGGTGGCGGCCGGAACCGCGTGGT
>NZ_JACKTL010000068.1 GCF_025822245.1 Mycolicibacterium hodleri
CGGTCGCGGCGGGTGTCGTGCCGTGCGCGGGCGCCAACGACGGCGGCGGATCGATCCGCATCCCGGCGGCCTGCTGCGGGCTCGTCGGCCTCAAGCCCGGCCGCGGACTGACCCCGTCGGGTCCGGAGAAGAGCGAGCCGATGCACGGTGCAGCCGTGCAGGGCGTGGTGTCCCGCACGGTGCGCGACACCGCGGGGATGCTCGACGTCCTCAGCGGCGGGGAGCCGTCCGGGCCCTACGTGCCCGGGCTGCCGCCGTCGCCCTTCGCGCGGTGCGTCGGCGAGGACCCGGGCCGGCTGCGGATCGGCGTCCAGGTGCCGTCGGCGATCAACGCGACGCCGGACCCCGAAGCCGTCGCGGCCGTCGAGGCCACGGTGCGCGTGCTGACCGACCTTGGCCATCACGTCGAGGAGTTGACGCAGGCGCCGTACGACGACGCGGTGCTGGCGAAGGACTTCCTGCTCACCTGGTTCGTCCACGTCGCGTACGAGGTCGCCGACGCGAAGCGGCTGACGGGCGCCGGGGACGAGTCCTTCGAGCGCGACACGCTCATCATGGCCGCCCTGGGCCGCGCGACCGGCGGCGTCGACTACGTGAACGCCGTCGAACGACGGCACGAGCACACCCGCCGGCTGACCGACTTCTTCGAGTCCTACGACCTGCTGCTGACGCCCACGCTGGCGACTCCGCCGCCGAGGATCGGTCAGTTCGACCTGCCCGTGGCGCTACAGCGTAGTGCCGACGTCCTGCTCAGGACGCGCACTGCCCGCCTGCTGCGGTACACCAAGATCGTCGACGACATGGTGGACCAGAACCTGGGCTGGGTGCCGTACACACAGCTGGCGAATCTCACTGGGCGGCCGGCCATTTCGTTGCCGCTGCACCAGACGGCGGACGGGCTGCCGCTGGGCGTCCAGTTCGTTGCGCCCTTGGCGGGGGAGTCGCTGCTGATCCGGCTGGCCGCCCAACTCGAGCAGGCGATGCCGTGGGCGGATCGCGTCGCGCCGCTCTAGCGCCAACCAGATGACGGGTCTCTGACCGCGCCGGCTGCATCCGCAAGTCGGGTCGTCCCGATGTGATAGACACGGCGCTATGTCAGCGCCGCACGCGACCGGCGATCGCCTACTGGTCCCCGGGAAGACGTGCTGGCGCCTCGAGCGCGCCGAGCGGTTCTCCTTCATCGTCGACGCGGCCGACTACTTTCGCCACACCAAGGCGGCGATGCTGCGCGCGAAGCACCGCATCGTGCTCATCGGGTGGGACTTCGACACCAGGACGGTCTTCGAGCCGGGCGGCAAGACGCTGGCCGGGTACAACGAGCTGGGTCCCTTCCTGCGCTCGCTGGTCCGCAAGCGGCCTGCCCTCGAGGTGTACGTCCTGCGATCGAACCTGCGCTTGTTGTCCGCGTTCGAAGGGTTGTGGGAGGGCGTCACCCCGGTCTCGGTGATGAACCGGTTCAGCAGTGAACGCATGCACTTCGCCATCGACGGGGCGCATCCCACCGGCGCGGTGCACCACCAGAAGATCGTCGTGGTCGACGACGCGGTGGCGTTCTGTGGTGGCATCGACTTCACCGTCGACCGGTGGGACACCCCCGAGCACCTCGACGAGAACCGACTGCGTCGTGCGCTCGGCGAGCCCCACGGACCCCGACACGAGGTGGCGGCCGCGGTGAGCGGCGCCGCGGCCCGAGCACTCGGCGAGGTGGCCCGCGACCGCTGGTCGGTGGCTACCGGTCAGCCCCTGGAACCGATCGAGGCCACCCGCGACGTGTGGCCCGGCATGTTGGTGCCGACCTTGCGTGACGTCGACGTCGCGGTGGCGCGCACCATGCCCCGGCTCGGCGACGGCGCCGAGGTACGCGAGGTGGAGGCGCTGAACCTCGCCGGAATGGCGGCCGCGCGCGAGACCATCTACCTGGAGAACCAGTACCTCGCCTCGCGCACGCTGGTCGACGCCCTCGCGGCGCGGCTGCGTGAGCCGGCCGGCCCGGAGATCGTGATCGTGATCCCGCGCAAGTCGGAGAGCCCGCTGGAGGAGCGGTCGATGGACAGCGCGCGATACCGCATGCTGAAGCGGTTGTGGGCGGCCGACCTGCACGACCGGCTCGGGGTGTACTGGCCGGTGACCGCCGGCGGCACGCCCGTCTACGTGCACGCGAAGGTCATGGCGGTCGACGACCGGCTCTTCCGGGTCGGTTCGTCGAACCTCAACAATCGCTCGCTCGGTTTCGACAGCGAATGCGACGTGGCCATCGAAGCCTCGGCAGCCGCCAAGGACCACGCGGACGTCGCCAGGACGATCGTGGGGCTGCGCAACGCGCTCGTCTGCGAACACCTCGGCGTGGAGGTCGAGGAGTTCGAGCGGGAACACGCCGAACGGGGGTCCTTCCTCGCCGCCGTCGAGGCGCTGCGTGGCTCGGGCCGCACCCTGCTGCGGTTCACCCCCGAGACGGTGGTCGGCGAACGCAGCCTGTGGGCCGAGAACGACCTGATGGACCCCGACCGGGTGCCCGAGTCGTTCGCCAGGAGCGTCGCGCGGTGGCTCGGTGGGTTCGTCGACTGACGGGGACTCCGAGCCGGCGGGCACCATGGACGCCATGACGACCCCACCCCCCTCCCAGCTGTCCCTTGAGGAGAAGGCCGCACTGCTCAGTGGTGCCGACTTCTGGCACACCGCGGCGCTCGAGGGCCACGGCGTCCCCTCGATCATGCTCACCGACGGCCCGCACGGCCTGCGCAAGCAGCGTGGGTCGGGCGACCACCTGGGGCTCGGCGACAGCGTGCCGGCCACCTGCTTCCCGCCCGCCGTCGCCATGGGCTCGTCGTGGGACGCGGACCTCGTCCGACGCGTCGGCGAGGCGATCGGCACCGAGGCGGCCGTCGAGAACGTGGCCGTGGTGCTCGGGCCGGGCGTCAACATCAAGCGATCGCCGTTGTGCGGGCGCAACTTCGAGTACTTCTCGGAGGATCCCGTCGTCGCCGGGGTGCTCGGCGCGGCCATGGTCGGCGGCATCCAGAGTCGCGGCGTCGGCGCGTCGCTCAAGCACTTCGCGGCCAACAACCAGGAGACGGACCGGATGCGGGTCAGCGCCGACGTCGACCCGCGGCCGTTGCGCGAGATCTATCTGCGCGCCTTTCAACGCGTCGTCGAGGACGCCCAGCCGTGGACGGTGATGTGTTCCTACAACCGCGTCAACGGCGTGTATGCCTCGGAGGACCGCTGGTTGCTGACCACGGTGCTGCGCGACGAGTGGGGGTTCGACGGCGTGGTGGTCTCGGACTGGGGTGCCGTCGACGACCGCGTCCGGGCGCTGGCCGCGGGCCTGGATCTGGAGATGCCGGGCTCCCGCGGCGCGACCAACGCGCAGCTGGTGGCGGCGGTCGACGACGGTTCGCTGGACGCGGGTGTGGTCGACGTCGCCGCCGGTCGCGTGCTGGCGCTGGTCGACCGGACGCGGGCGGGCGGGGAGTCGGCTCCGTTGGACGTCGACGCCCACCACGCCCTGGCACGGGAGGCGGCGGCGCGTTCGATCGTCCTGTTGAAGAACGACGGCGGCCTGCTGCCGTTGGCGAAGGACGCCGGCATCGCCGTGATCGGTGCCTTTGCCGCCGAACCGCGATACCAGGGTGCCGGCTCGTCGATGATCACCCCGACCCGGCTGGACCATGCGCTGGACGAAATACGTTCGCTGGCAACGGGATCGGTAACCTTCGCGGCCGGTTTCAGCACCGCGGTCGAGGTCTCGGAGGCGGAGTCGGCGCGCCTGCGCGACGAGGCGGTGGCCGCCGCCTCCGGCGCCGACGTCGCCGTCGTCTTCCTGGGCCTGCCCGCCCGCCTGGAGTCCGAGGGCTACGACCGTGACGACGTCGACCTGCCCGCCGACCAGCTGGCCCTTCTCCAGGCCGTCGTCGAGGCGAACCCCGACACCGTCGTCGTGCTGTCCAACGGCGGGGTCGTCGTCCTGCCCTTCGCCGCCAGCGTGCCGGCGATCCTCGAGGGGTGGCTGCTGGGCCAGGCGGGCGGCGGGGCCACCGCCGACGTCCTCTTCGGTGTGGTCAACCCGTCGGCGAAGCTGACGGAGACGGTTCCGCTGCGGTTCGCCGACAGCCCGGCTTACCTCGACTTTCCCGGCGAGTTCTCCCACGTGCGCTACGGCGAGGGCCTGTTCGTGGGATATCGCTGGTATGACGCCCGCGACCTCGACGTCGCCTACCCGTTCGGTCATGGGTTGTCCTACACCACGTTCGAGTACGGGCCGGCGTCCGCGTCGACCGTCGCGGACGGTGACGTCGACGTCCGGTTGGCCGTGACCAACACCGGTTCGGTGGCCGGCCGCGAGGTGGTGCAGCTGTACTCGTCGTTGCCCGCGGCCGTCACGCAGCGCCCGCCGCGAGAGCTGAAGGCGTTCGCGTCCGTCGCACTGGAGGCGGGCGAGACGCGCGAGGTGACCCTGCGGGTGCGGCGAAGGGACCTGGCGTACTGGGACGTTCGCGTCGACTCGTGGATCGTCGAGGGCGGCACCTACACCCTCGAGGTCGCCGCCTCGAGCCGCGACGTCCGTTCGACGGTGCGGGTCGACGTCGTCGGGGACCCCGTGGCCTTGCCGCTGTCACGCTCGTCGTCGATCGGCGAGGTGATGGCCGATCCCGTCGCCGGTCCGGTTCTGCAGGCCGCGGTCGCCGAGATGATGGGCGGCGCACCGGATGCCGCGAGCATCCTGCCCGAGGGTGTCGACCTCCAGAAGATGCTCGACTCGTTCCCCATCGGCCGGGTCGGAATGTTCGCGGCCGACGTCGACCCCAGCACGATCGACGCGCTCCTCGCGGGGCGGTCGCCGGACGGGACACCTCAGTAGCCCCGTCGTCGTTAGGCCAGCCGTACCTTCGGTTTACGAAGCTCGTCGGTGGGCAACCCGCAGTCACCGCGACGTAGCAGGGCCTACCTGCTCAAGCCCCGATGCGGTTCGATGAAGGAGATGGTTCCATGGCGATCAACGACGACGACATCACGACGACCGGCGCCGGTGGCGAGGGTCCGGCCGACGGTGGCTCCAACCCCGGTGGTCATGACGGCGGCGCGGACGGCAGTGCCGGTGGCGAGGGTCCGGCCGACGGTGGCTCCAACCCCGGTGGTCATGACGGCGGCGCGGACGGTAGCGCCGGTGGCGAGGGTCCGGCCGACGGTGGCTCCAACCCCGAGGGTCACGACGGCGGCGCGGACGGCACCGCCTGATCCAGCATCATGCTGAACCGTTGCATCGGCGCCGACCCCCAGACGTTCGCCCGCGAACACTGGGGGCGGTTGCCGTTGCTGACCCGGGCAGCGGAACTGCCTCGCGACTTCGACGACCTCCTGTCGACCAGCCACGTCGACGAGCTGCTCTCCGAGCGAGGGGTGCGGGCCCCGTTCATCCGGGTGGCCAAGGAGGGCGGGTTGGTGACCCGCGACGCCTATCTGGGTCCGGCCGGCTTCGGGGCCGAGATGCCCGACCAGGTCGACTCGGCGAAGGTCCTCGCCCAATTTGCTTCCGGCGCAACGATAGTGCTTCAGGGGCTGCACCGGCTGTGGCCTCCTGTGATCGACTTCGTCCGGGGGATGGTCGACGACCTGGGGCATCCCGTTCAGGCCAACGCCTACGTGACGCCGCCGCAGAATCGTGGATTCGATCCGCACTACGACGTCCACGACGTCTTCGTGTTGCAGACCTCCGGGACCAAGCACTGGACGGTGCACGAACCGGTGCACGTCGACCCCCTCCCGTCACAGCCGTGGACCGACCATCGCGACGCGATCGCGCGGCGCGTCAAGGACGACGAGCCGGTCGTCGACGCGGTGCTCAATCCCGGTGACGCGCTCTATCTTCCCCGGGGCTGGATCCACTCGGCTCGTGCACTTGGCCAGACGTCGGTTCACCTGACGATCGGCGTCTCCGCCGTCACCGGGATGGACGTGATCCGCGCCGTCGTCGACCAATTGGAGGGCGTGGCCGACTTCCGGCGCTCCCTGCCGATGGGGGTCGACATGACCGACCAGAGCGAGATGGTGGCGACCACCACCAAGCTCGTCGCCGAGCTGGCCGAGCGGCTGCGCGACCACGCCGCCGAACTCGGCGAACAGGCCGCCAACGGCACGAGGCGGCGCTTCGCCGACCGAACCCGGCCCGTCGCCGTCCGGCCGCTGGCCTCCCTCGCGGCCGCGGAGCAGGCGGCCACCACCGCCGTGCGATGGCGGCACGGCCTCGTCGCCACCGTTCGACGGCACGACGGCCGGGTGGTCCTGCAGCTGACCGATCGCACCATCAGCCTGCCCGATGCATGCGCCGACGCGATCGCCGCGTTGCACGCGGGTCTGGTCGCCGACGCGGGCGCCCTGCCCGGACTGGACGCGGCCGACGGAGAGGTCGTCATCCGCCGATTGCTGCGGGAGGCGGTCGTCGTACCGGCCGCAGGATGACGCCGCCCGACGGTTGGCGGCCCTGCAGCGACGTGTCGCGGGAGCGCGACGATCCCATGTACGGCACCGCGTCCGCCGGCTCGGCCTGGCTGATGCTCGAATTGTGCGGCGCCTGGGGGCCTTCGGCGTTCATGGACTCGCCGTCGGTGATCGACCCCGGGCTGGGCCGGGCGATCGTCCGCCGGGCCGAGGCGGCAGGGATGCGGATCGCGGCCATCCGCCGGCCGGGACGCCGCACGGGGGCGCGGCGCTGGCGGTGGTTCGTCGCCGAGTCCCACCTCGGCGCGGAGGCTCTTCACCACGGCGAGGTCTCCGGTCCCGACGAGTACCTGGAGCTGGCGCTGGACGGCTCCGACGGGAACCCAACCGACGGGCCGCTGGTCGCCGTCTGCGCGCACGGCCGGCACGACCAGTGCTGCGCGGTCCGGGGTCGTGGCGCGGCGGCGGCGATTGCGGCGAAGTATCCCGAATTCACCTGGGAATGCTCACATCTGGGTGGGGACAGGTTCGCTGCGACGATGCTCATCCTGCCCGAGGGGCTGTGCTACGGACGGGTCGAGTCGGCCGACGCCGCGCACCTGGTGAGCGCGTACGCCGAGGGGCGGCTGGTCAACGGCCTCCTGCGCGGCCGCACCTCGTTGCCACACGTGGTGCAGGCGGCGCAGTACTTCGCCCGCGAGGCGTACGGTGACGACCGCGTTGGGGCCTGGGCGCCGGTGCGGCTGGAGCCCGGCGACCGTACGGCCCGCGTGACGTTGGCCGTCGACGGGGGCACCGTCGAGGTGGTCGTCGGTGAGCAACTGTCCGAACCGCTGCTGTCTCAGTGCAGCGCAAGGATTCCCGGGCGCGTGCGGATCTTCACGTTGGTGTCGGTCACGCGGGAGTGAGCACCGGTCTTTAGAGCGGAGTGGTGTCGCCGTACGTCGCAGACCGCCACTGCGGCGTGGCCTCGCCCTCGTGAAGCCAATGAGCGCGGATGTACCAGTCGACGGGCCCGTATGGGCCGCCCTGGACCACGATGTCGGAATTCACGTCGTCGCGGCCGCTGACATACGTGACGTTCTCGATGCGAACGCCTTGGCCGGCGACGTCCTGGTCCGGGTTACCGCCTCCGAGTTCCACTGCCCACCAAGACGATCCGACGTGATCGTCCATGGTCACCGTGATGTTCGCGATGTCGAGATCGTAGACCTGCAGGATTTGCACGCCGACGCCGGACCCGGCGCCCCGTCCTGGCAGATACGCGGTGATGTCCTCGAAGGAGCCGTCCTTGACGCGGTAGAGGACGATCGCGGCGCCGTCCGCGCCGCTGGACGTCACGCTCCCGAACGTCACCCCGGCGATGTCCTGGACGAGGATCCGTCCGGGACCGTCGAGCACCAGGTCGTCGATCGTCAGATTCGAAGACGGCAGGTCGGCGACGTCGAGCGCTCCGCGGATCGCACCCGCGCCGGTGATGACGACGTCACTGGGGTGATCGGCGACGAGTCGTAGGCCGTCGACCACCGAATCGCGGAGCGATGCCAACAGTATTCCGCCGTTGCCGCCGCCGGTCGGCATGCTGGCGGCCAGGCTTTCGGCGTCGATGTTGCGCAGCGTGATGCCGGCGAACTTGCTCGTCGTCACCGCGGGGGTCTCGACGGCGAGCGACCAGTTCTTCGAACCGCGGATGACGACGTCGGTGATCGACGAGCCAGCGAAGTCCCACCACATGGAGTTCTGGGTGCCGTCGATGTTGTTGGTGGCCAACACGATTCCGGTCTGGGTATCGTCGATCGTGACGTTCGAAAAGTGAATGTCGCGCGAGGCGAGACTGGTCCAGTCGCCGGGGCCGGCCGCGATGGCCGAGTTGAGCTGGATGCCGTAGTCCTTGCCGGTTACCGTGACGTCGTCGATGGCGATGTCGTAGCCGCCCTGGACCCGGACGCCGCTGGCGCGGCCGCCGGTCACCGTGATGTGGGAGGCGACCGAACCGCCGTTGTTCCATTCCCCGACGCCGGCCTGATTGAACGGACCGTCTCCAGGGCCGTAGGTCCACGGCTGACTCGGGTCGTAGTACGTCACGAAGGCCAGACCGTCGTCGCCGGTGTTCTGCGCGACCAGCCCGTCGACCGTCACCCGGCGGTTGGCGTTGAAGTGCAGTCCGTCGGCCAGCGTGCCGATGGCGGTGAAGTTCGTGACGGTCACGTCGGACGCTCCCATGACGACCGCCCCGGCCTGCGGTGCGTTGACCACGCGACCGTTGACGATCGACACGAACTGCACGGTGCCGGTCGAGCCGGTCCATCCCGCAGGGGGCGGGGAATCGGATGGCCAGCCGAGCACCGAGATGCCGTCGCCGAAGCTCCGTTCAGACGGCCTGGTGACCCATTCGACGGTGGGATTGATGATCGCCACATGGGAGGCCGACCCCTCGACTCGGATGCCGTGGCTGGTGCCGTGTCCGGCGGCGTCCAGGTTGTCCATCAACAGCCGCGCTCCGGGGGCGAACTCGACCGTCACGTTCGACAAACCCTTGATCAGGATCGCTGCGTTGCCCGCGGGCTGCTGTTGGGCAAACCGGTAGTCGCCCTCCGGGAAGTACAGCCGCTCACCCGACGACAGCGCTGCCTGTGCGGCCTTGATGGCGGCCGAGTCGTCGGTGATCCCGTCGCCCACCGCACCGTAGTCCTTGACGTTGATGGTGGTGACGGGCGCGGTGGTGGAGGCCGCCGCAGACGTGGTCGACTGATTGCCGGTGGGGACGATCGTCGAGTCGCCGAGTTGTCGGCGCACCCATGCCAGGACGGCCCACAGGGACGGGGATTCCACCGGTCCGGGCGCGCCGGTGGCGTCGAATGCGCCCAGCAAGGTCGCGACGATACCGACGGCCGGCACCGGAAGCTTTTGCGAGACAACGGGTGTGGCGATTGCGGCGGCTTCCGGAGTGGTCGTCGTCAGCGCCGGGCTGGAGACGACCGGCTCGCCGGCCACCACCACGCCTGCCGAGGGGGTCGGTGACTTCGTCGGCTGCTCGACGCTGGTGCCGACGGTGGAATGGGTTGCGACGTCGGCGTCGCCGGCAGCGGTGGGCTGGTGCTGCACCGGTCTGGGTGTCGACTCGGCAGTGTCCGATCCATGGTCGACCGCACCTCCCGCGCCGCCCGTGGGCGTCGGTACCGCCGGCTCGGTTACGGCGGGTTCGGTGGGTTCGGCGGGCTTGGCGGGAGCTTCACCCGTGGCATCCGGATCCGACGGATCTTCGACCGTCGACCCGGCGGGATCGGCGGACTCGGGGCGGTCCTTCGCCGGGCCGGTCGTCGGGCCGGGTGTGGTGGAGGTGTCGGACGGGTCGCTGCCGCCCGCGGAGCTCGCGGCCGAAGCGCCGTGCGACGACGCCGAATTCGACGAGGCAGTGGACGAGGTGGTGGTGGACGAGGCCGAATTCGACGAAGCAGTGGTGGACGACGCGGTGGTGGACGACGCGGTGTGCGACGACGGACCATCGGCTGAGGGCGACGACGCGCTGGGCCCGGGCCCATCCGATGCCGACGGCTCCGCAGCGCTGATGCCGGGGCCGGCCACGAGCGCCAGCCCGATGCCAGCTGCCGCCACCACCCCGCTCATGCCGTACGTGCGCTTGTCCATCGGGCAGGCCCCCCCCTTTTGACGTACATGACAATTACGTCACCCTCACCCTATCCCCACGGTGGATGGCGACGCGCCCTACCTGGCCGTTTCGGGGTGGTCGACCGCGAGCGGCCGTCCGAACCGCTGCCGTCTCAGTGCGGCGGGAGGATTCCGGAGCGCGTGCGGACCGCGACGCTGGTGTCGGTCACGCGGGAGTGGCCACGGCTGCCTGCCACCGTGCGCGCCGCTGCTCGTCGGTCTGCTCCCACCACGGCGGCGTGCCCCGTTCCCCGAGCGCAACCTTGGCGGCCTGCACGCCCGCGCGGGCGGCCCGTTCCTCGTCAGTTCCCTTGGTACGGCGCACTTCCCGGCGCCATGACATCAGGATGTGGGTGAGCTCCGCCCGGCGTTCTTCGGGGATTGCGGGATCGGTGGCGCGCCAGCGGCGTCCGTTGATCACCACGTAGTGACCGTCCTCGGTGGTCGACGGTTCGTTCACCGGGCCGAGTCTAGGTCTCAGCTGTGGCGGTTGGCCCAGCCGTCGTCGCCGTAGGCGAAGAGTTGCAGCGCCCGGTCCCATGACCGGGCCCGGGAACGGTCCAGCGCCTTGCGAACGGCCAGGCCGACGAGCCCGCAGAAGACCACGGCGAGCAGCCAGACCGACCAACCCGCGCTGGTCGCGTTGACCGACGCGTCGGCCGGTCGAAGGGGTGCGGTGACGACCTTGCCCGCCTCGTCGAGCCACACCGTCATCTTCGCGCCCGCGGCGACTGCCCCGGCACTGGCGATGCGCTCGGTGCGTTCCCGGCCGTTCTCGGTCCACTTGGCGTCGACGTAGAGGGGCGTGCCGAAGTCGGTCGGGGTTTCGGTTCCGGTCACCGCCTGAGCCTGCACGGAGTGCCGGGTCTGCGTTTCTTCTTGGACGAACTGCATCGTCGAGTCGTAGGCCCGGTCGGCCACGTGCGTCGCCACGGGGATGGCCAGAAGCGTCATCAGGAAGAGCACCACGAATGTCAACGCTTCGAGTCGGTCGCTGGTGCGGGTCAGGGGATTGCGCTGTAGCGCCCGGACGTTCCAGCGGAAGTGCAGAGCAAACGATTGAACGCTCATCGGCGCGGTCCAAGTCGAAGTTCGGCAGTTCTCGTCAACACCTCATCCATGGTGACACCGGGGCCGCGCGGTGCCAAGTTTTACGGCGTCAGGGCGATGAGCATCACAGCAGGTGAGTGGCGGGGGCCACCGTCGTACCCGAATCCACCGGGTGTGACCGGGCCCACCGCGAAGGCGTCAAATTTTCGCCAGCAAACCCCTCGACGGTGCTAGGCCTCGCTGGTCTCGCCGGTGACCTGGAAGACGATGCGTCGACCGATCTGTGCGGCGTGATCGGCGAAGCGCTCGTAGAAGCGGCCGAGCAAGGTGATGTCGACCGCCGCCGCCACCCCGTGGTTCCACCGGTCGTCCATCATCATCGTGAACAGGTGCCGGTGGAGTTGATCCATCGCGTCGTCGTCCCGACTGATCTGGGCCGCCTGCTCGGGATCACGGGACAGCACGACGTCCTTCGCGCTGTTGCCGAGATCCACGGCAATGCGTCCCATTTCGGCGAAGTACCCGTTGACCTCCTCGGGCACCGCATAGTCCGGGTGCCGGCGGCGGGCGATCTTCGCGACGTGCAACGCCAGGCCGCCCATCCGCTCGGCGTCGGCCACGTTCTGCATCGAGCTGACCACCACCCGTAGGTCCCCGGCGACGGGCGCCTGCAGGGCCAACAGGAGCAGGGCGGCCTCCTCGGCCTGGGCCTGCATCTGCGTCAGGTGGTCGTGGTCGGTGATGACCTGTTCGGCGAGCGGCAGGTCGGCTTGCAACAGGGCCTGGGTGGCGCGTTCCATCGCCAGACCGGCCAGGCCGCACATCTGACTCAACGCCTCGATGAGTGAGTCGAGCTCGCCGTGGAAGTCGTTCCGCATGGTCCCTGTACTACCCGACGCGGCGCTGCCCCGCCCGAGTAGGGGGCACGTTCGGCCGTGCAACCGGCCGCGGGCGGGGGAGTCGTTCCGTTATCGTCGCCGGATGAGCGAAGCGGCCCCGTCATCGAGCACGCCGTCCGGCCGCGGCGGCGCCACCCTGGCGCCGACGAGCACCAGGCGGGCGGTGCTCAACACCATCAAGGGTTCGGCGGGAAACCTCGTCGAGTGGTACGACGTCTACGTCTACACGGTGTTCGCCACGTACTTCGAGGCCCAGTTCTTCGACAAGGCCGACAAGAACTCGACCCTGTACATCTACGGCATCTTCGCGGTCACCTTCGTCATGCGGCCGGTGGGGTCGTGGTTCTTCGGACGGTACGCCGACCGCCGCGGGCGAAAGTCGGCGCTGATGCTCAGCATCACGGTGATGTCGGCGTGCGCGTTCGTGGTGGCCGTGATGCCCACGCGCGAGATCATCGGCTACTGGGCAGCGGTGATCCTGATCCTCGCGCGGCTCGTGCAGGGCTTCGCCACCGGCGGGGAGTACGGGACTTCGGCGACGTACATGTCCGAGGCGGCCACCCCCCACCGGCGTGGCTTCCTGTCGTCGTTCCAGTACGTCACCCTCATCGGGGGTCACGTCCTCGCGCAGTTCACCCTGCTGATCCTGCTCAGCATGTTCGACGTCGAGACCGTGACGGCGTGGGGATGGCGGGTCGGCTTCTTCATCGGTGGCATCGCGGCGCTGGTGGTGCTGTGGATGCGCCGCTCGATGGACGAGTCGCTCAGCGACTCCTACCTCGAGGCGGTGCGCGCCGGCACCGACAAGGCCGCGGGGTCGTTGAAGGCGCTGTTCACCACGCATTGGCGCCCGCTGGTGCTGGTCTTCCTCATCACCGCGGGCGGCACGGTGGCCTTCTACACGTACACGATCAACGCACCGGCGATCGTCAAGTCCACCTTCGGTGCCGACCGGGCCCTGACCGCGACGTGGATCAACCTCGCGAGCCTGATTCTGCTGATGCTCCTGCAGCCGCTCGGCGGTCTGCTCAGCGACCGGGTGGGGCGCAAGGTGTTGCTGGTGTTCTTCGGCGTCGGGGGGGTGCTCTACACCTACGTGCTGTTGACCTACCTGCCGCAGACCACCTCGCCGATGGTCGCGTTCGCGTTGACGGTGGTCGGCTACGTCATCCTGACGGGGTACACCTCGGTGAACGCCATCGTGAAGGCCGAACTGTTCCCCGCCGAGGTGCGTGCGCTCGGCGTGGGATTGGGCTACGCGCTGGCGAACTCCGTCTTCGGCGGTACCGCGCCGTTGTTGTTCCAGGCGGCAAAGTCCTCCGATCGCGTCGGCTCCTTCATCGTCTACGTCACCGTGGTGATCGGCATCAGCCTCGTGGTCTACGTCTTCGGGCTGAAGAACAAGGGGATGACGGTGCTCGATCACGAGCAGGGCAGCGCCTGGGCGGTACCGACCCGCCGCTGAGCGGCGCGGATGCCGCGTTGCCGCGCTTCACGTACGGTGGTGCGTGGCGACGGGCTGGCAACTTTGATCGCTTTCTGAAGGTGTTGTCCGACAATGCCTTTCGCGTTTTCGATCAAAGGACTGCAGCTTGGTTGGTGATCCCGGACGACCCCCTCCACGTGTGATTCACCGCCGCGCGGCACTCAAGGTTCCGCTGGTTCTGGCTGGTGGCACGGCGTTGAGCGCATCGCCGAGGGCGTCCGCCGCGGGCGGGGGACGGTGGCCGATCGAGCGGGCCCAGGGGTGGTACCGGACGCACCGCGGACTCGTCGGCGCAAACTACATTCCGTCCAACGCGATCAACCAGCTGGAGATGTTCCAGCCGCAGACCTACGACATCCGGCGCATCGACGCCGAGCTGGGCATGGCCCGGCGAATCGGGTTCAACACCATGCGGGTGTTCCTCCACGATCTGCTCTGGACGCAGGATCGCCGTGGCTTCCTCCGGCGGCTGATGCAATTCGTGACGATTGCGGCGCGGCATGCCATCAAACCGCTGTTCGTCTTCTTCGACTCCTGCTGGGACCCACGGCCCACATTGGGCCCGCAGCGCGCGCCGGTGCCGGGTGTGCACAACTCCGGGTGGGTGCAGAGTCCTGGCGCGCAACGCCTCGGTGACCGGCAGTACGTCGGGGTCCTCAAGGAGTACGTCACCGGGGTGTTGAGCCAGTTCCGCAACGACGACCGCGTGCTGGGGTGGGACCTCTGGAACGAACCCGACAACCCCGCGACCGTGTACCGCAATGTGGAGAGGACCGACAAGGACGACCTGGTCGCGGCGCTGCTTCCGCAGGTCTTCCAGTGGGCGCGGGACGTCGACCCGACACAACCCCTGACCAGCGGTGTGTGGCAGGGCGCCTGGGCCGACCCCGGCAAGCGCAGCATCATCGCCGGCATCCAACTGGACAACTCCGACGTCATCACCTTCCACTCCTATGCCGAGCCGGCGGGCTTCGAGGCGCGGGTCGCCGAACTGGTGCCGCTGCAACGGCCCATCGTGTGCACCGAATACCTGGCTCGGTCACTGGGCAGCAGCGTGGAGGGGATCCTGCCGATCGCGCAACGGCTGGACGTCGGCGCGATCAACTGGGGCCTGGTGGCGGGCAAGACGCAGACGTATCTGCCGTGGGACTCGTGGGATCGCCCGGATCCGGCTCCGAAGGTGTGGTTCAGCGATCTCCTGGGCCCGGACGGGCGTCCCTACCGGGACGACGAGATCCGCGCGATCCGGCGGTTGACGCCCCTGGTGCGCGCCAAGTAGGCGGCGAGGGTATTCGATTCCTCGCAGGGAAACTCCGAGACGGTGGTCGGAAAGGCCCCTCAAGGGCCGACGGGACAACGTCGTCCTTGCCACCAAGGGTCGAGAGACGGACGTTCGCCGCGCCACCTTCATGAACGCCTTCACCGACGCACTTAGGGATGTCTCAAGAAATACGTCAAGAAGTCTTTAAACTTCGAACGTATGTTCTAATCATGGTCGACGTGGGCGAGGTGCAAGCGGCGGTAGCTGCGCTGCGGGCCGCCCATGACGCGTTGGCGGCGCTGTCGGTCGAGCAGCTGACCGCTGCCGAATTGCTCGGCGTGCTCGACGATCTCGAGACGCTGACGTGCCAACTACCGGTCCAGGGGCACCGGTTGCTGACCCGGTTGCAGGCCGAGACGACACCGAAGGCGTTGGGTGCGAAGTCGTGGCGCGACGTAATGGCCGTCCGGTGGCGGATCTCGCCGAGCGAAGCGGGTCGCCGGCTCGAGGAGGCCGCGCTGCTCGCCGCGCGCCGCACGTTGATCGGTGCACCGTTGGACCCGGTGTTGCCGTGCACCGCGATCGCGCAGTCGCATGGGTTGATCACCCGCGAACACGTGCAGGTCCTGGCTAATGCGATGGGCCGCATCCCGGCGGCGGTCGACGCGACCACCCGCGGCCAGATCGAAGCCGACCTGGTCAGGACCGCGATGAGCGTCGGTCCCAAGGAACTCAAGGACAACGCCGACCGCACCCTCTTCCTGCTCGACCAGGACGGCCCGGAGCCCGACTACACCGAACGCGCGCGCCGCCGAGGTGTGACGAAGGCGCCCCAGCAGCCCGACGGCATGGTGCGCCTGACGGCCAACCTGACGCCGGAGGCCTGGGCCGTCGTCGAGGCCGTCTTTGCCACGCTGGCCGCGCCGGGGATGTGCAACCCCGACGACGACCAGCCGTGCGTGTCGGGCACCCCGTCGCAGGAGCAGATCGACGAGGACCACCGCACCCTGGCGCAGCGCCAGCACGACGCACTGATGACGGCGGGACGCCGCGTGCTGAAGAGCGGTGAGCTGGGTCAGCACAACGGGTTGCCGGCCACGATCATCATCCGAACCACCCTGCAGGATCTGGAGAGTCGAGCCGGGGTCGGTGTCACCGGTGGTGGCACGGTGATGCCGATCCGGGACGTGATCGGGCTGGCCGCGCGGGCGAACCTCTTTCTGGCGGTGTTCGACGGGGCCACGGGGTCGGCGCTGAACCTGTTTCGGGCCCGCCGCACCGCCTCGCCGGCGCAGCGGCTGATGCTGATCGCCCGCGACGGTGGGTGCACCAAGCCCGGGTGCACGGTGCCGGCCTACGGCAGCCAGGTCCACCACGCCGCCCGCGACTGGGCCGACGGCGGCCAGACCAACGTCGACGACCTGGCCCTCGCGTGCGGGCCCGACAACCGGGCGGTCGGGCCTGGCGGGTGGACCACGCGGGTCAACGGCGACCACGACGTCGAGTGGATCCCGCCCCCGGCCCTGGACACCGGTCAAGTCCGCGTCAACGACTACCACCGCCCCGAAAGGCTGTACCGGCCACCGGATGACGAGCTGGACGACCCGGGCGGCGAGGCCGAGGACCGGCCCGCCGGCCCAGAACCCAACGCCGCCTAGCTCTGATGTCCAGGGACGACTTCCCTGGACGTCACACCTAGCTGACGTCCTGGTACTGCGGGACGATCAGAACCGGTCGCTCGGTGTGGGCGACGACGGCGGACGCGACGCTGCCCTGCAGATGTCCGAGAAGACCGCTGCGGCGGTGCGGCCCGAGCACGATGACGCTGGCGTCGTGATCGTCGGCGGCGGCGACGATGCCCTTCCACGTCGGGGAGGCCTCCACCGCCACGCTCTGCGCCGCGAAGCCGGCCTCGCGTGCCAGCTCTGCACCGTGGGCGGCCGTCCGCTCGGCGGCGCGTCGCACCTCGGTGGCCCGGTCGGCGTCGAAGTGCTGCGAATCGGAGGGGGTGAAGCCGACGTCGACCGGCTGCCAGACGCAGACGACCAACGCCTCCCGCCCGGTTCCCAGCCGGGCCGCGGCCTGCGTGATGGCGAAGTCGGCCAGATCGGTGCCGTCGTAGGCGATCAGCACCATGCCGTGCGGATCCACGGCCGCGGCCTCGTCGGGCTCCGCGGCGGTGACGGTGGCGGCCCGCTGAGGCGCGATCGTCTCCACGGATCGGATGCGTGCCAGCAGGGGTGGTGAGTACCAGGCGGGGTCGTCGCCGTCGAGGAACTCGTCGAGGTCGGGTTTCTGCGGTCGCGCGCCGCTCAACGCGTAGACGGCCACGCCGAAGACGGCGCCGCCGACCGCGAGGCCGAAGCCGATCCACAGCGCGTAGCGGGTACCGATTCCGAGATCGGTCGACACCGTCAGCGCGAAGTGGGCCAGGATCGGGGCCACCATGAACGCGGCCACCGCGCGGAACAGTTCGATGATCGCGAAGACGCGCTGCAGGCTGTTCGACTGCAGCGAGAAGCCGGCGACGAACAGTGCAGGCGCGACGGTGGCACCGAGGGCCAGCCCCGTCAATCCCGCGGCGACCAGCACCAGGGGCTGGTTGGCGGGCAGGGCGAACTGGAAGACGAGGATGCCCGCCGCGAGGAGCACCATCCCGACGAGCGGCAGGTAGTGCATCGCGCGTCGAGTGATCACGATCCCGAAGACCACGGCCATCACCACGGCGCCACCGAGTTCGGGCAGGTACAGCAATCCGACGTGGACGGGGCTGTAGGTCTGCAGCAGCACGTTGGCCGTCAGGGCCGTCGCCGCCACCGAGGCTGCCGCCGCGAACAGTGCGACGCCGACGCCGGCGACGGGAATCGAGCTGGTGAGCATGGTGCGGACGGTGAGAAGTGGCCGGCGCGAACGGAATTGGTAGACCACCAGCACGACGATCAGGGCGAGGCCGCCGAACATCGGCACGGTCACCGCGGCGTCCCCGAAGCCGTGGCTGGTCAGCTGCGAGGCGCCGACGAACGCTGCGGCGCAACCGACGGCCGCGAGCCCGATGGCGCGAAGGTCACGCGGCGCGTCGAGGTCGGCCGGCGGGGCGTCCTCGAACGTCAGCGCGGCCATGACCAGGGCCAGCATCGCGATTCCGGCGATGATCCAGAAGAGCGGTCGCCACGCGTGGGACTCGGCCTGCGCGCCGCCGATGAACGGGCCGAGCGCGACGGCACCGAACACGCACATGTTCATGATGACGGCGGTGTTCCGGAGCTTCTCCTTCGGGAAGCCGATCGTCAGAGGCGGCGCCGCGGCGATGAGCAGCATGCTGGTGGCCAGCCCCTGCAGGACGTGCCCGCCGATGAACATGCCGGGGTTGACCGCCGCGGCGGCCACCACCGAACCGACCGCCAGCACCACCGCGTAGGCGAGCAGCATCCGGCGCTGCGGAAGGTGCTGGGCGAACTGCACGGCCAGCACCGTGCCCACGGCGTACGCGGCGTTGCCCAGCCCAGAGCTCAGGCTCATCGTCTGAACGCTCATGTGGAGTTGCTCGGTGATGATCGGCACCAGGGGGTCGATCGCGGCGGAGAGCGCCAAGTACGGGATCAGGGCGAGGATGACCATGGCGGCCACGGCGGGATAGCGCCCGGCGAGGGGACCTTGGCGCATCAGCGCGGTCCGCGGTGATCGGACGGAATCGAGGCAGGCACGTACTTCTCCAAGTTCTTTCCGGCGGGGTTTCTTCCCGCCGCAACGGTGTTCTCGCGACCGGCTGTTCGCACCCGAAGCACCATCGATCCCGGCTCAACCTGATAGTGACCCTATCTAACGTTCGCGCTCGAGGGCCATTCGTCGAGGGGGTCGGGGGGAATAGCACGTCGCACGGGTGGTGTTCTGGGACCTGACACCGACAGATGAGGGAACTCGTGAAATTTGGCATTGCCACGTTCGTCACAGACGACGGCATCGACCCGGTCTCGCTGGCCACGGCCATCGAGGACAGGGGCTTCGACGCGCTGGTCGTGGCCGAGCACACCCACATCCCAGCCAGCCGGGAGTCGGCGTATCCGTCCGGCGGCGAGCTGCCCGACGTCTACTACAAGACGCTGGACCCCTTCGTCACCCTCGCGGCCGCCGCGGCGGTGACCTCGCGGATCGAGCTCTTCACCGGAATCGCCCTGCTGATCCAGCGCGATCCGATCACCACCGCGAAGGAAGCCGCCAGCATCGACCTGATCTCGGGCGGCCGCTTCGTGTTCGGCGTCGGCGCCGGTTGGAACATCGAGGAACTTCGCGACCACGGCACCGATCCGAAGACCCGCGGCGCCTTGCTCGACGAACGCATCGAGGCCATCAAGGCGCTGTGGACCGACGAGCCAGCCGAATACCACGGCAGGTTCGTCGACTTCGACGCCTCATTCAGTCGGCCCAAGCCCGTCCAGAAGCCGCACCCGCCGATCTTCATCGGCGGCAACTCCGACGCCACCGTCAAGCGCGTCATCCGCCACGACGCGGGCTGGATCTCCAATCCGTTTCCGGTCGACGTGCTCTCGTCGCGTGTCCAGCAGATGCGCGACGGCTCCGGTCGCGACGTCCCGCTGGCGATGTTTGGCACGCCGGTCGACGCGGACTACTGGCGGGCCGTGGACGACCTCGGCTTCGGACAGGTGGCGCTGATGCTGCCGTCGGTACCGCGCGACGAAACGCTTCGCCTGCTCGACGAGTACGCCGCCAAGGTGGCCGACTACCGCGGCTAGTCGAAAGGCGAGGTTTTCGGCCACACCGCCCACGGCGTCGACGGCGGTGCCTAGGCTCGGGTGGAGGACCGCGGGCGCAACGGAGAGCCTGCTGCCAACACCGCGGCTCTGGTAGGGAAAGCCATGAGTGGCAACCGAATTGTCGTGTACAAGGGCCCCGGCCAGGTGGCCGTCGAGACGATCGACTACCCCAAGCTCGAAGTCCCCGAAGAAGTAGCCAGCGCGATGGGGATGAGCCGCAAGGCCGACCACGCCGTCATCCTCAAATGCGTGTCGACCAACATCTGCGGCTCTGATCAGCACATGGTCCGGGGCCGCACCACCGCCCCGGTGGGCCAGACCCTGGGCCACGAGATCACCGGCGAAATCGTCGAAAAGGGTTCCGACGTACAGTTTCTCGAGATTGGCGACATCTGCTCGGTGCCGTTCAACATCGCCTGCGGCCGGTGCCGGAACTGCCGCGAGGGGCAAACCGGGGTGTGCCTCAACGTCAACCCCGCGCGCGCCGGGTCGGCCTACGGCTACGTCGACATGGGTGGCTGGCTGGGTGGCCAGGCCGACTACGTCATGGTTCCGTTCGCCGACTTCAACCTGCTGAAGTTCCCCGACCGCGACGCGGCGTTGGCGAAGATTCGCGATCTCACCATGCTGTCGGACATCTTCCCGACCGGGTACCACGGCGCGAAGACGGCGGGCGTCACCACCGGTTCGACGGTGTACGTCGCCGGTGCCGGGCCCGTGGGCTTGGCGGCCGCGTACTCGGCGCAACTGCTCGGCGCTGCCGTGGTCATCGTCGGCGACCTGAACGCAGACCGGCTCAGGCAGGCCGAATCATTCGGGTGCGCAACGGTTGACGTCAGCGCAGACGCCTCGCTGGAGGACCAGGTCGCCGAGATTCTCGGCACCAATGAGGTCGACTGCGCCGTGGACGCCGTCGGATTCGAGGCCAGCGGGCACGGGCAGGGCGCGGGTGAGCAACCCGCCGCAGTCCTCAACTCGATCATGGGTCTGACCCGGGCCGGCGGCTCGCTCGGGATCCCCGGCCTGTACGTCACCGGCGACCCCGGCGCCGCCGACGCCGACGCCAAGGAGGGCACCCTCAAGGTCCGGCTCGGCCTGGGCTGGGCCAAGAGCCACAGCCTGGCCACCGGGCAGTGTCCGGTGCTGAAGTACAACCGCGGACTGATGATGAGCATCCTGCACGACAAGGCGCACATCGCCGACGCGGTGAACGCCACCGTGATCACCCTCGACGACGCGCCGCGTGGGTACGCCGAATTCGACTCCGGCGTCGCCGAGAAGTTCGTCCTGGACCCACACGGGATGGTGCCCACGGCCTGACCCGGGAGCGGCACCTATGGTCGAACGGTGACGATCACCTACGACGAGGCGCTGCGCGAGCGAGTTCGGGGCAATCTGGCGAGTCACCGCCGTCGAGAGGTGGTCGACCCCTCGAAGCGGCACGCGGCCGTGGCGGTGGTGCTCGTCGATTCCGAGCTCGGCGAGGACAGGGTGGACCCGGCGCCCGTCGACGACTGGATCGACGGGCGACCGATGGACCCCGGCCTCGACGGCCGCATGGTCGACGTGTCCGGCGGCGCTGCATTTCTGTTGTGTCGCAGGGCGTCTCGGCTGCGCGCGCACGCCGCGCAATGGGCGCTGCCCGGCGGCCGCCTCGACGAGGGGGAGACCGTCGTCGACGCCGCCCTGCGGGAACTGGAGGAGGAGGTCGGCGTCGAGTTGCCGGCGGCGTCGGTGCTCGGTCTGCTCGACGACTATCCGACCCGGTCGGGCTACGTGATCACCCCGGTGGTCCTCTGGGCTGGCGGACGGGGCGACCTGCGCCCCTCGCCCGACGAGGTGGTGGCCGTCTACCGGGTGGGGCTGCATCAGCTGCAGCGCACCGACTCCCCGCGCTTCGTCGACATTCCGGAGAGCCCACGGCCGGTGGTGCAGATGCCGTTGGGCAACGATCTGATCCACGCCCCCACCGGCGCGGTGCTGCTGCAGTTTCGCTGGCTGTGTCTGGAGGGGCGCGACGATCCGGTCGACCAACTGGAGCAACCGGTGTTCGCGTGGAAGTAGGCCCGCCGCTAGCGGCGTAGTAGGTGGTGCAGCCGGGCAGCCTCGCGCGTGAGGTGGTTGCGCTCGGCGAGGTTCGGCGCGTTCGCCGCGGCCTGGACGTAGAGCCGCGCCGCCGTCTCGAGGTCGCCGTCGTGTTCGTGCAGGAAGGCGGCCGCCGCGGCGTGACGCGGCACGGTCTCCTCGACGTCGGCGAGGGCGGCGAGTCCCGCGCGCGGGCCGTCCGCCTGCCCGATCGCGACGGCACGGTTCAGCCGGACGACGGGGCTGTCGGTGAGCGCCAGCAACTCGTCGTACCACTCGACGATCTGCACCCAGTCGGTCTCGGAGACGGTGCGGGCGTCGGCGTGCAACGCCGCGATTGCCGCCTGTGCCTGATAGGGCCCGAGCGTGTCGCGGACCAATGCGGCCTGGAGCAGGTCGACGCCCTCGGCGATCAGATCCGTCCGCCACCGGGTGCGGTCCTGGGCGGCCAGCGGGATGAGGCTGCCGTCGGCCCCTAGGCGGGCGTCGCGCCGGGCGTGGTGCAGCAGCATCAGCGCCAGCAGGCCGCTGATCTCGGGGTCGTCGGTCACCCGGGCCAGCTGCCTGGTGAGTCGGATGGCCTCGGCCGCCAGGTCGACGTCGCCGGAGTGGCCCTCGTTGAAGACGAGGTACAGCGTGAGCAGAACCGTCCGGAGGTCGCCGGGCTGGTTGAGGCGGAGGTCGGCGACGGTGCGCTTGGCCCGGCTGATGCGCTGCGCCATCGTGGCCTCCGGAACCAGGTAGGCCGCCGCGATCTGCCGGGTGGTCAGGCCGCCGACCGCGCGCAGGGTCAGCGCGACCGCCGAGGCGGAGGTCAACGACGGGTGCGCACACAGGAAGTACAGGGCCAAGGTGTCGTCGGTGGTCTCCGTGGCGCCCGGCGCCGGCTCGGCGAGCAGTCGGTGTTCCCGGTTCCGGCGGGCGACGTCGGAGCGGACGAGGTCGAGGAACTTCCGCCACGCCACGGTGACCAGCCACGCCGTGGGATCCGACGGGGGATGAGACGGCCACCTGCCCAGCGCCGCGACGAGCGCTTCCTGAACGGCGTCCTCGGCCGTCGCGAAGTCGGCTCCGCGACGGACGAGGATGCCCAGCACCGCGGGCACCAGCTCCCGCAGTGCGGCGTCGTCGACCCCGGTGGTCACTCGGTGACCGTGGGCGGAGGCGCGGGAAGGAACGGCCTGAGCTCCAGCCACTCGTGGAGCGGCTCGCCGTGGCGGCCCGGCGCGGCCGACAATTCGCCGGCGAGGTCGAGCGCCCGCTGATGGCTGTCCACGTCGATCACCATCCAACCTGCGATCAGGTCCTTGGTCTCGGGGAACGGGCCGTCGGTGACGGGTGGGCGCCCCGGGCCGTCGTAGCGGACGAACGTCCCTTCGGGGGACAGCCCCTGGGCGTCGACGAACTCGCCGGACTGTCGAAGCTTGTCCGCGAAGTCATGCATGTACTGCACGTGGGCGTCGATCTCCGTGGGCGTCCACTGGTCCATCGGGGCGAAGGGGCGGTCGGTGGGGATGCTGGAACTGCGGTAGTGCTTGAGCATCAGGTACTTGGCCATGACGGTCTCCTTCGGTGCGTTGCGGCCCATTCTGGCCGCCTCACTCCCGAGACGGTGCCGCACCGGAATTCTCGACATTCCCGCCCGGAAAGTCTTGGACTGCGCCGATCTGCCTCTCAGTCCCATCTCAGACGGCGAAGGCACCGTGGAGTCAACACTCGTTTGCCCGACTCACGAAGGTATGACCCTCCATGACGAATTACCCGCAGTACCCAATGCAGCCATCCGGTCGTCGACCGGGCGCCGAACGCGGTGCGAGACAACCCCATCCGATCCATCCTCCACGGGGCGACCATCGGCAGCCCTATGACTGGCGCTACGCCAGCCACCCGGAGGCCGCCGCCGACACGGCGCCGATGGCCGCCGTGTCGTCGCACCGCAAGCGCTCGCGCGTCGGCGCGATGGTGACCGGCGTCGCCGCCGTCGCCGTGGTGTCGGCGGGTGTCGGTGCGGTGGTGATGACCAGTCAGCACGACGAATCCGCCGAGAGCGGTCTCGCGACGGCACTGGCCACCGCGCCCAAGCAGGTGCCGGCGGCCCAGCCCCAGGCCGGTCTGCCCACCGGCTCCGTCGAGGCGGTGGCGGCGAAGGTGCTGCCCAGCGTCGTGCAACTGCAGATCGACATGGGCGGGCAGAGCGAAGAGGGATCCGGCGTCGTCCTCGATCCGAACGGGCTGATCCTGACCAACAACCACGTGGTGGCGGCCTTGGCGGGCGCGGGCGACGGTCCGGGTGCCCAGGTCACTCCGAGTGGGCAGGAGGTTCCGGGTCCGCAGGCATTGAAGGCGACGGTCACGCTGTCCGACGGGCGCACCGCGCCGTTCAGCGTGGTCGGTGCGGATCCGTCCAGCGACATCGCCGTTGTTCGCGCGCAGGGACTTTCGGGTCTGACCCCAATCACCCTCGGCTCGTCGAAGGACCTGAAGGTCGGCCAGAACGTCGTCGCGGTCGGTTCGCCGTTGGGGTTGTCGGGCACCGTGACGACCGGCATCGTCAGCGCGCTCGACCGTCCCGTGTCCACCGCGGGCGAGGGACAGAACCAGAACACCGTGCTCGACGCCATTCAGACCGACGCGGCCATCAACCCCGGCAACTCGGGCGGCGCGCTGGTGAACATGAATGGTGAACTGATCGGGGTGAACTCCGCGATCGCCTCCCTCGGCGGTGGTCAGGGTTCGTCCGGTGGGCAGAGCGGCTCGATCGGCCTCGGCTTCGCCATCCCGGTCGACCAGGCCAAGCGCATCGCCACCGAGCTCGCCTCCACCGGCACCGCCACCCATGCGTCGCTGGGCGTGCAGTTGAGCAACGACGCGAACGCGCCAGGCGCGGCCATCGCGCAGGTGGTCGACGGCGGACCCGCGGCGACCGCGGGCGTACCGGACGGCGTGGTGGTCACCAAGCTGGACGGTCGCGTCGTCGACGGCGCCGAGGCGCTCGTGGCCGCCGTGCGGTCGAAGGCTCCCGGTGACCAGGTCACGTTGACGTACGAGGATCCGTCCGGTTCCAGCCAGACGAAACAGGTCACGCTCGGCACGGCCCAGCAATAGTCGCCCCGACCTTCTCGAGATGGCCGAGTTGGACTTCAGAGTCCAAACAAGGGGCTACAGTTGGACGATGCCGCCCTCCTCGAACGACGTGACGCGGCCCAGGCTCACCTCCCGTGGCGTCGCCACCCGAAATCGCATCGTGCAGGCGGCGGCCGAGCTGATGCACGTGCGTGGGGTGGCGGCGACCACGATCGACGAAGTCCTGGCGTCCAGCGCGACGAGCAAGTCGCAGTTCTACCAACACTTCGACGACAAGACCGATCTGGTGTACGACGTCATCAGCGTTCGCGCCGACGAGATCCTGTCGTGGCAGCGGCTGCGACTGGAGAAGGTCGACTCGTTTCGGGGCCTGAATCACTGGCGGGACGCCATGGTGCAGCGCTGCGCGCTGCGGCGGGGCCTGTGGGGGTGTGAGCTCGGGTCGCTCGCGGCCGAACTGTCCGACAGCGACGACAAGGCACGCGAATCCCTCGCGGCGCACTTCGCCGAATGGCAGGGGCTGCTGGCGGCCGCGCTGGAGCGGATGCGTGACACGGGCGCGCTGCGGTCCGACGTCGACGCGCCCACCCTTGCCACCGGACTGTTGGCGGCGGTCGAGGGCGGTTACCTGCTGTCGCAGACCGCGCACGACCCGCGGCTCATGCAGACCGCGTTGGACTCGGCGATCGCCTACATCAGGACGTTCCAACCCGTGGGCGCAGAACGCGACTAACGATTGGGACCAGCGGGTCCAACACGAGCGAGGCGGGCCAGTCGTCGACTGGCCCGCCTCGCGTCGTCCTGATGAAGGGACTCGTGCTACCTATCCGATGTGGTTGGTGCCGGGAACGCCGGTCGGCGCGGGCGGCGCCTTGACCGGCGGGCTGAACGAGTTGCCACCGGTGGGGTTGATGCTCTTCTCGGTCGGCGTGGCCGACGGTGCGGTGGTCGTGGTCTCCGTGGTGCTCGACGGGCTGGGCTTCTCGCTGCGCGGTCAGCGCCCCCATGGAGACGAGCGCCGCGATGCCGAGGCCGGCCGCCACGCGGCGAGTGGTGCGACTAGACATGAGGCAGTCCTATCCGGGTTCTGAAGATCGACGGATCAGTTGTGGGTGCCGGGGATGGCCGTGGGGGCCGGCGGCGCCTTGACGGGCGGCGTGAAGAGGTTGCCACCGGTGGGGTTGATGCTCTTCTCGGTCGGCGTGGCCGACGGTGCGGTGGTCGTGGTCTCCGTGGTGCTCGACGGGCTGGGCTTCTCGCTGCCGCAAGCGGTCAGCGCTCCCATGGAGATGAAGGCAGCAACGCCGAGGCCCGCGGCCACGCGACGGGTGAGACGACTATTCATGCGGGAATCCTATCTTTGCTACCTGGAAATCGCTGACGATACGTGAACTGAACTCTATCGTCCAGAACGGTGTCGCGTCAAGGCGATGCCCGACTCGGCAGTGCGGCGGCCGCGCGGGCAAAACGCTCTGTTCACGGGCACCGTCCGATGATGGAGCCGGCAGGCGGCGGCACATTGGCAACAGGACTTGTCGGTCCAGAGTACGGGCCTCGGCAGTCGGCGTCCACGCCGCGATCGGGAGCTCCTCTCGGCATCGCATGTAACACCGGGCGGCCGGGAGAGCGATCAACCGACTGACGCGGCTACGGGGCTACCTCCGCCGCCGCCAGGGTCTTAAGGGGTTGTCGTCATGTTTCGTCGTGTGGGATTGGCCGTTCTCGTCGCAGGAACCACGTTCGCCGGAGTCGCCACCGGCACGGCCGGCGCCGCAGCCGGGTGCGGTGACTTTCACTGGCTCGGCGCCGCGGGTTCGGGTCAGCGCGACGGTGCCGGCTTGACGGCCAACGGGGGCATGGGCCCCGTGGTGTACCAGTCGTTCCAGCAGTTGCAGTCCGAGTTGGCCGCCTCGGGGCAGACGATCACCGCCGAAGCCGTCCAGTACCCCGCGGCACCCGTCCCGCTCAACGGCGGCATCGGCGGCTGGATGGGGTTCATGGACAGCGTGAAGGCGGGCACCGACGCCGCCGCCAAGCAGTTCGAGGCGTTCACCGAGCGGTGCCCGACGACCAAGGTGGTGCTCGCCGGCTACTCGCAGGGCGCCATGGTGATCCACCGCAACCTGCACGACCTCGCCGACGACCCGCACGTGGCGGCGGCACTGCTCATCGCCGACGGCGACCGGCTGCCCACCGACACCACGGTCAACCTGGGTTCGACTGCGGTGGTGCCCAGCGTGGGCAAGGGCGTCGCCCAGGAACATTCCTTCCTGGCGTCGGCTCCCACCTCGGAGCTGCCACCGGAGATGGGTGCGCGCACGGTCAGCGTCTGCGACGTCGGCGACCCGGTCTGCGACGCCGACCCCGATGCCGACTCCGACGATGCGCTGTCACCGGCCGCCCTTGCGATCCACACCTCCTACGCCCCCACGAGCAGCGGCGCACATGCCTGGGGCGCACCGCTGTATCAGCTGGTGGCGAATGCCGCCGTCGAGCCGTCCTCGGCAACGGGGCTGGCCGCGCCCGTCAGATGATCGGGTCGTCGTCCGGCCGGACGAGCCTCAACCACCGGTAGCCGTATGGATCGAGGCTGAGCTCCGTACGGCCCGAGCCGTCGAGGGGATGCTCGGTGAGCCCGTCGAGCAGGCTCACCAACACCGATCCCGAGGGCGCATCCGCGAGTTCGACCGGCACCAGGGCGCCGTCTGCGCCAAAGTTGTGCAGTGCCACCATCTGCCAGCCCGACTGCTCCTCGCGGCACACGTGGGCCAACACCGATCGATGGGGTTGTTCCAGCACCTCGACGGTCGACCAGCCGATCTGCGGCTGCTGGCGGTAGGTGTAGACGAGGTCGCGGATGAACCACCAAAACGAGTGGTGGTCGCGGCGTTGTGCGGCGACGTTGACGCGATCGGGGCCGAACAGACCGTCGGGAAGGGGTCTGGTGAGCCGCCGCTTCGCCGCCGTCGAGAAGCCGCCGTTGGCGCCACCCGTCCACTGCATGGGGCTGCGGACTGCCAATCGCCCTGGGATGTCGAGGTTTTCGCCCATTCCGATCTCCTCACCGTAGAACAGCACGGGACTGCCCGGCGTGGAGAAGGCCAGTGAGTACACCATCCGCATCCGACGCTCGTCACCGCCGACCATGGTCGGCAACCGTCGCCGGAGACCGCGGTCGTAGAGCTGCATGTCGGGGTCGGGGCCAAAGGCGTCGAAGACCTCCTGGCGTTCGGCGTCGCTCAGCTTGTCCAGGGTCAGCTCGTCGTGATTGCGCACGAAGTTGGCCCACTGGCTGGTGATGTCGAGGGTGGGGCGCTGACGCATCGCCTTGGCCAACGGGCGCGCGTCGCCGCGGGCGAGTGAGAGGTAGACGTTCTGCATTCCGATGAAGTCGAACTGCATGTTGAGTCCGTCGCCGTCGGGGCCACCGAAGAACTTCTTCTGGTCCTCGTAGGCGACGTTGACCTCGCCGAGGAGCACGGCGTCGCCGACCCGGCGGGTGACGAAGTTGCGGACGTCGCCGAGGTATTCGAACGGGTCGAAGGAGCCCGGCTCGCCGGGAACGGAATCCCTGGCGAACAGGAAGGGGACCGCGTCGATCCGGAACCCGGAGACGCCGAGTTCGAGCCAGAACCCCAGCGTCCGCGAAATCTCCTCCTGGACCTTGGGATTGGCGATGTTGAGGTCGGGCTGGTGCTTGTAGAAGTGGTGTAGATACCACTGGTTGGTCTTGGGATCGAGCTCCCAGATGCTGTCCTCCTGGTCGGGGAAGACCACGTCCTTGGGATCGGACTTCGGCTCGGTCGCACTCCACACGTAGTAGTCGCGGTACGGGTCGTCGACGCTTCGGCGAGCGGACTTGAACCAGGGATGCGCGTCGGAGGTGTGGTTCATGACGAAGTCGACGATCACCCGGATGCCCGCCGCCCGGGCGGTACGCACCAATTCGACGAAGTCGCCGAGGTTGCCCAACCGCGGGTCGACGCCGAAGAAGTCGACGATGTCGTACCCGTCGTCCTTCTGGGCCGTCGGATAGAACGGCATCAACCACAGGCACGTCACGCCCAGATCGGCGAGGTACTCGACGCGATCGGCCATCCCGCGGATGTCGCCGGTCCCGTCACCGTTGGAGTCGTAGAACGTCTCGACGTCCGCACAGTAGAAGACGGCGTTCTTCCACCACAGGTCGCCGCTGTCGATGCTCCTCATGCGTCGTGCCGCAGCTGCGCTGGACTGACGTGCTCGTTGGAGCGGGGGAAGGCGATGACCGTCATGCCGGACGGCATACCCGTTCTTCCGCAGCCTTACGTCCGCGTCAGATTTGCGGTCGTGGGAGTCGGCAGCTCGCCTTAACCTGACGAGATCGGTAGGTTGGTCGGTGGTTGAGCTTCCAGCCGGTCGCCGTCGCGACCCGTCGATCCGGTCGTCGCACCTGATCGCGGGTCGAACGCCGCCTGGGTGCGGGTTCTTCACGACGTCGACATGGCAGCTGACACGTCGCGACGACGCGCTGGGAGGTGGGGCTATGGCGGTCAACCCGACGGCTTCGTTGCACCCGACGGCTCAGGACTCCGCCGCCAATCTGCGCGCCGGCGAGCAGTTGGTCGACGACGTCGGCACGGGACTGTCCGGTTCGCTGAATCTGCGTCGCACGGCACTTCGGCTGTTGACGATGATCCGCCCGCGGCTCGCCGACTGGGGGATGGTCGTCCTGCCCGGCGACCGCCCGGGCTCGCTGACGTTGGTCGGAGGCGACGACGCCGGCTTCCACGCCGTCATCTCCACGGCCGCCATCGCCGAGCTCGAGCTCAGTCGCCTGTTGCGGACCGGTGGCACGGAGCTGCGGCACGTCATGATGGACGACGACGCCGAGGGCGATCTCGCCGGCATGATTCCGCACCCCCGGCTTGTCGCCGAGGCCGCCTCGATGCGCCCGGCGGATCTGCTCACCGTGGGTCTCAACGCGCGGGGCGCGACCATCGGTGCACTGGTGCTGATTCGGTGCGAGGGGCGGGGCTTCGAGGCCCGCGACGTGACGGTCGCCGAGAGAGTCGCGACGAGCGCCGCGATGGCCTTGGATTCCGCACGACTCTACGAGGAGCGCGGGCGCATCGCGTCGGTTCTGCAGAGCAGCCTTCGGCCGCCGTCGCTGCCAGAGGTCGACGGGGCGCGGTTGGCCGCCAGGTACCGGCCCGCGGCCGAACACCTCGACATCGGAGGCGACTTCTACGACGTGCACGGCCGAGGGGACGACTGGCTGCTGTCGGTCGGCGACGTCTCCGGCAAGGGCGTGGAGGCGGCCGCGCTGACCGGTCGAACCCGCCAAAGCATCCGTACGGCCTGCTTTTTCGATCGTCGTCCCGAGGTCGTCCTCGGGGCGCTGAACACGGTGCTCTTCGACGAGCACACGAAGGACTTCGTCACCGTGGTGTGCGCCAGGATGCGTCGCGACGGCGACGGGCGATTCGTGGTCGACGTGGCCGCGGCAGGTCATCCGCCGCCCATCGTGCTGCGTCGCGACGGCCGGGTCGAAACGGTCGGCGTCAGTGGCACCGCGGTCGGCATGATCGCCCAGGTGCGGTACCGGCCGGCCACCGTCGCCCTCGAGTCCGGCGACACCATGCTGATGTTCACCGACGGAGTCGACGAGGCCACGGGTCCCGACGGCATGTACGGCGTCGACCGGCTCGTGGCCTTGCTGCCCCGCTATGCCGGCGCCGGCCCCGAAGTGCTCTGTGAGGCGATCGAGCAGGACGTCCTCGAATACCTCGACGGTCGGCAGCACGACGACATCGCGTTGCTCGCGGTGACATGCGGCGACTAGGCGAGCGTCGAAACCCGTTGGAGGCGTACGACGCGGCTCTCGCGAGCGGAGACACCGAGACGGTGACGTCGCTCGTCGCCGAAATGCTCTGCGAGGGTGCGGATCCCGTGTCGGTGCTCACCGACGTGGTGGCCGCCGCTCAGCGGGAAGTCGGCCGGCGCTGGCAGCTAGGCGAATTCACGGTGGCGCAGGAGCACGCGGCCACCGCGACGGCCATCTCGGCGACCAAGGTCGTCGCCCATCACGTCCGGCAGATGCCGGTGACCCGGGGCAAGGTGCTGGTCGCCTGTGCCGAACGCGAGTGGCACGCGCTGCCCGCGATGATGATCGAATGCGCGCTGCGCGCCAACGGCTGGGACACCACCCTGCTCGGCGCGTCGACGAATCCGTTGCGGCTCAACCAATATCTGCACGACCTGGGACCCGACGCCGTCGCGGTGAGTTGTTCGGTGCTGGGCTCGTTGCCGACCTGTCGACGATTCATCGAGGCCACGACGGCCAGCGGGACGCCGATCCTGGTGGGCGGCCCGGCGTTCGGCGGCGACGACGTGCGGGCGGTCGCCCTGGGCGCCACCGCGTGGGCGCGCGACGCGCACGGCGCCATCGTGGCGATGGACGGGCTGCCGGCGGTGGTGTCACCAGCGAAGCCCCTGGCCGCCGAGCGGACTGCCGAGCAGTCGGCGCTGGAGTCCGACCATCGTCGGCTCGTCGCGCGGCTGCGTGAACGGTGGTCGCTGGTCGCCGCGGCCACCACTCCCGACGCAGACTGCCTCAACAGCGTCATCGACGTCGCCGACGACGTGCTGCACCAGATCCTCCACGCGGTGGAGGTGGTGCTGCTCACCGGTGACCACCGGGTGCTGGCCGAGACGGCCTGGTGGATCGACGACCTGTTGCGTACCCGAGGTGCCGACCCGCAGATGATGGGTGAACTGGTGGACATCTTCACCGCCGCGATGCGTGACTACCCGTTGGCAGCCACGATGTTGGCCGTCCACTTCGCCGTACCGGGTGACTGGCGCCAGGACCGGACAACCGGCGAATGACGAGTGACGAGAGGCAATTCCGTGGTCTTCCGCGATGACGACGAGATCGGTCGTGACCTGGCCATGGTGGACTGGACGGCCACCCCGCTGGGGCCGCCGGAGCTGTGGCCGCAGAGCCTCCGCACGGCGGTCAGCATCCTGTTGGCGTCCCGGTTTCCCATGTGGATGGCGTGGGGGCCCGATCTGACGTTCTTCTGCAACGCCGCCTATCGCCGCGACACCCTCGGCAGCAAGTACCCCTGGGCACTCGGCCGGCCCGCGAGCGAAGTGTGGGAGGAGATCTGGCCCGACATCGGACCGCGGATCGCATCGGTTCTCTCGACCGGTGAGGCGACGTGGGACGAAGCACTGTTGCTGTTTCTCGAGAGGTCGGGCTATTCGGAGGAGACCTATCACACGTTTTCCTACAGTCCGTTGCGCGACGAGGACGCCCGCGTGGTCGGCATGTTGTGCGTCGTCAGCGAGGACACCGACCGGGTGATCGCCGAGCGTCGAATGGCGACGCTGCGCGACCTCGGCTCCGATCCGAGTGTCGTCCGCACGGAGCGGCAGATGTTGGACTTCGCGGCCAGTCAACTCGCCGGCAATGCGTACGACCTGCCCTTCACGTTGACCTACCTGTTCGGCGACGAACCAGATCGCGGCGACGCCCACCTCGCCGGCGTCAGTGGCATCGTCCTCGGTCATCGGGCTGTCCCGCAGACCATCTCGGCGCGCGAACCGGCGGTGTGGCCGGTCGCCGAGGCCGCCCGCGGCGAGACCGCGCTGGTGGAGCTGGACGGTCGGATGCTCGACCTGCCGTCCGGCGCGTGGGCGGGCCCGCCGACGGCGGCGCTCGTGGTTCCGCTGTTGCAGCAGGGCGGCGCACCGGTGGGGTTCCTGGTCGCGGCACTGAACCGCCACCGATCGCTCGACGACGGCTACCGGGGCTTCGTCGAACTCGTCGCGGGACACATCGCCGCGGGGGTGGGCAGCGCGCGCAGCTATCAGGCCCAGCAGCAGCGTGCCGAGGAATTGGCGGAACTGGACAGTGCGAAGACGGCCTTCTTCTCCAACATCAGCCACGAGTTCCGGACCCCGCTGACGTTGATCCTCGGACCGGTCGACGACTTGCGCGCGGCGGCGAGCGGTCTGGACCAGGCCACTCGCGACGAGCTGGACCTGGTCCACCGCAACGGGTTACGGCTTGCCAAGCTCGTCAACACCCTGCTCGACTTCTCCCGCATTCAGGCCGGGCGGATGCAGGCCAAGTTCGAGCCCGTCGACCTCTCGGCCGTCACCGCGGAACTGGCCAGCGTGTTCCGGTCCGCGTTCGACCGGGCGGGGTTGGACTTCGTCGTCGACTGCCCGCCGCTCGACCAACCCGTCTACCTGGACCGCGACATGTGGGAAAAAGTCGTGTTGAACCTCCTGTCGAACGCCCTGAAGTTCACGTTCGACGGATCCGTCACCGTTCGGGTGCGCGGGGAGGGCTCGGGTGCGGTGGTGACCGTGACCGACACCGGTATCGGGGTGGCCGCCGCCGAGATGCCCCGGCTGTTCGAACGGTTTCACCGCATCGAGACCGCCCGGGCGCGGTCGACCGAGGGCAGCGGCATCGGGCTGGCGCTGGTCCGCGAACTGGTCGGACTGCAGGGCGGCACGATCAGCGCCGACAGTCGGGAGGGCGAGGGGACCACCTTCACCGTCCACGTTCCCTACGGCTCGGGACACGTTGCCCACGAAGGTGTCTCGACGTCGGGGACCGGTGCGACGACCGGTGCCGTCGCGCAGCCCTACGTGCAGGAGGCGCTGCGCTGGCTGCCGTCGGATCCGGCGTCACCCGAATCCGACGCGCCATCGGCCGTCGTCACCTCCCTGGCAGGCGGTGAGGATCCGGTTCGGGTCCTGGTGGCCGACGACAACGCGGACATGCGCGAGTACCTCACCAATCTCCTGCGCACCTCGGGCTATGTGGTCACTGCCGTGACCGACGGCCTCGAGGCGCTCACCGCCATCCGCGAGCGGGCACCCGACATCCTCGTCAGCGACGTGATGATGCCGGGCCTGGACGGGCTCGAGCTGCTCGCCACCCTGCGTGGCGATCCGCGGACGGTCGCGCTACCCGTTCTCCTGTTGTCGGCGCGCGCGGGCCAGGAGGCGTCGATCGAGGGCCTGCGGGCAGGGGCCGACGACTATTTGGTGAAACCCTTTGCGGCCGCTGAACTCCTGGCCCGCGTGCGGGCCAACGTCGAGCTCGCCAGGTTGCGCAACCACCACGCCCGGTGGCGCACGGCGCTGGTGGACTCCCTGCAGGAGGCGTTCTTCGTCTGCGACGAGCACGGCGCCGTCATCGAGATCAACGCCGCGTTCGTCGACATGCTCGGATACGGACCCGCGGGCCTGCCGTATGCGCCAGTGCATCCGTGGTGGCCCGACGCCGAGACCGACCCGGAAGCCCACCGATCGGTCCAGGCCGCGTTCGCGGGTCTGCTCAACGAAACGCACGGCACCTTCACCGTCCCCGTGACGCACCGGGACGGTCACCGCCTGTGGGTCGCCGTCAACTTCAACCACGCCGAGGATCCCGACACGGCCCGACGGGTCATGGTCGGCACGTTCCGCGACGTCACCTCGGAGCACTACACCGTGCAACGTCAGACGGCACTTGCCGCCCTGAACCAGCAACTGGCGCAGGCTGATTCGCTCGATGATGCGCTGCTGGGCGCCATCGGCGAGCTCAAGGGCGTGTGGCGGGCACGGCGCGTCCTGGCCGTGACGTTCCCCAGTGCCGCCGCCGACGCGGACACCCCCGAGCTCCTGTGCGTCGGCGAGCCGATCGAATGGGCCGAACTGACCGCAGACCAGCGCGAGTCGATCGTGAACGTGCGGGACGCGGGCCTGCTGACCACCTCGACCGCGACGACGAGCTCTGGCGGCATCTCGCTGCAGCATCCGCGAGGGGTGCTGGTGGTCTGGGTGGAATTGTCCGAGCAACGGCCGTTCGGGCCGAGGGATCACACCCTGCTCGCCGTACTGGCCGGGCGGCTGGGCCAAGGACTTCACCGCGCGTACCAGCTGGACGAACAGCGGGAGACCGCGGTGGCGCTGCAGCACGCCATGCTGGGACCGGCGAACCTGCCGACGGGCTTCACCGTGCGGTACCACCCGGCCAGTCGGCCGCTTCAGGTCGGCGGCGACTGGTACGACGTCGTGGACCTCGACGACGGGCGGGTGGCGCTCATCGTCGGCGACTGCGTCGGCCACGGCCTGGGTGCCGCGACCGTGATGGGTCAACTGCGCAGCGCCTGTCGTGCCCTGTTCCTCGAACAGTCCTCTCCCAGTGCCGTTCTCGCCGGAATGGATCGTTTCGCGGCGCGGCTTCCCGGTGCGCGCTGCACGACGGCCTTCTGCGCGGTGCTCACCCGCGACAGCGGTGAGCTCGTCTTCTCCAGTGCGGGGCATCCGCCGCCGATCCTGGTACTGGCCGACGGGACCACGACCATGCTGGAGGGCGGGCGTGGGCTCCCACTGGCGTTGCAGCTCGGCCGGACCCGGCCCGAAGTGCGCATGACGTTGCCCGCCAGGGCCACGCTGGTGCTCTACACCGACGGTCTGGTGGAACGCCGCGGCACCTCGATGGACGACGGCATGGTCCGCGCCGCCGACCTCGTCAGGGGCGGGCGCATGGACGAGCTCGACGCCGTCGCCGATCACCTCATGTCCGAACTGGAGCCCGGCGGCGGCTATCCCGACGACGTCGCCCTGTTGCTGTACCGCCGACCGGGGCCCTTGAACGTGACGTTCGTCGCCGACTCCGCCCAGCTCGCGCCGATTCGGGACGCGTTGCGCGGCTGGCTGACTCAGGCGGGAGTGGACGACGAGCGGATGCAGGACGTCCTCATTGCCACGGGCGAGGCCGTGTCGAACGCCATCGAACACGGTCACCGGGATCGCCCCGACGGCGTCGTCTCCCTGCGCGCCGCCGCCCTGGTCGACCGGCTTCGGGTGACGGTCACCGACACGGGCACCTGGAAACGGCCCCGGGCCGTCGCCGACATCAGTCGTGGCCGTGGCATGGCGCTCATGCGAGGCTTGATGGAGGACTTCACCATTCACTCCGACGACGTCGGCACCACGGTTTCCATGCACGCGAGGATTGACTAATGGCCACACCGTTGACCTTGAACACCGATCGGGACGCCGACGGGGCGCCGCGGGTCGTCGCCGAGGGGGAGATCGACCTCAGCAACATCGCCGTGTTCACCGAGGCACTCACGGAAGCGCGGGCCGGCACCCGACGGCCCATGACCGTCGACATGAGCGCGGTCAAGTACCTCGACAGCGCCGGCATCAACGCCCTGTTCAACCACGCCGACGAGGTGGACCGGCTCCACCTAATCGTCCACCCGTTCCTGATCCGCGTGCTCACGATCAGCGGGCTCAGCGACGTCGCGGTGGTGGAGGCGGCCTCCCCGCCGACGAACGGCGCCTAGCTCGGCACGGGGACCGGCGCGGTGTCGTCCTCGTTGCTCGCCGCGGGTGGCGGCGTCTTGCGGAAGTGGTTGTCGCCCCGCGGATAGACCACCAGCGGCCACCAGAACCACCGGCCAAGGAGCGTGGCGATCGACGGCATCAGCAGCGATCGCACGATGAAGGTGTCGACCAGCAGACCGATGGCGATCGTGGAGCCCATCTGCGCCAGCACCACCAGCTTGCTGAACATCATGGCCGCCATGGTCGCGGCGAACACCAGTCCGGCCGAGGTCACCACCCCGCCGGTACCCGCCATCGAGCGGATGATGCCGGTCTTCAGCCCGGCGTGGATCTCGTCCTTGAACCGGGAGACCAGCAGCAGGTTGTAGTCCGAGCCCACGGCCAACAGGATGATCACCGACATCAGCATGACCAGCCACTGGATCGGCTTGCCAAAGAGGTCCTGCCACAACAGAACCGAGATGCCGAACGACGCGGCGATCGAACTTCCCGCCGTGGTCACGATGACCAGGGCCGCCACCGCGCTGCGGGTCAGGATGATCATGATCATGAAGATCAGCGTCAGCGCCGACACCACGGCGATCAGCAGGTCGTACTTGGCGCCGTCGGCCATGTCCCGGTAGGTGGCCGCCACGCCGCCGAGGTAGATCTTGGCGTCGGACAGCGACGACATCTTCAACGCGTCCTGTGCGGCCTTGCGTTCGGAGTCCACCCTCGCGATGCCGTCGACGGTGGCGGGGTCGCCCTCGTGGGTGATGAACATGCGCGCCGACTTGCCGTCCGGGGACAGGAACATCGCCAGGCCACGCTTGAAGTCCGGGTTGGTGAACGCCTCAGGGGGAAGGAAGAACAGGTCGTCGTTCTTGGCGTCGTCGAACGCCGCTCCCATCGCCAGGGCGGTGTCGTTGGAGGCCTCCATCTGGTCGAGCAGCGCCTTCTGCGAGTTGTACGACGCCAGCGACAGGTCACGGCTCTGCTTCATCGTGGCGATCGTCTGCGGCAGCAGTGCGGTCAACTTCGGTGCCAGCGCCGACAACTGGTCGGTGTTGGTCTGGACCGCTCCCGTCCGGTCGGTCAGTTCGTCGATGCCGTCGAGCGAGTCGAACAGGGAGCGGATGGCGGCGCACAGCGGAATGTCGAAGCAGTGCGGCTCCCAGTAGAAGTAGGCCCGCATCGGCCGGAACGTGTCGTCGAAGTTGGCGATGTTGTCCCTGAGCTTCTCGGTGGTCCCGAGGAGTTCCCGCGACTTCTCCGCTGAGTCCTGGGTGAGCGCGGTCTGCTGCAGCGACAGCTGGTACTGCTGCTCCAGGATGGCGATCGAGGCGTTGGTCGAGTCGATCGTCCGCAGCTGGTCGGCCAGTTGAGCACGTTGGAACGGCAGGTTCATGTTGCTCGTCTGGCCGGAGACGCTCGTCTGGAACGGGATCGAGCTGTGTTGGATCGGGATGCCGAGCGGCCGGGTGATGCTCTGCACCATCGCGATGCCGTCGGTGTGCATGACGTTGCGCGCCACCGCATTCAGCACCAGCATGTCGGCCGGATTGCGCATGTCGTGCTCGGAGTTGACCATCAGGATGTCGGGGTTCATCCGGGCCTGGGAGAAGTGCCTGTCGGCCGCGGCGAACCCGACGTTGGTGGGCGCGTCCTTGGGCAGGTAGTACTGGTCGTTGTAGGCGGGCTTGTAGCCGGGAATCGCCACGAGGCCGATCAGCACGATGAACAGGCTGACGACGAAGATTGGTGCGGGCCAACGGACTACTGCCGTCCCGACCTTGCGCCAGAACCGGCTCTGGGCGGGTCGCTTGGATTCGTAGAGTCCGACCTTGCTGCCGAGGAAGAGCACCGCCGGGCCGAGGGTCACCGCGATGACCACGACCACGACCATGCCGATCGCCACGGGTGCGCCCATGGTGCTGAAGTAGGGCAGCCGGCAGAAGCTGAGGCAGTAGGTGGCCCCGGCGATCGTCAGGCCCGAACCCACGATGACGGGAGCGACGGACTTGAAGGTGGCGTAGTAGGAGTCGTCCCGGTCCAGCCCCATGGCGCGGTCTTCGCGATAGCGACCGAAGATGAAGATGCCGTAGTCGGTGGCCGCGGCGATCGCCAGCATCGTCAAGATGTTGCCCGCGAACGTCGTCAAGCCGAACGCCCCGTTGGTGGCGAGCACCGAGACCACGCCTCGGGCGGTCAGCAGCCCGAGGAACGTCAGGAACAGCTGAACCAGCGTCGTCCGAATCGACCGGTAGACGATCAGGAGCATGAGGGCGATCGCGGCGAGCGTGATCAACGTGATCTGGGCCAGGCTCGCGTTGCCGATGACGTGCAGGTCGTCGGTGAGGGCGGCCGGACCGGCGACGTAGGCCTGCACACCCGGTGGGGCCTTGGTCTCCGCGATGACCTGTCGGACGAAGTCGACGCCCTCGTTGGCCTCCGTCTGCCCCTGCTCGCCGGCCAGGTTGATCATCACGTAGGACGCCTTGCCGTCGGCGCTCTGCGCGCCGGCCGCGGTCAAGGTGTCGCCCCAGAAGTCCTGGATGTGCTGAATGTGCTGGGGATTGGTCTGCAGCTTCTTGATGATGGCGTTGTAGTAGTCGTGTGCCGGCGGGCCCAGCGGCTGCTGGCCTTCGATCACGACCATCACGGTGCTGTTGGAGTCGAACTCCTTGAAGTTTCCGCCCATCAACTTCATCGACGTCATCGACGGAGCGTCCTCGGGTGCCATCGGCGCCGAGTGCAACTCGCCGACGACCTCCAGCTGGGGCGCCATCACGTTCACCAGAACCGCCACCACGATCCAGAACAGGACGATCGGGAGGGAGAAGATTCGGATCGCGTGCGGCAGGTAGGGCCGCTTGGGCCGTTGCACGTCCTCGGACGGGTTCTCGGCCGGCGCTTGTCCGGGCGTCGCGTGCGTCATGCGGACTTCACCAAGCAGTAGGTCTGAGCTTCGATTCCGCTCGCGGACTGCTCTTCACGGACGGTTCCATTCACGGTGACGCGGCATCCAATCTGATCGCCGTCGGCCCGCGCCATCAGGTTCGCGCTGACCGTCGGCAAGGTGGTCGACAGGGTGACCGACCACGGCAGTGACGCAGTGATCGTGTGGACGTGGGCATCCGGGTCGAAGTAGCTGATGAGGGCCGTGTCGCCCGGTGAGCCGTAGACGTCGTACACCATGATCTTCGGGTTGAACTGGACGATCTCGATGCCCGAGCCGGCGTTGGCGTTGAGGTCCTGGGAGGCGAACTGGCGGTGCAAGCGAAACACCACCAGACCGGAGACCGCCAGCACCACGATCAGGACCAGGGGGATCCACAGTTTCTTGAATCCGCGACCGATCGGATTGTCCTTCACTACAACGCCTTCCGCTGATCGTCGATGGGTGGGCAATCCGCAGTGGCGGCGAGCCTGCGCAGGATGGGTAGAGCCACGCGGGCCGACAGCTGCAACGCGTTCTGCTCTTCGGGGGTCAGGGTGTCCATCAGTTCGGTGAGGCGTTCCCGGCGTGAGCGTCGGCGGTCGTCGACGGCGTCCTGACCGTGCTCGGTGATGCCGACGAGCGTGGCCCGTCCGTCCTCGGGGTCGGCTATTCGGCAGACGAATCCCTGCCGTTCCAGCCGCGTGATCAGCTGGGTCATCGACGGCTGACTGATGCCTTCCTTGGCGGCCAGGGTGGTCAGCCGAATCGGGCCTTCGCGGCAGAGTCTGTTGATCGCGAACAGGGCGGACGCGCTCAAGTCGGTTCTGTCGGTCAGGAACCGGGCGGTCAGGTCCACGGCCTGGTCGAGGAGTCCGCCGACGCATTCACTGGCGATGCGTTCGCTCGGCTCCTCGGGCACCCGCTAGATATATCATGAGTCCTATGTAGCGGCGAATTGGCGGCTATCACAGGTGATCACCAGCTAGTTCACAGAAATGGACTTCCGCCGCCTTTCGGGCTCGTCACCGCCGACTGTCCACGGCCATGGGCGGTTTCGCTCGCGACGATTCGGATCCGTCCTCGGCTCCGCGGAGCGACGGATGACCGCATCCGGAATCTGCATAACGCCCCCTATGCATCGGCGTTCCCCCAACGCCACCTCAGGCCAGCGCGTCGCCGAGCGCCCCGAGCAAGCGGTCGACGTCGGCGGCGGTGTTGTACGGCGCGAGGCCGATCCGCAGCCCGCCGGCCTCGCCCAGCCCGAGTAACCGGGCCGCCTCGTAGGCGTAGAACGACCCGGCCGGTGCGTTGACGTCCTGTCCCGCGAGCGCCGCGCTGACCTCGGCGGCGTCGCGACCCTCGAAGGTCACCAGCAGCGTCGGGGTTCGTCGGGCGGCCGTCGAGTGGATCCGCACTCCGGCAAGCGTTCTCAACCCCGCTTCGATGCGCTGGCGCAGCCCGTCCTCGTGGGCTTCGAGGGCGCCCAGGCTGGCGACCAGCCTCTCGCGGCGCGAGCCGGCGGCACCCGTCATGCCCGCGAGGAAGTCGACGGCGGCCGTCGCGCCCGCCATCACTTCGTATGGCAGCGTGCCCAATTCGAAGCGTTCGGGAACGCGATCGGTCGACGGCAGCAGCTTGGCGGGGCGCAGCTCGGCGAGCACGTCGGCCGTGCCGGCCACCACGCCGCAGTGCGGTCCGAGGAACTTGTACGGCGAGCACGCGAAGAAGTCGGCGCCGAGCTCGCGGACGTCGACGATCCCGTGTGCGGTGTAGTGCACCCCGTCGACGTAGAGCAGTGCCCCCGCGGCGTGGGTGACGTCGGCGATCGCCCGCACGTCGGGCATCGTCCCGATCAGGTTGGAGGCGGCGGTGACCGCCACCAGGCGCGTGCGATCGGTCAGCTGCGCCGCGACGGCGGCCACCGGGAGCTCCGAGCTGGTGGGGTCGAAGTCCACCCAGCGAACGGTCGCGCCCGCCGCGGCGGCGGCGAGCACCCACGGCCGCACGTTGGCGTCGTGGTCGAGTCGGGTCACGACGACCTCGTCGCCAGGGCCCCACCCGGCCGACAACGTGCGCGACAGGTCGAAGGTCAGCGCCGTCATGCTGCGGCCGAAGATCACCTCGTCGGGGTCGGCGTTGAGCAGATCGGCCAGTGCGGCGCGACAGTCGACGACGATCGCCTCGGCGTTGCGCGCGGCCGCCGTGACGTGTCCGCGGTTGGCCAGCGGCCGCAGCATCGCGTCGCGCACGGCGTCGGCCACGGCGGTCGGCGTCTGCGAGCCACCCGGCCCGTCGAAGAACGCGGTACCGCCCTCAAGGGCGGGAAAGCAGGCGCGGACCGCCTCGACGTCGAAGGCGGGTGCGGTGTCGAGTGGACCGGTCACCAACGAAGTCTGACCCACGCCCGTGGGGCCCGCAGCGGGCGGCATACTCGTGTCGTGGACACCACGCAGTTCTGGACCGACGCCGGGCACCACGTGGTGCGCTACGGGGCAGCCTTCGTCCCGCGAGTCATCAAGCGGGCCAACGGAAGTCACGTGTACGACGAGAACGGGACGGCGATCCTCGACTTCACCTCGGGGCAAATGAGTTCGGTGCTGGGGCATTCCCATCCCGACGTCGTGTCCACGGTCTCGACGGCGGTGGCCACCCTCGACCACCTCTACAGTGGAATGCTCAGCGAGCCGGTGGTCGAACTGTCGACGAAGCTCGCGGCCACCCTGCCCGCGTCCCTGGAAAAGGTGCTGCTGCTGACCACCGGCGCCGAGTCCAACGAAGCCGCCATCAAGATGGCGAAGCTCTACACCGGCAAGTACGAGGTGGTGTCGTTCGACCGGTCCTGGCACGGCATGACCTCGGGTGCGGCCTCTGCGACGTTCAGTGCCGGGCGCCGTGGGTACGGCCCACCGATGCCGGGCAACCTGACCCTGCCGACCCCCAACGCCTACCGGTCGCCGTTCCGGCATCCCGACGGCAGCTACGACTGGCGCACGGAGCTGGAGTACGGGTTCGCGGCAGTCGACGCCCAATCCTCGGGCAGCCTCGCCGCGTGCCTGGTCGAGCCGATCCTGTCCTCGGGCGGCATCATCGAACCGCCGCCGGGTTACCTGGCCCGCCTCGCCGAACTCTGCGCCGAACGCAGCATGCTCCTGATCGCCGACGAGGCACAGACTGGCATCGGCCGCACCGGAACGATGTATGCCTTCGAACGCGACGGCGTCGTCCCGGATCTGCTGACGCTGTCGAAGACCCTCGGCGCCGGTCTGCCGGTGGCCGCGGTCGTCACCACCGACGAGATCGAATCCGTGTGCCACGACCGGGGTTTCCTGTTCTTCACCACCCACGTGTCGGATCCGCTCGCCGCGTCGGTCGCGTTGACGGTGCTTAACGTCGTCGAACGCGACGGTCTGGCCGAGCGGGCCGCCCACCTCGGCGGACACCTGGGGACCCGGCTGGCCGCCCTTCGCGAACGGCACGAACAGGTCGGCGACGTGCGTGGCCGGGGGTTGTTGCAGGGCGTCGAGCTGGTCACCGACAAGGTGAGCAAGGCACCCGCCGACGACCTCGGCGCGCGGGTGACCGCCGAGTGCCTTCGGCGGGGGCTGCACATGAACATCGTGCAGCTGCCCGGCATGGGCGGCATCTTCCGCATCGCCCCGCCCCTGACGATCACCGACGCCGACCTCGACGCGGGACTGGACATCCTCGGCGACGCCCTGGCGGCCTGCCTGTAGTCAGCGAGCCAGTCGAGCGGCGAGCGCCGCGCCGAGCCGATGCCCGGACAGCCACGCCGACTCGATGCGCGGCGCACCGGACGGACACCACGAGTCGCCGCACGAGCCGAGTAGACGACCGCCGTGGGTAGTGAGTCCGTATGCGTCTTCATCATGCGTGGCAACGGGTTTCGCGAACGTCCAGCGGTGGGCGTGGGTCCACTCCGGGGTCGCCGTGACGCCGAGAAGTCGCCGGAGCGCGTCGAGGACGGGGGCCACCGCGCCGTCGGGGTCGTCCAGGTGCGCCGCGGCCCGTTGGGCGGTGGTGTGGACGACGAGGACGGCCGCGCCGTCGCCGCGTCGGGAGCCGTCGTCGGCGATGGTGGTGACGTCGGGGTCGTCGTTGACGAAGGCGGCGTCGGGAAGAGGCCAGCAGCGCCGCTCCCAGCCCGCCGCGACGGTGATCACCGGTTCGTAGTCGACCCACTCGGCGGCGTCGGGGGCCAGGCGGGCGGCCTGCGGGTCCGGCATCGCCAAGACGATTGCGTCATGGTCCAATTCGTCGAGGGAGCCGACCGCGGCCTCGCAGCGCGCCTCGTCGGGCAGCGACGCCCGCACCAGCGACCGCAGCCCGTCGGGGGCGGCGTAGCGCATCGGGCCGGAGGTCTGACGGTGGCCGTCGGCGGAGTACACGTCGAGGGTGTCGGTCCAGTCCCGCACCAGCTTCTGGGCCGACCATCGCTCGACCGCAGCGACGAATTCGGGCTCCTTGGCCGTGAAGTACGCGGCGCCCAGGTCGACGCGGCGGCCGTGCAGCGTCGGCGACGCCATCCGCCCGCCCGGCGCACGGCCCCGTTCGATCAGCTCCGCGGAGATGCCGTGCCCGCGCAGGACGTGGGCGCAGACGGCCCCGGATATGCCGGCACCGATGACTGCGACTCGCGAGGACACGGCTCCAACCTAGTCCGGGCCGACCACCGCGTTCGGCGGCCGACCGCCCGTGGCGAAGACGTCGATCTGGTCCTGGGCGACGCGCCAGGCCCGTTCCCACGCCCCCTCGGTGCTCCCGGCGACGTGCGGGGTGAGGATGAGGTTCGGTGCGGACCACAGCGGATGCCCCGGCGGCAGCGGCTCGGGATCGGTGACGTCCAGCGCGGCGCGAAGCCGGCCCGAAATCAGCTCCGCGAGCAACGCGTCGGTGTCGACGGCACTGCCGCGACCGGCGTTGACGACCACGGTGCCGTCGCGCAGCCGGCCCAGGAACCGGGCGTCGAGAAGGTGGTGGGTCTCCTCGGTCGCCGGCAGCATCGCGACCACGGCGTCGGCGCCGGGGAGCAGCTCGTCGACGTCGGAGAGCGCGACGACGCCGTCGCGGGCCCGCCGTCCGACGAGCGTCACCTCGACCTCGAACGGCACGAGCCGGGCCGCCAGGTTGACGGCCAGGTCGCCGGCGCCGAGCACCACGACACGCTTGCCGATCAGCGTCTCGGTGTCCTTGAAGCCCCAGACGCCGTCGGCCTGGTGGGCCCGAAACCCCGGCAGGTCGCGGTAGATGGACAGCAGCACGGCCACCACCCACTCGGCCGTCGAGCCGCCGTGCGCCCCACGCCCGTTGGACAGGACCACGCCCTCGGGGAGGTGGGGCACCCACTGCTCGTAGCCCGCGTTGAGCGTCTGGACGAGGCGCAGGCCAGGCAGGTCGGCGAACCGGGCGCCGGTCTCCGGGGCGTTGTCGAACCCGACCACGACGACGTCGGCGTCGAGGTGGTCCGACGGCCATGGATCGCCGGGTCGATAGAACGCCATCGTCGTGTCCGCCGTGGGGGTGGGCAGTTCGAGGCCGAGGTCGTCTGGCACGAGCACTTTCACGGTGCCCACGCTAGTGACCGCCCGGGCTACAGATACGGGTCGGCCCACGCGCTGATGATGCGGGCGGCCCTGGCGGCCTGATTCTTCCCGGTCAGCAGGTGGTCGGCGCCCTCGAGGGAGACGAAGCTGCGCGGATGCCGGGCGGTGCGGAAGATGTCGCTGGCGTTGGCGATGCCGACGGTGTTGTCGGTGGGGGAGTGCATCACCAGCAGTGCCCGGCGCAGGGTGCGGATGCGCTCGCGGAGGTCCGCGGCACGGACGTCGTGGATGAAGTGGCGCTTGAGCGTCAGGGCCTTGCCGCCGACGAGGAACGGCGCCTCGCCGTCGGCTTCGATCAGGTGGACCAACGCGTCGTAGTTGTGCTCGACGTGCGCGGGTTCGTACGGCGCCCCGACGCTGGCGACCGCGGCCACGGTGTCGCATTCGTGGGCGCCGGCGATCGCGGCGGCGCCGCCGAACGAATGCCCGACGAGCAGGTGGACCTCCCGGCCCGTGCCGTTCATGAACTCGACCGCCCGCACGGTGTCGGCCACCTTGTGGGAGAAGGACCCGTCGCCCCAGTCGCCGTCGGAGTCGCCGAGGCCCAGGTTGTCGAAGCGCAACATGCCGATGCCGTCGGCGGCCAGCTGCTTGCACATCCGGCTCGCCGCGGGACTGTCCTTGCCCAGGGTGAAGCCGTGGGAGAAGACGCCCCACCCGCGGACCTCGCCGTCGGGAAGGTCGACCACTCCGCGCAGGGTCGGTCCGGTGCTACTGGGAAAACTGACGGGCTCGGCCACCCGCAGATCTTGTCATCGACCGCGGCGCCAGGCGGCGTCATCGGGCCGCAGTGAGATCGATGCCACCCGGTCGCGTCACTCCGCGGCCGCGGCGAGCTCCTTCTCGGCGGGCTCGTCGTGGCCGTCCCGTTCCGGGGGACCCGCGTCGGCCTCCTGTCCCTCGTGGAACTTCCGGACGGCACGGATCTTGTTCGTCACGTCGAGCGCGGCGACCTTGTACGCCTCGGAGAACGTGGGGTAGTTGAGGATCGCGTCGACCAGGTAGTCCACCGTGCCGCCGCAACCCATGACCGCCTGACCGATGTGCACCAGTTCGGTGGCGGCCGTGCCGAAGATGTGGACGCCCAGCAGCTTTCGGTCCTCGGTGGACACCAGCAGCTTGAGCATGCCGTAGGAGTCACCGGCGATCTGGCCGCGCGCGAGCTCACGATATCGGGAGACCCCGAACTCGTACGGGATGGCGTCCTTGGTCAGCTCTACTTCGGTGGCGCCGACGAACGACAACTCCGGAATCGTGTAGACGCCGATCGGTTGCAGCGCCGTCATGTCGTGCGCGGGCTCGCCGAACGCGTGGTAGGCGGCCAGCCTGCCCTGGTCCATCGACGTGGCCGCCAGCGCGGGGAAGCCGATCACGTCGCCGACGCTGTAGATGTGGTCGACCTTGGTCCGGAAGTGGCCGTCGACCTCGATGCGTCCGCGGTCGTCGGTGGCCAGCCCGGCCGCCTCCAGGTTCAGTTCCTCGGTGCGTCCGACGCGGCCGGCCGAGTACATCACCGCCTCCGCGGCGATCTGCTTGCCGCTGGCCAGGGTGGTCAGGGTGCCGCCGGGAGACACGTCGACGTCGGTGACCTCCTCGCCGAAGCGGAACGTCACGGCCGAGTCGCGCAGGTGGAAGCGCAACGCCTCGACCACCTCGGGATCGCAGAAGTCGAGCATGGTGTCGCGCTTCTCGACGACCGTCACGTGGCTGCCGAGCGCGGCGAAGATCGACGCGTACTCGATGCCGATGACCCCCGCGCCGACGACGACCATGGAGGTCGGGATGAAGTCGAGGTTGACGATCTCGTCGGAGTCGAGGACCCGTTCCTGGTCGAAGTCGACGCCGTCGGGTCGCCGAGGTGTGGTCCCGGTGGCGATGACGATGAAATCGCCTGTGAGCGTACGGTGTTCGGCCTCGTGCGCACCCTCGACCTTGACGGTGTGGGCGTCGACGAAGCTGCCGTTGCCGATGTGCAGGTCGACGTGGTTGCGCATCAGCTGATTGCGGATGACGTCGACCTCGCGGTCGATCACGTGCGACGTGCGCTGGTGCAGATCGGCCGGCGTGATGTGCTCCTTGACCCGGTAACTGGCGCCGTAGAGCTCGCGCTGGTTCATCCCGGTCAGGTGCAACACCGCCTCGCGCAGCGTCTTCGACGGGATGGTGCCGGTGTTGGTGCACACGCCGCCCACCATGTGGCCGTGCTCGACGATGGCCACCTTCTTGCCGAGCTTGGCCGCGGCCAGGGCCGCCTTCTGCCCACCGGGGCCAGAGCCGATCACGATCAGGTCGTACTCAGTCTCACTCGCCATGGGAGGGGGCATACCCATATCTCGGGCCCGCACCACGACGTGAACCGGTCGTGAACTAAATGTGCGCAAGGTTCTCGTGCGCGTCCCCGGCGCCGATGATGGACGGATGACCCTCTCATCCGACGCGCCGGTGCGCACCCGGAGGCCGCACTGGTCGCTCGCTCGGACGTGGCTGCTGCAGCCGGGCGTCCCCGACGGCCACGACGCCTTCGATGCCGCCGTAGCCGGCAGCGCGGACGTGGTCGTGCTCGACGTCGAGGACGGTCTGCCCGATGCGCGCAAGCCCGCGGGCCGTCAGTCGGTGGCCGAGTGGCTGTACGCAGGTGGGCAGGGCTGGGTTCGGATCAACGCCACGACCTCTCCGTACTGGGCGGCCGATCTGAACGCGCTGTCCGGCGCACCGGGACTGCTCGGCGTCATGCTGGCCAAGACCGAATCCGCCGACGACGTCGCCGCGACGAGCACCCGCTTGCCCGCGGGCACCCCGGTGGTCGCGCTGGTGGAGTCGGCCGTCGGGATCGAGTCGGTGTCGGACGTGGCGCGGGCCCCCGGCTGCGCGCGAATTGCCTTTGGCGTTGGCGACTTTCGACGCGACACCGGCATGTCTGCCGACCCGATGACGCTGGCCTACCCACGCGCGCAGCTGGTGATCGCCAGTCGCGCGGCGGGACTGCCCGCACCCGTCGACGGACCGACGCTGCGGGACCAGGCTGCCGACTTGGCCAGGGACACCGCGGTGACGAAGGCGGCCGGGATGACCGGGCGGCTGTGCCTGGACTCCGCGCACGCCGAGACGGTCAACGCGCTGCTGAGCCCGTCACCGTTGGACATCGCCGAGGCGCGTGCCACGCTCGCCCGCCTGGACGCGCCGTCCGGACCGTACGACGGAAGCGTCGGCCCCACCCGCGCCCGCGCCGAGGCCGTGCTGGCCCATGCGGCGAAACTGGGCCTCGTCGACTGAGCCCGCCTTCCCCGCCGCGACACTGCGGTTGTTGCGCGAAACGGGCCGAATTCGCGCAACAACCGTAGTGTCGGCGGTTGACCTCAGTTCACGTAGCCGTCGGCCACCGTCAGCGCTGCGTCGAGGATCTTGAGCCCCTCGGCGACCTCGGCGTCGGAGATGTTGCAGGCCGGCACCGCGTGGATGCGGTTGAAGTTCGCGAACGGCAGCAGGCCACCGGACTTGCAGGCGGCGATGACCGCGTTCATCGCGGGGCTGGAACCACCATAGGGAGCCAACGGTTCCCGGGTCTGCGGGTTGGCGACCAGTTCGATCGCCTGGAACACGCCGAGCCCACGCACCTCGCCGACCGACGGATGCCGCGCCGCGAGGTCCGCCAGGCCGGGGCCCAGCACGTCGGAGCCGATGCGGGCGGCGTTGGCCACCATGCCCTCGTCCTCCATCACGTTCAGCGTCGCGACGGCGGCGGCGCACGCCAACGGGTGACCGGAGTAGGTCAGCCCGCCCGGGTAGGCGCGGTCGGCGAACGTCGAGTAGATCGCGTCGTTGATCGCCACGCCGCCCAGTGGCACGTAGCCCGAGGTGACACCCTTGGCGAACGTGATGAGATCCGGCACCACGTCGAAGTGCTGGATGGCGAACCACTTTCCGGTCCGCCCGAAGCCGGCCATCACCTCGTCGGCGATCATCACGATGCCGTACTTGTCACAGATCTCGCGGACGCCCGCCATGTATCCGGGCGGCGGCACCATGATGCCCGCGGTGCCCGGCACGGACTCCAGGATGATCGCCGCGAACGACGTCGCACCCTCGTGCTGGATGAGCCGCTCCAGGTACTCCAGGGCGCGTTCGCTCTCCTGCTGCTCGTTCTCCGCGTAGAAGGACGAGCGGTAGAGGAACGGGCCGTTGAAGTGCACGACCCCGCTGCTGGCGTAGTCGTTGGGGTAGCGGCGCGGGTCGCCCGTCAGGTTGACCGCGGTGTCGGTGCCGCCGTGGTACGAGCGGTAGCGCGAAAGCACCTTGTAGCGGCCGGTGTGCAGCCGCGCCATGCGGACGGCGTGCTCGACGGCGTCGGCGCCGCCGTTGGTGAAGAACACCCGGTTCAGGTCACCGGGGGTGCGCTCGGCGATCAGCCGGGCCGCTTCGGACCGGGCGGCGTTGACGTGCTGCGGCGCCACGGTGCACAGCTTGGCCGCCTGCTCCGCGATGGCCTTGACCACCGTCGGGTGCTGATGGCCGATGTTGGTGAACACCAGCTGCCCGGAGAAGTCGAGCAGCTTGTTGCCGTTGCCGTCCCACACGTACTGGCCGTCGGACGCCACGATGGTCATCGGCGTGATCTGCGCCTGCGCCGACCAGGAGTGGAAGACGTGCTTGCGGTCGAGCTCGTAGGCGTGGGCGGCCTCGGCCTTGGCGGTGGCCAGGTCTTGGCCGCTGGGCAGCAGATCCGTATCGAAGGTCGTCATGATTTCAGTCTTCCTGACTCAGTCGTTCTGCGGGAAGCCGAGGTTGATTCCACCATGGCTCGGGTCGAGCCATCGCGTCGTGACGACCTTGCCGCGGGTGAAGAAGTGCACGCCCTCGGTCCCGTGGGCGTGGGTGTCGCCGAACAGCGAGCTCTTCCAGCCACCGAAGCTGTAGTAGGCGGTCGGGACGGGGATCGGCACGTTGATGCCGATCATGCCGACCTCGACCTCGTTCTGGAACCGCCGGGCCGCGCCGCCGTCGTTGGTGAAGATGGCGGTGCCGTTGCCGTAGGGGTTGGCGTTGATGAGGTTCAGCGCCTCGTCGTACGAGCTGACTCGGACCACTGACAGCACCGGGCCGAAGATCTCGTCGGTGTAGACGCTCATCTCGGGGGTGACGTCGTCGATCAGCGTCGGGCCCAGCCAGAAGCCGTCCTCCTCGCCGTCGACGGTCACGCCGCGGCCGTCGACCACGATGGTCGCGCCGTCGGCCTCGCCGGCGTCGACGTAGGACGCCACCCGGTCGCGGTGGGCCTTGGTGACCAGGGGACCCATGTCGGACTCACGCGTGCCGTCACCGGTCTTGAGTCCCTTTGCGCGGTCGGCGATCTTGGCGACCAGGTCGTCGGCGATCGGGCCGACCGCGACGCAGGCGCTGATGGCCATGCAGCGTTCCCCGGCCGATCCGAAGCCGGCGTTGACCATCGCGTCGGCGGCCAGGTCGAGGTCGGCGTCGGGCAGCACGATGGCGTGGTTCTTGGCGCCGCCGAGCGCCTGGACCCGCTTGCCGTGCAGCGTGCCGGTGGAGTAGACGTACTGCGCGATCGGGGTGGAGCCGACGAAGCTGATCGCCTTGACCGTCGGGTTGGTGAGTAGTTCGTCGACGGCGACCTTGTCGCCCTGCAGCACGTTGAACACGCCGGCGGGCAGGCCCGCCTCGGCCCACAGTTCGGCGAGCCACAGGGCGGCCGACGGGTCCTTCTCGCTGGGCTTGAGCACGACGGTGTTGCCCGCGGCGATGGCGATGGGGAAGAACCACATCGGCACCATGGCCGGGAAGTTGAACGGGCTGATGATGCCGACGACGCCCAGCGGCTGGCGGATGGAGGCGACGTCGACGTTGGTCGAGGCGTTCTCCGTCATGCCGCCCTTGAGCAGATGGGCGATGCCGCAAGCGAATTCGACGACTTCCTGGCCGCGGCTGACTTCGCCGAGGGCGTCGGAGACGACCTTGCCGTGCTCGCTGGTGATGATCTCGGCCAGCTCGCCCTTGCGGGCGTTGAGCAGCTCGCGGAAGGCGAACAGGATGGTGGTGCGCTTGGCCAGCGACGTGTCGCGCCAGGCCGGGTAGGCCGCGGCGGCGGCGTCGATCACGACGCGGGCGTCGGCGACGTCGGCCAGCGCAAGCTCGCCGGTGACCTGACCGGTGGCGGGGTTGGTGACCGGGGCGGTGCGGTCGCCGGATCCGGCGAAGGCCTTGCCGTCGGCCCAGTGGGCGATCGTCTTGACGCGGGTGCTGAGTGTCATGCCTCGATTCTGGGCGCAGCGGAAGCGCCAGATACCCGACGATGTGTAACGAATGACGAAGAAGAACTTACGATGTGTCGATGCAGCCGACCGTGCGGGAGATCCTGGCACTGCCCGTGCTGCGGGCCGGTGACCCCGTGCTGGTTTGCGGCGCCGACCGCCCCGAGGTGCTGGACCGCCCGGTGCGCTGGGTGCACGTCAGCGATCTGCCGGACCTGTCGAACCTGCTCGAGGGCGGCGAGATGGTGCTCACCACCGGCCAGGCGCTGACCGACGTCCGGCACCGCGACGACTACCTCCCGCAGCTCGCCCGGGCGGGGGCCGTCGCGCTCGTCGTCGAGCTGGGCGTGCACGTCGACGCCGTGCCACCCTCGGTGGTGGCGGCCGGCGCCCACCTGGACCTGCCGGTCGTCGCGCTGCGGCGGCCGGTCCGCTTCGTCGAGGTCACCGAGGAGGTGCACCGCCGGATCGTGGCCGAGCAGTACGCGGAGGTCGACTACGCCCGCCGGGTGCACGAGGCGTTCACCAATCTGAGCATGCGCCGCGCCTCGGTCGACGAGATCGTCGCGGCCGCGGCCGAGATGCTCGACACGCCAATCGTCCTGGAAGACCTCAACCATCAGGCCCTGGCCTTCGTGCGCCGGGGGCTCCCGCTGACCGAGCTGCTCGACGACTGGGAGCGGCGGTCGCGGCTCGGGGTCGACGCGTGGGTGACGTGCCCGGTCGGCCCGTACCGCCAGGAGTGGGGCCGGCTGGTGGCGCCGCTGGGCCGGCAGGCCGACGACCGTACCGCCACCACCCTCGAACGGGCGGCCCAGGCGCTGGCAATGCACCGGATGGTCGAGCAGGACCGCACGTCGCTGGAGCTGCGTGCGCAGAGCGGGCTGGTCGACGATCTGCTGCGCGGCCGGCTGCGCGACGAGGGCGAGGCGACGGCCCGGGCGCACGCCCTCGGACTGCGGCCGGCGCTGACCTACGTGCCGATGACCGTGCGGGTGCCCGAGACCGCCAGCGCCAATCAGCTGCTGATCCAGCAGCGGCGCAGCCGGACGCTCGACGCGTTGGTCCACGCCATCCGATCCGCCGGCCACAGCGTGCTGACCGCCAGCCGCGACGACGGCCAGGTCGACCTGCTGCTGGCGCCGCAACCCACGGCGATGGCCGTCCGGGGCGACCCCGGCACCGAACGCATCCTCGTCGACGTGGCCACCGCAATGCGTCGCGCCGTGGTCGCGGTCGACGGCGTCTCGACGTGCGTCATCGGGGTGGGGCCCGAATCGAGCCGGCTCGTCGACGCCGCCGGTGGTCTTGCCGAGTCCGGGCACGTCGCCGAGGTCGCGTTGGCGATGGCGGACCGCCCCGACGGCAAACCGTTCTTCCGCGCCGCCGACGTGCGGTTGCGTGGGCTGATCGCCCTCATCCGCTCGGAGGCGCGGGTGCAGGCGTTCGCCGAGACGGAGCTCCGCGGGCTGCTCGAGCGGCGGGCCAAGCACGGCGACGAGATGTTCGACCTGCTCGCGGCGTACCTCGACGAGGGCGGCAACAAGGCGGCCTTGGCCAAGCGGTTGCACCTCTCCCGGCCGACGCTCTACGCGCGACTGGCCGCCCTGGAGCGGCTACTGGGCGTCGACCTCGACGACGCGGAGTCCAGGACGTCGCTGCACGTCGCGATGATGGTCCTGGCGCGGCCCTAGTCCGGCCCGTGCTTCTTCTTGCCGAACGGGAGCACGTGCACGACGGCCACCACGACGGAGCCGACGACCAGCCCGATCACCGCCGAGATCGCGGTGTTCAGCAGCCAGGCCAGCACACCGTTGAGACCCTCCTCGAGGTGGTGGACGAACCCGTACGGCGCATGCCAGCCGAGGGTGTCGGTGCCCACCAGCAGGATGTGGCCGCCGACCCACAGCATGGCGACGGTGCCGATCACCGACAGCGCCGCCAGCAGCTTCGGCATGCCGACCACCAGGCCGCGGCCGACCTTCTGCGCGAACGCCGACGCGCGCTGGGTCAGCGCCAGGCCGACGTCGTCCATCTTCACGATGAGCGCGACCACGCCGTACACCGCGGCGGTGATCACGAACGCGACCACGATCAGGATGATGAGCCGCGGCCAGAAGGACTGGTCGGCCACCTCGTTGAGGGCGATCACCATGATCTCGGCCGACAGGATGAAGTCGGTGCGGATGGCCCCGCTGGTCATCTGCTTCTCGGCGTCCTCGCCGACCGCGGCCGTGGGCGCGGCGTGGCTCTTGCCCTTTCCGAAGAGCAGTCCCACTACCTTTTCCGCACCCTCGAAGCACAGATAGGTGGCGCCCAGCATCAGGATCGGCGTCAGCAGCCACGGCACGAACTGGCTGAGCAGCAGCGCGGCGGGCAGGATGAAGAGCAGCTTGTTGCGCAGCGAGCCGAGCGCGATTCGCTTGATCATCGGCAACTCGCGGTCGGCGGCGATGCCGTGCACGTACTGAGGGGTCACGGCGGTGTCGTCGATGACCACGCCGGCCGCCTTCGCGGTGGCGCGACCCGCCGCGGCACCGATGTCGTCGACCGAGGCCGCGGCGAGCCGGGCCAGGGCGGCGACGTCGTCGAGCAGCCCGAACAGTCCGGCGCTCACGATGTGTGCCTCATGGCACCCGAGGATACGTGGAGTCTGGGAAGCTGCTGTCATGAGTTCGACCGACACCCACGCCGACGTCCTCGTCGTCGGTGGCGGCATCGCCGGGCTGTCGGCGGCCTACGAACTCTCGCGCACGCTGCGGGTCACGGTGCTCGAGATGGAGCCGACGCTGGCGTATCACACGACGGGCCGGTCAGCCGCCACGTTCCTGGAAACCTATGGCGGCCAACAGATTCGGGCCCTCACGACGGGTAGCCGGGCGTTCTTCGCCGACCCGCCCGAGGTGTTCGAGTCCGAGCTGATGACGCCGCGGCCGTCCCTACAGTTCGCGACCACGGGGCGTGCCGCGGTGATCGAGCGGATGCACGCCGCCGTCCTGGGACAGGTGGCCGACGCCGAACTGCTCGACGGCGACCAGTGCCGCGAGCTGTTCCCGTTGCTGCGACCCGAGGTCGTCGAACGCGGAATGTACGAACCGCGGGCGATGGCGCTCGACGTGTCGGCCCTGCACCAGGGCTACGTGCGCGGGGCGCGCCGCAACGGAGCCGAGATCGTCCGGACCGCCCGGGTGGTGTCGCTGCAGCGGCTGGGGGACACGTGGACCGCGACCACCGCCGACGGAGGCAGTCATCGGGCGCCGGTGGTGGTCGACGCCGCGGGCGCGTGGGCCGACGTGGTGGCCGCCGCGGCCGGGGTGCGGCCCGTCGGGTTGGCGCCACTGCGGCGCACGATCTTCATGGTCCACTCCCCGCTGGGTGAGAGGAGCCGCGAGCTGCCCAACTGCAGCGACGTCGACCAGTCCTTCTACGTCAAGACGGCAGGGACGCAGTTCTTGTGCTCACCCGCCGACGAGACGCCATGCCCGCCGAGTGACGCCAAACCAGACGAGCTCGAAATCGCAAGGGCCATCGAGGCGATCAACGCCACGACGACGATCGGGGTGCGCGGCATCGGTGCGTCCTGGGCCGGTCTGCGCACGTTCGCGCCGGACCGCGACTTCGTCGTCGGCGAGGACGCCGACGCCCCGGGCTTCTTCTGGCTCGCGGGGCAGGGCGGCTACGGGATCCAGACGGCTCCGGCGACCGCCCGGCTGGCCGCGGCCCTGGTGCTCGGTGAACCGGTTCCGGCGGACCTGGCCGCCCGTGGGCTCGACGTCACGCGTCTGGCACCGGCTCGCCTTCGGTCATGACGCCGACGAGTTGATCGAAGAAGGAGCAGACGGCCTTCTGCTGCGCGGAGGGCAGCGCGTGTCCGACGTCGTCCAGCGCGCGCACGATCGGTGCCCACGTGTCGAAGAGCAGGTCGACCGCGTGGGGCAACACCCGCACGGTGACCCGCCGGCGGTCGTCGACGTCGCGGACGCGTTCGAGCAACCCGTCGGACTCGAGGCGGTCCAGCAGCACCGTCACCGAGGCCGACCGCAGGTCGAGTCGTCGGCCCAACTCGGTGGGTCCCATCGGGCCGTGGACGTCGAGCAGTCGCAGGGCTTGCATGTCGGTCGCGTTGAGACCCATCCGCCGCGCCTGCCGCCGCTGAAGTTCGTCGTGGGCTTCCAGGAAGCCGCGCATGGCGATCGTCGGCCCGCTCAGGTTGGCCAGCCAGTGGCCGGTCGCGTCGCGCTCGTGTTTCACGTCGCCCTTCGGTTTCACGCAGCCCTCCCGTGGGCAGATACTTCACAGAACGTGTATTACGGTATTCTAGGTAATCCTCTCAGATTGGACATCCATCTCGTGACTCGCCACGCCGTCATCTCCGGTTCGGGTATCGCCGGACCCGCCCTGGCCCACCAACTGGCCGCCAGGGGTTGGCGGACCACCGTCCTCGAGCGCTTCGCCGCGGCCCGTAGCGAGGGCCAGAACGTCGACGTGCGGGGCACCGCCCGTGAGGTGGTGCGCCGCATGGGCATCGAGGCCGACGTGCGGGCCGCGAACACCGGTGAGGTCGGCATGCGCTTCGTCGATGCCGACGGCTCACCGGTGGCGTCGTACCCGATGAGCGGACCCGGTGAATCCGACGGTCCCACCGCCGAATTGGAGATCTTGCGGGGCGAGCTGTCCCGGATTCTGATCGAGCACACCCGCGGGAGCAGCGACTACCGCTTCGGCACGCGGATCGCCGACCTCACCGATCGCGGCGACCACGTCTCGGTTGCGCTCGACGACGGGACGAGCGTCGACGCCGACGTCGTCGTGATCGCCGAGGGGCTGCGCTCGACCTCGCGACGCTTCGTCACCCCGACCCAGGTCAACGACCTCGGCATGTACTTCGCCTACGTCACCGTCCCGCGCCTGGCCTCCGACGACCAGTGGTGGAACTGGCAGCACGCCCCCGGCTCGCTGGCCGTGCACGTCCGGCCCGACAACCTCGGAACGTCAAGGGCCGTACTGACGTTCATCACGGACGTGCGGGGCCTCGAGGACCTCGACCGCGCCGACCAGGTCGCCATCCTGCGCCGCACCTTCGCCGACGTCGGCGGCGTCGCGCCGCGCGTCCTGGCCGCCCTCGACGACGCGCCGCTGTACTTCGACGCCCTCGGTCAGGTGAGCTCGTCGCAGTGGACCAAGGGGCGCGTCGCGCTTCTCGGCGACGCCGCGTACACCAACGCGACCTTCGGCGGGGGCGGCACCAGCCTGGGGTTGATCGGCGCCTACGTGCTCGCCGGTGAACTCTCCCGTGGCGACGACGACCGGGCCGCCCTGGCGCGCTACGAGCAGCTGATGCGTCCACACGTCGAATCCGCTGCACCACAGGCGATCATGAAGACCATCCGGCGTGCCAACCCGCGCACCGAGGCCGGCATCCGGGCCTTGCACGCCGGTGCGCGGGTCGCGGCGGGCCCCGTCGGTCGGGGTGCGATGAAGCTGGCCGGCAAGCGATTGGTCCGCGTGGCGGCCGACGACCTGCGCCTGCCCGACTATCCGGACGCGGTGGTGCACCGCGTCGGGTGACACCTGACTACGGTGACAGCCGTGTCGTCACCCGAATCGTCCGAAGAACCGGCGCCGTTCCCGCGGGGGATGGCGCTGCTGGTGGCCGGCGCGTTCTTCATGGAGATCGTCGACGCCACGATCATCACCCCGGCGATACCGCTGATCGCGTCGTCGTTCGGGGTCGACCCGGTGGACGTGAACCTCGCGATCTCGGCCTACCTCGTCACGCTCGCGGTGCTCATCCCGGCCTGCGGATGGGTCGCCGGCCGCTTCGGTGCCCGGCCGGTCTTCGCCGCCGCCATCGCGATCTTCACCCTGGCGTCGATCGGGTGCGCGCTCAGCGTCAGCCTGCCGATGCTCGTCGGGATGCGCATCCTGCAGGGCGTCGGCGGCGCTATGATGGTGCCCGTCGGCCGACTCGCGGTGCTACGCGTCAGCGGCAAGGCCAACCTGGTAAGGACGATCGCACTGTTGACGTGGCCCGCGCTGGCGGCGCCGGTGCTCGCCCCGGTCCTCGGCGGCGCGATCGCCACCCTTGGCTCCTGGCGCTGGATCTTCTTCGTCAACATCCCGATCGGCGTCGTCGGCTTCCTGTTGTCGCTCAAGCTGATTCGTGGCGAGCGGGATGCGGTGCCGCGGCCGTTGGACTGGCGGGGGCTCGTCGTTCTCGGGTCGGGCATCGCGGCGGCCCTGATGGCGCTGGAGAGCATCCGGGTCGCCGGCACCGACTGGCTGGTCGTTGCCGTTGGCGGTGGGGCGGCCGCCGTGCTGCTGACCGCCGCGGGCTGGCATCTGCTGCGCACCCGTCATCCACTGATCGAACTGCGGGTGCTGCGGGTGCCGACCCTGCGCATCACGGTGACCGCCGGATCGCTGTACCGCCTGGTGATCACCGCGGTGCCGTTCCTGTTGCCGCTGCAGTTCCAACTGGTCTTCGGCTGGACGCCGTTCGTCTCGGGTCTGTTGGTCGCGGTGCTGTTCGCCGGGAACATCGCGATCAAGCCGGCGACGACGCCGTTGATGCGGCACTTCGGGATTCGTCGGGTGCTCATCGTCAACGGCGTGCTCTCGGTGGGCTGCTACGGGCTGCTCGCGAGCCTGGGCCCCACGATGCCGATCGCCGTCATCGCGGTGGTCCTGTTCGTCAGCGGCATGCTGCGATCGGTCGGCTTCACCGCCTACGTCACGCTCGCCTTCTCCGACGTCGGCGGTGACCGTCTGACCCACGCGAACACCCTCAACGCGGCGGTGCAGGAACTTGCCTCAGGTCTTGGAATCGCCGTCGCGGCACTGCTGCTGAGCACGTTGACTCCGCTGGCGGCGACCCCGCACACCGCCTACGCGTGGACCTTCCTGGTCCTCGGTGCGCTGATGGCGGTCACCGTGGTCGAGTCCTTCCGGTTGCCGCGGGATGCGGCCACCGAGGTGACCGCCGGCTAGCGGCCTCCCCGTGACGCCGAGCGGCCACTTGCGGTGGCGTAGCGCGCTCGCAGTGAAATCGCAGGCGACTCACAGGATTCCGTCCGGTCGTCCCTCGGCGAGGGTGGCCCGTCGGGCGTGACGCCTGCTTTGGCGTCAATTTGGTAAACCCACCGACGTCGGCGGTCCGGGCAATCGGCGCGGTAGTAGTGTCCGCCGCGAGACCGCCGCGAGAATGCGACCGGCGAAGGGATGCCCATGTTAGAACTAGCCGAGCCGGATGCTTCCGAGGTAGACGTTCCCGACGAGCCAAAGCCGCAGAGGTTCGAGCGATTTCAGCGTCGGCGTCTGCTGGCCAAGGTCAGCATTCAGTCCAAACTCGTCGTGATGATGGTGATGTGCACCATCGTGGCGGCGGCCGTGGTCGGCATCATCGGGTTCCAGGCGGGTCGAAGCTCGCTGCGGGACTCGGTGTTCAACCGGCTCACCGAAGTACGCGAGTCGCAGTCCCGCTCTCTGCAAAACGAGCTGACGGACCTGAAGAACTCGATGATCGTCTACACCCGCGGCGCGACCACCCGCAACGCGCTTGCCGCCTTCACCGCCGGCTTCGACCAACTGCAGAACCAGCCGATCAGCCCGGCGCAATCGCAGTCGATCACCGACTACTACGACGACGTCTTCATCAAGCAGGTCGAGCAGTACAGCGGCACCAAGCTCAACGCCGAACAGTTGATCCCGACGAGCAACGCGCAGCGCTACCTTCAGGCCAACTACACGGCGCAACGCAAGTCCGACGACGTGGCCGTCACGATCGACGACGCTCACGACGGCAGCGCCTGGTCGGCCGCCAATGCCGAGTACCAGGACTTCTTCCGCGAGATCGTCAACCGCTTCGAGTTCGAGGACGCGATGTTGCTCGACACGCAGGGGAACATGGTCTACACCGCCTACAAGGACGTCGACCTCGGCACCAACATCTTGACCGGGCCCTACAGCGGATCCAAGCTCCGCGGAGCCTACGAGAAGGCCATGTCGTCGAACGCGCTCGACTACGTCGGCTTCACCGACTTCGAGATCTACCAGCCGGCGGAGAATGTTCCGACCGCGTGGATGGTCACCCCGGTGGTGGCCAACGGACGTGTTCAGGGCGTGCTGGCGCTGCAGTTCCCCGCCACCAAGATCAACCGGCTCATGACGTTCGACAAGCATTGGGCGGCATCGGGTCTCGGTGACACGGGGGAGACGTTCCTGGTCGGTCCGGATGACCTGATGCGCTCGGACTCCAGAATCTTCGTCGAAGATCCGCAGACCTACCGCAGCGAGGTCGTCGCGGCGGGAACCCCGGCCGACGTGGCCGACCGAGCCATCCGACTGGGCGGAACCACTCTGGTGCAGCCCGTCCCGTCGGAGGCCACCACCGACGCCGAGCGAGGCGAGTCGGGGACGTTGATCACCACCGACTACCTGGGAAACGAGACCCTGCAGGCCTATGCCCCGGTGGTGATCCCCGACTCCGAGATTCACTGGGCCATCGTGGCAAAGGTCGACACCGCCGAGGCGTTCGCGAGGGAGGCGACGTTCACCAAGACGATGGTGTTGGCGACGGTCGGGATCATCTTCGTGGTCTGCGTGGCCTCGGTGTTCCTGGCGCAGCTGTTCGTGCGGCCGATCCGCCGGCTGGAGACCGGGGCGAGACGGATCGGCGGGGGTGACTACAGCGTGAGCATCCCGGTGGAGACTCGAGACGAGATCGGCGATCTGACCAAGGCATTCAACGAGATGAGCAGGAGCCTCACCGTCAAGGAAGAGCTCCTGAACGCGCAGCGCAAGGAGAACGACCAGCTGCTGGCGTTGCTGATGCCAGAACCCGTCGTCGAGCGCTACCGCCAGGGTGAGGAGATTCCTCCCGAGGAGCATCAGGACGTCTCGGTGATCTTCGCCGACGTGATGGGCCTGGACCGACTTCAGGCCGAGCTGACGTCGGAACGGTCGCTGGCCATCGTCGACGAGATCGAACGCCAATTCGACGCGGCGGCAGACAGTCTCGGTATCGAGCGGATTCGCGGTATCCGCAACGGCTACCTGGGCAGCTGCGGTCTGAACGTGCCGCGGCTGGACAACGTGCGTCGCACGGTGGAATTCGCCGTGGAGTGTCAGCGGATCGTCGACCGGTTCAACGGCGAGACCGGTAGCGGCCTCGGCCTGCGTGCGGGTATCGACACCGGCACGGTCAGCAGCGGGCTCAGCGGCCGGATGTCCGTCGTCTACGACATGTGGGGTGCGGCGGTCAACATCGCGTACCAGGTCAAGAGCGGTTCCAAACAACCCGGCATCGACGTCACCAACCCCGTCTACGAGGCGGTGCGGGACACGATCAACTTCAGCCCCGCCGGGACCGTCGTCGTCGACGGGCGGGAACAACCCATCTGGCGTCTGGAGAATCGTTGATGGCCAACGTCTTTGGTTCGTCGTGGTTCTACTGGGCGGTGGGGATCGCCATCGGACTGCCCGTCGGGCTGGTGGCACTCACCGAATGGCAGCACGCGTTGGTCAGGAAGGAGAGCTTCCTGGTCCGGCCGGTCACGCTGCTGCGCAACTACCTGCTTCCGCTTGGCGCGCTGCTGCTCCTGCTCACCGAGGCCAAGCAGGTGCCCGCCGGCACCACGCCGGTGCGCATGGTCGCCACCCTGTTCGCGTTCGTCGTCCTCATCCTGCTGCTGTCGGGGGTCAACGCCACCCTGTTCCAGGGTGCGCCCGCGGGGACGTGGCGAAAGCGGGTTCCGACGATCTTCATCGACGTCGGGCGGTTCCTGGTCATCGCCGTCGGCCTGGCGATGATCTTCTCCCTCATCTGGGGTGCCAACGTCAGGGGTCTGTTCACCGCGCTGGGCGTCACGTCCATCGTCATCGGCCTCACGCTGCAGAACTCGGTCGGTCAGATCATCTCGGGTCTGCTGATGCTCTTCGAGCAGCCGTTTCAGCTGGGGGACTGGCTGGAAACCCCGGCGGCGCGTGGGCGCGTCGTCGAAGTCAACTGGCGCGCAGTGCATCTCGAGACCAGCACGGGTCTGCAGATCACGCCGAACTCGGTCCTGGCGGGAGCGTCGTTCACGAACCTGAGTCGGCCCACCAGCAAGCACAAGCTGGCGGTGACGACGGTCTTCTCGCTCGACGACCCGCCCAACCGGGTGTGCGCCATGCTGGCGCGGGTGGCCGCCGATCTGCCGCAGCGGCGCCCCGACGCAACGGTGTCCGCGGCGCCGGCCGGCGGCCTGGAGTACCGCACCACCATTCCGCTGGTCTCACCCGCCGACGACGGTGCCGCGAAGAAGCTGTTCCTGGAATGGATCTGGTACGCCGCCCGGCGCGAGGGCCTACACCTCGACGAGGCCGGCGAGGAGTACTCGACCCCCGGCCGGGTCGCCGACGCCGTGCACCGGGTGGTGGCCCCCACGCTCCGGCTCTCCGGGGACGATCAGACCGAGCTCATCCCGAACGCCACGCTCGAGCGGTACGGCGCCGGTGAGGTGATCCAGCGCTCCGGTGAGGTGCCGGACCGGATGTCGTTCATCGTCTCGGGACGCGTGCGGCTCACGGGCAAGGCCGACGACGGCGCGGAGATCTCGATCGGAACCCTCGACGAAGGTGGCTTCCTCGGTCAGAGCACGCTGACCCGACAGCCCGTGATCGGGAGCGCCCACGCCGTCGACGAGGTCACCGTCGTCCAGGTCGAGCGGGGGTCGGTGGAGATGATGGTGCAGCGAAACCCGTTGTTGCTGCAGGAGTTCGGTCGAGCCATCGAGGAGCGTAGGGCCAACGCACGCAAGGCGCTGGCCATGACGTCCGACTAGCGGCCGTTGTCCCTCGCTCGTGAAACCTCTGCGGTTTCGCGGCTGATCTTCCGCAAAGGATTCACGACGGGCGCACCCGCGATGGTCACTGCTGCACGGGGTACGGGCTCACGGCAGCAGTTCGCTGCGACGTTGCTCCTCCCACAGCGCCATTCGCGTGCGCGCCGGCTCCCCGACCGCGTCCATCACCAGCGGGATGAGGAGCTCGGTGAGCAGGAAGCCCGCCGCCATGCTCTGGTAGGTGGTGCCCACCGTGCTCGACGCCGTCAGCACGACCTCGGCCTCGGGGGCGACCGGGCAGGCCAGATCGTCGGTGACGAGCAGTACCGTCGCACCCGCCCGGTGCACCCGAGCGGCCAGCTCGGCGGCGCTGCGCTGATACCGGTGATAGTCGAACAGCATGACGACGTCGCGGCGGGTCAGCTCGATCATGGTGCCCAGGTCGCGTCCGCTGGGGTCGGCGAGCAACCGCACGCCCGGCCGCAACTGCTCCAGATGTGCGGCGAGATGCATGGCCAGCAGATGCGAGAACCGCCCGCCGTGCAGGTGTAACGGCCGGCTGGTGTCGGCCAGCAGTGCGACCGCCGCCTCGACCGCGGGCGCCGGCATCTGCGCCAGCGTCTCCTCGGCCCGTTCGTTCTGTGCGTGGGCCTGGTGCAGCAGGCGGTCCAGGGGGCCTGCGTCGGCGTCCGCACCGGCGGGGGTCGTGGGCAGCCGGGTGATCGGTCCGTTGGACAGGGCCGTCAGCTCGGCGCGCAGGGCGACCTGCAGGTCGGTGAACCCTTCGTAGCCAAGGGTTTGCGCGAATCGGAGCACGGTCGGCGGGCTCACCTCGGCGCGTTCGGCCAGTCGGGCCGCGCTGGCCAGCCCGGCGCTCGGATAGTCCGCGAGCAGCGCCCGGCCGACCCGGCGCTCGGCCTTGCTCAGCGACGGTAGGGCGGCGCCGGCGCGCGCGGCCACGGTCTCGTCGGTCACGTCGGTCTCGTCGCCTCTGGCGCGCCGAGGGGGTGCGTCGTCACCGACAGATCATGCATCGAGATGGCGACGACGGACTCGGGCGGCAGTGGTTCCCACGGCAGGTCACCGAACCCGGTCGAGCCGACCACGATTCCGGCGTCGCCGTCCCGGCCGAGGCGGGCGATCCGCAGGGCGAAGTAGTCCTCGAGGTGTTCCGAGGGCAGGTCGGTCGCGCTGATCTCCTCGACGTCCTCGGCGAGCAGGCGACTGTGGGCGTGCGCGTGGACGACGACCAACTGATCCTCGCCGAGGACGAGGGCGTTGAGGCTGGCGTCCGGGTGGCTGTGCCGGAGCTGGGCGACGGCCCGTCGCACCGCCTCGGCGAGAGTTGGTGCGGTGGAACGGTGTTGGCGGATCAGCCCGAAGTAGCGCTCGCTGTCGGTGGTGCCGCGCACGGACGCCGCGACCGCGGGTTCGAGGAGACCGTCCAACGTGTCCATGGGCTTGATCGACCCGTTGTGGGCCATGGCGAGTCCGTCGGTGAGGAACGGGTGGGAGTTGCGTGGCTCGACCGCCAGGCCGTTGGTCGCCCAGCGCAGGTGAAGCAGCGACGCGGCAGGGCGGGGGTCGTGGGTGGCCGCCGCGAAGTCGGGATCGTCGAGCGCGCTGCCCGCGGACACGGTGACGTGCGGGTCGTCCCCGACGCGGTCGACGCCCGCGACGCCCCAGCCGTCGCCGTGGATCTTCGTCAGCGCGACGAAGTCCGCCATGACCGCGTCCCCGACCGCCGCGGCGATGGACACCGGGGTTGGCGAGACGACACCCAAGAGCCGACACATGAAGGCATCCTCCGATCCGTGATCTTACGAATCAACCATAAACCGACGAAATTAAAGAATCTGAAACATTCATGACATAGATTTCTCGCAGACTCACTGGGCACCCCGGCACCGGGGCTGCCCGGTACCGAGCGAAGCGACGGGAGAAGGAATCAGTGTCGACCGACGACCGCATCGCCGAATTGCGCGCCAAAGGCGTTGAACTGGTGGCGGGTTCGGTGACCGATCCGGCCGGCGTCACCAGGGCCAAATACGTTCCACTGCGCCGGCTCGGTGACTTTCAGCGCTCGGGAATGGGCGTGTCGCCGTCGTGGAGTGTCTTCTGCGTCGACAGCGGCATCGCCTTCACCCCGACCATCGGCGTCGCCGGCGACCTGCGCATCCGCCTCGACCCGGCCGACGTCCGAGTCGTCGACGACGGGATCGCCTGGGCGCCGGGCAACCTCACCGACCAGGCCGGCGACCCGGCACCGCTGTGCACGCGCGACGCCCTGGCACGCGCCGAACGCGCCGCCGCCGACCGTGGCCTGACCGCCCTGGTCGGCGCCGAACTGGAAGCCACGATGCTCGCCCCCGACGGCGGGCCGGCGTCCACCGGGCCCTGGTCGCCATACGGGATCCGCACGTCGCTGGACCATTCGGCGTTCCTCGTCGACCTGGCCACCACCGCCGAACGCGCGGGCCTGAGCATCGAACAGATCCACACCGAATACGGCCACGACCAACTCGAGGTGTCGCTGGCACCCACCACGCCGGTCGCGGCCGCCGACGCCGTCATCCTCACGCGCATCGTCCTCGGCCGGGCCGCGGCGCGGCACGGGCTGCGAATCTCGTTCGCGCCCGTGCCCTTCGAGGGTGCCGCCGGCAACGGGGCACACCTGCACCTGTCCCTGGCCGACGAGCAGGGCCCGCTGTTCTCCGGCGGCGACGGGCCGTACGGAATCCGGCCGGCCGGCGGGTCCGCGATCGCCGGCGTCGTCGACGCGCTTCCCGGCCTCGTCGGGGTCTACGCGGGCTCCGCACTGTCGGCGCTGCGCCTCAAGCCGGGCAACTGGGCGGGCGCCGTGGCGTGCTGGGGTCTGGAGAACCGCGAAGCTGCCGTGCGGTTCGTCGCGGCCACCCCCGGCAGTCCGCACGGCGCCAACGCCGAACTGAAGCTGATCGACCCCAGCGCCAACCCCTACCTGGCCGCCGCGGCGTTCCTGGGCAGCGCCCTGCGAGGCGTCGACCGCGGGCTCGCCCTGCCCGCCGAGGTCCCCGAGAACCCCGCGCAGTCGGACACCGCGCCGCCGCCGCTGGCCACCGACCAACTCTCCGCCGTCGACGCCCTGGAGCGGTCCGACGTCGCGGCGGAGCTGCTCACCAGTGAGGTGATCGAAGCCGTCGTCGCCGTGCGGCGGTACGAAATCGCGACCTTCGGCGGTCGACCAGCCGCCGAGACCACGCAGGCCCTGCGCCTCGCGTGGAGCTGTTGACCCACGGCGCAGGACCCACGAGGAACCCGAGGAGACATCGATGAGCACCAATACGTCACCGGCCAGCCCGTCGGAGGAAGCCGGTCAGCTTCCACACCGGCGCCTCCCGTTCTGGGTGGCGCTGGCCATGTCCGTCGCCCTGGTCGGGCCGACGCTGGCCATGTCCGGCAACGGTCAGGGGCTGATCGCCACGGTGGGCAAGGCCATCCCGCTGGTCTTCGTCATCGGCCTGGTCGGGGTGTCGCTGGTCGGGTACAGCTTCGTCCGTCTCACCCGGCACCTCAACCACGCCGGCTCGGCGTACGGGTTGGTCGGCGGGACCATCGGACCGCGGGCGGGATTCTTCTCCGGCTTCGCGATGCTCGGCGCCTACGCCGGCTTCGCGATCGGCACCCTGGCGTTGACCGCCGCGTTCGTCAACGCCTTCGTGGCGAAGCTCCAGCCCGGTGACGACACGCCGTATCAACTGCCCTGGCTGGCCGTCGTCGCGGTGGGTGCGGTGATCTCGTTTCTGCTCTCCGGACGCGACGTTCGGCTGCTCGGCAAGATCCTGCTCGCCATCGAGGGTGTCGGCATCGTGTCGATGATCGTGTTGGTGGTGGTCATCTTCGCCCGCGGCGGCGCGCCCTCGACCGGAATCGACTTCAGCGCCTTCACCTTCGAGGGTGTGTCGAGTTCCGCGGTGATCAGCGGCGTGGTCGCGGCGTTCCTGTCGTGGGCCGGCTTCGAGGCGTGCGCGTCGATGGGCGAGGAGACCGACGACCCCGGCCGCAACATTCCGAGGGCCCTCGCCGGCACGCTCATCCTGACCGGCGTGCTCTTCGTCGTGGTGATGTTCGCCCAGGTCGTCGGTTTCGGTACCGACGCCGCGGGACTCGAGGCGTTTGGTAGCTCGGGAAACACGTTGGGCGACTTGGGCAACACCTACATCGGGCAGTGGTTCAGCCTGCTGATCATCTTCACGGCGATCGTGTCGGCGTTCGGCTGCCACCTGGCCTGCTCGGCGACGTCGGGCCGGATGCTCTACGCGTTCGGTCGCGACGGCTTCGGCCCCAAGGCGCTGGCCCAGATCCACGAGGGCACCGGCGGTCCCCGCTTCGCCACCTGGTTGGTGGTCGGCGCGGCGCTGGTGGTCGACCTGCTCTGCGGCGCGTTCCGGTGGCCGGACATGGGCACGGGCAACCCCGCCATCGACACCTACTTCCTGTTCGCCGTCGCGGGCTCGGTGTGCCTGATGGTCTGCTATCTGCTGGTCGAGCTCGCCGCCGCGTGGTTCGTCGGCGCCCCCAAGTTCGTCCGCGTACACGGTGGCGGGGGCAAGGTCCTCGGGCTGGCGCTGCCGCTGCTCGGTGCGGTCGTGATCGCGGTGGTCCTGTGGTTCAACGTCAAGGACGCCACCGACTGGGCGGCCGCGCCGATGCTCGGATTGTATTGGTGTGTGGTCGGTTTGGTGATCGCCATCGCTGCGTCCGGAATCGCCAAACGGGTCGGGGAGTCGCTGAGCGCCGAGTTGGCCGCGACGGAATGACCTCCCTCTACGCCCGGGACGAGGCCGCGGTCGCCGGCATCGAGAAGCTTCGCTTCTTCCCGCTGGAGGTGGTGTCGGGGCACGGCTCGACGTTGGTGACCCCCGAGGGTCGCGAGCTGCTGGACCTGTCCGCCACGTGGACGGCGAGCGGGCTCGGACACGGGCACCCGGCCGTCGTCGAGGCCGTCAGCCGCGCGGTCCGCGACGCCCCGGGATCCGGGGGACTGTCGGCGGTGCATCCCGACTCGGTGGGGCTGGCCGAGGACCTGCTGGCGTTGGTGCCCGGCAGCGGCGACCGGCGGGTCTACCTGGGGCACGCCGGCTCCGACGCCAACGACGTCGCGCTGCGCGCCTGCCGGCACGCCAGCGGCAAGCGGACCGTCATCGCCTTCGAGCACAGCTATCACGGCGGGGTCGGGATCGCGATGGGCGTCTCCGGCGTGCACGTGGACGCCGGTGCGCCCGCCGACCCCGATGCGGTGTTCCTGCCCTACCCCAACCCCTTTCGGCCCGGGCCCGAGGGAGTCCACGCCGACGTCACCGCCTGTCTGGCGCTGGCCGAGGAGCACCTGAGCAGCGGGTCCATCGCGTGCCTGATCGTCGAGCCGATCCTGTCCGACGGTGGCCTGGTCGTGCCGCCCGACGGCTTCCTCGCCCAGCTACACGAGCTGTGCCGCCGCTTTCGCGTGCCGATGATCTGCGACGAGGTCAAGATGGGTCTCGGCAGACCGGGCACCCTGCACGCCTTCACCCACGACGGCGTCGAGCCGGACATCGTCACCTTCGGCAAGGTGCTCGGCGGTGGTCTGCCACTCTCGGCCGCGGTGGGTCCGGCCGACATCCTCGACAATCCGCCGGCGGCAGCGCTTCTCACCACGGCGGGCAACCCGGTGTGCACCGCGGCGGGTCGGGCGGTGCTGGCCACCATCGTCGGAGAGAACCTGCCCGAACGGGCGGCCACCGTCGGCGCGCTGCTCGCCGACGGGCTGCGCGCGCTGGCCGGCTCACCGGGCGCCGACCGCATCGGCGACGTCCGCGGCCGGGGGCTGGCGATCGGTCTCGAGCTCGTCGACCCGGGCACCGGGGAACGTGACCCCCGGCTGGCGGCGCAGGTGGTCTACCGTGCGTGGGAGTTGGGAGCGGTCGTCTACTACGTCGGCGGCAACGTCCTGGAGATCACGCCACCGCTGGTGCTCACCGAAGCCGAGGCGGGACGGGCGGTCGAGATCCTGGGCGCGGCCATCGCCGACGCGGCCGCGGGACGCGTGAACGCCGAGGAGGTGGCTCGATATGCAGGCTGGTGAATTGCCGGACGTCTTCGCCGGGGTCCGGGGCGACGTGCCGGAACCGCTGGCCGCCCACCTGCAGCACGTCGAGCTGGTCGACCACCACGTGCACGGCACCTTCAGTCAACCCGTGGACCGGGCCGACTTCGAGGCGTCGATCAACGAGGGGTCGACCGACCCCGTCCCGAGCTTCATGACCCAATTCGACTCTCCGCTGGGCCTTTCCATCCGGCGGTGGTGTGCGCCGCTGCTGGGACTGGAGCCGCTGGCCAGCGCCGACGACTACTGGGCGCGGCGCAGTGAGTTCTCCGCAGACGACCTGTCGCGCATCATGCTGCCCGCGGCGCGCGTCGGACGGTGGGTCGTCGACACCGGGTTCAAGGGTGACCTGATCACCACGCCCGAACGTCTCACCGCACTCAGCGGCGTGCCGTCCTCGGAGATCCTGCGGTTGGAGCGCTTGACCGAGGACCTGCTCGAGGGCGGGACGTCGGCCGAGGACTTCCCCGACGCCTTCCGGGCGGCGCTGCGGGCCGCGCTCGACGACCCAGAAGTGGTCGGCACCAAGACCATTGCGGCCTACCGCGTCGGCTTCGACGTCGACTGGACCCGCCCGTCGGACGCCGAGGTCGTCGCCCACGCCAGGGACTTCCTGGCCGGCGCCCGCCCGCTGCGCGTCGACGACGCCCTGCTGATCGCGTTCGGCGTGCACGAGGCCGCCGAGCACGGGCTGCCGATCCAGGTACACGTCGGCTTCGGCGACCGCGACATGGACCTGCACCGCAGCGACCCGATGCTGCTGCTGCCGCTGCTGCGCACGATGACGCCCGTCCCCGTGATGCTGTTGCACTGCTACCCCTTTCAGCGTCAGGCCGGCTATCTCGCGCAGGCGTTCGACCACGTCAATTTCGACGTGGGCCTCGCGGTCAACTACCTGGGGGTGCGGTCGACGGGTCTGGTCGCCGAGGCGATGGAGACGGCGCCGTTCGCCAAGCAGCTCTACTCCTCGGACGCGTTCGGGCCACCCGAGCTGCACGTCCTCGGGTCGGTGCTGTGGCGCCGCGCCATGGGCGTGGTGCTCGGCGAGTGGGTGCGCGCCGGCGACTGCACCGAGGACGACGCGATCCACGTCGTCGACCTGATCGGCGTCACCAACGCCCAACGGGTCTATGGGGTGTGACCATCACGCGGCACCGCTGTTCGACGCGCTGAAGCGGTTCGTCGAACGCGACCAGGCGCCGTTCTACAGTCCCGGCCACAAGGGCGGCCGCACCCTGGACCCGTGGTTCCGCGCCCACCTGGCCGAGGTCGACCTGAACAACCTGCCCGACACCGACACCCTGCACTGCCCCGAGGGTCCGATCGCCGAGGCCGAGGCGCTCGTCGCCGACGCCTGGGGCGTTGGCAAGAGCTTCATCCTGGTGCAGGGGTCGACGAGCGGGAACGTCGCGGTGGCGCTGTCGGCGTTGCGGCCCGGCGAACCGGTGCTGGTGGCGCGCAACGCCCACAAGTCGGTGCTCGCCGGCCTGGTCCAGGTCGGGGCCAGGCCCGTCTGGCTGGAACCGCGCTGGGACGAGACGTTCGGCGTCGCACACGGTCTCGACGCCCGGGTGGTCGAGCGGGCGTTCGCCGAGACCTCGGCCAGGGCGCTGTGGGTGCTGCACCCGACGTACTACGGCACCACCGGCGACGTCGTGGCACTGGCCGACCTGTGCGGCAGGCACGACGCGAAACTCCTCGTCGACGGCGCCCACTCGCCGCACTTCGCCTTCCACCCCGACCTTCCCACGCCGGGGGAACGGGCCGGGGCGGCGGCCACCGTCCAGTCGGTGCACAAGATCCTGTCCGGCCTGAGCCAGGCCGCCGTGCTGCACGTCGACCCGTCGCAGCTCGACCTGGCGACGGTGCGGCGCGGGCTGCAACTGATCCAGACCACCAGCCCGCACTTCGCGATCATGGCGTCGATCGACCTGGCCCGCCGTCAGATGGCGGAGCACGGCCGCGAGCTGCTCACCGAAGCGCTCGACCGCGCTCGCCGCACCGCGGCCCGGCTGGCCGCCGTCCCCGGTCTGACGGTGTTGCGGCCCGAGCATCTGGCGGGGCCCGGCACCGGACTGCATCAACTCGACGAGACCAAGCTGCTCGTCGGGACGCGGGGCCTGGACATGGACGCCCGCGACGTCGTCGCCCGGCTCAACGCGGTGCACGGCGTCCAGCCGGAGTTGAGCGGCTCCGGGCACGTCTTGTGCATCACCACGATCGGCAACACCGAGAGGGACGTGGACCGGCTGGTCGACGGTTTCGCGGAGGTGGCCCGGCACGCCGGGACGCGGCCGGCGGGTGCGCACGGCGCGTTGGTCGCCGACGTGCTGGCACTGCGGCCGACGACGGTGCTGACGCCGCGCGAGGCGTACTTCGCCGGTGCGGAATCGGTCCGGCTGACCGAGGCCGCCGGCCGCGTCGCCGCCGAGGCGATCACGCCGTACCCGCCGGGCATCCCGCTGGTGATGCCGGGGGAGCGGCTCGACGCCGACGTGCTGGGGCTGTTGACCGCGCTGCGCGACCGGGGAAACCCGATCAGCGCGTCCGATCCGACGATGGAGTTCGTCACCGTCGTCCGCTGAGGCCCGGCTGCCCCGGGCGGCCTAGGCTTCCAGGAATGCCGACCAAGGACGAACTCTCCGCCGCGGCGATGCAGGCGGCCCTCGACGTCATCGCGGCGTTCGGCTCCCACGACACCGCGCGGTACTTCGACGGCTTCGCGCCGGAGGCGACGTTCCTGTTCCACGCCGAGCCGGCGATCCTTCCCTCTCGGGCGGCCTACGAGGCCGCCTGGGCGGCGTGGGAGCGCGACGGCTTCCGGGTGCTCTCCTGCACCTCGCTGCATCCGCGGCTGGATCTGGTCACCGACGACGTCGCCGTCTTCACGCACGCGGTGCGCACCCGACTGGCGGGGGTCGACGAGGAACAACGCGAGCGGGAGACCATCGTGCTGCGGCGCGGCGCCGACGGTCGCTGGCTGGGTGTTCACGAACACCTCTCGCTGGACTCGCCGCCGGACTGACCTCGCAGGAATCAAGATCGACGTCGCCGCTGCGCGGTGCGATCTGGTTCCCCAGGTTGACGGGCCACCTGTGAGGGAGTTGTGTGTTCCTCGCCAGTATGCCGACCGTTAACCGAAGGCAGCTCACGTGACGACTGACGCGAAACCCGACCTCGAACGCCCCAACCAGCCCGACGAACACCGCAAACGCCGCCGCGTCGTGTCGGTCCTGCAGACCGGTTCCGGCGGCGTGATCCCGCATCCCGCGTTGGACGTCCCGGTCGACGAGGAACATCAGGCGCGCAGTCGCGGCGTCGACTGGGTGGTGTTCGGCGTGACCGCGCTCATCGCGCTGGGCTTCCTGGTCTGGGGCTTCCTCAGCACGCCGTCGCTGAAGAGCGTGTCCGGTTCGGCGTTGACCTGGACGATGGAGAACACCGGCTGGCTGTTCGTCGTGACCTCGTCGGCGTTCGTGCTCTTCGTGCTGTGGCTGGCCGTCAGCCGCTTCGGCGCCATCCCCCTCGGCCGTGACGACGAGGAACCCGAGTTCAAGACCATCTCGTGGATCGCGATGATGTTCAGCGCAGGCATGGGCATCGGGCTGATGTTCTACGGTGTCGCCGAGCCACTCTCGCACCTGGTCACGCCCCCGCCGGGCACCGGCGAGGCGGGCAATCCGGAGGCCATGCAGACCGCGATGGCCACCACGCTGTTCCACTGGACCCTGCACCCGTGGGCCATCTACGCCGTGGTGGGTCTGGCGATCGCCTACGGCGTGTACCGCAAGGGGCGCCTGCAGTTGATCAGCGCCGCCTTCGCGCCCCTGATCGGCGACCGGGCCAACGGGCCACTGGGCAAGGTCATCGACATGCTCGCCATCTTCGCGACGCTGTTCGGCTCGGCCGCGTCACTTGGCTTGGGCGCGTTGCAGATTCGCAGTGGTCTCAACATCGTGGCGGGCATCAGCGCGACGGGCAACGCGGTGCTGGTCGTCATCATCGCCGTCCTGACCGTCGCCTTCATCTTCTCCGCCGTGTCGGGCGTCGCCAAGGGCATTCAGTGGCTCTCCAACGTCAACATGGTGCTGGCCCTGAGCCTCGCGGTTTTCGTATTCATCGTCGGCCCAACGGTGTTCATCCTCAACGTGATTCCGACGGCGCTGGGCAGCTACCTGCAGGACATGGCGATGATGTCGGCCCGCAGCGGCGCCGAGGGACCCGCCGTGGACACCTGGCTGCAGAGTTGGACGGTCTTCTACTGGGCGTGGTGGCTGTCGTGGACGCCATTCGTCGGCATGTTCATCGCGCGCATCTCCCGCGGCCGCACCATCCGGCAGTTCGTGACCGGTGTGCTGCTGGTGCCCAGCGTGGTGTCGCTGATCTGGTTCGCGATCTTCGGCGGAGCCGCCATCAGCATCCAGCAGGGCGGCGTCGACCTCGCCGGCGAGGGCACCACCGAAGGCCAGTTGTTCACGCTGCTGGATCAGTTCCCCTTCGCCACCGTCGCCAGCATCGTGGTGATCGTCTTGGTCGCCATCTTCTTCGTCTCGGGTGCCGACGCGGCGTCCATCGTGATGGGGTCGCTGTCCGAACGCGGGACCATCGAGCCGTCGCGCGCCACGGTCGTGTTCTGGGGCGCCGCAACGGGAGCCGTGGCGGCGGTCATGCTGCTCGTCGGCGGTGACGACGCCCTGACCGGCCTGCAGTCGCTCACCATCTTGGCGGCGCTGCCGTTCGTGTTGGTGATGGTTGGCCTGGCGGTCGCCCTGGTGAAGGATCTCCGCACGGACCCCATGATGATTCGCCAGCGGTACGCCGCCGAGGCGATCGACGACGCGGTGATCGCCGGCGTCGTCGAACACGGCGACGACTTCGTGATCGCGGTCGAGAAGGATCCCGACGCTCCGGACGAGGTCACCATCCGCTGAGCGGTCCACACGCGGCGGTTTGGGTAGCCTCGGCGGTAACCCACGACCCGGATCGAGGCGCTCCGCCATGTCAGACCCCCAGTCGACCCAGACCGAGCCGGCGCCGCGCGCCCGCCGACGGCGTAGGTGGTGGCTGAGCCTCGTCCCCGTCGTCATCTCCCTGATCCTGGTCGGGGTGCCGTGGTGGACGCTGCTGGCGGCGCAGACGCACTGGCCGACGGTCGTCGTGGTCGTCGGCACGACGGTGTTCGTGGCCGCCTTCGTCGCACTGCCCGCCCTGATGATCCTCGGGCACGGCGGTCGCCGCCCGGACTGGGCCGCGGTCACCGCCGACACGCTGCTCGGCTCGGTGTGGGTGCTGTTCACCATCTCGCTGCTCGGGTTGGTCCTGCGCCTCGCACTGGCGGTCGCCGGCGTCGATGATCCGACGCGGTCGCGCGTCGTCGCAGGCGCCGTGGTCGTGGTGACCGTCGTCGTCCTCGCCTGGGGGCACTACGAGGCCATGCGCGTGCCGCGCGTCAGGGCGGTCGACGTCGTCGTGCCGCGACTGGGAGCCGGATTCGACGGCTTGCGCGTCGCCATGATCACCGACACCCACTACGGTCCGATCGACCGGAGCCGATGGTCGGCCGGGGTGACCGAGCGCGTCAACGAACTCGACGCCGACCTCGTCTGCCACGTCGGCGACATCGCCGACGGCACCGTCGCCACGCGGGAGCCGCAAGCCGCCCCTCTGAAGGCGATGCGCGGCAAGCTCGCCCGCGTCTACGTCACCGGCAACCACGAGTACTACGGAGAGGCGCTGGGGTGGATCCGCTACATGGAGGACATCGGGTGGGACGTCCTGCACAACCGGCACGTCGTGCTCGAGCGCGGGGGTGACCGGTTGGTGGTCGCAGGCGTCGACGACGCGACCGCCGGGGGCTCCGGCGTGGCCGGCCACGGGGCGGACCTGCCGGCCGCGCTGGCGGGCGCGGACCCGAACCTCCCGGTGCTGCTGCTGGCGCATCAACCCAAGCAGATCCCCGACGCCGTCGCCGCGGGGGTGGACCTGCAGATCTCCGGGCACACCCACGGCGGCCAGATCTGGCCGTTCAACTTCTTCGTCAGGCTCGACCAGCCGGTCGTCCACGGGCTCAGCCGCCACGGCGAGCGCACCCAGCTCTACGCCGGTCGGGGCACCGGGTTCTGGGGTCCGCCGTTCCGCGTCTTCGCACCGAGTGAGATCACGGTGCTGACGCTGCGCCGAGCGTGAGGCCGCGGCGACGCAGGGTGCGCGTCGGCTCGTTCGACGTGGCGTCGAAGCGGTGGGTCGACGGCGTCGGCGCCGCACCGGTGGCCCGCGACGAGCTGGTGGTGGCGACCTTCAATGTGTGGTTCAGCGACTTCCACGCCGAGGAACGCTTCCAGGCGATCGCCGACGTGCTGTCGCGAAAGATGCCCGACGTCATGGTCTTTCAAGAGGTCACGCCGGCGGCACTGGCCATCTTCCTGGCCCAACCCTGGATCCGGGTGCGGTACCGGCGGGCCGAGGTCACCGGTGGCGACCTCGGCAACTACGGCATGCTGATGCTGTCGCGCCTCCCGATCGCCAACGTCACCTACACCCGGCTGCCCACCAACCTGGCCCGCGGATTCCTGACCGCCGAACTCGACACCGGCGGCCAGCCCCTGACCGTGGTGGCGCTTCACCTCGAGAGCGGAAAGGCAGCCGCCGGGTTGCGATCCCGCCAACTGGGCCGGGTGTTCCGCACGCTGCGCAGGACCGACAACGCCGTCGTGCTCGGCGACTTCAACATGCGCGACTCGGAGAACGACCGGATCGGCGAGCCGTATCGCGACCTCTGGCCGGTCCTGCGACCGCACGACGACGGCTTCACCGAGGACACGACGGTCAACCTGATGCGGCTCGACAGCAAGAACAAGCAACGCCACGTGAGGTTCGACAGGGTGCTCCTCAAGGGTGGCGGGTGGCGGGCGACCGACATCGAACTGCTGGGCACGGACCCGATCTCACCCGCGCTGCCGCGGGTCTTCCCCTCCGACCACTTCGGCGTGGCGTGCCGCCTGGCCGCCCAGCCCCTGCCCGCCGAAGACGTTCGCCCGCAACGCTTCTGGCGCCGCTGAGCTTTCAGACACTGAGCCGGCGATACCGCTGCAACCGTCGCATGCCCACCGCGGAGACGGTGCCCTCGTGCGGGCGAAGCGCGGCGTCGACCCGGGTGCGCACCTCGTCGACGTCGAAGTGGGTCCCGATCGCCACCAGGCAGTTGGTGCGGGCCCGCGGCGGCGCCGTCGCGACGTGGACAGACGAGCCGACCACGTTGACGACGTAGCTGCGCACTCGCTCGCGGGCGCGGACCGCCACGGTGCCCTTGAGCCGGTACACACCCGCGGGCGGATCCTCGAGCAGGTCGAGCAGGACACCGGGGTCGACGCACCCGTCGCTGGTCGCGGTGACCGAGGCGGCGTGGACGTGATCGGGCTGATCGGCGTGGGCATCGATGAGCAGCTCGCGGATCGACATCTGGCCGGAACCGTCGTCGGCGTCACCCGTGTCGTAGAGCAGCGACGGGTCGATCCTCGCGCCGACCGCACCGACGACGTGGGCGTCGGGATTGCGCTCGCGGATCCGCGCCTCGATGCGGGCCACCTCGGCGTCGCGGCTGTCCTCGGAAAGCTGGTCGAGCTTGTTCACCACGATCAGCGACGCCGCGCCGTACCTGGCAAGCGGGGCTCCCCCGCGGTCGACGACGTCGAAGTGGGTGACGGCGTCGATGACGTCGACGACCCCGCCCGGCCGGATCCGCTCGACGCCGCTGAAGCGGATCAGCCGCGACACCGCCACCGGGTCGGCCAGACCGCTGGCCTCCACCACGATCGCGTCGAGGGCCAGCCGCGGATCCGACAGCTTCTCCAGCGCCTCGTCCAACCCGTTGTCGTCGTCGAGGCAGCAGACGCAGCCGCCGGCGATCGAGACGGGCTCGTCGACCTGCCCCGTCACCAGCGCGGCGTCGATGTTGACGTCGCCGAAGTCGTTGATGACGACGCCGATTCGCGCCCCCGGTGCGCGGAGCACGTGGTTGAGCAGGCTGGTCTTGCCGGCACCGAGGTACCCGGTCAGGGCGATGACGGGGATGGCGGGCACCCGAGGAGTCTAGGGGCTGGCTCGGGGCGTCAGTACCCTCGGGGAAGTGGATGCCCCGACACCCCTGAGCTCCCTGCTGGTGCGGGCGGGCGGCGTCCGGGGGCTGATCTACACGTCGCTTCCGGTCACCGCGTTCGGCGCGGCCAACGTCGTGGTGTCGCTGCAGTGGGCCCTGGGGATCGCGCTGGGCATCGCCGCGCTGATCCTGTTCTGGCAACTGGTGCGACGGGAATCCGTCCGGCCGGCGCTCTTCGGCTTCGCCGCCGTCGCCGTCGGCGCGGGCGCAGCCTTCGCCACGGGTCGCGCCAAGGACTTCTATCTTCCGGGCATCGTCACCTACGTCCTGCTCGGCACCCTGTTCACGGTGTCGGTGCTCGTCCGCAGACCGCTCATCGGCGTCGGCTGGGCGTGGATCACCGGCCGGGACGACACCTGGCGGCGGGTGCGCCGTGTCCGCCGCGCCTTCGACCTGGTCACCGTCGTGATGGCGGCGGCGTCCTGGGCGCGATTCGGCGTGCAGTACTACCTGTACCACACCGATCAGGCCGAACTTCTGGCCGCGGCGCGCGTCGTGATGGGGTGGCCCATCTGGATCGTCACCTCGACCCTGATCTACTTGGCCATCCGGACCGCCATCCGAGCGCTGCCGCGCACGGCCGAGGCGGGTTGACCGACCGAGTCGGAAGGGACCACCCATGAGCTTCATGGACGAGCACCTCAAGGCGTACCTCGCCTCGGGCGGCGCAGAGGGCCACATCCTGGACCTGAGCTCCGTCGGCGGGCACGTCGTCACGACCCACTGCCTGATCAAGGTGGCCGGGCGCAAGTCCGGCACGCCGTACGTCAGGCCGCTCATCTATGGCAACGTCGGCGGTGAGATCGTGATCGTCGCGTCCAAGGGCGGCGCCGACACCGATCCCGAGTGGTACCTCAACATTCGCGAGAGCGAGACGATCGGCGTGCAGATCGCCACACAGGCGTTCGAGGCCACCTGGCGCGAACCCGAATACGAGGAACGCCACCAGGTGTGGGCGTACATGACGCACCTGTATCCGCCGTACCTGGGCTACCAGACGGCGACCACGCGCCACATCCCCGTGGTGATGCTGCGCGCGGTGCGCCCCCTCCCCGTCTTCACCGAGTAATTTGTGGAGTCTGAGGAGCGGTGAGCGCTCCTCGGACTCCATAAATCGCGCACTAGGGTTCGGCGAGCACGGCCGACGCGATGCGGAATGCGGTGTTGGCGTCGGGCACCCCGCAGTAGATCGCGGTCTGCATGAGCAGTTCCTTGATCTCGTCCTCGGTCAGGCCGTTGCGGCGGGCGGCGCGCACGTGCATCGCCAGCTCTTCGTGGTGGCCGCGGGCGACCAGCGCGGTCAGGGTGATCATCGAGCGGCTGCGCCGGTCCAGACCGGGGCGGGTCCAGATGGTGCCCCAGGCGTATTCGGTGATCATCTGCTGGAAGTCCGCGGTGAAGTCGGTGGTGGCCGCGACGGCGCGGTCGACGTGGGCGTCCCCGAGCACGGCGCGACGGACGGCCATGCCCGCGGCGTGCACCCCGGCGGTGGTCTCGGCGCGGGTGGCGTCGACGCCGCAGTGCGCGGCGATCAGGTCGGCCACCGTCGCCGGGGACTCGGCGGGCGCCAGGTGCCCGATCCCGTCGAGTACCTCCAGTCGGCCGTCGCGCACGCCCGAGGCGATGCGCTGCAACGACTCCGGGGGTGTGGGCACGTCGTGGGAACCGGCGACGGCGAGGACGGGCGTCTCGATCTCGGCGAGTCGATCGGTGACGTCGAACGCCGCCAACGCCTCACACGTCAGGGCGTAGCTCTCGGCATCGGTGTCGCGCAGGGCACCGAGCAGGGCGGCGGCCCGGTCGGGCTGGCGGTCGGCGAACCCGGGGCCGAACCAGCGTTCGGCGGAGCCGGCCACCACCGCGGCGGTCCCGCCGTCGCGGACGGTCGTGGCGCGGTCGTGCCAACCGTCGGCGGTGCCGATCTTCGCGCCCGTGCACAGCAGCGTGGCCGAGGTGACCCGCTGCGGCGCGTCCAGGAGCAACTGCAGTCCGACGGCGCCGCCGACGGAGTCGCCCGCGTAGTGGAACGTGTCGGCGCCGAGCCGGTCGGCCAGGGCGCTCACCCCCGCCGCCAGCTCGGCGATCGTGAACGGTTCGGCGGCTGGGCTGCGACCGTGGCCCGGGAGATCCCAGGCGACTACGCGCAGATGAGCCCGCAGGTGACGGGCGGCCGGTGCCCACAACGTGTCGGCGGAGGTGCCCAGCGACGGTCCGAGCAGCAGGACGGGCGCGTCGGTGGGTCCGCCGACGTCGGTGCCGACGAGGCGGGGCACGGTCATGGCGCATCCTTGCGGTAGTGGGCGGCGCGGTCCAGCGCCGCGTCGATCAGTCTGTCGGTGGCCCCGAGGTAGGTCTGGTTGGGTTGGCGGTCAACGAGTTTCGCCATCGTAGCCTGTTCACTGCCGAGGTCGCCCGCGGCCGCGAGGTTGGCGGCGGCCCGGTCCGGGTGGACCCGCAGCCCGGTGACCAGCTCGGTGGTGTGCGCCGCGGCGACCACGGTGCGGCGCGCCAGGGTCGCGATGGTGGCCCACTCGGCGTGCCAGCCGCCGTCGGCGCGTTCGTCGACGCTGGCGGCCGCCGCGGTGTGCAGCGTCCCGGCCAGCGGACCGGCGGTCAGGGCGGCGCGGCGGATCAGCACCGAGCGCACCGGGTTGTTCTTGTGCGGCATGGTCGAGGAGCCGCCGCCGTGTCCTTCGGCGAATTCGCCTATCTCCGTGCGACTTCCGGTGGCGACGTCGGCGGCGAGGTGCCCCCACGCGTCGCAGAGCCCGGCGAGTGCGTCCCCGATGCGGGTCAGGGGGGCTCGGGTGGTGTGCCACGGCGGGGCGGCCGCCAACCCGAGCCGATCCGCCACCCGCTCGGTCAGGTCGAGCGCGCCGTCGACCGAGCCGGTCAACTCGACGACCGCGGCCAGGGTCCCGACCGCGCCGCCGAACTGGGCGGGCAGGCCGGCCCGCAGCGCGGCGAGCGGGTCGGCGGCGTCGAGCAGGCCGCTGAGCCAGGCGACGACCTTCGCACCGACGGTGCTGGGCAGCGCGGCCTGGGTCAGGGTCCGCGCCACCATCGGTGTGCGGCGGTGTGTGTCGGCCAGCGTGACGAGGGCCTGGATCTGTGCGTCGACCTCCCCGGTGAGGCGGTCCAGCACGTCGCGCAGGCACAGCATCACCGCGGTGTCGACGACGTCCTGGCTGGTGAGCCCGCGATGCAGCCACCGTGACGTCGGCTCGGGGGTGCGTTCGCGCAGCAGGGCCACCAGTGCGGAGACGGGGTTGCCGTCGGCGTCGGCGCGGCGGGCGACCAGCTCGACGTCGACGTTCGTGTCCACCGTGAATGCCGCGGCCTCAGGGGCGATCTCGGCGTCGACGAGGCCGTCGAGCCAGGCCTGCTCGACGGCGATCATGGCGTGCAGAAAGGCGGCGTCGCTCATCGCGTCCGCGGCGAGATGGTCTCCCGGCCAGAACAGGTCGGTCACCCCCGGTGGCCCGGGTAGCGCAGGAAAACCGTTTCCTCGGGCCCCTGCAGGCTCACGTCGAAGCGGAACCCGCTCGGTTCCCGGGTGGCGATCAGAGTGTCGCGCCGCTCGGCGGGCAGCGAGGCCAGCAGCGGGTCCTCGGCCAGGTGCTCCCCGGGCAGGTACGCCCGCGTGAACAGTCGGTTGAGCAGGCCGCGGGCGAAGATCGTCACCATGATGAACGGTGCCGCACCGGGATTCGTCACCCCGGGTGTCACCGTCGAGAAGCAGTAGCGGCCTTCGTCGTCGGTGGCGGCGCGGCCCCAGCCGGTGAACGTCCACCCGTCGCGGTGAAGGGCGCCGCTCGCGGTGGGCACGTTGCCGTCGGCGTCGGCCTGCCAGATCTCCAGCAGCGCGTCGGGCACCGGGGTGCCCTCGCCGTCGGTGACCACCCCGTGGAACCGGATCGACCCGGGGGAGCCGGGCGGCACCAATTCGGCTCCGCGGTCGAAGGGCAGTGCGTAGCCGAAGAACGGGCCGACGGTCTGCCCGGGGGTGGCGGTCAGCAGGGTGGTCATCGGTGGTCGTCCTCTGCGGTCTCGACGGGGGTGCGCGTCGCACCGGTCAGCACGATGTCCCAGCGGTATCCGGTGGCCCATTCGTGGGTGGTGACGTCGTGGTCGTAGGTGGCGACCAGGCGGTCGCGGGCCTTGCGGTCGGTGATCGCCTGGTAGATCGGGTCCAGACCGAACAGCGGATCGCCGGGAAAGTACATCTGGGTGATCATCCGCTGGGTGAACTCGGTGCCGAACAGCGAGAAGTGAATGTGCGCCGGCCGCCACGCGTTTCGGTGGTTCTTCCACGGGTACGGGCCGGGTTTGACGGTGGTGAACCGGTAGTACCCGTCGTCGTCGGTCAGGCAGCGGCCGGTCCCGGTGAAGTTCGGGTCGACCGGCGCGGGGTGCTGGTCGCGCTGATGGATGTAGCGGCCCGCGGCGTTGGCCTGCCAGATCTCGACCAGCTGGCGGCGCACCGGTCGGCCGTCGCCGTCGACGATGCGGCCGGTGACCACCATCCGCTCGCCGATCGGCTCCCCGCGCTGGCCGACGGTCAGGTCGGCCTCCAACGCGCCGACGTCGCGCGGCCCGAAGCACGGGGTCCACAGTTCGACCCCCTCGGGATCGGCGTGGTGCAGGTCCTTGGTCGGGTGCCGCAGCACGCTGCTGCGGTACGGTGCGTAATCCAGACGCGGTTGGGTCTCCTCGACCCCGGCCCGCTGATACGCCGACTCGATCGCCTCGATCTCGGCGCTGACCTCGGCCTGGCTGGTGGCTGCGCGGTCCGAACTCGTTGTCGTACTTGACATTGCGTCGACCTCCGGGTTACTGGGTGACCAGTCTGCGCGCCTCCGCGTCTGGGTGGATGCCCAGCAGCGGGGTCGGCACGGACTTGGTCTCGCGGGCGGTCAGGGCCGACGCCGCTGCGATGACGCAGACGACGGCGGTGAAGGCACCGATGACGATCCAGCCGCCTTCGCGGATGCCGCCGAGTGCGGTGACGATGGTCGGCGCGAAGCCGGCCACCAGGAAGCCGAGCTGGGTGCCGATCGCCACGCCGGAGAAGCGCACCTTGGTGCTGAACATCTCGTTGTAGAACGACGGCCACACGGCGTTGGCCGCGCCGTAGCCGAACGCGAACGTCGCGACGGCGAGCACGAAGGTCAGGGTGTGGTCGGCGTTGCTCATCGAGAGCATGTAGAAGGGCATCAGCGCCGCGGAAGACAGTGCGCCGTAGACGAATACCGGCTTGCGGCCAATCTTGTCGGCCAGCATGCCGAACAGCGGCTGGGTGCCGAGCGCGACGACGTTGGCCACGACCACCAGCCACAGGGTGATGTCAGCCGGCAGCCCGACCTTCTTGCCGTAGGCGATGGCCAGGGTGCCGAAGACCGTCGACACCGCGGCGATGAAGGCGCAGAAGAAGACTCGCAGCACGTCGCGCCAGTGATCCTTCACCAGCGGCTTCAGCGGCATCTTGGCGATGTTGCCCGCGGCCTTGGCCTCTTCGAACTCGGGCGTCTCGTGGAGCTTGCGGCGGATGAAGTAGGCGACCAGGACCACGACCGCGCTCAGCCAGAACGGGACGCGCCAGCCCCAGGACAGCTCGTCCTCGTCGGACAGCGAGACGAACGGAATCAGCACCAGCGAGGCGAGGATGAGGCCGCCCTGGGTTCCGGTCAGCGTCCAGGACGTGTAGAACGCACGCTTGTCGTCGGGGGCGTGCTCGAGGGTCAGCGAGCTGGCCCCGGCCTGCTCGCCGGCAGCCGAGAAGCCTTGCAGCAGACGGCAGAGCACCAGGAGGCTGAGCCCCAGGTAGCCCGCCGTGCCGTAGGTGGGCAGGCAACCGATCGCGAACGTGGAGACGCCCATCAGCACGATGGTGAACATCAGCACCTTCTGACGGCCGATGCGGTCGCCGAAGTGGCCGAGCACGAAGGCGCCGACCGGCCGGGCGAAGTAGGCCACGCCGAAGGTGGCGAACGACATCAGCAGGGCGGCCTGTCCGCCACCCTCGGGGAAGAACACCCGGGGGAAGATCAGCGCCGCGGCCTGACCGAAGAGGAAGAAGTCGTAGTACTCGACGGCGCTGCCCATGAAGCTGGCCAGGGCGGCCCGCTTGGGAGTGCGCGCCGGTCCACCCGGCGGCGTACCGCCGGGTGTGTTCTGGTGGATTGCGGTCATTGGAATCCTCCTAGGTTCCCTGCAGTTGACGGTCTTTGGGGGCGAATCACGAGACGAGGTCCCGAAAGTGCCGCGACATCCTGGCCGCGTCTGGCGCGAATCCGGTGATGAGGTGGAATGCGGTGGTGGCCTGATGTACGGCCATGTGTCCGCCGTCGAGCGTGCGGCAGCCGGCGCGCCGGGCGGCGATGAGGAGCGCGGTGTCCAGCGGCCGGTAGACGATGTCGGCGACCCAGAGCCCCGGGTGCAGGAGCGTCTCCTCGAACGGCAGGCCGGGGTGGTCGGCCATCCCGGTGGGCGTGCAGTGCACCACGCCGTCGGCGTGGGAGAGCAGCACGGCCAGCTTGTCGAAGTCCGCCGCGTCGACCCGCGCCTCGGGGTGCCGGGCGGACAGTTCGCCGGCCAGTGCCGTGGCCCGGTCGACGTCCACGTCGACGACGGTGAGGTGGCCGGCGCCGAGGCCGAGCAGGGCGTGGCCGACGGCCGTACCCGCGCCGCCCGCGCCGAGCATGACGACGTCGGCGGTCGCAGCGCCGGGCAGGCCCTCGGCGAAGCCGGTGGCGAAGCCCGGCGCGTCGGTGTTGTAGCCGACGGTCCTGGGTCCGTCGAAGACGACCGTGTTCACGGCCCCGAGGGTGGCGGCCGCGGCGTCGACGTCGTCGAGGTGGGGAATGACGAGTTGCTTGCACGGATGGGTGACGTTGAGCGCGTCGAAACCGAGGGCGCGGGCCCAGGTCAGCACCTCGCCGATGCGCTCGGGTGCGACGCCGATCTCGCGTAGGTCGACGGTGCGGTAGAGGTAGTCGAGGCCGTGCGCCTTGGCCTCGGCCATGTGCAGTGCCGGGGTGAGGGACGGGCCGACGCCGACGCCGACGAGACCGACGAGGAAGGGTCTGGCGGACGGTTCGGTCGTCATGGCACACCGCTCTCTCTAATGTACTAACTGGTACGTACACGAAAAGTAGAACAGTGTGGCGTGGGTCTCGTCAACCCTTGATTCGTGAGCGGGGTCTCGCGTCAGTGGGTGGTGAGCCAGCCGACGACGACGTCGCCGATCATCCTGCGCATGTGCGCGCGTTGCGAGAGCTCGGTGAAGTCGACGCCGAAGAGGAAGCCGAAGGTGTGGCGGTTGGCGACCTGGAAGACGCAGTAGGAGCTGATCACGATGTGGACGTCGAGCGCGTCGACGTCACCGCGGAAGGCGCCCTGTTCGCGGCCGCGGGCGAGGATCTCCTCGAGCAGCGAGGTGGCCGGCTGGGAGATGGTGCGCAGGGAGTCGAGCCGGCCGATGAACTCGCCGCGGTGGATGTTCTCGATGGACACCAGCCTGATGAAGGCCTGGTGGTCGAGGTGATGGTCGAACGTCAGCTCGGCCAGCCGGCGCATCGCCACCACCGGGTCGACGTGGTCGACCTGCAGCTTCTGCTCCGCCTCGCGGATGCCGCGGTAGGCGTTCTCCAGGACGGCCAGGTACAGGCCCTCCTTGCCGCCGAAGTAGTAGTAGATCATCCGCTTGGTGGTCCGGGTGCGCTGTGCGATCTCGTCCACCCGGGCGCCCGAATAGCCCGATTCGGCGAAGACCTCGGTGGCGACGGCGAGCACCTCGGCCCGCGTGCGCTCGGCGTCGCGCTGCAGTTCCCGCTTCGGCTCGGGCCTCGACTCCGGGTGCGCCACGATCGGCAGCCTACTGCGCCCGCGGTGGCGTCCTTCGGCTCGCCCCTTCCGAATGTATGAACCGTTTAGTACATTGAAGTGTGATTGGAGGCACACCATGAAGACGTCCATCGCCACCGTGTCGATCAGCGGGTCCCTGGTCGAGAAATTGCACGCCTGCGCCGACGCGGGTTTCGACGGTGTCGAGATCTTCGAGCCTGACCTGATCGCCAGCGATCACAGCCCCGAGGAAATCCGTGGCCTGGCCCGTCGGCTCGGGTTGTCCCTGGACCTGTATCAACCGCTGCGCGACATCGAGGGCGTCGACGACACCACCTTCGCCGAGAACCTGCGCCGCGCCGGGGCCACCTTCGCCACCGCCCAGCGGCTCGGCATCGGCACCGTGCTGGTCTGCAGCAACGTGGCCACCGCGACCGTCGACTCGATCGAGCACTCCGCCGACCAGCTGCGCCGGCTCGGCGACGTCGCCGCCACATACGACGTCAGGATCGCGTTCGAGGCGCTGGCCTGGGGCCGCTTCGTCGACGACTACCGGCGCGCCTGGCGCATCGTCGAACTGGCCGACCACCCGGCGGTCGGGGTCTGCCTGGACAGCTTCCACGTGCTCTCCCGCGGACACGACCCGGCCGCCATCGAGGACATCCCCGCCGAGAAGATCTTCTACCTCCAACTCGCCGACGCCCCCGCACTCTCCATGGACGTGCTGTCGTGGAGCCGGCACCACCGGTTGTTCCCCGGTGAGGGCGCCTTCGACCTCGCGACGTTCGTCGCGCACGTGCTGAAGACCGGTTTCGACGGGCCTCTGTCGCTGGAGGTCTTCAATGACACGTTTCGGCAGACCGACCCGGATCGGACCGCCGTGCACGCCCTTCGCTCGCTGGTGTGGTTGCAGGACAAGGTCGCCGCGCTTCCCGGGGTGGGCCGCGGCGCGAGCCTGACCCCGGTGGCCGACGCCAAGCCGCCCGTGGGCTTCGACTTCGTCGAGCTCAAGGCGGAGGACACCAGCGACGTCGAGATCCTGCTCGAACAGCTGGGGTTCGTGCCGAGCGGTCGCCACCGCACCAAGCCGGTGTCACTGTGGACCTCCGGCGACGTCCGCATCGTGCTGAACGAGCATCAGGCCCGCGACCAGGCCCCGCACGTGGCCGCCGTCGGCCTGCAGGTACCCGACGCCGGCGCCACCTCGCGCCGGGCCGCCGACCTGATGGCGCCCGCGGCCTACCGCCGGACCTACGCCGCCGAGCAGGCGTTGGGTGGCGCGGTCGCCCCCGACGGCACCGAGTTCTTCTGGGTCACCGCGCCGCCTGCGGGATCGCCGCCGCCATGGGTCGCCGAGTTCGAGAACGGTCTCCCGCCGGATCTGGGCTCGGCCCTGCGCCATGTCGACCACGTCAACCTCGCCGTGCCGTGGCAGACCTCCGACGAAGCCGTCCTCTTCCTGACCAGTGTCTTCGGGCTCGCCGCCGACGCCCCCACCGAAGTGGCCGGCCCGAGCGGGCTGGTGCGCAGTCAGGTCATGCGCACCGACGACGGTTCGATTCGATTGCCGCTCAACGTCGCACCCCAGGTCCTCGAGGCCGCCGACATGCCGCAGCACGTCGCGTTCGCCTGCACCGACGTCGTCGCCGTCGCCCGGGCGGCGCGGTCGCGGGGCCTGCGCTTCCTGGCCGTCCCGGACAACTACTACGACTACGTGGCGGGCCGCTTCGGCGTCGACGCGGACACGGTCGCCGAACTGCGGGAGCTCGACCTGCTCTACGACCGCAGCGCCGACGGGGCCTTCGTGCACTTCTACACCCGCACCGTCGGGTCGGTGTTCTTCGAATTCGTGCAGCGCGTCGACGATTACGACGGCTACGGCACCGACAACGCGCCCGTGCGGTTGGCCGCCCAGCGGGTGCGCACTACCGGATAGCCCCCACCGGACGGTTGCGCCTCCGGGGACGACACCACCGGTTCGGCAACCCAGACTCGAACCATGCATCGGGACCAGCGCATGGCGGTCGTCGTCGCCGCCGTGCTGACCTTCGGGACGGGCGTGCTCGACGTGCTCGTGCTGGCGCGCCTCGGAGGCGTGTTCGCCAGCGTCATGACGGGAAACCTGGCGCTGATGGGGCTGGGCCTGGCCCGCGCCGACGTCGCCACGATCGTCCACACCCTCGTCGCCGTGGCCAGCTACGTGGTCGGAGTCGCCGTCGGCAGCGCGGTCACCGGGCCACGAGAGCCGGAACACCCGGTGTGGCCCCGCCGCGTCACCGCCGCCCTGGCCGTCCAACTGGCCCTACAGTGCGCGCTGGCCGTGGGCTGGGCTCTCACCGGCGGTGCTGCCGTCGGCGGGGTTCAAATGGCCTTGCTGGCCACGGCGGCAGCGAGCATGGGTCTGCAGGGGGCGGCGGTGCGCGGTCTCGGCGTCACCCTGGCCACCACGTACCTCACCGGAACCCTGACCGGGTTGATCGCCAACCGCACGCTGTCGAAGCCGGCGCGAGCCGACGCCGCGGGGCTGGCGGCGCTGATCGCCGCGGTTGCCGGCGCCGCCTGCGGTGGGCTGACCCTCGCGACCGCACCGCTCGTCGCACCCGTCTGGTGCCTGCTCTCCGTCGTCATCGTCGTCGTCATCGCGGAGTGGCGTCACCGCTACGCCGCCCACCACGTTTCACAATGAACCGTCGAAGGGAGAACGTCATGCAGAACCCCACCCCAGAGGTCGTCCCGACCTACACCCAGGTACCGGTCGGCATCGATGCCACCGGCATGCGCAGCGAGTTCGACAGCCTCGGGCCAGTCGACGTCCCGGCCGACCGCTATTGGGGCGCCCAGACGCAGCGTTCCCTGGTGCACTTCTCCATCGGCAACGACCACATGCCGATCGAGGTGTACCGCGCCTACGGTCTGGTGAAGAAGGCGTGCGCTCTGGTCAACGAACGGGCCGGTCGACTGGAGGACTGGCGCGCCAAGGTCATCGTGCAGGCCGCCGACGAGGCCATCGCCGGCAAGCTCGACGACGAGTTTCCGTTGTTCGTCTGGCAGACCGGCTCGGGGACCCAAAGCAACATGAACGTCAACGAAGTGTTGTCCAACAGGGCAATTCAACTCCTGGGCGGTACGCTCGGCAGCCAGCAACCCGTCGGGCCAAACGACCACGTCAACATGGGGCAGAGCAGCAACGACACGTTCCCCACCGCGATGCACGTCGCGGCCGTCACCGAACTGGACGACCGGCTGATCCCCAGCGTCGAGGCGCTTCAGCGCGAAATCGCCGACAAGGCAACGCAATGGTCCGACGTGGTCAAGATCGGCCGCACCCATCTCGAGGACGCGGTGCCGCTGACCGTCGGCCAGGAATGGTCGGGATACGCGGCGCAGCTCGAGGCCTGCATCGCCGAACTGCGCCACGCCAGGCAGGGTCTGCTCGAGTTGGCGGTCGGCGGCACGGCCGTGGGAACCGGACTCAACGCCCCGGTGGGGTTCAGCGTCGACGTCGCGGCCGAATTGGCCAGCCTGACGGGTGCCGAATACGTCACGGCGCCAAACAAGTTCGTCGCCCTGGGATCGTTGGACGCGATGGTCCGGGCACACGCCGCGCTGCGTGGTCTCGCCGTCGCACTGATGAAGATCGCCAATGACATGCGGTGGCTCGCGTCCGGCCCCCGCTGCGGACTCGGCGAACTGCAACTCCCCGCCAACGAACCCGGGTCGTCGATCATGCCGGGCAAGATCAACCCCACCCAGTGCGAGGCCCTGGTGATGATCTCCATCCAGGTCGTCGGCAACGACACCGCGGTGGCGCTCGCCGGCTCACAGGGCAACTTCGAACTGAACGCGATGCGCCCGGTGATCATCAACAACTTCCTGCACTCCGCCCGCATCCTGGGCGACGGCTGCGCCAAGTTCCTCGAATTCTCGGTCAAGGGAACGACTCTCAACACCGATCGGATCAGCAAGTACGTCGACGAGAGCCTGATGTTGGTCACTGCGCTCAGCCCCGTCATCGGATACCAGAACGCCGCGCACATCGCCGAGGACGCGTTGGCCAAGGGCACCACCCTGCGCGAGGCCGCGGTGGCGTCCGGGCACGTGACCGCCGAACAGTTCGACTCGGTCGTGGATCCGGCGAGCATGGTCGGTGACGGGGTGGGCGGCGCTTGATGCAGACCGATGGGGCCGACGCGACCGATCCGGTGCCCGACCTCGTGCTCGACGCCGCGGCGGTGCTGCACGTCAGCGGTCAGTCCACCGGCATGACGCTGGCCGCCGTCGACCGGATGAACGGTGGACTCGGCAGCACCGGCACGCTGGTCCCCACGTGGGCGTCGCTTCAGCTCGTCGGCCCGGCCGGCGCCGTCCGCGTCGCGGCCGGTTCGCCGACCGGCGTCAACATGAGACGGGTGGCCGCGACGATGGCGGTCGTCGACCGCGCCCAGGACGGCCCGCTCGACCCCGACCAGGTGCGTGGCGAATTGGCCTCGGCCAGAGCGCTGCCCATCTCGAACACGCTGGTGTTCAGCGGCGCTTGCGCCACCGGGGCGGGTGCCCTCGCGGTGATCTTCGGGGCGCAGCATCCGGCCGTGGTGCTGGTCGCCGCTCTCAGTGCGGCGCTGGGCGGGCTCGCCCGGCGGGGTGTCGGAAGGCTGCACGGCGAGGCCCTCACCCAGGCGTTCGTCGCGGCACTGATCGCGGGTCTCGTCGGCGTCGTCGCCGACCGCCTGCACGTCGACGACGCCACGGGCCTGGTGGTGCTCTGCCCGGCGATGGTCTTGGTGCCGGGGCCGCACATCCTCAACGGCGCGTTGGATCTGCTGTCCCTGCGGGTGTCGCTGGGCGTCGCGCGGCTGGGCTACGCGGCGCTGGTCCTGACGGCGGTCGCCGGTGGGCTCATTCTTGGGCTGGCCGCGGGCGGCCTGGGCATCGCGGTGGGACAGTCGGGCGCTCCCGTCCCCTTTGGCGTGGACGTCCTGGCGGCGGGTGTCGCGGCGGGCTCCTATCCGATCTTCTTCTCGATGCCCTACCGGATGATTGTCTGGCCGGTGGTAGTGGGCATGCTGGTGCACGCCGCCCACTGGTGGGCCCTCGTGGCGTGGCACGTCGACCTCGCAGCCGCGGCGTTCGTGTCCGCCCTCATCGCGGGCGCCCTCCTGGTGCCGATCTCGCATCACTTGCGAATCCCGTTCGCCGCCATCGGCTTCGCGTCCGTGGTCGCCCTGGTCCCAGGGGTCTACGTGTTCCGGATGCTCAGTGGGCTGGTGAGGTTCGCGTACGCGCCGACACCCGATCTGCTGACGGCGCTGGCCTCGGACGGGGCGGTCGCCGCGCTCGTCGTGGCCGGTTTGGCGTCGGGGCTCGCGTTGCCGATGCATGCCTACGCCGTCGCGACGGCGAACCGGGTGACGCGGGTGTAGGGAGGCCGACAACGCATGGACCGGACGTGTCGGACCCCGCTTCTAGAATGGTGGCATGGCCACGGCGACAACGTCTTTGAGCTCTCAGGAGCGCATGGAGTTGTTGTTCGGGGAGATGGAGGAGTTGGCTGGGCAGCGCAATGCGATCGACAGTCGGTTGGTGGAGATCGCCGCCGAGATCGAGGGTGACGGGATTTGGGGTGCGACCGGGGTGCGGTCGGTGCCGGCGTTGGTGGCCTGGAAGCTGGGGATTTCTCCGCACAACGCGGAGACGATGGTGAGCGTGGCGCGGCGGCTCGAGGAGTTCCCGCGGTGTGCGGCGATGATGCGCGAGGGTCAACTCTCCTTGGATCAGATCGGGGTGATCGCCGAGCGGGCCGGTGAGGGCTCGGACGAGCATTACGCCCAGCTGGCGTCGGTGGCCACGGTGACCCAGCTGCGTGTTGCGATCACGCTCGAGCCCCGTCCCACACCCGACCGTAGGCCGGAGCCGGAGCGGTCGTTCCGCAGGACCGTCGGCGAAACGTCCACCACCTACCGGATCACGTTGCCGAAGGTGGAGGCGGCGAAGTTCGAGGCGGGGTTGGCCTCGCATCGTGACGCGTTGATCGCCCAGTGGCGACGCGACCACGGCGGTGACTCCGATACCGCCGACTCCGGTACCGACGACTCCGAGACTGATGCCGATGACTACGTCGGCGACGTGTACGGCGGTGCCCGGCACGGCGAGAATGCCGAGGAAGCCTCGGTTCGGGTACCGCCGTTCCCCACCACCGTGGACGCGTTCACCAGCCTGGTGGAGGCCGGGTGGGACGCCGACGTGGCGCGCCGTCCGCATGGTCAGCACACCACCGTGGTGGTGCACCTGGACGTCGAGAAGCGACAGGCTGCATGGCATGTGGGTCCGGTACTGTCCGACGGCGAGCGCCGCCTGCTGCTGTGTGACGCCACCTGCGAGCTGTGGCTGGAACGTCACGGCCAGGTCATCGGGTCCGGGCGGGTCACCCGCACCATCAGCCCCGCCTGCGCCGGGCCCTTGAGCACCGGGACCGCTGCTGTGTGGTCCCCGGGTGCGGGGCGACCCGCGGATTGCACGCCCACCACATCCGGCATTGGGAGGACGGCGGGCCGACCGACCTCGACAACCTGGTG
>NZ_JACKTL010000069.1 GCF_025822245.1 Mycolicibacterium hodleri
CAGGGCGGCCCGGCGGCGCGGGCCGCGGCCACTGGTGGCGGGCATGCTCGCGCTGGCCTCCCCGCCACCGCCGGCGGGCGGACTGGCCGTGGCGGCCACGGCGACGGCCGCCCGCGCGCGTCGCTTGTTGGAGCCCGCCGGCGGGCGGACTGGCCGTGGCGGCCACGGCGACGGCCGCCCGCGCGCGTCGCTTGTTGGAGCCCGCCCGCCGGTCGACCCGGTGGTGTCATCGGGTGGCGACGTCGGCCGTCATCGCGGCGACGATCGCGGTGCCCGTGGTCGTCAACGTGCTCTGCCACCACTGACCTGACCTGCGCTACTGTTGCTACGTACTTGCTACGTAGGTCGCACGGACGAGGGGTGCGCGTTGCCGAAGACGACCGCGGGTCGGATGGGGGTGACCGCGGTCGCGATCGTCGCGATCGTCGTCGCCGCGGTGGCCCTCCTGATCGGCCGCAGCGACACCGACGGGCCCGACCGTGCCTCGGCGGAGGTGAGCACACCCGCGGTGGTTCGCGAGAGCAGTCACCGGCTGAACTCCCCACCCGGCGCCGACGTGACGTTCGTCGAGTTCCTGGACTTCGAGTGCGAGGGCTGCCGGGCGGCGTACCCGGTGGTCGAGCAGCTGCGGGCCGACTACGGGGACCGGGTCGAATTCGTGCTGCGCTACTTCCCCCTCCCCGGGCACGTCAACGCCGAGCGTGCCGCCCGCGCCGTCGAGGCCGCCGCCCAGCAGGGCAGACTCGAGGCGATGTACCGCACGATGTACGAGACGCAGGCCCAATGGGGCGAACGACGCGCTCCCGCCGACGACGTATTTCGCGGGTTCGCAGCCGAACTCGGCCTCGACCTGCCCGCCTTCGACGCGGCCTACGCCGACCCCGCCACCGCGCAACGCATTCAGGTCGACGTCGACGACGGCATGGCGCTCGGCGTCCAGGGCACGCCGACGTTCTTCGTCAACGGTGATCACGTGACCCCTCGGTCCGTCGACGACCTGCGCAACGCCATCGAGAAGGAGCTGCGCTAGCCGATGCGACGTCCCGCGATCGTCCTCGTCGTCGCTCTTCTGCTGGCCCTGGTCTCGGGTGCTCCGCCGTCAGCCGGTGCGCCCTGCGGCAACGCAGCGTCGGACTGCGACCTGCGTGAGCGCATCGCCGCCGCCGAGCAGTACCTCCACGACCGCCCGGGCACGATCGGATTCGTGCTGCGCGACCGCGCGACGGGGGCCACGTACCGCAACGCCGATGCCGCCACCCCGATCTGGACGGCGTCGACCATCAAGCTGGCGATGGTCGCCGATCTGCTGACCAGGCAGCAAGCCGGCGCCGTCACCCTCACCGACGCCGACCGCCGCCTGATGGTGGCCATGCTGCGCAACTCCGACAACGACGCCGCCGACGCGCTGTGGTCGCGGTTCGGGGGACCGGCGAACGCGTTCAACGCGAACTTCCCCCGCTATGGGATGCCAAACGTGGTGCCGCAGAGGGGTTTTAGCGACGTGTTTCCCTATTGGGGCTTTCAGAAGGCGACGGCCGACGACCTGGACGGGCTGATGAACTACGTGCTTGCCGGGCTGCGCCCCGCCGACGCCGCCGCCGTGGTGGCCGAGATGCAGCGGGTCGACCCCGACCAGCAGTGGGGCGTGTGGGGTGCCGGCCCCGCGATGGCACCCGGGAACAAGGACGGATGGTCGCAGGAGCAGGGCGGGTGGGTGGTCAACTCGGTCGGGTTCGCGGGTCCCGGACAGCGCTACACGCTGGCGATCATGAACGCGCTCGGCGGCGAGGGTGGCTACGACGACGGCGTCGCCACGACGACCCAGCTGAGCCGCATCCTGCTGGCACCCTAGGGACGCGAGGGCAGCCCGAACCGGTGCACGAATTCCCGTGACTGGATCAGGAACTCGACCTGACGGGCCACCTCCCGCAGCGGCTCGGCCGTGCGGGTCGCCCGACACAGCACCACGGCGCCCTCCAGCGCCGCGATGCAGGTGACGGCCAACGATCCGGCGTCGGCCTCGTCGAATCCGTCGGCCACGAAGGCGCGGGTGAGTGCCGCCCGCCACCGGTCGAAGATGTCACCGGCGATGGGCGTCAGCGCCGGTTCGGCGTCGGCCGAGCCGATCGCGGCGGCGACCACCGGGCAGCCTGCCGCGAAGTCGCTCTCGGCCAGGGTGCGCTCCCAGAAGGCGACGAACTGGCGAATCAGCGGGGTGCAGCCCTGCGTGGCGGCGTCGTCGATCAGACCGGCGATCGCGTCGCCCGCGAACCGCAGCGCCTCGGTCAGCAGCTGACTGCGACCGCCGGGAAAGTGGTGGTAGACCGACCCGCGTGGCGCGCCGCTGCGGGCCAAGACCTCGTCGATCGTGACCCCCGCGGCACCCTTCTCGCGCAACACCTGGGCAGCGGTCAACAGCATCCGGTCACGCGTCGTGCCCCGCGTGGCGCGGCTGACGTCGACGGGGGAGGGCATCAGGCGGCGGCACCCGACTGACGGTGCATCCGGTCGCGCCATTGCGCCACCTGGGCGGTGCCTGGCAACGGCCGGCGCCGGCCGTCGACGGCCCAGCTGAATCGGCGCCCCAGGACGTTGACCTCGACGACCCACATGGTGGCCTCCCTTATTATGGAGTGAAGCATATTCGACTGAACGTCGGACGGGTCGGAATGTATTCCGTGTCACATTGACGGCGGCCCACTATGGGTCCAGGCATACCGGCCGCGGGCGCGGTCATCTGGCCGCCCTGGCCCGATCGGACTACGCTGCAGTGCGGTTCGACAGCGAAAGGCGCAAGACGTGGGTCACTACAAGAGCAACGTGCGCGACCTCGAATTCAACCTCTTCGAGGTCCTCCAACTCGAGAAGGTCCTCGCCACCGGCGAGTTCGGCGACCTGGACGCGGACTCGATTCGCGACATGCTGAGCGAGGCGGCTCGCCTGGCAGAGGGCCCGCTGGCCGAGTCCTTCGCCGACTCCGACCGCCACCCGCCGACCTTCGACCCCGACACCCACGTGGTGACGCTGCCCGCGGCGTTCAAGGAGTCGTTCCGGGCGTGGCAGCAGGGGGAGTGGTTCCGCATCGGTCTGTCCGAGGACGTCGGAGGCGTTCCCGCGCCGTCGATGCTGGCGTGGGCGATCAACGAGTTCCCGCTCGGCGCGCAACCGGCTGCCTTCATGTACCTGGCCGGGCCGGTGCTCGCCGGCATCCTGCACGAGGAGGGCAACGCGCAGCAAAAGCACTGGGCGGCAATGGCGGTCGATCGCAACTGGGGTGCGACGATGGTGCTCACCGAGCCCGACGCGGGCTCCGACGTCGGCGCCGGGCGCACGAAGGCCGTCGAGCAGCCCGACGGCACCTGGCATCTGGACGGCGTGAAGCGCTTCATCACCAGCGGCGACTCCGACGACCTGTTCGAGAACATCGTGCACATGGTGCTGGCCAGGCCCGAGGGCGCCGGACCCGGCACCAAGGGCCTCTCGCTGTTCATGGTGCCGAAGTTCCTGCCCGACCCCGAGACCGGGGAACCGGGTGAGCGCAACGGCGTCTACGTCACCGGGCTCGAGCACAAGATGGGCCTGAAGGTGTCCGCGACGTGTGAGCTGACGTTCGGGCAGCACGGCACCCCCGCGGTCGGTTATCTGGTGGGCGACACCCACAACGGCATCGCGCAGATGTTCAAGATCATCGAGTACGCGCGAATGATGGTCGGCACCAAGGCGATCAGTACGCTCTCGACCGGATACCTCAACGCCCTCGACTACGCCAAGACGCGCATCCAGGGCGCCGACCTCACCCAGATGACCGACAAGACCGCACCGCGCGTCAGCATCCTGCACCACCCCGACGTGCGCCGGGCGCTGATGACGCAGAAGGCCTACGCCGAGGGGCTGCGCGCGCTGTACCTCTACACTGCCGCGCATCAGGACGTGGCGGCGGCGAACGTCGTCTCCGGCGCGGACGCCGGGATGGCGGGCCGGGTCAACGACCTGCTGCTGCCCATCGTCAAGGGCGTCGGGTCCGAACGGGCCTATCAGACGCTGACGGAGTCCTTGCAGACCTTCGGTGGCTCGGGCTTCCTGCAGGACTACCCGATCGAGCAGTACATCCGCGACGCCAAGATCGACTCGCTCTACGAGGGCACCACCGCGATCCAGGCGCAGGACTTCTTCTTCCGCAAGATCGCCCGTGACCAGGGCGGCGCGCTGGCCCACGTCGCCGGTGAGATCCAGAAGTTCCTGGACGCCGAGTCGGCACGTGCGGAGCTTGCCAACTGCCGCGGACGGCTGGCCACGGCGTTGGCCGACGTGCAGGCGATGGTCGGAGCCATGACCGGTTATCTGATGTCCTCGCAACAGAACTCGCGTGAGCTCTACCGGGTGGGCCTCGGCTCGGTGTCCTTCCTGCTGGCCGTCGGCGATCTCGTCATCGGGTGGCTACTGCTGCACGGGGCGGAGATCGCCCTGGAGGCACTCGACGGCGGCCCGTCGGAACGCGACCGGGCGTTCTATCGGGGAAAGGTGACCGCCGCCAAGTTCTTCGCCGACAACGTGCTGCCGCGGCTCACCGCCGAACGCAAGATCGTCGACGCGGTCGATCTGGCCACCATGGACCTCGACGAGGGAGCCTTCTAATTTCCGCCAGCCACTACAAGGCCAACGTTCGAGACCTGGCGTTCAACCTCGTCGAGGTGCTCGGTCTCGACAAGGCGCTCAGCAGTGGCCAATTCGGTGGACTAGAGGTCGACGACGTCCGCGGCATGCTGGCCGAGGCCGCCCGGCAGGCGGAGGGCCCGCTGGCGGCGTCGTTCGCCGAGAGCGACCGCAACCCGCCGACGTTCGACCCGCACACCCACTCCGTGACCCTGCCCGCGGCCTTCAAGGAGTCCGTGCTGACGTGGCAGCGCGGGGAGTGGACGCGCATCGGGCTGGCCGAGGGCATCGGCGGCCTGCCCGCACCCGCCATGGTCCGGTGGGCGATCAACGAGTTCCTGGTCGGCGGTCTGCCCGCGGCGTTCTTCTACCTCGACGGCCCACCGATGATGGACGTCCTGTTCGACGTCGGCAACGAGCAGCAGAAGCGTTGGGCCGCACTGGCCGTCGAGCGCAACTGGGGTGCCACGATGGTGCTCACCGAGCCCGACGCGGGCTCCGACGTCGGCGCCGGCCGCACCAAGGCCGTCGAACAGCCCGACGGCACGTGGCATCTGGACGGCGTGAAGCGCTTCATCACCAGCGGCGACTGCGACGACCTGTTCGAGAACATCGCCCACCTGGTGCTGGCGCGGCCGGTCGGAGCGGCGCCGGGCACCAAGGGACTCAGCCTGTTCCTGGTGCCGAAGTTCCTGCCCGACCCCGAGACGGCGGCCCCCGGTGCGCGCAACGGCGTCTACGTCACCGGGCTCGAGCACAAGATGGGGCTGACGGCGTCGGCGACGTGCGAGCTGACGTTCGGACAGCACGGCACCCCGGCGGTCGGTTACCTGGTGGGCGACACCCACGAGGGCATCGTCCAGATGTTCAAGATCATGGAGTTCGCCCGAATGGCCGTGGGCGGCAAGGCGATCGCCACGTTGTCGACCGGCTACCTCAACGCACTGGAATTCGCGAAGACGCGGGTGCAGGGCAGCGATCTGACGCAGATGACCAACAAGACGGCACCGAAGGTGACCATCCTGCACCACCCCGACGTGCGACGCTCGCTGCTGATGCAGAAGTGCTACGCCGAGGGACTCCGAGCGGTCTACCTGTACACCGCCGCCCACCAGGACGACGTCGTCGCCGAGCTGGTGTCGGGAGCCGACGCCGACATTGCCCGTCGCGTCAACGACCTGCTGCTGCCGATCGTCAAGGGCGTCGGGTCGGAGCGGTCGTATCAGTACCTGTCGGAATCGCTTCAGACCCTGGGTGGTTCGGGCTATCTGAAGGACTATCCACTCGAGCAGTACGTCCGCGACGCCAAGATCGACTCGCTCTACGAGGGCACCACGGCAATCCAGGCGCAGGACTTCTTCTTCCGCAAGATCGCCCGCGACCGCGGCGTCGCCCTCGAGCACGTCCTCGGTCAGATCCGCGCGTTCGTCGAACGTCCGGACGGCCGCCCCGAGTTGGCCACGTATCGGGGGATTCTGGCCACCGCGGCCGCCGACGTGCAGGCGATGGTGGCCACCCTGACGGGGTACTACGTCGCGGCGAGTACCGACGCCCGCGAGGTGTACCGCGTCGGACTGCAGTCGGTGCCGTTCCTGCTCGCCGTCGGCGACCTGCTGATCGGCTGGCTGCTGCTGTGGCACGCCGAGGTCGCGCTGTTGGCTCTCGACGGTCAGCCGTCGGAACGGGACCAGGCGTTCTATCGCGGAAAGGTCACGGCCGCAACGTTCTTCGCGACGAACGTGCTCCCCCGGCTGGGCGCCGACCGCCGCGCCGTGGAGAACACCGAACTCGCGGCGATGGAGCTGGCGGACGACGCCTTCTAGCCTCGCCCAGAAACGCGATCGAGTGTGCGGTGAGATCGCAACATCGCCCCCGACGACGATCTCACCGCACACTCGACGAGTGGGGAAGCGCTAGGGCGTGTACCCGAACGGCAGCAGGACGCTCTTGGCCTCGCAGTACGCCTCGATGCCCTCGGGGCCGTTCTCGCGGCCGATGCCCGAGTTCTTGTACCCGCCGAACGGGGCGCCGGGGTCGAAGGCGTACATGTTGACCGCATAGGTACCGGTGCGGATCCTCTTCGCGATCTCGAGAGCCTTCGGGAAGTCGGTGGTGTACACGCTGCCCGCCAGGCCGTACGCCGAGTCGTTGGCGATGCGGACGGCGTCGTCCTCGTCGTCGAACGGGATCACCACGAGCACCGGGCCGAAGATCTCCTCCTGCGCGATGACCATCGAATTGTCGACGTCGGCGAACACCGTCGGCTCGACGAACCAACCGCCGTCCAGACCCTCGGGCCGTCCGCCGCCGGTGACGATGCGGGCGCCCTCCTCGACGCCCTTCTTGATGTAGCCCTCCACGCGCTCGCGCTGCCGCTCGGAGATCAGCGGGCCGATCATGGCGCCTGCGTTGTCGGGCAGCCCGACCGGCATCGCGGCCACCGCGGCCGAGAGCTTCTCCACCACCTCGTCGTAGCGCGACCGCGGTGCCAGGATGCGCGTCTGGCCGACGCACGCCTGCCCGCAGTTCATCAGGCCGGAGAACACCAGCATCGGCAGCGTCGAGTCCAGGTCGGCGTCCTCGAGGATGATGGCCGCGGACTTGCCGCCGAGCTCCAGCGTGCAGGCCTTCAGGTTCTCGGCCGCGATCTTGGCGACCTCCTTGCCGACGGCGGAGCTGCCGGTGAAGGTGTACTTGTCCAGCTCGGGGTTGGCGGTCAACGCACGCCCCGTCTCGGCGCCGCCCGGCACGATCGACAGCACGCCCTCGGGCAATCCGGCCTCGGCGAACATCTGCGCCATCGCGAACACCGACAGCGGGGTCTCGGCGGCTGGCTTCAGGACGACGGTGCACCCGGCCAGCAGCGCGGGGCCCAGCTTGTTGGCGGCCAGGAAGAACGGCACGTTCCAGGCGGTGACCGCGCCGACGACGCCGACCGGCTCCTTGAGCACCATGGTCTGGCCGTAGATGCCGTCGCGGACGTCCTGCCAGGTGAACTTGTCGGCCGCCCCGACGAAGTAGTTGAACGACGACATCGCGGCGCCGTACTGCATCATGTCGACGATCGTCGGCGGCTGCCCCGTCTCGGCGGCCAGCAGGAACTTCAGCTCGTCGGCGCGCTCCTCCATGATCTTCACCGCGGCGCCGAGCACGGCGGCCCGCTCCTCGGGGGAGGTGTGCGGCCACGGGCCCTCGTCGAAGGCCTTGCGGGCGGCGGCGCAGGCGGCGTTCACGTCGGCCTCCGACGCCATGGGAACGCGGCCGACCAGCTCACCCGTGGCCGGAGAGTGCACTTCGATGACCTCCGAGGTCGACGGCTCGACCCACTTGCCGCCGATGAACAGCTGGTCCCAGTCGGTCTTGAAGGCAGTGCTCTGTGTCATGAAACTCACATTACCCACCGAAACGCCAAACTGGAACCTGTTGCAATTCAGGCCGTCACGCCGGTCGCAACACCAGCACCAGGTTGCTGACCAGAAACTCCCGAAGCACCGGGACGCGCGTCATCCACCACGCCCATCGCGGGTGGTAGCGGGGAAAAGCGGCCACCAGCATCCCCGTGCTCTCCGCCCACGCCAGGCCGTCGGCGGCCGACACGGCGAACAACGACGAGCCGTAGTCGTTCTTCGGCCGGTGGCCGTGCCTGCGGGTGTACCGCTCGGCGGCGCGCGCCCCGCCGAGATAGTGCGTCAACCCCATCTCGTGGCCGCCGAACGGGCCCAACCACACCGTGTACGACAGCACCACCAACCCGCCCGGCTTGGTGACCCGCAGCATCTCGCGGCCCATCCGCCACGGGTCTGGGACGTGTTCGGCGACGTTGGACGACAGGCACACGTCGACGGCGTCGTCGGCGAACGGCAGCGCCATGCCCGACGCCCGGACGAACGTGCCCGCGCCGGGCTCGCCGGCGGGGCTACGCCTGGATGTCGCCGCCAGCGCGGCTCCGGCGTGCGCCTCGCTGGCGTCGGGCTCCACGCCCAGGTAGTGCACGCCCGCCGCCTCGAACGCCGACGCGAAATACCCCGGGCCGCCGCCGACGTCGAGCAGGGTCAACCCCGTCGGATCGCCGTCGACCAGAGCCGCCACCAGAGCGACGGTGTCGTCGGCGAGCGCGCCGTAGAACCGGGGCGGGTCGCTCTGCTCGAAGCGGAACTCCCCGAGCAGCCGCACCGACCTCGCCAGGGTGGCCCGCCTGGCGACGGGGTCGGTGGCGCGCATGGGTCAACTGTATTCAGCGCCGAGTGGCCAGTTGTCATACGGATCCGGACGGCAACGGTGTCATAACTGGCCACTCGCGCGGGGTTTAAGCTGGTCTGCGATGTCCGACCGTCCCCTGAAGTCCGTCCTGCTGCTGTGCTGGCGCGATACCGGGCACCCTCAGGGCGGCGGCAGCGAGACCTACCTTCAGCGCATCGGCAGCCAGCTGGCGGCCGACGGCGTCGAGGTCACCCTGCGCACCGCCCGCTATCCGGGGTCCGCCCGACGCGAGGTGCTCGACGGCGTGACCGTCAGCCGTGCCGGCGGCCGCTACGGGGTGTACGTCCGGGCCGGGCTGGCGATGGTCGCGGCACGGGTGGGGCTCGGCCCGCTGCGGCGGGTGCGACCCGACGTGGTGATCGACAGCCAGAACGGCATCCCGTTCCTCGCGCGGCTGGCGTTCGGGCGGCGGTCGGTGGTGCTGGTCCACCACTGCCACCGCGAGCAGTGGCCGGTCGCAGGTCCGCTGATGAGCCGCTTCGGCTGGTTCGTCGAATCCAGCCTGTCCCCGCGCCTGCACCGCGGCAACCAGTACGTCACGGTGTCGCTGCCGTCGGCCCGGGACCTCGCCGACCTCGGCGTGGAACCGCACCGCGTCGCCGTGGTCCGCAACGGGCTGGACGAGGCGCCCGCCGAGACCCTGCGGCAGCCGCGGTCGGCGACGCCCCGGGTGGCCGTGCTGTCACGGCTGGTGCCGCACAAGCAGATCGAGGACGTGCTCGACGCCGTCGCCGAGTTGCTCCCTCGGACGCCGGACCTGCACCTCGACGTCGTCGGCGGCGGCTGGTGGGGCGAGCGGCTCGTCGCGCACGCCGCCCGCCTCGGCATCACCGACGCGGTCACCTTCCACGGTCACGTCGACGACCGCGCGAAACACGAAGTGCTGCAACGATGCTGGGTGCACGTGCTGCCGTCGCGCAAGGAGGGGTGGGGGCTCGCCGTGACCGAGGCGGCGCAACACGCCGTCCCAACCGTAGGGTACCGGTCCTCCGGCGGGCTGACGGACTCGATCGTCGACGGCGTCACCGGTCTGCTGGTCGACGACCACGCGGAGTTGGTGTCGCGCCTGGACCGGCTGCTGTCCGACCACGTGCTGCGCGAGCAACTCGGGGTCAAGGCCCAGCTGCGCAGCGGCGAATTCTCCTGGACTCAGAGTGCCGACGCCATGCGCGCGGTCCTGGAATCAGTGGTCGACGGCAGGCTGGTCGGCGGCGTCATCTGACGAAGTCGGGGTCGCCGGTGGGTCCGCGAGCGTCGGTGTGCCACCGACGAGGTCGTCCCAGTGCCGCCGGACGGGCGCCCATCGACGGTCGAAGGCCGCGGCCCGCCGCACGGCTCGGGCGTGCTTCTTCGGGCCGTAGCGCCACCGGGCCCACGGCGAGGTCGGACGTGCGAGTCGCACCGCGGCCACCCACGCGACGGGGGAGACGAACAACCCGATCAAGGCGGTGGGGTACTTGCCCTTCAGCGCCGCGACGGCGACGAGGGCGAAGTTGACCAGCAGCAGGCCGACGGCCGCGTAGCGCACCGCGGCGAACTCGGGCGGGAGGTCGTCCACCTTGACCGGGGACACCCCTACGGTGGCAAGCCCCACGCACGCCGCGGCCAACGTCACCACGTTCACCGACAGCTGGCCCTCCTGGGTCCAGTAGACGTCCTGCAGCCGGAAGATCATCGCGAACTCGTCGAGCACCAGCGAGGCGCCCACGCCGACGAACAACGCCGCGAGGTAGGTCCACGCCGACAGCGGCGGCGAACCAACGCCGCTGAAACCGCCGATGATCAGCAGCACCACGCCCGGCGTCGAGTGGTGCATGTGCACGCCGCCGCTGCTGACGTCGTGGAACGGCCCCTTGCCCGCCCGGATCAGCCGCGTGATGGTGCGAGTGGTCAGGAACGTCACCACGAACGCGGTGAAGCTCAGCAGCAGCGGTCCCTTGTAGCCGTTGACGACCTCGGCCTGCCACCACTCGCTGAGCCAACCCATGGCGCCTAGTGAACCGCACTCCTGCGCCGCACGGCGATCATCCCGGTCGCGCCGGCCAGCAGGGCGACCAGCCAGGCCAAGTGCGCGGCGATCATGACGCCGCGGTGCGACGCCGCGGGCCGGTCGCCGCCGACCCGGTAGACGGCAACGTCGTCGTCGGCGAAGGCGACCGGCAGCGACAGCCGGGCCCTGCCACCGCCCTCGACGACGACCCAGCCGACGCCCGCCGCCGCCAACTCGTCGACCCCCGCGCGGGACTGCACCAGCCGCTCGATCTCGCGTGCACGCGTGCCCTCGCCGGGCACCGTCCGCCCGCCGATGTTCAGGTCGCCGGAGGTCAGCACCTCCGCGGACACCCAGCGCGGCAGCGGGTCGAGTACGGGCGCGGAACCCGCCCACGGGAAGTGCCGCATGCTCATCTGGGGCAGCACCGCCACCGGTCGCGGATCGGCGTTGACCACCGCTGCCGCCGCCGCCCACCCCGCCGGGTAGCGCACGGAGGTGACCTTCCCGCCGACGCCCCACGCGAGGTCGGGCAGGACGGCCAGCAGCGCGAGGCAGCACACCGCCGCAGTGGCCCCCTTCGGCACCCGGCGCGCCACCGTGACGACGGCCGACGCGCCCGCCACGGCATAGCCCGGCAGTGCAAGGGCGACCCACTTCTGCGCGTCGCGTAGCACCCCCAAGCCGGGTACCGCGCGGACGATCGCCTCCACCGTGGCCAACCCGGGACCCGTCGCCATCAGCGCGGGCGCCACCACCGCGACCACCGCGAGTACCAGGAGCGGACGCGCGCCCGGCCGCCGCACCGCCGTCGGCAGACCCACCGCGACCACGGCGAGCAGCACGGCCGTGGCGAGGAGCGCGAACAGCGTCATCCTGGTGCTCGGAACCGCCTGACCGTTCCAGATGCCGCCGAGACCCGCGAGGCTGCCCAACGTGCCGAGGCCGGGTTCGGCCCTGGCGGCGAACTCGGTCACGCCGGCCGCCTGGCTCGACGACAGCGATCCGGACACCATCGGCGCGACAAGCCACGGCAGCGCGCCGAGCACGGCAGCGCCCAACGAGATCGCCGCACACCACCGCCGGGACCGACCCGCCCCCGGCGCCGCACACGTCGCCAGCGCCACGGTTGCGGCGAGCATCAGACCGGTTGGCGTCAGCCCCGCGAACGCGATCCAGAACAGGACGGCCCACGAGGTGCTGTCACCGGAGCGCAGCCGGAGCACCGCCGCCGCCACCCACGGCAGGCACCCGTATCCGACCAGAAGACTCCAGTGGCCCTGCAGCAGCCGTTCGGCGACGTAGGGATTCCACACCGCGAGCGTGGCGGCCACGAACTGCCCGCCCAGGCCGGCGGCGGGGACGACGACGTCGGCCAACCGGGCCGCGCCCCAGCCGGAAAGCCACAGGCCGGCGATCAGCAGGACCTTGACGACGATGCCGCCGTCGACGACGTGCGAGGCCACCGCCACGAAGAAGTCCTGCGGCAGCGCCCGTGGCGCCGCCTCGGAGAGCCCCAGGGCGGCGTCGGTCAGGTACGCCCTCGGGGTGGAGACCGCGTCACGCAGGAGCAGGTAACCCGGCGCCAGCAGGGGCGCCGTGATCGCGAGGGTCAGTGCCAGCGAGTACGCCGGCACCCACCACCGGGTGCGTGCGATCAGACCGGTCGGTCCGGGGGCAGATCCGACGGCCGCTGGGTGGGGATCTTCTCGGTCGCCGCCTCGGCCGCGGGCATCGGCCCGGTGTCGGTCGGGCGTCGTCCGAAGAAGCCGTGGCCGGTGTCGTCCAGACCGGGATCGATCAGGGCGGACTGGGCCCGCAGCGTGAACCAGCCCAGCAGGGCACCGCCGACGAGGGCCAGCAGACCGATCGCGGTGAACGAGATCGGCAGGATCCGACCCCACAGGGCGACGACGTCACCCTCGTCGCGGGCACTGGCCACCTGCGACTCCACGGTGTCCTCGGTGGAGGTCACCTTGTAGTCGGCGAACGTCACCTCGGGCTTGAGGGCATCGCGCGCGTAGTAGTGGTAGCCGTGCTCCTCGGCCTTCACGATGGTGCCCGACACCGGGTCGACCCAGAAGGTGCGCTGGGCGGCGTAGTAGCGGGTCATGGTGATCTGCTCGTCGGGATCACCCGGCAGGCCCCACAGCTCGGCCCGCGCGGAGACGACGCTGTCCGCGTCGTCGCCGTACAGCGAGGCGTACTTCACGGGGTCGACCAGCTTGCCGTCGGAGTCGTAGCCGATGTTCTGGGTGAACCGGAAGGTGTTCAGCCCGTTGACGTCCTCTTCGCCGTCGTAGTTGGCGTCGTAGGCCTTCTGCGCGATCGGGTCGAAGTACGGGTAGGTCTTCTTCTCGGTGTCGAACGGGAAGCGGTAGGCCAGGCCCTCGTGCGGGAGGGCGACGTTGGTCGGCGGCTGGGTGTCGTCGATGCTGCGCGGCTTCTGCACCGAGCCGCCGGGGTTGGTGTCGCTGGACACCGCCAAGGCGGTCTTGCGATCGAGCGTCACGGTGTCGACCAAGGCCAGCAGCAGGCCGTTGTCCTGCTGCTTGTCCGTCCGGCGCACGGTGTTGCCGACCTGAAGGGTGACGACGTCGGCGTTCGAGGGCGACTCGACGCTGATCTGCTGCTGGAACGACACGGGTGCGTTCCGGTCGACGACGAACTTCTGGGTGTTGAGTGAGTCGGGATCGAAGACGGTTCCGGTGCCGTCACTGACCAACGTGGTGTCGATGTCGAGCGGGATCTTGGCGATCTTGCCCTTGGTGTACGTGGACAGCAGCAGAGCTGCGATCAACAGGGCGGCACCGAGACCCATGAGCCCGCACGCTGCGATGCGCAGCGCTACAGCGCGGTTCAAACCGTGCCTCCTTCTCGTCCTGGGACGACTCCTCTAACGCCGTCACCTGCCTCGAAGGCAGTTGAGGCAAACCTGCTCGACCCTAACAGCCCATGGTGAGGCCGGTGTCGACCGCAAGGCCATCGGGCACACTGGGCGGCGTGAGTGAGCGCAGCGACCCGGAATCGGTCTCCGGAGGGCAGGAGCGCAGCGACCCGGGAGCAGTCTCCGGCACACGCAGCTTCCTGCCCGCCGTCGAGGGGATGCGGGCGTGCGCGGCGATCGGCGTCGTGATCACCCACGTCGGCTTCCAGACCGGGCACACCACGTGGAGCACCGGTCGCGTGCTGGGCCGCTTCGACCTGGCGGTCGCGGTGTTCTTCGCGCTGTCGGGCTTCCTGCTGTGGCGCGGGCACGCCGCCGCCGCGCGCGGTCTGCGGCACACCCCGCCGACGGGGCACTACCTGCGCTCCCGGCTGGTGCGCATCATGCCGGGCTACCTCGTCGCCGTGGTGCTGATCCTGCTGCTGTTCCCCGAGTCCGATCCCGATCTGACCGTGTGGCTGGCCAACCTGACGCTGACCCAGATCTACGTGCCGTTGACGCTGACCTCTGGGCTGACGCAGATGTGGAGCCTGTCGGTCGAGGTCACCTTCTACCTGGCGCTGCCGGTGCTGGCGCTGTTAGCCCGGCGGCTGCCGGTGCGGGCGCGGATCCCGGCGATCCTCGCGGTCGCGCTGGCCAGCTTCGCCTGGGGACTGATCCCGTTCTCCGTGCCGTTCGGGGTGAACCCGTTGACGTGGCCGCCGGCGTTCTTCTCCTGGTTCGCCGCGGGCATGCTGATCGCCGAGCTCACCGTCAGCCCGGTCGGGTGGGCGCACCGCCTGGCCCGCCGCCGGGTGCTGATGGCCGTCGTCGCGCTCACCGCGTTCGGCCTGGCCGCGTCCCCCATGGCCGGGCCGGCGGGCCTGGCGCCGGGCACGCTGGGGCAGTTCCTGATCAAGGTGTCGATGGGCGCGGTGGTCGCCGGGGCCCTGCTGGCGCCGTTGGTGTTGGACGCTCCTGGGACGTCGCACCGGATCCTCGGCAGTACGACGATGGTGACGCTCGGCCGGTGGTCCTACGGGTTGTTCGTCTGGCACCTGGCCGCGCTGGCGATGGTGTTCCCCATGATCGGGGAGTTCCCGTTCAACGGGCACATGCCGGTGGTGCTGGCGCTCACCCTGGTGGTGGGCTTCGCGCTCGCCGCGGTGAGCTACGCGCTGGTCGAGTCGCCGTGCCGGAATGCGTTGCGGCGGTGGGAGAGACGGTATGCCGTGTCGCCGCTGGACAGCTCGGTCACCGACGCGCCCGAGCCCGCGGTCGCCCGCTAGCGCTCCCTCGCCGAGACAGCACTGGTAGTCGTCGGCGGGGCCCGAGGACGACCATGGTTGCCGTCTCGGCGGCGCGCTAAGCGCGAGCCCGCAGTCGCGCGACGACCTCCTCGCGCACCGCCGACCGCCTGGCCTTGCCCGCGTCGTCGCGCAGCGGCCGGTCGACGAACTCGACCGTGCGCGGCACCTTGTAGCCCGCAAGGCGCTCGGCGAGGAAGGCGATCACCGCCGATTCGCTCAGCTCGGTGCCGGCCTGCACCAGCGCGTGGGGCACCTGCCCCAGATCGTCGTCGGGGACGCCAACGGCCAAGCAGGACAGGATGTCCGGATGCTCGGCGAGCGCCGACTCTATCTCCGCCGGGTACACGTTGCGACCGCCCACGGTGAACATGTCGACGCGCCGGTCGGACAGGAAGAAGAAGCGCTCGGCGCCGTCGTCCACGTAGTGACCGAGGTCGCCGAGCGAGTCCCAGCCGTCGCGGCTCTTGGCGGTGGATCCGACGTACCGGTAGGTCGGGCTGCTGCCCGGCGCGGGTCGCATGTACAGTTCGCCGACCACGCCGGGCGGGCATTCGTGGCCGTCGTCGTCGAGCACCTTCATCTCACCCGCCACGACGGTCCCGACCGTTCCGGGGTGACGCAGCCACTGCGTGCCCGACACGAACGTCAGCGCCTGAAGTTCGGTACCGCCGTACAGCTCCCACACCACCTCCGGCCCTAGAACGTCGATCCACGCCTGCTTGATCACCGGTGGGCACGGCGCGGCCAGATGCCAGAACCGGCGAATCGACGAGAGGTCGTAGGCGTCGGGGTTGGCGCGATAGACCGGAAGCAGTCGTTGCATCACGGTCGGCACGGTGGCCAGGTAGGTCACGCGGTAATCGGTGACGAGGCGCAGGAACTCCTCCGGCTCGAAGCGAGGCATCACCACCAGGTGGTGCCCCAGCAGCAAACCGGCTGCGGCCGTGGTGAATCCGGTGTTGTGGTGCAGCGGCACCGACAACAGGTTGACGTCGCCGTACTCCATGCCAAGCGGGTAGCCGATCGCCGCGGGCAGGCGGCTGTCCCCGCCCGCCTCGATGAGCTTGGGTCGGCCGGTGCTGCCGCCCGAGGTCATCGACTTCCACACCGGCGACACCGCCTCGGGCAGCGGCGCGACGGACAGGGCGGCGTCGGGCACGAAGTCGGCGGGCACGCTCGGCGCCACGCCGCGCGGATCGGTGCGGCCCACCACGAGAGCCCGCGGCACCAGGTCCAGGATGTCGGCGAACTCGACGTCGGGCAGTCGCGTCGACAACGGCTGCGGCACGGCACCCAGCTTCCAGCAGGCGAGCACCGATTCGATCCAGCCAATCGAGTTGGGCATCGCGATCGACACGTAATCGCCTGTGCCGACGCCTCGTTCGGCGTAGGCGCGGGCGAGCCGGTTGGTGGAGGCGTCGAGCTCGGCGCGGGTCAGGGTCCGTCCCTCGCAGGTGACCGCGGGCGCGTCGGGCTCGGCGGCGGCCAGCGCCGAGACCTGCGTGCCGATCGGTGCGAATCCGGTGACCACGTCAGTACCCGCCTAGGGTGGAGAAGATCGTGCGGGGATTGTCCACCAGCATGGTGGTCAGCTGCTCCTCGGTGACACCGCGCTGCCTCAGTGCGGGGAGCACGTCGTCGTGGATGTGCAGGTAGTGCCAATTGGGCAGGGCGACGGGCAGAGTGGCTTCGGGAAGCGCGTCGAAATAGCACGACGCGTCGTGGGACAACACCATTCGGTTGGCGTGCCCGCGTTCGCACATCGTCGCGACGGTGTTCACCCGGTCCTCGAAACCCAGGTACGCGTCGACGCCGAACCGGTCCATGCCGAGGTAGGAGCCCTCCGCGATCAGCTCCTCGAGATAGGCGATGTCGGTGGTGTCCCCGCTGTGGCCGATGACGACGCGGCTGAGGTCGACGCCCTCCTCGGCGAAGATGCGCTGTTGGTCGAGGCCGCGCCGGGTCGCCGCGTGGGTGTGCGTCGAAATGGGGACACCGGTCTGCCGATGTGCCTGGGCGACGGCACGCAGCACCCGTTCCACCCCCGGTGTGACGCCGGGTTCGTCGGTGGCGCACTTCAGGATTGCCGCCTTGACGCCGGTGTCGGCGACGCCGTGTTCGATGTCGCGGACGAACATGTCGACCATCGGTTCCGGGCCGCCGAGCGGCGCGCCGGGGCCCAGGTAGTGGAAGTACATCGGGACGTCGTTGTAGGTGTAGAGCCCGGTGGCGACGACGATGTTCAGCTCGGTGGCCGCGGCGATGCGGGCGATGCGGGGGATGTAGCGGCCGAGTCCGACGACCGTCAGGTCGACGATGGTGTCGACGCCGCGGGACTTGAGTTCGGTGAGCCGGGCGACGGCGTCGGCCTCCCGTTTGGCCCCGTCTCCCCAGCCCTCGGGATAGTTCTGCATGATCTCGGTCGTCATGATGAACACGTGCTCGTGCATGAGCGTGACACCGAGGTCGGCGACGTCCAGGGCTCCGCGCGCGGTGTTGAGGAGTGGCACTCAGTCGATGTTAGGGACGTTCTCGCGCCGCGACGGTGAAATGGGGACCACCGATGCCGCCACGGCGGCCACCGAGATCAGCGCCAGCAGTTGCACCCCCCACGCATGGCCGATGTAGCCGTCGACCGAGCGCCAGGGGTATCTGCTGAGCACCGCGCCCGCGAGGGTCAGTCCGCCCGCGGCGAGGCCAAGCGTCAGCCGGTCGGAGAGTTCGGGTCGCGCGCGCAGCAGGCGTCGCAGCCCGATGGCGGCGCCCAGGACCACGACGCCGACCAGACCGGAGACGAGACAGCCGACGGCGAGCACCGCGGCGCCCGCGCCGAGGGGTCCCCACCGCCAGGGGTCGGCGCCCTGCTCCGGTTCGCGGACGCGGCGCACGGGCAGGAACGCGAGCAGCAACAGCAGGGGCAGCAGCGCAAGGCCCCCGACGAGACCAATTCGATAGGTCGTGTTGGAGGCGAAGTCCAGCGTGACCGGACCCGACGTTCCGGGCGGCAACTGCCAGCCCTGCTGCCAGCCGTTGACCGTGACCGCGGTCAGCGCCGTGCCGTCGGCCGTATGCGCCGTCCAGCCCGGGTTGACGCTCTCGGGCACCACCAGGATTCGCCGGCTCGGCGACGGGGCGACCTCGACCTGCCGGTGGTCGGGCGCCCACTGGGTCGTGGTCGCGGGAGTCGTTGGGGCGCTGGGCAATTTGGCGGCCAGCGGGCCGGCCAACTGCACGCCGTCGGCGACGAACGCGGGACCGGGACTGATCACCAGCTCCTGCTGCCCGGCGGGCACGGCGATGGTGGTCGTGCCGCAGGGCGTGGCGGCGACGGGTTCGCCGTCGAGCAGCGCGCCGACGGTGGTGCTCACCGACGTCTGGACGAACTGTCCGGCGATGCCGATGATCGGCCCCTTGCCGCACGGCAGCGCGATGGGGCGGTCGCGGTTGCGACCCGGATCGGGTGCGGCGATCGGAGCGCCGCGACCGTCGAGCGCGGTGACCTCGGCCAGCCCCGGCGGCTTCACCTGGTCGAATCCGAGCGCCGTGCGGTCGATCACGTCGTTCCAGTCGAGGATCGAGATCTTCGCGGTGTCGGTGACGAACGGCGTCAGCCCGATCGTCTGCGGCCCGTCGGGCCGCAGCGTCCGGATCTGCGGGCCGTTGCCGAGGTCGACGGCCACGATCGTGGGGTGGGCGGGCAGCTCCGACGGGCTCGGCGTCAGCCGCAGCGCGGCGACCTCCGTCGGCCGCGGCAGCTTCAGGGTCAGGTTGGCCGCGGTCCGCTGCTGCACGATGTTTTGCGGTGCGGTCCACGACGTTCGCGGGTCGCCGTCGCTCGCCGCGTAGGCGGAGCCGAGCACGTCGATCACGTCGGCGTCGCCGAGGGTGCGTGCGGTGTTGGGCTGGGCGACGAGGTCGGCGAGATTGGGTCCTTGGCGGGCTCGTACCCACACCGTCGGCGTCACCGTCGTCGCGGCGGGCACCGACAGCGTGCGGCTCAGGTTGACCGGTTCCTCGGGCGAGGAGGCCATGGTCGCCGCGCACCGCACCCCGTCGGGTCCGTCGGCGCACCCGGGGCGGCCGAGCAGCTCGGACCCCAAATCCCATTGCGCGACGGCCGAACCCGATGGTGGGGCCGGAACGTCGACGGTGTGCCGCAGGCTGACGGGCTGTGCGAATCCCGACGCGTCGTACTGGGTGACGGTGAAGTCGGTGATGCCGAATTGCACGCCGGCGGAACCGTCGTCGGTCGCCACGGCGGTGAACCGCACCCACGGCGTCTCGCCGAGGGGGAGTGCCGCCGTCAGCGGTTTGCCGGCCTGGTCGAAACGCAGGGTGCTGGTGCCGGTCGCGGTGGAGACCTCGATGCGCCGCACCTGGGCGCCGACGGCGGTCGCACTCGGGGTGATGCTGACGGCCGCGTTGGTGATGGGGTGGTCGAAGTCGACCTGAAGCCATTGGCCCACCGCCGATTGCAACGAGTTGGACACCCAGCTGGTGGCGGGGTCCGCGTCGACGGCGGCGGCCGCACTCGCGGCGGGGGCGACGTTGGGCAGCGCGGTGGAGTCCGCCGCCGAGCTCGACACGGTGATCTTGCCGCCGGGCCAGCGGCCGTAGACGATGCCGGCGCCACCGGCGGGATAGTCCATCACGCGGTTGAAGGTGTTTCGCGAATCTCCTTGCGCGCGAACGGCCGAGGAGTGGTCGTCGACCCGGCCGTAGTCGGTCTCGCGGGCCACCGGGCTGTCGGTGACGGTGACGACGGGCGCGGGGAGCCCGGCGGCCAGCGCGTCGGAGGTCAGCAGCATCGGCCCCAGCGGCGGCTGACCGAGCAGCCTGCGCCGTTCGTCGATGCGCAGCAACGCTTCTGGGCCGCCGTCGACGCGGGCCATCGCGTCGGTGTCGGTGAGATACGGGCGCAACGGTTTCGCGCCGTCGACGCGGTAGATCTCCACCGGCGGATAGGCGGGCCGCAGTCCGCTGTCGGTGACGAAGCCCTTCAACGTGCCGGGGCCGACGGGTTCGCCGAACTGCGCCACCTTGGTAAGCCCGGGAGATCCGTCCACGACGCGGTGCACCAACAGCGGGCGGGCCGACCGCGACGTCTCCGGATCGAGGTCGTTGCGCACGACGAGGTACGAAACACCTTGACGCGCAAGGGTGTCGGCGAGACCGACCGACGGTCTGCCGGCGGCGAACAGCCGTTGCACCGAGTCCAGCGCGCGGATGGTCTCCGGCGGCGTCAGCGGAATCGAGTCCCGCACCCCCCACGGGCTGTCGCCCAGCACCTGCAGCGGCTCGTCGTGGCTGTTGCCCCACGTCTGCGTCGCGAACGGCGCGCCGGGAACCACCAGGACCCGACCCGGGGTGGGCGCGTTGTGCTCGTCGAGCCAGTCCGCGGCGTCGTGCCAGTACCGAGGTATCGCGGTGAAGGTGCCGGGCGGGGCCAACCGGCCCGTCCAGGCCAGCGACGTGGCCACGGCCAGCGCGACCAGTACGACGGCGCCGACGGCGACCCTCTTGTCGCGTTCGGGGTGGGCCAGCGCCTGCAGCCAGTCGCGTCGCGGGGCGCTGCCGGGCAGCGGGATGCGGGCCAGCAGGTGCGCGACGCCGAGCACCAGCGGCAGCCGGATCAGCGGTTCCAGCTTGTGCACGTTGCGCAGCGGCGTGCCGTCGGCGTCCAGGAAGGCCTGGACGTCGTGCGCGAACGGGCTGCCAAGGCCCCCGGAGTAGCCCACCGCCAGCAGCGAGACGCCGACCAGGAGGATCGCGATCAGCCTGCCGCGGCCCGGCATCGACCGCAGCGCAAGGCCGGCCAGCCCGGCCGCCGCCACCAACGTCGTCGCCAGCACGGCGAGCGACCCCGTCACCAGCGACGCCCCCGCGGTCGCGTTCGGCGCGACGAACGGCGTCCAGCTGTAGGTGCCCCGGAGCACCTCCACCAGCGACAGCCATTGCGTCGTGACCCCGGAGGACTCGATGAAGTCGAGGAACGGCGGGCTCACCCGCCCGAGCATCAGCAGCGCGACCACCCACCACGTCACGGCAAGCGCACCCGACAGCACCCACCACCCGGTGAACCGCCACCACAGCCGGTTCGGGCGATGCGCCGCCCACCAGATCAGCGCCGCCAGGCAGGCCGTCAGGGTCGCCACCGCGTTCACCGCGCCCATCAACGCGACCGCCAATGCCGAACGGGCCGCCAGCACGCGCACCGACCCCTGGCCTCTCAGGGCCACGATCACGGCGAGCAGCACCCACGGCGCGAGCATCATCGGCAGCGTCTCCGAGGAGATGGCGCCAAGCGTCGTCAGCACCCGCGGCGACAGCGCGAACGCCAGCGCGGCCACCACCCGAGAACTGCGACTGCCGATGCCTAGGGTCTCGGCCAGCCGGAGGACTCCCCAAAACCCGACCGCGAGCAGCAGCGCCCACCACAGCCGTTGAATCACCCAGCCGGGCAACCCGACGAGGTCACCGGCGAGGAAGAACGCGCCGTGGGGAAAGAGGTAGCCGTAGGCCTGGTTCTGCGCCTGTCCGAACGGGAGGTCGCTGTTCCACAGATCGGCGGCCCTGGCGAGGAATCGCAGCGGGTTGGCCGTCAGGTCGAGTTTGGTGTCCGGCGACGTGCGGCCCGGCGCTTGGGCGAAGCTGAGCGCGAGGGAGAGGACTGCGACGAGCCACAGCCAGCGACGGCTGACGGGGTCGGGCAGATTCGGTGGGGCGGACAGAACCTAGGTCCGGTCGCCGTACTCGACCCTGTTGAGGACGGAGGATCCCGGATCGCCGGCCTGCAGCGGGGGCTTGGTGTCCTGCTGAACCATCAACGTCACGCCGAAGATGGCCGCCGCACCAAGCAACAGCCCGACGACGATGCTGGCCGCAGCGGGCAAGACGAACCGATCCACCCGGCCAAGGTAGCACTCGTCGGCGGCACGGCGGCGGGAGGACTAGTAGAGGATCACGACGGCGTCGCGACCCCCGCGGCAGGTGATCCAGGGGTCCGAGCCCTCCGCGGAACACGTCACGAGGAACTTGTCGCCCACGCAGGCGGCGCCCTCCGCGCAGGGAATCGCGCCGGCGGCCACCACGGACCGCGGTTCACGGCTGGGGTCCGCAGCGTCCCAATACGCCTTCAGCACGTTGCCGACGAAGGAGCAGGTGGCGGCGGGGCTGCCGCGCACGCCCTGGCTGGCCCACCCCGCCTGGCCGGTGATCTGGAACCCGCCCTCGCAGTCCTCACCGGTCGGGTCGGCACCCCGGATCTCGGCTGGTCTGGGCCGGCCGCCGACGCCGGTGGTGGGCGCGTCGTCCACCGGCGACGACGGTGCCGCGGCCGACGGCGACGAGGTGGGGCCGGGGCCGGCGTCGGCGCCCCCGCCACGGACGACGACGATCACCAGGACGACGACGAGCGCCAGCAGCGCGGCGACCCCGGTGAACGCCCAGATGCGGCCCGCGCCCGAGGCGGGCGGCACGAACTCGGGCTCGTCGAACGCCGGCTCGGGAGGGTACGGCTCGGCCGGGTACGACGGGGCCGAGAGCTGACCGGCGGCCATCGTCGGGGCGAACTCCGGGTCGACCTCCGGACCGACGTCGGCCAACGGATCGGGCTCTTCGGCCGACCACGCCGCGACGAAGACCTCGGGCAGGCCCGACCCGGTCGTGGGGTTGGCCAGGTGTTCGGTCGGGGCGTAAGCGGCGGGATCGGCGATCGGCTGGGCCTGCGTGGCCGCGGTCGCGGCGTCCCGCAGCGCGGCCGCGAAGTCCAGGCACGCCTCGAAGCGGTCCCGCGGGTCGGCCGCCAGCGCACGCAGCAACGCGGGGTCGAAGGCGGCCAGGTCTTGACGGGTGGCACCCAGCGGACGGACGTCCGCCGCCGGCGGCACGCCGCTGAGCAGGTGGCGGGCCGTCGCGGCGAGCCCGTACTGGTCGGCCCTGGCGTCGTCGTCACCCCGGGGGACGCCGAAGTCCGTCAACGACGCGCGCCGCCGCCGCTCGTTGGTCAGCAGGATGCTCGACGCCGTGACGTCGCCGTGCGCCAACCGCCGGGCGTGGGCGTGGTCCAGCGCGTCGGCGACGGCGGTGACGATGTCGAGGACCTGGTCGGCGGGCATCCCGGTGTCGTACCGGTCGCGCATCAGCGCGGCGGCGTCGGTGCCGTCGACGAAGTCCATCGACGCCCACAACAGGCCACGGAATTCGCCGTGCTCGTGCACGCCGACCACGTGCGGGTGCCACAGCGTCGCGGCCATGTCGGCGCGTCGGTGGAAGCGGGCCCGGAAGTCCGGATTGGCCGACGCCGCCGCAGGCAGTACCCGCAGCGCGTCCTGACGCAACGTCCGCGGATGCGCGGTGAGATACACCGCGCCGCTGGCGCCCTCGCCCAGCTGGCGCACCACGGTGTACCCCGCGAACACGTCCCCGGATCGCAGCGGCATGCCCCGGAGATTACCCAGCCGCTACGATTCGCCCCATGCCGTTGGGCCGCGCCGCAGGAGATGACTCGAAGGGTCCCAGCCAGCGGACGACCATCGTGTCGATCGTCCTCGCGGTGCTCGCGATCGCCGCCGTCGTGGTGGCCAGCGTGTACGTCGTGAAGCACCGCGACACGGCTTCGGCGCCGTCGCCGACGCCGAGCCCCACCCCGCTGCCCCCGGCGGAGGCGCCCGTCTGCGGCGACGGCGACGCCCTGCTCGCCGCCATGTCCACGCGCGACAAGCTGGCCCAGATGCTGATGGTCGGTGTCACCGGCGCCGACGACGCCCGCGCGGTGGTGGCCAAGGACCACGTCGGCGGCATCATGATCGGCAGTTGGACCGACCTGACCATGCTGGGCGATCCGCTCAAGGAGATCGCCGCCTCGGCGGGCGCCCTGCCGCTGGCGGTGAGCACCGACGAGGAGGGTGGCCGGGTCTCGCGACTCAAGAGCCTCATCGGGGTGCAGGAGTCGGCCCGCGTGCTCGGCAGGACGGTCTCGTCGCAGGAGGTCCACGACATCGCGCTGGCCCGCGGCAAGGCGATGAAGGACCTCGGCATCACGGTCGACTTCGCGCCCGACGCCGACGTCTCCGACCAGGACGACGACACCGTGATCGGGGACCGCTCCTTCAGCGCGGACCCGCAGAAGGTCACCGAGTACGCCGGCGCCTACGCGCGGGGACTGCTCGAGGCCGGCGTCACGCCGGTTCTCAAGCACTTCCCGGGACACGGCCACGCCTCCGGCGACTCCCACGAGGGTGGCGTCGTGACACCTCCGCTGTCGGACCTGATGAACGACGACCTGGTGCCCTATCGCGAGCTCGCGCAAGTGCCCGGCACCGCGGTGATGGTCGGGCACATGCAGGTGCCGGGGCTCACCGGAGCCGACCCCGCGAGCCTGAGCCCCGCCGCCTACTCCCTGCTGCGCACCGGCGGGTACGGCGGGCTGCCGTACAACGGCGTGGCGATCACCGACGACATCTCCAGCATGGGTGCCATCAACCAGCACTACACCGTCGCGCAGGCGGCACTCAAGGCGTTGCAGTCGGGTGCCGACATCGCGCTGTGGATCACCACCGACGAGGTTCCCGGGGTGCTCGACGCGCTGGAGGCCGCCGTCGCCGCCGGCGAGCTGGACCCGAAGAGCGTCGACGCCTCGGTGCTGCGGATCGCGGCACTGAAGGGCAAGAGTCCGCGCTGCGGAGGCTGAACGCCGCGCGATTGCCTAGTCTGATCTGATGGCCGGTGGAACCAAGCGATTGCCGCGCGCGGTGCGTGAGCAGCAGATGCTCGACGCGGCCGTGCAGATGTTCTCGGTGAACGGCTATCACGAGACGTCGATGGACGCGATCGCCGGCCAGGCCCAGATCTCCAAGCCGATGCTCTACCTGTACTACGGGTCCAAGGAGGAGCTGTTCGGCGCCTGCCTGGACCGGGAGCTGGCACGGTTCGTCGACACCGTCCGCGGGGAGATCGACTTCAGCCAGACCCCGAGGGACCTGCTGCGCAACGCGGTGGTGGCGTTCCTGAGCTACATCGACACCAACCGGGCGTCGTGGATGGTGTTGTACACCCAGGCCACCAGCTCGCAGGCGTTCGCCCACACCGTGCGCGAGGGGCGCGAGCGCATCGTCGACCTCGTCGGCAGGCTACTGCAGTCCGGCACGCGAAATCCCGAGCCGGACACCGACTTCGACATGATGGCCGTCGCGTTGGTGGGCGCGGGCGAGGCGGTGGCGGCGCGCGTCAGCACCGGCGACGCCGAGGTGCACGAGGCCGCCGAACTGATGATCAACCTCTTCTGGCGCGGCCTGAAGGGCAGACCCGCCGACAGCCAGGCATCGGCGGCCGCGGGCTTGCCGTGATCGAGCACGTCGCCATCCCGCGGGGCCCCTTCGCGCTCGCCGGAGATCTGCACCTGCCCGACGACTTCGCCCCCTCCGCGCGCCGGCCCGCCGTCGTCCTCGCCACGCCGGGCAGCAGCGTCAAGGAACAGATCGGCGGCAACTACGCGTCCCGGCTGGCTCGCCGTGGACTCGCCGCCCTCACCTTCGACCCCAGCCATCAGGGCCGCAGTGGCGGCGAACCGCGCGACCTCGAGGATCCGTACCGGCGCGGCGAGGACATCTCCTACGCCGTCGACGCGCTGAGTGCCGTGGACGGCGTCGACCCCACCAGGATCGGCGGGCTCGGCATCTGCGCAGGCGGCGGCTACGCCGTGCACACCGCTCGCACCGACCACCGGATCAAGGCAATCGCGACGGTCGTCGCCAGCAATGTCGGCGAGGCGTTTCGTAGCGCCGCGTTCGCCCCCGACGGTCCGGTTGCGGCGCTCGACGACCTGGCCCGCCAGCGCGTCGAGGAGGTCGCCAGCGGCACGCCGGCAAGGGTCAACTGGCTGCCCGACACGCTCGAAGACGCTGCCGCCCTTGGCATCACCGACGTCGACACCCTGCAGGCGATCGAGTTCTACCGGTTGCCACCGGCGTACAGCGAGCACTCCACCAACCGCCGTCTGAGCCAAAGCGACCCACTGCTGCTGGGCTACGACGCCTTCCACCTCGTCGACCCGCTGCTCAGCCAGCCGCTGCAGGTGATCGTCGCCGGTCGGCGCGGCACCACCGGCCAGTACGAAGCGGGAATGGCGTTGTGGGACATGGCCCCCAACCCCGTCGACCTCCACGTCGTCGATGGCGCGGGTCACTATGAGATGTACGGGGTGCCGCGGTACGTCGACCAGGCCGTCGCACGACTGCTGGCGTTCTACGACGAGCACCTGTGAGGTGACGTAGCGTCCGACCACGGATTCGGGCCGGCAGAAGAGGTGTTCCCATGGTCGACGCAGCGCAGCCGGGCGTACGGCCGGACCGTCTGATCCGGCGCAGCCTGGGCATGCTGCCCGCCGTGCGCCGTTCGATCGTCGCCCTGTTCGTGGTCGGCGCGTTGGCCTCGGCCCTGCCCTACGTCAGCGCGGCGGCCTTCGGCCCCATGATGCAGGTCGTCGCCGACGCCGGTACGAACGGAAACCTCACCGAGGTGTGGGACATGCGGGGCGCGTTGGTCGCCCGGACCGACGGGCCGCTCGGGGGCGTGGCCGGCTCGGTGCCGTTCGCCGTCCTGTTGACCGTCTGGGCCGGCGCGCTGGTGCTGACCCAGCTGATGTACCTCGTGAACGCCTGGGTCGGCACGAAGGTCGAGCGGGCGCTGGTCACCGACATCCGCCAACGGGTCCACGACCACCTTCAGACGTTGTCACTGGACTTCCTCACCGCCTCGCGCAGCGGGGCGCTGATGCAACGCGTGACGACGGAATCCGCCGGGGTGCAACGACTTCTGACGGGGTGTCTGCTGCCGCCCCTGATCGACACCCTGGTGCTCCTGGTGGCGGTCGGCTACCTGGTGGCGCTGTCGTGGCAGATGACGGTGGCCGCGCTCGTCCTCACGCCGGTGGCGCTGGTGGTGCTGAAGGTCGCCGGCGGACACGTGCAGGCGGCGGTGCGGCGGACGATGACCGCGGATCGGGCGATGGGCGCCGAGCTGGAGCAGACGATCAGCGGCATCGCCGAGATTCAGCTCTTCAACGCGCAAGCGTTGCGCAGCAGCCGCTTTCGGACGGTGTCGGACGACGCCGCCCGCAGCGACGCCTCGACGACGATGTGGATGCAAGCCACCGCCAACGGTTCTCAGGTGTTCATCGCGTTGAGCACGGTGGTGGTGTTGCTGGTCGGCATCGGGTTCAGTTCGAGCTTCGGCCTGACGTTCGCGGGACTGATGGTCTTCGCCGGAATGGTGCCGACGATGTTCGGTGCGGCACAACGCGTCATGGGCGCCTACACCACCTATCAGTCCGTGGCGCCGAGTGCCGCGTCGACCTATGAGTTGCTCGACACCCGCCCCACGGTTCGGGAGTCGCCGGGCGCAACGCCGCTCGGAAACGTTCGCGGCAACCTGGTGTTCGACGACGTGGTGTTCGGCTATTCGTCGACGCAGAAGGTGCTCGACGGGTTGTCGTTCTCGGTCGCCGAGGGCGAGACGGTGGCGCTGGTCGGCGGTATCGGGTCGGGGAAGTCGACGGTCTACAACCTCGTGCTGCGATTCCTCGACCCGCAGCGCGGCCGAATCCTCCTCGACGGTCATGCAATCGACGAGGTCACGATCGCCTCGCTGCGTGACCAGGTGTCGAAGCTGGCCCAGTTTCCGTTCTTCGTCAAGGACACGATCCGCGAGAACATCCGGTTGGCCCGGCCAGGGGCCACCGCCGCCGAGATCGAGGAGGCGTGCCGTAGGGCCAACGTGCACGCCGTCATCACCGACCCGAAGAAGATGCCCGCCGGGTACGACACGGTGGTGGACGTGCAGGTGCCCTCCGGCGGGCAGAAACGCCTGATTGCGTTGGCGCGCTGCCTGTTGCGTACCCCGGAGGTGCTGTTGCTCGACGAGCCCACCGAGAACCTCGACGCCGGTCAGCGGGCGCTTCTCACCGGCGTGATCCGCGGCTACGCCAAGGACCGCACCTGCCTGGTGATCAGCCACGACATGGACTTCATCGCCGCGGTCGCCGATCGCATCCTGGTGATCGAGGACGGTCGCATCGCCCAGCAGGGCGACCACCAGACGCTGATCGCCGCCGGCGGACCGTACAAGCGGCTGTACGAGGCGCAGAACGTCGACCCGAGCCTGGTCTACCCCAGCTAGATCGCCCGCACCGTTGCAGTCAGGTGCGGGTACCCCTTCGACAGGTTGCGCAGCGTCAGGTCCCAGCCGTCGGCGACGTGCTCGGTGTAGAGGCCGACGCGGGCCGGCAGCAGAATGGGCTTGCCGAACCGCACCGAGTACTTCACCGCATCGCGAAGCTGTCCCTCGACGTTGGCCAGTACCGCTGCGGCGGAGAACATTCCGTGCGCGATCGAGGTCGGGAACCCGAACAGCTTGGCGCCGATCGAGCTGGTGTGGATCGGGTTGTGGTCCCCGCTGACCGACGCGTAGTGCCTGATCTGGCTCGGCGTGATGTGGAGGATCGCGTTGGGCGGCGGCAACTTCTGCTGCTTGCGCGGTTGCTCCGGCTTCGGCTCGTCGGACAGGCTGGTCCGCTGCTGGTGCAGGAACGTCGTCACCTGATGCCAGGCGACCTCGTTGCCGACGCTGATCTCGGTGATCAGGTCGACCAGCAGGCCCTTGCGGTGTTCGCGGAGGTTCTCCGCGTGCACCTTGACGCCAACGGTGTCGGTGACGGAGATCGGGCGGTACTGGGTGATCTGGTTCTCGACGTGCACCGAACCCATTGCGGCAAACGGGAAGTCGAAGCCACTCACCAACGACATCACCGACGGGAAGGTCAGCGCGAACGGGTACGTCAGCGGCACCGAGTCGCCGAAGCGCAGACCCGTCACCGCGGCGTACTCGGACACGTTGGCCGGGTTGATCGCCACGTCGGAGATCGTCACCGTTCGGTCGGGCAGCGAGGTGCCACGCGAGACGAACGGCAGCGCTCCGGCCGCGGCCAGCGCCATGTTCCTCAGACCACTCGGTTGGGTCATCTCACGCTCCCAACAGGGCCTGGCCGCACACCCGAATGGTGTTGCCGGTGACGGCGTTCGACGCGGGGCTGGCGAAGTAGGCGATGGCCTCGGCGACGTCGACCGGCTGGCCGCCCTGGAAGAGTGAGTTCATGCGACGTCCCACCTCCCGGGTGGCCAGCGGGATCGCCTCGGTCATCTTGGTCTCGATGAACCCCGGTGCGACGGCGTTGATGGTGATGCCCTTCTCGCCGAAGACGGGGGCCAACGCCTGGGTCATGCCGATCATGCCGGCCTTGGTGGCGGCGTAGTTGGTCTGGCCGCGGTTGCCCGCGATGCCCGCCATCGAAGACAGGCCGACGATGCGGCCGCCCTCGCCGATCGTGCCGTTGTCGACCAGGCCCTGGGCCAACCGTTGCGGGGCAAGCAGATTGACGGCCACGACCGAATCCCAGCGACCCTCGTCCATGTTGGCGAGCAGCTTGTCGCGGGTGATGCCTGCGTTGTTGACCAGCACGTCGGCCTTGCCGTCGTAGTGCTCGCGCAGGTGCTCGGTGATGCGGTCGACCGCGTCGGCCGCCGTGACGTCGAGGGCCAGCGCGGTGCCGCCCACCTTCGTGGCGGTCTCGGCCAGGGCGTCGGCGGCGCTCTCCACGTCGATCGCCACCACCTTGGCCCCGTCGCGGGCGAACACCTTGGCGATCTCGGCCCCGATGCCCCTGGCTGCGCCGGTGACCAGGGCGACCTTGCCGTCGAGCGGCTTGTCCCAGTCGGCGGGCGGCACCGAGTCCTGGGCGTCGACGTAGAACACCTGAGCGTCGACGTAGGCGGACTTGGCCGACAGGAGGAACCGGATGGTGGACTCCAGGCCGGTGGCGGCGGGCTTCGCGTCGGCGGCCAGGTAGACCAGTCCGATGGTCGCGCCGTGCTGCAGCTCCTTGCCCAGCGAGCGGGTGAAGCCCTCGAGCGCCCGCTGCGTGATGCGCTCGTCGACGCTGGCCGTCTGGTCGGGCGTGGTGCCGACGACGACCACGCGACCGCTCGAGCCGATGTTGCGCAGGACCGGGGTGAAGAAGTCGCGGAGCGCCTTCAAGCCCTCGGGGGTGGTGATGCCGGTGGCGTCGAAGACCAGGCCGCCGAACGTGTCGGCCCAGCGGCCGCCGACGTTGTTGCCCACCAGGTCGTAGTCCTCGGCGAGCGCGTTGCGCAGGGGTTCGGCGACGCGGCCATCACCGCCGATGAGGAGAGGACCGGCGAGCGGCGGCTCGCCCGCCCGGTAGCGGCGCAGGGTCTCCGGCTGCGGAACGCCGAGTTGCTTGGCCAGGAACGAGCCAGGTCCGGAGTTGACCACTTGCGAGAACAGGTCGGAAGCCACAGAGCTGCCTTTCGAGGAGACGGGTAGTGCGTGCGGGACTGGGGTACCCATGACCGCGCGAGATTGTCGTATCGGTCACGAACTTACTCCAGAGTAAGAACGGTGGGTAGTATGACGCTCGACACCAGCAACCACAGTCAAGCAACGGAGATGAACGTGGCCGACACCCAGTCGCCCAGCAAGGCAGCCCGCAGAGTGGCCATCCTCGGCGGAAACCGGATCCCCTTCGCGCGCTCCGACGGCGCCTACGCCAACGCGTCGAACCAGGACATGTTCACCGCCGCGCTCGGAGGGCTCGTCGACAGATTCGGCCTGAAGGGCGAGCGCATGGGTGCCGTCGTCGGCGGCGCGGTGCTCAAGCACAGCCGCGACTTCAACCTGATGCGCGAGTGCGTGCTCGGCAGCGCGCTGTCCCCGTACACGCCGGCGTACGACCTGCAGCAGGCCTGCGGCACGGGTCTGCAGTCGGCCATCGCGGTGGCCAACGGCATCGCCCTCGGGCAGTACGACTCGGGCATCGCCGGTGGCGTCGACACCACCTCCGACGCACCCATCGCGTTCGGCGACGACCTGCGCCGCGTCCTACTCGGCCTCCGCCGCGCCAAGTCCAACGTCGACCGGCTCAAGCTGGTCGGCAAGCTGCCCGCCTCCATTGGCGTCGAGATCCCCACCAACGGCGAGCCCCGCACCGGCCTGTCGATGGGTGAGCACGCCGCCATCACGGCCAAGGAGATGGGCGTCAAGCGCGTCGACCAGGACGCCCTCGCGGCCGCCAGCCACCAGAACATGGCCGCGGCGTACGACCGCGGGTTCTTCGACGACCTGGTCAGCCCGTTCCTTGGGCTGTACCGCGACAACAACCTGCGCCCGGATTCGTCGGCCGAGAAGCTGGCCAAGCTCAAGCCCGTGTTCGGGGTGAAGAACGGCGACGCCACCATGACGGCGGGCAACTCGACGCCGCTGACCGACGGTGCCTCGGTGGCGCTGCTGGCCAGTGACGAGTGGGCTCAGGCGCACTCGATCCCGGTGCTGGCGTACTTCGTCGACGGCGAGACCGCGGCGGTCGACTACGTCAACGGTCCCGACGGTCTGCTGATGGCGCCCACCTACGCGGTTCCTCGCCTGCTGGCCCGCAACGGGCTGACGCTGCAGGACTTCGACCTCTACGAGATCCACGAGGCCTTCGCCTCGGTGGTCCTCGCGACCCTGAGCGCATGGGAGTCCGAGGAGTACTGCAAGGAGCGGCTGGGTCTGGACGCGGCGCTGGGCAGCATCGACCGGTCCAAGCTCAACGTCAACGGGTCCTCGCTGGCGGCGGGCCACCCCTTCGCTGCCACCGGCGGTCGCATCGTCGCCCAGCTGGCCAAGCAGCTCGCCGAGAAGAAGGCCGAGACGGGCCGGCCCGTGCGCGGCCTCATCTCGATCTGCGCGGCGGGCGGTCAGGGCGTCACCGCAATTTTGGAGGCGTGACCTCCGGGGTGTAACGCCCCGCGACACCGCGTCGATATGTCCAGTAGCTCCGTGTTGCCGTCAGCCCCCCCGACCCGACGGCAACACGGGGCTTCTTTCATGTCTGGGGTCAGGCGGGCGTGGGCGGATCCTTCTTCGCCCGCACCGGCCCCGCGTTCGCCGGCGGCGGTGTGAACAGGCTGCCGCCGACGCTGCCCCTGGCCGTCCGCGTGGCGACCAGACCCCACGTGCACAGCAGCCCGGCGTAGGCGAGCAGCGCCGCGACCCGGAACGCCGGCAGGCCGGTGTGCACGGCCAGCTGCGTGGTGCCGGTGACGAACGTGCCGACCGGGAAGGTCAGGCTCCACCACGTCAGCGCGAACGGCATGCCGCGGCGCAGGGTGCGCACCGTCAGTGACGTCGCCAGCACGATCCACAGCAGCGCGAAACCCCACACCGGCACGCCGAAGAGGACCGCGAAGAGGTTCATCGCCTTGGCCAGGTCGGCGGGCACCGCCAGCGCCGCGGCCGTGCCAAGCAAGCCAGCGGCCGTGATGCCCTGGCCCAGGGGCCCCAGCACGATCCACAGCGTGGGCACGCGCGCGGTGCCCGAGGTGCCGTAGTGCGCAAGGCGGCTCCAGATCATGCTGATGATGATCAGCCCGGCGAACAGCGACAGCCCGAACATCGCGTAGCAGCCGTAGAGCATCGTGGTGCGTCCCGTGCCCGGCGCCATGTGCGGGATCAACAGCGCGCCGGCCGCCGCGGACACCATCGGCGGGACCACCGGCATCAGCCAGCCGCCGAACGCCGCGTCCGGTTCGACGTTGAACTGGGTGAACATGACGAAGGGGATGGACACCGCCGTGAACAGGCCGCCCACGGTGCCCGCCGTCCACAGCACCCACGCCAGGTCGACCGCGATCCGCGCCCCCAGGAGGTCCTTGCCGACGAGGATCGCACCCGACCCGACCGTCATCAACGCCATCGGGCAGGCACCGTAGAAGTGCGCCATCTGCGGATTGTGGGAATGGCTGCGGGCGACCGTCGGATGGCGGAACCACTGCACGCTCACCGCGACGAGCAGCACCACCAGCAGTGCCGCCGCGACCACCCACACCACGCGGGAGAAGACGTGCAGCCCCGGCACGTGGATCGGCAGCCCGACGCCCGCGGTCGCGACGATGCCGGTGCCCATGACCGACGCGAACCAGTTGGGACCGAAGTTCTGCAGTCGCGCCGCTTCGGTCGCCGTGGAGGGTGCGGTCATGTGTGGCATTGAACACCGATGCACTCGTGCTTCGATGGACGCGTGCAGATCTCCATGTTTGGCCAACTCGGCGACGCGGGCCGTGACAATCCGGTCGACGCGTGCGTGCAGAACCTCGCCCAGTTGCGCGACGAGGGCTTCCGCCGCGTGTGGATGAGCCAAATGCCTTATGAGCCGGACCTTCTCACCGTCCTGGCGGTGGCGTTTCGCGAGGTCCCCGACATCGAGGTGGCCACCGGCGTGGTCCCCATCCAGAATCAGCACCCCATGCAGATGGCGCAGCGCGCGCTGACCGTCAGCCTGGTGTCACACGGGCGCTTGATCCTGGGCCTGGGCATGACGCACCAGGCCGTGACCGAGGGCATGTGGGGCATCCCGTGGGACAAGCCGGTGCGCCGGCTCAACGAATTCCTCGACGGTCTGCTGCCGCTGCTGGCCGGTGACGCCGCCGACGCGACCGGTCAGACGGTCACCACCAGGGGAGCACTGATGATCGCCGGGGCGCCGAGGCCCGACGTGTACGTCGCCGCCCTGGGTCCGCAGCTGCTCAAGATCGCCGGCCGCCGGACGTCGGGCACGTGTACCTGGATGACGGGGCCCAAGACGCTCGCCGGTCACGTCGGCCCCACGCTGCGGCAGGCGGCCGCCGACGCGGGCCGTTCCGAGGACGCCGTCCGCGTGGTGGCGGCGTTGCCGGTGAGCGTCACCGACGACGTCGACGGCGCCCGCAAGCAGGCCGCCGAGCAGTTCAAGATGTACGGCGTGCTTCCGTCCTACCGCGCCATGCTGGACCGCGAGGGCTACGCCGGGCCCGAGGACGCCGCCATCATCGGCGACGAGGCGACGGTCCGGGAGCGGCTCGCCGAACTGAGCTCGGCCGGGGTCGACGAGTACGTCGCGGCGACCTTCGATCCGTCTCCCGAGGGCCGGGCCCGCACCCGCGCGGCGCTGCGCGCCCTCGACGCCTGATCAGATCTTGGCGACCGGTGCGCCCGCGGGCAGCGGCACGGCCTGGACGCCGGGGGTGTGGATCGCGCCGGCCAGCCAGGGCAGCGCCGCGGTGAACACCTGGGTGGCCAGTGGCCAGTCGTGGCGACCCGTCGTCGGCACCACCGAGCACGTGATGCCCTTGGCCTTGCCGAGCCCGCACAGTGTGTTGGCGGCCTGCGTCTGATCGGTGGGCATGCCGTCCGCGTCGCGCCCGCCCAGCCCGACGGCACCCTCGCTGTGCGGCATGTTGAACTTCTTCGGCGCATCGGTGGAGATGGCGAACCAGCCCGAGACGCCTTGATAGGGGCCGTGTTTGGCCATGACGGTCGCCGGGTCGAACTGTGCCCAGGCCGCCTCGCTGCCGCCGTAGAGCCGGGCGACCGTTTGATCCTTGGTGCCCGCGTTGGGCCCCGTGTCGCCGGCGATGTCGACGAAGCTGGAGAACAGGTCGGGATGCATGACGGTCAGGTCGACGGCGCAGGTGCCGCCCATCGACCAGCCGACGACGCCCCAGTCGGAGCTTGCCGAGCTGGTGCCGAAGGTGGCGTTCACGTAGGGCACCACGTCCTTGGTGAGATGGTCGGCGACGTTGCCGCGGGTGCCGTTGACGCACTCGGTGTCGTTATTGAACGAGCCGCCGGAGTCGACGAAGACCAGCACGGGTGCGTTGCCGCCGTGGGATTGGGCGAAGGAGTCGACGATGGACGCGGCGTTGCCGGTGCGAAGCCAGTCGGCGGGGGTGTTGAACTCGCCGCCGATCATCATCACCACGGGCAGCTTCGGCGCGGGGTTGGTGGCGAACCACCGCGGGGGCAGGTAGACCAGCTCGGTGCGGTGCTTGAATCCCGATGCGGCCGACGGGATGTCGACCGGCACGACGCTGCCGTGGTCGAGCACGGTGCCGGACTTCTGCATGGCGGTCACGGTGTCGAGGTCCGTCTCGTCGGGCAGGGGACCGGCGGTCAATTGGTTCCAGGCGACCTGCACGGTGGGGAAGTAGCCCACCCAGGTGTTGAGCGCCAGGCCGGTGCTCAGCAGGCACAGCGGGACCGCCGCCACCGCGGCGATGCGGCGCCACTTCACCCCGCGCCAGCCGAATATCGCTGCGGCGAGGGCGAATCCCGTCACACCGGTCCACACCCACAGCGAGTCGGGAGCGGGATCACCCGCCATGCCCTGGGAGTCGACGTACCAGTGCGCCCACGCGGCCGCGCCGACGCCCACCAAGACGGCCACGGGTGCCCAGATCAGCCACCAGCGCCGCGCTCGCCAACCCAGCGCGGCGACCAGCACCACGAGCGCGATGATCTGGATGGTCAGCGGCAGCCAGCCCTGCAGGAGCGACAGTCCGTGGCGGTAGGTGGCAGGAGCATCGGCGGCCAAGAAGTGCACGTTTACATGGTCGCAATGAAACCTGGGCGGTAGCTGTTCGGCGGTTATGAAACGCAAGAGGCCCCCGCCGCAGCGGGGGCCTCGAGCGCGTGATTCGACGTTAGAAGGCAGCCTCGTCGAGTTCCATCACTTCGTTGTCGATGTTCTCCAGCACCAGACGCGTGCTGGACAGCAGGGGCAGGAAGTTCTTGGCGAAGAACGACGCGACGGCGATCTTGCCCTCGTAGAAGGACTTGTCCGCGCCGGTCGCACCCTGGTCGAGGGCGGCGATGGCCACGACGGCCTGCTTCTGCAGGAGCCAGCCGAGCACCAGGTCGCCGACGCTCATGAGGAAGCGCACCGAACCGAGGCCCACCTTGTAGATGTTGGCCGAATCCTCCTGGGCCGACATCAGGAAGCCGGTCAGCGTGGCGGCCATGCCCTGGACGTCGGCCAAGGCGTTCGCCAGCAGTTCACGCTCGGCCTTGAGGCGTCCGTTGCCGGATTCGTTCTTGACGAACTGCTCGATTTCGTTCGCGACGTAGCCCAGCGCAACACCCTTGTCGCGGACGATCTTCCGGAAGAAGAAGTCCTGCGCCTGAATGGCGGTGGTGCCCTCGTAGAGCGAGTCGATCTTCGCGTCGCGGATGTACTGCTCGACCGGGTAGTCCTGCAGGAAGCCGGAACCACCGAAGGTCTGCAGGCTCTCGGTCAGCTTGGCGTAGGCCTGCTCCGAGCCGACGCCCTTGACGATTGGGAGCAGCAGGTCGTTGACCTTGCCCGCAAGCTCGGGGTCCACGCCGTGGACGGCCTTGGCGACCTCGGCGTCCTGGAACGTCGCGGTGTACAGGTACAGCGCGCGAAGAGATTCCGCGTAGGCCTTCTGCGTCATCAGCGACCGGCGCACGTCGGGGTGGTGCGTGATGGACACGCGGGGCGCGGTCTTGTCGGTCATCTGGGTCAGGTCGGCGCCCTGGATGCGGCTCTTGGCGTACTCGAGCGCGTTGAGGTAGCCGGTCGACAGCGTGGCGATGGCCTTGGTGCCCACCATCATTCGGGCCTGCTCGATGACCTCGAACATCTGCGCGATGCCGTTGTGCACCTCGCCGACGAGCCAGCCGACGGCGGGGGTGCCGTGCTGGCCGAGCGACAGCTCACACGTCGCCGAGACCTTGAGGCCCATCTTGTGCTCCACGTTGGTGACGTAGACGCCGTTGCGCTCGCCGGGCTCACCGGTCTCGAAGTCGAAGTGGTACTTCGGCACGAAGAACAGCGACAGGCCCTTGGTGCCCGGACCGGCACCCTCGGGACGCGCAAGCACCAGGTGCAGGATGTTCTCGCCGAGGTCGTCGGCGTCACCGGAGGTGATGAAGCGCTTCACGCCGTCCAGGTGCCACGTGCCGTCGGGCTGCTGGACTGCCTTGGTGCGGCCCGCGCCGACGTCGGAACCGGCGTCGGGCTCGGTGAGCACCATGGTGGAGGTCCATCCGCGCTCGGCGGCCAGGATGGCCCACTTCTTCTGCTCTTCGGTGGCCTGGTTGTACATGATCTGCGCGAAGCCGGCGCCCATCGAGTACATGTACACGGCGGGGTTTGCGCCGAGCACGCTTTCCATCAAGGCCCACTGCAGTGCGCGGGGCATCGGCATGCCGCCGAGCTCCTCGTCGAGGCCGATCTTGTCCCAGCCGCCGTCGATGATGGTGCGAACAGACTTCTTGAAGGCCTCGGGCAGCTTCACCGTGTGGGTCTCGGGATCGAACACCGGGGGGTTGCGATCGCCGTCGGCGAACGAATCGGCGATGGGTCCCTCGGCCAGCCGGGTGATCTCCGCGAGCATCTCACGGGCGGTGTCGCCGTCGAGGTCGCCGTAGGCTCCCTCGCCGAGCACCTTGTCCATTCCGAAGACCTCGAAGAGGTTGAACAGCTGGTCACGGACGTTGCTCTTGTAATGGCTCACGAATTCTCCTCGATGAGATGCCGTCTGCGGTTGGGTACTCGGGCTAAGTTACCCACCAGTAACTGCCGCCAACTATACCGGCTGGTAACTTGTTCGCAAAGCAGTGTCGAGCAAATTTCCGCTGGCTAACCAACCCGACGGTTGATTGGGCCGGCCGTAAGCGACGATTGGGCACCTTGACCTGCGGTTTCCGGCCAATGTGATGTCTGCCACGAGGCGCTCTAGCACGCCCGTTAGGGTGAGGCGCATGAGGCGCGTGGTGGTCTGGGGGACGGGAAACATGGGCTCGACGGCGATCCGCTCCACGGTCGCGTTTCCCGGGCTCGAACTCGCCGGCGTGATCACGTCGTCCCCGGACAAGGTGGGACGTGACGCCGCCACGTTCGCCGGCCTGCCCGACGACACCGGAGTCCTGGCGGGAGCCGACGTCGACGCGGCGCTGGCCGACTGCGACGCGGTGGCCTACATGGCCTCCGGCGACATCCGCCCCGACGACGCCGTCGCCGACATCGAGCGGTGCCTCCGGGCCGGCGCGCACGTCGTCACGCCGTCGCTCTACTCCCTCTACGACCCGCGCTCCGCGCCCGGCGAATGGGTCGACCGCCTGACCGCCGCCGCCGAGCAGGGCGGCGCCACCCTGCTGGTCAGCGGCGTCGACCCGGGATGGGCCAACGACGCGCTCGCCATCATGGCCGCCGGGCTCTGCACGCGCATCAAGACGATCCACTGTCAGGAGATCTTCGACTACTCCACCTACGACCAGCCGCACGCGGTCCGGGTCAGCTGCGGTTTCGGCGGATCGATGGACGAGGTGCCGATGATGCTGCTGCCGTCGGTCCCGACGATGGTGTGGGGCGGCAACATCCGGCTGATCGGCCGCGGTCTCGGCCTGGAGATCGACGACATCACCGAGGTCGTCGAACGGCGACCGCTCGAGGAGTCGGTCGAGAACGTGATGGGGCACTTCGGCAAGGGCACCCAGGGCGCGTTCTGGCTGAAGATCATCGGCTGGTCCGGTGGCCGCGAGCGCATCGTCGTCGACCACGTCACCCGCATCGACCCGGCGTGCGCGCCCGACTGGCCGCAGCCCGACGAGGGCGTCGGCGACCACCGCGTCGTCGTCGACGGCGACCCTCAGCTGACCATCGTCAGCCGCGCCGACGTCCCGGGCGGCACCCGCGCCGACGGCGGCAACACCACGGCCGCCAACCGCCTGCTCGGTGCCGTCGAGTGGCTGGCGACCCAGAAGCCGGGCATCTACGACGGCCTCGACGTGCCGTTGCACACGCCGCTGCCCGCCGAGGTCGAAGCCACCCGCTGGGCCTAGGTGGCCGCCGGGGCGGCGACCTCCGCTTCCTCTGCGGTTTCCGCGTCGGGCAGCTGGCCCACCAGATATTCGGCGAGCCCGCCGATGGTGGGGTAGTCGAACACCGCGGTCGCGTTGATCGTGAACGCGCCACCGAACTGGCTGTGCAACCGGTTGCGGAGCTCGATCGCCATCAGGGAGTCGGTGCCCAGGTCCAGGAACCGACTGGACGCCGCGGGCGGCCCCGCCAGGCGCAGGAAGTTCTGCACCTCGCGCTGCAGGAATTCGGTGACGAACCCGGCACGCTGCGCCACCGGGATCTCCTGGAGCTGCTTGAGCAACTCGCTGTCACCGGTCACCTCGCCGGCCGCACTCGGCAACACCAGATCGAGGATCGGGGGCCTCGAACTGCCCAGCACCTTCGCGGCCCGCTGCCAGTTGGCCTTGATCACGGTGGCCTGACCGGTGCCGTTGGCGACGACCTCGGCAAGGGCGCTCAGCGCCGCCGACGGTTCCAGCGGAATCAGGCCTTGGGCACCGATGTTGGCCGCCGCCGCCTCGGAAGACGCCATGCCGCCCTGGGCCCACGGTCCGAAGTTGACCCCGGTGGCGGGCAGGCCCCTGGACCGGCGCCGCGCGACCACGCCGTCGAGCAGTGAGTTGGCCGTCGCGTAGTTGGACTGCCCCGGCGAACCGAACAGGGCCGACACCGACGACGACACGATGAAGAAGTCCAGCTCGTCGTCCCGGGTCAGCCGATCCAGGTGGAACGCCCCGAAGGCCTTGGGTGCCAACGCCGTTCGGAACCTCTCCACGCTCTGCTGGGACAGCAGCGCGTCGTCGAGGACGCCCGCCAGATGCACCACCCCGGCCAGTGGCGGCAGCTCGGCGCGGATCCGCTCGAGAAGCGTCGCCACCTCGGACTCGACGCCGACGTCGGCCGCGAACACGTGGACGTGGCACTTGTGCCGCTCTTCGATCTCCTCGATCAGCCGCAACGCCTCCGCGTCGGGGGCGCGGCGGCTGGTCACCACGATCTCACCGGCGCCGAGGTGGGCCAGGTACGCCGCCGTGTGCAGCCCGATCGCGCCGAGGCCACCGGTGATCAGATAGCTCCGATCGGCCCGGGGGGCAAGCGGATTGGGGATCTGTACGACGATCTTGCCGATGTGCCGAGCCTGCTGCATCCGCCGGAACGCGGCCCGCGCCTCGGTCAGCGGATAGATCTCGGCGGGCAGTGGCGTCCACTCGCCGTTCGCCAAGCCCTCCGACACCTCGGTCAGCAGCCCGCGGATGCGTTCGGGGTCGGTCAGCATGACCGTGTCCAACGCCACGATCTCGTAGGCGATGTCGGGACGGGCCTCGGCCATCCGCTCGTGGGTCCAGATGTCACGCTTGGCGATCTCGGCGAAGCGGCCGTTCGGGGCGGTGGCCCTCAACGTCGCCTCGATGAAACCCTCACCGGTGAGGCTGTTGAGCACCACGTCCACGCCGGTGCCGTCGGTGTCGGCGAGGATCTGGTCGGCGAAATCGGTTGAGCGCGAATCGTAGACGTACGTCACGCCCAGCTTGCGCAGCGTCGCGCGCTTGAAGGTGCTGGCCGTCGCGTAGACCGTGGCACCGCACCGCTGCGCCATCTGCACGGCCGCCAGGCCGACGCCTCCGCTGGCCGCGTGGATCAGCACCTTGTCGCCCGGCTTCAGCTGCGCCCAGTCGAACGACAGTCGAACCGTCAGCGCCGCAGCGGGAATCGTCGCGGCCTCCACCGCGCTCACCCCGTCCGGGATCGGTGCCAGGAACGGGGCGGGCACGTTGAACCGGGTGGCGAACGCGCCCTGCATGGAGCCGTAGACGCGCTGACCCACCTCGAGTCCTTCTGCGCCGCCGCCCAGTTGGGTGACGACGCCGGCGAAGTCGCCGCCGATCGGGCCCGGGTCACCCGGATAGAGGCCGAGGACGTTGAGCACGTCGCGGAAGTTGAGGCCGGCGGCCTCCACCCGGACCTGCACGTAGTCCTCGTCCGGCGGTGGCACGTCCTTCTCGGTCAGCCGCAGGTTGTCGATCGCGCCACGCTCGGTGGGCGCCAGCCAGTAGTCCCCGGCCCGTGGCACCGCGAGGTGGCCGCTGCGGGCCCACGGCAACAGCCGCGAGGCCAGCAGCTTGCCTTGGCGCAGCGCCAGTTCGGGCTCGTCGACCGGTTTGGCCAGCAGGTCGACGAGGGCCTGAACGGCCTCCGCCGAACCGTCGCAGTCGACCAGCCGGCAGCGCAGCATCGGCTCTTCGTTGATCGTCGTGCGGCCAAATCCCCACAGGGCCGCCTGCACTGGGTCGACGGGTTCGCCGGACTCGGTGGCGACGGCCTGTTCGGTGACGATCCACAGCCCACCGGGCAGCTTCACCTCCCCGCCCTGCACGGTGTGCACGGCGCTGAGCAGGTTGGCGATCTCGCCCTCGAGGCGAGCCGTGGACTCGACACTCGACTCGGGTCCGGTCGGCGCCGCGCTGCGCCACACCACACCGGAGAACCCGAGACCGCGCTGGTGGGCGTCGGCCAGCACCCGACCGAGGAGCTCGGGGTCGGCATGGCGATTCAGCGTGATGCAGCCCGGCACCTTCGCGGCGAGCTCGTCGAACCCGGCGATCAGCCAGGTGCCGTTCGCGGTGCCGATGCCGGTGCCGTCGTCACCCGACGCCGGCACCTCGTGCCAACCGAGGGTGTACAGCAGCCGGGTGGCGTCGCCGCCGAGCCCGCGCAGCAGTGCCTCGCGCGGCGCGCGCTTGACGGTGAACTCGCGAATGCCGCCCAGCTGACGGCCATCTCGGTCGAGGAAGTCGAGGTCGAAGACCTGGGTCTCGCTGTCGAGACCGCTGTCGTGCCACCTCGCCCGGCAGTAGAACCGCCGCGGCATCTTCTCTCGCAACGTCACCTGCCCGTACCGCAGCGGCAGGAACAGGTCGTTGACGCCCTGCTCGGCGGCGAGCAGGGCGGGGAACGCCGGGAACGCGACACCCGTGCACAGGTCCATCAGCACGGGGTGCATCGGCTCGGTGCCGAGGTGTTCGGTGAGTTCCTCGCCGACGAGGATGTCGCCGATCGCCTCGCCGTCGCCGAGCCACAGTGACTTCAGCGAGCCCGACCAGTTGGGTCCCCACGCCAGCTCGAGGTCGGCGAACGTCTCGAAAAGATCCTGGGGGCGCATGCGCTCCAGCCGTTCGATCGCCTCGTCGACCGGCTCCGTCGGCGCGGTGGCCTCGGCGTCGTCGACGCCGGTGACCACGACGCCCTCGGCGTTCAGTGACCACTCGGCACCCTTCTCGCCGTACGGGCGGCTGTGCACCTGGAAGCGCGACTCGCCACCCTGGTCGAGCGGATGCAGCGTCAGCTGCACTTCGCGGGATGCCTTCTCGGGCAGGATGATCGGCTCGTAGAAGAACACGTCCTTGGCCCGAGCCGGGGTGCCGACCGCGGCGAGCGCCATCGCGGCATACGTCGCGCCGGGGACGACGACCGTGCCGTAGATGACGTGGTCGGAGAGCCACGGCTGGGACTTGACCGACAACCTGCTGGTGTAGACGGAGTCGCCGGACGCCAAGTCCTTGGCACTGCCCAGGATTCCCGACACCGATGCGCCGTTGCCCTCGGCGCCGGTCAGACCGGACGACTTGGGCCAGAACCGGCGACGCTGGAACGGGTAGGTCGGCAGTTCCAGCGGCGCCGTGTTGCCACGGTGGAACGCGTCGAACCTCGGTCGGTGACCGCCGACGTACGCCGCGGCCAGTGCATCGGCGATCTGACAACGGTCGTCGACGCCCTTGCGCATCGACAGCACCGCCCGCGGCGCGGCCAGATGTTCGGGCCAGACCTGCACCGCCGCGCTGGTCAACACCGGCTGCGGTCCGATCTCCATCAACACCGAGCAGCCCAGCGCCGCCACCGTGCGCACGCTTTCGGCGAACTGCACCGGTTGCCGGGAGTGACGCCGCCAGTAGGGGGCGTCCAGCGGGGTCTGCGGCGTCAGCACCGCGCCCGTGCGGTTGCACACCAGCGGCAGGATCGGCGCAGCGAAGTTCACCTGCGCCGCGAAGGACTCGAATTCGTCGAGCACCGGGTCGAGCAGTTCCGAGTGGAACGCGTGGCTCGTCTGGAGCCACGTGCAGCGGATGCCCTCCTCCTCGAACCGCTCGACCGCGCTCTCCAGGTCTTCGCCGGGGCCCGAGAGCACGGTGTTGGGACCGTTGTACGCGCCGACCGAGACCCGCGGGAAGTCGGCGGCGACCTGCTCCACGAGCTTGGCGTCGGCGAACACCGCCACCATCCGCCCGCCCTCGGGCAGGCTGCCGAACAGCCGGCCGCGCTCGGCGATCAGCCGGGCGCCGTCGGCCAGGCTGAACACCCCGGCCACGCAGGCCGCCGCGTACTGGCCGACGCTGTGGCCGAGCACCACGTCGGGCTCGACACCCCATGACTGCCACAGCCGGGCCAGGCCCATCTCGACGGCGAACAGCGCCGGCTGCGCAAACGACGTGTGGCGCAACGCCTCTCCGGCCTTGCCGCCCGTGTCGAGGTCGGTGGCGAACATGACCTCGAGCAACGGACGCGCCACGATGTCCTTGACCGCGTCCGCGCACTGCAGCACGGTCTCGGCGAAAACCGGCTCCTGGGCGAACAATTCGCGTGCCATTCCCGGGTACTGGCTGCCTTGCCCGGTGAACAGCCACGCCGTGGTCGGATGGTTGGCGTGCTCGCCACGGACCACACCGGGGCGCAAGCGGTTCTCGGCCAGTTCGGCGAGGCCGTCGCGGGCGGTCGCAACCGAATCCACCACTAGTGCGGCGCGGTGTTCGAAGTGTGACCGGCCGGTCCCGGCGGTGCGGCACACCGCGTCGAGGTCGACGTCGGGGTGCACGCTCAACCAGGTGTCGTAGCGCCGCGCCAACGCGGCCAGGGCCTCGGGTGAGCGCGCCGACAGGGCGAGGACGCTGACCGGAGACGTCGACTCGGGCGCGTCGTCGGCCGGCTCGACCCGCGCGGGCGCCTCCTCGATCAGCACGTGCGCGTTGGTCCCGGTGAAGCCGAACGAGCTGACTCCGGCGCGCCTAGGCCTGCCGTTGGCGTGCCACGGCGTCGCCTCGTTCACGACCCGCACGGGCAGGGCGTCCCACGGAATGTGGGGCGACGGGGTGTCGAAGTGCAGGCTCTCCGGGAGCAGGTCGTGCTGCAGCGACAGCACGACCTTGATCAGACCAGCTGCCCCCGAGGCGGATTCGGTGTGCCCGATGTTGGTCTTCACAGAACCCATCAGCAGCGGGCGGTCGACGGCCCGGGAGCCGGCGTAGGCCGCTGCGGCGGCCTGCACCTCGATCGGATCGCCGAGCGGCGTGCCGGTGCCGTGTGCCTCGAGGTAGTCGACGTCGCCGCCGCTGAGGCCGGCCCGGGCGAGCACGGTTCCGATGAGGCGTTGCTGCGCACCACCGTTGGGCACCGTCAGACCACTGGAGGCGCCGTCCTGGTTCACCGCACTGCTCGAGATGACGGCGGCGATCCGGTCCCCGTCGCGTTCGGCGTCGCTGAGCCTCTTGAGGACCAGGACACCGCAGCCCTCGCTGCGCACGTACCCGTCGGCAGAGGCGTCGAAGGTCTTGCAGCGTCCGACGGGGGAGAGCATCCGGGCGCGGGAGGCGGCGACCATGGTCACCGGGCTCAGCAGAACGTTCACCCCGCCGGCCAGCGCCATGTCGCAATCGCCGAAGCGCAACGCCTGGGCGGCCTGATGGACCGCGACCAGCGCCGAACTGCACGCCGTGTCGACGGCCACCGCGGGCCCTTCGAGGCCGAGCGCGAAGGCGACCCGGCCGGAGATGGCGTTCAGCGCGTTGCCGGTGATGAAGTGCGGTTCGATCTTGTCGATCGACCCACCCGAGAGCAGATGCGCGTACTCGTTGGCGGCCACGCCCATGAATATTCCGGTCCGGCTGCCGCGCAGCGAGGCCGGCGAGTATCCGGCTCGTTCGAGCCCCTCCCACACGGTCTCGAGCGTCAGACGCTGTTGCGGCTCGATCCAGACGGCCTCCCGCGGCGAGATGCCGAAGAACTCGGGATCGAATCCGTCGATGCCGTCGAGGAATCCGCCGAAACGCGTGTACGTCTTGCCCGCGCTGTCGGGATCCGGGTCGTAGAACTCGTCGATGTCGAAGCGGTCCTCTGGCACCTCGCGGATTGCGTCGACGCCGCCGGACAGCAGCTCCCAGAACGCCTCCGGGTCGGGCGCGCCGGGGAAGCGGCACGACACCGCGACGATCGCGATCGGCTCGTCCAAGCGCGTGGTCACCGCCCGAGCCGGGGCGGGGGCGGCGTCGGGCGTCTCGCCGAGGCCGAGCACGTCGTCGAGCAGGTAGTCGGCGACGTCGGACAGTCGGGGGTGGTCCATCACCACGGTGACGGGGATTTCCGTGCCGACGCCCGCCTCGATGCGGCGCCTCATCTCCACGGCCATCAGCGAGTCCATGCCGAGGTCGAAGAACCCGGCGTCCTCGCGGATCTCGGCGGCGTCGACCAGCGTGATCTCGGCGACCGCGTCGCGCAGGTAGTCGGTGACGAGCCTCTTGCGCTGCTGCACAGGGGCGTTGACGAGCCGTTCGACCAGCGGCGTCCGTCCGGTGGCCGTCACAGCCGTGGTCGCCGCCTGCTCGGCGGGGAGTTCGCGCTCCACCTCGGCGAGGAACGCCCGCCTGCCCGCCTGCTGGTACAGCGGAAGGAAACGCGCCCAGTCGATTCGGGCCACGATGCCGTGCGCGGGTCCCGCTCCCGACGCGGCGTTCACCACGTCGACCAGACCGGCGAGCGCATCGGTGGGCGACAGGGTCCGAACGCCACGCTGCTCGAGCCGGGCACGCGACTCCGCGTCGGCCATGCCCGCCGACCAGGGGCCGAAGTTGACGCTCGTCGCCGGGACGCCGCGTGCGCGCAGGCGGGCGGCCATGCCGTCGAGGTAGGCGTTGGCCGCCGCGTAGGCGGTCTGGCCGAAACCGCCCCACACCGACGCGATCGACGAGGTGCTGACGAAGAAGTCGAGCCGAAGGTCGGCCACCGCTTCGGCCAGATGCCAGGCGCCCCAAACCTTTCCGGCGAAGACCCGGTCTACCTCGGCGTCGTCCAGGCTGCTCATCGGGGTGGTGCCGATCTCGCCCGCGGCGTGCACGATGCCGGCCAGCGGCGGCAGCTCGGCGTGGACGGTCCCCAACAGGCGGGCGACGGCGTGCGCGTCGGCCACGTCGGCGGCGACCACGCGGATCTCGCAGCCGTGCTGCGCGGCCAGGGCGTCGACGCGCCCCTGGGTGGCGTCGTCAGGGGTCCGTCGGCTGGTCAACACCAGATGGCCGGCGCCGTGCGCGGCCAGGTAGCCGGCGATCTCCAGGCCGATCGCGCCGAGGCCGCCGGTGACGAGATAGGTTGCGTCACCTCGTAATTCGAGTGGTGCGCCGCTTGGCTGCTCGGAGCGTCGAACGAGCCGGGACACATGGATCGTCTGCCCGCGCAGCGCGAGCTGGTCTTCTCGCGGGGCCGTGTCGTGCGATGCCGCAATGCGCTCGAGGAGCCGGGGCCACTCGTCGCCGTCGGCGTTCGCCGGCAGGTCCACCAGGCCGCCCCACACCTGGGGAAGTTCCAGCGCGGCGGCCCGGCCGAATCCCCACAGCGCGGCCTGTTCCGGTGCCACGGCGTCGGCGTCGACGACGCCTTGCGCACCGCGGGTCAGCAGCCAGATTGGTGCGCGGAGGTCGGCCGTCGCGGCGGCCGTGAACAGGCGTCGGGTACCACTCAGGACGCGGTGCTGCATGCGCAACAACGACTGCGCCGCGGCCGGGTCCAGCTCGGCGTCGACCGCCGCCACGTGAAGAATGCGCAGCGGACCGTCGTCCGCGGCGCCGCGCAGCGCCTCGGCCAGCGCCTCTTCGTCGGCGTCGGAGGAGGGCAGCCCGAGGAACCGGTGCCGCTGTCCGCGTGCGGTGATCGCGTCGACCAACGGCTGCAGCCCGGTGTCGGCGGTCCCGACGAGCAGCCAGGTGACGTCGGCGTCGGCGGCCGCACCGGAGAGCGGGGTGGGGGACGTGTCCCAGCGAATCTCGTAGCGGCCGTCCGACGTGGACTGCGCCGAGCGCTGTCGATTGTGTTGTGCGGCAAGCTCGGTCAAGATCTTCATGATCTGCGGGTCGTCACCGGATCCACCGAGCGCGGCGGCGAGTTCGGCGATGTGGCCGTCTTCGAGCAGTTGGACGGACTGGGTGCGTGGTCCGGCGGCGACCCGTTGCTCGCTCGCCGGCTCGCGGCCGTCCCGGAACCAGTACTGGCGGTGCTCGAACGGATAGGTGGGCAGGTCCACCTTCCGCGCGGGCGTTCCCAGGAACGCCGCGAAGTCGGGCACGTGACCGTGGACGTAGGCGTCGGCGACGGCCTCGGCGATCTGCCGAGGATCGGCCACGTTGCGGCGCAGGGACGCGATGGCCCGGGGCGCGGAGGCGGCGTCGGGCCAGGCCCGCAGCGCGGTGGCGGTGAGCACCGGTTGCGGACCGATCTCCAGCAGTACCTTGCAGTTCAGCGCGGCGAGGGTCTGCACGCTCTTGGCGAACTCCACGGGTTGACGTGCATGCCTGCGCCAGTGTGCGCCGTCGAGCCGGGTGCTCCAGCCGAGTGCCTCACCGGTGCGGTTGTCGATCAGAACACGTTGCGGCACTGCGTATTCGAAGGTGTCGGCGAAGTACTCGAACTCGTCGAGGATCGGTTCCAGCAGCGCCGAGTGAAACGCATGGCTGGTGTCGAGCCAGTCGCACCGGACGCCGTCCGCCGTCAACGTGGCGACGGCCCGCTGCACATCGTCGCCCGGACCCGACAGCACGGTGTTGGCGCCGTTGTAGGCGGCGACCGACAGTGAGGGGAAGTCGTCGGTGAGGCCCTCCACCCGTTCGGCCGCGGTGAAGACGGCCACCATTCGGCCGCCGGCGGGCAGGCTGCCGAAGAGGCGGCCGCGTTCGGCCATCAGCCGCAGGCCGTCCTCGAGGGTCAGTACACCGGCGACACAGGCCGCCGAGTACTGGCCGACGCTGTGGCCCACCACGACGTCGGGCTCGAAACCCCATGACTGCCACAGCGCGACGAGGCCCATCTCCACCGCGAACAGGGCGGGCTGCGCGTAGGCGGTCTGGCCGAGCGTCTCGTCCCCGCTTCCCCCCGTCGCTTCGCTTCCAAAGATCACGTCCAGCAAGGGCTCGTCGAGCACGTCGGCCAGCACCGCGGCGCACCGGTCCAGCGTCTCGGCGAACACCGGCTGGGTGGCGTACAGGTCCCTGGCCATGCCGGCGTACTGGCTGCCCTGACCGGTGAAGAGCCACGCGGTCTTTGGAGTGTCGTGCGATTCTCCGCGGACCAGCCCGGGAGCCGGGCGGTCGTCGGCGAGCGCGGCGAGGAGCTCGATGGCGGACTCCCTCGAGTCGACCACCAGCGCGGCCCGGTGCTCCAGGTGCGCCCGTGCCGCGCCCGCGGTGAGGCAGACGTCGGCGAGGCTCGCCTCCGGATGGTCGACGAGCCAGCGGCGGTAGCGATCTGCGAGTTCCGTCAGCGCGGCGGGCGTGCGGGCCGAGAGCGGGAGGATGCCAAAGCGGGCGTCGGGTTGGTCGACCGGCTCGGCGGCCGGCACCTGCGGCGCCTCTTCGATGACGACGTGCGCGTTGGTGCCGGCGAAGCCGAAGGAGCTGACGCCGGCGATGCGGGGCCGGTCACCGCGCGTCCACGGGGTGTTCTCCCGGACGACCTCCACGGCCAGGCGGTCCCAGGGGATGTGCGGCGAGGGGTTCTCGAAATTGAGGTGCTTGGGCAGGGTTTCGTTCTCCAGCGAGAGGACGACCTTGATGACGCCGGCGATACCCGCGGCCGCCTCGAGGTGTCCGATGTTCGTCTTCGCCGATCCGATCAACAGCGGTTGGTCGGCTGCGCGGCCGGTGCCGAGCACCGCGCCGGCGGCCTGCGCCTCGATCGGGTCGCCGAGGGAGGTTCCGGTGCCGTGGGCCTCCAGGTATCCGACGTCGCGGGGTTCGACGTCGGCGCGCTTCAGGGCGTCGGAGATGACTCGTTGTTGCGCAACGCCATTCGGCACAGTCAGACCGCCCGACGCGCCGTCCTGGTTGATTGCGCTGCCGCGGATGACGGCCCGAATGTGGTCGCCGTCGGCGATCGCGTCCTCCAGACGCTTGATGACGACGACGCCACAGCCCTCACCGCGAACGTATCCGTCGGCCGCGGCGTCGAACGTCTTGCATCGTCCGTCGGGGGCGAGCATGTGCGCGCTGGAGAACGTGATCATGGTGGCGGGGGTGAGCAGCACGTTGGCGCCGCCCGCCAGCGCGAGGTCGCACTCGCCCAGGCGCAGCGCCTGGCATGCCTGGTGGATCGCCACCAGTGACGAGCTGCACGCCGTGTCGACGGCCACCGAGGGGCCTTGAAGTCCGAGCCGGTAACTGATGCGGCCCGCCGCCGCGGCGTTCGACGTGCCGATTGCCAGGTACGCCTCGATCTCCGGATAGGTCAGCTCATCGGACGCCATCCCGAGGTAATCGTGGGTCGCCAGGCCGACGAAGACCCCGGTGTTGGTGTTTGCCAGATCTGTCGGTGCGGTGCCGGAATGTTCGACGGCGCGCCACGCCGTCTCGAGGAGGATTCGATGTTGGGGATCCATGAGCCGAACTTCGCGGGCCGACATCCCGAAGAACGGCGCGTCGAAACCGGTGACGTCGTCGACGAAGCCGGCCCGGCGGCTGACGATCTTGCCGGGCGCGCCGGGCTCCGGGTCGTAGAAGTCGTCGGCGTTCCAGCGGTCTTTCGGCACGTCGGAGACGGCGTCGCGACCCTCGCGCAGGACGTCCCAGAACTCGTCGGCGTTGGCCGCGCCCGGGAACCGTGCGGCATAGCCGACGATCGCGAATCGCGGGGCCGGCTCCATCGGACGATCTGCGCTTCCCATGGTGGAGCCCTTCCATCGTGACCTACGGTGAGGTAACTTACTCGGCGGTCAGATAACTTACCCAGCTGTCAGTTTCGGCGCCACCGAGGCGCCGGAGTTGCTGAGAAGCACTGCCGCCGCCCACTATGGCACGTGCGGCGCGACGTCACAGATTCGTCACCGGCGAAAGGGTTTAGTCGGCCACCGAGGGTATGTTGGGCGCCGCGACCGTGAGGTGCCGCACCCGGCAACCGGGCAAACTGGGAGGACGACGTTCTTGCGCATCGGGGACATCACCATCGGCGCTCTTCACGAGTGGTCGGTGACGGCGGGCACCGTGACGTCGTGGCATCCCACACCCGCGGCGCAGGAGAAGGCCCGACAGGCGCCCGTCAGCCCGGTGCCGGTGAGCTACATGCAGCGCCAGCACCTCCGCAACTACCGTGACCGCACGAACGCCGGCTTGAACTTCTCGCGGCAGATCATCGCCAGCTGCGAGGTCGCCGGCCAGTGCGACGTCGCGGCCATGGACCACGCCGTCAACGCCTACCTGCGGCGGCACGACACCTTCCGGAGCTGGTTCGAACACACCGATGCCGGCGACTTCGTCCGGCACGCCCTCGAGGATCCCTCCGACATCGAGTTCGTGCCCGTCGACCAGGGGCACCTGACGGCCGACGAGATCCGCGAACACGCCACGAGCATCCCAAATCCGTTGGAGTGGGGCTGCTTCACGTTCGGCATCGTCCAGAACGACGACCACTTCACCTTCTTCGCCGCCATGGACCACGTCCACGGGGATGCGACGCTGATCGGCACCACGATGATGGAGGCCAACGGCATGTACTCGGCGTTGAGCACGGGCGGCGACGCCCTGGTGCTTCCCGACGCCGGCAGCTTCGACGACTTCTGCGTCCGTGAGGGCGAGTACACCGCGGAGCTGACCACGGATTCACCCGGGGTGCGCCGGTGGATCGAGTTCGCGCAGAACAACGCCGACGGTTTCCCGGAGTTCCCCCTGCCGCTCGGAAACCCGGGCAAGGCCACCGCCAGCGACATGACCTCCCACGTGCTGATGGACGCGGGGCAGACGGAACGCTTCGAGGCGGCGTGCTCGGCCGCGGGCGCGCGCTTCGTCGGCGGGCTGTTCGCGTGCCTCGGCCTGGTCGAACACGAGTTCACCGGGGCCCTTACCTACTACGGGCTGACGCCGAGGGATTCCCGGACCGCCGGCGACAACTTCATGACGCAGGGGTGGTTCACCGGTCTGATCCCGATCGTCGTCCCGGTGGCCGCGACGTCCTTCACCGAGGCGGCGGCGGCGGCCCAAGCGTGCTTCGACTCGAGTTTGGACATGGTCCGGGTGCCGTACTACCGGGTGCTGGAGTTGGCGCCGTGGCTGCGGTGGCCCCAGCCGAACTTCCCGGTGTCGAACTTCCTGCACGGCGGGGCGGCGCCGCTGAACGCCGTGCTGGCGGCGGGTGCCATGGGGCTGGCCAACAACATCGGGATCTATCCCGACGGGCGGTTCTCCTACCAGCTGACCATCTACATATTCCGGTACGGGGAGGGCACGGTCATGGCGATCATGCATCCCGACAACCCGGTGGCCAAGAAGTCGGCAACCCGCTACATGGAGGCGATGAGTTCGATCGCCGGGCGCGTCGCCGACAGCGGCCACTGGGGACGCGTCGCATGACGGGGAACAGATGATTGGCAAGCATTGGCACGGACCACGGCCGGCGAACCGTGCGGCGGTGAGGCCGGCATGCGGCGGCTGAGCGATCTCGTGGTGCGGTGGCCCCTGGCCGTCATCGGGGTGTGGCTCGCTCTCGCGATCGCCCTACCGCTGGCGGTCCCGTCGCTCGGCGAGATGTCCCAGCGGCACCCGCTGCAAATCCTGCCAGCCGACGCGCCGTCCAGCGTTACCGCGGCGAAGATGACCGCGGCGTTCAAGGAGCCCGGCTCGGACAACCTGATGGTCGTCGCCCTGATCAACGACAAGGGCCTCACTCCCGCCGACGAGACGGCGTACCGCAAGCTGGTCGACGCCATCCGCGACGACGTCAGAGACGTCGTGTCCGTGCAGGACTTCGTCGGCACCCCGCAGCTGCGACCGTTCCTGACCAGCGAGGACAAGACGACCTGGGTGCTGCCGGTGAGCCTCCAGGGTGAACTGGGCACCCCGCGTGCCTACGAGTCCTTCACCCGCGTCAGCGACATCGTCAGACAGAACGTGCCGACCGGTGGCGGCGACTCCGGAGGTCAGCTCGCCGTGCAGGTCACGGGTCCCGCCGCCACGGTCGCGGACCTCACGGTCGCCGGGCAGACGGATCGTCTTCCGATCGAGATCGCGATCGCCGTCCTGGTTCTCCTGGTGCTGCTGCTGGTCTACCGCAGCGCGGTGACGATGCTGCTGCCGCTGATCACCATCGGCGGTTCCCTGGTGATCGCCCAGGCGCTGGTCGCGGGGTACTCGGAGCTGACGGGCTCCGGAGTGTCGAACCAGTCCATCGTGTTCCTGAGCGCGATCATGGCGGGCGCCGGCACGGACTACGCGGTGTTCCTCATCAGCCGTTATCACGACTACGTGCGTGCGGGCGAGGATTCCGACCGGGCCGTCAAGGCGGCCATGAAGTCCATCGGAAAGGTGATCACCGCGTCCGCGGTGACCGTGGGTCTGACGTTCCTCTGTCTGAGCTTCGCCAAGATGGGCGTGTTCCGAACCGTCGGAGTGTCCTCGGCGATCGGCATCGGCGTCGCCTATCTCGCGGGGGTCACCCTGCTGCCCGCGATCCTGGTGCTCGCCGGGCCGCGCGGCTGGGTCACGCCGCGACGGGAACTGACCACCAGATTCTGGCGGCGATCGGGCATCCGGATCGTCCGAAAGCCGGTGCCGCACCTGGTGGTGAGCCTCCTGGTGCTGGCCATCCTGGCAAGCTTCGCGACGGTCGCGCACTTCAACTACGACGACCGCAAGGTGGTGTCGCCGTCGGCGGCGAGCTCGGTCGGGTACGCCGCGTTGGAGCGCCACTTCCCGATCAGCCAGGCGATCCCCGAGTACATCCTCGTCCAGTCGCCGCGCGATCTGCGCTCGCCGCAAGCCCTCGCGGACCTCGAACAAATGGCCTCCCGGGTGGCTCAACTTCCCAACGTCGGCCTGGTCAGCGGCATCACCCGGCCGGTCGGCCAGGTCCCGCCGGAATTCCGGGCCACCTACCAGGCGGGCATCGTCGGCGACCGGCTGGCCGACGGGTCCACCGAGATCGGCAAGCGCGCCGGCGACCTCAACCGGCTCGCCTCGGGCGCCAACACCCTCGCCGACAACCTCGGTGACGTGCGTTCCCAGATCAACCGGATGGCGCCCAGCATCCAAAGCCTGCTCGACGCGTTCTCGTCGATGAAGTCCAAGGACGGTGGCGACAAGCTGGTCCGGGACGTGGCGGCCGCCGCCAGGCTCGTCAAGGCCGTCAACCGCCTCGGCAACTCGATGGGCGTCAACTTCGCCAGCGCCAGGGACATGTTCGCCTGGATCGGGCCGGTCCTGGTGGCGCTGCAGGGCAACCCGGTCTGCGACGCCGACGCGTCGTGCACCGACACGCGCAACCAGTTCGAGCGGCTCGCCGCGGCCCGAGACGCCGGAGCCCTCGACGAGGTCAACGCCGCCGCGAAGGACTTGGCGAGTTCCGACGACAAGGAGACCCTCTCCGCGACGGTGAACAAACTCAACGGCGCGCTGGCGAGCATCTCCAAGGCGGCGAAGGCCGCGGGGCTCGACCAACCCGGCGGCCCGCAGAGCAGCCTTAGCCAACTGCAACAGGGTGCCAACCGCCTGGCCGGTGGCAGCCGGGAGGTCGCCGGCGGCGTCGACCAACTCGTCGACCAGGTCAAGGTGATGGCCGACGGACTCGACCAGGCGTCGGCGTTCCTGCTGTCGATGCGATCCGATGCCGCGAACCCGTCGATGGCCGGGTTCAACATCCCACCCGAGGTGCTCGGCCTTGCGGACTTCAAGAAGGCCTCGGCGGCGTACATCTCGCCGGACGGGCACTCGGTGCGGTACTTGATCCAGACGAAGCTGAACCCGTTCAGCTCCGAGGCGATGGATCAGGTCAACCAGATCGGCGACGTCGCCCGCGGCGCTCAGCCGAACACCGCGCTGTCCGACGCCACGATCTCGATGGGCGGCTTCCCCGTCGCGTTGCGGGACACCCGCGACTACTACGAGCAAGACATCCGGTTCATCATCGCCGCGACTCTCGCCGTGGTGCTGCTGACCCTGATGGTGGTGCTGCGGTCGCTCGTGGCCCCGCTCTACCTCGTCGGGTCGGTGGTGATCTCGTACTTCGCGGCCATCGGCGTCGGCGTGCTGGTCTTCCAATTCGGCCTCGGTCAGCAACTGCATTGGAGCGTGCCGCCGTTGGCGTTCGTCGTGCTGGTGGCGGTGGGTGCCGACTACAACATGCTGTTCGTGTCGCGAATGCGGGAGGAGTCCGGGCGCAGCGTGCGCTACGGAGTCATCCAGACCCTGCGCTCGACGGGCGGTGTGATCACCGCCGCGGGCCTGATCTTCGCCGCGTCGATGGCAGGTCTGCTGTTCTCCAGCATCGGCATCGTCGTCCAGAGCGGTTTCGTGATCGGCGTGGGCATCTTGCTGGACACGTTCGTGGTGCGCACCATCACGGTTCCCGCCATCGCGGCGTTGGTCGGCAGGGCTAACTGGTGGCCGTCACGGGCGGGTGGACGGGAGTCGACGCCACGCGAGTCGACGGCCGTGGCGGGATGAGCGAGTGATCATGATGTGTGTGACACTGAGGGCGAGCGGGGCCCCGGGCAGGGCCGAATGGGCTCCACGACGGCGTAGGTCGGTGACGGCTCCGCGCCGGCGACATCAACGACCGAGTACGGAATCATCGTGACGTCTACCTCGAATTCATCGATTCTCTCCATGCTTCACGGTCGGGCCAGCATGCGACCCGACGACGTGGCGATGACCTTCACCGACTACGCCCTCGACCCGTCGGGTGTCCGCGTCGGCCTGACGTGGTCGCAGCTGTCGCGCCGGACCACGAACGTCGCCAACGAGCTCGCCCAGCACGCGTCCGTCGGCGACCGGGCGGTGATCCTGGCGCCGCAGAGCCTCGACTACGTCACGGCGTTCCTGGGGTCGATGCAGGCGGGGCTCATCGCGGTGCCGCTGCCGTTGCCCCATCGCGGCTCGACCCACGAGCGGGTGAGCACCGTCTTCGAGGACACGTCCCCGGCCGTCGTGCTGACCACCTCCGGGGTGTCCGCCGACGTCGGCGACTACGTCGACCAGTCACGCTTGGACACGGCGCCCAAGCTCGTCGACGTCGACGCGATACCGCTGGACGCGTCGGGTACGGCGATCGCGCAGCCGGCCGAACTGCCGGGCACCGCCTACCTGCAGTACAGCTCCGGCTCTACGCGGCAGCCGACCGGCGTCGTGCTCACGCACCGCAACCTGTCGGTGAACTTCGAGCAACTGATGCGGATCTTCTTCGCCGACAAGCCAGCTCCGTCGGACATGACGATCGTGTCGTGGCTGCCGTTCTATCACGACATGGGTTTGGTGCTCGGAATCTGCGCCCCGATCCTCGGCGGTTTCCGCGCCGAGCTGTCGAGCCCCGTGTCGTTCCTCGAGAAGCCGTCCCGATGGGTGCGCGCGCTGGCGGAGAGCCGTCATGCCTTCTCGGCAGCGCCGAACTTCGCCTTCGACATGGCCGCGCGCAAGACCACGGACGCCGACCTCGACGGCCTCGACCTCGGTCAGGTGCGGGGCATCATCAGCGGCGCCGAGCGAGTCGAACCGGCGACGTTGCGCCGCTTCGTCGACCGGTTCGCCCACTTCAACTTCCGCGACGACATGATGCGCCCGGCCTACGGGTTGGCGGAGGCAACGGTCTTCGTGGCCGGGGGAACCTGGAGCGACTCGGCGCCCGAGGCCCACTTCGACGTCGACGAGCTGAGCGCCGGCCGGGTTCGACGCTGTGCCCCCGGCAAGGGCACGGTGTTGGTGAGGTATCGGGTGCCGCAGTCGCCGTTGCTGCGGATCGTCGACGGTGAGACCAAGCGCGAGTGCCCGTCGGACGTCATCGGCGAGATCTGGGTGCACGGCGAGAACGTCGCCGACGGTTACTGGAACAAGCCGCCGGAGGAGCATGCCGGCTTCGGCGCCGTCGTCGTCGACCCCTCACCGGGGACGCCGGAGGCACCGTGGCTGCGCACCGGCGACCTCGGCTTCGTCCACGAGGGTGAGCTGTTCATCGTCGGCCGCATCAAGGACCTGCTCATCGTTCGCGGGCGCAACCACTACCCGGAGGACATCGAGGTCACGGTGCAGGAGATCACCGGTGGCCGGGTCGCGGCGCTGGCCGTACCCGTCGGCGGCACCGAGGAGTTGGTCACCGTCATCGAACTCAAGAAGCGCGCCGACCTCGACGGCGACGCCGCGCAGTGGCTCAGCGGGATCAAGAACGACGTCACCTCCGCGATCTCGAAGGCACACGGTCTCAACGCCGCCGACCTCGTGCTGGTCCTGCCGGGGTCGATCCCCACCACGACGAGCGGCAAGATCCGGCGCGCCGCGTGCGCCGAGCAGTACCGGCAGAACCAATTCGCCCGATTGGACGCCTAGTGGGCGCCCAGTCGAGAACACCCGCGGCCTGCGTTGCGGGCGCGTCGTCGAGCAAGGGAGTGGGAATGCGGAGAGCCGTCGCAGCGGTCACCGTTCTGGTAACCGTCGGTGCCGTCGGAGTCTTCGGCGCCGGTAGTGCAGCGGCCGACGATCCGCGGTTCCCCGCGCCGCCCGACCCGTCGGGCACCGGAGCCCCGCCCCCGCTGGGGACGCCGGGCCGCGCATACGCCCTCGGCGGCGCGCACGTCCTGGGCATTCCGTACGACGAATACATCATGCGGACCGGTGCCGACTGGTTCCCCGGATTGAAGCGGCAGATCGTCGACTACCCGGCCGGCCAGGTGCAGGGCCACACGCTGGAGCGGCTGTTCCCCGGCATCGGTCGCCTCGACGACAACTTCCCGGGTCTCGGCGTCGACGGTCCCAGCATCGGCGAGTCGGTCGACGAGGGCACGCCCAACGTGATCAACGCGATCCACGCAGGCGGTCAGGGCACGGCGATCGGACTGTCCGAGGGCGCGATGGTGCTCAACGACGTGCAGAACAAGCTGGCGTACGACCCGGCCGCCCCGCCGCCGGACCAGCTGAGCTTCGCGATGTACGGCGATCCCGTCGGCAAGCACGCCTTCGGCGAAAGCTTCCTGACGCAAATGTTCCCCGTCGGCAGCGTGGTGCCGTCGCTGGACTACCGCATCCCGGCCCGCGTCGACAGTCAGTACGACACATACCAATTCGTCTCCGCCTACGACAGCATCGCCGACTGGCCGGACCGGCCGGACAACTGGATGAGCGTCGCCAACGCGATCGTCGGTCTGGCAACCGGTCACACCGCGGTGGCGTTCACCAACCCCAGCATGGTCCCGGCGAAGAACATCGTGACGACCGTCAACTCCCGAGGCGCCAAGAACACGACGATCATGATCCCGGAACAGCACCTTCCGTTGGTGCTGCCGTTCAAGTACCTCGGGGTGCCGACGGAGACGCTGAACAAGCTCGACGCGGTGCTGCAGCCCGACGTGGACGCGGGGTACTCACGCAACGACGATCCGGCGACCGCCCCCGTCACGGTGGATCCGGTGCACGGCTACGATCCCGCCGAGGTCACCGCGCCGGCCACCAAGGCGGCGTTCGGCGGCGGTTCCGATCCCGTGTCGCAGCTCCTTGCCGGACTGCAGTACGTGACGAGCCACCAGCCCAAACCCTAAGGGCGCGTTACACGGTCAGCAGTCCGACGGTGACGAGGATGGCTCCGACCACGCCGAGCGTGGCGGCCACCTCGCGCCGTCGGCGAGACCGGACCCATTCGTTGAGTGCCGTCATCGCCGCCAGGGTGCGTCCCGGCGCCACCAGGTAGGCGATCAGCGGGATCTCGACGAGCAAGAACGCCACCACCTGGAAGAGCATCAGCGCGGCCACCTGCGTCGCGGCGCCGCTCCCCGACGCCAGGATGACCGCCAGCACGGCCAGGAAGTCCACCGACGGTAGCGCGATCGCCAACCCCGCCACGGCGGACACCCACGGCGAGCCCGTCTGGGTGACCCAGGTGCCCAACTTGGCCATCCAGCTCGGTTCCCCGTCGACGGCCGCGGGCCGCAGCACCAGGTAGAGGGCCGCCGCCAGGGCTAGCGCACCGATGGCCAGTTGCACCTTGGGCAGCGTGAAGTGATTGGACTCCATCAGCCGCTGGCGCAGCACGAACAGCACGACCACCCCGACCGTCGTGCCCATCACGAAGCCGCCGCACAGGAACACCAACAGCTGTAGCTGCGGACGGGGGCGGTTGAGCATCAGCACGGCCATGCCGATCCGGAACGGCTCCAGTGCGATGGCAACGGCCATCACCAGAAGGGTGATCCACATGACCTGGTCGCGTACGCCTAGCCGGCCGGGCGGGAGGTGCGGTCCGGCGACGGAGGCGGCGTGGGCATGGCGTCACGTTACCGTCCCGACCGCGTCGGGAAGCCGACGTCGCGACCCTTGTGTTCACGCAGATCCTGGCTCTGGCGATAGTGGGCGCAAGCGACGATCATCGACTCAGTGATCTCCGTGTCAACCATGCTGCCCGCCGCACGTCCCCGTGGCCGCGGTCCGTCGATCCGTGTGAAGATGGAGATCTCATGACCGGTACCGATCTGAGTCCGATGTCCCTGCGCGAGGCGTACGGGCACTTCCCGACGGGTGTCATCGCCATCGCCGCGGAGGTCGACGGCGTCCGGGTGGGCCTGGCGGCCAGTACCTTCGTCCCGGTGTCGCTCGATCCGCCGCTGGTGTCGTTCTGCGTGCAGAACACGTCGACGACGTGGCCGAAGCTCAAGGATCTGCCGTTCCTCGGGATCAGCGTGCTTGGAGAGTCACACGACACGGCCGCGAAGACCCTTGCCGCGAAGACGGGCGACCGCTTCGCCGGGCTGGAGACGACGACGTCGGGGCGTGGCGCGCTGTTCATTCACGGCACCAGCGTGTGGCTGGAGAGCGCCATCGAGCAGGAGGTACTCGCCGGCGATCACACGATCGTGGTGCTGCGGGTGCACGACATCACGGTGCACGACGGTCCGGACATTCCGGCGCCCATCGTGTTTCACCGCAGCGCGTTCCGCCGCCTCGGCGAGTAGGGGGTCGACCCCGAGCTACGGACGCGCGGCGAGTTCGTCGCGGTAACCCGCGACGCGGCGGTCCAACTCGGCGGCGTCGTCGGGCCTGCCCTCCTTGCGGGCCAACTCGGCACGGGTCGTCAGTTCGCGGATCGCAGTGCGAATGTCGTTGACGCTCTTGGTTTCTCCTGCACTCACGTGGGTGCCTTTCTTCGTTGAACGGCGTAGCTTGACCACTGAATCCCACGGTACGCCGCAACCCTCGCCCAACGTGACGTGGCTGCGAGATTCTCGAAGAATTCTCGCAGCCACGTCACGTTCGGCGGTCGATTGCGCCGCTAGCGCTTGAACAGTTTGTTTCCGAGCCACACGATCGGGTCGTACTTGCGGTCGGCGACGCGTTCCTTCATCGGGATCAGCGCATTATCGGTGATCTTGATGTGTTCGGGGCAGACCTCGGTGCAGCACTTGGTGATGTTGCACAGGCCGAGGCCGAACTCCTCCTGCGCCATGTCCTTGCGGTCCACGGTGTCCAGCGGATGCATGTCCAGCTCGGCGATCCGCATGTGATAGCGCGGGCCCGCGAAGTTCTCCTTGTTCTCCTCGTGGTCGCGCACCACGTGGCAGACGTTCTGGCACAGGAAGCACTCGATGCACTTGCGGAACTCCTGGCTGCGGTTCACGTCCTCCTGCTGCATCCGGTATTCACCCGGTTGCAGGTCCTTCGGCGGGGTGAACGACGGGATCTGACGCGCCTTTTCGTAGTTGAAGGACACGTCGGTCACCAGGTCGCGCATGACGGGGAACGTGCGTAACGGGGTCACCGTGACGACCTCGTCCTCACCGAAGGTGGACATGCGCGTCATGCACATCAGCCGCGGACGACCGTTCACCTCCGCCGAACACGACCCGCACTTGCCGGCCTTGCAGTTCCAGCGCACCGCGAGGTCGTTGGCCTGGGTGGCCTGCAGCCGGTGGATGATGTCGAGCACCACCTCGCCGTCGTTGACCTCGACGGTGTAGTCCTTGAGCTCGCCCCCGGTGTCGTCGCCGCGCCAGACCCGCATGCTCGCTTCATAGGCAGCCATGTCAGCCCTTCCGTTCCGGGTGCTCGGTCAATTCGGCGTCGGTGTAGTACTTCTCGAGTTCGGAGAGCTCGAAGACCTCCAGCAGATCCGGCCGCATGGGCACCTGTTCTTCGGCCTCGACGGTGACGCGCGGGACCATCGCGTCGGCGGTCGCCGCCTCCGTCGTCCGGCACACCAGCAGCGTGTTGCGCCAGTTCGAGTCCATCGCCGGATGGTCGTCGCGGGTGTGCCCGCCACGGCTCTCGGTACGCTGCAGCGCGGCCTTGGCCACACATTCGCTGACCAGCAGCATGTTGCGCATGTCGATCGCCAGGTGCCAGCCGGGGTTGTAGACCCGCCCGCCCTCGACGGCGACGTTTTGCAGCCGCCCCCTCAGCTCCTCGAGCTTGGCCAGCGCCTCGTGGATCTCGTCTTCCTTGCGGATGATGCCGACGAGGTCGTTCATCGACTGCTGCAGCTCGGCGTGCAGCGTGTACGGGTTCTCGGGATTCTCGTGCGGCTCGTACGGCGCCAACGCCATCTTCTCGGCCTCGTCGAGGGAGTCCTGCGAGATCTTGGGCCGCTCGTCGAGCGCGCGGACGTAGTCGGCCGCGCCGAGCCCGGCCCGCCGGCCGAACACCAGAAGGTCCGACAGCGAGTTCCCGCCGAGGCGGTTGGAGCCGTGCATGCCACCGGAGCACTCACCGGCCGCGAAGAGCCCGGGGGTGGCCGCACCGCCGGTGTCGGGGTCGACCTCGATGCCGCCCATCACGTAGTGACAGGTCGGGCCGACCTCCATCTCGTCCTTGGTGATGTCGACCTCGGCCAGCTCGATGAACTGGTGGTACATCGACGGCAGCCGGCGCTTGATCTCCTCGGTGGGCATGCGCGAGGCGATGTCGAGGTAGACGCCGCCGTGCGGCGTGCCGCGGCCGGCCTTGACCTCCGCGACGATCGCGCGGGCTACCTCGTCGCGGGGGAGCAGGTCAGGGGTGCGGCGGGCCGAGTCGTTGTCCTTGAGCCACTGGTCGGCCTCTTCCTCGGTCTCGGCGTACTGGCCCTTGAACACCGGGGGGATGTAGTCGAACATGAAGCGCTTGCCCTCGGAGTTCTTGAGCACTCCGCCGTCGCCGCGGACGCCCTCGGTGACGAGGATGCCCTTCACCGACAGCGGCCAGACCATCCCGGTCGGGTGGAACTGGATGAACTCCATGTTGATCAGTGCCGAGCCGGCGCGCAGCGCCAGCGCGTGGCCGTCGCCGGTGTACTCCCAGGAGTTGGACGACACCTTGAACGACTTGCCGATGCCGCCGGTGGCCAGCACCACGGCCGGGGCTTCGAAGAGGATGAAGTTGCCGGTCTCGCGCCAGTAGCCGAAGGCGCCCGCAATCCTGCCGGTGGGTGCCTCCGAGTTGGGCTCGGCGCTCGCGTTCTCCCTCGGACCCTTGTCGAGGATCAGATCGGTGATCGAGCATTCGTGGAAGACCTTGATCCGGGCCTCGTAGTCGCCGAGCTCGCGGAAGTCCTCCTGCTGCAACGAGACGATCTTCTGCTGCAGCGTCCTGATGATCTCCAGGCCGGTGCGGTCGCCGACGTGCGCCAGCCGTGGGTAGGTGTGGCCGCCGAAGTTGCGCTGGCTGATCTTGCCGTCCTTGGTGCGGTCGAACAGCGCCCCGTAGGTCTCCAGCTCCCACACCCGGTCGGGGGCCTCCTGCGCGTGCAGTTCGGCCATCCGCCAGTTGTTGAGGAACTTGCCGCCGCGCATGGTGTCACCGAAGTGCGTCTGCCAGGAGTCCTTGGTGTTGACGTTCTTCATCGCCGCCGCGCAGCCGCCCTCGGCCATCACGGTGTGCGCCTTGCCGAACAGGGACTTGGTGACCACTGCGACGCGCTGGCCGCGTTCACGGGCCTCGATCACCGCGCGCAGTCCCGCCCCGCCGGCGCCGATTACGACCACGTCGTATTCGTGCCGTTCGAGTTCAGCCATCTGATTTCCTCGCTAAGTCGTCAAACATGTTGTCAGCCAATGAATCTGAGGTCGCTGATGGTGCCGCTGGCGACCAGCATCACGTAGAAGTCGGTGAGCATCAGGGTGCCGAGCGTGATCCACGCGTACAGCTTGTGTCGGGTGTTGAGCTTGCTCACCTGACCCCACAGCCAATACCGCACGGGGTGCTTCGAGAAGTGCTTGAGCCGCCCGCCGACGACGTGGCGGCAGGAGTGGCAGGACAGCGTGTAGACCCACAGCATCACGACGTTGACGACGAGAATGACGTTGCCCAAACCGAATCCGAAGCCGCTCGGGGAGTGGAACGCCTCGATCGCGTCGTAGGTGTTGATCACCGAGATGATCCCGGCGATGTAGAAGAAGTAGCGGTGGGTGTTCTGGATGATCAGCGGAAGCCGCGTCTCACCGGTGTACTTGGCGTGCGGTTCGGCGACCGCGCAGGCGGTGGGCGACTGCCACACCGAGCGGTAGTAGGCGCCGCGGTAGTAGTAGCAGGTCAACCGGAACAGCAGCAGGAACGGCAGCGACAACGCCGCGTACGGCAGCCACCACACGTCGGGCAGGATCTGCGGCCAGAATCCGCTCGCCTCGGGGGTGCACCCGGTGCTGATGCAGGGCGAGTAGAACGGCGTCAGGTAGTGGTACTCCGGCACGAAGTACGCGCTCTGCGCGAATGCCCGCACCGTCGCGTAGATCACGAACGCGGCGAAGCCGAGGTCGGTGATCAGTGGCGACTTCCACCACGAGTCCGTGCGGAGCGTGCGCTGCGAGATCTGGGCTCGCGTCGGCGAGAAGACGCCCGTGCCCCCGGGGTCGCTGCGGTCGGCGGTGGGTGCGCTCAAGGGGTCTGCCTCACTTCATCGTGACGTGTCGGGGTCGGGAACGTTCGTCCAGCGGTGCGGCCGTCAGTCGAACGGCGACGGGCTCATCGGGCCCTCGTCGTCGACGTCCTGCCAGAAGTCACTTGCGTACTGGGTGTCGGGAATGCCGATCTTCTCGACGGCATGGTGGTGGTGGCTTACCCCGCGAACGAGGTTCAACTCCTCGGCGTCGATGTCGAGCCGGTCGATGTCGTTCTGGATGCGTTCGGCGTCGTTGACGATGCGCCGCATCGCGGCACTGTCGCCGTAGCGTGATGCCAGTGACGACACGCAGCGGCGCAGGCCTCCGATCAGCTCGTGCAGCTGGTCGAGTTCGGTGGTTGTGGACAACGGAGTTGACCTCCTTGGGCTGAAGGGTGTCACGGATCACAGTACGACAATTGATGGTAGTCACTCTCGGAGTTGAGAGTGAGACAGGTCACGTCAGGAAGCGAAGGGTTGGCAAATGTCCAAAGAGGTTCTGCAGGAGCGCGCGACGGCACTGAAGGCACTGCACGTGGCCGGTGACCCGGTCATTCTGCCGACGGTGTGGGACGCCTGGTCGGCCAAGCTCGCGGTGGACGCGGGCTTTGCCGCGCTGACGGTCGGGAGCCATCCCGTTGCCGACTCGGTGGGCAAGGAGGACGGGGAGGGCATGTCCTTCGACGACCTGACGACGCGGGTCGCGCAGATCACCGGCGCGGTCGACGTGCCGATCTCCGTGGACGTCGAGTCGGGCTACGGCGAGTCGGCGCAGCGACTGATCGAGGGACTGCTGGAGGCCGGCGCCGTGGGCCTCAACGTCGAGGACACGGTGCACAAGGAGGGCAAGCGGCTGCGCTCGGCGGAGGAGCACGCGGCTCTGGTCGGCGAACTCCGCAAGGCCTCCGACGCGGCGGGCGTGCACGTCGTGCTCAACGCGCGCACCGACCTGTTCATCCGCAACGACGGTGACGACGCCGACCGCGTGGACCGTGCCATCGCCCGGTTGAAGCTCGCGGCCGACGCCGGCGCCGACAGCCTGTACCCCGTCGGGCGCCACGACGACGACACCATGCGGCGGCTGACGTCCGAACTGCCCCTGCCGGTGAACGCAATTGCGCTGCCGGACACCGACGATCCCGCCTCCTTCGGTCCGCTGGGCGTGGGCCGGATCAGTTTTGGGCCGTTCTTCCAGCGGGCGTTGTCCACGCACGCAGAGACGCTGCTGGCCCGCTGGAAGTAGGCGGTCCTCCTCGCGGGCCGGGTGGGGGCGTTCACCGGCCATTCGCCTGACGTCTCTACCATCTGCGTCCGTGGACGATCATCCCGGCGCGGTCTGGGCGGCGGGGGCCGCGGCCGTCGCCTTGCTGGTCGTCCTCGTGGTGGCGGTGATCAGGACGTCGAACACGTCGGACGCCCCGGCCGTCGCTCCGCCGGCTCCCTCGTCGGACGTCACGTCGGCCTCGGCGTACACGACGTCCTCGTCGTCGTCGACGAGCTACCCCGTGCCGAGCGTGCAGACCAGTCAGGACGGCGGCGGGCCGCCGCCGCCGACCGACGTTCCCGCAACGGGTGACCCGGCCACCGACGAGCCGACCACGTCGACGACCACCTCGAACCCGTACGGCACGACGACCCCCACCAACGCCGGCCACGTCTGAATGCTCACGAGGCGGTGCGACGCCGGGTGAGCACACCGTGACGACTCCGTCACGCGACGCGACATGACGGCAACGTCGGCTCCCTAGCGTGGCGCCATGGGTTCGCAGAGGCGTGTCGTCGTCGTCGGGCACGGCATGGTCGCTCATCGCTTCGTGGAGGCGTTGCGCTCGCGCGACGGCGACGACGTCTGGTGGGTGACCGTGCTCGCCGAGGAGCGCGACGCGGCCTACGACCGGGTCGGCCTGACCGGCTACACCGAGCACTGGGACCGCACCCGGTTGGCGCTTCCCGGCAACGACTACGCCGCCGACGAGCGCGTCGAGCTGATCCTGCGGGACCGCGTGACCCGGGTCGACACCGCCGCGAAGTGCGTGACGACCCGGCTCGGCCGTCGCATCTCCTACGACGCGCTGGTACTCGCCACCGGCTCGTCGGCGTTCGTGCCGCCGGTGCCCGGCCATGACCTTCCCCGGTGTCACGTCTACCGGACCCTCGACGACCTCGACGCGATCCGGGCCGACGCCCTGAGTGCGGGCGACGGGGCCGCGGGCGTGGTGATCGGTGGCGGGCTGCTGGGCTTGGAGGCCGCGAATGCGTTGCGCCAGTTCGGTATGACGCCGCACGTGGTCGAACGTTCGCCGCGGTTGATGAGCCAGCAGCTCGACGAGGCCGGTGGCGCGCTGCTGAGGCGGATGGTCAGTGCGTTGGGCATCGTGGTGCACGTCGACGTCGGCACCGACGCGATCGAAAGCGTCGACGGCGCGGTGCGCGTCACCCTCGGCGACGGATCGGTGGTCGACGCGGGTCTGGTGATCTTCGCCGCCGGTGTGCGTCCCCGCGACGAATTGGCCCGCGCCGCCGGGCTACCCGTCGGCGAGCGCGGAGGCGTGCTCACCGATTCGGGCTGCGCGACGGCCGTCCCCGACGTGTACGCAATCGGCGAGGTCGCCGCGATCGACGGCCGGTGCTACGGACTGGTGGGGCCGGGATACACCAGCGCGGAGGTCGTGGCCGACCGATTGCTGGGCGGTGCAGCGGAATTCGGTGAAGCCGACATGTCCACCAAATTGAAGTTGCTCGGCGTGGACGTCGCGAGCTTCGGCGACGCGATGGGCGTCACCCCCGGCTGCCTCGAGGTGGTGGTCAACGACGCCGTCAACCAGACCTACGCCAAGCTCGTGCTCTCCGACGACGCCGCCACGCTGCTCGGCGGCATCCTGGTCGGTGACGTCACGGCCTACGGCGTGCTGCGGCCCATGGTGGGTGAGCAGCTGCTCGGTGATCCGCTGGAGATCATTGCGCCGCGCGGAACCGCCTCGGACGACGCGGGATTCGGGGTCGGGGCGCTGCCCGCCGCCGCTCAGATTTGTTCGTGCAACGACGTCAGCAAGGGTGATCTCACCGACGCGATCGCCGACGGCTGCACGGATGTGCCCGCCTTGAAGGGCTGTACCAAGGCGGGCACGTCGTGCGGCTCGTGCCTCCCGTTGCTCAAGCAACTGCTCGAGGCGCAGGGCGTCGAACAGTCGAAGGCGTTGTGCGAGCACTTCACCCACTCCCGTGCCGAGCTGTTCGAGATCGTCTCGGCGTCGGGCATCCGCACCTTCTCGGGTCTGATCGCTCGTTACGGCGTCGGGCGCGGGTGCGACGTCTGCAAGCCGGTCGTCGCCTCGATCCTGGCCTCGACCAGTTCGGGGCACATCCTCGACGGCGAAGAGGCCTCGCTGCAGGACTCCAACGACCACTTCCTGGCCAACATCCAGAAGAACGGCAGCTACTCCGTGGTGCCCCGGGTGCCCGGCGGAGACATCACCCCCGAGCAGCTGATCCTGATCGGTGAGATCGCCCGCGACTTCGGGCTCTACACCAAGATCACCGGCGGTCAGCGCATCGACATGTTCGGCGCCGCGGTCGACCAGCTCCCCGAGATCTGGCGCCGGCTCGTCGACGGCGGCATGGAATCCGGTCAGGCGTACGGCAAGTCGTTGCGCACGGTGAAGAGTTGCGTCGGCAGCGACTGGTGCCGCTACGGCCAGCAGGACTCGGTGCAGATGGCCGTCGACCTGGAGCTGCGCTACCGCGGGCTGCGCGCGCCCCACAAGATCAAGATGGGGGTGTCGGGCTGCGCGCGCGAGTGCGCGGAGGCCCGCAGCAAGGACGTCGGCGTCATCGCCACCGAGACGGGCTGGAACCTCTACGTCGGCGGAAACGGCGGTGCCACACCAAAACACGCGCAACTGCTGGCCGGTGACCTCGACGACAAGACGCTGGTTCGCTACGTCGACCGCTTCCTGATGTTCTACCTGCGCACCGCCGACCGGCTCCAGCGCACCGCCCCGTGGGTGGAGAGCCTCGACGGCGGCCTGGACCATCTGCGCGACGTGGTGTGCCACGACTCGCTCGGGTTGGCGGCCGACTTCGAGGCCGCGGTCGCGCGGCACGTGGACGGCTACGCCTGCGAGTGGAAGGGCGTGCTGGACGATCCCGACAAGCTGTCGCGGTTCGTGTCGTTCGTCAACGCCCCCGACGTCGCCGATCCAACCGTCGAATTCACCGAGCGATCGGGCCGCAAGGTGCCGACGGCCCTTGGCATTCCGTCGATTCGTAGAGGAGACACATGACACTGCTGGACGACGCCAGGGACGTTCACGTCTGGACGCCCGCCTGCGACTACGACCGCCTGCTGCCGGGGCGCGGCGTCGGCGTGCTGCTGCCAGATGGTGTGCAGGTCGCGTTGTTTCGGGTCGACGACGGTTCGCTGTGGGCGATCGGGAACGTCGACCCGTTCTCGGGGGCGGCGGTGATGTCGCGGGGCATCGTCGGAGACCGTGGCGGTCGCCTGTGCGTGCAGTCGCCGATGAAGAAGCAGGCGTTCGCCCTCGACGACGGCACGTGTCTCGACGATCCCGAGGTGGCCCTGCCGGTGTATCGGACCAGAATGGCCGACGACGGCCGGGTCGAGGTCGGCGCCTAGGGCCCTGGGCCATCCTCTCCGACAGACTGCTCGTTCGCGTTGCGCTCGCGGTGAATGGCTCGAACGTGCCCCTCGACGCGGGTGACCTTGCGGCGGGGCATGGCGAGTCCCGCGGTGTGCGGTACGGGCCTGCCGGTCGTCGTGATCGTGGCGGTGGGTGCGGACAGTTCGGGGAACAGCAGCCTGCTACCCGGCGTGGTGATGTACTCCCGTCCGTCGGGTGCGGTCCAGATGACGGTTCCGTCGTCGAGTTGCCTTTCCCGCCAACAATTCTCACCACCCCAGAAGGTTTTGAGCAAGTGGTGTCGACGACAGATGCACTTGAGATTGGACGCCGCGGTCGGGCCGTGCGGCCACGGAATCGTGTGGTCGACGTCCGTCTGGCTGGCGGGCACGCGGCAGCCCGGGAAGCGGCAGGTCATGTCGCGGCAGCGGATGAAGTCGGCCAGCTTCTTGGACGGTCGGTATCGGTTCTCCGGTGGGGCTTGTCCGGGGTGCACGACTTGGGTGATCGTGGCCCCGATGGCGGCGCGGCAGGCGACGGCACCGGGGAGGAATTGGCCGCCCGTTGACGCCGCCGGCCGCAGCTTCGCGAACCTGCCGGGGGTGGGAGTCATTACCTCGGTGAGGGTGAGGTCGCGAAGGGGCTTGTCGAAGAGCGGTGGCTTTTCCCCGTCGATGGCGGCGCAGTCGTCGTTGCCGCAGAGGCAGGCCATGCGGTCGGTGCCGTTCCCGATGGCCCCGTAGGCGTCGGCGCGGAGTTGGTCGGCGGTCCGGGGGTCGGCCGGGCAGACGGTGGCGGCGAGGTTCTTCAGTCGGGCCTCGAACACTTTCGCGTCGTGGGCGAACAGGGTGGCCAGCACCGTGGCCAGACCGCTGCCGTCCTCCTCGATGTGCACCTCCACGGACCGGCCTCGCGCCTTGGTCTCGGCACGGCGCACCGCCTGCGGGTCGACCTGCCCCACGAAGAAGTCGATGGCCTTCTCGGTCTTGTCGACCGACCTCGGCTCCCAGTCCCCGAACGCCTGCGCCAACAAGTGGTCCAAAGCCCGCAGGGCATCCGGGTCGATGACCAGGGCGCCGCGTTGCACCACGGTCTTCACCAACGCATGGGTGATGAGACCCTCGGCGAACACCGCGGCCACGCGGGGAAACCGTTCGTGCAATGCGATCGCAACGAGCAACTGGTGGGAGGCGGCACCGGGGGTGATGTTCTGTGCCGCGCCGATGTGGGCGGCGACGGCGTCGAAGTCGTCCAAGCACCACTGGTCCCGATCCGCCGACCCGGAGAGCGCATACGCCTCGTCGAGCATGGCGGCCATCGTCGCCACCCGACAGGCGCAGGCCGCGTTCTCCACCCGCGACCACGACGACAGCGCCCCGGCACCACGGGTGCCGGTCGTCGCGTCCACCAGATCGTCGAACATGAACCCAGTTTACGGCGCGTGTATGACGAAAAGCGTTCTGCTACAAGCGTTCTTTGGATGAAACCAGGCCTGTGGACAACCCCGCCGGAGCCACCAGGAATGTCAGAGGCGCGTGCTAGAGCGCGCGCAGCAGACGGGTGTCCCGCCCGGTCACCGCGCCGACTCGGACGGTGGTGCCCCACAATTCGACCGTCTGCACCATCCAGTACACCGCGAACTCGGCGATCAGCGCCGCCTCGACCAGGATCACGGCGTGGTTGAAACCGTCCAGGACGAGGTGCAGACATATCGCGGCCACCAACGTGAGCACCATCGCCACCAGGATGGACCGGTAGATCCAGCGATAGCGGCCGGCGTCGACCACGAGCGCGGTGATCGCCACGGTGGCGATGATCGCCGCGAACATGGCCACCGCGGCCACGCCGTGGGCGTTGGCGCGAAACCACTCGGGCGCCACCGCCAATGTCACCAGGCCGACCGCCAGCAGTAGGCGCTGCACCCACAGGGCCGCGGTCCCGAGGGCGCTGCGCCGCGGTCCGGTGCCCGTGCGGTGATACATCCACCAGGAGGCGACGCGCGACACCACCAGGGCGACGACGACGGCCCACGTGTTGGGGATGGCAAACTGACCGCCGGCGTCGAGATCCGCAGTGCCGCAGAGCGACAACGGCCGCGACGTCGGCACCATGGCGACGACGAAGGCCAGGATGCCGGCCAGGTTCAGCAGGACGTCCTCGGTGTCGTTGCCGCCCTTGTAGACGATCAGCATGGCGCCCAGGCCGCAGAGGGCGGCGATGAACACGGCGTGCGCGCTGGTGAAGTAGTACGCGCTGACGGAGGTCTGCCAGCAGGTGGCGTGCGCCCGTTCGACGAGCACCGCGGTGCCCAGCAGCACGATCATCACCGCCATGCCGCCGCGGAGGTAGCGATAGGTCTCCAGAGCCATCTCACCGCCGAGACTACGGAAGGTGTGGACGCGCGCGCGGTCTTCGGCGCCCTCAGGCGGAGATCGGCAACCGCGCCCGACGGAATCGGCGGGCGATCAGGCGCGCCACGCCGGGGTGGGTGACCAGCGGGGCGGTCACCACGTCGGCGCCCGACTGGTGCAGACGGTCCTGGAAGAGTCCGTCGGCCAGCAGGTAGGACGCCACGACGACGCGGCGGGCGCCCCGGGATCGCACGGTGGCGACGGCGTCGGCGACGCGCGGCTCCCCGGTGGCCGCGTAGGCGAGTTCGACCCGCGTGCCGGTGGCGGCGGACAGCAGCGTGGCCGTGACGCGGAGGTCGCGCTTCGCGCGGTCGTCGGAGGTGCCGGCCGCCGCCATGATCACCGAGTCCGTTGGGCGCCAACCGGATTCGACGAGACGGTCGACCAGTACCCGGACGATGTCGGCCGACGGGCCCAGCGCGTCGGTGACCGTCACGTCGGGGTGTCCGCTGGCGGCGACGAACGCGGGAACGTCGACGCGCACGTGGTAGCCGCTGGCGAGGAAGGCGGGCACCAGCACGGCGGGCTCGTCGCGAAGCTCGGCCAGCACGTCGGCGGGGGTGGGGCCGAGCACGTCGACGAACGCGGTGCGCACCCGCTGGCCCAGCTGCCGGCCCACCCGGTCGGCCAGGTCGGCGATCATCGCCACCCCGTCGGCCTTGCGGGTGCCGTGGGCCACCAACAGCGGGTTCACGCGGCACCGGCCGGGTCGTCGTCGACCGCGAGGCGGTAACCGCGCTTGACCACCGTGGTGACGATGTTCTTGTCGCCCAACGCCGTTCGCAGCCGCAGTACCGCCGTCTCGACGGCGTGCGTGTCGGTGCCCCCACCCGGGAGCGCGCTGAGCAGGTCACCGCGCGAGACGACCTGCCCTGGCCGGTGGGCCAGCGCGCGGATGGTGGCCATGCCCGCAGGCGGCAGATCCTTGACGGCGCCGTCGACGAGCACGCACGTGCCGCGGATCTCCAGGACGTGCCCGGCGACCGTGACGGTCCGCGACTGAAGCAGCGGCAGTTCGTCGGTGATGTGGCGGGCCAGCGCCCCGAGTCGCATCCGTTCGGGGGCCGACGTCGGCACCCCGAGGCGCACCAGCGGCCGTGCCGTCACGGGGCCGACGCACATCGCGTGGACGTCGGTCCGCAGGGCGTCGAGCACCTTGTTCTCGACACCCATCTCCAGGGCCCGCATCAGCATCGCGGCCACGGCGGGTGCGGAAGTGAAGCTGACGGCGTCGAACTTGTGCTCGGCGATGCCGGCGACCAGCGTGTCGAAGGCGCCGTCCCGCGGTACGGGGTGCCAGCGGTAGACCCGGATGGGCACCACCTCGGCTCCCGCGGCGCGGAGTTCGTCGAGGAATTCGGGGAACGGGTCCCAGTCGGCGGTGGCCCCGTGTAGCTGGACGGCGACGCGCAGCCCGTCGACGCCGCCTTCGCGCAGGTACTGCATGACTTCGCGGGACGACTCGGACTCCGGCGACCATTCCTCGGGCAACCCCGCCGCCCGGAGCGCTCCGGTTGCCTTGGGGCCTCGGGAGACGACGCGCGCCTTGCTCAACGCGGCCGTCAGCTCCGCGGCCAGTCCCCAGCCGTCGGCGGCGGCGATCCAGCCCCGCAGCCCGATGCCGGTCGTCGCGACGACCACGTCGGGCGGCGTGGCGATCAACGCCTCGGTGTGGACGTGCAGTTCCTCGTCGTCGGGCAGCGGCACCATTTCGATGGCTGCGGCGCTGGTGACGGTGGCTCCGCGGCGGCGCAGCAGCGTGCTCAGCTCGTCGGCACGTCGGGCTGAGGTCACCGCCACCCGGAATCCGGTCAGTGGTGCCCAATCTGGTTCGGGCATGGCACCAGTCAAGGCATGCCGTGTTGCCGTTTGGTTTCGTCGCCGTTTCCGACGCATGTCGCGGCGGCCCGACCATGACTCGGCGGTGAACTTCGGCTCACCACGGCCGCAATCCCTCGGTGAGATGCGTATCCGCTGGTCACCACACGTCACCCTCGCGGAAGTCGCACGTGATTTCGCCCGTGGTGTCGAGGTCCGCGGTCACGGGCAGGACGAAGATCGAGGAGTCGTCGTCGGGTGTGGCGACCACCCCGGACGGGGTCAGCACCGACGTCATCCCCTGCCACGGCTGCCACCCCCGCGTCGCGTAGATGTGCCTGCCGGCCTCCGACGCGCTCAGTGCCCCCAGCTCGTAGGCGCCGCGAAGCACCTGCTCGAGGGCGTCCATCACTGCCATTGCGAGGCCCTGGCCGCGCCAGTCCTCGCGCACGGCGACGGCCTCGAGATATCCGCAGCGCAGGGCGGTGCCCCGGTGGATCATGCGGCGTTGCACGACGGCGCCGTGCGCGATCAACGCGCCGCGGACGCAGATCAGCGCATGCATGCCGCCGAGGGCGTGCTCCCAGTCGGCGTCGGTGAAGTCGACCTCGCCGTCGGCGAAGGCGTCGGCGAGCATCCGCCGCGCGTCCTCCCGCGTCTCGCCGTCGAGATCGGACGTGTGAACCAGGCGCGCGGTGTGGAGCACACCTCGTTCCTACCAGGGCGCGACGTCGAAGAGAACCGTCACCTGCGCGGGCGGGACCAGTGCAGCCGGACGTGCTGGCCCGGCCGGACCTGCGCCATCCGGTCGACGTCGCGGTCGGCGACGACGCCGATCACCGGGTAGCCGCCGGTCACGGGATGGTCGGGTCCGAGGATGACGGGTAAGCCGTTGGGCGGCACCTGGATTGCCCCGCGGACGGCGCCCTCGCTGGGCAGCTGCCGGTCGGGGAAGCGGGGCGTCAGGGGGTGCCCGGTCAGTCTCGTCCCGACGCGGTCGCTGCGATCCGAGGCCACCCAGTCGGTGCGCACCAGCGCGTCGGGATCGGCGAACCAGTCGTCGCGCGGGCCGGGCACCACCACGAGGTCGAGGCCGTCCGTGCCGATTGGGGCGACCGGTGCCTGGTCGAGTTCGGGGAAGTCGGCCGCGTGCTCGCCGATCGGCAGGACGTCGCCGGACCGCAACGGCGGAGGCCCGATCGCCGACATCACGTCATGGCTGCGGGAGCCGAGGACGGGCTCGGCGTCGACGCCGCCGCGGACCGCCAGATAGCTGCGCAGCCCCGAACGCGGGGTGCTCAGCGAGATCACCTGCCCGTCGCGAACGTGGTGAATGCTGTTGGTGCCGAAGGCAAGCCCGTCCACCGCCGGGTCGGCGTCGGCCCCGGTGACCGCGATGACGACGTCGCCGCCTCGGACGCGCGCGGAGAACCCGCCGAAGGTGATCTCGATCGTGGCGACGTCGGGTGGGTTGGCGACCAGCCGGTTGGCCAGGGTGTGCGAGTGCCGGTCGGCGGCGCCGGAGCGGGTGACGCCCAGGTGCGCGAGGCCGGGTCGGCCCAGGTCTTCGATCAGGGCCAGCGGGCCGGTGGCGAGGACTTCGAGGGTGGTCACCGCCGCTCCTCGTCGACGGCCCGGAAGCGCACCCAGCTGCCGGGCACCAAGAGGGCAGGCGGGTCGCGGTCGACGTCCCACAGCACGGCGTCGGTGTGGCCGATCAACTGCCAGCCGCCGGGGGACTCCCGTGGGTAGACGCCGCTGAAGTCGCCTGCCAGCCCCACGGATCCGGCGGGAACCCTGGTGCGGGGCTCGGCCCGGCGGGGCACGTGCAACCTCTCGTCGCCGCCGACCAGATACGCGAAGCCGGGGGCGAAGCCACCGAAGCCGACGCGCATCGGTGCGGCCGTGTGGGCCGCCACGACCCGTTCGGGGGACAGGCCGGTCAGGCGCGCAACCTCGTCGAGGTCCGCCCCGTCGTAGACGACGTCGATCGTGACGACGGTGCTCGGGTCGGCCGGGGTGATCTCCGAACGCGGCACGCGCAGCCCGTCGAGACGGGTCCGGGTCGAGGCCTGCTGCCGGGGCCCGGAGAGCACCAGCAGCACCGTGCGGGCGGCGGGGACGACCTCGATCACGCCGGGCAACTCCGCGCGTCGCACCGCGTCGCACCACGCCAGGACGTCGGCCGTGTCGTCGACCTCGAGCAACAGCGCCCGGTCCCCGTAGTCGTGAATCATCCCGGCCTCGAGCTAGACCGCGGGCTCGTACGTCGGTTCGCGGCGCTTGATCACCGCGATCACGCGGTAGGTGATGGGCAGCAGCACCACCTCGACGGCGGTCTTGTAGATCCACCCGAGCGCGGTGTACACGGCGAAGTCCCGGAAGCTGGTGATGCCTATCGCACCGGCCGCGATGCTGCAGAACACCAACGTGTCGCCGAGCTGGCCGGCGAACGTCGACCCGACCAGGCGCGCCCACAGGTGCTTCTCCTTGGTGCGCTCCTTGATCGCCACGACGACCCAGGCGTTGATGGTCTGCCCGACCAGGAACCCGGCCAGCCCGGCGACGATCAGCTGGGTGTAGGCGTGCACGACGTTCTCGAGCGCGGCCTGATTCTCGTAGAAGTCGGCGGCGGGCAGGTAGATGGTCACCCAGAACGCCAACGCGGCCAACACGTTCATCGAGAAGCCGAGGATGATCGCCCGCCGGGCTGCCTTGAAGCCGTACACCTCGGACAGGACGTCGCCGATCACGTAGGTGAGGGGGAAGACGATGAAGCCACCGTCGGTCAGGATCGGACCGAACGCCACGCCCTTGGTGGCCGTCACGTTGGAGATGATGACCAGGGCCGTGAACACGGCGACGAGGACCGGATAGTAGGCCGACCCAACCTGTGCGAATCCTGGGCGCTGGTCGGTTGTTTCGGGCGTTGTCACCCGGTCATCTTGTCAGGTGAGCACCTTCGAGATCATCGGCGGTAACCGATCGGCCACCACGGGGTAGGACAGCACCGACGAGAAGGCCAGCGCGCCGGCGAGGTCCTTGCCCGTGAAGACGTTGCGGTTGGTCCGGGTCGACTTCAGGGTGGCGAAGGTCGGGTCGGCGAGCAGCGCCGCCTGTTCCTCGTCGCTCTCGGTCTTCCAGACGACGACGTCGGCGGCGTCGAGCACCGACGCCAGCTTGTCGCGGGGGACCCGGGCCCGGTCGTCCTTCACGTAGGCGTTGACGGCGTCCGGCACGATGAAGCCCATCTGGCTCAGGAATTCGGTGCGCCAGCCGGGCGGGGTGAGGTCGTACTGATCTTGGAAGGCGGTCGCGCTGACGACGACGACCTTCTTGCCGTTGAAACCGGAGTTGTTCTTGGCCACGTCGGCGAACTTGGCGTCGACGTCGGAGACGAGCTTGGCCATGTCGTCGAACTTGAACACCGCTTGGCCGATGGTGTTGGCCTGGTCCTTCCACGGTTCGAAGAACGCGCTCTGGCCGGACTGCGCGATGGTCGGCGCGATCGCCGACAGCTTGGTGTAGGTGTCCTGGTCGAGGCCCGCGTTGGTGGCGACGATGAGATCTGGTTTGAGGGCGGCGATCTGGTCGACCTGGATGCCGTCGGAGAGGTTCAGCACGACGGGTTGCGCGGTGCCGAGCTTGGGCAGGGCCCACGGCCACGTGCCGAACGGCTCACCACCGAACCAGTCGGTGATCGCGATCGGTACGACACCCAGCGCCAGCAGGTCGTCCTGTTCGGTCAACCCGGCGCTGACGACCCGCTTGGGGGCCGACGGAATCTTGGTCTCGCCGAAGGCGTGCGTGACCGTGACCGACCCGTCGCCGGCTACCGTGCCAGGTTTGTCGGAGCCGCAGGCCACGGCGGTGAGGGCGAGGCCCGCGGTCATCGCCAGGAAACTCCGTCGGGACCAGGTTTGCGGCACGCGGCGAGCGTAACTTGGTATCCGTCGGCGGGCCGGAGGAACACACCGGCTCAGTCGTCGTCGGACAGCGCCTCGAGGTAGTCGTCGTAGTCGGTGACCGCGCCGCGGATCTCTTCGGCGGCACGTTCCCACGCGCCGGCGACGTCGGCCCGCGCGGTGTCGGTCCGCGCGGCGATCTCGCGTCGTCCGCGGGCCAGCGCGTCGGTCACGTCGCCGCCGCGGGCGGCGGTGGTGGCGACGGCGAACGCGGAGTCGACGGCTGCGGCGGCCACGGTGCCCTGCGCGCGGAGAACGGCTTCGGCGACGTCCGCGGCTCCGACGACGACGGCGTTCGGCAGGGTGGCCTGGGTTCCGACGTACTCGCCGATGGCCGAGCGCACCCGGGTGCCGGTGCTGGAGGCGATGTCGCGCAGTTCGGTGCCGGAGTGGGCAAGCGCGGCGGGCAGCGTTGCGCCACCGCGAATTTCGTCGACGACGGCCGACGGTGCGTGTGCCAGTGACGCGGTGAGGTCGGTGGTTGCGCCCACCAGATGGGCGCCCAGGCCGTGGCCTGCGTCGAGTTGGCGCTCCAGCACGTGGCGGATGACGAGCGGCCGGCTCGACGTGGGGGCGGTGATCGTGGCGTCGTGCTCGGACATGGGTGGTTCCTTCCGCGCGTGGTCTCGGACGCCTTCCAGTCCACAGGGCGCGGGCGACTCGGCGGCCAACGACGGTCGACGTCCTCGCGAATTCGTGGCGTTCCGCTGCGAGCTTGCTGGGGATTTGGCGCGGGTGTGTCCCAATGTGGTTCAGGTGTGGCAACTGGGGTACCCGGTGAGGCCGGTGAACGTCGCCGGGTCGAGGCTCATCGCGGAGGCGCAGGCATGCTGAACAACGTCGTATTACTTGCTTCGGACAACGTCGAGGCGGCGGGGTTCATCCTGCGCGGCATCAAGGGCATCTTCGTCGCCATCGGCAGCATCATCGCCGCCATCATCTGCGCGGTGATCGCAGGAACCAAGGGGCGCAGCGCGATTGGCTGGGGCATCCTCGGTCTGTTCTTCAGCATCATCACCCTCATCGTGGTGATCGTGATCCCCAGCAAGAAGAGCTGACGATCCCGAGAGGGTGTCGGCCGCCTCAGCTGTGGGCGAGGCGCTTGTTGACGAGCCGGGTGAGCCAGGCCGGCGAGAACCGTGCGCCCACGGCCAGGGTCTTCGCCTGGGATCCGACGGGGAAGTGCACCTGGTGGATCAGTCGGCGCGGCCAGGAGGGGTCGAGGGCCGCCACGATGTCGTCGGCGATGTCTTGCGCGGTGAGGCGAATGCCCAACGAGTCGGTGGTGCCGGTGCGGACGTCGGTGGTCATCGCCGTCTGCACGTAGAGCGGCCACATCGCGATCACCCGGATGTCGTAGCGCTTCCACTCCAGGTCCAGGGCTTCGGTGATCGCGCGGACGAAGAACTTGGTGGCGCTGTAGTTCGCGAGTTCGGCTTGCCCGTAGATCGCCGACGCCGACGCCATGTTCACCACCACCGCTCCCGGTGTGGTCCGCAGGTAGGGGAACGCCGCGTGTAGACCGTTCACCACGCCCTTGGTGTTGACGTCGATCTCCTCGTGATGCGCCGCGACGGCGATCTCCTCGAAGCGACCGGCGATCAGGATGCCCGCGTTGTTGATCATGACGTCGAGCCGGTTGCCCGCGGCGGCGGCGAATTCGCCCACCCGCTGGGCCATCTCCTCGGCGTCGGTGACGTCGAGGTGTCCGGTGACCGCCGTGGCGCCGAGGTCCTCGATCTCGTCGGCGAGGGTCTTCAGGCCCACCTCGTCGATGTCGTACGCGCCGACGACGTAGCCCTTCTTGGCCAGGGACAGCGCGGTGGCGCGGCCGATGCCCGCGGCGGCGCCGGTGATGAAGACCGACTTCTTTGGGCTCATGGACACCATGATGGCTCGTGCGCGAGCATGCTTGGGGGACACCTTGGGAGTGATCATGCGAATACGCCTGCACTGGGCCGTCACCGTCGTGACGTTCGGCGTCGCGGCGGCCGGGCTCGCCGCGGCCCCGGCGGCCGTCGCGGGCTGCAACGACTCCAGCGGCACGGTCGTCTGCGCCCAGGGTGACATCCGCGGGACGGACGCTCCGCCGCCGGTACAGCCCGGGCTGGGGTCGTACGGCACGTGGTGCAACGGCGCCGTCTGCTTCCCCGGCAACCTCTTCGGGGTCGTGGTCGCTCCCTAGCGGGTCGCCAGCATGACGCCGAGCCCGATCATGGTGGCTGCGACGACACCGTCGAGCACGCGCCAGGTGGACGGTTTGGCGAATGATCCGGACAGCCGCCGGGCCCCGTAGCCGAGGCAGACGAACCACACCGCGCTCGCGGTGACGGCGCCGACGGCGAACGACCAGCGTCCCTGCCCTCGTTCGTTGGCCAGGGCCCCGAGCAGGACGACGGTGTCCAGATAGACGTGCGGATTGAGAAACGTCAGCGCGGCGCACGTGAGGAGCACTCCGGCCAGCCGGGCCGGCGCGGCGTCCGACGGCGTCAGGGTCGAGGCCGACGGCCGCCACGCCCGCTTGGCGGCCAGCAGGCCGTACCCGACGAGGAAGACGGCACCGCCAAAGGTGGTCACGCTCAACGTAATCGGGTGCGCGGCGATCAGCGCGCCGACGCCGGCGATTCCCGCCACGATCAACACGGCGTCGGACAGGGTGCACAGGACGACCACCGGCAGGACGTGTTCGCGCCGGATGCCTTGGCGCAGGACGAACGCGTTCTGGGCGCCGATGGCCGCGATCAGTGCGGCCGACGCCAGAAAGCCGACGACCAATTGTGAGTGCATGCCTCGACGCTACGAGCTGGACAGACAGTGGTACAGCTAAAGATTGTGTCGAACCATTAGAATCACTAATGTGAGTCTGGACGCCCAGCAGCTGGCCGCCTTCGCGGCCGTCGTCGAGTTGGGCTCCTTCGACGCCGCGGCGTCGCGGCTGCACGTAACGCCCTCGGCCGTCAGCCAGCGCATCAAGTCGTTGGAACACGCCGTCGGCCAGGTCTTGGTCAGGCGTGAGAAGCCTTGCACGGCAACGGCTGCGGGCGTACCCCTGCTGCGGCTGGCGGCCCAGACGGCGATGTTGGAGTCCGAGGCGCTTGCCGAGATGACCGGGCTTCCCAACCGCCTCACCCGCGTGGCCCTGGCGGTCAACGCCGACTCGATGTCGACGTGGTTCACCGACGTGCTCGGCGTGCTGCCGCAGGTGTTGTTCGACGTTCGCATCGAGGACCAGGATCGGTCGGCCCGGCTGCTGCGGGAGGGGGCGGTGATGGGCGCAGTCACCACCGAGCGCACCGCGGTGTCCGGGTGCCGGACGGAGGCGCTCGGGGTGATGCGCTACCTCCCGGTGGCCAGCCCCGACTACGTCGAGCGGCATCTCCGGGGCGGCGTCACCGCGGCGACGATGGCGGCGGCACCCTCGCTGGCGTGGAATCACGACGACGCGTTGCAGGACATGTTGCTCCGCAAGCTGTTTCGCCGCGCCGTCCCGCGCCCGGTGCACTACGTGCCGACCACCGACGGCTTCGCGGCGGCGACGACGGCCGGGCTGGGGTGGGCGATGTATCCGGAGCGCGCGGCTGCGGCGGCGTTGGCCGACGGCAGGTTCGTCCGGATCGTCGACGCGTACCTCGACGTCCCGCTGTTCTGGCAGTGCTGGAAGCTCGACAGCCCGGTCGTCGACGCGGTGAGCGCCGCGGTGCGGACGGCCGCGGCGTCGTTGCGGCGGCACACGGCGTCGCACTCGTGAATCCTCTGCGGTCTACCGGACATGTCACCGTGCACGGTTCACGATCGGCGCGCCGGGCCCACCGCCGATCGATCGTCTGGCAGCGTTTCCGCGCGACTCCACCAGAAATACGAGTGAGAACTACCGTGCAACGTTCGTGACGTTTCCCGGGCCGCTGGCGTTAGGACGTGTGAACTCGGGGGATCCGGGTATCGACGGGTCCTGCCCACTTGCCCAACTCGCCTCGGAGGCTGCCCACATGATCGTGTCATTCCGCGTGATCACCGCTGCAACGGCGATGGCCTCCAGCGCACTTCTTTTGGCCACCGGCGTCACCGCGGCCGCCGAACCTCCGGCAATTCTCCGCGCGGATCTCCGGCCAACCTTGCCCACACCCGACGTGCTCCCGGTGTCGCATACATCCACTCCGGCCGATGCCGTGAACACGGGGATGATGCTGGTGGCGGTCGGCAGCCCGGCCGATGTGGTTGCGGCGCTGCACCACTGGCCGACGGAACCCACTGCCGGCGCATCGGCGAGCGGTGGGTCGCGGTCTTGGGGTGCGGCACCGGGTCTGCGTGGCACTGCCGCTCCCGAGGAGTTTCTCGCCTCGCCGACTCCGCGCAGCGGTGGGCTGCGCGCGGCGAGCACTCCGGCACCCGGAGCGTCTTCTGGCGCCGGGATGCAGGCGCAGCTGGCCATGGTCGGTTCGCCGGGGTTCGCGCTGTTCACCTCCACGGGAGCGTTCTTGGGCCTGATCGGTCCCGGCGGACTGCTCATCGGTGACGGTGTGCTGCCCGGGCAAAACGGGGGTGTGTTCTTCGGCAACGGCGCCGCGGGGGACCTGCCCGGCGTGACCGGCGGCAACGGCGGTCTGTTCTTCGGCAACGGTGGCGCGGGCGGGGCCGGCGCCAACGGCGGCAACGCCGGACTGATCGGAGCTGGTGGGGCCGGCGGCGCGGCCACCAAGCTGGGCCACGCCGGCGGCAACGGCGGAGCCGGTGGGTCCTTGTTCGGCAACGGCGGCAACGGGGGCGCCAGCACCTCGGGTACCGGTGGCACCGGCGGCAGCGCGGGCGCCATCCTGGGCAACGGCGGAAACGGCGGCAGCAGCGTGACCGGCTCGGGTGGGGACGGTGGTGACGCGGCCACCATGTTCGGCAACGGCGGCAGCGGAGGCACCTCGGGCTTGGGTGGTGACGGTGGTGACGGTGGTGACGGCGGTGACGGCGCCTCGTTGGCCGGCAACGGCGGTGCCGGCGGAAACGGTGGAAGAGCGGTGGCCGGCGGTCCAGCTGGCAACGGCGGCAACGGCGGTGCCGGTGCGGACTTCGGAAGCGGAGGTGCCGGCGGCACGGGTGGAGATGACCTCACTGGCGTCGCCGGCGCGGTCGCCGGCAATGGGGGCGACGGCGGCAACTCGGTCATCGGCAACGCCGGTAACGCCGGTAACGGAGGCAACGCTGCGACGGTTGGCGGCACGGCCGTCGGAGGGCGGGGCGGCCAAGGTGGCAACTCCGCTGGTTCGGGCACCGGCGGTGCCGGTGGGCGTGGCGGCAACGCGACCTCCGGCAGCGGTGACGCCACCGCCGGTGGTGCCGGCAACGGTGGTACCGGTGGACTGACGGGCAACGGCGGCAACGGAGGAAACGGCGGCAACGCCTCCGCTGGTGGCGTCGCGCGCGGTGGCGACGGCGGTAACGGCAACACCGGCGGTCTGGTCGCACCGGGTGGACACGGCGGCAACGGGGGTAGCGCCACCGGTGGCACGGCGGGCATCGGCGGAAACGGGGGACACGGCGGCCGGGGTTTCGGCGACAGCGGCGGGGCAGGCGGAGCCGGCGGCATCGGTAACACCGCCAACGGAACCGACGGTGCCGGCGGCAACGCCGCGTGACCGACGCGTGCGGCCGCCAGTCATCCGCCGAATCGACGCCGTGAACCCGACCCGGGATCGGTAGACTCGAACGCGTCGCGCCCCGCACATTGGCGCACGTCGAACCGCCCCTACGTCACCACGTGGGGGCGGTTCGTCGTCGTCCCCATGCAGGCCCAGATGGGCGCCGTCGTCGACGCTCCGCTGAACTCACCGAGCAGCTCGATGTCGATAGCGTTGGTAGGCGTTGCCGCGTGCCAGGCCTAGCACGTCGCCGATCTCTCCCCACGCCACACCGGCGTCACGGGCGGCGTCCACGGCGATCTGCAGTCGATGCTGCGCCCCTTGGACTTCCGAGGTGCCCCCGGTTGCGGTCGCCGTGGCCAATCGGTTGTGCGCAGTGCGCACGACCGACAGTAGTGAGTCTTTGCCGTGCGCGAAGTCCCTGACGCTGGCGCGGCTGGTGTCGGTCGGACTGAACATCTACACCCCCAAGGGGAACGTGACCCCGATGGCGCGGTCCTCGGCCGCCATCCTTGAACACGTGCTCGGATCGCCAGTCGCGAGAGGGGTCGGAGTCCGCGCCTGCATCCACAGACCTCTTCTTGCCGTACTGGCGGTACCACCACTCGGCCTGAAGGTGGTGTACCTCTATCCCTTCATCGCAGACCCCGGCGAATTCGTTAGCGCCAGGTCGAAATTCCTCGTTGGGCAGGGACGACGACGAGACGGTGCGCCGCCGTCGTCGTCAGCGGGTCACGAGGATTCGAACTGTTCGAGGCGGTTTCGCAGGCCGTCGATGAGTAGGCGTAGTCCGACGTCGAACGTCACGTCTGCCGCGGTGGCACCCTCCGCCTTCGCCGTCGCCTTACGGGCTTCGAGCGCGGCGTGCATCGTCGGCGCTCGGTCGGCAAGGGCACCGGGTGCCTGGTTGTCCTCCGGTGCGAGAACGTCGAGAGCCGAACCGATGATGAAGGACTCCAGCGCGATGACCACCGAGGCCAGTTCCGACACGGGCCATCCTTGGCGCCGAAGGGCGCTGAAGATGACTTCGTAGTTGAGGAAGACGACTTCTTCGTCACCGAGGGGCAGGATGGCGAGCAACGCGATCGTCTGTGGATGGGCCGCGAAGGCGTTTCGGTACGCCCAGGCCCACGGTACGAGCGCGTCGTACCACGGCAGGTCGTCGAAGTGATCCACCTGGAAGCTCAGGGCGATCCTTTCCCGCATTGCGTTCACCACCTCGTTGCGGTTCGCGACGTGGTTGTAGAGCGCAGGCGGTTGCACGCCGAGGCGTTTGGCGAGCTGCTTCATCGAGAAACCCTCGGTGCCAGCCTCTTTCGACAGCTCGAAGGCACCGTCGATGATGAGGTCACGCGTCAGGATCGCTTGCTTCGGCCGGCCGGCACGTCGCGGCGATGCTGCGCTCATGACCGCAGCTTAGGCGATCCGTTGACGGAATCAGTTGCTCGCGGTACCGTCCGGCGGTACTTATTTACACCCATTAATTTAAGTCGAACTCACCGCGTCATGCGTCCACGATTCCCTCGACAGAAAGTAGTCCCATGGCGACCACGGCTTCGATGATCATTCGGGATGCGAACATCCGGACACAGAACCCGGCCCAGCCGCGGGCCGAGGCCGTCGCCTTCGACGGGGACACGATCATCGCCGTCGGCTCGTTGGCATCCGTCCTCGAGTTCCGCGGTGCCGCAACCGAAGTGGTCGACGCCGCGGGCCGCACCTTGACGCCGGGGCTCATCGACGGACACATCCATCCGTTGATGGGTGCGGCGGCAACTCGAGGGGTGGACTTCGGCGGGATCACCACCATGCCGGAATTCCTCGCGCGGTTGCGCACCGAAGCCGATCGCATCCTCCGTGACGACCCCCAGGCTTGGCTCCGCGGCTGGAACGTCGACTACGGCATCTTCGCCGGCCGCCCGATCACCGCCGAGGAAATCGAGGACGCCGTTCATCGGCTGCCCACCGCCTTGTACTTCTTCGACATGCACACGGTACTGGCCACCTCGGCAGCGCTGACCCAAGCGGGCGTCACCGGCGCGGTCCACTTCGACGACGTGTCACAGATAGTCGTCGACGTCGACGGCCGTCCTACCGGCGAGGTGCGCGAAGCCACCGCCTTCGACTACGTCCTGGCGGCCGCTCCGGTGCTGACCCGTTCCGACGGCATCGCCATCAGCAGAAGGGTTCTCGCGCAGCTCAACTCGTCGGGCATCACCGGAGGCTGCGTCATGGACGGCGACGCCGAAGCGATCGACTTCCTCGAAGAAATGGCGGAAACCGGACCCGGTCTTCCCGTTCGATTGGTGACCGCGTTGCGGCACGGTCCCGAGCGGGACGACGACGGTGTCGCCGAATACATCTCGTTACGAGATCGGAGGGGACGCCGGTGGCGCGGTGGCGTCATCAAGATGTTCCTCGACGGCGTCATCGACACGGGAACCGGTTGGCTGTCGGAGCCCGACACCATGGGCGAGGGACTGCTGCCCTTCTGGCCGGAACCCGCGCATTACGCCAAGACCGTCGAACGGTATGCCGCCGCGGGGTTTCAGATTGCCACGCACGCGATCGGCGACCGCGCGATCAGCGCGGCCATCGACGCCTACCTGGCGGTCGGGGTGATCGCGAAGAATGGTGTCCCCCATCGCATCGAGCACTTGGAGTACCTCGCCGACGAGGACCTGCCGCGGCTGGCTGCCGCGGGCATCACGGCGTCCATGCAGCCACTGCATCTCCAATGGCGCAAGGCCGACGGCTCGGACTCGTGGGCGACTCGCCTCGGGCCGGAACGCACCACGCGGGCGTGGCGCATCCGTGACGTCTTGCGATCCGGGGCGCCGCTTGCCCTGGGCTCCGATTGGCCGGTGGCGCAGCTCGACGCGCGGATTGGCATGGCGTGGGCCAGACTTCGTCGAACTCCGGGTGACCGCGACGGGTTCGTCTTCGAACCGGATCAGTGCCTGACGGCCCAGGAGGCACTGGACGGATTCACGACGTGGTCGGCAGCCGCCCAGGGTGACGGGGGCCAGCTGGGCAAGATCGAGGTGGGCTTCAAGGCCGACGTCGCGCTGTGGGGCGACGACCCGGTCGCGGTCGACGCCGACGATCTGGTCGACGTACCCGTGCACCTCACCGTCGTCGGCGGTGAGCCGGTGCATCGCCACGACGACGTGTAAGTGCGTCGTCGGTCACGGGGTGTTTCGGAGTTCCCCGATCCCCGGCGTCGGCGATGCCGCCGTCGCCGCCGCGGTGGCGTCTGGTCCGGGCGCGAAACGCGTCTGGCCCGGCCCGGCGGCCTTTGCGGCATACATCGCCGCGTCGGCGTCGCGGAGCAGCTCGAGGGCATCCCGATGTTCGTCGGCTTCCACCATCGTCACTCCGATGCTCGCGGTGACGGCGACGCTCGTGTCCCGGTAGGTGACGGGCGTGGCTGCAGCGCAGTGCAATCCACGGATGCACTCGTCGACGACCCGTTGGTCGACGGGCGCGAAGAGCAGCACGAGGAACTCGTCGCCAGCCAGTCGTGCGATGACGTCGTGGTCGCGCAGGGTGTCGCGCATGCGCGTGGCGACCGTGGTCAGCACCGCGTCACCCGCGCCGTGCCCACGGGAGTCGTTGACGGACTTCACCTTGTCCAGATCGATGAACAACACTGCCCGGACGCGACGATCGGCGTCAGGGGCGATCGCGCTCGCCAGCAGACCCAGCGCGTTGGGTCGATTGGGAAGACCGGTCATGGGGTCGTGGTCGGCGGCGTGGGCCAGTTGTTCGCTGGCGAGCTTCTGCGCGGTGACGTCGACGAAGGTGCAGAGGATCGGCGATTGCGGCGGGTCGAGTTGGTTCAGCAGCCGAACGCTGATGGACAGCCAGAGCCGTCGGCCGTCCTGGCGGTCGACGCCGATCACGCAGTCGGTCTGCGGTGCCCCGGATGCGATGGCCACCCGAAGCGGATTGCGTTCTCCGACAATGGGTTGCCCGTCCTGGTCGAAGACCGGAATGTCGGCGGCGAATGGCGCGGTGCCCTCGGTGACGCCCTCGAAGATCCGCCACGCCGTCGGGTTGGCCGAGGACATCACTCCGGTCGGATCGAACACCACTACTCCGGCGTCCATGGCCGTGACCACGGACTCGAAGTGTCGTTCGGCGCGGCGCAGGGCGGTCATGTCCGCACACACGAAGACATAGCCGTTGTCGGTTTCGGCGGCGGACACGCGAACCGATCGTGATGTGCCGTCGGCGGCGACGTGCGTGGTGTGCAGCACGTCGCCGAGTTCCAAGACGGACCGCGCGTCGAGGCTGGTTCCGACCGCGTTGCTCACCGGAAGATCGAGCACGTCACCGAGGCTGCGGCCGTAGATCGTCTCCGCGGCGGCATTCCAACTGGTGACCACCCCCGCAGCCGTGACACCGATGATCGCGTCGCTGACGTGGTCCAAGAGGGCCGCCTGATACTTCAGAAGCGTGGCCGCCTTGACGTTCGTCAGGTCGCGGAAGGTGGTGACGATGGCCGGACGGCCGTCCCAGTCGATGCGCATCGACGTGGCCTGCACGTCGCGCGCCGATCGTCTCGGTCGACCCATCACGACCTCCGTCGGCGTCGAGGAGTCGCCCTCCCGTCGTAGCCCCTGGAGGCGGCGTTCGACCCCGGGGTAGGAGTCCTCGTGGACGAACTCGGAGACCCGTCGTCCGATCAGTCCGACCGCCGGATCCACGTTCATCCAGCGAACGGCCGCGGCATTGGCGAAGACGATCTTCCCGTCCGCGTGGACGCAGATGCCGTCCGATGACATCTCTGCCATGCGCTCGAAGCGTCCTTGGAAGACCCGCGAATCGTCTGCGCGCGCATTGGCGGTATCCGTGTCACCCGTTCCCATGCATGGCTCCCCGCGCGCTCCCCGAACGCCTTCAAGGCTACGTGCCGTCAGCTCGACGCGAGGAGGCATTGCGCCGAGTGCCCGGAAACGGTCACGCGTCCGTCATCTCGAGCGGCCACGCAGTGGGTCTCGAGCGGCGAGCCGGTCAGCCCCATTCGTGGTTCATGGCGCGCGAGTCGACCGCGGCCTCGGGTGACACGTCCTTGCGGATGCCGCTGCGGGACAGGGCAATCAGCACCATGGCCAGCCCTGCGGTGACGGCACCGCCGACGAAGATGACGACGAATGCGTGTTCGGCGGGCAGTCCGGTGCCGGCCACCGCGCGACCGAGCAGGACGGCCACCAATGCGGCGGCGACCGAGCTGCCGACGGTGCGGGCGATCGCGTTGACGCTGGTGGCGACGCCGGTCTCGGCGCCGTCGACCTCGGCGACCACGAGCGCGGGCAGGGCGCCGTAGGCGAGGCTGATGTAGGCGTTGGTCCAGATGCCCGCCACGATGACCTGCCACGGTTGCGAGTGTGCGAGCGCCAGCCACAGGAACCCGACGATGCCGGCCAAGGCGCCGCTGACGAGGATGGGCCGCGCGCCGAAGCGGTCGATGAACCTGCCGCTGAGGGTCGCCGTGACGAAGCCGGCCATCGCCCCCGGAAGCAGATACACCAGGCTCGCGTGGAGGACCGATGCGCTGAAACCGTATCCCGCCGTGGCACGGTCGACCTGAACGAACTGAGTCAGACCCAGGAAGCCGAAGTACAGGCCCATGCCGACGAAGACCGTCGCGAGGTTGGTCAGCAGCACCGGTCGGCGGGTCAGCATCTCGGTCGACACCAGCGGATGCGGTCGTCGGCGCTCCCACGCCCACCACGCCACCAAGACGATCACCCCGAGGGTCGCCGAGCCGATCGTCGCAGGCGCCGACCAGCCCCACGAGTTGCCCTGGGTGATGGTCAGCAGGAGCGCGGACAGGCCGGTCGCCAGCCCGGCTGCTCCCCACCAGTCGATCGTGCCGGTGGCGGTGCTTCGGCGAGACGGGATGGCGGTCACCGCCGCCACGATCACGACCACGACGAATCCCGTCGTGAGCCAGAACACGCGGTGGTACCCCGCCGCTCCGTCCATCAGCAGGCCGGTGACCACCAGACCCACGCCGCCGCCGAACCCCAGCGTGCCGGACAGCACTGCCAGAGCACCGTTGACCTCGTCCGCCGGGAGTTCCTCACGAAGGATCGCCACGCAGATCGGATACAGCGAGTACGACACCCCCTGCAGCACGCGGGCCACGATCAGGAGGGCGAGCGCCGACGTCGTCGCCGCCAGCACCGAGCCGGCAAGGACGACGGCGAGCACGCCGAGCAGGACGTGCTTCTTGTTGTGGAGGTCGGCCAGCCGGCCGATCAGGGGCGTCGACGCGGCAGCCGCGAGGAGGTTCGCCGTCACCGCCCAACTCACGGCCACCGACGACGCGTTCAGCTGCTCGGCGATGATTCCGAGGATCGGCACCACCGCCGTCTGTAGCACCGCCACGGTCAGGGCGACCAGACTCAGCGCCGCGACGAGTGCCCCTGGCCTGGGGTGCGACGACGTGCTCCTCGTACACCGGGGTGCGTCGGAGCCGTTTCTTCGCATGCCTAATTGTTTCGTCCATCCGACCCCGGTGCGAGGTCGGGGTGCGAAAGTTCGCCGGTCTCGCGGCGCTGCAGTGCAATTGACCGCGCCGACCCGGCGCGTCGACGTCCGAGTAGGGTCGCCGGTATGGGGATCGCAGCACGGACCTGGCGTGCGCTGGGACTGGCACCCATCGTGTTGGCAATGGCGACGTCTGCGCCGGCCCGGGCGCACGCGCCGGGTCAGATGATCGTCGTCAGTGCACCGTCCGCGACGTCCAGCACCGGCAGCCTGAGCGCTTACGAGCGCGTGAACGGGACGTGGGAGCAGGTGCTCGGTCCGATGGCGGCGATGCTGGGGGAGCTGGGCGTCGGTGCGTCCGAGGACGACGTGTTCCGGACCCCCGTGGGTACCTTCCCGCTGGGCCAGGCCTTCGGGCGGCAGCCGGACCCGGGGACTCGAATGCCGTATTTCCAAGCCACCGACGAAGATTGGTGGGACGAAGACGTCGACTCTCCCACCTACAACACGCACGTCCACGCCGCCGAGATCGACTCCGAGGATGCCGAGAACCTGTACGACTCGGGCGCGATGTACGACTACGCCGTCCTCGTCGACCACAACCCCCAACGCGTTCCCGGCCGATCGGCCGGAATCTTCCTGCACGTCTCCGACGGCGACCCGACGTGGGGCTGTGTGGCCATCGACCGCGCACAGATGAAGTCGGTCTTGCAGTGGCTGGATCCTGCTGCGCATCCACAGATCACCATCGGCGTCGCGCTCGTGGGGCCACCCACGGGGGCGTGAGTCAGCGCGGTTCCCTTCTGGCCACGTACATGGCCTGCCCGGGGATGCGGAGGATGCGGATCCGGCGGGCTGCGCCGAACCCGGCGTCGCGGAGCCAGCCGTACAGCCGGTCCGGGGTGTGCACTCGTGACCCCGAGCTGAGGTACATGAACAAGCCGAGGACGTTTGCCTGGGCCGAGCTGCGCCGGCTCGGCTCGGCGAAGGCGTCCATGACTGCCAGCGTCCCGCCGGGCGCGAGCGCGTCGTGGATGCGAGAGAACAGCGCAACGGTCTGCTCTTCGGACAGGTGGTGGAGGAGATTGAAGCAGAGCACGACGTCGTACCCGCCGCCCAGGTCGTCCGTCGTCGCGTCCCCGTCCCGGTGCTCGACCCGGTCGGTCATCCCCGCGCGGGCGATGATCTCGCGACCGATCTCTGCGCTTCCCGGTAGGTCCAGGACGGTCGCGGTCAGCTGCGGATGGCGTCGGCACAGCTGCGCCGAGTACCAACCGTGCCCACCGCCGACGTCCAGCAACGACCGCGAATCAGCGGGCAACGGAAGCTTCTTCGCGACCTCGTCGGCGCTGAGCCGGGCGAGCTCCAGCTGCCCGGCGACGTAGCGCCGCCAGTAGGGGTCACCGGGGGGCGCCTCGTGATGCCCGGCGGGCTGGCCGCTGCGGGTCACCTCCGCTAGGTCGGACCACCAGTCCCAGTAGTCAGACGTCCCCGCGACGTACTGCGCGACCGACAGCGCGGAATTCGGGTCCAGCCAGCGCCGTGAGGAACGGGTGAGCCGGTAGCGGTCACCGCGGGCCGCGACGTGGCCCCCCGACCGGAGGCAGTCCAGCAGCATCCGGGTCGGTACCGGGTCCAGATTCAGGTCGGCCGCGAGCTCGTCCGCCGTGGCTGGTTGCTGCGCCAGGCGGGCGGTGATGCCGGTACGCACACCGGCGATGAGCACCGCCGACAGGGCCATCCCGCCCCACGCCTCGCCGGCGGCGGTCGGGACCACGCCCGCCCGCAGCGCCAGCCATTCGAGGGGATTGGCGCCTCGCAGAGCAAGCCTCACCTTTAGGACCTTCCGTCGTGGGGCACTCACCACCACGTCAGTGGTTCATCTCGCGCTTACCCGCTGCCAAGACGACCAAGCGCACGACCCGAGCGGACATCGACGACCACGGTGCGCAACCACATGGAACGACCCCCCGCCGATCCCTCCTTCGCGAACCGGGCGCGAGCACTCCTCGTCGCCAGCCATCCATGGCCGTCGCTGGCCATCACGGCCCTGGTCACCGTCCTGGCGGCGCAGGCGGCACCGCATGGCATCGGGCCCGTGCTGACCGGTCCCGCGATGCTGGCCGGCCAACTGTCGATCGGCTGGTGCAACGATGCGTGCGATGCCCCCCGTGACGCGGCGGCTGGGCGCACGGGCAAGCCCGCCGCCACGGGTGCCATCAGCGTGCGGGCGGTATGGATCGCGGCCTACGTGGCGCTGATCGCCGCACTGGCAATGGCCGCGGCCGTCAGCGCCCGGACCGCAGTTCTCCTGGCGGTGATCATCGGCGCAGCGTGGGCATACAACCTGGGACTCAAGTCCACCCTGGCGTCCGGGCTGGCGTACGTCCTGGGGTTCGGTCCGATCCCCGCGTACGCGGCCAGCACCCTGCCGGGCCATCCGGTGCCGGCGTGGTCGGTCACCGCGGCGGCAGCGCTGGTCGGGCTCGGCGGCCACTTCGCCGACGTCTTCCCCGATCTGGTCGCCGACCGGGCGACTGGCGTCGCCGGCCTGCCTCAGCGGGTGGGGGCCTGCTGGGGTGCCGGTGCGGTGCGTACGTGCGCGCTGGCGCTGCTGCTGTCGGCGTCCGCGCTCTTGGTCGTGGCGTCCACCCGCCCGTGGGTGTCCGGGCCCGGGTTGGCTGCCGCCGTCCTGCTTGCGGTAATCGGGGTCCGCGGTGAGGGCCGGGTGCCGTTCGCCGCCACGTTCGGCATCGCCGCCGTCGACGTCGTGGTGTTGGCCGCGGGCGGATTCACGTCGACGTGACGACGCGCGCCGCGGTCAGACGTGGAGCCGTCGCATGGCGTCGAGGATCGGGCCGCGCGCGGTCGGGTGCGCCATCAGGCGCCGGGCGACGTCGCTCATGTGCTCGCCGTGCACGCGCGCGTACTGCCGGAGCAGGACGAACGCCGTCTCCACCGAGATGCCGAGACGTTCCCGCAGGTAGCCCTTGGCCTGCTCCACCAGCACCCGGCTCTGCAGCGCGTGGTGCAGGTGCGGCAGCACCGTCGCGGGGCTGGGGGAGCGTTCCTGCAGGATCGCCACGCAGGCCACGTGGGTGAGGGTTTGGCCGACGAGTTGGTCGGCCTCGTTCAGTTCGCCGGCCCGAGTTCCGAACAGGCCCATGGCCCCCAGCACGGTGCCGGCCGCGCGCATCGGCAGGGCGTGCACCGAGGCGAAGCCGGCGCGGGTGGCGGCGTCGACGAAGCGGGGCCAGCGGTCCGCGGCGCCGTGCAGGTCCGCCACCGACACCGGCTGGCCCGTCGTGAAGCAGTCCAGGCAGGGTCCCTGCTCGGCCTGAAGTTGGAACAGCTCGAGATCCCGGGCCCTCTCCGAGGTGGCCGCCATGAGGTGCAGTTCCCCGCCGGGGTCGGCGAGGAGCAGACCGGCGGCGTGTACGTCGAGGACCTGGGTGCAGCTCTCGGTGAGCTGAGTCAGGAGCTCGACGACGTCGTAGTCGTCCAGCAGGGTGTCCACCAAGGTGACCACCGCCGCCAAGACCTGTGTCTCCCGCGGAAGTTCGGTCATGGGCGTGCGCTCCCGTCGCCCGTCGTCGTTCGTGTCGTCGGCCTCATCAATCGGCGTCCAGCCGGAGACGGCGCTCGATGATGTCGCGAGCGACGTCGGTCGCGCTGCGCCCGGTGGCGTAGGCATGCGCCCGGAGCCGGACGAGCGCTTGGGACGGGGACACGTCGAGCTGGGCGACCAACATGCCGGTGGCCTGACTGACTTCTGCCCGCGCGAACTGCGAGAGCTCAGCCCACGCCTCGCTCGTCGGGTCGTTGATTCCCGCCACCGACTCCTTGGCGAGCAGATCCATGAAGGGCACGGTGGCCATTTGCGCCGCGACCAGGGCGCCCGCCGACGTCTCGGCATGCCAGTCGCCGGGCAGGGTACGGAACAGGTCGAGTGCGCCGACGTACTCGCCGGCCACCACCACCGGTGTGGCGTAGACGCTGCGGATGGTCTGCGCCACCAGGGCAGGGCGGAACGCCGGCCACCGCTGCTCGTCGGGGTGCGCCAAATCGACGGCCGCCACCGGTCCCCGGAGTTCGACGGCGTCGAGACAGGGTCCCTCGCCGTAGGTGAATTGCAGCTCGTCGTAAATGCGCGCCGTCGGGCTGGAGACGCCGACCGTGCCCATGTTGATCCCGTCGAACACCGCCGAGATGGCCGCCGCGTCGACGTCGAACAGCATCACGCACGCCACGCAGAGCTGGTCGGCGGCGGCGAGGCCACGATGGTCGCCCACCGCGGCCATCAGCTGATCGTGCACCGTCACGTCAGTTCCCAGCAGATGAATGGCTCATGGCTCAAGCATGCGCCATCCAACGCCGCGCGACGCGGCATGGGGTGAAGTCGTCGGTAAGGGATCACTGACCCTTCAGGCTCCCGATCCCCAGCGAGGTGTCCTTGGTCTGGGCCGAGTCAGCCTCGACGCCGTCGACGTAGGCCTGCGGATCACGGTCGGAGATGTCGAGGCCACGCGTGGTGGGGTGGCTGGTCATGAAGGCGTCGTACTGACGACCGAGCGCTTCCCGAAGTCCGGCGGGGGCGTGCTTGCGGAAGTCGGAGAGGCCCTCGCGCTCCTCTTCACCCATGTGTTCGTCGTTGGCCTTGCGGGCCCGTCCCACCGCGGCCCACCACTCGTCGCTGCCGATCTCCACGTCGTTCGCGTCCCGGACGCCATCACGGATGTCGTTGTGGTCGCCGATTGCGTCGAGGGTCTCCCCCTCGGGATCGTCGTGCCCGCGCGTGAGCAGCTGTGGATAGAAGATGGCCTCTTCGGCGTAGGCGTGCACGTCGAGCTTGTCGCCCAGCGGACCCCACACCCGCTGCAGGTCCTCCGGCCTCGGGTGGGCGCGGGCCTGCAGGTAGTCGAGCTTGGCGAACTGCTCGCGGAACCACTCGTGGTCGGCGAGGATCAGCCTGGTGATGTCGGCCATGGGAACTCTGCGAACCGTGGTTCGTCAGGCCGCGGGGGCGGCGGGTGAGGTGCAGTCCTCTACGTATTCGTAGCCGCAGGGACGGCACGACACCTCGTATCGCAGGAAGCCGCCGTCGCCCTCCTGGAACGAATAGTCGGCTTGGACCATGCACCGCGGGCACCGTGCCGTGCCTCGTTCGACCACGCTCATCGGCAGGGCCTTTCGTCCAGGGCAGCCCCTCGGCTGCCTGCGCGGACGGAATACCCCTCGGGGCCGATCGTCAATCACTCACCGCGGGACGGCTCGACCGCGCGTAGCGACACCGGACCGCAGGCCGACCAGGTGTAGGGCTGGTCCGGGGTGGTCGCGCTGCCCAGCATGAACGTTCGGTCGGTGCGTCGGGCCCGCGCGATCGTCGCCAGCCAGGTGGCCACGGTGCTGACGCGGTTCTGCACCCCGGTGAGGAACGCGATGTGGATGAAGCCCCAGCCCAGCCAACCCAAGACGCCCGTGAGCTTCACGGGGCCGGCCTGCAGCAGGGCGTGGCCGCGGCTGATGTAGGCCGCCGAGCCCAGGTCGCGGTATCGATACGGCTTGCGGGGCTGGCCCCGTCGGTCGCGTCGTAGGCAGGCGGCGACGTGCAGACCGCCCTGCATGGCGTTCTCCGCCACCCCCGGCAGGTGGTCCCGGCCGACGAGGTCGCCGATGACGAAGACCTCTGGGTGTCCCGGCACGGTCAAGTCCGCGTCGACGGCGATCCGGCCCGCGTGATCCGACGCCGCACCGAGCACCTCGGCCACCCTCTTGGCGAAGGGCACCGCTTCCACGCCCGCCGTCCACAGCACCGTCCGCGCGGCGTAGTCCTCGCTGGCGCCGCCGGCCTTCGGGGTGACCGTGATGCCCTCGCGCCGGACGTCGGTCACGTGCACGCCCATGTGCATCTCGACGCCGAGGTCCTCGAGGATGGTGGCGGCCTTGGCGGCCAGGCCGGGGGCGAAGCCGCCGAGAACGCACTCGCCGCCGTCGAAGAGCAGCACGCGGGCGTCTTCGGGCTCGATGCTGTGGAATTCGTGGGCCAGTGCGCGGGTCGCCATCTCGCGGATCTGGCCGGCCAGTTCCACTCCGGTTGGCCCGCCGCCGGCGACGGCGAAGGTCAACCAGCCGTCGCGTTCGGGGCCGGGGGCGAGCGTCTCGGCGATCTCGAAGGCGGCGAACAGTCGGCGGCGGATCGTCAGTGCGTCGTCGAGGGTCTTCATCCCCGGTGCCCACTTCGCGAAGTCGTCGCGCCCGAAGTAGGACTGCCGCATGCCGACGGCCACCACCAGCACGTCGTATTCGAGCTCGAAGGTGCTCTCGTCGGGGCGTCGGGCCGTCACGCGGCGGGCGTCGGCGTCCAGCTCGACGGCCTCGCCGAGAAGGGTGGTCACGTTGCGGTGGCCCGCCAGTTCCTCACGAAGCGACCTGCTTATTTGGCCGATGCTCAGCGTCCCGGTGGCGCATTGATAGAGGAGCGGTTGGAAGACGTGACAGGCCGCCCGGTCGAGGAGTGTCACGTCGACGTCCTCGCCGCCGAGGCGGCGCGCGCAGAACAGCCCGCCGAATCCACCACCGATGATCAGCACCCGCGTCCGACCGTTGCTCATCGCTCGACAGTACGCAGCGGGGCGTTTCGGCCGGTTCGGTGCCGGGTAAGGAGCAGGCCAACGCTGCAGACCAGTCGGCGTCCCCGACTGCCGTCAGCGAAAGGCGCGCGCCATGACCTCCTCGACGATCTGGCGAATGCCGCGACTGCATCCCGTCGACCTGGTGCTCGCCACCACCCGCGCGTACTCGGCCCTGCCCGTGGTCGGCAAACACCTCGAACCGTTTGCGGGTTTGACGGCGATGGCGCTCTGGGGTGGCCACTACGCACCCGCTGCGGCACGCGCGGCGCTGAGCCGTCGCACGGCCGTCGCCGCGGCACCGGTCGCCGTGGAGCCGGGCAGCCCGAACGCCGGTCGAGTCCCGCCGTACCTGCGTGCGCGCGGACAGAAGCGGAAGTGCTTGTACGCCAGCTCCGTTCGATACGGCGACCATCCGGCGCAGCTGCTCGACGTGTGGCGTCTGCCGGACCTGCCGCCCGATGCACCGGTGTTGCTGTTCGTGCCGGGAGGGGCCTGGGTTCAGGGCACGCGAGTGCTCCAGGGTCATACGCTCCTGGCGCATCTGGTGAGTCAGGGCTGGGTGTGTCTGACCATGGACTACCGCGTCTCTCCGGTGCACCGCTGGCCTCGGCACGTTCAGGACGTCAACGCCGCGATTGCGTGGGCGAGGGCGAACGTCGACCAGTACGGCGGCGATCGCGAATTCGTCACCGTGGCAGGGTGTTCGGCGGGTGGGCACCTCGCCGCACTGGCGGCGCTCACTCCCGGCGACCCGGCCTTCCGTGGCGAGCTCGCCACGGACGCCGACACCTCGGTCGACGCGGTCGTGGGGATCTACGGGCGGTACGACTGGGAGGATCGCTCGACCGCGACGCGGCGCAACTTCCAGGGGTTCCTCGAGCGGGTCGTGGTGCGGCGCAGCCAGGCGCGCCACCCGGACGTCTTCGCGGCGGCGTCTCCGATGGCGCGGATCACCGCCGACGCACCGCCGTTCTTCCTCGTCCACGGTGAGCTCGACGCCATCATCCCGGTCGACGAGGCCAGGCAGTTCCGCGCCGCACTCGCGGCGGTGTCGCGAAACGCGGTGCAGTACTCCGAGATTCCTCGTGCCGGTCACGCCTTCGACCTGGTCGACTCGTCACATGCCAGGCGGGCCGCGGTGGAGATCTCGCGCTTCCTGACCGGGGTGAGGGAGCAGCACTGTCAACGAGGTGCCGTCGCCGCGGTGTGACACCCGGCCCCTAGGGCGCCGAGGCAGCAAGCCCCCTGAGGAGCAGTTCGAGAACGGCTTCGAACGACGACTGCACCATGTAGGCGCCCAGGTGCGGTGCGGCGGCGTGGGTGTGGGGGTGGTCGTCCTGCGGCAGGCGGATCGCCAGGTCCCGCCACGAGGTCTTGTCGGCGGTCTGAATCTCCGCGGGCAGCGTGGCGGCGGCACCCTCGAACATCGCCTGGCCGAGCATGGCACCGGAGATGGCGCCGAACCACTTGGCGGCGGTCTCCTCGTCGAAGCCGCCGTCGCGCAGCAGCCCGAGAGTGAGCTCGACGGCGCGAATCTCGTTGGGCAGACCGGTCGTCCGGCTTGCGACCGCCAACCCCGCGCGGGGAAAGTCTCGCGCGTAGACCGAGAACAGCACACGGGCCAGCCCCGCCAGCGAGTCCAGCCAGTCCGTTCCGGGTGTCCAGCGATCCAGGCCCAAACCGATCATCCGGTCGCCCACCGCCCGCACCACGTCGTCGACGCCGGTGAAGTAGCGGTAGAGGGCCGACGGGTCGGCGCCCGCGGCCGCGGCAAGGGTGCGTGCGCTCAACACGGCCGCACCCCGGTTCTCGATCAGGTTGACGGCCGCGTCGACGTAGACCTCGCGCGACAACTCGGTTCCGCTCGAGGTGCGCCGGCGTCGTCGCCCCGCCACGTGTTGCCTGCCCGACTCGGCCACGGTTGTGCGCTCCTTATGTCAACACCGTTGACGTCAACGTCTCGATGCCGAAGTCTGGGGCGCCAAGGGGGTGATATCGGTGCCTGACAGACATCCGACAGTTCGTAATTTTAGGCGCGTCGCGGGGCAGGCCGGACACGTAAATTACTACGTCGAGGTCCAGGCCGACGGCGACGACTCACGCCACCTCGTCTTCGCGGGCAACATCTTCGTCGGCCCCGTTGTCGTGATCAGTACCGACGCCGAGGGGCGCAGCACGCACGAGGTGGTCGACCACCCTCGGCGGTTTGGTGAGTTCGTGTCCTCGGACTGGGTCGACCGCTTCTTGGAGTCCTGGCACGCCGCCCAGGCGGCCTGACGGTTTGACGGGCCGACCCGCTGGGAAAAGCGGAAGGCCATGACCCCGTGTGGCGTAGGCCAATGCTGACCACGGCGCGCACCGTCGCCGCTCCCCCCGAGTCGGCGTGGCGGGTGCTGACCGACCTGTCCGCGTGGCCCACGTGGGGGCCGACGGTGCAGCGGGCCCAACTCGACGACGCGGGGCCTCTACGGCTCGGCTCCCGCGGCAAGGTGTGGACGCCGATCGGGGTGCCACTGCCGTTCGAGATCACCGAGTTCGACGAGGGCAGCGCGTGGGCGTGGAAGGTGCTCGGGGTGCCCGCGACGCGCCACGTCGTGACGGCTCATTCGCGCGGGTGCCGCGTGTCGTTCGGCGTGCCGCTGTGGGCGCCGGCCTATCTGCCCGTCTGCGCGGTGGCGCTCAAGCGAATCGACGAGCTGGCTAGGGCCTAGCGAGCTCCTCGAGCAACGGTTTGGTGCGGTAGGCGACCACCTCGTGCATGGCCACCGACATGGTGGTGCGCTCGACGCCCGGCACCGCAAGGATCAGCCCGGCGACCCGGTACAGGTCGTCGGCGTCGGTGGCGACGACGCCGATCAACAGGTCGGCGGCCCCCGACAGACCGGTGATCTGGGTGACCTGGGCGATGGTCTCCAATTCGACGAGCACCTGGTCGAGCCGATGCTGGTCGACCACCGCGGTGATGAACGCCTTCAGCGGATAGCCGAGGTCGCGCGGTGACACGCAGCGGTCGATCGGCGCGAGGACTCTTTCGTCGTCCCACCGCGCCAGCCGTGCGGCGACGGTGTTGCGGGCCAAGCCCAGCGCGGCGGCCAGTTGCACGCCGGTCGCCCGGGGGAACTCGCACATCGCAAGGAGCATTCGTGCGTCGGTGCGGTCGAGCTTCGCCATGTCGCCCAGTATTACACGTCACACTTTGACGGTAATGGGCAACATGCTCAACGAGATCGACATTGCTTGCTCACTATGCATACCGATGGTTCCCTTGAGTCAGCAATACGCGCACTGCAATCAAGGTGGTGATTACATGACGGATCTCGACACCCGCCCCACGGACCGCCAGCCCTACGAGTTGGGCGATCGCTACCGCGCAGGATCGGGGGCGGTCGTGCTGACCGGCGTCCAGGCGATCGCCCGGGCACTGGTCGAGCAGCACGAGCGCGACGCGCGTGCCGGCCGCCGGGTGGCGACGTTCGTGTCCGGCTACCAGGGCAGCCCCCTGGGCGGCGTGGACCGGATGCTCGCGGGCATGCCCGAGGTGCTGCACGCCAACGACATCACCTTCGTGCCCGGTGTGAACGAGGAACTCGCCGCCACCTCGGTGTGGGGTAGTCAGGCCGATTTGGCGAGCTTTGCGGAGTCCGCCGGGCTCTCCCGTTCCACGCCGAAGTACGACGGGGTCGTCGGCGTGTGGTACGGCAAGGGGCCCGGCCTGGACCGCGCGACCGACGCGCTGCGACATGCCAACATGTACGGCGTCAATTCCCATGGCGGAGTGCTGCTCCTGGTCGGTGACGACCCGGCGTCGAAGTCCTCCACCGTGCCCGCCGTCAGCGAACGGTCCCTGGCCGCGCTCGGCATACCGGTGCTGTTCCCGCGCAACGCCCGCGAGATCGTCACGATGGCCATGCACGGCGTGGCGATGTCGCGGGCCTCCGGGTGCGTGGTGGCGCTCAAGATCGTCGCCGACGTGGCCGACGGCGCCTGGTCGGTCGACGCAAGCATGGCCGACGTCGACGTCGTGGTGCCCCAAGTGCGTTGGGATGGAAGGCCTTTCACCTACCGGCAGCGACCGATGGCCGCGCCCGCCAGCAGTCTGGATGCCGAGGCGGATCTCTACGGTCCCCGCGCCGAGGTGGTACGTGCCTACGGTGCCGCCAACGGTCTCGACGTCGTCGAGCTCGACCCGCCCGACGCGACGATTGGCATCGCCGCCCCGGGACCGACGTTCGACGCGGTGCGTCAGGCACTCGCCGATCTCGGTGCCGACGACGGGGCGCTCTACCGGGCAGGGGTCCGGCTACTGCGCATCGGCATGCCCACTCCGTTGGGGCCCGATGCCGTCACGGCCTTCGCCCAGGGCTTGGCCGAGATCCTCGTGGTGGAGGACAAGACGGCGTTCGTCGAAACCCAGGTGCGCGAAATCCTTTATGGCACTTCGGATGCGCCGCGCATCATCGGGAAGAAGGACGCTGCCGGACGGCTGTTGATCCCCGCGGGTGGCGAACTGACCGCGGGCCGGTTGGCGGCGCCGTTGCGCCGCGTCCTCGCCGGCCGGCTCGAGCTGAAGAAGCCGCCTCCTCCTGCGCTGTCGCTCGACGTACTCACGGCCACGCGGGCGCCCTACTTCTGCAGTGGCTGCCCGCACAACCGGTCGACCGCGGTGCCCGAGGGTTCGCTGGCCGGCGGCGGGATCGGCTGCCACACGATGGTGACGATGTCGGATCGCACGGACAGCGCCGTCACCGGCCTCACCCAGATGGGCGGCGAGGGCAGTCAGTGGATCGGTCAGGCTCCGTTCACCGAGGTCGAGCACCTCTTCCAGAACGTCGGCGACGGGACCTTCTTCCACTCCGGCCAACTCGCCCTGCAGGCGTGCGTCGCGGCCGGCGTCAACATCACCTACAAGCTGCTCTTCAACGAGGTCGTCGCCATGACCGGCGCGCAGAACGCCGAGGGCGCGCTGACCGTCGCCGGGCTGACGCACAAGTTGACCGCAGAAGGCGTCAAGCAGATCATCGTGTGCGCCGACGAACCGCGGCGCCACGACCGGCGCGCGCTGGCGAAGGGTACCGTCGTCTGGCATCGAGACCGGCTCGACGACGCCCAGAAGCGGCTTCGCGAGGTCAAGGGCGTCACCGTCCTCATCTACGACCAACACTGCGCGGCCGACGCGAGGCGGCAGCGCAAGCGCGGGACCCTGCCCACCCGCACCACCCGCGTGGTCATCAACGAAGCGGTGTGCGAGGGCTGCGGCGACTGCGGCGTCAAGTCCAACTGCCTGTCGGTGCAGCCGGTCGACACCGACCTCGGCCGCAAGACGCGCATCGACCAGACGTCGTGCAACACCGACTACAGCTGCCTCGACGGCGACTGCCCGTCGTTCGTGACCGTGGAGGTCAAGCCGGGCAAGCGTTCGACCCCCCGGGCCACCCCCGCGCCCCCGACGCTCCCCGACGTCGACGTCGAGCCGATCACCTCGACCCATAACGTCTTCTTCGCCGGCATCGGCGGAACCGGCATCGTCACCGTGAACCAGGTTCTCGCGACCGCGGCGCTGCGGGCCGGCTACGAGGTGGAGAGCCTCGACCAGATCGGGCTGAGTCAGAAGGCCGGACCCGTCGTGTCGCACCTGAGATTTGCCGCGGGCCGGTGTGAGCCGTCCAACCGGCTCACGCCGGGGGCCGCGGACTGCATCGTCGCCTTCGACCTGCTGGCGGCGGTGGACGGCAAGAACCTCGCGTACGGCGACCCCGCCCGGACGGTCGCCGTCGCGTCGACCAGCAAGACGCCGACCGGGGCGATGGTCTACGACAAGTCGGTCCAGTACCCCGAGACGGCGTACCTGCTGGACCGGTTGGGCCGGGTGTCCCGCAGCCTGCACTCATTCGACGCGCTGGAGGCCGCGCAGGCCCTGTTCGGCGGCACGGCCGCGGCGAACTTCCTGCTGATCGGCGCCGCGCATCAAATGGGGGCGCTGCGGCTGCCCGCGGAGTCGGTGGAGGAGGCCATCCAGATCAACGGGGTCGCCGTCGACGCCAACCTGGCGGCCTTCCGGTGGGGCCGCGTCGCGGTGGCCGACCCGTCCCGCTTCGCCGAGGTCGTCGCGCCGGCGCGGAGCCGCCAGCCGGTGGCCCCGCCCGCGTACCTCCTTGCGGGGACCGCCTTCACCGGTCGACTCGGGGATCTGGTGTCACGGCGAGCGGCCGACCTGGTCCAGTTCCAGGGCGATCGGGTGGCTCGCCGATACGTCATGGTGATGCACGCGGTGTGGACGGCGGAGCGCGCCGCGTCCGACCGCACCGAGTTCAGCGAAGCCGTCGCCCGCGGACTCTTCAAGTTCACCGCCTACAAGGACGAGTACGAAGTCGCCCGACTGCTCACCGATCCGCAGTTCGTCGACCGGGTTCGCGCGGAGTTTCCGACCGGTGAGAAGCTGACCTACCGACTGCACCCGCCGATGTTACGAGTTCTGGGCCGGGAGAAGAAGATCGGCCTCGGCCCGAGGGCGCACGTGGCGTTGCGTGTCCTCGCCAAGGGAAAGCGGTTGCGGGGCACGGCATTCGACCCGTTCGGCTATGCCCACGTCCGCCGGGTGGAGCGTCGGCTGCGCGACGAGTACGAGCTCGTCGTGACGGAGTTGGCAGCCGGACTGAACGGTGAGAACTACGACCGGGCAGTCGAGATCGCCGCCCTGCCGGACGTCGTTCGTGGCTACGAGGGAGTGAAGCTGGCCAACGTCGACGCCTACCGTGCCCGACTGCGCGAGCTCGGGGTCAACCAAAGGCCCAGCTAGCAAAGGGAATTTCGCCGGCAACGGTGTAGCGTGGGATGCGGAGCGACACGCAGGCCGGCCTGCTCGTCACTCAAGCCCTTGGTGGTTTTGGCATCAAGCTTCCAAGGGCGCTCCGCCTGTCAGGCGCCCCCGGACCCCGGGTCACCGAATCCCCGTCGCGTGACGAACGCGTCATATCCGCCGAAGTGTTGTTGCCCCGTCGTGCGGTGGTTCAGAATGTGAACCGTCGGGGAAACTTTGACAGACGGGGGAACGAACCATGAGTGACGACACGGCCAGCAGCGAGGGTGACGCACCTGCCGGTGTGGGCATCACCACCCGCGTCCGCGTGTTCCCCAGTTCCGACCGGGAAGTGCACGGGGTGATCGTCGACGACTTCGGGGAATCCATCGGCATTCCGGTCGAAATCGGCGGCAACCGCATCGCCGGGCCCGCACGCCGTTGGGCCGTCATGCTCGACGACGACAACCTGCTCTTCGTCGACACCGAAGACCTCGAGGCGGAGTGACGTCCGCCGCCTGACTCCTCGCCGGACGTCCGTCCGCACCCCACGGTCGCCAGCGCGTTTTGCGGTCCCTGGCGCGGGTAACTGCCAGGCACCCAAGCGTTGGGCAGATGGCGGACGGAGTAGACGTGAAGGCAGTGACGTGGCACGGCAAGCGCGACGTACGGGTGGAGCAGGTGCCCGATCCGAAGATCGAGGAACCGAACGACGCGATCATCGAGATCACGTCCACCAACATCTGCGGCTCTGACCTCCACCTCTACGAGGTGCTCGGCCCGTTCATGACACCCGGTGACATCCTGGGCCACGAGCCGATGGGCATCGTTCGCGAAGTCGGTAAGGACGTGTCGAACCTGGCGGTGGGCGACCGGGTGGTGATCCCGTTCCAGATCTCGTGCGGGCACTGCTTCATGTGCGACGCCCACCTCTACACCCAGTGCGAGACCACGCAGGTCCGGGATCAGGGCATGGGCGCCGCCCTGTTCGGCTTCTCCGAACTCTACGGCGCCGTTCCCGGCGGGCAGGCCGAGCTGTTGCGGGTGCCCCAGGCCCAGTTCACCCACATCAAGGTGCCCGACGGCCCGCCGGATTCGCGCTTCGTCTACCTCTCCGACGTCTTGCCCACCGCGTGGCAGGCGGTGCAATACGCGGACATTCCCGACGGCGGCACCGTCACGGTGATCGGGCTCGGTCCCATCGGCGACATGGCGGCGCGCATCGCGCATCACCTCGGCTACGACGTGATCGGCGTCGACCTCGTGCCGGAACGCCTCGCGCGGACCGCCGCCCGCGGCATTCGCACGGTCAACGTCGCCGAGATCGACTTCGCCGTCGGAGACGCGATCCGGTCGATGACCGACGGCCGTGGCACCGACTCGGTGATCGACGCGGTCGGCATGGAGGCGCACGGGTCGCCGGTGACGAAGGTCGCCCAGCAGGTGACGGGACTGCTCCCCGACGCCCTGGCCAAGCCGTTCATGAAGACCGCGGGCGTCGACCGCCTCGGTGCCCTCTACTCCGCCATCGACGTGGTGCGCCGCGGCGGCAACATCTCGGTCATCGGCGTGTACGGGGGAGTGGCGGACCCGATGCCGATGCTGACGATGTTCGACAAGCAGGTCCAGCTCAAGATGGGCCAGGCCAACGTCAAGCGATGGGTCGACGACATCATGCCGCTACTCGGCGACGACGACCCGTTGGGCGTCGACGACTTCGCCAGCCACGTCCTGCCGCTCGACGATGCGCCCCACGCCTATGAGATCTTCCAGAAGAAGGAGGACGACGCGGTCAAGATCATACTGAAGCCGTGACGAGGACAACCGCCAGAGGCGTTGCGGTCAACGCGTTTTCGCGGCCGCGGCGCCGGTAGCGCGGCGAGGAGGCAGAATCGTCGGCGATGAGTGATCACGGACGAATCGATCTCTGTGCCCTCCCGACGCCGCTCGAGGCGGCACCCCGGTTGGCGTCGGCGCTGGGGCTGGGCCCCGAGGACCTGTGGGTCAAGCGTGACGACCTGGTGGGGCTCGGCGGCGGTGGCAACAAAGTGCGCAAGCTGCAGTACACGGTCGCCGCCGCCATGGCCGACGGCGCCACCACTCTCGTCACCACGGGTGCGGCGCAGAGCAACCACGCCCGACTCACCGCTGCCGCCGGGGCCAGGCTGGGCCTCGACGTCGTGCTGGTGCTCGCCGGCACCGGCGGGGCCGTCGCCGGGAACCTGGCGTTGAACTCGATCCTCGGCGCGAGGATCGTCTGGGCGGGCGACGTCGACTCCGAGGAGTTGGAGCATCGCGCGGCGTCGATCACCGAGCAACTGACCGCGGACGGCCGCCCGGCCGGCCAGATCCCGTTCGGCGGGTCGAGCGCGATCGGTGCCCGTGGATACGTCGACGCCGGGCGCGAGCTGCTGGACCAGATGCCCGACCTGACCCAGGTGGTGGTGGCGGTGGGCTCCGGCGGCACCGCGGCCGGTCTGATCCACGCCCTGGGCGCCAACCGGGTCCTCGGCGTGCACACCGGGGCGGTGCCCGATCCCGGGGCGCGGATCGCGGACCTGCTCGCCGGGATGGGCGGCCCGAGTGTTCGCGACGGTTCCGCGTTGCGGCTGCGCACCGACCAGGTTGGCGCGGGCTACTCGACGCTCACCGAACCGGTCAAGGACGCGCTGACGCTGGCGGCGCGGACGGAGGGGCTGATCCTGGATCCGGTCTACACGGGCCGCGCGCTCGCCGGGCTGGTCCAGGCGGTCGGCGAGGGCGACGTCCGTCCGGGCGAGCGGACGGTGTTCCTGCACTCCGGAGGATTACCGGGGCTGTTCGGCTCCGGTGCCGCTATGTCGTGGGCGGGCTCGCTCGGTGACGGCGAGGAAAGTTAGCGAATTCGGGGCGCACGGGGCCACGGAACCTCGGCTGCCCGTCGGGACGGGTTTAGCCTCGACCGATTGCGGCAAAATAGCTACGGTGGCTAACCAAATCGGCGTCCGGGCGACGATGCGCGGATTTTGCCCTCGGAGAAGATGTAACGCGGGGGCCGTCGCCGACGGTTAAACTCGTGACGACACTTCGATGATGCCGTCGTGTACACGTGTCGGAAGGTGGACGGAATGACTTTGACAATGAAGATGGCCGCTGGCTTGGGTGGTTTGGCTCTCGCCGCACTGGCGGGAAGCGGAATCGCGTCGGCGGCTCCCGGTGACGCAGTGATCCTGAACTCGACGTGCACCTACCCCCAGGTGATCGCGGCAGCCAACGCCCAGGATCCGGCCGCAACCGCGGCGCTGCAGAACGATCCCGCGGCCAACGGGTTCCTCCAGGGACTCGTCGCCTCGCCCCCCGGATCGCCCGAGCGTCAGCAGAAGATCGACTTCGTTCGGAGCTTCCCGCAGGCGGCTCAGTTCAACGGGCTGATCATGTCCGTGGCGACCAGCTGCAACAACTACTGACCGGCTGAGCAAGGCGGGGCTGCCGCAACGCAGCCACCGACACGAATGCCCACCTCCGAGCAATGTCGCTCAGAGGTGGGCATATTCGTGTGACGGGTCAGAGAAGCCCAAGCAGCCGTAGGTCGGTGACGTACTTGACGATCACGGGGGCCGTCAGGTGGGGGATGTCCTTCTCGGGGCCAATCTTGTCGTCCTGCACCGCAGTTCGGAAGTGGTCGACTGGTGCCAGGGATCCGTTGACCGGGCGTTGCGGCACCCCGTAGTTGTGCAGCAGCGGCAACAGCGACGCCTGACGCTGCTTCTCCGGCAGCGACCGCAAGGCCGTGTCGAATCGAGCCAGCCAGTCGGCGTAACCGGGGATCCGGACGATCTGATGGCCCGCCTCGACCAGCCAGTCGACGAACGTGTCCATGCTGATGCCGTCGTCGTACGGATTCATCACGTGGAACGTCTCGAACCCGGTGACGTGGGCACTGATCGTGTCGACCGCGTCGGCGATGAATTCGACGGGCAGGCCGTCGAAGTGGGCGCGCTGCCTACTTCCGCCGCCGTCCAACTCGTAGAACGACGCCGGGGCCACGCCCGTCGCCACCAGGCTCAGCATCATCCGGGTGAACATGTCGGGCACGTTCAGCTGACCCGCGTAGGTGGTGTCGGCCATGATCATGTCGCACCGGAACACCGAGACCGGCAGACCGCACAGATCGTGGGCCTCGCGCAGCAGGACCTCGCCCGCCCACTTGCTGTTTCCGTAGCCATTCGCGTAGTCCTCGTTGACCTTTCGCGTTGCGCTCATCTGCCGGATGTCGGTCTCTTCGACGAAGTGACCCGGCTCGATGCCGTCCCCGACGCCGATCGTCGAGATGTAGACGAACGGCTTGATGCGGGTGGTCATGGCGATGCGAATCAGCTCGGCGGTGCCGACGACGTTGGGCCCGAACAGTTGGCTGTAGGGCAAAACGTGGTTGACCAGGGCGGCCGGGTCGACGATCAGGTCGACGGTGTCGGCCAACCGCTGCCACGTCGGCTGTGACAAGCCGAGGTTCGCGTCGCCCTTGTCGCCGGCGATCACCTCGAGGTGATCGGACAGGGAGCGGTAGTGGGCGAGCAGCTTCGGATCACCGCTGTCGAACGTCGCGTCCAATCGGGCGCGCGCGGCGGCGTCGTCCTTGGCGCGGACGAGGCAGACGACCTTGCCGTCGACGAGGTCCATCCGCTCCAGCCAATCCAGGGCCAGATAGCGGCCGAGGAAGCCGGTGGCGCCGGTCAACAGCACCGTGCGGACCTCACCGGCCGGCGTCGGCAGTGAGGGCGCGGCAGCGAGGGTGGCCTCGTCGACGAACTTCTCCAGCGTCAGGTCGCGGGCGTGCACCTCGGTGGCGTCGCGGCCGTGGACCGCGTCGTAGGTGGGGCGCTTGGTGCCGCCGGCCAGCTGCGCCTCGACGTAGGCGGCGATCGACGCGAGGTCGCTGGCCGGGCTGACGATCACGCCGACGGGAACGTCGACCTCGAAGATCTCGTGCAGCAGGTTGGCAAAGGTCAACGCCGACAACGAATCTCCACCAAGATCGGTGAACGCCGAGTCTGGCGCCACGTCGGCGGCGGCGGTCCCGAGCAGTGCGCTCGCGGCGCGGCCCACGGTCTCGGCGACGGGGCGCTGGGCGCCGTCGCGCCGCAGGGAGCGCAGCACGTCGGCCTGACCGTCGGCGAGGTCGACGTACAGCTGCTCGAGCCGGTCGCCGTAGAACTCCTTGAGCTTCGGGCGCGCGAGCTTGCGGATGCCGGTCAGCAGGCCGTTCTCCAGGGTGAACGGCGTGGTCTCGACGAGGAAGTCCCGGGGGATCTCGTACCCCTGCAGCCCGGACTCTCGGGCGACGCTCTGCAGCGCCTCGGCGAGTACGGACTTCACCGCGGTGACGTCGCCGCCGGCACTGGCGAGCGCGTCATCGGTCGGCACCACCACCGCCAGCAGATACGAGCGAGAGCTGTTGCCGTAGACGAAGATCTGGCGGACCGACGGATGGCCGCCGTAGGCCGCTTCGAGCTTCGAGACGGTGACGAACTCGCCTTGGGAGAGCTTCAGCACGTTGTTGCGGCGGTCGACGTAGGTCAGGTGCTCGGGTGCAGTCTCGGCGAACACGTCGCCGGTGTGGTACCACCCGTCGGCGTCGAACAGTTCGGCGGTCACGTCGGGCCGCTTGTAGTAACCGGGGATGACGTCGGCCGTCCGGACCCACAATTCGCCACGGGGGTGCGGGCGGTCGGTGGCGAAGTAGCCGAGTTCGGGGACGTCCACCAGCTTGTAGTCGACGACCGGTGGCCGTCGGATCGCACCGTCGACGAGCACGACGCCGGCCTCGGTGGAGCCGTAGCCGTCCTGCACGTGGACGTCCACGAAGTCCTCGATCCAGGTGTGCAACTCGGGCGAGATCGGCGCGGAGCCGGTGATCGCCGAGAACTGGCGTCCGCCAACGAGACTCGTGCGCTGTTCGGCCATGACCTCCTGTTCGACGGTGGCCCGGTCGGCGTCGTCGCGGGCCGCGGTCCGACGGTCGGTCTCGCTCTGGACTTCCTGAAAGAGCATCTCCCAAATCCTGGGGACGAAGTCGAGCTTCGTCGGACGCACCAGGGAGAGGTCCTCGAGCAGCGTCGAGAGGTCGCTCTTGGCGGCGAAGTACGCGGTGCCGCCCGCGCCCAGCGTCGAGTAAAGGATCACGCGGCCCATGACGTGGCTGATGGGCATGAAGCTCAGGGTGATGGCGGGAAGCTTGTTCTCGGTGTCCCATTCGGGGCTGAACCAGCCGCGCCAGCAGTTGGCCATCAGCCGGTCGGTGTACATCGCCCCCTTGGGCGCACCGGTGCTGCCGGAGGTGTAGATCAGCAGTCGCAGGGCGTCGGCGTCACCCGTGCGGGTCTCCGCCGCTGGGGCCGAATGCCGAGAGCCGCCCTCGACGACGTCCTGCAGGGTCGTCACGTCGACCTTCAAGTCTGCGAGCCGGGTGGTGGCGGACTCCAGCGCCTCGCGGTGGTCGTCGACCTGGGGGTGGTAGTCGAACACCACCAGGCGTCGAGGCGCGTGTGACGTGAGGGCGAGTTCGACCGCGTCGTCGAGGTGGTCCATGCTCGACAGGATCACCACGGGCGTGGTCTCGACCATGATCGGTTGCAGCTGTGCCACGGGCGCGCTGGTCTGCAGCGGGACCGACACCGCGCCCGTCAGGGGCAGCGCCATGTCGACGACGGCGTAGTCGGCGCTGGTGAATCCCAGCGTCGCGACGCGGTCACCCGGCTGAATGGGATTGCCGGCCAGCGCGTCGGCCAGGGCACGGACCCGCTGCCAGGTCTCGCGGTAGGTCAGGGTGTCGAATCGGGGCTGCAGTGAGGCGACCGTGCGGCCCGACTCGTCGGGAACGAACTCGACGGCGCGCTGGCCGAGTGCGGGCCGGTCGGCGTAGCCGGTCATCGCGATGCGGATCACGTCGGCGAGCACATTCTCGGGACCCTGCATGGCGGTGTTGATCGACGGATCGGGTTGGGCCGCAACGAGTTGCGCGTCGCCGGAACCCGAGTGCGAGGTCAACTCCTCGAAGCGTCGAGAGAGTCGCTGTTCACGGGTGTCGGTGGGAGTTGACATTGGGGGGTCTCCTCGGACAGGTGGTCGAATCGCCGGCGGGATGCATTGCCGGCTCCACGACCGGAAACTACGTTAGCGAAACTAAATATTCCTGGACGCTTACTGTGAGGAGGCTTGGCCCCGCGCCGGCAGGCCCGTGAACGGCCACGTCTCGGAGGGGCGGCTAGACCTCGGTGACCGATCTCACCGAAGACCTCAGCGCACGAGGACGTCGACGCCCGCGCTCAGCACCACGGCGCAGACGACGAACGACATCGCGGCCCACGCCACGGGCTTGCGCTTCGTCTCCATGGCGACGATGGCCGCGATGACGCCGCAGAAGATCGATCCCACGAAGATCGCGATGGCCGGCCCGCCGTGGGGGATGACCGCCATGGCGGCGTACGTCGTGGACATGCCGCGATGGTGGCACGGCGACCACCGGGTCTAGCTGTGGATTGGCTCGTCGACGGCTGAGACGAGGTCAGCTACCGGGCCACTCGCCGGTCCACCGCTCGAAGATGCGCGCACCCTGTCGGTCGATCACGGTCTTGACCACTGAGTAGACGACGCCCTGCACGGCGGCCGCCAGCAGGATCTCCTTGAACGGATACTCGGTTTGCAGCGCCGTCGGCGGATCCGGCTTGTCACCGGGGCTGGCGCGCTTCCACACCTGCTTGAAGATGGCACTGGCCACCAACCCGCCCAGAATGGAACTGACTAGCCCGACGGGGCGGTAGAGGATCTTCGCCGTCGTGGACGGTGAGTTCGTGGTCATCGCCTTCTCCTTCGCCAGACGACGATACCCAGTATCAGCAGGGCGACCGCGACGGCGGTCACGGGAAGCGCGGGCTTGACCGAGCCGTCGGGGGTCGTGGTGCTCTCGACGATGCGGTGCTTGGCGTCGTCCACGGCGTCGCCGGCCCGCGCCTTCACGTCGAGCTTGTCGGTCAACGCACGCGCCGTCTCGCCGAGATCGGCTCGGGTGTCCTCGATGTCGGCCTGCAAGTCGTCGATGCTTGCCTCCGGGCCTGGCTCTGCCCGGGTCGGATCAGGTTCGGTCATGGCGGGCGTCCTTCACCTCGTGGATGTCGTCCTTCACGTTCGCCACCGTCTGTTGAGGCACCGGCGACGCCTCCTGGACCTGACGTTTGCCGATCAGCGCGGCGACACCGCCGGCGGCGAGCAGCACGACGCCGACGATCACGGCGGCCGCCCACACCGGCAGGGCCAGGGCGAGCGCGGCCACCGCCGCCGCAATCAGCGTTGCCACGCCGAAGACCGCGAATGCGCCTGCGACGCTGAACAATCCGGCACCTATGCCGGCGTGCTTGGCCGACTCTTGGAATTCCTTCTGCGCCAGCCGGATTTCGTCGCGCACGAGGCGCGACGTCTGCGCTGCCAGCTGGGTGATCAGTTCGCCGGTGGAGGCGCTCTCGGTCGGCGTCGAGCCTGTGCTCATCGCTCCTCCTTCACGAGGAATGTCGGCGGGTGAAGGCGACGTTCCCGCTGCGAACCGACTCAAACGTGGTCGGCGTCAGCCGCGCAGCTGCGGCAGCACCTCGTCGTGATAGGCGGCGAAGAAGCCCTCCATGTCCGGACCGATCTGCTGCACGTAAACCTCGTCGATCCCCGCGTCGACGTGGGACCGAAGCTGCGCGACGTGCTGGTCCACGTCGGAGCCGCACGCGATGGCCTCGGCCGTCTTCTCGCGCGGGACCAGCGACATCGCGTCGGCGAAGTCCTGTGGGCGGGGCAGCGTCTGCGCCAGTTGACCGGGGAGTTGTTCGTTGGCCCAGAGACGGTGAGCCGCCGACAGGGCGGTGTCGGCGTCGGCGTCCCAACTCACCTTCGTGCCGGCCTGCACCGGCTTGTCGCCGCCGCCCGACTCGCGAAAGGTCCTCACCAGCTCGGCGTCGGGCATGGCCAGGCAGTAGCCGTCGCCGATGCGCCCCGCGAGTTTGGCGCCCTGCGGGCCGAACCCGGAGACGTAGACGGGCACGGGCTGATCCGGGCGGGTGTAGATGCGCGCATCGGACACCTCGTAGTGCAGGCCGTGGTGGCTGACGTTGTCGCCCTCGTGCAGCAGGCGAATCACGTCGACCGCCTCCTCGAGCATCTCCCACCGCAGGCCCACGGACGGCCAGGGGTCGCCGAGGATGTGTTCGTTGAGCGCTTCGCCACTGCCCACGCCGAGCACGAACTTGCCGCCCAACTGGACGGCGGCGGTGGCCGCGGCCTGCGCCACGATCGCCGGATGCATGCGGATGGTCGGACAGGTCACCGCGGTGGTCACCGGAAGCGAGGTCACCTCCGAGAGGGCCCCGATCACGCCCCACATGAACGGGCTCTGACCCTGCTCGTCGTTCCACGGGTGGAAGTGGTCGGAGATCCACAGCGCGTCGAAACCGGCGGCCTCGGCGCGTCGCGCTTGGTCGACGAGCTCCTTGGGGCCGAACTGTTCACAGGACAGGAAGTATCCAAAGGTGGTCACCCGCACCGCTATACCCACCTGCGGGCGGGCCAACCCCGCGGCGCTCAGTCCTGCTTGTCGGGCTTGTCCCGATCCTCGTCGTCGGCCCCTGCGTCGGCGTCGTCGGTCTCGTCGTCGGCCCGTGCATCGGCCTTGGCGTCGGTCTCGTCGTCCTTCCCGCGCTGCCCGCCCACCTCGAGCACGGCCCAGTGGCTGGGGGAGACGTAGACGGACCACTCGCCGTCCCGGCGTCCCATCTTGAGGACGCCGTTCTCGACCTCCCACGCCGTGTCGTCGTCGTAGTCGGTCTCTTGTCCATCGGAATAGGTCAGTGTGAATGCCATTGACCGAGCCTGCCATCGGGGTGGCGCGCTCGTGGCGAGCCCGCGAAAATTCTTCAAGATCATCCATCATCTTGCGGCAGTGGCCCTTTCGGCGACGTTTGGTCGTGGCGAAACCTGCGACCACACTGGAGGTGTGTCTACGCGCCCCGAAGACGTCGATCCCTTCGTCCGCGTCGTCGGATCGCAGGTGCACAATCTGAGGACCGTCGACGTGGCGGCGCCGCGCGACGCGTTCGTCGCGTTCACCGGGGTGTCCGGGTCGGGCAAGTCGTCCCTGGCCTTCGGCACGATCTACGCCGAGGCGCAGCGCCGGTACTTCGAGTCCGTCGCGCCGTACGCCCGCCGTCTGCTGTTGCCTGCCGGCGCCCCGAAGGTCGAAGACATCACCGGGCTGCCGCCCGCGGTCGCCCTGCAGCAGCGCCGCGGCGCCGGAACCTCGAGGTCGACGGTCGGCACGGTGACCACGCTGTCGAACCTGCTCCGCATGCTCTACTCGCGGGCGGGCACCTACCCGGCCGGCGCCACCGCCCGGCTGGACTCCGACTCGTTCTCCCCGAACACCGCCATCGGTGCGTGTCCGGAGTGCCACGGCCTGGGGCGAATTCACCGCGTGACCGAGCAGACGCTGGTTCCCGATCCGACGCTGACGATCCGGGAGGGTGCCGTCGCGGCGTGGCCGGGGGCGTGGCAGGGACAGAACCTGCGCGACATCCTGATCACGCTCGGCCACGACGTCGACGTGCCATGGCAGAAGCTGCCCAAGCGCACCCGCAACTGGATCCTGTTCACCGACGACCAGCCGACCGTCGAGATCGATCCGAGTCGGCACCCGGTCACCGCGGACTACTACTACAACGGCACGTTCTCCAGCGCCGAACGCCACGTGCGACATACGTTGGCCAACTCGCAGAGCGCGATGATGCGCCGTCGCGTGCTGCAGTTCGTCGACTCCGTGGAATGTCCCGTGTGCGGCGGGTCGGGGTTGCGGCCGGAGGCACTCGCCGTCACCTTCGCCGGGCACACGATCGCCGAGCTGGTGGCCATGCCGATGATCGACCTGGCGGCCACGCTGGCACCCGCGGCCGGCCGGGTCGACGCCGACGCGGCGTACGAGTCCATCGAGTCGGGGGAGTTCACCGAGGTGGCGACGATGATCGCGGCGGACCTCGTCGCGCGCATCCAGGTGCTGCTGGATCTCGGCCTGGGATATCTCAGCCTGAACCGGCGGACGCCGACCGTGTCACCGGGGGAACTGCAGCGCCTGCGGTTGGCGACGCAGCTGCGGGCCGGCCTGTTCGGCGTCCTCTACGTGCTCGACGAACCGTCGGCGGGGCTGCACCCGGCCGACGCCGAGCCGTTGCTCGACGTCCTGGATCGCCTTCGGCGGGCAGGCAATTCGCTGTTCGTGGTCGAACACGACATGGACGTGGTGCGGCGCGCCGACTGGATCGTCGACGTCGGGCCCGGCGCGGGCGAGCTCGGCGGCGAGGTGCTCTACAGCGGGCCCGTGCCAGGGCTGGCCGACGTGTCGACCTCGGTGACCCGTCGGTACCTCTTCGACGAGGCGACGGCCGAGCTGCGCGCCAAGCGGGTCCCGTCTCGGACGCTGCGGCTGCGCAACGTGTGCTTCCACAACCTTCGCGACCTCGAGGTGCAGATCCCGCTCGGCGTGTTCACCGCCGTCACCGGGGTGTCCGGATCGGGAAAGTCGACGCTGGTCTGCAAGGTCGTCGGCGACGTCGTCGCCCGCCACCTCGGTGCCGCCAACACCGTCACCTCCGACGCCGAGGGTGCCGATCCGGCCGACGCCGACGCGGGAGTCGCCGACGCCGACCTGGACGCCAGCATCGGGGTGACGGTCGACGGGGTGGACTTCGTCGACCGGTTGGTGACCGTGGACCAGAGACCGATCGGACGCACGCCACGGTCGAATCTCGCCACCTACACCGGCATGTTCGACGCCGTCCGGAAGGCGTTCGCGGGGACCGACGAGGCGCGAAGGCGGGGGTGGAGCGCGGGGCGCTTCTCCTTCAACGTGGCCGAGGGGCGATGTCCGACGTGTCAGGGCGAGGGCTTCGTCGCCGTCGAATTGCTGTTCCTCCCAGGCACGTACGCGCCGTGTCCCACCTGCCACGGGGCCAGGTATTCCGAGGAGACGCTTTCGGTGCGCTACCGCGACCGTACGATCGCCGACGTCCTGGCGATGACCGTGGACGAGGCCGCGGAGTTCCTCGCCGACGTTCCCGCAGCGGCCAGGAGTCTGACCACCCTGCGCGAGGTCGGGCTGGGGTATCTGCGGTTGGGGCAACCCGCGACGGAACTGTCCGGCGGTGAGGCGCAGCGCATCAAGCTGGCCTCGGAGTTGCAGCGATCCCGCCGCGGACACACGTTCTACGTGCTGGACGAGCCGACGACCGGATTGCATCCCGCCGACGTCGACCTGCTGGAGCGGCAATTGCAGCTGCTGGTGGACGCGGGCAACACGGTGGTCGTCGCCGAGCACGACATGGGCGTGGTGGCGGGAGCCGACTGGGTGATCGACCTGGGTCCCGGCGCGGGCGACGCCGGCGGTCGAGTGGTCGCGGCGGGCACGCCGGAGCACGTCGCCGGGTCGGCGGAGAGCCGGACGGCGCCCTATCTCAAGGCGAGACTGCGCTAGTTCTCGGCGCGATGCCTACCCCGGTAGGGGCTGACGTCGCCCGACCTGGCTCCCGTCGGGGACCAGCCATGGCCGAAGAGTTCCAGGGACGGGTCGCCGACTGGCGGCGTGAACACGGGTGCACCCTCCCGGATTGGGCTCACCACGAGGTCGTCTCGTTCGATCACGCGGGCTATTTACCCGCTCGTCAACCGAGGCCAAACATTGCTCAGGACCGTGACGCAAAGTCCGCGGGCGTGAACGTGCCCGCGCCGAGCTTGGACTCGATCTCCTCCAGGCTTCGGCCGGTCAGATCTGGCATCCGGAAGTAGACGAAGAGCCAGGCCGCGACGTTGAACAACCCGTAGAGCCACATCGACGGTCCGACGCCGATGCCGCTGATCAGCGTCAGCAGCGTGAGGGTGATCAGCAGATTGGTCCCCCATAGCGCCGCCGACTGAGCCGCGGTGCCGGCGGGTCGCACCGCGAGCGGGTAGGTCTCCGAGCCGGTGAGCCAGCCCATCAGCTGGAGTCCACCGGCGTTGAAGAGCATGAACACCACCAGGCAGGCGATGATGAACGGTATCGAGTCACGCCCGCTGTTGCCGGAGACGAACAGCCAGCCCAAGACGAAGAGGCTCAGCGCCGCGCCGGGAATCATGATGAGGGTGAGGCGGCGCCGGCCGACCTTGTCGATGATCGACAACCCGACGAGTTGGGCCACCAGGTAGGCCACCCCCAGGGCGACCGACACCTCCAGCGCCACGGATTCCGAGAAACCGTTGTCGGTCAGGATCGTCGGTGAGTAGTAGATGATCATTTCGATGCCGCTGAGCTGGGTGAAGATGGCGATGCCGCAGCCGAGTATCAGGGCGGGCCGCACCCACCCCGCGCGCAGTCCCGACCAGCCGCGGGTCTTGGCCGTCTTCTCCTCGTGGGCCAGCTCGCCCATCTCGTCGAGCTCGCCCGCCACGTCGTAATTCGACGGGCGAACCCGGTCGAGCACGTCGCGGGCGTCGTCGCCCCGGTCCTGCTTGACCAGCCAACGCGGGCTCTCCGGCAGACGCAGCAGCAGAACCAGCATCAGCGCGGCGGGTACGGAGGCAGCTCCGATCGACCACCGCCAGGGAATCGACTCCGAGGCTCCGACGATGGTCGCGATGACGATGCCGACGCCGATGGCGATCTGGAAACAGAGCACCAGGCGTCCGCGGTACTTGGGAGGGGCGAGCTCGGCGACGTACATCGGGGCGGTCTGGGTGGCCCCGCCGACGGCGAAGCCCAGGACCAGCCGTCCGGCCGACAGCAGTTCGGGGTTGGGGGCCACCGCGCACCACAGGGAGCCGACGACGAAGACGACGGCGAGCATCACCAAAGTGCCCTTGCGTCCTCGCCTTTCGGACAGGTAGCTACACGTCAACGCGCCGACCACCGCACCGAGGAGGATGCTCGCGGCGATCACCTGCTTCCAGGATTCCGCAATGCCGAAGTCCTTCGTGATCTGCAGCAGGGCTCCGGAGATGATGCCCGTGTCGTAGCCGTAGAGCATGCCCGACACCGCCGACACCAACGCGACGATCACCACCGCCCCCGTCAGCTGGCCGGGTGCCTTCTCGCGGGCCTCTGCCGACCCGGTGGGAGCGTTGTCGGTCGAACCCATGCCTCGGCCCTCCAGCCTGTGTGACGTCGTCGTCTAGGTGGTGCTGTGGCGTCATACCCACAAAACGTCCAGTTCACCCCAAGGTGCCCTCGCGCGACGAGCGCGACGTGTTCCACGACGGCGGGTGAGAAGTGGCACGGGGCCGGCGCGGCGTTTCCACCCGGGTGGCGGCATACTGTCCACCTTGGAAAGGCGACGTGACTAATCGTCGCTTCCGTTATCTCACAAGGGTTTTGGATAAATGATCGACGTGAAGGCGATTGCCGCAGCTACCGCCGTCGCGGGAGCCCTCGGCGTCGCCGCCCTGGGAATTGGTTCGGGTGTCACCGGACCGCTCGGGCTGCTCCACTTAGGCAACTGCTGAGCGCGATCTGCACGGCGGTCCGCCAACGAAGACGCCCACCTCCGAGCGATGCTCGGAGGTGGGCGCTTTCAGTTCTGGGAAGTCAGCGACGGGTTAGCGGGCGGGCTGAGCCAGGGTGGACTTGTAGTGGCGCTGCAGGAGGAAGCGCAGCCAGCGAACGTCGATCAGCATGTCGAGATTCCTTTCGCTCAGGCGGACTTGGTGAGGATGGGGAGGATGCGCCGGCGCTCGCCCGCGACGTCCGAGAAGTGGTGCAGTGCATCGGGGACCGACGGGGTGGCCGGGAAGACGTCGTCGACCCCACACAGTCGCAGGGTGCGCGACACCGCCTGGCTGATCACCAGTGACCACTCGTCACCGGCGGCGTAGCAGGCCTCGTCGATGGCGTCGAGGAGTTCGATGCCCTGGGCAGCGAATGAGGTAACGCCGCTGAGATCTAGTACGAAGGGCTTCTCCGCGATGATGCAGCCCTTGGCCTGGGCGACCACCTGGCCGACGTTCACCTCGTCGATCGATCCGGTGATGGTCAGGACGGTGGCGAGTTGCCGGCACTGCTTGTGGAGCTCGGCGCCGTTGCATTCGACCGACGGATTTCCATAGCGGAAGCGGGAATTCGTTGCTGAGCTGGTGCTCGTAGCGATCATGGCACTGCCTCCCTTCGGTAGTTGCCGAATGAATTGGCGGCGTTGCCGTCACTTCGACTTGAATCCCAAGGTAAGGGGCCAAAATAAGGTACCGGGGAGTAAGTCCTAAAACATCCTTAAGACTTCCGCGAGGGTCTGGCAGCAAACCGACTCGGAAAGCGTCAGTTCCGGGCGCCCTGGTTACCCGTGTAACCCTCCCACGGGGAGTAGTCGGCGATGAGCGACTCCTGCGGTGGCCGTTGGTCTTCCGGCACGTGCTGGAGGTTGATCCGGACGCGATACCAGATCGAACTGGGCCCCCGCATGCCGTCGACGAGGACGTCGACCGGGGTCAGCCGGTCGGCGGCCGACCCGTACCTTGCCTTCCACGTCTCGAGGGCGGCCATCGCCTCGTCCTTGGTCTTGGTCCTGGCGATCTCGATGAGGGGTTTGGTGGAGACGCGACCGCGGGTCGAATCGTCGCCCCGGCGAGCGCCCTTGGGTGCCTTCTCCGCCGGACCCAACTCCTTGGCGAGTGCGAGCAGCCCCTCGAGGCCGCCTGCGGCGTCGTCCATCCCCTCCCACGGATCGCCGATGTCGGCGTAGCGCTGCGGCACCGTGGCGACGGTGAACGCCTCCGGCCGACACCCGGGAACCTCGTCCCACCGAAGCGGCGTCGACACCCGGGCATCCGGCCGCGAACGCACCGAGTAGGCCGACGCGACCGTCCGGTCCTTGGCGTTCTGGTTGAAGTCGACGAAGACGCCCTCGCGTTCTTCCTTCCACCACCGGCTGGTCGCCAAATCTGGTGCGCGCCTTTCGACTTCGCGCGCGATCGTCTCGGCGGCCAGTCGCACCTGTCGGTAGGGCCAATGTGGCTCGATGCGGGCGTAGACGTGAAAGCCCTTCGAACCGGAGGTCTTGGGCCACGCCGTCAGGCCGTAGTCGGTGAGCACGTCGCGGGCCACCAGGGCCACGTCGACGATCTGCGCCCACTCCACTCCGGGCATGGGGTCGAGGTCGACGCGCAGTTCGTCGGGATGCTCCAGGTCGCCGGCGCGGACCGGATGCGGGTTGAGGTCGACGCAGCCGAGGTTCACCGCCCATGCCAGGCCGGCGGCGTCGGAGAGCACGGCCTCCTTGGCCGACGTGCCCGAGGCGTACTTCAACTCGGCGACGTCGACCCAGTCGGGCCGCTTCTCGGGTGCGCGCTTCTGGAAGACCGCCTCTTCGGTGATGCCCTTGACGAAGCGCTTGAGGATCATCGGCCGTCCGGCCACTCCGCGCAGGGCGCCGTCGGCGACGGACAGGTAGTACTCGATGAGAGCAAGCTTGGTCACGTCCGCCCGGCCGTCCGCGCCGGGGAAGACGACCTTGTCGGGGTTGGTGACGCGCAAGGTCCGACCGCCGATGTCCATCGACAGCGAAGACGCCATGGCGACGATGGTAGTCAGGCATTGCGACGTTGACTCGGACCCGCGTGCGATGGCGGTCACATATTGTGGGGCCATGCCCAACCTCACGGAGCTACCCCTGCAGGCCGCGGCCAAGGTGCAGCAGTACCTCGAACGCGGCTCGGCCGAGTTGCACTACGCCAGGAAGATGTTCGAGGCGGGTGCCCTGAAGGTCGAGCCGCCGCAGAACGTCGCCGCGATGCTCGCCGACATCCGGCGGTGGGGCGAGATCGGAATGATCCCGGCGCTCAACGCGCGTCGCAACCCCACCGGGACGGCGATCATCGACGACGACGGCGAGCTGACCTTCGCCGAACTCGACGAGGCGGCGAACGCGGTGGCCCACGGGTTGATCGGCATGGGCGTGCGGGGCGGCGACGGGGTGGCGCTCCTGATCCGCAACCATCGCTGGTTCCTGATCGGTCTCTACGGTGCCGCCAAGGTGGGCGTCCGGCTGATCCTGCTCAACAGCGAATTCTCCGGGCCGCAGATCAAGGAGGTCTCCGAGCGTGAGGGCGCGAAGCTGATCATCCACGACGACGAGTACACGAAGGCGTGCGCGTCGGCCGAGCCGGAGTTGGGCAAGCTTCGCGCGCTGTCGACCAACCCCGACAAGCCCGACCAGCCGTCGGAGAGCACCGACGAGACCCTGGCCGACCTGATCAGTCGCAGCAAGGCCGGGGCGCCGCCGAAGGCCAGCGCGCACTCCAAGATCATCATCTTGACCAGTGGCACCACGGGAACTCCCAAGGGCGCCAACCGAAGCAGCCCACCGTCGTTGGCCCCGATCGGCGGCGTGCTCTCGCACGTGCCGTTCAGGTCGGGGGAGGTGACGTCGCTGCCCGCGCCGATGTTCCACGCGCTGGGCTTCCTGCACGCCACCATCGCGATGATGTTGGGCAGCACGCTGGTGCTCCGTCGCCGGTTCAAGCCGGACACCGTGCTCGCCGACATCGAGAAGCACCGGGTGACCGCCGTTGTCGTGGTCCCGGTGATGTTGTCGCGCATCCTCGACGAGTTGGAGAAGACGAGTCCCAAGCCGAACCTGTCGAGCCTGCGCATCGTCTTCGTCTCCGGATCACAGCTCGGCGGCGAGCTCGCCACCCGGGCGTTGAAGGATCTGGGCCCCGTCGTCTACAACCTCTACGGGTCGACGGAGATCGCCTTCGCGACCATCGCCCGGCCCAAGGATCTGTCGATCAACCCGTCGACGGTGGGCCCGGTCGTCAAGGGCGTGAAGGTCAAGCTCTTCGACGACAACGGCAAGGAGGTGGCGCCGGGTGAGGTCGGCCGCATCTTCGTCGGCAACACGTTCCCGTTCGAGGGGTACACCGGCGGCGGCCACAAGGCGATCATCGACGGCCTGATGTCGTCCGGAGACGTCGGCTACTTCGACGAGCACGGCTTGCTCTACGTCAGCGGCCGCGACGACGAGATGATCGTCTGCGGTGGCGAGAACGTCTTCCCCGCCGAGGTCGAGGATCTGATCAGCGGGCACCCGGAGGTCGTCGAGGCCACGGCGCTCGGCGTCGAGGACTCCGAGTGGGGCCATCGATTGCGTGCCTTCGTCGTCAAGACCGAGGGCGCCTCGGTCGACGAGGATGCGATCAAGGCCTACGTCAAGGACAACCTGGCCCGGTACAAGGTGCCGCGTGAGGTGATCTTCCTCGACGAGCTGCCGCGCAACCCGACGGGCAAGATCCTCAAGCGCGAGCTGAAGGACATGGGCCCCGCCGACGAGAAGGCCGACGAGAAGCCCGACGCCGACTAGGCCCCGACGAGGTGCTCCAGGTCGGTCCACCGGCCGTGCGGGGTGCGGTCCAACAGGTGTGCGATGCCGGCGTCGTCGAATGCGGCGGCGACGTCCTCGATGCCCTCGGTGAAGTGGGCCCAGGAGTCCAGGTGGGCCGCGACCACCAACCGCGGCGCCAGCACCTCCGCCGCGGCGGCGGCCCTGGCGCTGGTCAGGGTCAGCGGACGGCCGCCCTGCTTCGGGGGCACCCGGGCGGCGCCGACGAACAGGACCGCGACGTCGATCGCGCCGACGGTGTGCGCGATCTCCGAAACCGTTGCCAGAGAAGCATTGTCACCACTGACGTAGACGGTCGGCAGGCCCTGTCCGGACAGCACGAAACCGGTCACCTCGCAGTTGACGTAGCCGGAGTCGTCGCGCTCGCCGTCGGCCGGGCCGTGCACCGCGGGGACGGCCTGCACGCGCAACCCGTCCAATTCGACCGTCTCCCAGGGCGTCAAACCCTGGGCGGGTGACCCCAGCCGTCTCGCGGCACCGGGGTGGGTGAGCACCCGCGGTACCGACCGGGCCAGTGCCCGGCCCGCGTCGTCGAAGTTGTCCAGGTGCTGGTCGTGGCTCACCAGCACCAGGTCGACCCGGCCCAGCGCCGCGGCGTCGACCGCGGGTGGGGCCGTCTTGGTCAGGTAGGCGTGCGGACCCGGAGGGTCGAACGTGGGATCCACGACGATCCGGTGCCCGCCGATGTCGAACACCGTCGTCGGCCCGCCCAGCACACTCACCGCACACGGGCGCCTGACCTCGGTGACTCCCAGGTCGCCCATGGCGGTCCTCTCGACGCTAGGAGGCTGCGGTCGGCGTGGCGCCCAGCACGCGCTGAAGGTCGGGCTTCATCGCCTGAAGCTGCGCTCCCCAGTATGGCCAGTCGTGCGTGCCGTCGTCCGGAAAGTTGAAGACGCCGTTCTTGCCGCCCGCGGCGATGTAGTTGTCCTGGAACGTGCGGTTGGTGCGGATGGTCAGCCCCTCGAGGAACTTGGCAGGCAGGTTGTCCCCGCCGAGGTCACTGGGGGTGCCGTTGCCGCAGTAGATCCAGATGCGGGTGCCGTTGTCGACGAGTTTCTGGATGTTGACCATCGGGTCGTTGCGCTTCCAGGCGCTGTTCGGGTCCTCCGTCGCACCCCACATGTCGTTGGCCTTGTAGCCGCCTGCGTCACCCATCGAGACGTTGATCAGGAACGGCCACGATCCCTCCGACGGGTTCAGGAAGCCCGACAGCGAGCCCGCGTAGATGAACTGCTGCGGGTGGTAGATCGCCAACGTCAGCGCCGCCGAACCGGCCATCGAGAGCCCCACCGCGGCGCTGCCGTCGGCCTTCACCTGGCGCTGGTCGGCCAGATAGGCGGGCAGTTCCTGGGTCAGGAACGTCTCCCACTTGTAGGTCTGGCAACCTGTCTTTCCGCACGCCGGCTGGTACCAGTCGCTGTAGAAGCTGGACTGGCCGCCGACGGGCATGACGACGGACAGACCGGAATTCAGATACCACTCGAACGCCTGGGTGTTGATGTCCCAGCCGTTGAAGTCGTCCTGGGCACGCAGGCCGTCGAGCAGGTAGACGGCGGGGGAGTTGGGCCCACCGCTCTGAAACTCGACCTTGATGTCACGCCCCATGCCCGCCGAGGGCACCATCAGGTATTCGACCGGCAAACCGGGGCGGGAGAAGGCGTTCGCCGTGGCGGCGCCGCCGGCGAATCCGACGAAGACGGGTAGCAGAACCGCCATGAAGGCCGTGATGACGAACCGACGCACGATGATCTCCTCCGGTGTCGAACGCAGTGACGTCTACGTTGACACGCGCTCCTGTGAAACTCTCGTGGCCGCGGGCGGGGAATAGCCTCGGCGCCGGAGTGGTACTACTCCGGAGTGATCATCGACCTGACAGGAAAGACCGCACTCGTCACCGGTTCCACCCAGGGCATCGGCCTGGCGATCGCGAAGGGACTGGCGCGCAGCGGTGCCCGGGTCGTCGTCAACGGACGCACGGCGGCGCGCGTCGACGAGGCGGCCGAGGAATTGCGCTCCACCACCGACGGGGACGTGATCGGCATCGCGGCCGACGTCACGACCTTCGGCGGGGTGAAGGGACTGCTCGACCAGCTTCCCGCCGTGGACGTCCTGGTCAACAACCTCGGCATCTTCGGCGCGGCACCCGCCCGCGAGATCTCCGACGACGAGTGGCGCCGCTACTTCGAGGTGAACGTGCTGTCGGCAATCCGGCTGATCCGCACCTACCTGCCGGGGATGACCGACCGTGGCTGGGGACGGGTGCTGCAGATCGCCAGCGACTCGGCGATCGTCATCCCCGAGGAGATGATCCACTACGGAACGTCGAAGACGGCGCTGCTGGCGGTCTCCCGCGGCTTCGCCAAGGACGCCGCGGGCACGGGCGTCACGGTCAACTCCGTCATCGCCGGGCCCACGCACACGGCGGGGGTGGAGGACTTCGTCTACCAGTTGGTCGACGCGAACCTGCCCTGGGAAGAGGCGCAGCGCGAGTTCATGCGCAAGCACCGCCCGCAGTCGCTGCTGCAGCGCCTCATCGAACCCGACGAGATCGCGAACATGGTGACGTATCTGAGCTCGCCGTTGGCGTCGGCGACCACCGGAGCTGCGGTCCGCGTCGACGGCGGGTACGTGGACTCGATCGTCCCCTAGACTCTTCGCCATCACGTCGACGTGATCTGGCCCGGTGCACGGTTTTGGCGGCGGCCCGTCTGGGTACGGATGGGCCGAGACGATGCGCTTGCCGCGCCTCCCCCCTGACACTTGACCGGAAAGTCGTGGTGAGCCCATGAGACGAGAAGTTGGCGCGCAATTACAGGTCGAGGTATTCGACACCACGACACTGGAATTCCAGATCGCGGTCGCGCCCCAGCCGGGTGCCGAGGTGACCGAGGAGTTGTCCTTCACCCTGAACGGCAACACCGTCGAGCCGATCGAACTGGTCGGCCAGCATGGCACCCGCATCCACAAGTTCGAGGCGGGCAAGGGCACGGTGCTGGCGAACTACTCGGCCACGATCATCGGCCAGGCCGACCCGGCTCCGGTCACCGAGATCGACTTGTCGACCTACCTGCGGCCCAGCCGGTACGCGGAGGCCGACAAGTTCTACGGTTTCGCCGCAACGGAATTCGGCAGCGACGCAAAGTCGACGGCGCTGCTGGAGAAGGTGTCGTCCTGGGTGGGCACGCGGTTGCAGTACGTGCCGGGTTCCAGCGATCCGATCGACGGCGCCGCCGACACGGTGCTCGCCGGCACGGGGGTGTGCCGTGACTACGCACACCTGGTGATCGCACTGCTGCGGGCGGTCAACGTGCCCGCCAGACTGGTCGCGGTGTACGCGCCGGGCTGCTATCCGATGGACTTCCACGCCGTCGCCGAGGCCTACGTCGACGGGATGTGGCGCGTCGTGGACGCGACGTGCCTGGCGCCGCGGCAGACGATGGTCCGCATCGCCACCGGACGCGACGCCGCCGACACGGCCTTCCTGGACAACCACGGTGGCGGGATCAACCTCACCAGCATGAACGTGAACGCGTGGGTCGAGGGCATGCTGCCGCTCGACTCGGTGGAGGAACTCGTCTCGCTGGGCTGACCACGCGCCGACTGCACGCCTGTTCGCGTCGTCTCTCGACGTTCGCGGGCAACGAGCGTGCAGTCGGCGGGGTGAGCGGTCCTAGTACTCGATGGCCTCGATCAGGGGTCCGGGCTCGTCCATCAACGCCCAGAAGCGATCCCGGATGGCGACGGTGACGGGTCCGGGCTCGCCGTTGCCGATGTCCTCGCCGTCGAGGGTGTTGATCGGGGTGACACCACCGGCGGTGGTGACGGCCATGATCTCGTCGGCGTCGTACAGCTCACGGCTGGTCACGTCGCACAGGGTGGCCTCGATGCCCATCTGCTCGGCGATCTCGTAGACCGTCTTGCGGGTGATGCCGGGCAACGCATTTCGCGACGGGGAGAACAACTTGCCGTCCTTGACGACGACGACGTTGAAGCCGGGTCCCTCGGCGACGCAGTTGTCGGAGTCCAGCAGGATGGCGGTGCGGGCACCGCGGTCCTTGGCCTCGAAGCTGGCCGCGGTCAGGTCACCCCACTGGTAGTTCTTGATGGTCGGGTCGACGGTGTTGCGGCCGGCGCGACGAACGTGGCGCGGCACGATGGCGGTGGTGCCGAAGATCTGCTCGGCGGGCGGGAACGCCCACAGGTACGGGATCGCGTAGATGTAGACCTGGTGGGTGAGCTTGGTGAGATCCTTCTCGCCCTTGCGCTTTCCATAGCCGCGGGTGATCGTCAGGTTGACGAAGGACTCGCGCAGCTGCGACAGCGAGATGCACTTCTTGGTGATCTCGACGATCTCGGCCTTGCTCATGCCAGCGTCCAGGCGCAGCTTGCGGGCCCCGTCGAGAAGTCGGTCGACGTGGTCGTCGAGCCGAAAGACGTTGCCGTGCCACACGTGTGCGACGGTGTAGGTCACGTCCGAGTGGCCGAATCCGGTGTCGAAGATGGAAATCCTGGCATCCTCGGCGGGAATGAACTCGCCCTCGATCCAGGCCACCCCACCCGCGAACGGGCTGGACGTGTCGAGCTCGTAGTCGCTGTACTGGATCGCCGAGCCGGCGGGGGTGTCCTCACGGATGGCGGCGCCCGGTTCGACGGCGACGAGGTTGCTGGTGCCGATGTCGGTGACGGTCATGATGATCCTTTCGAAGTGCTTTGTGAGTCTTGGCGTTTCAGGAGGCGTGGGTCTTGGCGTAGTCGGGCCCGGCTTCACCGGTCGCCAGCCGCTTGCGCAGGCCGGTGAAGGCCCAGAGGGTGGCCAGTGCCAGCAGACCGAGGAACACGTAGCCGTTGCCGGCGAACTGCGGCAGGAAGATCAGCGCCGCACACACGCACGTGAAGGCGACGGCCGCGAGGAGGGCCACCGGCACGCGTGCCTTGCCGAGGTCGAACGTTCCCGGCTCGGGCGCCGGGATGGTGCCGCGGCGGGTGGCGATCATCACGGCGATGGTCTGCAGGAGGTACATCGCGCAGACCGCCAACGAGGAGAGCCCGAGGATGAGGAAGAACGCCTTCTCGCTGACCAAGGCCGAGAGCAACAGGATGGTCGAGAGCCCGAAGATGCCGAGCACCGCGTAGGTGGGCGTGCGGTTGGTCGGCGAGACGTGCCGCCACACGTGGGAGAACGGCAGCATGTTGTCGCGGGCCATCGAGTAGGTCAGCCGGGTGGCGACCAGGATGTTGGCCAGGATGCAGGCCAGCACGTTGGTGAGGGCGACGGCGACGACGATTCTGCTGACGATCGGGCCAGCCTGCTGGGTGATGATCTCCTCGATGGGCGCGGCAGAGGCAGCCTCGACGGCGGAGGGGTCCTTGATCGCGAGGACGTAGACGACGTACATGCCGAACTCGATGATGATCGACGCGGTCAGTGCGTAGAACATGGTGCGCGGAATTACCTTGCGGGCGTTGACCGTTTCCTCGGCGATGTCGGCGCTGGCCTCGACCCCGATGAGGCCGAAGAACGGGCCAAGTGATGCTGCCAGCCAGGCCAGGACGTACGGGGTGCTGTCGCCGGACGTGCCGCCGGTGAAGAGCACCGACACCGATTGGTGGTTCGCGGGCGAGGAGAAGGCGATGATCGCGACGACGATCGTGGCGCCGATGGTGATGACGAACTCCAGACCGACGCCGATGTTGTTGACCATCGTGGCGAAGCGCACGCCGTAGAGGTTGATCAGCATGCAGACGGCCATCACCCCGATGGCTACCAGGATCTGCGCGGACTGACTCATGTTCCAGCCGAACAGGCTGCCGAGGTAGCCGGACAGAATGAAGCCGACGCCCGTCATGCCGCAGATCCAGCCGGCGAGGGCCAGGACGCCGGTGAACAGCGCCATCGTCGAGCCGACGAGGCGGCTGGTCCACTGGTAGGAGTAGCCGGCCAGCGGGATCTTTGCCGTCAGGTCGGCGGCGATCAAGGTCCAGATGACGAACACCGCGGCGGCAAGCAGTAGCGTCCAGACGAATGGACCGCCCGCGGTGAAGTAGCCAGCGCCGAAGCCGGTGAACACCGCCGTGGTCGCGCTGATGGTGGCGAAGCCGATCGCGAACGAGGCCAGGCGGCCGACCGAGCGGTCGAGCTTCTGGGTGTAGCCGAACTCGGCGAGGTTGGCGTCCTCGTCCCGCAGCGGCGGCTGTGAATGAGTGGATGAAGCCAGGGCATCGGTCATGATCGCTCCAGGTCAGGTCTGTCGAATTACGCCTAGAGACAGGAAAGCCCTCCGGCCCGCCCGGCGGAAGTTCCGTGTTTTGATTTGCTTATAAGCTCGGGTTATCAGTGATCTCGTCGGCGAGCATGTCGCCGAAGTTCCAGTGCGCCTGCACGTGCCTGACCAGCGCATCTCCCTGCGGCGACAGCGCCGACGGCCGCCACGCCAGCGCCGTGTAACTCGGCGGTCGGTCGGTGATGGGTACGTAGACGATGCCCGGCCGGTCGTAGAAGCGGGCGACGGACGACGACGTGAAGCTGATGCCGAGGCCCCTGGCGATGCACGTCGTCTCCGCCTCGTAGGTCGCGGCGACCGCGGCGATGGTCGGCGGCCGGTTGCCCCGGACGTCCATCGCCAGCCAGTAGTCGCGCCAGGGACCTGCGGTCAGGGGCGCGCAGACGATGGGGTCGTCGAGCAGCTCGGTGATCGACACCTCGGCCCGCTCGGCGAGGCGGTGGTCGCGCGGCATGCACACCACCCACGACTCGGCGTCCAACATCAACATCCGGTGCTCCGGCAGGTCGACCGGCGGGCGGATGATCGCCACCTCCGTGCTGCCGTCGGCCAGGCCGGCGGTCGGGTCGGCGAAGTCGTACTCCATGGGCTCGACGGTCACCTCGGGGTAGGCGGCCTCGAAGTGGCGGACCACCCGGAACAGCAGATCGGCGCCGGTGCCGATGAGATACCCGAGGCGCAGCACGCCCTTTCGCGTCCCGGACAGGGTGACGAGGTTCTCGACGACCGCGTCGACCCCCGAGATCGCCTGCTGCACCTGCGGCAACCACGCCGCGCCGAGGTCGGTCAGCGCGACCTCGCGGGTGTTCCTGGTGAACAGCACCACGCCGAAGTGCTGCTCGAGCTGCTTGATCGCCGTCGACAGCGCCGGCTGGGTGATGAACAACCGGCTCGCCGCGCGCCGATAGTTGAGCTCCTCGCCGAGGACCGCGAAGTAGCGCAGCTGACGCAGGGTGATGTCGGCGCTCACCCTGACCAGGGTGTCACGACGATTACGGATCGCGGGGCAGGCCGAGCAGGCGTTCGGCGATGATGTTGAGCTGCACCTCCGAGGTGCCGCCGTAGATCGTCGTGGCACGGCCCGCGAGCAGGTACTCCGCCCACTTGCCGGACGGCTCGCCCTGGTCGCCGATCGCCGCGTCGGTGCCGAACGACGACACCCCGAACTCGGCGTAACCCTGGCCGGTCTTCATCGACAGCAGCTTGCTGATGGCAGCCGCGGGCATCGGGTCCCCGCCCGCCAGCGTCAGCAGCGTCGAGCGCATGTTGAGCAGCTTGGCGGCGTGCCCCTCGGCGATCAGCTTGCCCGCCTCGTTCTGCTCGATCTGATCGAACTGCCCGTCGCGGACGAACTCCACGAACTGCTCGAGGCTGGCCAGGAAGGGCGGCTCGCTGCTGCCGATCGACACGCGCTCGTTGGTCAGCGTGTTGCGGCTGACCTCCCAGCCGCGGTCCACCTCACCGAGTACCAACTCGTCGGGCACGAAGACGTCGTCGATGAAGACGGTGTTGAACATCGCGTTGCCGGTGAGCTCGCGCAGCGGCTTGACCTCGACGCCCTCGGCCTTCATGTCGAGCAGGAAGTAGGTGATGCCCTGGTGTTTCGGCGCCGACGGGTTTGTGCGAGCGAGCAACGCACCCCACTGCGAGTACTGCGCACCGGTGGTCCAGATCTTCTGGCCGGTGATGCGCCAGCCGCCGTCGACCTTGGTGGCCTTGGTGGTCAGGCTCGCCAGGTCGGATCCGGCGCCGGGCTCGGAGAACAGCTGGCACCAGATCGTCTCGCCGCGGAACGTCGGCGGCAGGAAGCGCTGCTGCTGCGCGTCGGTGCCGTAGGCGACGATCGACGGGATGATCCAGGCGGCGATGCCCATCTGCGGCCGCTTCACGCGACCACTGGAGAACTCCTGGGCGATGATGATCTGCTCGACGGGTGCGGCGGCCCGACCCCACGGCGTCGGCAGGTGTGGCGTCACCCAGCCGCCCTCGGCGATCGCGGTGACGCGCTCCTCGCTCGGAAGTGCCTTCAGCGCAGCCACTTCCGCGCGGATCTCCTCGCGGAGCTTCTCGGTGTCGGGGTCCAGGTCGATGTTGATCGGACGCATCCCGGTACCGGTGGCGACGTCGACCACCTGCTGGGGGTAGTCCGCGGCCCGGCCGAAGCACGCGGCGAGCACGATGGCGCGCCGGTAGTAGACGTTGGTGTCGTGCTCCCAGGTGAAGCCGATGCCACCGTGCACCTGGATGCAGTCCTGCGTGCTGTGCTGCGCGGCGACGGGGGCCAACGTGCCGGCCACTGCTGCGGCGAATTCGTACGAGGAGTCCTCGCCGTCTTCGTCCAAGGCGCGCGCCGCGTCCCACACGGCAGCCGTCGCCCGCTCGGTCTCGGCGATCATGTTGGCGCACTTGTGCTTGATGGCCTGGAACTGGCCGATCGGCCGGCCGAACTGTTCGCGGATCTTGGCGTACTCCGACGCGGTGTCGGTGGCCCAGCGCGCGACGCCGATGCACTCGGCGGACAGCAGCGTCGACATCAGCGCACGGGCACGGGTGCGGCTGAGGTTGGTCAGCACGCGGTCGTCGGCAACCTCGACGGCGTTGGCGCGGACGTGGGCCAGGGGGCGCAGCGGGTCGACGCTCGCGACCGGCTCGATCTCGACCTGGTCGGCGTCGAGGACGATCCACTCCTCGCGGCTGTCGATGGACACCGGAAGGACCAGGAGCGACGCCTGTGCGGCGGCGGGCACGGCGCGGACCTCGCCGCGGATGACGAGGCCGCCGCCCTGACGCGTCGCGGTCAGCCCGGAGTCGATGGCGTAGGCGGCGATGGTCTCCCCGGAGGCGAGGCCCTCGAGGAGCTTGTCGCCCGGGTCGTTGGCGGCGATCAACGCACTGGCGATCGCCGACGGGACGAACGGGCCGGGTACCGCGCCGTAACCGAATTCGGCCAGCACGATGGCGAGTTCGAGGATGCCGAAGCCCTGTCCGCCGACGTCCTCGGAGAGGTGCAGACCCTGCAGGCCCTGCTCGCCGGCGGCCTTCCAGTAGGTCGGCGGATTGGCAATGGGGGTCTCGAGGGCGTCGTGGAGAACCTCCGACGGTGCCACCCGCTTGACCAGGTCCCGGACGGAGTTGGCGAGGTCGTTGTGCTCGGAAAGGATCGCGATCGGCATGCGGTGCTCCTTGATCAACCGGTGGGTTGGGTTCGAGCGTACCTGGGCGTCAATCGGGCGCGACGGCGACCTCGTTTACCAGGTTCACCAAGTGCTCACCGTCGCGCAGGCGACGGCAGTCGTCGACGCCCACGGCGAGGTAGCGCCGCATGGTGTCGGCGGTGTACCAGGTGACGTGCGGTGTGACGACGACGTTCTCGAGCGTCAGCAAGGGGTTGTCCGGAGTCACGGGTTCGACGGCGAAGACGTCGAGTCCGGCGGCGGCCAGCCGGCCCTCCCGCAGCGCGGCGGACAGTGCCCGCTCGTCGACGATCGCGCCGCGCGAGGTGTTGACCAGTACCGCGCCGGGCTTCATCAGGGCCAGTTTCCCGGCGTCGAGCAGGGCCGAGGTCTGCTCCGTGAGCGGCAGGTGCAGCGACACCACGTCGCTGTCGGCGAGCAGTGCCGCCAAGGGTCGCCAGCCCGGGGTGCCGTCGTCCCGCGTGCTGGTGTGCACCACGTCGGCTCCCATGGCGGTCACGATCGTCTCGACCCGCTTGGCGACGTTGCCGTAGCCGATCAGCCCGACCGTGCAACTGCCGACGTCGCGGACGGTCTCGCCGAGTGCCGGATCGGACGGCCAGCCGCGGCCGTCGCGGGTCGCGGCGTCGAGGACCACCAGGCGGCGCAGGGCGGCGAGCATCAGCAGCACCGTGCCCTCGGCGACCGACGGGGCGTTGGCGCCGGGCATGTTGGCCACCCCGATGCCCAGTCGTGTCGCGGCGTCGACGTCGATGGTGTTGACTCCCGCTCCCAGCTTGTGCACCAGGCGGCAGCGCGTGGCGCGCTCGAGGTCCGTGCCGGACAGCGGGCGCAGGACGTGCCAGATCACCTCGGCGTCGGGCAGCTCGCGGTAGAACGTCTCGTCGTCGTCCTCGGCGCAGAACCGCACGTCGAGCCAATCAGACTCGGGCGCAAGCAGTTCGCGAACCTTGTCGCCAGGAGTGAAGTGGGCGAGAACTCTCACCGGAGGCCTCACCGGGCTACTTCCACCGCTTCGAAATCCACTTCGCGATCGTATCGGCCTGCTCGCTGCGCGCGCCGGGAGTGGTGAAGTAGTGGTCGGTGTCGATCGAGCACGGCGTCTTGTCGGTACTCGCCAGCGCGTCGAGGATGCGTCGGGCGTCGGACGGGTAGACCCCGGTGTCCTGTTCGGCGTTGATGATCAGGGCGGGGCAGTCGATGCGCGCCAGGTGCGGCTCCGCACTGGTTTGGGCGGTCCGAAGGCTCCACATGCCCAGCCAGCTGCGGAGCGTGCAGGCCGCCGCGATGCCGTGCGCCGACCGGTTCGCTCTGGCCGGTACCCCGGCGTAGCAGGTGTTGGGTGGCCGCTTGGTGGGTTCGAGCGCGGGGTCGACCATCCGCGGATCGGCCCAGGTGCGCATGACCGTGAAGGGGCGGTCTGAAAATCCAGCTGCCCGAACACGTTTGAGCTCGTCGTACACCCAGTCGGTGATGGCGTGGTTGCGCGCGGTCTGGGCGGAGCGGTAGCGCTCGACGAACTCGGCCGAGAACGGCGGTCCGTTGCGTTCGTCGAAGACGTCCACGGTGGCGTCGGTGGCCACGGGGTCGTTCTCGTCGACGACGGAGCCGTCCATCCACGCCGTGAGCACCTGGGGCCTGCCGGGGTGCGCGGCGCTGGCGACGTAGCCGTCGGCCGGGAGCAGGTCTGTGATCCCGGCAGCGGGTCGCATGCCCTCCATGGGTGTCACGTGCGGGTCGACGGCCTGCGCCTGGTAGGCGGCCATCAACGACCCGCCACCCGAATTGCCAAGCAGAACAATGGTTTCGAGATGCTGGACCTCGCGCAGCCACCGGATGCCGACGCCGACGTCGACCAGCGCGTGGTCGAGCAGGAAGCTGCTCTCGTTGCCACGGAAGCGGGTGTTCCAGCCCAGGAAGCCGATGCCGCGGGTCGCCATGTAGTCGGCGAGGTAGTGCTCGGAGAAGTCGACTTGGTAGTGGGTGGCGATCATGCCGATCTTCGGCTTGCGGCCGACGCCCCGGTGGTAGACGCCCTGGCACGGATGCCCACCCGAACCGGCCCGGCGAGCGGTGGGGGAGTCCAGGGCCACGAACTCGCGCAGAACTCCAGGTGTCATGGTGACGACCTCTCTGGCTCAACCGCACAGTCGACGATTCGGCTGATGGTAATTTCAGATTCGCCCGTTGACCAGACGATTCCCGTGCCGGATAGCGGAATTCGCTAGTGCCGGTCCCGCTCGCGCGCGGCGAGGCCGTCGAGCATGCGGGTCAGCTGAGAGACCAGCTGCGGCTGGCTGAGCGCGACGTCGCCCGAGACCCACGCGCTGATCGTCTGGGCGACTCCGCCGACGATGAAGTGGGCGGCCGACTTGGTCCATTCGTCGTCGGGTAGTGCGTAGGCGCTCGTCGCGTGTTCGCCGGACAGGATGGCGAAGAGGCCGCCGGCTTCGGACCGCTTGCGTGCCAGTACCGCATTGGTCAGCAGGGGGTTGAACAGGAGTCGTCCGACACGGGCGTCGACGGCGACCGCGTTGACCAGGTTGGCGACGCCCGCCCGGTTCTGCTCCTCGGGCGGTGCGGCGGCGACGGCGGCCTGGGTGGTGGCGGCGATGTCGGCGACCACCCGATCGAAGACGGCCGCGACCAGCGCGTCCTTGTCGGTGAAGCTCTCGTAGAAGTACCGGGCGGTGATGCCGGCCTCTGCGCAGACGGCGCGAACGGTGAGGTCGGGCGGGCTGTCGGAACCTCCGAGCAGTTCGAGGCCCGCGTCGAGCAGGCGGCGCCTGCGCTCGGCCACGCGGTCGCGTGCCTGCACGCCGCGGTAGGGCCGGACGTCCGTCATGGGTCGATCTTGACACCTGGCGGCCGCCGGGAGCAATATCTGGAAACATTCGTTGTCAGATATGAGGGGTGGACCCATGGCGGTCGGCAACAGTCACGTCGAGCGTGCGATCAATGCACCCGCCGCACCCTCGGCGCGGCGTCGACCGCGCCGGCGGCGCGGTCCGACCGTCGACGAGGGGCTGCTCGGAGTGGGTCTGCTGCTCGGGCCCGCGAACGTCATCATGCAGCTGGCCAGGCCGGGCGTGGGCTACGGCGTGCTGGAGAGTCGCGTCGAGAGCGGCCGGGTCGACCTGCATCCGATCAAGCGGGCGCGCACCACGTTCACCTACCTGGCCGTCGCGGGCCGGGGCAGCGACGAGCAGAAGGCCGCCTTCCGCCGCGCGGTGAACAACGCCCACGCGCAGGTGTACTCCACCGACGAGAGCCCGGTGACGTACCACGCCTTCGACAAGGACCTGCAGATGTGGGTGGCCGCCTGCCTGTACAAGGGCGCCGTGGACTCCTACCGCACGTTCGTCGGCGAAATGGACGACGAGACCGCCGATCGGCACTACGCGGAGGGCAGTTCGCTCGGCACCACGCTGCAGGTGCCGCTGGAGATGTGGCCGGCCGACCGGGCCGCCTTCGACGCGTACTGGGAGGAGCAGCTGGCGAAGGTGCACATCGACGACACGGTCCGGGAGTACCTGTACCCGATCGCCGCGAGCCGGATCCGCGGGGTGCGGCTGCCGGGACCGCTGCAGCGCCGCAACGAAGCACTGGCCCTGTTGATCACGACGGGCTTTCTCCCGCAACGCTTTCGGGACGAAATGCGGCTGCCGTGGGATGCCCGTCGTCAGCGTCGCTTCGACCGGTTGATGGCACTGTTGCGCACCGCCACCCACCTGACGCCGCGCCCCGTCCGGCAGTTCCCGTTCAACGTCCTGCTCAAGGATCTCGACTGGCGCATCAAGACCGGTCGCCCGTTGGTGTAGTCGGGGTGCGGGCGTATCGTCGGCTGAGTGCGACCCGACGGCGACGAACGAGACACGTGGGACATCACCACCAGCGTTGGCTCGACAGCCCTGTTCGTCGCCGCGGCAAGGGCTTTGGAGGCCAAGCGTCCCGAACCCCTGGTGCTCGACCCCTACGCCGAGGCCTTCTGCCGGGCGGCCGGAGGCGAGTGGTCCGACATGATGGACGGCCACGCGTCGGGCAGCCACGGCAGGCAACTGCTCGAGGGCGACTTCGGCGGGTACTTCGTGTCCTTTCAGGCCGCCAGGACGAAGTACTTCGACGCCTACTTCGCCGACGCCGTCGCCGCGGGCGTGCGACAGGTCGTGATCGTCGCGGCGGGCCTCGACTCGCGCGCGTACCGGCTGCCGTGGGCCGACGGCACGGTGATCTTCGAGCTCGACCAGCCCAAGGTGCTGGCGTTCAAGCGGGAAGTCATGGCCCAACTCGGCGACTCGCCACGCGCCGACCGGCGCGAGGTCGCCGTCGACCTGCGCGACGACTGGCCGCGGGCGCTCGCCGACGCCGGCTTCGACCCGTCGGCACCCACCGCGTGGATCGCCGAAGGCCTGCTGATCTACCTTCCCGCGGCGGCGCAGGACCAGTTGTTCGCCGGAATGGACGGCCTGTCGGCTCCGGGCAGCCGGATCGCCGTGGAGGAGGGCAGGCCCATGCCTGCGCCAGTGTTCGAGGCCAAGCAGCAGGAGGAACGCGACGCCGGCCAAGAGGGCACCTTCTTCACGCTGATCTACAACGAGCAGATCGCGCCCGCCGACGAGTGGTTCGGCGCCCGCGGGTGGCACGCCAGGCCGACGCCCCTGGCCACGTACCTGGCCGCCGTCGGGCGACCGATCCCGGCCGACGATCCCGACGCCGGCCCGATGGCAGCGGCGAACAGTTTGGTCAGCGCGGTCAAGGATCGAGCCGTCACGGACTGAGGCGGTACACCAGCGACGTACCGACCGGGATCCCCGGATAGTGGGCGTCCACCCAGTCGGCGATCTCCCTGACGTGGGACGGGCCGTGGTTCTCCGACCGGATCACCGGACCCTCCGGTCGCGCCGCGCCGCCACGGCCGGCCTCCACGTAGTAGGCGACTCGGCCGGCGTGCACGTCGTCGACGAACTGGGCGAGGGTGGGCGTCGGGTCGCCGCTCCACCCGCCGATCGCCATCACCGACGTCCCGGTGGCCAGTTCCAGTGCCGCCGCCGACTGCGACCCGTTGGTGGCCGCCGACCACCGGGTCGTGGTCGCCGTGAGCATGGCGGCCAGCGTTGGGTTGGTGGCCTCGTCGCCGGTCCAGCCGCCGACGGTGTGCGGGCTCTGGCCCGGTCCGGCGACGGCGGTGGGGACGGCCCCGTGATGCGGCGTCGCGACCGTCGCGAACGTGAACGCGACCGTGCCCGCCACCGCTGCCGCCGCCCCCGCGACGAGCCCCGCCGTCATCGGCTTGAGCCGCCCGACCAGGATGCTCACCGATGCCACCAGCCACGTGGCGAGGACGACTCCGGGTAGCCACCGCGGCCCGAAGTGATTCTGGTGCAACAGGATCCACGACCACCAAGCGCCGAGTCCCGTCAGGGCGACCATGGCCAGCCGGCCGTCCCACGCCGCCCGAAACCGCCAGGCCCACATGCAGCCCAGTCCCACCGTCGCGCCGACCGCCGGCGCCATGGCGGCGGTGTAGTACGGATGGATCGTGCCGTTCATGAGGCTGAAGACCAGGCTCGTCACCAGAAGCCAGCCACCCCACGACAGGAGGGCCGCCCACTCCGTGCGGTCCAGTCGCCCGCGCGCGGCGAGGTAGGCGCCGTAGGCCACGGCGAACAGGGCGGCGGGCAGCAGCCAGGAGATCTCGTTCGCCATCTCGGTGACGAACAGCCGGTGCAGACCCGTCGCCGTGCTCCGCGGGCCGAGTGTTGGCCCGTCCCAGTCCGATCCGCGTCCGACCAGTCGGCTCATCCCGTTATACCCGAACGCGAGGTTGAGCACGGAGTCGTCGGTCGAGCCGCCGACGTAGGGCCGCGAGCCCACGGGCGTCAGCTGCACGGCGAGCACCCACCAACCCGCCGCGAGCACCAGCGCTGCCGCTCCGGCGGCGACGTGCAGCAGCCGACTACGCCACGTCGTCGGCGCGGCCACCAGGTAGGCGAGGCCGAATCCGGGCAGCACGAGGAAACCCTGCAGCATCTTGGTCAAGAACGCCGCACCCATCACCAGCCCGACCGCGGCCAGCCACCGCCACGACGCCGCCTGCACGGCGCGGGCCAGGCAGTAGGCCGCGACGACGAGCAGCAGGACCAGCAAGGCGTCCGGGTTGTTGAACCGAAACACGAGCGCCGCGGCAGGCGTGCAGGCCAGGACCGCACCGGCGATCAGACCGGCGGCTGCGCCCTGATCGAGGTCGGGCACCGCGCGGCGGACGGCCGCGACGAGCGTCCCCACCGCGGCCACCCCCATCACGGCCTGGGGAGCCAGCACCGCCCACGAGTTCATCCCGAACACCCGCACGGACAACCCCGTCACCCAGAGCGAGGCCGGGGGCTTGTCGACGGTGATGAAGTCACCGGCGTCGAGCGAACCGAAGAACCACGCCGACCAACTTCGCGATCCGGCTTGCGCCGCGGCGGCGTAGAAGGCGTTGCCGTAGCCGGATTCGGACAGGTTGGGCAGGTACACGGCGGCGGTACCCGCCAGCAGAACGGCGAGTCCCCACCGCGGCCACCGGCTAGTCACGGAAAGCAGCTAACCGTCAGACGCTGTCAATCCGCTGTAGTGCCAAGCCCGAAGAGTTCGGCGGCGTTGTCGTGGAACACGCCGCGCAGCCAGTCGTCGTCCACGCCGCCCAGCTCGGTCAGCACCCGCATGGCCTCGACGTAACCGTAGGGGATGTTGGGGAAGTCACTGCCGAACACGATGCGATCACCGAGTGCCAGCAGCCGCGGCCCCTCCGACGGCGGAAACGGATGTGTCTCCTCGACGAACGGCGTGAAGGCCATCGTCGTGTCGAGCCTGACGTCGGGGTAGCTCTCGGCGAGTGAGAGGAAGTCGCCGTACTCCGGCATGCCCATGTGGGCCACGACGAGCCGCAGCCGGGGGTGTCGGGCCAGCACCGCCCGAATAGGGTCGGGTCCGGTGTGCAGGCCGGGCTGCGGCCCGGAACCGCAGTGGATGACGACGGGTGTCCCGGCCTCTGCGACGACGCCCCAGACCGGGTCGAGCAGTGGGTCGGTGGGGTCGTAGCCGCCGACCTGGACGTGGGCCTTGAACACCCGGGTGCCGCCGTCGATCGCGGCGGTGACGTACTCGGTGGCGCCCGCTTCCGGGTAGAAGGTCGCGGTGGCCAGACAGTCCGGCGTGGTCGACGCGAATTGGGCCGCCCACTGATTCAGCCACGCGGCCATGTCGGGTTTGTGGGGATAGACCAGCGAGGTGAAGGCGCGGACTCCGAAGCTACGCAGCGTCCGGAGGCGGTCGGCCTCGTCGGTGCGGTACGCGATGGGCCAGGCGCGGCCGACGAGGGGCCCGGCGGCGTCGAAGTACTGCCACACCTTGTCCATCACGCGCTTGGGCATGAAGTGGGTGTGGACGTCGACCACACCCGGTATCCCGAGCGGTTCCCAGATCGCACGTACGTCGGCTGATTCGTCCATCGTCAGACAGGATGTCACCATGTGGAATCCCGACGTGTACCTGGCCTTCGCAGACCACCGCGGTCGACCGTTCTACGAGTTGCTGTCGCGGGTGCGGGCCGAGTCGCCGCGCCGCGTCGTCGACCTGGGGTGCGGGCCGGGGAACCTGACCGTGACGCTGGCGGAGCGCTGGCCCGACGCCGTCGTCGAGGCGGTCGACAGCTCGCAGGAGATGGTCGACGCGGCACGCGAGCGCGGGCTGGACGCCACCCTCGGCGACCTGGAGGCGTGGACGCCGAGGCCCGACACCGACGTCCTGGTGAGCAACGCCGCGCTGCAGTGGGTGCCGTCGCATCGGGAGCTGCTGCGACGTTGGGCCGGCGAACTACCCGCCGGCGCGTGGATCGCGGTGCAGGTGCCGGGCAACTTCGACGAACCGTCGCACGCCGCGGTCCGCGAGCTGGCCAGCAGCCCGCGGTGGGTGGACGCGTTGGGCGACATCCCCTTTCGCGTCGGCAAGGTGGTCGACTCGGCCGTCGAATACGCGGGGATGCTCACCGACGCCGGTTGTACGGTCGACACGTGGGAGACCACCTACGTGCACGAACTCACCGGTGAGCACCCGGTATTGGACTGGATCACCGGTACCGCGCTCACTCCGGTGAAGAGTGCACTCGGAGAAGACGATTGGCAGCGGTTCCGCAGCGAGCTGATCCCCATGCTGGCCGAGAGGTACCCGGCCCGGCCGGACGGGCGCACGTTCTTCCCGTTCCGCCGGATCTTCGTCGTGGCGCAAGTGGGCTAGCCGCCCCTGCACACGCTCACGCCGGAAGCAGCGGCTTTACCGCCTCGGCCACCGCCGCGACGGCGCCGGGCGTGTAGTTCGGCATGTTGAAGATGATGCCGCCGACGCCCTGGTCGAACACCTTGGCCTTGATCTGCTCGGCAATGGCCTCGGGGCTACCGATTGCGGTGCGCTGCCGACTGCCCTCCGGCACGTCGTCGAGAGTGGCCTTCTCGTCGACGATCACGGTGATGAGCGTGCTGGTCTCCAGAGTGGCGGGGTCGCGACCGACGTCCTCGCAACGCCGCCTGACCACCTCGACCTTGCCGGGTAGGTCGTCGAATCCGGCAATGAGATTCAGATGGTCGAAGTGCTTGACCGCCAACGGAATCGTCTTCTTCTCACCGCTGCCGCCGATCATCAGTGGGATGTGGTCGCGGTAGCGGGGCTCGGCCATCGCCTCCTGCGTCCGGTAGTACCTTCCGGAGAACGTCGGTCGTTCTCCCTTGAGCATGGGCAGGATGATCTCGAGCGCCTCGCCCAGCTTGTTGAACCGATCGGTGAAGGTGCCGAACTCGTAACCCAGCTGATCGTGCTCGAGCTCGAACCAGCCGGCGCCCAGGCCCAGGATGGCGCGGCCCTGGCTGATCACGTCGAGCGTGGTGATCGCCTTGGCCAGCAGGGTGGGATTGCGGTAGGTGTTGCCCGTGACGAGGGTGCCGAGCTGGACGTTCTCGGTGGCCGTCGCCAGGGCGCCCAGCGCGGTGTAGGCCTCCAGCATCGGCTGGTCGGGGGTTCCGAGACCGGGCAGCTGGTAGAAGTGGTCCATCAGATAAACCGAGTCGAATCCGGCGGCGTCGGCCTCGCGAGCCTGGGCCACGACGGTCGGGAAGAGCTGCTCGACACCAGTGCCGTAGGAGAAGTTCGGGATCTGATAGCCAAGTTTGATGGTCATGCGTCGACCTTAGCCAGAGCGTGCCTGCCCGTGAATGACGTTACGCTGCGTGCGAAGCGGGAATAAACGGCCGCCGACGTGCCGCCGCCGAATCCGAGGGCGAGCCTCTCCCTATGCGCCGTCGCGCTTGACCCGGAGCACCTCGAGCACCTTGGCGACCAGGTCGTCGATGTCGGCACCCGTGGTGTCGAGCACCAGGTCGGCGTTCTCCGGCGGTTCGTAGGGTGCGTCGACGCCGGTGAGGCCCTTGAGTTCGCCGGCCCGCGCCTTGGCGTAGAGGCCCTTGGGATCGCGCTTCTCGCACTCCTCGACCGAGGTGCAGATGTACACCTCGACGAACGGCAGCTTCGCGGCGTCGCTGAGCGCCCTGGCCACGTCCCGGTCGGACTTCAGCGGTGACACCAGCGAGGCCAACGCCACCACTCCGGCGTCGGCGAACAGTCGCGTCAAATGACCGACGCGCCTGATGTTCTCGGTCCGGTCGCCGGCCGCGAAGCCGAGGTCGTCGGACAGTCCGTGGCGGATGTTGTCACCGTCGAGCAGGTAGGCGACGTCGCCGGCCTCGACGAGCGCGCGCTCGACGGCGACCGCGAGGGTCGACTTGCCGGATGCGGGCAGGCCGGTGAACCAGATGGTGGCACCGCGCTGGCCGGTCGCCTTCCATCGATGCTCGCGATCCAGAGCAGAAGGGTGCCAACGGATGTCGTTGCGCGTCTGGGAGCCCGGCTTGACTTCGCGCGGCTCGATGATGGTGCCGGCGCCGATCGTGTCGTTGGACGTCTCGTCGATCAGGATGAACGCGCCGCTGTCGCGGTTGTCGGAGTAGGGGTCGGCGACCACCACCGAACTCGTGCGCAGCGTCACCGCGCCGATGTCGTTGATGGACAACTCGACCGGGTTGTCCAGTTCGTCGAGCGTCTCGGGATCCAAGCGGGTGTGCAGGGCCTGAACCGTCGCGCGGACCGTCTTGCTGGTCTGCTTCAGGGCGACCCGGTCGCCGGCCCGCAACGGGGTTTCGGTGAACCAGCACACGGTCGCGTCGAGCTCGCGGGCCAGCACCGGCAGGGCGGCGTCGTCCGCGCCGCTGACGAAGACGTCACCACGGCCGACGTCGATGTCGTCGGCCAATTCGATCGAGACCGACAGTGGCGCAACGGCCGTCGTGCGCTCGTCGTCCAGGGTGTCGACCGCGGTGACCGTCGAGCGGGTGCCGGCCGGAAGTGACACGATCGCGTCGCCGACGCTGACCGTGCCGGCCGCCAGCCGCCCGGTGTAACGCCGTCGCTCCTCGGCCGTCGGCCGCGACACCCACTGGATCGGGAATCGCAGCTTGGCCGCCTCGGGCTGCGGTGCGGACAGCTCGACGCCCTCGAGGTACTCCAGCAGCGTCGGCCCCGGGTACCAGGGAGTGTTCTCCGAGCGATGCACGACGTTGTCCCCGTGCTTGGCGGCGATGGGGATCACGGACAGTTCGGCCCCGCCCAGGCGCGCGGCCATCTGCTGCAGTTCGCCGGCGACCTCGTCGAACCGGTTCTGGTCGAAGTCGACCAGGTCGATCTTGTTCACCGTGGCGACGAAGTGCTTGATGCCCAACAGCTTTGCGATCCTGGCGTGTCGGCGGGTCTGCCGCAGCACCCCGGCTCGAGCGTCGACCAGGAGGATGGCGACGTGGGCGTTGGACGCCCCGGTGAACATGTTTCGCGTGTACCGCTCGTGCCCCGGGGTGTCGGCCAGGATGTAGCTGCGCGTGTCGGTGGAGAAGAACCGGTACGCCACGTCGATCGTGATGCCCTGCTCGCGTTCGGCCCGCAGCCCGTCCGACAGTGCCGCCAGGTCGGCGATGCCCTCGTCGTCGGTGACGGCTTCGAGGTGGTCGAGCGGCAGGCTGTCGGTGTCGTGCATGAGCCGGCCGATCAGGGTGCTCTTGCCGTCGTCGACGGATCCGGCGGTGGCGATGCGAAGCAGTTGTCGGGTGGTCGACGTCATCAGAAATACCCCTCGCGCTTGCGGTCTTCCATCGCCGCCACGGACGTGCGGTCGTCGGCGCGGGTCTCGCCGCGTTCGGACACCGTGGCCGCGGAGATCTCGGTGATGACACCGGCGATGTCGGTGGCGTGGCTGCGAACGGCTCCGGTGATGGTGAGGTCGCCGACGGTGCGGTAGCGGACCCATTCGACGGCGGAGCTCTCGTCGCCTTCGGGCTGAACGTACTTCGACACCGCGAGCAGGATCCCGTCCCTGGCGACCACCTCGCGCTGGTGCGCGAAGTAGATCGACGGCAGTTCAAGGCCTTCCAATTCGATGTAGCGCCAAATGTCGAGCTCGGTCCAGTTGCTCAGGGGGAACACCCTGACCTGTTCGCCCTTCTTGATCCGGCCGTTGTACAGCGACCACGGTTCCGGGCGCTGCGACCGCGGATCCCACTGGCCGAACTCGTCGCGGAAGCTCAGAATGCGTTCCTTGGCCCTGGCGCGTTCCTCGTCGCGGCGCGCCCCGCCGAAGGCGGCGTCGAAGCCGCCGGCTTCCAGGGCGTCGAGCAGCGTGCGGGTCTGCAGGCGGTTGCGGGATCCGGCGGGGCCGCCGACCTCCTGGACGCGACCGCTGTCGATGGACTCCTGCACCGAGCCGACGATCAGCTTGTGGCCGTGTTCGGCGAGGCGGCGGTCACGAAACTCGATCACTTCGTCGAAGTTGTGCCCGGTGTCGACGTGCAACACCGGAAACGGCAGCGGCGACGGGCGAAAGGCCTTCTCCGCCAACCGGAGCAGCACGATCGAGTCCTTGCCGGCGGAGAACAGCAGTACCGGCCGCTGCAGTTCGGCGACCACCTCGCGGATGATGTGCACCGACTCGGCCTCGAGCAGCCGTAGCTCGTCGACCTGAGTGGCGTCGTGGGTGTCAACGGTCATGTGGGCAGGCCCTCCCTCTCCGCATCCCTGCGATAACGTTCGACCCAGTCGTCGGATCGCTGGTCGGCCTGGCGTTCGAGCACGGGCGCGGGGGCCAACCGCGGATCAAGCCCCAACGCCTCCAGCACGGTACCGACGACCTCGGTGAGATTGCGCCACAGCACGGGATACGAAACGTCGATCGGGGTAATTCGTTCCTCCGCAAACCATGCTCGCCACGCGTCCTCCTGGGCGCGCAGCATCGTCACGACGTGCGCGATGGCTCCTGCGTGGTACTCGGCCCTGGCGTCGCGCACGGGGTCCGGACGTCCCCGCCATACCCGCGTCTGCACGGCGCGCCAGAACGACACCGCCTGCGACACGACGTCCGGGCGGTAGACGTGGACGAGCACCGGGTCGGAGCCGACGACGTCGCGGATCGCCGACAGCAGCCCGGTTCCGGAGCGGTCCGGCAGCCCTTCGGCGCGCTGCATCAGCAGCGGGGTCTGGTTCCACATCAGCTTGCCGCCCCAGACGCCGTTGGGCGTGCGTCCGACGGTGCGGATGTAGTCGCGCCAGATCTCCGGCGGTGCCAGGTCCGGCTTGCCCTCGTCGAGCGGGTCGAGCAGACGCATGATCGACTCGTCGCCGGCCTCGGCGAACCACTCCCGCGGCTGGGGTGACTGACTGGTCGTCGGCAGGTACTGGAAGAACTCCTGCGGCTCGCCGGCGACTCCCGTCGCGCGCAGCGACTCGACCAGAAGGGTGCTGCCGCTGCGCTGCGAGGCGAGCACCAGATATGCGGTCGGGGAGGGCATGCGCGTGAGCCTAACCGGAGGAAAATGGGGTTGCATATTCGCCCATGGCGGCGATCTTCAACTCGTCACGAGCAAAACTATTGCGGTATCCGGACTTGGTCGTCGATCCCGCGTTCGGTAGCCAGTGCGGACCGGCTGGGCAATTGTATTCCCTTGATGTGCAAGTAGGTTTCGGTATATCTGGCGGAGATGCGCGTCCCGGCGAACTCGGACGGGATGACGTCGTTGGTCTTTTCTCGCCAATCGTTGAGCAGCATCGACATCTCGTTTGCCACGGCCTCGGACTCGCTGCTCACCACACCGGTCAACAGGTTGTTGCGCTCGGTGGGATCGGTGCGCAAGTCGTAGAGCTCACGACTGGGCCGCGGCGCCGAACTCAACGGAGCCACCGCCTTGCCCGGTGCGCTTTCCTCGATGTCCAACGGCAGATCCAGCAGCGGCCGGGTCGCGTAGTTCTCGATGTAGCTGAAGTCGGTCGTCCTGATCGCTCGGATCGGATCGAAGGAATCGTGATAGGTCTTCGTGGTGTAGACCTCCGAACGGACCGGAATGGATTCACCGATTCCGTCGAGGAGGTTGGCCGCATGCGACAGCCCGTCCACGTCGTCCGGTACCGGCAGCCCCAGCAGCCCGAGCAGGGTTGGCACCAGGTCGACGCCGCTGAAGAGGTCCTCGTACGTCCGACCCGGTGCGCCGAACCGCGTCGGTGGCCGGACGATCGTCGCGATGCCGGTGCCCGCGTCGTACAGCGTCGACTTGGCACGGGGGAGGGCAGGACCGTGATCGGTGAGGAACACCACCCACGTCGTGGCGTCGAGCCCCGTTTCGGCCAGGGTGTCGAGCAGTTGACCCACCGCGGCGTCGGCGACGGTGATCGAGCCGTAGAAGTCGGCGAGGTCCTCCCGCACGCCAGGCAGGTCGGGCAGGTAGTCGGGCAGCTCGACGGTGTGGGCGTCGGCGGGCTGATACCGCTCCGGCGGATAGGGCCGGTGCGTCTCGAAGAACCCCGCGGTCAGCAGGAACGGCGTCGACGGTGCCTGCCGCAGCCAGGTGGTGGCCTTCTCGACGACGTACTCGCAGTACGAATTCGACACGTCGTACTCGTCGAAGCCGAGCCGGGCCGGGAACGAGGTCTCGTGCTGCATGCCGAAAAGTGCCGTGTATAAACCCGATTCGCCCAGTATCTGCGGCAGCGTGCGCACCCCTGCGCGGTACTCCCAACCATGGTGGGCCAGCCCCACCAACCCGTTGCTCTGCGGGTAGCGGCCGGTGAACAGCGAGCCCCGCGACGGTGAGCACAGCGGGGCGGTGGCGTGCGACCGCGTGAAGAGGATTCCCTCGGCGGCGAGCTGATCCAGCCGGGGGCTGGACACGTCGTCGTGGCCGTAGGCGCCGAGATACCGTCCGAGGTCGTGCCAGTGCACGAGGAGCACGTTGTCGGTCATCGTTGCTATACCGAACAGGGTCAGCGGCGAATCGGCAACCGTTGAGCTCGTGTCGACGTGAACGTGTCGTGTTCCGGAGCTGACGAATTTCGGGCAAAACGGCGGGTTGAGTCCACGTCTCGTGCTGTGATGAACCGATGGCAGCAAACTCTTACGGGGTGGCTCGATCCTCCGTCGTCGCGGCAATGCTGGGGTTGGCGGCGATGGGTGCGACTGCTCCGGCAAACGCCGATCCCACCGATCCAAATGACCCAGCCTGTGCGACTCAGCCCTGGGCCTTCGCATGCCAGGGCGGTGTGTACGACACTCCGCCGCCCATGCCGCCGCCACCGCCGCCGATGCCCCCGCCGATGGGTAGTGGTTTACCGGGAAGCATGATGCCCAACGGCGCGCCCTACGAGGGAGGGTCGCCCGCGGGTGGCATGCCCGGAATGGCAGGGGGAGTTCCCGGCATGCCGGGGTCGATCTGACGCGCGCACGTTTCACGTTCGACCGCGCAAGCATGATCAGAGGTGGCGCCCATTACCCGGCCTGAAGCGGTCTGGTCGGTGACACAATCGTGCAGTGACGGCCACCAGAACTGCGCGCTACGACAAACTTTCGGCGTTTCTGGCCTCCTGCAGCGATTTTGAGCTCGTTGAGCTGATGGGCACCGGTCGAGTTACGAGCGTGGGTGTGGGCGGGGAATCAGGGATCGTCGCCGTCGACGGCGTGCCGGTTTTCACCAAGCGGATCCCACTATCGGACCGCGAGGTCGCCAACCAGGGCTCCACGGCGAACCTCTTCGACCTGCCGGTGTACTGCCAGTACGGCATGGGTGGACCGGGTTTCAACGCCTGGCGCGAGCTGGCCGCGAACGTCGTCGTCACCAACGCCGTGCTCGCCGGGGAGACGCAATCGTTCCCGGTGCTCCACCACTGGCGGGTACTACCCGGTCGGTCGCCGATCGCAGCCGAACACGCCGACATCGACAGCGTCGTCGCCGCCCAAGATGGTCACCCGGCCGTGCGGACCCGTCTGGAAGCGCTGGCTACCGCAACGTGCAGTCTCGTGCTGTTCTGCGAGTACGTCCCGTACCCGATGGCGGATTGGTTGCGAGACGACCCGGCCGGTAAGGCCGTCACGGTCGAACGGCAGCTTTCGGAGATCGTGACGTTTCTGCGGGATCGGGAGTTGCTGCACATGGACGGGCATTTCGGCAACATGCGCACCGACGAGGAGCGGATCTATCTCTGCGACTTCGGGCTGGCCACGTCGCCGCACTTCGAGCTGTCGGCCGCTGAACGCGACTTCGTTGGACGACACGTCACGCATGACGCCGGCTACGCCGCGATGCGACTGGTCGATTGGCTGGTGACCGATGTCTGCGACATTCCGATCTCGCGCAGTGCCGGGGGCACAGTCGCCCGTGATTACATCGTTCAGTGCGCCGCTGGGCGCATACCGGAGGATGTGCCCCCGATGGTCGCCGCGATCTTGAGCAGGCATGCACCCGCTGCCGTAAAGATGAACGCCTTCTATAGGAGCTTGTTCGACGGCGACCTCCATGCGGACTACCCCGAGATATGAGGGAGTGCGAGCGGCTGGGAGCTGTCGCCAAGGCGTGGCACAGCCTTTCCCGGCCGAAGCCACTGGCTGGCCCCTTCCGTGGTGTATCACCCGGCTTGGCGGACGCCCGGTGGCCGACATCCGGTCGTCACGAGCCAACTCGGTGAATCACGCGTGCCTACGGCCCCGGTGTGGCCAGCAGCCGTTCGGGGTGGTGGAGGTAGTTGATTCGGGCTTGCCCGACGTCGAGTTGCGGGGGTGGGATCCACTCGACGACACCGTCTCTGAGTTGGACGGTCCAGCCGTGTTCGGCGAGGCGGTTGTCCGCTCCGCAGGCCAGGACTACGTCGTCGATGTTGGTGTGGCCGTTCTCGGCCCAGGCGGTGGTGTGGTGCACCTGGGTGCCGTACCCGGGGACGGTGCAGCCGGGTTTGGTGCACCCACGGTCCCGCGCATGGAGCACGATCCGTTGTCCTGCTGAGGCGAGGCGTTTGGTGCGGCCGAGGTAGAGGGCTTCGGTGGTGTGTTTGTCGAACACCGCCAGGTAGTGGTGGGCGTGGGCGGCCATTCTGATCAGGTCGGCCATCGGCAGCAGGGATCCACCACCGGTGACCCCGCTGCCGCGGGCGGCTTCCAGGTCGTGCAGGGTGGTGGACACGATAACGGTCACCGGTAAGCCGTTGTGCTGGCCCAGTTCACCCGAACTCAACACCGACCGTCCGATGGCGATGAGCGCGTCGTGGGTGCGTTGCCCGACGCTGCGGTCGTCGGCGTCGATCTGCTCCTGCGACGGTGTCCCCGAGATTCGGGGTTCGTGATCAGCCGGGTTGCACATGCCGGGGGCGGCGAGTTTCGCGAGGATCGGCTCCAGGGTCGCCCTCGCTTCGGGGTCGAGCAGCCCGGTGATGCGGCTCATCCCGTCGGCCTGCTGCGGCCCGATCGTCAACGATCGTTTCCGCGCCCGGTCCCGGTCGTCGGGTTCGGGTCCGTCTTGGTCGATCGCGGCGGCCAGCTTCTCGGCGACCTTCTTCACCTCCTCGGGCCCGGTGCCGGACCCGACGACCACCAAGGTCTTCTCCGAGAGCTCCCGAACCTCGGGGTCCACCCACGTCGGCAGCTTGTCCAGAAACGACCGGATCTCGGTGACGTGTTCGGGTCCGATCGCCCCGGACTGCTGTGCGGTGGCGGTGGGGGCCAGCTTCGGGGCCAACGGTTGCCCGTTGAACGCCGTCCGCGGCCCGAGATCCTCGGCCTCATGGAGCCGGCGGCGGACCTCCTTGCCCGAGATCCGCAACCGCTGCGTCAGCACCGACCCCAACGACTTCGCACCCAACTCCACCGGGGAGGCCTCTCGCTGCAGCCGGGCGATCACCCGGTGCCCGACCGTCGGCAGCTGCCACGTCACCGTCTCCAGTTCACCCAGCAACTCCACCAATTCGAGGTGGGTGAACTGGTCACAGTCGAGGTCGGCGAGTTCGGCGACGGCGGCCACCAGCGAGGCAACTGCCGCGGTAACCCGATCCGAACTCATACTCGAACACTAGTACGAGCCACCGACAAGAAATCCGCGTGAAACCACAGTGGCACAAGGGAACTCGCGCTCCACTGCCTGTGGATGGTTTCGGCACGGCACCGAGATTTCGTGTAATGGGGCAGGCTGATCGTCGTGAGCGATTCATTCGGTAGTCCGTGTCCCTGCGGCAGCGGCACCGTGTACGAGGCGTGCTGTCAGCCGCTGCACCACGGCGAGCGTCAGGCGGCCACCGCCGAGGAACTCATGCGATCGCGATACGCCGCCTATGCGACGGGTGAGGCCGACTACCTCTTTCGCACCTGGCATCCGCGCACGCGGCCCGCGACGGTGACGGTCGACGCTGATCTGGTGTGGAAGGGTCTGCGGATCACCGACGTCGTCGCCGGCGGCCGCGACGACCACGTCGGCGAGGTTGAGTTCATCGCTGCCTACGACGACGCGTCCATGCACGAGCGCAGCCGCTTCGAACGGCGCGGCGGTCGCTGGGTATACGTCGACGGGGACTAGTCAGATCGCCATGCGCCGGTCGACGGTGCCCTGCCACGCCTCGGCGGCGTCCGCCAGTGGCATGCCGAGTGCGGTGCAGAGTCCGATGACGGTGCCGAAGCTGGGGCTGGGGATTCGGCCGACCTCGATCTTGCGCAGCGTCTCGGGGGAGATGCCGGCAGCGCGGGCGATCACCTCGGGATCGCGACCGGCTCGTGCGGCTCTGATCAGCGCGCCGAGGCGTTGACCGGCCGCAACCTGTTCTGGGCTCAGGGGTACGCGCACCATGCGGGCCAGCATAGCCGGTATTCATATACCGCTACTGATACCGTGGGCTCGGTATAACAATACCGAGCCCGGAAGGAGGCCACGCATGATCGAATTGAAGTCCGCCGACGAGATCGACAAGATGGCCGTCACGGGGGAGTTCGTCGCGCAGGTACTGGCCATCCTGTCGGACGAGGCTCGGCCCGGCGTCGACCTGATGCAGCTCGAACTCCATGCGCGTCAGCTGGTCGCCGATCGCGGCGCGACGTCCTGCTACTGGGACTACGCGCCGTCATTCGGCCGCGGACCGTTCCGCAACGTCATCTGTCTGTCGGTCAACGACGCCGTGCTGCACGGCAAGCCGCGCGCATACGTGCTGCGCGCCGGTGACGTGCTGAGCCTGGACTTCGCGGTGTCGATCGACGGCTGGGTGGCCGATTCCGCGGTCACGGTCGTCGTCGGCGACGGCGCGGATCCGGCCGATCGCGCGCTCGTCGACTCGACGCGACGAGCCCTGGCTGCCGGCGTCGCCGCGGCCGTGCCTGGCGGTCGGCTCGGTGACGTCTCGGCCGCCATCGGCGAGGTCGCCGCCGACGCCGGGTACCGCGTCAACCTCGAGTTCGGCGGACACGGCTTGGGGCGGACGATGCACGAGGATCCCCACGTCCCCAATCGCGGACGGCGGGGGCGCGGAATGCTGTTGCGACCGGGGCTGACCCTGGCGCTGGAACCGTGGTGGAGCCGCGGCAGCGACCGGCTGACCCTCGACGCGGACGGCTGGACGCTGCGCTCGGCGGACGGTTCCAACACGGCGCATTCCGAGCACACCATCGCGATCACCGAGCACGGCCCCCGCATCCTCACTCAGTGCGCGGGCACGCCACAGACCGAGTAGACGAACTTGGGTGGCACGTCGAAGCTGAATTCGCGTTCGGGAAGCTCCGCGAGCACCTCGGCCGGCAGCGGCGTCTTGTAGTGCAGCGACACCGAGCCGGCAAAGGTGGGGTCGACGACGGACAGATCGGACCCGCTGAGCGTCAGCCCCGACTCGTCGAGAGTGGCCTGAACCATGCTGCCGCCGGGCGCATTCCACTCGTGGTCGACGGTCCGATCCGCCTTGTTCGGCACCGAGGACAGTGTGCCGAGAAGGCGTCGACGGGTCAGTGCCACCGCGCCCACGTAGCTGCTGAGGTTGCCCTTGGCGACCTTGCCCGGCACCTTCCCGGAGAAGCGGTAGGTCACCGGGACGAACTCGGCCAGGAACAGCACGCCCTCGGCGTCGACCTGGGCGCGCATGTCCTCGGGCAATCCGCCGATGCCGAGCATCTTGCGCAAGAAGACGGCCATGGTCGAAGACTATCGACCATGGCCGTCCTGTCGCGCAATTTCTACGTTTGAGCTGGGAGGACGTTTTCGCCCGACTTGTCGGTCGAGAGACACAGCGAGCAGATGTAGCCCTCGACGCTGGCGGACTTGATCATGTCTGGTCGCTCGTAATCATGGTGGCAGACATGGCATTTGAGGTGAGCGTCCGACGGGTTGCCATGCTCGTCGAGCATCGGCAGGTCGATCCCGTCGTCCGTGCGGCGCAGGTAGTACTTGCCCTTGGTGGCGAGCGCGATGATCGGCGGCAGCACCAGCCCGAGGCCGATGGCGACCAGCGGCGAGTACGGCCGGATGGCCTCGCCCAGACCGCCGAAGAAGGCGATCACCGAGAGGCCTGCCGCGATCAACATCGAGCCGAAGCCGACCGGGTTGAAGGAGTAGAGCATGCCGCGGCGGAACTCCGGTTGCATCGGCGAGAGCTTCAGCAGGTACTTGTTGAACACGATGTCCGACGCCACCACCACGACCCACGCCATGCCGCAGTTGGCGTAGAAGCCGAGAATCGTGTTGAGGAAGTCGAACATGTTCGCCTCCATCAGCACCAACGCGATCAGAAGGTTGAAGCCCAGGAACACCAGGCGGCCCGGGTAGGTCTTGGTGACCCGGGTGAACGAGTTGGTCCAGGCCAGCGAGCCGGAGTAGGCGTTGGTCACGTTGATCTTCACCTGGCTGATGACCACGAGCACCACGGCCAGCGTCATGGCGAGCCACGGCGGCAGGAAGTTCTGGTAGATCTCCAGGAACTGGTGCACCGGCTGGTTGGCGATGCCGGCGCTGTTGGCGACGTTGGCGATCAGGTACACGGCGAGGAACAGGCCGACGATCTGCTTGATGGCACCGAAGATGACCCAGCCGGGGCCGGCCAGGAACATCCAGGTCCACCAGCTGCGCTTGTTCTCGGGCGTCTTCGGGGGCATGAAGCGCAGGTAGTCGTTCTGCTCGGCGATCTGTGCGATCAGCGACAGGCAGACGCCGGCAGCCAGCAGCGTGGACCCGAGGTCGAAGCCCTGCACGCCGTTCTCGCCCTGGTAGGCGAAGAACTGGCTGACCGACTCCGGGTGGCTGACCACCAGGTAGACGAACGGTGCGACCATCAGCACCAGCCACAGCGGCGTCGTCCACACCTGCAGTGTCGAGAGCACCTTCATGCCGTAGATGACGAGCGGGAAGATGATCAGCGTCGAGGCTGCATAGCCGATCCAGAGCGGGATGCCGAGGCCCAGTTGCAGGCCCTGCGCCATGATCGAGCCCTCGAGGGCGAAGAAGATGAAGGTGAACGTCGCGAAGATGACGTTGGTGACCACCGACCCGTAGTAACCGAAGCCGCTGCCGCGGGTGACCAGGTCGAGGTCGATGTTGTAGCGCGCCGAGTAGTAGGCGACCGGGAAGCCGGTCAGCATGACCACGACGGCAAAGATGAGGATGCCCCACAGGGCGTTCGTGGTGCCGTAGGCGATGCCGATGTTGGCGCCGATGGCGAAGTCGGCGAGGTAGGCGATGCCACCCAGCGCCGAGATGCCCACCACCCGCGTCGACCACTTGCGGTAGCTGCGTGGGGCAAACCGCAGCGTGTAGTCCTCCAAGGTCTCCTTGGTGGCGGTCATCTGATCCAGGCCCGCGTCGAGGCCCGTCCCGACGGGCGCGTCAGGCTCCTTGCTCAGCTCTTGAGTCATGTTTTGCAAGGTAAATCCAGGTTGTTTCGGCATTGTGACAACCGTGTTCCCAGCACAAGCGAAAAGGGCTCGCGCTGCCGTCAAGAGTCGGGGTTGTGACGGCAGCGCGAGCTCTAACCAACACATCGGTGCGGTAGTGAAGGGTGTTACACGTGATGCCAATTAATTCGTCGGCGCGGCGATGGTGGCTGGCCGGGCTGTGCTGCGCCGTCTACGCGCTCCTCTGGGTCGGCTGGGTTCGGGACTGGGGCTGGCTGGTCTCGGCCGACACGTCGATGTTGGCGGCGGGCTGGCGCGTGGGCGCCGATCACCCCGCGTGGGTGACCTTCTGGGACGTGTGGTGCACCGTGTTCTCCCCGGTGGTGATTCGCATCGCGACCGTCGGGTTGATCGTCTACGCCCTCAGGCAGCGCCAGGTGCGTACCGCGGTGTTCCTCGTCGTCTGCGTCGAGATGGCCGCGGTGCTGACGGAGTTGCTGAAGCGGCTGGCCGACCGACCCCGGCCGGCGACCGCCATGGTCGACGCGCTGTCGACCTCGTTTCCGTCCGGCCACGCCCTTGGCACGATGGCCGCGGCGCTGGCCCTCGGGGTGGTGTGCCTGCCGAAACTGCGACCGAACCTGCGACCGTGGGCGGTGGCGGCAACCGTCGTCGTCGTGCTGACCGTCGGGGCCGGTCGGGTCGCGCTCAACGTCCACCACCCGTCCGACGTCGTCGCCGGCTGGGCGATGGGCTACGTCTACTTCGTGCTGTGTCTGCTCATCCTGCGCGGTGACCGAACCGGGGTTACGGAAGCGGACGAAACACCGGCAATGCCCGGTAGCGCACGGTGAAGGTGGCCTCGTCCAGCTCGTCGGCGAGTTCGCCGTCGTGGGCGAGCAAGGTGGGGCCGTCCACGGCACGGAAGCTGAATTCGGGCACGCGCAGTTCGTGATAGAGCGGGCTGCGGACGAGCCGCCCCAGGGCAAGGGAGGTCAGGATGCGCGTCTTGCTGAACCGCTTCTCGGTCTCCAGGATGCGCACGTCCATCAGGCCGTCGTCCATGCGCAGTCGGCGCGACGGGGCGAAGCCCGACGGCAGATAGGACGAGTTGCCCAGGAAGAACAGTGAGGTCTGCAAGACCTTGTTGTCGTACTGGATCCGCACCGGCTGGCCGCGTCGCAACGTGTAGAACATCGCGTACACGCCGGCCAGCGGCTTGCCGATGCGATGTTCCAGCTTTTCCCGCTTTTGGACGAACGCGGGGTAGGCGCCGATGCTGGCCGTGTTTATCACGGTGCCGGTTTCGTTGAGGCGCAGGACGTCGACGCATGCGACGGTGCCCTTGCGGATGGACTCAACCGTTCGGGCCACGGTGTCGCAGCCGATGTCCTTGGCGAAGTGGTTGAACGTGCCGCCGGGGAAGACGGCGAGCGGGCGTTCGGCGGCCAGGGCCACCCCGGCCGCCGCCGCCACGGTTCCGTCGCCGCCGCCGACGGCAAGCACCTCGGCTCGCTCGGCCGCCGAACTGAGGACCTCGACGACGTCGTCGCCCTTCTCCAGCTCGACGATCTCCATGCGCGGCAACGCTTCTCGGGCCTCTTCGATGACCCGCGCGCCCGTGCCGCTGCCCGAGGCGGGGTTGATGACGAGGACGACGCCGGCACCGTCGGGTCGCTTCAGGGTGGGTATCCGCAGCGGGTCGGCCACCGGCACGCGCGCCTCGACGATCGGTGGCACGATCCGCGCACCGGCCACGGCGATCGCGGCGCCGAGACCGAAACCGGCCAGCACGTCACCGGGGTAGTGCGCACCCGTCGCGACTCGGGACACGCCGACCATGCCGGCGAGCAGGGCCAATCCGAGGCCGGCGGGCGCGTTCTCCAGGCCGACGCCGACGGCGAAGGCCGCCGCGCTGGCCGAGTGGCCCGACGGCAGCGAGTTCGAGGTGGGCATCCGGCGGGATCGTCTCAGCACGGGGACCGCGGCCCACTCCGGACGCGGTCGCTTCCACACCCGCTTTGCCACCTGGTTGGCCACCAGGCTGGTGACCGCCAGCGAGGCGACGCCACGACCGGCGCCGCGTTGTAGCGACGACTGCCTTGTGGCCGTCAGTGCGGCCGCGATCGCGAACCACAGCTTCGAGTGGTCGGCGGCGGCCGTCAGCTTCGGCATGAAGCCGTCGAGCAGCGGGCTGGGTGACTCCGCGATGGCCTCGAACACCTCGCGGTCCAGGGTGCCCAGACCGGCACCGATCTGGCGGATGCCGCGGTGCCGGTTCACGAGCCTTCGCAAGGAATGCATGACCCCCAACCTAGTGGGGTCGGGTAGGCGGTCTTCGGCGCAACTCACCTCGCCAGCCACGGATCGTTGCTCAACCTTTACTTGACCTCGAGGTTCAGGTGTGTTGACGTTGACGACGTGCGCCGACTGCTGATCTCGCTGTGCGCGTTCGTCGTCGGGCTGGTCCTGGCGCCGACCGCCCGGGCCGAGTTGACGCCGTGGTTCGCGCCCGGTGTCGGCAACGCGACCCAGGTCGTTTCCGTTGTGGGCGTTGGCGGCTCGAACGCCAAGGTCGACGTGTACGAACGCACCGCCGCCGGCTGGCAGGCCGTTGCGGCGGGGATTCCCGCTCACGTCGGCGAGAAGGGCATGGCTCCAGAGACGCACGACGGTCAGATGCTCACGCCAATGGGCATCTTCACACTCGACTTCGCCTTCGGCACCGCGCCCAATCCGGGTGGCGGCCTGCAGTACGTGCAGGTCGGTCCCGACCACTGGTGGGACGGCGACATGAAGAGCCCCACCTACAACACGATGCAGGTGTGCAAGAAGGCGCAATGCCCGTTCGACACCAACCCGAGCAGCGGCACCGAGAACCTACGGATACCGCAGTACGAGCATGCCGTGGTGATGGGCGTCAACAAGCAGCGCGTGCCGGGGAACGGCGGTGCGTTCTTCCTTCACTCCAGCGACGGTGGACCGACGGCCGGGTGCGTCAGCATCGACGACGACACCCTGGTGGGGATCATCGAGTGGCTGCGCCCCGGCGCGTTGATCGCCGTCTCGAAGTGATCAAAGGGCTACTGCGCGACCGGCTTTCACGTTGAAGTCGAGCGCCTTGGTCGAGAAGGACGCGTCGTAGGTGCGGTCGTACCCGGTGACGCTGATCTTCCAGCCGTCGGGGGTGCGCCGGTAGCGGTCGCGATAGAACCCCGCGCCGATCAACATGAAGTCGAACTTGGGGACGATCACCTTGTCCTGCAGGTACCAGATGGCGGTCGCCTCGTCGCCGTCGACCTCGATCTCGGGGTGCGTCACCCGGTGGTCGGTGATGACGTCGGCGGGCATCGAGGTGCGCATGAACTCGACGAGGGTGGCCCGATCGGTGAAGTGGTGCGTCTCGCCCAGGGATTCGCCGTAGTCACCGATGACGTCCTCGGTGAGAGTGTCGGCGAACTCGTCCCAGTGCTTGGTGTCGAGCGCGCGCAGATACCGGTACTTGACCCGCTGAATGTCTTCGATGTCACCCATTTGGCCATTGCAACACAGGGGGGCTCGCGACGTAGGCCCTTGCCGCAAATGTCGTTGACGTCCGCGTCAACGACCCGTCGAGCAAAGAGCGCGGTTCCCCGCGTAGCTGTGTGTCGTCTATGAATCCAAAACGATGCTGGCAGAACGATGTTCGTGGTGTCCCTTGCGGAGTGTCTGGCACTGTCACGACGCCGCCCGGGTTATCGTGGACGGCGTCATGAGCGATCCGTTGGGGTTGTCGATCGGGACGACCAACCTGGTCGCCGCCCGCGTTGGCAACCAGCCCGTCATCCGTCGCTCAGTGCTGTCCCGCGCCGGTCAGGTCCTCAGCGGATTCGTGGAGCGGGTCGGCGATCCGGTGCCGTTGGTCGGCCAGGACGGCACGTCCTACCGCGCGGACCTCCTGATGGTCGAGGCGCTCGACGCCATGGTCGTCGACGTTGGCAGTGACGCGTCCTCGCAAATCGCCCTCGCGGTGCCCGCGCACTGGAACGGTGCCACCCTCCGGTCGCTGCGGGACGCCATGCGAACCACTCCGAGCCTGTCGCCAAACGGCGTGCCCGTGCGGCTGGTGTCCGATGCGGTGGCGGCGTTGACCGCGCTGGCGGCCAACCCCGGTCTTCCCGTGCGCGGCGTGGTGGCGCTGCTGGACTTCGGGGGCGGCGGCACCAGCGTCACCCTCGCCGACGCGACCGCGTCCTTCGAGCCCATCGAGACGACGCGGGTGACCGACTTCTCCGGCGACCATCTCGACCAAGCCCTGCTCGCGCACGTGCTCGACGGCCTCGCGAACGAGGTCGACCCCGCGGGAACCGCCGCGGTGGGCTCACTCAGCCTGCTGCGCGAGCAGTGCCGTCTCGCCAAGGAGGAACTGTCCGAGGCCGCGACGACGGAGATCCGCGTCGAGCTGCCCGGCCACCAGACCACGGTGCCCGTGACGCGAGACCAGCTCGACGCGCTGATGGCGGCGCCCCTTGCCGCCGTGCTGGCCGAACTCGACGAAGCGTTGCTGCGCAACAGGATTGCCCCAGCCGACCTGTCCGCCGTCGTGGCCGTTGGTGGCGGTGCGCGCATCCCGCTGGTCACCCGACTGCTGACCGAGGCTCACCAGAACGCGTTCGTCACCACCCCGCACCCGGCGTTGGACGCTGCGGTCGGCGCGGCGCTCTTCGCGGCCTACGGGGCCGACGCCGACGCCCAAACCGGGGTGGCGCCCAGCCCGTTGACGACGGGTGCCTGGCCCGCCACCGCCCCCGCCGAGGTCGCGCCGGATTCGTCGGCGTTCCGCGCGCTCGCGTGGTCTCAGGACGACGACACCGTCGGCGACCCGACCCCGTACACCGGGGAGGATCCCTACGCAGATCCGTACGCGGACTCCGGCACGACGCGCGTCGTCGCGCAGTACCACCCACGGCAGGACGACGAACCACGGTCGTGGCTGCGGCTGCCCCAGTTGCTCGTCGGCGTCGCGGCCGTGGTGGCACTGGTCGCGGTGGGTGGCGTCGCGATCGCCCTGACCAGCGCCACCGACGAGACGCGGCCGACGCCGACCACCGTCCCCGTGACCGCGACGTCACCGCCTGCGCCGCCCCCGACCAGCATCGAACCGCCGCCTCCGCCGCCCTCGACCGAGCCGCCGGCCCAGAACGTCGTCACCGTGACGAGCGAGCCACCGCCCCCACCCCCGCCGCCGTCGACCGAGACCGTCACGGTGGAACGTCCCGTCACCACCACCACGACGCAACCGACGACCACGACGACGACACCCACGACCACCACGACGACGCCCACCACCACGACTACGACTACGACTACTACGACGACGTCGAGCACGCCGACCATGACGACGAGTTACATCACCGTGCCCTTCGTGCCGGTGCCGATCCCGATTCAGGTTCCGGCCACCCCCACCCCCACCCCGGCGCCGTACGTGCCGTACCAGCCGTATGCGCCGCCGGTGTATCAACAACCGCCGCAGTTGCCCTACTGACCTTCGCGAGCCCAAGGCCGAAGGAACGTCACAGTTGCGTTCCAGGTTTCCCGCGGGTCGGCGGTTCACGATCTGTCCATGACCGAGAAGAGATTGCAGACCGACGGTTTGCGCGTGAAGGTGCTTGGGCTGGCCGGAGCCGCCGCGTTCGTCACACTGGGGGTCCTCAGCCTCGGAGACGGACACGCCACCAACGGTGGCGTCGACCTGGCGGGTTCGGGTGACGCACCCGCCAGCACCACCTACGTCCAACCGACTGACAACGCCATGACCATGGGCGCCACCGCGACGTGGACCACGCCGACGACCGTGGAGCCCATCGCCAAGGCCGCACCCAAGAGCGGGTCCTGAGATGCGCAAGGTAGCGGGCAGCGTGGTGCTCGCCGCCTCGGCAGTGCTGTGCTTCGGAGCCGGTGTGGCGCAGGCTGGTTCGGCCCCCGACGTCGTCGGACAGAAGTACAGCGATGCCCAGACCGCGATAAGCGGCGCTGGCCTCACGGCCGTCGTCTCGACGACCGTCGGCGATCAGGAGGCGTGGCCCGACTGCATGGTGACCAACACGGTCGCCCGCACCGTGCCCGCACCCGAGAACAGCTCGGGGTCGGCGACCAATCAACTGCTCGTGTCACTGAACTGTGAGGCGAGCGAAGCTTCTGCGACGAAGCCGGGCTTCTCGGCAGCCAGCCCGCAGGGGCGTGCCGCCGCTGCGGCTGCGGCGTCGTCTTCTGCGGCCGCAGCAGCCTCGGCGTCGGCCGCACCGTCTAGCTAACTAGCTCGAATCTGCTGACACCGCCAGGTTGCGCGGGTGGTGGCAGGCCGCCACGTGCGCGCTCTGCAACTCCTCCAGCCGAGGATCGTCGACCGTGCAGACCTCCGTCGCCCACGGGCAGCGGGTGTGGAAGTGGCAGCCCGACGGCGGATCGATGGGGCTGGGCACGTCGCCCTCCAGGACGAGTCGTTCCCGTGCCAGGTTGAGCTTGGGGTCGGGGATCGGCACCGCGGAGAGCAACGCATTCGAGTAGGGATGCAGCGGGTGATCGTAAAGGTCTGCCGCAGGCGCACTTTCGACGATCCGGCCGAGGTACATCACGGCGACGCGGTCCGAGACGTGCCGCACGACACCGAGATCGTGGGCGACGAAGAGGTACGACAGACCGAGCTCCTCCTGCAGATCCTTGAGGAGGTTGATGATTTGGGCCTGCACCGAGACGTCCAGCGCCGACACCGGCTCGTCGGCGATGATGAGCTTGGGCTGTAGGGCCAATGCCCGGGCGATCCCGATCCGTTGACGCTGGCCGCCGGAGAACTCGTGCGGGTAGCGGTTGGCGTGCTCGGGACTCAAGCCGACGCGATCCAGCAGATCCTGGACCCGTCGGCTGACGTCGCGGCCACTGGCCAGCCCATGCAATTCCATGGGTTCACCGATGATCTGGCCGACGCGCTTGCGCGGGTTCAGCGAGGCGTAGGGGTCCTGGAAGATCATCTGCATCTGTCGGCGCACCGGGCGCAGGCTGCGACGCGACTGGCCCACCAACTCCTCGCCGAGGAATTTCACCGATCCCGACGTCGGCGCGGTCAGCTGCAGGATGGCCCGGCTCAGAGTGGACTTGCCGCAACCGGATTCGCCGACCAGGCCCAGGGTTTCGCCCTCGTTGATGGTCAGGCTGACGCCGTCGACCGCCTTGACGTGGGCGACCACGCGGTCGACGATCACCCCGGACTTGACCGGGAAGTGCTTCACCAGGTCGGTGACCTCGAGCAGGGGTTCGCCACTCATGACGCCACGTCCTTTCGGAGGCCGATCCGACCGTCGACGTCGCGCAGTCTGCGCTTGTCGTCCGGGCTTAGCCAGCAGCGGTCACCGTCCAGGGGTGGCGGCTCCGAACACTTGTCGAACTCGTGCGGGCAGCGGGCGGCGAACCGGCAGCCCGTCGGCGGATTCAACAGCGACGGAGGCATTCCCGCGATCTGAGCCAACCGCGCCGGGCGTGGCTGGTCGAGCCGCGCCAACGAGCCGAGCAGCCCCCAGGTGTAGGGATGCTGGGGATCGTAGAAGAGCTTCTCCAGGGTCGCGTCCTCGACGATCTGGCCGGCGTACATGACGGCGACGCGGTCGGCGATCTCGGCGACCACGCCCAGGTCGTGAGTGATCAACACGACCGCCAGACCGCGTTCCCGGTTGAGATCGTCCAGCAGGCGCAGGATCTGGGCCTGCACGGTGACGTCGAGCGCCGTGGTCGGCTCGTCGGCGATCAGCACGTCCGGATCGAGCGCCAGGGCCATCGCGATCATCACGCGCTGACGCATGCCACCGGAGAACTCGTGCGGGTAGTTGCGGGCGCGCCGTTCGGGATTCGGGATCCCCACCGACCGCAACAGGTCGACGGAGGTTTCGCGGGCCTCCTTCTTGGAGACCTTGCGATGCGCCCGGATCATCTCGGCGATCTGGTCACCGACCCGGTACACGGGGTTCAGCGACGTCATCGGGTCCTGGAAGATCATCGCGATGCGCTTGCCGCGGATCTCGCGGAACTCGTCGTCGTCGAGCTGGATGAGGTCCTGTCCGTCGAACTCGACCGACCCCGTGATCGTGGCATTGGGTGCCCTGGTGAGGCCGAGCAGCGTTTGGGCCGTGACGCTCTTGCCAGACCCGGATTCCCCGACGATGGCGAGGATCTCGCCCTTGTCGAGGGTGAAGGACACACCGTCGACCGCGCGTACCACTCCGCCGTCCGTGGCAAAGCGTACGGCGAGGTCGCGTACCGACAGCATCATGCGGGTGCCGCCTCTCCGAGTCGAATGCGTGGGTCGAGGAAGGCATAGAGGATGTCGACGACCGTATTGAAGAACACGATGAAGAACGCACCGAACATCGTCACGCCCATCAGCGGGGGCAGGTCGAGACTGCCGATGGCACGACCTGCGTAGAGCCCAACGCCGTTGATGTTGAACACCGTTTCGGTGAGGATGGCGCCGCCACCGACCACCGCGCCGAAGTCCAGTCCGAACAGCGTGACGATGGGGATCATCGAGTTGCGCAGAACGTGCCGGATGCGCACCTGGCGCTCGGGGAGACCCTTGGCTCGGGCGGTGCGGACGTAGTCCTCGTTCATCACGTCGAGCATGTTGGATCGCAGCACCCGGCTGTAGAACCCGACGTAGAGGATCGCCAGCGTCAGCCAGGGCAGGATCAGATGCGACGCCCACCTCAACGGATCGGTGGTGAGCGGAACGTAGCTGCTGGTGGGGAACAGCTGCACCTTGAAGGTCAGGAAGTAGAGCAGGATCGCGGCCAGCCAGAACACCGGCATCGAGATGCCCACCAGCGACAGGATCGTCAAGGCGCGGTCGGTGAACTTGCCGGAGTGGATGGCGCTCAGGTAGCCGAACACGACCGCCAGCGCCATCCACAGCACCGCCGCGCCGATGGTGAGCGACAACGTGGCGGGCAACCCGCGCCAGATCTGGTCGGTGACGTTCTGTGCGCTCGCGTACGAGGTCAGGGTCCCGGTGAAGATCTTCTTCATCAACGTCAGGTACTGCACCCAAATCGGTTGGTCCAGGCCAAGATCCGCACTCACCCGGGCGATCAGCGCGGGGTTGGCGTTCTTGCCGGCGATTCGAATGGCGGGGCTGGAGTTCGGGATCACGTTGAAGATGAGGAAGACGATCACCGAGATGGCGAAGAGCACGGCGATCATCCCGGACAGTCGCCGGGCGACGAAACGAAACATGGGGCTAGTGCTCCAGTCGGATCTTGGCGCGGGGATCGAGGGCGTCACGTAGACCGTCGCCAAACACGTTGAGCGACAACACCGTGAGCACGATCATCAGGCCAGGAATGATGGTCAGATGTGGTGCGGTGTAGATGGTCTGGTAACCGTCGGCGATCATGGTGCCCCACGATGCGCTGGGGGGCCGGACACCCGCCCCGAGGAAGGACAGCGCTGACTCCAGCAGCATGTCGTTGGCGATGTTCAAGGTGAAGAACACGATGATGGTCGACACCACGTTGGGCAGCAGTTCGGTGATCATGATGCGTAGCGAGCCCTTGCCCTGGGCGACGGCGGCCTCCACGAACTCCTTCTCCCGCAGCGCGAGGATCTCGCCGCGGATGGGCCTGGCCATGTAGGGCACGTACACCAGCCCGATGATCAGGATCGGAATCCACACCGAGTCACCGGCGATGGTGGTGAACCCAAGGCTCAGACCGCCCACCGCCAGCGCCGTTCCCAACGCGATGCCCAGCAGCAGTACCGGGAACGCCCACACGACGTCCATCACCCGCGAGAGGATCGCGTCGATCCAGCCGCGGTAGTACCCGCACAGCAAGCCGACGACGACCGCCACGATGGTGGTGATGGCCGCGGAGACCACGCCGATGAACAGCGACGTCCGTCCGCCGTAGAGAAGCCGCACCATCACGTCGCGACCGTTCTGATCGGCACCGAGCAGGTACTGACCGCGCAGCCCGGGGCCGATCGGCGTGCCGTCGGGGGAGACGATGTCGACCTGCTGGCCGCCCACGTCGATCGTGTCGGTGATGTGGTTGGCGTCCGGGGTGGTGTGTGCCACGTGATCCGCCCACAGCGGGGCGGCGAGGCACAACAGCACGATCAGGATGAACAACACGCCGAACCCGAGACTGACCTTGTTGCGGCGCAACCGAAGTCCGGCCAGATACCAGGGGCTACGCCCCTGGATCTGGGCGGCCGGAACTCCGGTGGGAAGTGGGGGCTCGTCCGCCACCTCCACCTCGCTGAAGGGAGCAGCCATTACTTGATGGCGAAGGAGGAGAAGTCCTGGCTGAACAGCAGATGGCGGTAGCTCTTGTCGAAGTCCATGCGCTCAGAAAGGAAGGTCGTGTACTGCTCGTTGCCGTACGGCGCCCACGCCGCCTGCTCCATGTAGGCCTTGTCGAGCGCTGCGTACTGGTCCTTCACGCCCGGATCGTCGATTTGCTTGGTGCGTAGCTCGTTCATCTTGGCGTCGAGCTCGGGGTAGCTGGCCCGGGAGTAGTTGCTGCCGTTGGTGGGCAGTATGTTGGCCCCGTTGAGCAGCGGCCGGAAGAAGTCGTCCGGGTGCGGGAAGTCCTGAAACCAGTCACCGAAGCCGGTGTCGATGTCGGGCGTGGACTGGTTGCCGATGGTGGCCCAGTACACGTCACCGGAGATCACCTTCAGCGTGGCGTTGAACCCCAGCTGGGACAGCACGTCGTGGTAGTACTCGCCGATGCGCTTGCGGTCCGGCTCGTCGTCGGTCCACACCGTGATGTCCTTGTCGGCCGGGTTGGCCTCGGCCATCAGCTGCTTGGCCTTGTTCATGTCGGGCCCCGGGAAGAGCTTGTATTCCTGGTATCCCGGCATACCCGGCGGCAGGATCTGCTGAGACGGGTGCAGGCGGCCACCGAAGACCCGGTTGAGCGCCTCGGGGTCGATCGCGTAGTTCACGGCCTGACGCACGCGCAGATCGTTGAACGGCGCGGTCTGGTTGTTCATCCAGAAGTAGTAGGTGTTGATCGAGTCCTCCATGCGGAAGCGATCCGCGAACCGCGACTTGACCTCCGCGAGCCTGTCGGCATCTGGCGGATCGGACATGTAGTCGACGCGGTTCTGCTCGATGTCGGTGACCTGCGCGGTGTTGCTCTTGTTCTGGGTGATGGTGATCTTGTCGACTCCTGCGTCGGCGACTTCCGTTGCGCCGGCGTCCTTTACGGTCTTGAAGTTCGGGTTGCGCTCCAAGGTCATGGTCTGCGGCGCCTGGACGCTCGAGATCATGAACGGGCCGCTCGACGGCGGCGGGGAGTTGGTCGCGTCCTTGTCCAGCGGGGTGCTCGGCGGGACGGGCGCGGCGAAGGTCAGGCCCAGGATGCTGTCGAACGTGCCGTTGGGTTCGGTGAGGTTGATGGTGATGTCACCGGTGGCGTCGTCGGTGACGATGCCACTGATGGTCTTGGCCGTGCCGCCGGCGTAGTCCTTTGCGCCGACGATGGTCTCGTAGAACACCGAGCCCCCGGAATTGGCCTTGAAGAGACGCTGAATGGCGTAGGTGAAGTCCGACGCCTTGATCGGCGTGCCGTCGGAGTACTTCATGTTGGACCGCAGCTTGAGCTTGTAGGTCTTGCCGTCGGGGGAGACCGTCGGCATTGCCTCGGCCAGCCCGGGGACGACCTTCGTGCCGTCCTCGCCCTTGGCGTGCTTGTAGGTGAGCAGCGGGGTGTAGACGTTGTAGAGCGTCTCCCAACCCTCGACGGTGTAGGACAGCTGCGGGTCGACGTAGTCGGGGAACGACGTCATCGTCACGTTGACCTCACCGCCGCCGCTGCCGCCGCTGGCGCTGCTGCCGCCACTACTGTCACCGGTGTCACCCCCGCACGCGGCGACACCGAATGTGGTCAGTGCCGCGACGACGGCCACGGTCACCGCCTTGCGCATCTTGGTCATCTGAGATCCCTTGGTCATGTGTCCCGACGGTGTCCACTACGTGTACGCCTCCCGCCGAGGTGCCATTGCATCTTTTCCGAAAAACGGCGGATGGCAACTCGGGCGTTCAGGAATGGACACCCCGCGGCAACCCTCTGGCCTGCGAAATCCCAGGACACGGGCTTCATGCGGGGGCCCTCGACGGGGCCGTCCGGGGTTGCTGCGCCTGCTCGTCGCCGTCGCCACGAGGCTGGCCTGGGCCGGAATAATTACCGTCTGCGTGCCGTTGGACCGGAAAATTAACGACTACGTGGGTTCGTCCCCGAAGGTAGCCGACCACGGCGTCGGCCCAGGTGGTATAGACCGTCGGAAAAAAACCTTCAAAAAAACTGAGCGTTTCGGCGCGTCGCCGTCGCGCCCCGCCGGTGTCGGCGTCCCAGCACTCGATGCCGCACTGGGTAACATCCAACGTCGTGGCGCGTAACGACGGTCCCGGCGGACCCCAAGACGACCCGTACTACTCCGATGGCGAGCCGACGCAATACGGCGGATACCCCCGCGGCGACTCGCAGGCGTACAGCGAACCGACGATGGCGGCCAACTACGGAGCGCAGGACCCGTACGGTCAGCAGCCCGGCTACGGCCAGCCCGAGTACGGACAGCCGCAGCCTCCGGCGGAGCCGCCGCGTCCGTGGTACCGCACCCCGCCCGGCCTGGTGAGCCTCGGCGCGGTGGGCGTCATCATCCTCGCGCTGATCGTCTACGCCATCGTCTCGCTCACCGGCGGCGACGACTCGAGCACCACGTCCACCTCGTCGACCACCTCGTCGAGCGCCGCCACGACGACGTCGGGCGCCGAGTCCGTCGTGCCAGCACCGGGTGGCGGTACCGAGACGGTGACCCAGACGGAGGCGCCGAGCACCACCACCGACTCGTCGGAGGCCTCGACCACCACCAGTCCGACGACGACGACCACCACGACGACCACGACGACGACTCCGACCACGAGCACGACCGTGTCGACCAGCACCAGCACGAGCACGAGCACGGTGACGCAGACGGTGACGGTGCCGCCGACCCAAGCGCCCCAGACGCCGAGTGGCGGTGGGGCGGCCGCGGGTTAGCGCCTGCGGCCGCATGTCGGTTCTGTCCTAGGGTGCTTGCATGCGGGGAATCATCCTGGCCGGCGGCACGGGGACGCGGCTCTATCCGATCACCGTGGGCGTGTGCAAGCAGTTGTTGCCCGTGTACGACAAGCCGCTGATCTATTACTCGCTGTCGACCCTGATCATGGCGGGCATCCGCGACATTCAGGTGATCACCACCGCGGGTGACGTCGAGGCCTTCACCCGACTGCTGGGGGACGGCTCGGCGTTCGGCACGAACATCACCTACGCGGTACAGGATCGTCCCGACGGGGTCGCCCAGGCCTTCGTGGTCGGCGCCGACCACATCGGCGACGATTCGGTCGCATTGATCCTGGGCGACAACATCTTCTACGGTCCAAGTCTGGGCACCAGCCTGGCCCGCTTCTCCGACGTCGACGGCGGCGCCATCTTCGCCTATTGGGTGGCCAACCCGTCGGCGTATGGCGTCATCGAGTTCGGCGACGAGGGCAAGGCGGTGTCGTTGGAGGAGAAGCCGGCCACTCCGAAATCGCACTACGCGGTGCCGGGACTGTACTTCTACGACAACGACGTCGTCGAGATCGCCAAGTCGCTACGCCCTTCTGCCCGTGGCGAATACGAGATCACCGACGTCAACCGGACCTACCTCGAGCAGGGCAAGCTGGGTGTGGAGGTGTTGGCGCGCGGCACGGCGTGGTTGGACACCGGAACCTTCGATTCGCTGCTCGACGCCAGTGACTACGTGCGCACCATCGAGCGTCGGCAGGGCTTGAAGATCGGCGTGCCCGAGGAGGTCGCCTGGCGGCTCGGCTTCATCGACGACGACCAGCTGGTCGAGCGGGCGCACTCGTTGCTCAAGTCAGGGTACGGCGCGTACCTCTTGCAGTTGCTCGACCCGTAGCCGCGGTGGACGAAAACCGTTCTCCGTGAACCTGTCCGGTAGGGCCAGCGTGCACACGGTGCGCACGGTCATCAGGTACTGCTTGATCAGGTGACCCGTCGTGTAGGGCAAGTCGTAGGTGTCGCACAGTGCTCGTACCCGCGTGGCGATTTCGGCGTACCGGTTGCTCGGCAGATCAGGAAACAGATGGTGCTCGATCTGGTAGCAGAGATTGCCGCTCATGAACGCCATCACGGGTCCGGCATCGAAGTTGGCGCTGCCCAACATCTGTCGTAGATACCACTCGGCCTTGGTCTCGTTCTCGAGCGTCTCGGGCTCGAACTTCTCGGCGCCGTCGGCGAAGTGGCCGCAGCAGATCACCACGTACGCCCAGATGTTGCGCAACACGTTGGCCGTGACGTTCGCGCCGAGGGTCCGGCGCCACCGCTTGAGGCTCAGCGCCGGGAACAGGGCGTAGTCCTTGCCCATCTGACGGCCGATCTTGCGCAGCAGTGCGCGATTGTGCACGGACTTGGGCACGTCGTTGTCGGCGCGTTCGTGTTCGGAGTACAGGTCGTGCAACGCGATGCCCCACTCGAAGCCAAGTGCCAGCAACACACTTCGCAGCGGTGCGAAGAGGTAGCTCGGATTCCACTCCTGGTCCCTGGTCACCCGCAGCACGCCGTAGCCGAGGTCGTCGTCGACGCCGACGACGTTGGTGTTCACGTGGTGGCGGTAGTTGTGGGAATAGCGCCACTGCGACGACAGGCCCGCCATGTCCCACTCCCACGTGGTGGAGTGGATCTCGGGATCGTTCATCCAGTCCCATTGGCCGTGGCCGACGTTGTGGGCGATCTCCATGTTCTCGATGCTCTTGGCGGCGGCCAGCCCGAGGGTGCCGAGCCACCAGCCGCGCCTGCCCTTGGTGGCGGCAATCGTCAACCGCGAGGCGACTTCCAGCGCGCGTTGGAAGTTGATCGTCCGGCGGATGTAGGTGCGATCCCTGGCTCCGCGGCTGGCTTCGACGTCGCGGCGGATGTCGTCCAGTGCCGCGGCGAGCGCGTCGAGGTCGGATTCAGTCAAGTGGGCGTACTCGGCGACGTCGGCAATGGCCATCGGTTCATCGGTTTCTGATCGGTTCGGACGGCCCTCAGGTGAGGGTCGCGAATCGGCAGGGTCTGGGCCCAAGTCGCGTGTGCAGAGGCTCCGCGAAGTAGCTCGGCCCCCACCCGTGTAGGTGAGGTTCAGCCTAGACGTTCGGGGGTCGGCTGGGTATCGCCGCCCACCGGGCTGGCTCAGCAAATAATCGGCGGGTTCGTGCGGCCGGCGGCTCGCCAGCGGGCTAAGTCAGCGACCACGGAGGAGTCGACGGCGAAGAGGCCACTGCTAACTAGTGACTAGCTCTGCCGTGAATGCACACCGCGGGTCGGCGCACTACACGGGCCATTTGCCGCACTGGTGGTTGAGTGATCGCTAACCGGATCGACGATCCATCGCGTCGGGCCGGACGATCGCAGCAAAGCTGCGGATGCCGATCGTTTGCCGACGTACCACCAACTGATTGGGGGTCCCGTCGGCACGTCGATGGTGGATGGCCCTCTGAGCTGCGACTTCATCTCCGGTCGGTGGGGAGTGTGCGCCGTGCGTGCCGTTTGCCCCACCCGTGTCGAGGTAATGGACGTCGCACCGACGAGCAAATGCCCGGAGCCCGCCATCCCGACCGAGGAAGCCCATCCTCGCATTCCAACAGCAAAGTCGAATTGGAGCGAAATAGAGTTAGCTGGCGCAGTTGCAATTCGCACGAGCGAGGGTAAATTAAGGCCACATCAAAACGGCGGTTAGCTGTCGGCAAAGGGGAATCATGTTGGGGACAAGTAGTCTTTCCATTGGCGCGGGCATCACGGCGGTCGGCGCGGCAGCGTTGCTAATCAGTCAATACGGAACACTGGCTGCTACCCCCGAACAGCCGACCGTGCCGGCCATTCGAACCGCGGCCCAGCCACTGGAGTTCAACGTCGACCAGACGTTCCCGTGGGCACTGGCGCCCGGCAACGCGATCAGCAGCACGGGCGCGGCCACACTGGCGGCGATCAGCGAATACACCAACGGTTTCACGTTCGGGGCGGCCGCCGCGCTGCAGACGGCCAACCAGGTCGGCCCGCTGACCTTCGGACTCAACTCGATCCGCGCCATCAGCACCCAGCAGGGGCCGAACGGAGTCCAGCCGGCCGTAGCCAACGTGACGGACCTGGATCAGTGGGCGGTCGGGTTGGCGGGACTGGCCAACAGCACCGGAGCGGTTGGCTTCGTGGAGAACGCCGCCTGGTACGACCCGTTCATCGGCACGCACGCCGGCTTCCTCCAGACCAACAACAACTTCGGCCCAGCCTTCTTCAACCTCAACGTCCTCAAGGCCATCGGCCTCACCCAGGCGCCCAGCGGCACGCTCCTGACCAGCGGGCAGCCCGACGACTACAGCGCCGTCGACATCGGCCGGTGGTCCGCAGGCATCCCCGGACTCATCACCAACACCGGGACGACGGGGTTCGTGTACTCCCAGGACTTCGGTAACGGGCCGATCAACACCTTCTTCGTCGGCGGTCTGCACACGACCACCACGATTGGCTCCATGGCGTTCGACTTCAACTTCTTGCCGTCGATCAGGACCAGCATCTTCCCGCCGGGGCTGACCATCTCGTTGGCACCGGACATGACGGCCGCCGAGACCGAGTTCGCCGCCATCACCCCGCCTCCCCCGGGGACCATCGACCCCCCGGTCACCAACCCGCTTCCGCTGGCGGCCACGTCCACGCCGTCCACCCTGTCGGCGCTGTCGGCACCCGCGCCGCAGACCGTCAGCGGTCCGCCGCCCGCCGACACGAAGACGGCCACCGAGGCCACCGACGTCTCCAAGACCGAGACGTCAGAGACGACCAAGGTGAGCGACACCAAGCCGAAGGTCGAGATCCCCGGCGTCAACGGTGTCCCGCTGGCCGGAACGCCAAGCACGGGAACCACATCCGGCGGGGGCAACGGCGCGGTCGACCCGTTCAAGCCGTTCCGATCGATTGCCGATTCAATCAGGGGCGGGATCGAGACGTTCACCGGTACCGGTCCTCGGCCGGCGGCCACCGGCAGTGCCGGTTCGGAGAGCACGGCAGGTACCAGCACGTCCGGTGGGGGTAGTGCCGGCTCGGCCGGTGGCTCCGACAAGTCCGACGGATAGACGTAGCCGAAGACACGAGAGCCGCCCCGGTTTCCACCGGGGCGGCTTTCGTGTGCGGGTGTGCGGTGTCAGCTCACTTGCAGAGCTCGACGATCTTCGTGCTGTTGGTCTCGAGGGCCTTTAGTCGCGCCACCTGGCCGGCTTCGCCGTCCGCGGTGCCGGCCAAGGCGTCGATGGTGAGGTCTTGAAGGTCGGTCGCGAGCGTGCGCAGCAGCCCCGCCAAGTCGGCGGGGACGGCGGGACTGAGGCTGTCGACGAGATGTTCGCTGCCGACGGCCATCGCCAGCCGGGCGTTGGCCGCAACCGCCTGCGCCGCAACGGGATCGGTACCCGGCGAGGCCTGCGTTTGCAGTGCGACGGCGGTGCGCACCTTGACGTAGGCCTCACACGCCCGCCCCTTGGCGTCGGCGACCTGCTGCGCGGTCGGCGCCGGCGCGTCAGCCGACGTCGGTCGCATCAGGGCCCACACGGCGACTCCCGTCGACGCCACCGCGACCACCGCCAACGCTGCGGTGGCCCACCTCCACGGGGATCGCGCGGGGGGCTGGGCCGGCGGCGGGGGCGACGGCTCCTCATCGGACTCGGCGGCGTGCTTCATGGTCTGACGATCGTATCCGTTGGATTTGCTGACGGGTCACTCTCGCGATTTCGGCGCGTCCATCCGCGGTAGCCGCGGACGTCCGCGCCGAGATCTCAACACCCGGCCGGGGCGCCGAGGAACTCGCAGACCGCCTCCACCCCGCCGAGGTGGATGTCGTCCCGGCGGACGGTCTGCCATTGCGGTCGGGTCATCGCGAACGCCCGCATGGTGTCGGGTCGGCCGCGCCGCATCTCCTGGGCGGGCGTCCCCTCGGTGTAGGGCAGCGATCTGGTGACCCTCAGCGAGGCGACGTTGTCGTGCCACGCGCGGGTGGCGGCGGTGTCGGCGTACAACCCGGCGAAGATCAGGTGCAGCGCGGCCTGGCGCATCTCGCGGCCGAGCCCACGACCCTGAAATCGACGGCCGATCCACGACCCGGTCGTCACGGTGCGGGTGGTGGGGAAGTGGTCGGCATTGAGCGTGCAGACGCCCAGGAGCGTTCCGTCGCGGTGCTGGGCCGCCAGGATGAGAGTCCACCGCTCAATGGTGGTGTTGGCCCGGCAGTTCCAGAAGTACCGCACGGAGTTGCGCTGCTGATCCGGCGGCGGAACGTCGGTCCACGGGTCGGAGAACGGCATGGTCCCGGGATCGTGAATGCCCTGTGCGGCCAGGTCGGCCAGCTCCAGGGCGAGCTCGTCGGTGACGTAGCGCAGCGTCAGGCGGGGAGTCGACACATGGAGGTCGAACAGCGGCCAGATTGCGGCGGTCATGGTGTCATCGCATCTCACCCGGGGTGCGCACCGCAACCGAATTCGCCGCCCGGGCTCTTGGCGCTACCGTGGAGCGGTGTCCCGAGCCAAACCTCTGGGCTTCGATCTGCAGACCGACCAGGCCACGTCGACCCGCATGCAGCGCCAGCGACGACGCGACACGGCGATCGAGGTGGCGTTGCGGTCGCGTCTGCACGCGGCCGGGCTGAGGTACCGAATCCATCAGCGGCCGCTGCCGGCGTTGCGGCGCGAAGCCGACATCGTCTTCCGGCGGGCCAAGGTGGCGGTCTTCGTGGACGGGTGCTTCTGGCATGGTTGCCCGTTGCATTCGACGAAACCGAAGCGCAACAACGACTTCTGGGCCGCGAAGATCGAGGGGAACAGTGCGCGTGACCGGGCGACCGACGAGGCACTGCGCGAGGCCGGCTGGGTGCCCGTCCGAGTGTGGGAACACGAATCCGCCGAGGATGCCGCCGCGACGGTTCGCCAGCTGGTCGAAAGCCGTTCAGCCCGAGGTTGATTCGACGAACTCCCGGAGCGGGTTCAAGTCGTGCTCCCACAGAATCATCACACCCCGGTCCTGCGCCGTCACCAGGCAGGACAGGTCGAACACCCCGGCGAGGATGACGCCGGTCAGCGCCTGGGAGCCGAAGTGGGCCCGCCAGGCGTCGGACTTGCCGCCCACCTCGCGGTTGACGCGCTTCCATCCGTTCTTCGGGCCGTTGGACACCTTGCATTCGAGCGCGAGCAGTCGGCCGTCGAACAGCCGGGCGGGCACGTCGCACTTCGCCCCGGCGAGCCGGCGTTCGCGACTGTAGCCGCCCCGTGGCATGTCGTCGATGAATTGGATTGGCGCGCGCGACACTTCGAGAGTCAAGCCCGCGTCGTCGAGTGTCTTCGCGGTCATCGTCTCCTGGCGGGACGAGGCTTCACCGCGCCGTTCCGTACCGGTCTGTTGGGCGGCCCAGAGCACGGTCGTCGCCATGATCGCCATTTCGCGTTCGTCCGGCCACGGGGGCCGCCCCTGCGCGAGCCAGGGGAACCGCACCGGGTCGACGACGACGCGGATCGCCTCGGCGGTGTCCTCGGCGTACGCCGGGGGCACGGAGCGAAACTTCGGGCCGCCGACCAAGGTCCACAGGTCTTCCTGGCTGATCGGCGGACCGCACAGGTAGCGGCAGGCTTGCCACGCCTGGGGATCGGCCTCGAAGACTGCGCCCGTGAGGTTCTGGATGTCGTCGGACGCCTCGAAGACCTGCTCGACTCGTGGGCGAAGGTGGTTGTACATTCGCTCGAACGCCTTGGGGCCCTCCTCGCGGCGGAGATGGGTGAAGGCGTCTTCGGAAGCGTCGCGAGCGGCCTTCAACTCCGCTGCCGTCCACTGGGGCGGGGCGACGAAGGATGGCGACACCCGGCCGAGTCTGCCACCGGGCGCCCGGTTGCCCGGCCGACACGCTACTCGCGGGCGAGGATCCGCGTGCGCAGGCTTCCGTTGACCCGATGCTCCGCCTCGGTGTAGCGCACGCGCTTGGTGAGATAGTCGGGCCACGGTGGCATCGGCGGGGGCGTCTGGGCCGGGCCGTTGCGGACCGACTCGAGCAGGGTCCTGCCAATGGCTTCGACGGCGTCGATCTGGACGGCGTTGCCGATGTGGCGGAAAAAGTTGCTGGTCTTGCCTGCGAATCGCCAGTCCCGCGGAAAGCCTTGCAGTGCAGCGCATTCCTCCCACGTGAGACGCCGGATGTCGTGATCGCCGGGCAGTCGGATCCAGTCGGGGGTCGCCGCGGTGCGGATGGTGCGCGAGGGCAGGCCGAGGTCGGCGAGGAAGGCGTCCTGTCGGTAGCCCCACTGGCCGCTGGGGCGGTTGTTCATCACGCGGCCCTTCGTGCGGAGGCCGGTGCCCGGGGTCAGCTGCCGTAGCGCGTCACCGTCGACCCCGTTGGGCCGCACGACGGCGTCGTGGCGCGCCGGCGGCAGCGCATCGAGAAGCTCGCCGAGCGAGACCCACGGCTTGAGGCCGTTCTCGCCGTACCGGTGATGGGTGGGTTCGGGGAACTCGGGAAGCTCGTGGTCGGCGGTGGCGATCAGGTAGAGGCGCACCCGGCGCTGCGCGGCGCCGTAGTCGGCCGCGTTGAGCGTGGCGATCCGGCTGGAGTAGCCGTGCGCGCGGAGGTCGCGCTGGATGCTGCGCAGCACCTCGCCGGGGGCGCCCTTCGGACCGACCGCGGTGACGAGGCCGCGGACGTTCTCGAACAGCACGTAGCGGGGCTGGAGTTCGTCGACGAGGCGGATCATGTGGGCGATCAACTGGCCGCGGGAGTCCTTCAGGCCCTTCTGGTGGCCCGCCGACGACCAGGGCTGGCACGGCGGGCCGCCGGCCAGCAGGTCGGGACGCCAGTCGGCTCCGGCGGTGCGCGGACGCAACTCGTCGGCGGTCAGGGTCGAGACGTCCTTCTCGATCAGCGTCGTCTTCGCCAGGTGCTTGCCGCGGCGGCCCTTGATCGGGATGCCGGCGGCCTTGCTGGCGCGCAGGGTCTCCATGGCGTCGGCCGCATGGTCGGTTGCGGTGACGACGTCCCAGCCAGCGCGTTCGAGGGCGATGTCGAAACCGCCGGCCCCGGCGAACAGGCTCACCACCTGCGCCTTGCGCGTACTACGCGGTGCCACCGCAACCCCTTCCGTGCATCGAACGGCCGTTCGACATCAGGTATACAGCCTCACACCGACAAGAATCGCATGCCATTGTCGTCGACGGCCGCCCGTGTTCGGGGGACGCGCGCCGTAACCGGGTCACCACCAGATGGCGACGACGCAGGCCATCCCGAGCGCCGCGGTGACGGCCCCCGTGACGGTGACCGCCCACCGTGCCGGTGTGACGGCGGTGCCCGCGTCGCTCAGCCGGCTCCGGCGGACGAGCGCTGCCATCGCAGCCCCGAACAGCGCGACGACCGCGAGAGCCAGGTGCCCGTGCACCAGCGTCTCCCCGGAGCGGAAGCCCAACAGGATGCCCACCGCCATGAAGCCGAATGCGGTTCTCTCCCAGCTGAGTTGGGTTCGCTCCCGCTGCAGGGCGCTTCTCATGGCCGACCCACGAGCACCAAGACGAGTATCGCCACGCACGCGACGATCAGGAACGCCGCCAGTGCGCCGGGCAGACGTGTCGGCGGCAGGGCTTCCTCGGCCCGCATGGCGTCCTGCACCCGCTGCCAGCGCCGTACCGATGCCACTGCCAGCACCGCGCCCGCGGCGACCAGCAGTGTCGCGAGCGCGTGCCGTCCCCACGGCACGGAGAACGGAGGAACCAGCTGGGCGATGGCGACGCCACCGGCGATCAAGGCGAGTGCCGTTCTGATCCACGCCAGAAAGGTGCGCTCGTTGGCGAGGGTGAAGCGGTAGTCGGGGTCGTGGCCAGTCATGCGCCGTAGCTCTGCACTGCGATTCGGGCCCCCACCGCCGCCAGTCGTGCCGACACCGCCGGTTGTGCCAGGCCGACCCTTCTGGCCGCCGCGCCAAGACTGCCGGTCTCGGCGATGGCCAACAGCACCTCGAACTCGGCGAGATCCGGCATGTGCGAACTCGGGGGCACGAGATGAATCGTGGCACGAGCCAGGCGAGGGGTCAGTCGACGGTGATCCGGACCGCGACGCGAGCCTTCTTGCCTCGGGCAACGATTCGCTCGACGACGGTAATGGCGAAGAACTCGAATCCGTACTTGGCCTTGATCAGCCGCTCGACCCGGGCGGTCTCCGTTGGGTCTGCGTCGACCTCCGCCGAGCCACTGGTGACCTTGGCGCCGTCGGGCACCTTTCCGGTCCGTCCGCACGGGGTCAACTCCACCCGGCTGTCGCGGCGGAGGCGTTTGACCTTCCAGCTGTCGGCGGGGGTCCACATGACCAGGGCGTCACCGTCGCGTGCCAACCACATCGCGCCGGCGACCTTCTCGCCATTCTTCTTGAACGTGGTCAGTGACACGAACTTCTCGTCGGCGAGCGACGCCACGTCGTCGGACATCACCACATCATGCCCGCTCGCCGGGTCTCAGCGGTGCGCGATCGGGGATCATCATCGCGGTGGGCCATACCATCGCCCGAGCGGTCAGCCGGTGGCGCCCGGTTTACCGTTTCGGTCGGAGCCGATCCCGCCCTTACCGCCGAGTCCGCCGGGGGTGCCACCGCCGCCGCCATCACCGCCGATGCCTCTGCCAGTGGCGCCGGCCGTGCCGTCGCCGCCCGCCCCACCTGCGCCGCCGGTGCCGTTGCTGGCGCCGGTGCCCCCGCCGTTGCCGCCGTTGCCGCCCCTGCCGCCGTTGCCTCCTGTGGCGTTCGAGTCAGAGCCCTTGATCGTCGCGCTGCCCCCCACTCCGCCCGTACCGCCCTTTCCACCCGCACCGTTCGCGCCGTCGGCGCCATTGGAACCGGTGCCGCTGGCACCACCGGACCCAGCGCTACCGCCGTTGCCACGGATGCCGCCGGTGCCACCGGTGCCGCCGTTCCCGCCGTTGCCGCCGCGCACCTTCATGTGGCGCCCCTTCTCGCTGACGAAGGCGCCGGCACCGCCGCTACCACCGTCGCCGCCCGCCGCGCCGTCGCCGCCGCGGCCACCGCTGCCATTGACGCCAGCCGCGCCGTCGACGAGGCCGGTTCCGCCGCTGCCGCCGCCGCCGCCGCTGCCACCCTTTCCACCGCTACCACCGCTAGCACCATTCCCACCGTTACCACCAGTTCCATCTCCGGTGGCGCCGTTGACGCCGTTGACGCCTGCTGCGCCGTTGCCGCCAGTGCCGCCGCTGCCACCGGCGCCGCCGGCCCCGCCGTTGCCACGGGTACCGGCAATGCCGCCTTGACCGCCGGTGCCACCTGTCCCGGCCGCGCCCCCATCGCCAGCCAAGCCGCCGTCGCCGCCGCGACCGCCCGGGCTGCCGTCCAGACCGGCTCCGCCGCTGCCGCCAGCAGCAACGGCGTTGACGCCCGGGTTTCCCGCAGCACCGGCGCCGCCGACCCCGCCGTCGCCTCCGTTACCGCCCTTGCCGCCGTCGCCGTTGACTCCGGCCCTTCCGGCGGTGGCGGTGCTGCCGCCCGCCGCGCCGACGACTCCGGCGTTGCCACCAACTCCGCCGTTGCCGCCGAGTCCGCCGAAGTTCCCGATGCCAGCGGCCAGGCCGCCGCTAATTCCGGGTCCGCCGGTGTCTCCGGTGGCTCCGTTTCCGCCGTTGCCGCCGGCGGCGCCGTTTCCGGCGTTCCCGCCCATGCCGTCGGTCCCGGCGGTACCCCTCACCCCGCCGGTTCCACCGGTGCCAGCCGAACCTGCGGTGCCGGCCGCGCCGCCGTGGCCTCCGTTACCGCCCGCACCGCCGGCTTGTCCCTTGGTGCCATTGCCGCCGGGGCTGCTGGGAGTGGTGCCGTTTGCGCCGGCTGCACCGTTTCCGCCGTTTCCACCGGCGGCGCCGTTGCCGGCGTTGCCGCCGTCACCGTTGGCTCCGTTGGCACCGTTGACGGAGCCTGCGCCGCCTGTACCGGCGTTCCCTCCGTTCCCGCCGCCGCCGCCCGCTCCGCCGGGGGTACCGTCGCCGCCCGCTCCGCCAGGGGTGGCGGCGTTGGCCCCCGCGGAGCCGCTGGCACCGTTTCCGCCGTTGCCGCCCCTGCCGCCGTTTCCGCCGTTTCCGCCGACGCCTCGTACTGCGGACGAGCCCGCGATGCCGGCTTCGCCACCGGTGCCGCCCGTGCC
>NZ_JACKTL010000070.1 GCF_025822245.1 Mycolicibacterium hodleri
CCGGATCGGCATTCGCCGGCGCCACCGCACCCACCACCATCGAGCACGCCGCCACCGCAGACAGTCCAAAACGCGTCAAGGCCTTCATAGCCGGATCCTTCTCTGTCGATCTCAAAAGTGCTGCGCGACAGCATGATCCGGATTGCCTGGATCACACGGTAGAGCGGTTGTGCGGGACGTCACGCTGGCGCGGCGCCGAAGGCACAGGTCGCGATTCCACACCATACAGTTATATAGGCTAATCTCTCATTTCAATCTCAGGAATATTCCGAGTAGGGGTTATGACCAAGGTTTTGCGCAGGGCGTGGATCCCGATCGTGATCGTGATCGTCATCGTGATCGCCGGATTCACCGTTCATCGCGTACGCACGTTCTTCGGCATGAACCCGATCCTCGTCACGCCGAAGAACTTCGCCGACGACGCCGAGCCGTTCAACCCCAAGGTCGTGAAGTACGAGATCTTCGGCACCGGTACCTACGCGGACATCAACTATCTCGACCTGGACTCCAAGCCGGTTCGGGTCGACGGCGCCGCCCTGCCGTGGTCGTTGACGCTGAGCACCACCGCCCCCTCCGTCCTGCCCAACGTGGTGGCCCAGGGCGACGGTAGTTCGATCTCGTGCCGGATCACCGTCGACGACGAGGTCAAGGACGAGAGGACGACGAACGGCGTGAACGCCCAGACCTTCTGCCTGGCGAAGAACGCATGACCGAGCCGCACGACCGTTCGTCCGACCACGAACCGACGACCGACGCCATCCCCACGTCGGGACCCGCGGTGAACCCGACCCGCCACCGGCTGCCACGCTTCATCCGCACCTTCGCGCTGCCGATCATTCTCGGCTGGATCGTCATCATCGCCCTCGGCAACGTGCTGGTCCCCCAGCTCGAAGCGGTCGGCAAGCTGCGCTCGGTGTCCATGAGCCCGAACGACGCCCCCTCGGTGATCGCGATGCAGCACATCGGCGCGACGTTCAAGGAATTCAAGTCCAACAGCTCGGTCATGATCGTCCTCGAGGGCAAGGACAAGCTCGGGCAGTCGGCGCACGACTTCTACGACGGCATGGTCAAGGACCTCGAGGCCGACACCAAGCACGTCGAACACGTCAACGACATGTGGAGCGATCCGCTGTCCGCGGCGGGCTCGCAGAGCAGCGACGGCAAGGCGATGTACGTCCAGGTGTACCTGGCGGGCAACCAGGGTGAAGCGCTGGCCAACGACTCCGTGGAGGCCGTGCAGAAGATCGTCGGCAACCTGAAGCCACCGGACGGCATCACCGCCTACGTCACCGGACCCGCGGCGCTCTCGGCCGACCAGAACATCGCCAGCGACAAGAGCCTCAAGCTCATCGAGGCCGTGACGTTCACCGTCATCATCGTCATGCTGTTGCTCGTCTACCGATCCATCGTCACGGTGCTGATCACTCTGGTCATGGTGGTGCTGGAACTGTCGGCGGCCCGCGGCATCGTCGCCTTCCTCGGCTACCACGACATCATCGGCCTCTCGACGTTCGCGACCAACCTCCTGGTCACCCTCGCGATCGCCGCGGCGACGGACTACGCCATCTTCCTGTTGGGCCGATATCAGGAAGCGCGAAGTCTCGGCGAGGACAAGGAAGACGCCTACTACACGATGTTCAACGGCACGGCGCACGTCGTGCTCGGCTCCGGCCTGACCATCGCGGGCGCCACCTTCTGCCTCAGCTTCACCCGGCTGCCCTACTTCCAGACCCTCGGCGTGCCGCTGGCGATCGGCATGATCATCGTGGTCGCCTGCGCGCTGACGCTGGGCCCCGCGGTGGTCACCATCGCCAGCCGCTTCGGTCTGCTCGAACCCAAGCGGGCGCTGCGCACCCGCGGGTGGCGCAAGATCGGCGCGATGGTCGTCCGCTGGCCCGGTCCGATCCTGGTGGCCACGATCGCGCTGGCCCTCGTCGGCCTGCTGACCCTGCCGGGCTACCGCACCAACTTCAACGACCGCAACTACCTGCCGCCCGACCTGCCGGCCAACGAGGGCTACGCCGCCGCCGACCGGCACTTCTCGCAGGCGCGGCTGAACCCCGAGCTGTTGATGATCGAAAGCGATCACGACCTCCGGAACTCGGCGGACTTCCTGGTCGTCGACAAGATCGCCAAGGCGGTCTTCAAGACCCCGGGCATCGGCCGGGTCCAGGCGATCACCCGGCCACTTGGCACGCCGATCGAGCACACCTCGATCCCGTTCCAGATCAGCATGCAGGGCACCACGCAGCAGATGAACCTGAAGTACCAACAGGATTCGTTCGCCAGCATGCTCAAGCAGGCCGACGAGATGCAGGGCATGATCGAGAACCTCGAGCACATGCTGGTCCTGATGAAGCAGCTCAACGACGTCACCCACGACCTGACGCTGAAGACCAAGGACATGGTCGCCACGACCAACGAGTTGCGCGACAACATCGCCAACTTCGACGACTTCTTCCGACCGATCCGCGCCTACCTGTACTGGGAGCCGCACTGCTACGACATCCCGCTGTGCTGGGCGACGCGGTCGGTGTTCGACACCCTCGACGGCATCGACGCGCTCAGCGACCAGCTCGGCGGGCTCGTCACCAACCTCGACGCCCTGGACCGGTTGATGCCGCAGCTGATGGCGTCGCTGCCGCCGATGCTGGCGACCATGAAGTCGATGAAGACCATGATGCTGACGATGTACCAGACCCAAAAGGGCATGTCGGATCAGATGGCCGCGATGCAGGAGAACCAGTCCGCGATGGGCGAGGCGTTCGACGCGTCGAAGAACGACGACTCGTTCTATCTGCCACCGGAGATCTTCGACAACCCCGAGTTCAAGAAGGGCATGAAGAACTTCATCTCGCCCGACGGCCACTCGGTGCGCTTCATCATCAGCCACGAGGGCGACCCGATGAGCGAAGAGGGCATCTCGCACATCGAGTCGATCAAGCAGGCGGCGAAGGAAGCCATCAAGGGCACGCCGCTGGAGGGATCGAGGATCTACCTCGCGGGAACCGCCGCGACGTTCAAGGACATGTCCGACGGCAACACCTACGACCTCTTGATCGCCGGCATCGCCTCGCTGGCCCTGATCTTCATCATCATGTTGCTCATCACCAGGGCGGTGGTGGCCTCGGCGGTGATCGTCGGCACCGTGGTGCTGTCGCTGGGCGCCTCGTTTGGTCTGTCGGTGCTCATCTGGCAGCACTTCCTGGCCACCGAGCTGCACTGGATGGTGATGGCGATGTCCGTGATCATCCTGTTGGCGGTCGGCGCGGACTACAACCTGCTGCTGGTGTCTCGTTTCAAGGAAGAGATACACGCCGGCCTGAATACGGGCATCATCAGATCCATGGGCGGTACCGGGTCCGTGGTGACGTCGGCCGGTTTGGTGTTCGCGTTCACCATGATGTCCATGGCGGTCAGCAGTCTGACCGTCATCGGCCAGGTCGGCACCACCATTGGTCTCGGCCTGTTGTTCGACACCCTGGTGGTCCGGTCGTTCATGACACCGGCCATCGCGGCGATGCTCGGAAAGTGGTTCTGGTGGCCGACCCCGGTTCGACAGAGGCCCAAACCAGAACCATGGCCGAGCCCGATCACCAAGACCGAACCCGCCCCAACGGCATGAGGAGAGAAGACATGAAGAAGGCTCTGCGCACCATCGCGCTGCGAAGTGTTCTGGCGGCCGCCTCGTGTGGCATCGCCGCGACGTCGCTGGCGGGTCCGGCATCCGCCGACGCCACCGACGACTTCCCGATTCCACACCGGATGATCATCACCACCTGCGACACCGAGCAGTACATGGCAGCCGCGCGCGACACCAGCCCGGTGTACTTCGAGCGGTACATGATCGACCGGAGCAACCGGCCCGCCGACGTCCAGCAGCAGGCCTTCGACCGCATCCACTGGTTCTTCTCGCTGGACCCGGTCGCCCGTCGCCAGTACTCCGAGGACACCGCGACCAACGTCTACTACGAGAACGTGGCCACGCACTGGGGCAACTGGGCCAAGCTCTTCTTCAACAACAAGGGCGTCGTCGCCAAGGCCACCGACGTCTGCATGAACTACCCCAAGGGCGACATGTCCGTCTGGAACTGGGAAGTCACGCCCTAGCGTCGTCTCGACTCTGCGTGTACTGCGACCGCTACTCGTACGTCGTCGCAGTCACCGCAGAGTCGAGAATGGCCGCCGAGTCTCGAGACTCGGCGGCCATTCGTCGTTCTGCGGCCTAGTGCATCGGGCGCCGGCGGCGGCCCATGAACACCGCGAGCGCGACCGCGCCGATGCTCAGCGCGCCACACGCCACGGCCACCGCGACCAGGTAGACGTCACGCTTGTTCATCCCCGACGGCGACTCGTCCGAGGCCAGCGTCAGCTGGTAGTCCCCGGGCAGCGGTCCCGGCCGCGGGTCGTCCAGACCGGGGAACTGCTGAGTCTTGTGCACCTCGAAACTGCGCTCCCCGGAGGGGGTCTGCTTCCACTCGCCCCACGCGGGGGTCACGCCGTCGAGGAGCACCTTCTGCTCGCCGTACTGGCGGTCGGGACCCACGTCGACGATCTTCGACACCCGGAACGGCTGGTAGGTGGCGTCGGGATAGCGCACCTGAACGGGCACGTTCGCGTAGTTCAGCAGCGGCGGCGGGGGTGGCGGCAGCGGCAGTCCGACGCCCGGGAAGTACCCGCCGCCGAAGAAGCTGCCGACCGCGACGTTGAGGACTTCGTTGATCGGGTTGGTCACCAACGCCGTGAAGCTGTAGGCCGCGAACTGCGCGACCTCGAGCACGATCCTGCCCAGCGGCGGGATGAACGCGATGCGCGGAGCATTCTGGTAGACGTAGACGATCCGCATCGGATCGCGGTACGGGTTGCTCAGCACCGGGCGGTAGTACTCGTCGTACTCGACCCAGTCGGGTCGCCACTGGCGGACGTTGCGATCCCAGCCGCCGGCGAGGCGGACTCGGTCGTCGTTGCGCGCGCCGTCCCGGTTGAACGGGTCGACGTCGCGGTTCGGCAGATCGATGATGCGCGCGACGTTCTGGATCTCCTGTGGGGCAGCCTCGGCGGGCTTCTCCTCGACCACCTTGGCGATCTTGGCGGCCTGCACGTCGGCCTCGGGCGCATCGAGCGTCTGCGGTGCGACCTTCTCGATGACCTTCGGGAACGCTGCGGCCGACGAGGAGTCCGACGAGGACTCGCGCGCGCTGCCACTGGTCGCCGACGCGGACTCCGAAGACGACTCCGACGAGGAGGATCCGGACGACGACTCCGGCGACGACGACCCCGACGACGTGGAGGATTCCGTGGCCGACGACGACTCGGCGGTGCTGGAGCCGGACGGCGACGTGGTCGTCGAGGACTCGGTTCTCGCCGCGGCCGAACCGTCGGTGGTCTCGGGTGCCTGGCTGGACGGAGTCGTCGACGACGGCGACGGGGTGGCCGAGGAGGACGACGGCGACGGGGCGTTGGTAGTGGCCGGCGTGGACGTGGTCGGGCTCTTGGTCGCCGAGGTCACCGGCGCCTCACGCTGAGGCGCGGGCGCGGTGCTGGTAGCGGCGGGTTCGGGTTCGGGTGCCGGTTCGGGCGCGACGGGCTCCGGCGCCCGGGTCTGCTTCGGTGCCTCTGCCGTCGGCTCCTGGGTGGGCTCGACGGCCGGGGCCGGCGCCTCGGTGGTCGGTTGGACGGCCGGCGCCGGAGCCTCGGCGGGCGGGGCCTTCTCGGTGGGCTTCTCGGCGGGGGCCTGGGTCGCCGCGGCGGGTGGCTCCGGTGCGATCGTGGTCGTCGGCACCGAGGGTTCGTCACCCGGTTTCGCAAAGGCGGGGGCCACCCCGCCGGTCAGCGCCGTCAGGGAGATCACCACACCGGAGGCCAGCACGGCGCACGCGGTCCGCGTGTGGCAAATCTTCAGTGACGTCTTCGCTGGCGCACGCATCGTGCATCGACTCCTTACGATCTACTCCCCCGCACCACTGGTCGCCGACCAGTGACCGTGGCATCAGTCCCCATCAAGGACATCGGCGCCAGGACGGATTCGTTACACCCGAGGGCGGGTCGGCGGGACCGCGTCGAGCAGCGCGCGGGTGTACTCGTCGCGGGGCTCGGCGAACAGCTCGGCGGCCGGGCGGTACTCGACGGCCTTGCCCGCTCTCATGACCAGCACGTCGTGGCTGACCTGCTGGATCACGGCCAGGTCGTGGCCGATGAACAAGAAGGTCAGGCCCAGCCGTCGCTGCAGATCGGCCAGCAGGTCGAGGACCTGAGCCTGGACCGAGACGTCCAGGGACGCGGTGGATTCGTCGAGGATCAGCAAGTCGGGCTCCAGCGCCAGCGCCCGGGCGATGCTCACCCGCTGTCGTTGACCGCCGGACAGCTCGTGCGGATACCGCGTGGCGAACGACGACGGCAGGCCCACCAGGTCGAGCAGCTCGTCGACCCGCTCGCGGCGGCCGGCCTTGCCGTTGGCCAGGCCGTGCACCGCCAGGGGCTCACCGACGGACACCCCGACCGGCATCCGCGGATTCAGCGAGGCAAACGGATCCTGCAGCACCAAGCCGATGCGTCGCCGCAGGGACTTCTCCGCGCGCCGGCTCACCGCGAGCACGTCGACGCCGTCGAGGGTGACGTGGCCGGCGTCGGGTCGGACCAACCCCGTCAGCGCTGCGGCGACGGTCGACTTGCCCGATCCGGACTCCCCCACCAGGCCCAGGGTGGAACCGCGGCGGATCCGAAAGGACAGGTCCTGGACCGCGTGGACCGTGGACCGGCCGGCCGGGGTGGTCACCGGGAACCGCACGTCGAGATCCGACACCTCGAGCAGCACCGCGGCGTCGTCCGGCACCGGCGGCGGGCCCGGCGACCCGATCAGCGGCCGAGCCTCCAGGAGGCGGCGCGTGTAGGGCTGCTGCGGACGGTCGAACACGTCGAGGACGGTGGCCTGCTCGACCACCTCGCCGTCGTGCAGAACGGTGACGTCGTCGGCGACCTGCCCGATCACGCCCAGGTCGTGGCTGATCCACACCACGGCGGTGCCGAAGTCGCGCTGTAGGTCCCGCACCAGCTCGACGATCTGAGCCTGGGTCGTGACGTCGAGCGAGGTGGTCGGTTCGTCGGCGACGAGCAGTTCGGGGTCACATGCCAGGGCGATCGCGATCATCACCCGCTGCCGCTGCCCGCCGGAGAGCTGGTGCGGATACGAGCCGAGCCGATCCTGCGGGTTCGGCAGCCCGACCGCCTCCAGCAGGTCCAGCGCCCTGGCGCGTGCCTCCCGACGCGTGGGGTGACGGTGCGCCTCCAGCGATTCGGTGATCTGCCGCTCGAGGGTCAGCAACGGGTTGAGCGACGTGCCTGGGTCTTGGAAGACGAACCCGATCCGGCCGCCGTGCACGCCACGAAGCGTCCGCGCGGCCGCCCCGACGAGCTGTACTGAATCTCCCTGTCCCGCAAGGATACTGGAGCCTGAAACGACGGCACCGGGTGCGTCGAGCAGGCCGGTCGCGGCGAGCACCGTCATCGACTTCCCCGAGCCGGACTCGCCGACGATGCCGAGGATCTGCTCGCGGTCCACCGCGAGCGACACGCCGCCGACGATCTCCCGGCGGCCGATCCGGACGTGCAGATCGGCGACCTCCAGCACGGGCGCGCTCATTGCGTGCCCCTCGCTTCGGCCATCGTGCGCTGCTTGGGGTCGAGCACGTCGCGCAGTCCGTCCCCTACCAGGTTGAAGGCCAGCACGATGACGAAGATCGCCGCGCCGGGGAACACCGCCATCCACCAGGCCAGGGTGACGAAGCCCTGCGAGTCGAAGATCATCCGGCCAAGGGACGGTTCGGGTGGTTGAATGCCCAGCCCCAGAAACGACAGCGCCGCCTCGGAGAGGATCGCGAACGCCAACGACAGCGACGTCTGAACGATCAAGGGCCCCGCGATGTTCGGCAGGACGTGCCGCACCAGGATGTACCGGTGGCCGGTTCCCATGGTGCGCGACACCTGCACGAAGGGTTCGACCCTGACGCCGAGGGTGCTGGCCCGGGCCACCCTGGCGAAGATCGGCGTATAGACCACCCCGATCGCGAGCATCGTGGTGGTGACTCCGGGGCCGAGGACCGCCACGATGGCCAGCGCGAGCAGCAGCACCGGGAACGCGAACATGACGTCGACCACGCGCATGACGACCGTGTCGAGCCAGCCCCCGCGATAGCCCGCCACCACACCGACGGTGACGCCGACCAGCACGGCGAAGGCCACGCTCACGACGGCGACCTGCAACGAGGCCTGGATGGCGACGAGCACCCGGGACAGCACGTCGCGACCGAGTTCGTCGGTGCCGAACCAGTGCGCGCCGCTGGGCCCGCGCAACGCGCTCGGCACGTCCACGTCGTTGATCCCGTACGGGGCAATCCAGCTCGCACCGACGGCGACGACGAGCACCACGACGAGGACGGTGGTACTCGCCACCGTGACGGGGTTGCGCAGCAGCAGCCGCAGCGAGCCCACCCGCCCCGTCTCCGTGTCGTCGGTCTGGGGTTCGGTCATGACAGCCTGATCCTCGGGTCGACGACGGCGTAGAGCAGGTCGACCACCAGGTTGACCGCGAGGAACAGCACCGCGATCAGAAGCACCGCACCCTGAATCACCGGATAGTCACGGGCGGCAACGGAGTTGAACACCAGCCGGCCCAGACCGGGCCAGGCGAACACCACCTCCACGACGATGACGCCACCGAGGATCGTCGCGAGCTGGATGCCGGTGATGGTCAGAATCGGCACCAGGGCGTTGCGCACGGTGTGGCGGAACGTCACCACCATGGGCGACAACCCCTTGGAGCGCGCCGTGCGGACGTATCCCATGGCGGCGACCTCGAGTACGGCCGAGCGGACGTAGCGCGTCAAGATGGCGCCGGCGACCAATCCCACGGTCAGCCCGGGCAGCACGAGATGGCTCAACCAGCCGGCGGGGTCCTCGAGAAGCGGACGGTATCCCGAGGTCGGCAGCCAGCCCAGCGTGGTGGAGAACAGGGCGATCAACAGGATGCCCATCCAGAAGTCCGGTATCGAGACGCCGAACTGGCTGGTGACCCGCACGATGACGTCGCCGATCCTGCCGTCGCGCAGCGCGGAGTAGATGCCGGCGGGCAGGGCGATCAGCAGCGCCACCACGATGCCGAAGGCGGCCAGGGACGCCGTCGCGGGGAGGCGCTCGAGCAGGATCTGCGTCACCGGGTCGCCGTTGCGGAAGCTCACGCCGAGGTTGCCGGTCAACGCCGAGCCGACGTAACCGAAGAACTGTTGGAAGAGCGGACGATCCAATCCGCTCGCGGCGCGTAGGGCGTCGTAGGCCTCCGGCGTGTAGCGCGTGCCCAACGCGATGCGCACGGGGTCGCCCGGCACGAGCTGGACGAGGGCGAAGACGACGATCAGCACGCCGAACAACACCACCAGCGAGTAGGCCAGGCGGCGGGCCAAGAACGTCAGCAGCGGTCGGCTCACGAGGCGCCCTCCGCGGTCAGGGTGGCCGTCTTGAAGCGAATCGCACCGTCGCGGCGGGCCTCGTATCCCGACAGCCTCGGTGTCCACGCCTGGATGACCGACGGGTTGTAGAGGTAGACGTAGCTGACCTGGTCGGCGATGATGGTGGCCGCCTGGGCGTAATCACGTTGGCGCTGTTCACGATTGATCTCGACCCGACCGGCGTCCAAGAGCCGGTCCACGTCGGGGTTGGAGAACTTCTGCGAGTTGTTGGCGCCGCCGGTGTGATGTTGGGCGTAGTAGAAGTCGTCGGGGTCGATGTTGCCAAGCCAGCCAAGCATGAGCATGTCGAAGTTGCCGGAGTTCTGCTCGTCGAGCCAGGTCGCGAAGTCGACGGTCCGGATGTTCACGGTGATGCCGAGGCGACTGAGATTGTCGGCGATGACCTGGGCGGCGGTCACCGTCTCGGGGTACTCGCTGGTGACCAAAAGGTCCATTCGGTCGGGGTGGGCGCCGGACTCGTCGAGCAGCCGCTTGGCCTCGTCGACGTCGTAGCGGTACTTGTCATACGGTGTGTACCAGGGGTTGCCCTTGGGGATGGCCAACTGGTTCGCCGTCGCGCTCCCGTAGCTGGTGGCCTGCACGATGGACTGGCGGTCGATGCCGTAGGCGATGGCCTGTCGCACCCGGGGGTCGTTCCACGGCGCCTTGGCCTCGTTGAGCGCGAGGTACCAGTAGTCGTTGCTCGGCGTGACCGCGAGGTGCAGGGAGTCGTCGCCCTCGAGCTGCGAGATGCGTTGGGTGGGTACCGAATCCGTCCAGTCGATCTCGCCGGCCTGAAGCGCCGACAGGGCGGTCGACGGTTCGGCGATGAACTGGAACGTCACGCCGGGAATCTTGGGTGGGCCGCCCCAGTAGGCGGGGTTGGCCCGCAGGACGATCGAGTCGCCGCTCTTCTGCGAGACGAACTCGAACGGCCCCGTCCCGACGGGGTGGGTGGCGATCTGGCCGCTCTCGACGTTCTTGCGGGACACGATCGCCATGCCCTTGAAGCCGCCGATGTTGGTGAGCAGGTTGGGCGTTGGCTGCTTCACCCGGAGTACGACGGTGTGCTCGTCGGGCGCGCTGACGTCGGTGACGCTGCTGAACTTGTCGACGTTGGACAGCTTTTCGTCGATGATCCGCCGGTAGGAGTAGACGACGTCGGCGGCGGTGAACGGGCTGCCGTCGTGGAAGGTGACGCCGGTGCGCAACCGAAACGTCCAGGTGAGCTGGTCGGGTGACACCGTCCACGACTCGGCGAGGGCGGGTTTCATCTCCAGGTTGGCGTCGGGCTCGACGAGGGTGTCGAACACGTTCTCCAGCACCTCGAACGAGAAGTACGCACTGGTCTTTTGGGGATCCAGTTGGTCGGGTTCCCCGGCGATCGCGGCGATGAGATTGCCCGAGCCCTGGCCCAGGTCCACTCGCTCGGCCGGTGCGCACGACACCGCCACCAGAGCGGCCACGACGACGGAGACGACTGCCCGCAGTGGTCGCATGGGCCCACGACTACCCACTGCCGGGCGATCGCACACGTCGGGCATTCGTCGCACACCCTCGGGGGCGTCGCACTACCGTAGGCGAATGGGGGTGACCTGGCGCGTCGGCTGGTTCGACGTCCCGGTGCACGGTGTCTTCGTGGGACTGGGCGTCCTCGTCGCCGCCGTGGTGTTCGTCCTCGAGGCCAGGCGCCGCGGCGCGCTGGGCGAGGAGTCGCTGGTCGCGGTGACCGGCGCACTGGTGGGCGGGGCGGTGGGGATGCGGCTCTCGGGACTCGTCGAACACCTCGACCCCCGACTCAACCCCACTCTCGCCGAGGCCTGGGCGTTCGGCTCCCGCAGCATCCTGGGCGGCCTGCTCGGCGCGTACGTCGGCGTGCTCGTCGCCAAGCGGATCATCGGGTACCGCGGCAAGACCGGTGATCTGTTCGCCCCCGCCGTCGCGCTGGGCATGGCCGTGGGTCGCATTGGCTGCCTGCTGACCGAGGCTCCCGGCCGACCGACCAGCCTGCCGTGGGGCATTCACGCCCCGGCCGGCACTCCGGAGTGCCCGGGCTGTCTGACCGGGCAGGCCATGCATCCGTCGTTCGCCTACGAAATCGCCTTCCAGCTGGCCGCATTCGGTGTGCTGCTGTGGCTGCGTTCGCGCGTCACCCATCCTGGTGAGCTGTTCGTGCTCTACGTCGCGGCGTACTCGGTGTTTCGGTTCCTGGTCGAGTTCACCCGTGCCAACGAGACGGTCTGGCTGAATCTGACCCGGCCGCAATGGTTCCTGCTCGTCAGCATGGTCGTCGTCGGGTTCCGGCTGCATCGCGGCTACCGCCGCGGTTACTACGCGGGGATCACCAGAAGGCAGAGGGTTGCGTCATGACCGGTCCACCATTCGAACCGCCACCCCCGCCGCCGGGCTGGTATCCACCTCCTCCCCCGCCCCCCAACACCACTGGCACGGTCGTCGGTCTCGCCGTCGTCGGCGTGCTGCTGTTCGGCGCGATCAACCTGATCGTCGGGCTGGTCGTCCTGGTCGTCGCCGCGGGTCACGGCGGCGCCGTCGTGGGGGTGGGCGCCGTGATCCTCGCCCTCGTCGCCCTTGGCGGCGGTGCCGGGCTCGTCGCGCTTCGGCGGCCGTGGGCCAAGGGCCTCGGGATCGGGTTGATGATCGGCTGGGCCTTGCTCTCCATCACCAGCGTCGGCTATTGCACCGGCCTCAACCCCGAGATGTACACCGGAGGAATCTGATTCATGGGCATGCCGCTGCGCGACGATCGAATCCTCCGCTACGTCAACGCGTTCTGTCCGCACTGCCATGCCGAGGAACCCGACCGGCCGCTCGCCGACGTCGCGCGACTGTCGGGCTGGCTGGCCGCCCGTGACGGCAAGGTCTGGCTCGAACGGGCTTGCGCCACCCACGGTCTGGTGCGGACGATGTACGACGAAGATCCCGAGATCCTCGCCTACCTGGAGGAATGGACGGCCCCGACCAAGACCCACACCCCCGACGTGGCGGGCAACTTCGATCCGGTGCCGTCGGCATATCTTCGCGGCCTGCCCGAGATGCAGACACAGCACACGTGCATCCTGTTGGCCGACGTCACCGAGGCATGCAACCTGCGCTGCCCGACGTGCTTCACCGAGTCGGGCCCCGATCTGCACGGCATCGTTCCGGTCGCCGAGATCCTGGCCAACGTCGACCAGAGGCTGGCGCGCGAGAACGGCAAGCTCGACGTCGTGATGCTCAGCGGCGGGGAGCCCACCGTCCATCCCGGCCTCGCCGAATTGCTCGACGAACTGGTCCGTCGTCCCGTGACGCGAATCCTGGTCAACAGCAACGGACTTCTCATCGCCCGTGACGACGAACTGCTCGACCTGCTGACCCGCCATCGCGAAAGAGTCGAGGTCTACCTGCAGTTCGACGGCGTGTCCGCCGAAGCGTCGCGACACCACCGCGGCGGCGATCTACGGGGGCTGAAGGCGGCCGCCGTTCGTCGCCTCTCCGAGCGCGAGATCTTCACCACCCTGGTGATGACGGCGGCGCTGGGAGTCAACGACGGCGAGATCGGCGACGTCGTGACACTCGCCCTCGACACTCCCTACGTGAGTGGCGTTTCCGTGCAACCCCAGTTTGGGTCTGGACGCTCCGGCGTCATCGATCCGATGAACCGACTCACTCATACCGGCGTGCTGAAGCGCCTCGGCCCGCAGACCGACGGACTGGTCAGCTGGCGGGACCTGACCGCCCTGCCCTGCTCCCACCCGCACTGCTGTTCGGTCGGTTACATGATCCGCGACGACTCCGACCAGTGGCGGTCGCTGACCGCACTGATGGGACACGATCGACTCAAGGAGAATCTCGGGCTGGTGTCCAACCGGATCGCCGACAGCGAGGTGCCTCGCGAGATGCGGCTGGCCGTCCGAGAATCGCTGCTCGGCCTGCTCTCCGAGCAATCGTCGCTGTCGCATCCTCAAATGGGCGAGGTGTGGCGCAGCATCTGCGAGAGCTGCGATCTGGGCGCGTCGACGCTGTTGACACTGGCCGCGTCGGGGTTGCCGGGCCGGCGGCGGCGGTTGCGGAGGATGTTGGGCGAGCGGGTCGTGCGGATCACCGTCAAGCCGTTCATGGACATGTCCACGATGCTCGAGGAGCGCCTGGTCCAGTGCTGCGTGCACGTGGGCACCCGGTCCGACCAGGACCAGTGCGCACCATTCTGCGCGGTTCAGGCGTGGAAACCGCTTGGCCGGCAACGGTTGTCGGCCACCGTCAGGTCGGACTCGATGATCCCGCTGCCGATGGTGGAGATCGGCTGACGCTCCCGCGGGGCGCGATCAGGTGGACAGCAGTCCGGCCCGCGCCGCGTTGAGGGCGACCCGGGCAGCGTGGGCGATCAGCGCTTCGTCGATGGGATCGCCCGTGGTGACCATCCGGTAGAACAGCGGCGCCCGGAACGTGGTGAGAAGCGCATCGGCGTCGCACTTCTCGGGGAGCTCGCCTCGGTCGACGGCCTGGCGGACGGTCGGGACGGCGCGCAGCGCCTGGTGGTCGAAGTAGCGCCGGGTCGCCTCGCTGAGCCGGGGCGACCGTAGACCACTGGTCAGGACGAACGCCGCGATCTGACGCCCGACGCCGTCGTTGAGCACGTCGGCCAGTTCGCGACCGAGAGCCAGCAAATCGGTGTCGATGCTGCCGGTGTCGGGAACCGGTAGTGCCTCTCGTGACCAGGTCACGAGCGCGTCCAGCAGCAGGTCGTCGAGGGTGGGCCAGCGCCGGTAGACCGTGGTCTTGTGCACGCCAGCCCGCGACGCCACGGCCTCGATGCTCAGCGCGGCGTATCCCGTCTCGACGAGTTCGTCGAACGTCGCGGCAAGGACCGCCTCGCGTACCCGGGCGCTGCGACCCCCGGTCCGCACCCCCCGATTGACCTGCTGATTCACGTGTAATCGCTCCAGACGGTTGCGTTAGCTGCCGGCACGTGGCACCGTGACTTTATCGCAACATGGAGTTGCGATAAAGGGAGGTCGTCATGCACGTCGTCTTCGAAACCGACGAGTCCTTCTCGTTCGAAACCCTCCGCGCGCTCGGCTACGCCGCGTACGGCGGTGCCGACGTCGGCGAGATCCTCACCGCCGCTCAGCGCATCACGCCGGGCGACGGCGAGTCGTGGTACCGAGAATGGCGCGCACTGGCCGATCGCATGGCCGACACCGCCGACGCCTGCGCGGCGGCCGGACACCCGGTGAGCGCCAACAGCGCCTACCTGCGCGCGTCCAACTACTACCGCACCGCAGAGTTCTTCCTGCGCGACGATCCCACGAACGACCCCCGCGTCGCGGACACCTCGGCCCGCGCCATCGAGACCTTCCGCAGCGCACCCGACGTCCAGACGCAGTGGGCGAGGGTTCGGATCCCCTACGAGGGCGTCCACCTCGACGGGTACTACCTCGGCGTGACCGGCGACGAACCAGGACCCACGCTGCTTGCCCACGGAGGGTTCGACTCGACCGTCGAGGAGTTGTTCTTCGCCGTCGGGGAGGCCGCCCGACGGTACGGGTGGAACTGCCTGATCTTCGAGGGGCCCGGCCAGGGCAGCGCACTCCGTCACCACGGCCTGACGTTCCGCCACGATTGGGAGGCCGTCGTCACGCCGGTGGTCGACTTCGCGCTCACCCTGCCGGGGGTCGACCCCGACGCCGTGGCCCTGATGGGCATGAGCATGGGTGGCTACCTCGCTCCTCGCGCGGCGGCCTTCGAGCCCCGGATCGCGGCGTGCATCGCCTACGACGGTGTGATCAGCATGGCCGATGCCATGCCGAAGACCGATGCGCCCGAGGGTGATTCGGCCCAGCGAGCGGCTCGGCTGGACGCCATGATCGCCCACCGCGCCGAGGCGCCGACGTCGCTGCGGTGGGTGCTCTCGAACGCCCTCTGGGTGTTCGGCGTCGCCTCCGGAGCGGAGCTGCTCGACGAGGCCGCCAAGTACGACCTGACCGAGGTCGCCGGCCGGATCTCGTGTCCGACGCTGGTCTGCGAAGCGGAGGACGACCAGTTCTTCCAGGGTCAGCCCGCCCGGCTCTACGACGCCTTGGACTGCCCGAAGACGTTCCTGGCCTTCACGTCTGCCGAAGGTGCGGGTGAGCACTGCCACGAAGGAGCCTTGACGTTGTTCCATCAACGAATGTTCGACTGGCTCGACGACACCCTGAGGTCGCGACGATGACCACCATGAAGGCGATCCGACTGCACGAGTTCGGCAGTCCCGAGGTGCTGCGCTACGAGACGGTGCCGGTACCGGAGCCGGAACCAGGCGAGGTGCTCGTCCGCGTGCACGCGGTGGGCGTCAATCCGCCCGACTGGTATCTGCGCGACGGGTATCAGCACCAACGGCTTCCCGCGGAACTGATGCCGTCCATACCACTGCCCGCCATTCCCGGATCGGACGTGTCGGGAGTGGTGGCGGCCGTGGCGCCGGACGTCGACGGTTTCTCCGTCGGCGACCACGTCTTCGGCATGCTTCGCTTTCCCAGCTTCGGCGACAGCGCCGCCTACGCCGAATACGCCCGTGCGCCCGCGTCGGACGTGGCACTCAAGCCCCCCGGCGTCGACCACGTGCACGCCGCGGGCGCCCCGATGTCGGGGCTGACGGCGTGGCAGTTCCTGGTCGAGGTGGGCCACGACGCACCCAATCCGCTTCAGCCGCAGGAACATCGGCCGGTGCCGCTCGACGGTCGCAGGGTGTTGGTCAACGGCGCCGCCGGCGGCGTGGGGCACCTGGCCCTGCAGCTGGCGAAGTGGCGGGGCGCGCACGTGATCGCGGTGGCCTCGGGCTCCCACGAGGCGTTCCTGCGCGAGCTCGGCGCCGACGAGGTCGTCGACTACACCGCGGTTCGTCCCGAGGAGGTGATCGGTGACCTCGACCTCGTCGTCGACGCCGTCGGCGGACCCACCACCGGTCGCTTCCTGTCGACGCTGAAGCGGGGCGGTGCGTTGTTCCCGGTGTTCCCCGGTTTCGCCGACCACGACGAGGCCGCGACGCGCGGGGTCACGGTCTCGATGACCCAGGTGCGTTCGGACGGAGCGCAACTCGCCGAACTCGGCCGCCTGCTCGACGACGGGACCGTGCGCGTCGCCGTCGACGGCACGTTTCCCCTCGCGGATGCCCGGGCCGCCCACGAACGCGCCGCCGAGGGTCACCTCCGCGGCAAGATCGTGCTCACCGTCAGCTAGGCCAGCCGGCCCCGCATCGCCTCGAAGGTCGGCAGCCGGTCGCGCTCGATGTGGGCGTACGCCACCGACTCGGCGACGCGCTCGTTGCCCGAGGCGATGGCGTCGCGCAGCTGCACGTGGTCGTGGAAGGCCTCGTCGGCGGGCAGCCCGCTGGTGAGGTAGAACAGCCAGGTGATGCGGCCGGAGATGTTCTGCATCAACCTCGTCATGAGCTCGTTGCGCGAGGTCTCGATCACCGCTTCGTGAAAGGCGGTGCTGGTCCTGGCGATGGCGTAGGCGTCGCCGCCGGCTACGGTCTGCTGCGCGTGCTCGAGGGCCTCGTTCAGCGTGTCGAGGGCGCCGCCGTTGGCGACCTCGCGGGCCGCGTACCGGGCCGCTCCGGCCTCGAGGGCCAGCCGCACGTCGAAGAGGTCGTCGATGGCCTTCGCGTCCCACTGGGCCACCACGGCGCCCCGGCGCGGTCGCGACTGCACGAAGCCGTCGCGCTCGAGCCAGGGCACCGCTTCCCGCAGGGGAACCCGGGACACGTTCAGTTCCTCCCCGATGCGCTGCTCGGGAAGCCGGCTCCCCTGCGGGTATTGGCCGAGGATGATCCGTTCGCGGACCGTGGAGTAGACCAGCCGCGACAGCGACGGCGCCGGTTCGTCCGGCTCGGTCACGCCCCGGGTGGCTTCGCTCCTGCCCGCCGTCACCCGCCGATGCCGAGCAACGAGAAGTTCAACTCGTTGGCGCCGATGTTCTGGCTCTCCGGCACCCCGGTCAGCCACTTCTGGGCCACCACCCAGTCCTTGTTGTACGACAGGTTCAGGAAGCATCCCGTCTGTCCGTAGAGATCGCCGGCCTTGACGTAGGTGGCGGTGTCACCGGTCCCCAGCGCCTGGTTCAACAGGTCGTTGACCTCCGTGGACTGGCACCCGAAGTAGTTGATACCGCCCGAGGCGTCCCAGAACACGTGACCCCACATGTACGGGTCACCGCCGTCGGGTCCGTTGTTGCCGTCGATGAACGCGTCGGGACCGGTGGGCGGGTCGTTGATCCAGCCGAACACCGTCGAGGTGTCGTATCCCTGCGCCGATGCGGTGATTCCGGTGGTCTGCAGGTTCGCGACCACCAGGTTGGCCATCGACTGGGCGTTGACGTTGCCGTTGGCGTAGCCGATCACCAGCGTCTTGGGCGCGTTGGGCGGCAGTGCGGCGACGTAGGCCTTGAGCGCACCCGCGTCGTACGAGATCGCCTGCTTGTCAGCACCATTGGCGATCATGCCCTTGGCGTACATGGTGGTGGCCACCTCGGACCGCTTGCCGAGCACCTGGTTCACCAGCGTGGCCTGGTCGATCGACTTGAGGAAGGCCACCCGCGCGTCGGCGTTCTTGAAGAACTCGTGGCTGGAGTTCACCGTCACCAGCGCGCCCTGCAGCGTCGGCAGGAAGTAGTTGGCGACGCCGTCCTTGGACGCGTACTTGTCCAGGCTCGAGGACGGCAACGCCGCCACGATGGTGTCGACGGTGCCGTTGTCGAAAGCCAACTCGAGCGCCGATTCGTCGGTGTAGACCGGCAATTCGATCTTCTTGAACGGTGACTTCGCCCCCCAGTATCCGTCGTACTGGGTCATCTCGTATTTGACGCCGGTCTGCGCCGTGGTCAGTTGGTACGGACCGGTGCCCAGATCGTGGGAGGACAGGTAGGTCTGGGCGTCGTCGGAGCCCGCGTTGGCCTTCAGTCCCTTCGGCGACTCCATCTTCGGGCCGAACGGCGAGGCGAGATAGCTGAGGAAGGCGGTGTTCGGTTTGTTCAGCGTGATCACCGCGGTGTAGTCGTCCGGGGTGGTCACGCTCTTGACTGCCTCGACCATGTACGCCGCGCCACCCTTGACCGCGATCCGCCGCTTGAACGCGACGTCGACTGCGGCGGAGGTGAAGGGGGTCCCGTCGTGGAAGGTGACGCCCTTGCGCAAATGGAAGGTGTAGACGTCGTTGCCGGGGTTGACCTCCCACGTCTCGGCCAGGCGGGGCGCGATCTTCACGGTGTCGGTGTTGTTCGCGTACTGCACCAGACCCTCGTAGGCGTTGATCATGATGGCGGTGCCGTTGTTGGCGTAGTAGATGTCCGGGTCGGGCGGCTGCCCGATGTCGCCGAGCAGCCCGACGGTGAGGGTGCCGTCGGTCGGGGCCGCGGCACCACCGCCGCCACCACCACCGGTGGGGGTGCCGGAGCTACAGCCGGCCAGGACGAGAGTGGTTGCGGCACAAGCGGCGACAAGCCACGTGACGCCCCTGCGGACGGGTACTCGATCGGACATGGCGGTGCTCCTTCTCATTCGGCGGCTATGCGGGGGTCGGCGATCGCCTGGAGTAGGTCGACGACGACGTTGGACAAGACGTAGATCGCTCCCAGCACCAACGTGACGCCGGCGATCGCCGGGAAGTCGGCGACCGGGATGGACGCGGCAAGGTAGTTGCCGATGCCGGGCCAGGAGAAGATTTGTTCGACGACGACCACGCCGGCGAACATGAACCCGAGCTGCAGTCCGGCCATGGACAGCGCCGGCCCGATCGCGTTGCGGACGACGTGGTGCACGACCACGCGGGTCTCGCTGAGCCCCTTCGAGCGGGCCGTTCGGACGTAGTCGACGCCGAGCACGCCCTGCAGTGACGACCGGAACACCCGTCCGATGGCGACGGCCGGCGCGATGGCCAGCACCACCGCGGGGAGGATCAGATGTTTCAGCGCGTCGAGGAAGGCGTCGGCCTGACCGTGCAGCAGGGTGTCGACCAGTTGCATGCCCAGCGGGCCGGGGTCCTGGAAGTCGCCGACGCCCCTGGCAGGCAACCAGCCCAGTTGGCCGAAGAACACGATGATGCCGACCAGCGCGAGCAGGAACGGTGGCGCCGTCGCCAGCACCAACAGCACGCCGCGGCCCACCGACGCACCCGGCCAACGCAGCGCACCCGAGAGGGCGTACAGCGCGGCCAATGCCAACGCGATGAGGAACGCGACCACGACGAGCTCGGCGGTGGCGGGCAGATAGGTGGCGATGTCGGCCGTCACGGGCTGCCGGGTGCGCAGCGAGCGACCGAGGTCACCGGTGAACAAGCCGCCGATGAACCGGGTGAACTGTTCCAGCATCGGGTCGTTCAGCCCCAGGCGTTGCCGTTCGGCGGCGACCATCTCCGGGGACGCGTTGGCGCCAACGTAGGCGCGGGCGGGATCGCCGGGCGACACCGACTGCAGCAGGAAGATGACGAACGACAGGATCAGCAGGATCAGCACGGCCGTCGAGAACCTACGGGCCAGAAAGGACGTCATCGCCGTTACCTCCGCACCGGGATGAGACTGCGGATGGCGTCGCCACCCAGGTTCGCGATCAGTGTCAGCAGCAGGACCGCCAGGCCGGGGATGCCGGGCACCCACCACTGGCTCAGCAGCTGGGACAGCGTACGGGCGGTGTCGGCGCCGAGTTCCGGTGCGGGCGCCTGCTGGCCGAGCCCCAGGAAGGACAGCGCCGCGAGCAGCAGGACGACGTTGCCGATGTCGAGGCTGGCGGTGATCACCGCCGTCGGGACGACGCCGGGCAGCAGGTGCCGGGTGAGGATGCGGACCCGGCCGGCCTTGGCCAGGCGGGCGGCCTCGACGTGCGGACGGGCGGCGAGCGCCTTGACCTCGCCGCGCACGATGCGGGCGTAGTACGGCCACCACACCAGGGCCACGCCGACGAGGGTGTTGGTCAGCCCCGAACCCAGCGCGGCGACGATGGCGATCGCCACCAGGGCGCCGGGCAGGGCCAGGAACAGGTCGGTGATCCGCATCAGCACCAGGGAGTCGACCCAGCCGCCGGTCGCGCCGGCGATCAGGCCGACCGTGCCGCCGATCAGCAGCCCGCTGGCCACCACGACCAGCGCACTGAGCCAGCTCACCTGGATGCCGATCAGTGTGCGGGACAACAGGTCTCGGCCGATGCCGTCGGTACCCAGCACATGGCCGGGACTCAGCGGCGGCAGGTTGAGCGCACCGACCGGCTGGATGGGGTCGTACGGCGCGAGCGTCTTCGCGAACAGTGCCACCAGCGTCACCACGACCAGCAGGCCGACCAAGCTCCACGCCACCGGCCGGGCCAGATGCGCTCCGCCGATCGCGACGGGCTTGAGCCGCCACCGCGGGGTCAGGGCTGGGCCGATTCCCGGGTCGCTGCGCTCCTGCCCGCCGATCATGACGCGATCTCCGGGACTGCGGCCAGCAGGGTGCGGGTGTAGGGGTCGCGGGGTTCGGACACCACCTGCTCGGCGGGACCCAACTCGACGACTCGGCCCGACTGCATCACCGCGATGCGGTCGCCCATGAGGCGCGCGACGGCCAGGTCGTGGGTGACGAACAGGACCGTCATCCCGATCCGGGCCCGTAGGTCCCGAATGAGGGCCAGCACGCTCTTGGCGAGTGACGCGTCCAGCGCACTGGTGGGCTCGTCACACAGCAGCACTGCGGGCGGAATCATCGTCGCGCGGGCCAGCCCGACTCGTTGGCGCTGACCGCCGGACAGCTCGCCGGGGCGGGCCTTGCCGACCTCGGGCGGCAGGTCGACCGCGGCGAGCGCGTCGGTGACCCGTTGGCGCACCTCATTGCGGGACAGCTTGAGCGGACGCAGTCGCTCGCCAAGGGTTTCGCCGATGCTGAGCCACGGCGTCAGCGACGAGCCGGCGTCCTGGAACACCATCTGTGGTCCGCCGTCGCCGGCCAGCTCCACCGATCCCGAGGTGGGCCGTTCCAGGCCGGCGACCATCCGCAGCAGCGTCGACTTTCCCGAACCGCTCTCCCCCACGATCGCCAACGCCTCGCCGGCCCCGATCTCCAGGTCGACGCCGTCGACGGCGGTGATCTCGTGCCGGCGGCGGCCCCGTCCCACGCCGAACGTCTTGGTCAGCGCGTGGATCGAGACGGCGGATTGGGTTGTGGTGGCGTCGGATTCGTCGGTGAACCGTTCGTCGCGCGGCGTGGTCAGGGTCAGCCGGGAGGCCAGCAGCGAGCGCGTGTAGTCGTGCTGCGGTCGGCGCACGACGTCGGCGGCGGCACCGACCTCGACCAGTTCGCCGTGGTGAAGCACCGCGAGCCGGTCGGCGATTTGGTCGGCCACGCCGAGGTCGTGGGTGATCAACAGCACCGAGCAGCCGAAGTCGTCCCGCAACTCGCGCAGCAGATCCAGCAGTTGCGCCTGCACGGTGACGTCCAGTGCCGTGGTCGGTTCGTCGGCCACGATCAGGCGCGGGCGGCCGGCGACGGCGATGGCCGCCATGACCCGCTGGCGCAGTCCGCCGGACAGCTCGTGCGGGTAGACGCGCAGCCGCAGTTCGGCGTCGCGCACGCCGACGGTCTCCAGCAGTCGCACCGACTCGGCGTCGTCCCCGGTGGCCTCGCCGATTTGTCTGCCGATCCGCATGGTCGGGTTCAGCGACGTCATCGGGTCCTGGAAGATCGCGCCGAGCACCTCGCGACGGACGCGCCTGAGCTCGTCGCGTCCCGCGTGCAGCAGGTCGACCCCGTCGACGGTGATCCGGCCCTCGGTGACCGGATGGGACTCCGGGGGGAGCAGCCCGAGCAGGCCGAGCGCGAGAACGCTCTTCCCCGAACCGGATTCACCGACCAGGCCGAGGATCTCCCCCGGCCGGATCCGCAGGTCGACGTGGTGCAGCACCTGGCTGCGGACGCCGTTGCGCACCAGCGACAGCGAGAAGTCCTCGACCTCCGCCACGGGACTGGTCACGGCACCCACCACCGCCTCACTCACCGAACAGCTCCGGACACTCGACGACGGCGCGGTGGATCTGGCGCGGTGTGGTCAGCCAGACACCCTCGGCCGCGGCGATGCGCTCCAAGGCGCGACCGACCGCGCGCAGCCGGAACGGCACCCCGCTGATGAACGAATGCAGCACCACGCTCATCACCAGCGGGGTGTGCGCCGCAGCGGCATGCAACTCGGCGAATTCGTCGTCGACCATGTCGGCGAAGTCCCGGGCCGACACGCTGCGGCCGACCATCGTCGAGGAGTCGTTGAGCTCCGCGGCGTACGGGATGCTGAGCAACGGACCCGATTCGGTGCGCAACCACACGGGCTGGTCGTCGAGGCGCAGGTCGAGGAGATAGTCGTATCCGCTGTCGACCAACAGGTTCAGGGTCGCCGGGGTGTGACTCAGCCATGGACTCGACCAGCCGCCGGGCGCCTGCCCCTCCTCGGCGCGGATGCGGTCGGCGACGTCGGTGAGGTACGTCCGTTCCGCCTCAGGCGCCATGCCGGACAGCGAGTCGGAGTTGGACCGGCCGTGGCCGACGATCTCGGCAAAGACCTTGCGGGCCGCCTCGACCACGTCGGGCGCCTCGTCGTAGACGTCGGTGTTCAGCAGTACCGTCGGTGGGATGCCTAGGCGGCCAAGCAGATCGAACAGTCGGAACGCGCCGACCCGGTTGCCGTAGTCCCGCCAGGCGGTGTTCACCAGATCCGGGGCGGGCACGTCGGCCAGCACGTCCTCGGTGTGGCCGTCGCCGAACCGGTAGGACTCCACGCCGACGCAGACGACGACGGCCAGCCTCGCGCCGTTGGGCCACGTACCGCGCGGGCGGGCGGTCAGCGGGGTGTAGGGATATCCGGCCGGGTTCATGGCACCAACCAGCGGCTGAAGCCGACGTCGGTGACCGCCGCGCGGCGCACGATGTGCTGGTAGGCGGGCAGCAGTTCGGCGGCCTCGCCCCGGGCCCCTTGAACGGCAGGCAGTTTCGCGGCGAAGAGCTCGCGCGCCTCGTCGAGCAGCGCGGTCTCGTCCACGCTGGTGACGTGGCCGTCTTCGGCGACGACGCGCCCCGCCACCATGGTCAGCACGACGCCTCGGCCGTCCTCGCAGTGCACCAGTTGCTCCCGTAGGTCGTTGAGTGGGGTGAACGCGATCGAGTGCAGGTCGACCAGCGCGAGGTCGGCGAGCCGGCCAGGGGCCACCACTCCCAGGTCGTCGGGTCGACGCGTCGCCCGGGCGCCGCCGCTCCAGAGGGCGGCGAGCACTTCGGCGGCGGTGGGCCAGTCGTCGCTGTCCAGCCCCGCGACGTTGTGGATCAGGCCGGCGGTCTTCGCGACGGTCCACACGTTGACCGAGTCGTCGCAGATGGCCTCGTCGGTGCCGAGTGCGACGGGGATCCCGCGCGCGATCATCGCCCGCCACGGCAGCACGCCGCTGCCGAGCCTCAGGTTGCTGACCGGGTTGTGCACCACGGTCGAACCGGCGTCGGCGATGGTGTCGAGGTCGTCGTCGTCGACCCAGACGGCGTGAATCACGTTGGTGTGCGGCCTGAGCAGACCGGCGGCCGCGGTGTACCCGACCAGGGACCGGCCGGCGAATCGCGCCTGTTCGGTCATCAGGGTGCGCTGCACCTTGGTCTCCAGCATGTGGGCGTACAGCGGCAGACCGTGGCGCTCGGCGAGGTCGTCGAGGGCGGCGAAGTAGTCGAGGCTGACCCGCTGTGGCGCCGAGATCGACACCGCGGCGCGGATCCGGTCGTCGGCCGCCCCGTGCCACGTGCCGATCAGATGGTCGTAGGCCTCGAGCAGTTGGGCGGCCGGAGCGGGCGCCGGCGCACCGAAGACACGCCGGGTGGCGGGGTCCAGGTCGTCGACGAAGGGCAGCTTCTCGGCCTCGGTCAGCTCGGGCTGGTCCAGGGCGAGGAAGGCGCGAATCCCGCTGTCGCGGTAAGCCGATGCCACCGCGTCGACGACGTCCGGATCGGGAAACGGCATCAGGAACGCGTCGTCCTGCACGCAGGTGATGCCCCGCTGCAGCATCTCGACCGCGCCGAGCATCGTCCGCAGGTAGGCCTCCCGCGGCGTCGGCGCGAGGGCGGGGTCCGACGGCGACTCGAACAGCATGAACAGCTCGAGCGGCAAACTGCGGACGGAGCCCTTGAGGTGGTTGGCCGGCGAGTGGAAGTGCGCGTTGATCAGACCGGGCAGCAACAGGTGTCGGCCGCCGCCCTCGACGATCCTGGCTCCGTGCGGCGCCGAGAGCTCCTCGCCGATCGCGCCGATCCGGTCACCGTCGACGAGCACGTCGACGGGCCCGGTCATCCCCGCCGGGACGTCGGCGTCGTAGACGAGCACGCGACGAAAGAGCACGCTCATGGCAGCTCCACGGTGGCGAAGGTGTTGGCGCGCGACGTGTTCAGACCCATCGCGACCAAACCGGTTGCGATGCCGACGGCGGCCGCAACCCCGTCGACGACCGGGACGCCGAGGGCCTGCGACAGCGGACCGACCAGGTCGGCGAGACCGGCGCAGCCGAGCACGACGGCCTCGGCACCGTCCTGGTCCATGGCGGTGCGGGCGGCGTCGGTGAACACCTCCAGCAGATGGGTCGACCCGCCGACCAGGTCGGCGACCGGGACGTCGACTGCGACGACGCTGCAGCGGTGTTCGAGGCCCAGGGCCCGGACCACGCGGTCGCTGTGGGCGACGGTGCGGGCGGGCAGGGTGACGACGACGAACCGGTGGGCCACCAGGCAGGCGGTCTGCAGTGCAGCCTCGGTCATGCCGACCACCGGACACGTCGCGACTTCGCGGGCGGCCTGCACGCCGGTGTCGCCGAAACAGGCGACGACGTACGCGTCGGTGTCGGCCTGGTGCTCGCGGATCTGTGCGAGCACCCCGACGGCGGCGATCGCCTCCTCGGCGTGGCTCTCCACGCTGGGCACTCCGTCGGCCGGGTGGACGCCGCGAACCGTCACACCGGGCCCCGAGACCTCCCGTGCCGCAACGGCAATGGCGTCCGTCAGCTCGGCGGAGGTGTTGGGGTTGATCACGGTGATCCGGGTCATCGCGTGACTCCGCTGCGTGCGTCGACGGCGGCGAGCAGCGCGCCGACGCCGGGGCCGCCGACCGCGATGCGGGCCGTCGCAGCGCCGACCCGGGCCGCGGCGTGGGCGTCACCGCTGCGGAGGTACTCGACGGCGAAGGCTCCGCAGAAGGCGTCGCCGGCACCGGTGCTGTCCACCGGGGCGACCACGTCGGCGGGGACGGCGACGGGTTCGGGGCGTTCCCTGGTGGCGACCAGGCAGCCCGCCTCGGCGCGCTTGATCACCACCACCCGCGGCCCGAGGTCCAGGAAGGTGGCGGCGGCCACCTGCAGGTCCGCCGTCCCGGCCAGCGCGGTGGCCTCGATCTCGCTGGGCAGGAACACGTCGCACGCTCGGACGGCGTCGGTCAAGGCGGCCTCGTGGCCGGCGACGTAGTCCTCCTGCGGGTCGAAGAAGATGGTGGCGGCGGTCCGGGTGCGCAGCCACGCGGCCAGCTCCAGTTGCGGGCGCAGGGCCATCGCGGACAGCAGTACCCCGGCCGCGGTCAGGGCGTGGGCCGGGACGTCCTCTGGAGACACCGAGAGGGCGTCGAAGTGGTCCTCGCCGCGGACCAGTTCCCACACCCTGCCGCCGGCGTCGTCGTAGCGAATCACGTTGCGGATCAACGGAAGATCGCGCCGTGGTAGTGACTCCGGATCGGTGCCCGCCGCGCGGATCGCGGCCAGCAGCGCGGGTGGCGCGTCGGTGCCCAAGGGGGCGAGGAGCACGGGACACCCGCCGGCCACCCTGGCGGCCAGCGCGGCGAAGAGAGCATCCCCGCCGACGGACTCGACCCGTTCACCGGTCGGGGACACGGCCTCGTCGACGGTCAGGTTGCCGACGCAGACCAGGGTGGGCGACTCGGTCATCGCGCCGCCGCGGCGTAGCAGCTCAGCCCCAGGTGGTAGCCGACCAACTGGGCGATCATCAGGTAGAGCAGGGGTGAGAGGGGCTCCGGCACCGGCGGCATGGTGATCACCGTGGCGTCGAACTCGTCGAAGGCGTGCTCGCCGTCGGTGGTGGCGACGTAGAGCCGACCGCCCCAGCGCAGCGCGTCCCTGGCGGTGTCGACCGCCCGCGGCACCGACGGCCCCGACGGTGCGAAGAGGAAGAGCGGTTCGCCCGCCTTCTGGGAGTTGTAGTGGTGGTATTCCTCGACCTGGATCTCCACCGCGTGCAGCGTCGTGCACTCCTTGACCTTGGCCGCGCCGACGATCGCCGTGGCCAGGTTCGGTCCCGCGCCCGAGAACAGCACGTTCCGCACGCCGGCCGCGACCTCGGCGTCGGCAATGTCGGCGACGACGGGGTCGACCCGAGCCAGCAGGCCGCCCATCAACTCGGGCAGGCCGTCGAGGGCAGCCCGCAGGTCACGTGCGCCGTCGGCGTCCCGGCGCTCACCGATCCGGACGGCGAGTTCGAGCAGCAGTGCCAGTGCGGCCGTGGACGATTGGGTTGGCCATCCGACGCGGGTGGCCTCGATCTTGAGCGAGGTGCTCGCTTCGGTCTGCAGCGTCGAACCGGCCGTGTTGGTGACGGCAACGGTATACGATCCGCGATGCTGAGCCATCAAGAGCGCCTCGACCGTGCGCGTCGTCTCGCCCGAACTGGACAGCGCGATCACCGCCGTGCGCTCGTCGACGAGGTCGGCCTGGTAATACGCGAACTCGAGGCTCTGGACCGGTTCACACGGCACGCCGACCATGGTCTCCAGCACCTGCCGAGCGGCCACCATCACGGCCAGCGAGTCACCGCAGCCCACCAGGACGACCCGGTTGACGCCGGTGACGAGATGTTCGGCAATGGAGTCGAGCGCGGAAGCGTTGAGTGACAACGTCTCTCGAATTGCCTGTGGCTGGCCGAAGAGCTCCGGGCCGGTCGCCTGAACCCGAGAGCGGAGCTTTTCGTCCAGCGGGTCGTTGCTGGGCAAAGCCAGGATGTGGGCGCGCTCGGCGTCGGACACCCGCTGCACGACCGCGCGCTGACGCGAGTCGAGCGCACTCGAGCGCGGATCGAGCAACGGACTCGCCGGGGTGTTCATGAGAGGCAACGGCCCCGTCCTTCAGTCACGGCGCGGGGCGGCCATCACCCCGCGATGAACAAACGGTATACCGTTTATGTTTCTTGGGTGTGACGATCGAGAACGTTCGTGTTACCTAGTTCCGGGCGGGCCGATGAGCTGCCACGGCGTCGGCGCCACGCTCGTCGCCGACGGATCGCAGGCCCGCGACCACGCCGTCGACGTCTGCCTCGGGTCGGTTCTGGCTGAGCTTGAACTTGGCCTCGACGCGGGTGATCGCCACCTCGACGCCGACGATCGCCCGCAGCTGACCCTCGACGAACTTCGGGGGCGCGTCGTCGACCGACCAGGGGCTCGGGCGTCGCCCCTCGTGATGGTCGGTGAGTCGACGAACCAGATCGTCGAGCCACTCGGTGTCGTCGTGGATGGTCACCGTGCCGTGGACGTGGGCCACGACGTAGTTCCAGGTCGGCACCACCCGGCCGTGTTCGGCCTTGGAGGCGTACCAGCCCGGCGAGACGTAGGAGTCGGGGCCGCGGACGATGACCAACGCCTCCCGGCCGTCGGCGTGCCGCCAATGGTCGTTGTTGCGCGCGAAATGACCTTGCAGGACGGCGCGTTCGCGGTCGTAGAGGAACGGCAGCATCGTGGCTTCGAGACCGTCCGGCCCCGAGGTGACCAGATCGGCCGCCTCGTTCCGCGACAGCAGTTCGTGAACCGAGGCGTCGTCGGCGGAGAAGCGGGCGGGCACGTACACGGTTCCATCCTCCCAGAGGAATATGCTCGCGACGTTGGCTCGCAACGACTCGACACGGAATGGTGAGATGGCCGATCAGACGCAGGCAGAACGGATGACCACGGGCCGGGGCTTCATCGCCGCGCTGGACCAGAGCGGCGGCTCGACGCCGAAGGCCCTGAAGCTCTACGGCGTCGAGGAGGACGAGTACTCCGGCGACGCCGAGATGTTCGACCTGATCCACCGCATGCGCGAGCGGATCATCACCTCACCCGCCTTCGGCAGTGACCGGATCCTCGCGGCCATCCTGTTCGAACAGACGATGGACCGCGACGTCGAGGGCACTCCGTCCGCGACGTATCTGTGGGACGACAAGGGAGTCGTGCCGTTCCTCAAGATCGACAAGGGGCTGGCGGACGCCGAGCACGGGGTTCAGCTGATGAAGCCGATGCCGGACCTCGACGACCTGCTCGACCGCGCCACGGCCAAGGGCATCTTCGGCACCAAGGAACGCTCGGTGATCGGCGCCGCGGACGCCGTGGGCATCGAGGCGATCGTGGCCCAGCAGTTCGACGTCGCCGAGCAGGTGCTCTCGCACGGGTTGGTGCCCATCCTCGAGCCCGAGGTGACGGTGACGATCGACGACAAGGCCGACGCCGAGGCCATCCTGCTGGATCGGATCGGGTCCCGCCTCGACGGCCTTCCCGAGGGCCGCCAGGTGATGGTGAAGATCTCGATCCCCACCGTGCCCAACCTCTACCGGCCGCTCATCGAGCACCCGAAGGTGATGCGAGTGGTGGCCCTGTCCGGCGGCTACTCCCGCGACGAGGCCGACGAGCTTCTCGCACGGAACACCGGCTTGATCGCAAGCTTCAGTCGTGCGTTGACCGAGGGGTTGTCGGCGCAGCAGTCCGACGACGAGTTCAACGCCACCCTCGACGCGTCCATCCAGGCCATCTACGACGCCTCGACGGCGGGTGCCGAGTAGATGGGCGAGCAGTCACCCGCGGAGAAGATCGACGCGCGGATCGCCGAGCTGGGCGACTGGCGCGGCGCCACCCTCGCCCACGTCCGGGAGCTGATCAAGACGGCCGATCCCGACGTCGTCGAGGAATGGAAGTGGCGAGGCGTCCCGACCTGGTACCACGACGGGATGCTGTGTACGGGTGAGACGTACAAGGACAAGGTAAAGGTGACCTTCGCCAAGGGTGCGTCGCTGGACGACCCGAGCGGGGTGTTCAACTCCAGCCTCGACGGCAACGTGCGGCGCGCGGTCGACATCGGCGAACACGACACCCTCGACGACGCGGCGTTCGTCGCGCTCGTGCGCGCCGCGGTGCAGTCGAACACTCGCTGAGGCGCTCGCCGAATCGGCCACGAGCCGGTTGACCAGTACTCTTCCCCCGTGACCGAGATCGACCCGGAGAAGCTCAGGGCGTGCCTGGAGGTGCTGTCCGAGATCAGGGCACTGCCCCCCGAACATCCCGACGCCGTGGCCGTTCGCCGCGCGACGGCAGGTGTCTTCAAGGCGGTCAAGCAGGCCCGCCGACATGCCCGGCGTGACGCCGTAGCCGAGGCCGACCGCGCGGTCATCGCCGCTACCGCGACGGGTGCCCCCGGACGCATCGACGACGAAACACAGGGTTTGCCGCTGGTGTCGACCGCGGCCGGTGCCACCGCAGGCACGCTGCTGCGGTCCCGGGCGTGCTACGCCTGCAAGAACCACTACACGCAGGTCGACGCGTTCTACCACCAGCTGTGTCCCCCGTGCGCCGCGTTCAACCGCGCCAAGCGCGAAGCGCGCACGGACCTGGACGGACGACGTGCGCTGCTGACCGGCGGTCGCGCCAAGATCGGCATGTACATCGCGCTGCGGCTGCTGCGAGACGGCGCCCACACGACCATCACCACGCGCTTTCCCAACGACGCGGTGCGCCGCTTCGCCGCCATGCCGGACAGTGCCGACTGGCTGCATCGCCTGCGGGTGGTCGGCATCGACCTCCGCGACCCCGCCCAGGTCGTCGCGTTGGCCGACGCCGTCGCCGAGCAGGGGCCGCTGGACATCCTGATCAACAACGCCGCGCAGACCGTGCGCCGCTCACCCGGCTCCTACTCGGCGCTGGTCGAGGCCGAACGCGTCAGCCCGCCCGAACTGGTCGACGTGATCACGTTCGACCACGTCAGCGACGCCCACCCGGCAGCCCTCGCCGGCAGCCTTGCCGACCACCAGACCCCGCACGCGCTGTCCCAGGTGGCCCTGACCGAGTTGGCGCTGACCGCCCGTAGCGCGTCCCCGGACCGGATCGCCGCGGGCACCGCGATCGACGCCGGCGGTCTGCTGCCCGACACCGCGTCGGTCAACAGCTGGACCCAACGCGTGCACGAGGTGGACGCCATGGAGCTGCTCGAGGTGCAGCTGTGCAACCAGACCGCGCCGTTCATCCTCGTCAGCCGGCTGCGTCCGGCGATGGCGGCGTCGCCTGCCCGCCGCAAGTACGTCGTCAACGTCTCGGCCATGGAGGGCCAGTTCAGCCGGGCGTACAAGGGCCCCGGGCACCCACACACCAACATGGCGAAGGCGGCGCTGAACATGCTGACCCGCACCAGCGCCGGCGAGATGCTGGAGCAGGACGGCATCCTGATGACTGCAGTCGACACGGGGTGGATCACCGACGAGCGTCCGCACCCGACCAAGATGCGGCTGGCCGACGAGGGCTTCCACGCACCGCTCGATCTGGTCGACGGTGCGGCGCGCGTCTACGACCCCATCGTGCGGGGCGAGGCCGGCGAGGACGTGCACGGCTGCTTCCTGAAGGACTATTCACCGAGCAACTGGTAACGCACGATCGTGTCCGACGGCGACCTTCCCGTGCCCGCCACCAGGCGCAGCCACGTCATCCGGCTCGGCCTCTTCGTCGCCTTTCTGCTGGGATTGTTCTATCTGGTGGCCGTCGCCCGGGTGGTCGACGTCGGCGACGTCCGGCGCGTAGTGACGGCGGCCGGCCCCGCCGCACCGCTGGCCTACGTCGCGGTCTCGGCCCTGCTCGGCGCGATCTTCGTGCCGGGGCCCATCCTGGCCGCCGGCAGCGGCGTGCTGTTCGGGCCCGTCCTCGGCACGTTCGTGACGCTGTTCTCCGCCGTCGGCACCGCCTGCGTCGCCAACCTCGTCGGCCGCCGGGCGGGACGCGACGGCGCGCGTTCACTGATGGGAGCCGAGCGCGCCGACCGCTTGGACGCCCAGGTGCAGCGGCGCGGGTTGTGGGCCGTCGTGGGCCAGCGCTTCGTGCCGGGCATCTCCGACGCGTTGGCCTCCTATGCCTTTGGTGCATTCGGAGTTCCGTTGTGGCAGATGGCCGTCGGGGCCTTCATCGGCTCGGCGCCGCGCGCGTTCGTCTACACCGCCCTCGGGGCGTCCATCGGCGATCTGTCGGCTCCGCTGGCGTACACGGCAATCGGGGTGTGGTGCGTGACGGCGGTCGTCGGCGCCTTCGCGGCCCACCGTGGCTATCGGGCGTGGCGGGGACGCAGGCAGCCCTAGCCGCCGGCGGAGGCGCCCGCTAGGGTCGAGGACGACAGCGCCTAGGGTTCCGGCGCGCCGGTGACGGCGCGCGTCTGGTCCGAGCGGCGCCACCGTGGCTCCCGACGGGCCACGGTCATCTGAACGGACAAAAGCCTGGAGGATCTCCGTCGACGTGCCCCACGTCGACGAGAAGGTCCTGCTCGTGTCCACATTCCTCGTCGTCTTCGTCGTTGCTCTGGGTGCCGGTGCGCTCGGCGGCGTCGTCGGCACCGGATCCTCCCTCATCTTGCTGCCGCTGCTGGTCGTGCTCTACGGACCCCGCATGGCGGTGCCGATGATGGGGATCGCCGCCGTGCTGGCAAACGTCGCCAGGGTCGCGGCCTGGTGGCGCCAGATCCGCTGGCGACCCGTCCTCGCTTATGCAGCCCCGGGTGCCCCGGCCGCCGTCCTCGGCGCGCACACGTTGTTCGCGATTTCACCGAGGATCGTCGACGGGGTGCTGGGGGCGTTCTTCCTGGCGATGATTCCCGTCCGCAGACTGATGGTGGCGCGGGCGTGGCGCGTACGGCTGTGGCACCTGGGCGTCGCGGGCGCCGTCGTCGGCTTCCTGACCGGGCTGGTCCTGTCCACCGGACCCCTCAGCGTGCCGGTGTTCACCGGCTTCGGGTTGAGCGGGGGCGCGTTCCTCGGCACGGAAGCCGCCAGTGCGCTGGTGCTCTACGCGGCCAAACTCACCACCTTCGACCAGCTCGGCGTCCTCACCACCGACCTCGTCGTCCATGGGCTGACGATCGGCGCCGCCCTGATGATCGGACCGTTCGTCACCCGCCGGTTGGTTCGGCGCCTTCGACCCGGCGCATATGCCGTCCTCGTCGACGCGGTGCTGGTCGCGGCCGGCGTGGGCATGTTGGCCGCCACCTTGTCGACGGCGTGAGCGGCTGACGTCAGGGTGCCTGCTGGGCGCCGGTCAGTTGTTGGATCGTCTTGACCTCGCCGTCGCGGTAGGCGCTGCCGTCCGGCCGCAACAGATCGCTGAACCACACCTTGGGTTCCGACGGGTCCGGCTTGTCCCAGGTGTCCCACGGCAGGTACGTCTGGGTCTTGCCGGCCACCAGCCCCCAGTTGTAGGCGGCGACGTTGCGACGCTTGGCAATTGGCAGAATGCCCTCGATGGTGCTGCCCTGCGGGCGCGCCAGGTATTCGGTGCACAGGATGGGCCGCCCCAGCGGGGCGAGTTCGTCGATGCGGGCCTCGAACTCCCGGGGCGCGGCGTAGGAGTGAAAGCTGACGACGTCGGAGTTGTCGAGTTGGATGCCGGCGATCTTGCTGCGGTTGCCCGCATCCCAGCTGCCCTGCCAGACACCGCTGGTCAGCGGTTGCGCGGGGTTGGCCGCACGCGCCCACTGGAACACCTGCGGCAGCAGGGCCGCCACCTTGTCGAGCTTGTCGCCGCGTTCCACCTTGCGGTACACCTTGGCCGGGTTGTCGGGTTCGTTCCACACGTCCCATGCCAACACGCGTGAATCGCCCCGGAATTGACCCACCACCCCGGTGACGTAGTCCTGCAGGGTGGCGGCGTATCGAGGGTCGTCCAGCCGGTCGGCACCCGGGCCCTGAACCCAACCCGAATTGTGCACTCCGACCACGGGCGCATGCTGCGGACCCAGCTTGGGATGCGGGTCCCAGCACGAGTCGAACAGGACGAACAGGGGTTTGATCCCCCGGCTCGCCGCGATGGCCACGAACTGCGCGAGTCGACGTTGGAATCCCCCGCGGTCCTGCGCCCAGAGCAGATCGTGCAGGAAGACCCGCATCGTGTTGAACCCGAGTTGGCGGGCGATGGCAAACTCGGAATCGATGCGTCGCGGGTCGTAGGTGCCCTGCTGGAACATCTCGATCTGGTTGATCGCGGTAGCCGGCACGTAGTTTGCCCCCACCAGCCAGCCTTGGCTCTGATACCAGGCATTGGCGCGATCGGCCGTCCAACGGGCCGGATCCGCCGAGGCGGAGGGGATGCGAGTGAGGGCGGCGCCTGCTGCCAGCACCAGCGGAAGCTTCAGGGCAGTTCTGCGGCGCACCAGGCCACCGTAGGTTCCGAGACGGCCCGGCCGACCTCGCGGAGCGAATTGCAATCGTTCGGGTTCGGAATCGTTACCTGGCGCAGGGGTTTACGTCCCTCGGGTGGCGGATGGCCGTGCCGGCGCGTCCGGCCGAACGGGACGTTCGTCCCAACCTCGTGACCCTCCCGATGGCGGGTCACGGGATGTCGTCGGTAGCATAGGCAATCCTTGCAGGGGGCGGACGGAAAGGTCTTTTCGCGTGATGACGATCCGCATCGCCGCACTGACGGCGACGACGGCCGCACTGGCCCTTCTGCTGGCCCCTACCGCGTCGGCTGAGTTCGACCGGGCTGGATACCTTCGCTGCATGGTGTCGGACTCCATGTCGGTCGGCGGCCTCTCCATCGACTCCAGCACCGCGGCCAAGATCGGCGCGGAGGCCTACGACGCGCTGGGTGGAACGTCCCCGAGCAAGGCCGCCCAAGAAGAAGAGGTCGCCGCGCTGACCAAGCAGCACGGGTTGTCAGAGTCGGTGGCCGCGCTCATCGTGCGGTGCGCAGGCAACCCGCACGGCTGACGGTCGTCACGCAGACCCTCGGCTGATCGCCTCGTCGAGAAGCGTCTGGGCCGCCTTCCTGGCGTGCGCCCAGGGCGCAACGTCGTTCAAGGACGTCGACATCGCGGCCGCACCCTCGAAGAGGATGGCGAGCTGGGTGCCCAGCAGCTTCGGGTTTGCCGCCCCAGCCGCGCGCGCCAGGGTGACGACGCCGTCGACGTAGCTCCGTTTGTGCTCCTCGACGATCTCGTGAACCTCCGACATCCCACCGGCTGCCTCGACGGCCGCGTTGTGGAACGGGCAACCGCGCAACGGTCCCCCGCTGGACGGCGGCGGCTCGAAGAGGGCCAGGATGCGAGACCTGGGACTGCGCTTGCCTGCCGTCGGATCGGGATGCTTCGGATAACCGAAGCCCTGCCGAATGTGGCGGAGGTACTCCTCGACCACCGCCTCCTTGCTGGGAAAGTGTTGATACAGCGTGCGTTTGGACACCGACGCCCCGTCGGCTAGGCGTTCCACACCGGTGGCGTTGATGCCGTCGACGTAGAACAGCTTGACCGCGGCGTCGAGGATTCGTTGGCGCGCGCCCCGACCACCGCGCTGCCGCTCGACGTGGATGCTCATCACAGAAGTATACCGCTAGGTTTACTTCCGCGACGGTGAAGTGTACGTTCGACCTCGAAGTACACCATTCGGTTTACTTCGACGACCAAACACCAGTACTCGACCCGTCCAGTGGGAGAATCACATGACCGCATTGCAGAACCAGACCGTGCTCGTCACCGGGGCCAACCGCGGAATGGGGCGCCACTACGTGACCCAGCTTCTCGACCGCGGGGTGACCAAGGTCTACGCCGCGGCTCGCGACGCCTCGCAGGTCGACGCCTCCGATCCCCGCGTCGTCGCCCTGACCCTCGACGTGACCGACGCACGGTCGGTGGCCGCGGCGGCGGAAGTGGCGTCCGACGTCAGCGTCCTGATCAACAACGCGGGCATTGCACGGATCACGTCCGTGCTCGAGCCCGGCGCTCCGACACTACGAGAAGAGTTGGAGACCAACCTGTTCGGACCGCTGGCCCTGGCGTCGGCGTTCGCCGACCGAATCGCCGAACGGGGTGGCGCCATCGTGAACGTCGCCTCGGTGTTGTCCTGGTTGCCCGTCGGCGCCAGCTACGGCGTGTCCAAGGCCGCGGTGTGGAGCGCCACCGATTCGATGCGCCTGGAGCTCGCACCGCGCGGCGTGCAGGTCGTCGGCGTCTACGTGGGCTACGTCGACACCGACATGGCGTCGTTCACCGACGCCCCCAAGACCGACCCCGCCGAGGTGGTGCGCCAGGTCCTCGACGGCGTGGAGGCCGGCGCCGACGAGGTGCTCGCCGACGAGCTGACCCGCAACGTCCGCGCGCAGCTGGGCCAGCCGATCGGCGAACGCGCACTGGGTTGAGCGAGGGCGGGTGTGCCAGGCTGGACGCCATGATCGTTGCCTTCAGCCTGACCCCGTCCATCAGCGACGACACCGGCGGCGTCCACGACGCGGTTGCCGAAGCCGTCCGGATCGTTCGCGCGTCCGGACTGCCCCACGAGACCAATGCGATGTTCACCAACGTCGAGGGCGAGTGGGACGAGGTGATGGCCGTCGTCAAGCAAGCCGTCGACGCCGTCGCGGCCGTCTCGCCGCGCGTGGGCCTGGTGTTGAAGGCCGACATTCGGCCCGGCTACACCGGCGAGCTCACCGCGAAGGTGCAACGGTTGGAGCAAGCGCTCGACGGCTGACCTCGACGGCCGTCACCCCCGGCTTGCTTGCGGCCCTTGGCGTCTCGCGCGGATGGCGATGAGCCCGCCGCCGATTACCAGGGCCATCCCGCCATAGGTGACCAACGTGGGCGGATGGTTCCAGAAGAGCCAGTCGGCGACCGCGGTGAAGACGATCACCGAGTAGATGAACGGGCCCAGCTTCTCGGCGGGTGCATGACGATAGGCCAGCACGATCAAGGTCTGCGAGAACAGCTGCGCCAACCCGAGCCCGATCAACCACGCCCAGGCGGCAGGGGCAACGGGTCGCCAGTCCAGCAACGCGACGGGCACCGACAGCACCGTCGAGAGCAGGAAGAAGTAGAACAGCACCCGCAGGATGGGCTCGGTCGCGCCGAGCCACCGCACCGACATCATCGCCACCGCGAGGAAGAGCGCGCCCGCGAAGGCCGCCAATTCGCCGACGTCGACGCGGTGGCCCTGCGGCTGCAACACCAACACCACCCCGGCGAAGCCGACGACCGCCCCGACCCACGTCGCGGTCGCCACCCGCTGGCGCGTCACGGCCCAGGCGATCAACGGCATCCACAGCGGAGCGCTGTACGTCAGCAGCGTGGCGTTGGCCAGCGGGATCCGCGCGATCGCGAAGAACAGCGCGTACCAGCAGGCAGTTCCGGCGACCGCGCGCAGGACGTGTAGACCGATCTTGCCGGTGCGCATCGACGACCAGCCACCGCGGATCACCACCGGAATGACGAACAGCAGGCAGATCGCGTTCTGGAAGAGCAACAGCACGCCCGTCGAGGCGTATTGCCCAGCCACCTTCGCCAACGTGCCGACCAGCGCCACGCAGAAGAACGCCGACGTGGTCAACAGCGCGCCGAGAACCAGGTTTTCGGGTCGCCGACCCGCTCTGATCCCGGCGTCCGTCACCGGCGAGCCGCCTGGAGCGCTGCCTCCACGTCGGCCTGCGTCTTGGCCAGGAAGGCCTGGAACTCCTCGCCCACCATGAAGGTGGTGGTGAACTGGCTCCGCTCCGCGGTGTCCTTCCACGTCGTGGTGTCCACCATCTTGGCGAGCGCCTGCTGCCAGTAGTCGACGGCGTACGCGGGCATGTCGGGCGGCCCGTAGATGCCGCGCCAATTGGACAGCGTGACGTCGAGACCCTGTTCCCTGGCGGTCGGCACGTCCAGTCCGGGCAGCCGGTTCTCGGCCAGGACGCCCAGGCCCCTGAGTTCCTTGGTCTTCACCTGCCCGATGAACTCGCTGACGCCGCCGATGGCGATGTCGATCGCGCCGCTGGCCAGCGCGGCACTCTGGTCGCCGCCGCCCTCGTGGGTGACGTAGTGGATCGACGACGGATCGCCGCCGGCCGCGGAGACCAGCAGGTCGAACGGGGCCTGGTCGTCGAGGGCAGCGCCGACCGCGACGCGGGACGGATCGGACGTGATGGCCGACATGACGTCACCGAGGTTCTGGAACGGGGCGTCGGGCCGGGCGACGACCATGAAGTACTCGGTCATCAGCCGGGCGATCATCGTGACGTCGCCGTACCCGTACTTGGACTTGCCGCTGAGCTGGTTGGTCATCATCGACAGCGACGTCACCGAGAGCTGGTCGTCGGCCCCGCGGTACTGGTCGACCATGGTGGCCAGGAAGTCGGCTCCGCTGTTACCCGGCCGGTTCTGCACGGGAAGCGGCACGTCGACGATGCCCTCCTTCTGGAGCGAATCCACCACGGCGCGGATGGTCAGGTCGAACCCGCTGCCCGCGGAGGCGCCCGCAGTCATCGTCACCGGTCCGGCGGGATAACCGTCGGCCGACGCGGAGCCCGGACAACCCACGAGGACGAGACAGGCGGCGAGCAGGGCGAGGAATGCGGATCTCGTCGTCAACGGTGTTCTCCTGGTGTGGGATTGGCAACCCGGGCCGTCTCGGCTCTGGCGTTCATGCGGTCGGTTTCGCGTTCCAAGACCGCGTTGAGCAGCCGGGGCGCGACGACGTCGAGGGCGCGCAGCGCGAGCGCCTTGCGGGGCGCGATGCGGATCGGCCGGGTCTTGGCGGCGGTCACCAACCACCCGGCCGCCTCGTCCGCCGAGAGCGCGACGACGCCGTCGTACGCGCGGGTGGGGGCGATCATCGGGGTGGCCACCAACGGGAAGTACACCGTCGTGGAGTGCACGCCGGCAGCACCCCACTCGGTGTCGACCACCCGGCTCACCGCGCTCAACGCGGCCTTGGATGCGTTGTAGACGGCGAACATCGGTGACGACTCCGGCAGCACCCGCCACGTCGCGACGTTGACGATGTGACCGTCGCCGCGGGCCAGCATCCCAGGAGCCAGCCCGCGAATGAGTCTCAGCGGCGCGTAGTAGTTGAGCGCCATGACGCGTTCGACGTCGTGCCACCGGTCCAGGGACTCGATCAGCGGCCTGCGGATGGACCGCGCCGCGTTGTTGACCAAGACGTCCACGGGGCCAACGGCGTTCACCACCCCGTCGACCTGGTCCAGATCCGCCAGATCGGCCGCCATCGCGATCGCGCTGCCGCCCGAGGCGACGATCTGGTCCACCACCTCGGCCAGCAGAGCCGCTCGTCTGGCCACGGCGACGACGGTCGCACCCTCGGCGGCGAACTTCCGCGCGGCCACCGCACCGATCCCGGACGAGGCCCCGGTCAGCAGAATCCGTTTGCCGCGCAGGTCCACCGACGCGCGAACCGGCCAGCGCGGAACGGGACGCATGCCGGCCAATCGCATGGCCCTCGTGAACTCGGGGATCACGTGGCGACGACTGCGAGAACGTGGTCTTCCGTCATCCCCATGTCCGATCCCCAGTGTGGCTACTGTGGGAACAGTAGATGACGCGCGGCGGCAATTCGTGATTGCGCGAATTTTGCCGGGGACGAGGATTCGCGGACCCGGCCAGCGCGGGTCCGTCGGCTCACACCTCGGCTCGACCGCGGGATCGCCGCAGTCGCTCACCTCGCTCGACGTCTTCGCGCTCCCTCGTCTCGTTCTTCTCGACCAGGCGGGTGTCCCGGGCCGGCAACTGCAAGTCGCGCTCGGCGGGCAGACCGGCCTGCAGCTGGCGTCCGCGTTCGAGTTCGGAATCCAGCTCTGCGCCAAACAGCAACGCCAGGTTGGTGATCCACAACCACAGCAGGAAGATGATGACTCCGGCGAGCGTGCCGTAGGTCTTGTCGTAACTGCCGAAGTTGGCGACGTAGAGGCCAAAGCCCAACGACGCCACGACCCACACCAGGATGGCCGCCGCAGCACCGACGCTCACCCATCGAAACCTTGGCTGTTCGATGTTGGGCGTGGCGTAATACAGAATGGCGACCGCCAGGACGACCAACACCAGCAGCGCCGGCCACCGGGCGACGTTCCAGACCGTCACCGCCACCGATCCGGCGCCGACGGTGTCGCCGACGGCTTGGGCGACCGGCCCGGTGACCGCCAGGAGGAACGCCGCGGCGGCGACCACGACGAGGCCCACCAGGGTCAGGATCAGTTGCAGCGGACGAAGTTTCCAGACCGGGCGGCCCTCCTCGATCTCATAGATCCGGTTCATCGCCCTGCCGAAGGCCCCGATGTAGCCCGACGCAGACCACAACGCGCCCACGATGCCGATGGCGAGGGCGACTCCCGCGGTCGGGGACTGCACCAGCTGCTCGATCGGCGCGCGCAGGACGTCGACCGCGGACGACGGCCCCACCTCGCCCACGATCTGCAGGATGGCGTCCGTCGTGCTCTTGCCCTGCCCGAAGACGCCGAGCAGGGAGACCACCACGACCAGGGCCGGGAAGATCGACAGCACGGCGTAATAGGTAAGCGCCGCAGCAAGATCGGTGCACTGGTCGGTGGAGAATTCCCGGACCGTCTTGCGCAGCGCGAACCAGATCGACGGCTTGGTGAGGTCGGTCGGCGAGTCTGGCTTGCGTGGATCGTCGGGATCGGGGGCCGGCGTCTCGGGGCGCGACACCTCTCGGTCGGGCCGCGACGTCGGGCCGGGGTCGGCGTGGTCGGACACCTGTCCGCGTCGTCCCGTCGCCGCCCTCGCCACCAGGACACCGCCGACCACCACCGTCGACGCGTACAGCGCCTTGGACAACGCGCTCATCACAGGCCCCCATTCGTTCTTCTCACGAGCAGCTCCGCGGGCACCGTGACGAGATCGCCGCCACTGGCGACGTCGTCGTGAGGGTGAGGGTCAACCCTCGGTGGCCGTAGGGCTCTGCGCGGACTCCCACTTGGACTCCATCGACCGGCGCACGACGGTGTCGCCGGGCAGGTCGACGTCGAAGGTCTCCCCGTCGTCGGCCTCGACGGTCACCGAGAACGTCGACGCGGCACCGGAGGTGGGAGCGGCCACGAACACCACCTTGTACTCGCGCTCGCCCGTTCCGTCGTCTCCGGGCACGTCGAGCGACACGAGGTCACCGGGGGCAACCTCGTCGATGCGCGCCTCGTCGGAGATGCCCGTCACGACAGCGGTGTCCGCAACGACGACTCGCCAGCCGTCCACCGCGACATCATGTGATCGGCCAGCCGGCTCTCCACCACGTCGAATGCCCGCATGCCGAAGACGACGTCCGATTCGAGGTGCGGCTCGTGCTTCACCAGGTCCGCGACCACGTCGGTGCGGACGACCTGCTCGTGCACGGCGTCGGCCTCGACGTGCTCGCGGTAGAAGCGGACACAGGCTTCCGGCGCCTTCATCTTCTTCAGGGCGTCGGCCAGTCGCGCCGACCCCGGCGAGGACGTGATCTCGGTGGCGGCGAAGTGACCCACGGCGGCACCCCGAAATTCCCGATGCAGCCCGAACAAGGACATCACGTTCACCACCGCCAGGGCCTCGGCGGGCACCGCGGTCAGGTAGTGCAGGTAGCGCGAATCGAGACCAGCCGCGTCCATCAGGTCACCGAAGAGCTGCTGATGAGCGTGATCGGCTCGGCCACCGCCGAATTCGTCGAATTCCACCGCCACGAAGGCCGCCTTCGCCACTCCCGACAGCCGAGGAATCGCCCACGCGTGTGGGTCGCCCTCCTTGAGGTGGTAGATCGACCGGTGCACGAAGTACTCGCGCATCTGGTCCCACGTGCCGTCGTCGCGCAGGTGGTAGGACAGTCCGCTGCCGTCGACCGGGGTGATCGACAGCTCGGCCATCTCCTCCTCGGCCGAGGCGTCGATGACACCGACCTCCTGCTGCAGCGCCGCGAGAAAGGAGTCCTCCAGCCGAGCACGCAGGTGCAGCACGCCCGGATCCCACTCCCAGCGTGGTTCGACGTCGGCGAATCCGCGGTAGTGCAGTTCGTAGAGGACGTAGAGCGCCAGTTGAAGATCGCGGCCCCACGGCGAGGAGTCGCCGACGGGTGCGTCGACGGGGATGAAGCTGCGACGCGGCGCCCGACACTTGAGGTGCGCGATGAGGGCTCCGGAAAGCGGGCCCGCGGCGGTCGGCAGGTCGGGTTCGAGATACGTGGCTGGTGTCGTCACGTCGAATCGATTACCCGGTGGTGGAGCGCATAAACGGGGGTGATCGACGCCCGCACCTGCGCCGTCGGAAGGCCCTCGGGGTCCGGGTTGCGTAGAGTCGTTCCGGCAGCGGGCGCCCGCACGAGCGCGGCGTCGACGATCGGAAGGCGACGGCCATGACGACAGCGGACGAAGTCGACGACGCCCAGATCAGCGAGATCGTCGAGCAGGAATTGGCCACCGCGGTCGCCGATCCCGACCCGGTGTTCGTGGTGTACCTCGAATACGAGGGCGACGAGTACACCTCCGTTCACACCTCGCAGGATGGGGCGGAGACCCGCGTGCAGGAGACTGCCGCGCAATGGGGTTTCGCCGACGTCCTCGGCACCGATCAGCTGACCTACCGCATCACCAAGGTTCCGCTCGAAACACCCTGATCCTCCGATCTTGATTGCTGGCGACTCCCTCTCGGATTTGCTGGCCGTATCCGAAGCGTGATGGTTCCTTCATCGAATTGCTCACGCACACGCATATCCCGAAGTGACATGGCGACTGTACGATCAATTGACAACCATGTAATTTAGAAAGTCGGGAGCCATGCGTCAGGGGATTCGGTGTGTTCTGGCAATGATCGGAGCCAGCACACTCGTTGCTGCAGGGCCCGCGGGCACCAGCATGGCGGCGGCCACCGCCGCCCAGGGGACCGCCGTCGCATCGGTGCTTCCCGCCCGGGGCGAGGTGGTGGGCGTTGCACATCCGGTGGTGGTGACGTTCAGCTCGCCGGTCGCCGACCGGCTCGCGGCCGAGCGCTCGGTCCACGTGACGTCCTCGCCCGCGATGACCGGAAAGTACGAGTGGCTCGATGACAGCTCCGTGCAATGGGTCCCCGATCGGTTCTGGCCGGCGCACAGCACGATTGCCCTGTCCATGGGTCGATTCAAGACCGAATTCGCCACGGGGGCATCGGTAATCGGCGTCGCGGACCTGTCTGCGCACACGTTCACCGTCCGCATCGACGGCGTCGACGCGGGCCCGCCGTCGGCGGTTCCCACCCCGCACCACCGCCCGCATTGGGGCGAACCCGGGGTGTTGCCTGCCTCGATGGGCAGACCCGACTACCCGACCCCGGTGGGCACGTATACCGTTCTGGGCAAGGACCGTTCGGTGTACATGGACTCGAGCAGCGTCGGCATCCCCGTCGACGCTCCCGACGGTTATCAGATGGACGTCGACTTCGCCGTCCGGATCACCAGCCGCGGCCTCTTCGTGCATTCCGCTCCCTGGGCGGTCAATTCACTGGGCTACGAGAACGTCAGCCACGGCTGCATCAACCTCAGTCCCGAGGACGCGGAGTGGTACTTCAACACCGTCAACGTCGGGGATCCGGTGATCATCCAAGAGAACAGCATCGAAGTCCCCCGCCCGGTGACGCGGTGAGGGTCCGTGGCGGACGACCTCGACCGCCCTCCTCGAGACGTCACCATTTGGACACGACTCGGCGTGGACGTGCTGTCAGCCGAGCTTTGCTGCCGATAATTGACAAAGTCGTCGATCGGCGGCCGCACGGCGATTCGCCGCTTTACATCACATGTGGAATGAGTACGAGAATGAAGGAGTCGACGTCGATGACGATCTTGGATCGATTCAACATCGGGTTGGTGGGTGCCGTTGCTGGGTTGTGCGGGGTCGCCATCGCTGCGAGCCCCGGAGCCATCGCCGCCCCGTTCGCAACGGGCGGCTACGAGTGCGTCGCCCCGGCGGCCGGCGGTGCTGCTCCCGGCGCGGCCGGCGCAGCGGGCGGAGCGGCGGCCTGCGCCCCGGTGACCGGCGGAATGGGCGGCATTCCGATGGGCTTGCCCGGACCTCCGCCGGTCGCACCGCCGCCCGTCGTCCCGCCGGTGGCGCCCCCGCCGGTGGTCCCGCCGATCGCGCCGCCGCCGATCGTTCCGCCCATCGCTCCGCCCATCGTGCCCGCTGCTGGTGCACCGTTGGTGCCGGCGGCCGGCGGCATGGGCGGACTCGACACCGGCGGCTACGGCGGCAAGGGCGACCCGATCCTCCCGCCCGCGCCAGGTGCACCGGCTCCCGGCCAGCCGATCCTGCCCGGTCCGGCCGCCAGGGGCGCAAGCTAACCGGTCGTCGACGGGTCGTGAACGCGTGGGCCAGTGGCCACGCGTTCACGACCCGTCGCGCGGGCCGCGGTGAGCCTGCGAGTCACCCCTCGTCAGACCACCGGAAGACCGCAAGGCAGCCGATCAGGCCGCCGACGCTCCATGCGGTCAGCACCAAGAAGATTCGCCAGTGCTCCCAGCTGCCGGCCGGCTCGAAGACGACCATGTCCGGCGGCAGGAGAACCGAGCGAAATCCCTGGGCCATCCACTTGATGGGAAAGATCGACCCGATGGTCAGCATCCACGCCGGCAGCACGACGAGTGGCACGTAGGTACCGGAAATGAATTGCAGGGCCACCGACGGCCCGTTGGTGATCACCGCGGCCGACACCGCGTTGCTGGCGTAGTTGCTGATGAAGATGCCCAGCAGGGAACAACTCGTGGTGCCCAGCACGAAGACCCATGCCAGCGTGAACCATTCGCCCGCGTCCGTCGGCAGGTGCAGGTGGAAGACCAGCACCCCCACCGCCAGGAGGATGACGGCCTCGGCGAAGCTGACCACCGCGACCAAGACGATCTTCCCGACGAAGTACGACGTCGCGGTCGTCGGCGTTCCCCGGAGCCGCCGCAGGCCGCCGGTGTCGCGGTCGGCCGCAATGCTGATGCCCAAGTTGATGAACGACGTCGACAGAATTCCGTAGGCGAGCATGCTCGCCGCGATGACCGCTCCCGTGCTGGTGTCGCTGTTGGGCAACTTCGCCGTGAAAATCGAGCCGAGCAGCACGCAGATCACCGCGGGCATCGAGAACGTCAACGCCACCTGTTCGGGTCTGCGGTAGAACATCTTCAGCTCGGGCACCACCCGGGACAACCCGATCCGCAGCGCCGACGGCAACGGCGCCTCCGCCGCCGGGGCGCGGTGCCGCGGCGACACGACGTGGTCGCGTTCGACCGCCGCCATCAGGCCTGCCCGATCAGGTGCAGGTAGGCGTCTTCCAGCGTAGGCCGGGTGATCGTCAGCTGGTCCAGTTCCGCGCCGTCCTGACTGCGGGTCTTGACGAGATCGGTGGGGCGGTCGGTCTTCTCGACGTGCTCCCCGTCGGCGTCGACCCAGCGAACCGTCGCCGCCGCGCTGACGTGCCCGGTGAGTCGCGTGGGCGAGTCCACCGCCACCACCCGGCCGCCGACGATCACCGCGACCCGGTCGGCAAGCGCGGCCGCCTCCTCGAGATAGTGGGTGGTCAGCACGATGGTGGTGCCGTCGGCCGCCAACAGCCGGATCAGGTCCCAGAACTGACGTCTGGCCTCGGGGTCGAACCCGGTCGTCGGCTCGTCGAGGAACAGCAGATCGGGCATCCCGACGATGCCCAGCGCCACGTCGAGGCGGCGGCGCTGCCCGCCGGACAGCGTTCGCACCCTCTTGCCTGCGACGGCGTCGAGCCCGACGAGTTCGAGAACATCACTCGGAACCCGGGACGTGCCATAGCAATTGGTGAACATCCGGACGGTTTCGTTCACGGTGAGCATTCCGGCGTCACTGGCTTCCTGCAGGACGATGCCGACCTTGGCCCGCCAGCTGCGGCCCGCCGTGCCAGGGTCCTCCCCCAGTACCCACACCTCGCCGGCGTCGCGCTTCCGGTTGCCCTCGAGGATCTCGATCGTGGTCGACTTCCCGGCGCCGTTCGGACCGAGGATCGCGAAGATCTCCCCGTAGTCGACGTCGAGATCGAGGTCCCGAACCGCCGATGTCCGACGGTAGGACTTGGACAGACCCCGCACCCGCACCGCTGACGACGTGTCCGCGTGGATCATCAGCGGCCCGGTTCCTGCTCGGCGGACTCGCCCTCGAGCTCCAGGAGCAGTCGTCGGAGGTCGTCCTCGGAGAGCGCGTCGATCAGCCCGTCGACGTCGTCGTCGGCCGGCTCCGCGGCGACCGCGGCGTCCGCGCCGTGAAGTGAGTCGACCTCGGCGAGCACGCGAACGGCCAGTGAGTCCACGCTCACCCCGCGGAGGATCTCGAGGACCGGGAGGTCGATGGCGAAGGTCGTGTTGATCCGGATCCGGAAGTCCATCGCCATCATCGAATCCAGGCCGACGTCGTCGAGGATGTCGTGGGGCTCGATGTCCTCCACGGCGCAGTCGAACACGCCGGCAACGGTGCGGCGAAGTTGATCGGTGACCACGCCGAGTCGTTCGGATTCCGTCAGGCCGGCGAGCAGTTCCAGCAGGGACGAGTCCGAGTCACCCTGGTGCAGCGGCACTTCGGTGGCCTCGAGTTCGGCGAACATCCTCGGCAACCCGGCGCTGAACCCCACCTGGCGGGCTCGACCCCAGTCCGCGGTGATCGCGATGACCTGTGGCGCCTTCTGGTTGAGGAGACGGTCGAGGATCCGGGCTCCCGCCGACGGGGTGATCAGCTCGATGCCCCGGTGCGCGTAGACCTTCTCCAGCTTCAATTCCTCGACCATCCCCACCGACCACGGGCCCCATCCGATGGTGAGCGCGGGCAGACCCCGAGCTTGCCGGCGGTGGGCGAACGCGTCGAGGTACGCGTTCGCGGCGGCGTAGTTGCCCTGGCCGGGTGACGCGATGGCCGAGCCCGCCGAACCGAACATGACGAAGAACTCCAGTTCGTGGTCCGCGAAGGTGTCGTGCAACGCCCGGGTGCCGATCATCTTGGGCGCCAACACCGTCGCGAAGTCCTCTTCGCTCATGTTCATCAGCAGTTGGTCGTGAACCGTCCCCGCGGCATGGATGATCCCGCGGACGGGCCGGCCGCCCTCACGAACGTGGTCGGCCAACCACGCCTGCACCTGCGCCACGTCGGTCACGTCGACGCTGGCGGTGCTCACCCGCGCGCCGAGTCGCTCGACGGCCCTGATCGCGTCGACCGTCGCGAACTGGCCGTCGTCCTCGGTCAGCGTCGACCACGTGGTCCGCGGGGGGACCGCGCTTCGGCTCAACAGCACGATGTGCCGGGCCCCGCGCTCGGCGAGGTAGGTCGCCACGGTGCGACCCAGGGCACCGACACCTCCGGTGACGACGTAGGTCGCGTCGGGGGTCAGCGTGGTCGGAAAGGCCTTCGTCAGGCCTTGGGCGACGCGGATTCGGGGCACGAAGACGTCGCGACCGCGGATCGCGATCTGGTCCTCCGGATCCTGCGACAGGACGTAGTCGCAGACGTGCGTGGCGGTTTCGCCCACGTCGTCGGCGTCGTCCACGTCGATCAGACCGCCCCACCGCTCGGCGAACTCGTGGTGACCGATGACGCGTCCAAGCCCCCACACCGCGGCCTGGTCGGCCACGCAGGAGGCGGTGCCCGGCGCCGCCTGCGCATTCGCGGTGACGAGGTAGAGGCGGGGTGCGACGGTCTCGTGCGTGGCGAGTGAGGTGACCAGGCGCATCACCGTGAACAGGCCCACGTGCAGATTCGCGTCGGCGGTCGCCGCGTCGGCGGGGTCTGCGACGACGTCGACTGGCCAGCAGTCGACCACGCCGGTGAGGTCCGCGTCGCGGTCGAGGTGCGTGGTGAGCAGCTGCGACAGTTGTTCGGCGCGTGCGGGATTCACCACGTACCCGTCGTCGGTCTCGGCCACGGCGGTGACGGGACCGTGGGCCACCGTCCGCACCCGGTGACCACGGCCGCGCAGGGTCTCGGCGACGGCGGCGCCGACGCCGCGTTCGTCGACGAGGACGAGCCAGGACTGATTCTCCACCGCGGACCCGTGGGGTTCCTCGGTCTTCTCACACCAATGGATCTCGTAGAGACCCTTGTCGACGCGCTCGGGCGACATCCGGGACGAGGAACTCAGCGACTCCACCGTGAACCCGTCGAACACGGCGAGCGGTTCGCCGAGCTGGTTTCGGACGGTGACGTCGGCTTCGATGCGCTCGGTGGTCGCCGAGACCACCCGAACGTCCACGGTCATCTTCGCTTCGGGCGGTGCGTAGACGGCACTGCGCCGGATCCGAGCCGGAAGATACGGGTCGGACGGTCCGTCTTGGCCCAGAAGCATGGTGCCGAACAGCGTGTGGAATGCACCGTCGACGAGCGCGGGATGGAAGCGGTAGTCGTCGAGTTCGTCGGCGATGGGCTCCGGCACGGCGAGTCGGGCCACCGACCAGTCGGCACCGCCCACGATCTCGGTGACGGGGCGGAACGCCTCGCCGTACCCGAAGCCGAGGCCCTCGGTCCTGACGTAGAACTCGTCACCGGACGTTGCGATCACCTCGTCGTCACCCGGGACGTCGCGGCGGGCCGGACGAGTGGGCAGGGCCCGCAGTGCGGCGGTGGCGGTGATGGTCCACTTGACGTCGCCGTCGGGCGTTGCGGTGAACGCCGCGAACTCCAGGGTGCCGTTGTCCTCGTTCAGCGTGGTCCGCATGATGGGATCGCAGGTCTCGTCGAGGATGACCGCACGACGGAACTCGAGATCGTCGACGGCGAGGTCGGTCCCGTAGTGCTCCCTCGCGACGGCCAACGCCATCTCGACGTACACCGCCCCCGGCACGACGACGCTTCCCTGCACGCGGTGATCGGCGAGGAACGGAAAGTGGGACGCGCTCAACTCGGCTTCCCACGAGGGGCGTACGCCGCTCACCGGTTGTCCAAGCAGCGGATGGACCGGGGCGAAGTGCAGGTCCTCCGACGCCTCCGGCGTCTCGTTCCAGTAGCGCTTGTTCTGCCACGGGTAGGAGGGCAGCTTCACCCGTTGCGCGGCCCCCCGGGGATTCACCGCGTCCCATGCCACCTCGTGACCGTTGCAGTGCAGGGCGCCAACGCAATTCAGCAGCGTCCGACCGTCGTCGTCGTTGCGCCGCTGGGTGGCGAGGACGAGGGCCTTCTCGGTTCCGGCGGTCTCGAAGATCGACGCCGCGAGCACCGGGTGCGGGCCCAGCTCCACGAAGTGGGTGTATCCGTCGTCGAGCAGCCTGCGCAAAGCGGGTTCGAAGAGCACCGTGGCACGGGTGTTCTGCCACCAGTAGGCGGCGCCGGCGGTGTATTCGTCCAGCAGTTCGCCGGTGACCGTCGAGTAGAGGGGAATCGTGGACTGGCTCGAGGACAGTCCCTCGAAGGCGTCGAGGAGTTCGTCCTTCACCAGGTCCATGTAGTGGGTGTGGTACGGAACCTTCACGGCGAGTTGGCGATTGAACACCTGGGCGGCATCCAGCTGGCGGGCGACGTCGTCGAGTACGTCGGCGTCGCCGGCGATCGTCACCGCCGACGGGCTGTTGATCGCGGCGATCGACACCCGTCGGGTGAACTCGTCGAGTGTCTTCTGGTCGACCGTGGCCACGAGCGATTCGGCGTCGAGGCCGACGGCGAGCATGCGCCCCATTCCGCTGGTTCGCTGTTGAAGTCGGCTGCGGTGGTAGATCACCCGGACGGCGTCGGAGAAGCTCAGCAGACCGGCCAGATGATGGGCGGCCACCTCGCCGGCACTGTGCCCGATCACCGCGTCGGGACGAATTCCGAAGTGCTCGAGCTGCGCGGCCAGTGCGACCTGGATGGCGAAGTTGGCGGGTTGCGCGAACTCCGTCTCGCCCATCCGCGTACTCGCCTCGTCGCGCCGGAGCTCCTCGAGCAGTGACCAGTCGGTGTACCGGGACAACTCGCGGTCGGTGCGCTCGACGCTTTCGGTGAAGACGTCGAACACGTCGAGCAGCCCGCGGCACATCCCCCACCACTGGGGGCCCATGCCGGTACAGACGAAGGCGAGCTTCGGCGCGACCTGGTTCGTCCGTCCCGCGGAGATCTGTCCGCCGTCGGCGAGCGCCTGCAGCTGGGCCCGCGCGTCGGCGATGTCGTCGGCGATCAGCGTGTGGCGATGGTTCAGGTGGGCCCGACGTTGCCCGAGGGTGTACGCGAGATCGCCCAGCGTGACCTCGGGATGGCTGCCCACGTGGTCGGCCAGCTGGCGGGCCGTCGCCACCAGGGCCTCCTCGCTGCGCGCGGAGATCGGAAGCATCGTCGACGGCGCGGTCACACACGGCTGGTCGCCGGCCTCGGGGGCCACCGGCGGCTCGGCGAGCACGACGTGGGCGTTGGTGCCCCCGAATCCGAACGAGTTGACCCCGGCGATGCGCCGCTCGCACTCGGGGAAGGGTCGACCGGTCGTGGGAACGTCGATGCCCAGTTCGGCGAGGTCGAGTCCCCCACTGGGAGAATGGAAGTGCAGGTTTGCGGGCACGAATCCGTGCTTGAGCACCAACGCCGTCTTGATCAGCCCGGCCACGCCCGCACCCGCCTCGAGGTGTCCGATGTTGGTCTTCACCGACCCGATGAGCAGGGGCTGGCCCGCCGGCCGCCCCGAGGCCAGCGCACTGGCCAGGGCCCGCATCTCGACGGGGTCTCCGACGGGCGTGCCGGTGCCGTGCGCCTCGACGTAGCCGATCTCGGCGGGTTCGACGCCCGCCTTGCGGAGGGCGTCGACGATGGCGGCTTCCTGGGCCTCCTTGCGGGGCACGGTGATGCCGTCGGTGTGGCCGTCCTGCGACACCGCCGTGCCGAGGATCTGGGCGTAGATCTCGTCGCCGTCGCGCACCGCCTGCGCAAGGGGTTTGACGACGACGACCGCGCCACCCTCACCCCGTGCGTAGCCGTCGGCGGATTCGTCGAAGGCCTTGCTCCGCCCGTCGGGGCTGAGGAACCCGCTCTTGGATTCCGCGATCGCGGTGTTGGGTCCCAGCATGACGTTCACGCCGCCGGCGAGGGCGATGTCGCACTCGCCGTTCCAGATGCTCTGCGCCGCCAGGTGCACCGCGACCAGCGAACTGGAACAGGCGGTGTCGACCGTCATGCTCGGCCCGCGGAAGTCGAAGGCGAACGAAATTCGATTCGCCAACATCGTCATCATCATTCCGGTGGACGAGTGGGTCTTGAATCGGTAGCGGCTGGTGCGGCCCTGGTTCTGCAGGAGTTGGTAGTCCAGGGTGAAGCCGCCGATGAACACACCGACCTGGGCGCCGGCCAAGGAGTCTGCGGGGATCCCCCCGTCTTCGAGCGCCTCCCAGGTGGCCTGCAGCAGGAGGCGTTGCTGCGGGTCGAGCAGATGGGCCTCTCGCGGCGAGATGCCGAAGAACTGCGGATCGAACTGGTCCACGTCGTCGAGGTATCCGCCTCGGCGGGTGACCATCTTGCCGACCTTGCCCGGGTGGGGGTCGTGGAAGCGTGCGGCGTCCCAGCGCGACTCGGGCACCACGCGCGTGGCGTCGGTTCCGCTGCACAGCAACTCCCAGTAGCTCTCCGGGGAGGTGACGTCACCGGGCAGGCGGCATCCGATTCCGACGATCGCCAAGGGTTCGTGACCGCTTCTTTCCGTCAGCATGTCGTGTCCTTGCCCCCCACCCTCTGTGTTGAACCTCTGTCGAACTACGAATCGCCCTGCCGCTCGCGCGGTGCAGGGCTCGTCATTTCTTCGTATTGACGGCTGCGTCGGATGGGGCGGCGTCAGGTCAGTTCGAGAGAGCTGGTGAGAATCCATTCGGAACTGATCGGGTTGACGGCCTGCTCGCTGCGGTAGACCGACCGGAGCTCTCGAAGAAGCGGATCGCGCTGCCACGCCTGCACCTGCCGCATGACGCCGTCGTCGGAGAAGACCTTGGCCTTCTCCGCCAGCACCGTCTCGATCAACTGCCCCGCCACCTGGCGCAGCAGCCGGGCGTTGGCGTCGAACCGTTCGGCGAACCTGGGGGCAGTCCCCATCATCGCCGTGTGCAGGGTGACCATGAAGTTCAGCGGCGCGTAGAGATCCACGAACTGCGCCGAGGACGCGTTGCCCTCCACCGACGCCCACTCCCGGAAGAACCGCTGAACGCGGTTGCTCAGTTCGATGAGGCCCTCCAGGTACGGCACCACCTCGGGGTCGTCGGCGACGGTGACGAATCGTCCGTTGCCGTAGAGGAAGCCCACGAACCCCCAGTAGAACGCGATGTCCCAGATGACCTTGGCGGTCATCACGTTCGGCGTCCCCATCAGCGTGTACTGGTCCCGGTAGATGGCCAGCCACATCTCGGTCAGCGACCGGAACAGCGAGTCGTCGATCGCCGATCGGGCCGCGACGTCCTCGCCGTCGAGGTCGCGGGTGACCATGTCGGTGATGAGCCCGTTGCCGATGGCGACGAGGTCCAGTCCCGACGAGTACAGCGGGTCCAGGAAGATCCCGGCGTCACCGGTGACCGCCCAGCGCTCGCGGCCGTCGAAGATCTTGCTCACGCCGTGGCTGTACTTCTTCATGACTCGGAAGTCCATGATGAGGTCGTCGTACTTGGCCAGTTCCGACGCGCACTGGGGCTCGTGCTCGCGCAGCCACGACTTGGCCTTGTCCAGGCCGTTGATGCCCTCGAAGGCGTGGAACGCGGGGTCGGCGACGATGCCGACGCTGGTGGCACCCGAGGCAAGTCTGATCAGCCAGACCCAATAGCCTTCGCCCATCAGGTGATTGGTGGACATCGACCGGTTGCCTTCGATTAGGCGTGACTGCCACAGCGGGTCGTCGCTCCAGTTCGCGAGGTCGATCTCGGCCGCCACCCGGAACCACACGGCGTTGCAGTGGTGCTCATTGGGGAGCTTCAGATCCAGCTGGCGGGGCAGCTTCCGGGTCCGTCCCGACGCGTCGACCACCCAGCGAGCCGTGGTGCCGGCGACGGCGTCGCCGTTCTGCGTCGCGATCTCGTGCGGACGACCGTCGGTGCCAAACTCGACCGAGCGGACCCGGCCCTGGCAGAACTCGACGCCCGCCGCGGCGCACCGGTCGGTGAGTTCGTTCTCCAGCCGACCACGGTCGATTTGATAGGTGGGTTGCGGCACGAAGCTCGAACTCCCGAGTTCCATCCGCTGGGTGATGTCGGTGTTTCCGTCGTGGGAGAAGAACATGCGCAGACCCATCTTCCGGATCTGCGAGCTCTGCAAGTGATCCGCGAGACCAAGACGCTCCCCGAGGTAGAGCGCGGACACCTCGACGGTCGACTCCCCGACGGTGTGGGTGATCTCGGGGACCGGGCGCGACGTCGGTTCGATGATCACGATGCGCGTCGCCGGGCGGGCGCGGCGGATCTCCAAGGCCAGAGTCAGCGCCGCGATGCCACCCCCGATGACGGCGACGTCGTGATCGGCCGTGCCGCGCTCGGCGGCGGTGTCCGACTCCGCCAACTGTGTCCTGATGCGCCGCGCCAGGGCGGCCCGGGTCTCGGCGTTCAGTTGTGACACGTCCATGCGTTCCCCTTCCTCGGTCGACGAGGATTCCCAGTGCGGCCGACGTTATCCGACGGTGGGGCCCCGGCTGGCCCGAACGGACGCCCGCTCCGTTTGCGGCCGACCGTCGGGGATCGGCGGGCCGGACGTTGATCTTGCTGCGTGGAGGCGTCCCCGCCCGCCCCCGGCTGTCGCGAGGAACCTTGCCCGATCCCGGCCACCGTCAGCATTTCGTCACAACGGCCGTCACGGCGTCACCGCTGCCGACTGCGGTACGACGCGGTGGCGGCCGTAGACGTATTCGAAGATCGGCGAGGCCATCAGCGTGGTGACGATCGCGACCAGCACCAGGATGGTGAACAGCGTGGGGGTGACGATGCCGGCCTCGAGCCCGATGTTCAGCAGGATCAGCCCGATCAAGCCGCGCGCGTTCATCAGCGATCCCAGCGCGACGGCTTCGCGCAGCGGCACCTTCTTCATGCGTGCCGCCAGCGTGCAGGCAATGCCCTTGCCGGCGATCGCGACGAGCACGAGCCCCAGCGTCACCGCCCACAGCGTCGGCGTGTTCACCAGGCCGATGTGGGTGTTGAGCCCGGAGTAGACGAAGAACATGGGCAGCAGGAACGTGGTGACGAGCGGCTCGAGGCGCGAGGTCAGATGACGTTCGAAGAAGCCCGACGGCATCGCGACGCCCAGGATGAAGGCACCGAAGATGGCATAGATCCCGATGACGTCGGTGAACCACGCGCAGGCCATCAGCAGGATCAGCACGACGCTCAGCATGGGCGGGGTGACGGTGCCGTGGCGTTCGGCCATCGGACCGAGCACGCGCAGTGCCCGTCGTCCGATCGTCATGACCACCACGGTGTAGAGCACGCCGCCGCCGATCGCGACCACGGCCATCGCGGGATGGTCCCGATTCATGGCGAGCACGACGGCGAGGATGCACCAGGACACCGCGTCGTCGGTGGCGCCGCAGGCCAGGGCCAAGGTACCCAGGGACGTTCCCGACAAGCCCTTTTCGAAGATGATGCGGGCCAGCATGGGGAAGGCGGTGATCGCGATCGCGGCGCCGAGGAACAGCATGGCCATCACCGGAGTGACGCCGTCTTCGAAGTAGTCCCCGTCCGCCAGCAACGGCACGGCGACGAGCGCACCGAGAACCAGCGGTGCCATGATGCCCGCCGTCGACACCGCCACCGCGGTGCCGGCCCGGTGCTTGATCAGGTCGACGTCGAAGTTGAGCCCGATGAGGAACATGTAGAGGACCAGGCCGATTTGGGCCACGGTGTAGAGCACCACGTTGGCGGGCCCCGGCGGAAACAACGCCTGCTGCACCCCGGGAGCGAGCTCGCCCAGCAGCGACGGCCCGAGGACGACGCCCGCGATCATCTCCCCCACGACCTGCGGCTGCCCGACCCGCTTGGCGATTACCCCCACCACCCGGCAGGTCGCGAGGATGACCGCCAGTTCGAGGAAGAAGTGGATCGCGGTGGCTGCGGGCATGTCATGTCCTACGTGTCGAAGGCACGGATACGTCGACGGTGCTGGGCCTCACCGATCATCCTGCTATTCGACGACGGACACCCTTCGGATGGGTCGCGGGGTCACCGCGACCGGGCCACGATGACCGGCATGCGGGGCACGGGCGTCACCACCACGACGTGCCGTCGAGCCGGCACACCACCTCGCTTAGGGGGCGCCGCGGCGTGGCGGGCAACGGGTCGGCGTTGACCGGCGGCCAACCCACGCGCACCAGCATTTGCGGAAACTCCTCACCGTCGAATGCGTCGGCCCGGATCGCGTCACGCGTCTCGCCGACCTCCAGCACCTCGGTGACGGGGCAACTCGCCATGCCCAGTGAGGTTGCGGTGAGGATCGCCAAACTGGTGGCCTCGCCGGCCCGCAGTCGAGCCAGGTCGTCGTCGTCGACCGTGCCGAAGGCCAACAACTCGCCGTGGTCGTCGGCCGCGGCGGCGTCGGGGGGTTGGGCCAACCCGGGGCCCGCGAACAGACGGCCGGGCACCGGGGAATCCGGGTCGGACTCGGGAGTGTTGCGTGCGGGCACCCCGGCGACGGACCGGTGGCGGCCGCTCCACATCGTCAGTTCGCCGAGATACTCGGCGTCGGTGGCGTGGTGCCAGACGGCGTGCGCGAGGGCGGCCCGCAGCTCCGTCGACGGACTCATCCGTCGCATCACGATGCCCGTTCGGGCCACTCTCATGCCCATCAGCGCAACGTCGGCATGGGCCACCGGCCACCCGCTGAAATGCCGACGGTCGGTGCGACGCCTCGGGATGGCCGCCGCCAGAGCGATGTCCACGTCTCCGGCGACGTAGGGCTGCAACTCGATCGACGCGAGGTGCGTCGGCTCTGCGGGATTGGGAAGGCGACGGACCTTGCTGTGCCAGCCGAGGGCGGCGAGCGCGACGACGCAGTGGTTGAGAGTGGCGCCGCAGCTCACCATGGAGTCCCGTCCGTCGGGGTCGGTGTGAACCAGCTGCCTGTCGGCGTCGAGGTACAGGTGAAGGCTCGCCGGGCCGATCTTCCACCGCCATGGCTGGACGTTGTGCACGGACGGTGCCCTGGTGGCCAACGCGAGCGCGCTGCCCAGCGTCTCGCGCCCGGGAAAGTGCGTGTTCATTCCACCACAACCTCCGTTGGACGGCCGTCGGCCCGAACGCCAGTGTCGAAGGGACACAGGATGACTGGGACTGCACAGTGGTGCAGCAGGTTGGCCCCCGTCGACCCCAGAGCTCCGGGTCCCAGGGAATCGTGGCGGCGACGTCCCACGACGACCATTTGGGCGCAGGCGGCGTGCAGCGCCAGGGCGTGACTTGCCTTGGCGGACTCCCCTATCCGCGTGACGTGTACGGCGGGATGTCGCTCGTGCCACGGTTCGACGAGTTCGTCGAGCCGCGCCCACTGCCCCTTGGTGTTGGCGTCCCAGTCGACCACGCTCGGTCGGTGCACTTGGGCGAATCCCTTGAGTGCCCAGGAGTGCACGACCCACAGCGGAGCGTCGAGCCGATCGGCGAGTTCGAATGCCAGCCCCAACGCACCGCCGTCGCGTCCCGACCCGTCGACGCCCACCAGAATCGGCCGGTGGGACGGTGCGACGGACCCACCTCGCCACGCCACGACCGGACAGTGCGCGCGGGCCAGTGTCGCCAACGCGGTGGAACCGACGAGCAGCGCCCCCAGTGCGCTTACGTCGTCGCAGCCCAGCACCAGGAGCCGCGCGGACCGAGTCGCCGTGGCGAGCGCATCTTCAGCCGACTCGGTGGAGGATGCGGTCGTCACCGTCAGATCGGGGCGATCGGCGTGGACGGCTGCCCGCGCGGCCTCGAGGTACCGGTCGGCCCAGTCGTGGTGGTCGGCCATGGCTGCCGACCGCGCCGCCATGGCGACCTCGGACGGCGCGTGCCCCACATACGGTGTGGCGGTGACGATGTGTAGCGGTGCGTGCAGTCCATCCGCGAGCGCCGCTGCCCAGCGTGCGGCGTCGGTCGCGCCCACGGACCCGTCCACCCCGACCACGACCGGGGCGCGGGTCTCGCTCGTTGCCATGTTGCTCCTTTGCCGTTGGTGTGCATTGGACCAGCAACCGGAGAGCGTCGGCAGAGTCGAAGTGCCCTGAATCAGGGGGCGATTGCCCCGACGAAGCTCCGTCCGGCCCGCGGGGCTCCCCTAACGGCGGTGGCGAGAGGCACGTTACGATCTGAGTCCCTAGAACTCGGCGGGTGAGTTGGCTCATGGTCCACGACGACGGCGATTTCACTTTTTCCGAGCTAAGCCGGCCCGGGCGGGTGGCCAGCATGCACGCCCAACTCGACGAGATCGTGGCCTCCCGTGACCAGCTGGAACGTCTGCTGCGGGTGATCGTCGGCCTGGCCTCCGATCTCGAGCTCGACGCGACCCTGCACCGCATCGTGACCGCCGCGATGGAGCTGACGGGAGCTCGCTACGGCGCGTTGGGCGTTCGAGCCGACGACGGCCGGTTGTTGTCCTTCGTGCACTCGGGGATCGAGCCGGCGACCGCGGAGCGGATCGGCCACCTACCGGTCGGCAAGGGTGTCCTCGGTGTGCTACTCGACTACCCCGAGCCCCTGCGCCTCGACGATCTGGGCACACACCCCGCCGCGGTGGGCTTTCCCGAGCACCATCCGCCGATGGGCGCGTTCCTCGGGGTGCCAATAACGATCCGCCAGAAGAACTTCGGCAGCCTGTACCTGACCGAACCGACTGCCAACCCGGTGTTCACCGATTCCGACGAAGTCGCCGCGCGGGCACTGGCGTCGGCCGCCGCGGTCGCCGTCGACAACGCCCGGCTGTTCGACCGGGTACGCATGACCGGCGAGTGGATGGAGGCCAGTCGATCGATCACGACGGCGCTGGTCTCCGAAGCCGGCCCGGTGGCCCGGCCGCTGACGATGATCGCCGAGCAGGTGTGTGCACTGACCGGATCCGAGCAGGCGATCGTGCTGGTGCCCAGCGACGCCGATCTGCCCGCCGAGGAGGTCGAGACCTTGGTGGTGTCGGCCGCGGTGGGATTGTCGGCCGACGAGGTCATGGGTCAGCAGGTGCCCGTGGAGGGCTCGACCACCGGCGGCGTCTTCCGATCGGGTACTCCGCTGATCACCGCGTCGCTCCGGCATCCCATCCAGGCGTTCACCGACGTCGGCCAGCGGCCGGCGATCGTGATGCCGCTGCGTGCTCGTCGCAACCAGACACTCGGCGTCCTGGTGGTGGCGCGCAACCAGCGCGACGCTCCCTTCGACGACAGTCTTCTCGACCTGGTGAGCGACTTCGCCGACCATGCCGCCGTCGCCCTGGTCCTGGCCGAGAGCCGGGAACAGGCGCGGCAGCTGTCGGTCATCTCCGACCGCGAGCGCATCGCCCACGACCTGCACGACCACGTCATCCAGCGGCTGTTCGCGGCCGGAATGGACCTGCAGGGCACGATCGCTCGTTCCCGGTCCCCGGAGATCACGCGACGGCTGAGTCGGACGGTCGACGAGCTGCAGGGCACCATCGACGAGATTCGGAGCAGGATCTTCGCCCTGCAGTCGCCCGAGCCGGAGGCCGGCCTCCGCGAGAGAATTCAGGACGCCGTCGCAGCCCTCACCGAGGATCGTGACATCGAGACCACCGTGCGCATGTCGGGCCCGCTGAGCGTGGTGGACGGCGAGGTCGCCGAGCATGCGACGTCGGTCGTCCACGAGGCCGTCAGCAATGCGGTCCGACATTCCGGCGCCCAGCACCTCGCGGTATCCGTCGAGGTCGCCGACGAGCTCACCGTCGACGTCACCGACGACGGCTGCGGCATCGATGCGGCCAACCCAAGACGGAGCGGGCTGACCAACATGCGGCGCCGAGCCGAACTTCTGGGCGGCGGTTGTCAGATCGACGCCGGTCCCGATGGTGGCACTCGCGTGCACTGGTTCGTCCCGCTGGACAGGATCTAGCCCGAACCGCCGTTCGAGTCGCCGCCGAAGCGGAAGGTGCGACCGGTGATGTCGGAGGGCGTGATTCGGATGAACTGCTCCTTCGGAGTGGTGATCCACGGCAGCACCTGGGCACGCTCGGCGGCGGCAAGCTCGTCGCTCGACGTCATGATCCGCGCGTGGCCCTTGACCACCACGCTCCATCCTTGGACCGTGTCGTGCTCGTCGACTTCGAAGGCCACTCGTCGATTGACCGCCGCGCCGGCCAGCTTGGTGCCTTCCGCCGTCCGAATGAAGATCGACCGATGCTGCACGACGAAGTTCACCGGGAAGACGTCCGGTTGACCGTCGACGCTGATGGCGAGCCGCCCGAGTGTGCTGCCCGCCAACCGCGCCCAGCTCTCGGGTTCGTTCATCGCCGCGACCGGTCCCGCCCCCAAGCTGGTCATGACTGCGCCTCCGCAACTTCCACCATGGCCGTCGGGAGCCACCCACGTCTCGTGTTCATGTCGCGAGGTTAGGCAGCACCCGACGCCGTCCGATAGAGGCAAACGTCCCAGATCGAGCACGCGAAACCCGCGTCATCGCACCATGTCGTGAACGGCGACCACGATGCGTGTCGGCGTTCTATCCTTGAGTCCACGGCGCCCTCCATCCCACCGTGAATCGCAGGTCACCATGACGCCCGACGACACCATGAACGCCTGGGTGGTCGCGACGCCCGGCCCGATTCGGTCGAATCCCCTTCGCTACGAACGCAAGCCAATCCCACGGCCGGCGCATGGAGAGATCCTCGTCCACGTCGACGCGTGCGGTGTGTGCCGCACGGACCTTCACGTCTCGGAGGGTGACCTGCCGGTCCACCGCCAGCGGGTGGTTCCCGGGCACGAGGTCGTGGCGACGGTCGTCGACCTGGGAGCCGGTGTCACCGATCATGCAGTCGGCGACCGGGTCGGCGTCGCGTGGCTTCGTTCGACGTGCGGCAGGTGTCGTTACTGCCTGCGCGGTGCGGAGAACCTCTGTCCCTACTCGCGTTACACCGGGTGGGACGACGACGGGGGGTATGCCGAATATTGCACGGTGCCATCCGATTACGCCTATCGCCTGCCTGCGGGCTACGACGACGTCGAACTCGCACCGCTGATGTGTGCGGGAATCATCGGCTACCGCGCCCTGCAACGCGCCGACCTTCCCGAGGGCGGCCGGCTCGGTATCTACGGCTTCGGGGGAAGCGCTCACCTGACCGCGCAGATCGCGCTGACCATGGGCGCCACGGTGCACGTGATGACGCGCGGCGAGCAGGCACGAGGCTTGGCGCTCGAACTCGGCGTGGCGTCGGTCACCGGGGCCCGCGACGCACCGCCTGAGCCGTTGGACAGTGCCATCCTCTTCGCGCCCGTCGGGGATCTGGTGCCGCCAGCCCTGCGCGCCCTGGACCGCGGCGGCATTCTTGCCATCGCGGGCATCCACCTCAGCGACGTTCCCGTGCTCAACTACGAGCGAGAACTGTTCTACGAACGCGAGATCCGCAGCGTCACCGCGAATACCCGCGCCGACGGGGAAGCCTTCCTTCGATTCGCCGGCGAGCATCGCCTGCAGGTGAGAACCCACGAGTATCCCCTCGCAGGTGCTCAACGAGCTCTCGCCGACCTGGAGGCGGGCCGCTTCGACGGTGCCGCGGTGTTGCGCAACCCGATCTGAGTCACGTCTCCGCTCGCAGGGTCGTTCAGCGCACCGACACGTCTTCACCGGTGACCGACGAGATGTCGCCGGCGGAGGTGACGAACAACTGTCGGGTCAGGTGCGTCAATGCCCGTGCGACGGCGAGTTCCTCGCCGACCCGCTTGGGGTAGTCGTCGTCGGGATCGATCTCCGCGTCTCCCACCCCGACCAGATCGACGTAGCGCCAGTGCAGGTGCGCCTTGGCCTTGGTGTGGTCGTCGTGGTGACGAACGGTGATCGTCACGGGGTAGGTGGTCTCGTCGTGCTCGTGGTGGCTCATGGGGCGCTCCTGGGTTCGGGACTCGTGGTGTCGACTCTCGTTCCCGACACCCGGTTGGCGCCAGGGCCCTAGGTCCTCGGGATGGGCGAGCACGGTGCAACGTTCGTCGGGAGAGGACTTACGCCTCTGTCCGGTCGCCCGGCGCATGAATATCGTGGGATGACCATCCCGCAACCGCTTGGAGTCCAGATGCCCGAGGCTTCGCCGCCGTTCGGCGATCACGACTGCCCGACACCGCCCCGTGCGGAGTCCGCCACACCATGACGTACTCCAGGCACAATGGCCAGCAGGTCGACGATTCCGCGGTCGGTGCGGTGACCCCCAGCGGGCAGGGCGCAGCGATGGTCACGGTGTTCCTCGTCGACGATCACGAGGTCGTCCGCCGCGGCCTGATGGATCTGCTCGGTGCCGATCCCGACCTCGACGTGATCGGTGAGGCGGGCACGGTGGCCGACGCCATGGCGCGCATTCCCGCCCTTCGCCCCGACGTTGCCGTCCTCGACGTTCGGCTGCCCGACGGCAACGGCATCGAGCTGTGTCGCGATCTGCTCTCGCGGATGCCGGAGCTGCGATGCCTGATGCTGACGTCGTTCACCTCCGACGAGGCGATGCTCGACGCCATTCTGGCCGGGGCCAGTGGGTACGTCGTCAAGGACATCAAGGGGATGGAGCTCGCCAGGGCGATCAAGGACGTCGGTGCGGGCCGCTCCTTGCTCGACAACCGGGCCGCGGCGGCCCTGATGGCCAAGTTGCGTGGGGCCACCGACCACGCCGACCCGCTGCAGGGGCTGACCCCCCAGGAACGCATCCTGCTGGACTTGCTCGGCGAGGGTCTGACCAACCGACAGATTGCCGCCCGGATGTTCCTCGCCGAGAAGACGGTCAAGAACTACGTCTCGCGTCTGCTGGCCAAGCTCGGCATGGAACGACGCACCCAGGCAGCCGTCTTCGCCTCCAAGCACGGCCGCCCCGCCCGTACCGAGGACTGATCCCCCGACGGCCGAGGGCCGAAGGACACCAAGACGAACGGGGCGGAAGTCAGCACCGCGACGAGGCACCGACGGCGCCAGCGGAACGGCTCGGCGCCAAGGGTGACCGTGAAGAGGAGTCCAACGACTCTATGACGGCCGCGCCGCCCGAGCGACCGTGGGACATGGACTTCGGCACCCGTCACATGGATCTTCCAGAAGGAGACGTCGTCGTCGGCGTCAACCGCTCCATGGGCGCGCGTGCCGCGGCATCGTGGGCGGCGATCGAGGCCTCCGGCCGCGGCGTTGCGGTGCGGCTGGTGGCCGTGATCCGGGACGACCACGAGCGGCCTCAGGCGGAGGAATCCTTGCGCTGCGCCAGGGCTTCGGTCGAGAACCAGGCGCCGGCAACGTGCGTCGACGAAGTAATACGTTACGGCGAAACACGCGACGTCCTGGTGGAGGAATCACGCGGCGCGGCGATGATCTGTCTGGGCACGAGTCATCGCGCCGGCAGTCCGCTGGAGGCCGACGTCGTCGCGATCGTCGAACGTGCGAGCTGCTCGGTGGCCGTCATCCGCCCGGAGGACTTCACCGGCGCAGGGCATTCCGGCGTCGTCTCGGTGGTCCTCGACGACGACCCCGGCAACGACGCCGTCGTCGCGCAGGCCATGCGCGAGGGCCGGCTCCGCAACGCCGTCGTGCGTCAGGTCGACCATCGGCTCGACAGCTGGGTCCGTCGTTTTCCCGACGTTACCGTCGAGATCGTCGCGGACGGAATGGGACGCCGCCCCGGTTGCACCGACGACCGGCGGCCAACGCAACTGGCCGTCCTGCCCAAGGCCGACACCGCGCACCTCAGCGGCTTGGCAAGCAGCAGCTACCACCCGATCCAGGGATGCCCCGACCACTCCATGCTCTTCGTGGCGTCCGACGTCGAGCGGGCTACCCGGACGTAATCGACTACGTCACAACCGAACTGGGAGTACGCACATGCGAGAGCTCAATATCCCGACACCCTCGGTGGTGGTCGGCGTCGACGGATCTCGCTCGGCCCTTGCCACCGCGTCGTGGGGGGCGGACGAGGCAGTCGCCAGAGGCGTTCCGCTGCGCCTGGTATCGGTGGTCGACGACACGACGGCACGAGACGGTACGGCGGCGGGGCGAGCACTCGCGGCGGCCGACGCTGCGGTGCGGCTCGGCCTCGCCTCGGCGGGGTCGCCGACCACACGCGTCCGGATCGACCTCGAAGTCCTGCGGGGGCGGCCGGTCCACCGGTTGCTCGAGGCTGGCCGCGGCGCCACCATGCTCTGCATCGGCTCCGTGGGGGCCGCGGGTGCGGCGTCGGGTCGTCTCGGCTCGACGGCGCTCGGACTCGCCGACGGCGCGCACTGTCCCTTGGCCATCGTCCGCCAATCTCGTCCGTCGTCGGGTTTGCACGAGTCGGTCGTCGTCGAGCTCGACGGCTCGTCCGACGGAGACGCGTTGCTGCGCCTCGGCATCGACGAAGCGCTGTTGCGCCACGCACCCCTGGTCGTCATCTCCGTCTGGCAGGCAGACGTGACCGACGTGCACGACGTTCGCGCCGTCGCCGAACAAAATCGGAGGATTCGGGCTCAGGTGAACCGTCGCCTTGCCTGTGCGCGACGGCAGCACCCGGAGCTCGAGGTCGTCCCCGTCGCCGTCCGCGGGACCCTGCTGAACTACTTCTCCCACCACCACGATTCGATCCAGCTCCTCCTCATCGGCCGCCGCCGAGCGCACGGTGTCGCCGAGATGATCGGAACCGCGAGTTACGCCGCATTGCGCGACAGCGACTGCGCAGTCCTGGTTTGCGACCAGCACGCCACGCACTGACGTGTCCGGCCCGTCACCAGCGTGACGACTGAACGCGGCTGTGCGCGAGCTGATTACGGCCGATGCGTGGGTCCACTTTGGCTAGCCTAGGTTCGCTGGCGGATGTGCGGTTGGACCGCTAGCGTTGCCCCGTGTCGACGAGTCCGCATCCTGCCGAGCCTCATGTGGGTTCGGTGTCCTCGAAGCTGAACTGGCTGCGCGCGGGCGTCCTCGGCGCCAACGACGGCATCGTCTCCACCGCGGGCATCGTGGTCGGGGTCGCCGCGGCGTCGGCGTCACCCGGCCCGATCTTGACCGCGGGGGTCGCCGGACTCGTCGCCGGGGCCGTCTCGATGGCGTTGGGCGAGTACGTGTCCGTGAGCACCCAGCGTGACACCGAGCGCGCCCTACTCGGCCAAGAACGCAGGGAGCTGCGCGACGACCCGGCTGCCGAACTGGACGAGCTCGCGGCGCTGTACGAGGCCAAGGGCTTGTCGAGCGCGACGGCCCGCACCGTCGCCGAAGAACTCACCGACCACGACGCCTTCGCCGCTCACGTCGATGTGGAACTGGGCATCGACCCCACCGACCTGACCAATCCCTGGCAGGCCGCCCTCTCCTCGGCGGTGTCCTTCACCGTCGGCGCGCTCCTCCCGTTGATCGCGATCCTGCTACCACCGCATTCGTTGCGCATACCCGTCACCGTCGTGGCGGTGCTCGTGGCACTCGTCGTCACCGGGGCGGCGTCGGCCACGCTCGGCAAGGCCCCCAGGCAGCGTGCGGTGACCCGCAACGTCGTCGGCGGAGGGCTGGCCTTGGGCATCACCTTCGTCATCGGACACCTCGTCGGCGCGGCCGTCGCGTAATCCGTCGGCAGGGACTTTCGTCCCACGACCACTGGCCGTTGGGCCCTCGTCGGCGGCTAGTGCGGTTCCTAGGCTCTTCCACCATGACCTATGTGATCGGAAGCGGTTGTGTCGACGTCATGGACAAGTCCTGCGTGCAGGAATGCCCCGTGGACTGCATCTACGAAGGCGACCGGTCGCTCTACGTCAATCCGGACGAGTGCGTGGATTGTGGTGCCTGCAAGCTGATTTGCCGCGTCGATGCGATCTACTACGAGACCGACCTGCCTGACGATCAGCAACAGCACCTCGCCGACAACGCCGCGTTCTTCAGTCAGGTACTGCCCGGCCGCGACGCACCGTTGGGCTCCCCCGACGGTGCGGCGACCCTCGGGCGGGTCGGAGTCGACACTCCGCTCGTCGCGAACATGCCGCGGAAGGCGAACCCACCTTCGGCGTGATCGGCGACGTCAGTTGGCCAGTCTCCCCACACGACTGAAGGGATCATCGTGTCGAAACCCATGGCGCCCAGCGGTGTCATCGCCGACGCCGTGCACCTCGCGTGCCGCGCTCCGTCATTTCACAACAGCCAGCCCTGGCGGTTCGTCGGGAGGGGAGCGGGGGTTCTGCACCTCTTCCTGGACCGTGACCGCCTGGTGGACACCGATTCCTCGGGTCGGCAGGCACTGATCAGTTGCGGGGCGGTGCTCGACCATCTCGGGGTCGCGATGGCGGCGGCCGGGTGGGTCGCCAACGTCGACTACTACCCGAACCCCAACGACAGCGCCCATCTGGCGACGGTGGACTTCGTTCCGATGGAGTACGTCACCGACGGTCACCGCCGCCGCGCCGACGCGATCCTCGCGAGGCGGACCGATCGCCTACCCTTCGCAGCGCCGGAACACTGGGGCGCCGTCGAACCGCTGCTGCAGGCGGCCGTCGACGGCGATCGCGCACACCTGGCCGTCCTGTCGGAGGATTCCCGTGGCCGGCTCGCCGAAGCGTCAGCGCTGACCGAGGCGCTGCGCCTCTACGACTCTCCCTACCACGCCGAACTGGATTGGTGGACAGGACCATTCGCCACCGACGACGGAATCCCCCACAGCTCGCTGGTGTCGGCGGCCGAAAGTGATCGCGTCGACGTCGGCCGTGCCTTTCCGGTCACCCATCACGGCCAGCGCCGGGCGCAGGTCACCGAGGACCGCTCGAAGATCCTCGTCCTGTCCGCGCTCGGCGACACCCGCCGTGACGTCCTCGCGTGCGGGGAAGCGCTGTCCGCGACCCTCCTGGAAGCCACGATGGCCGGTCTGTCGACGTGCCCCCTGACCCATCTGACCGAGGTCCCCGCCGCCCGCGAGATGGTTGGTGCGCTCACCGGACACCCACTGCCCCAAGTCTTGATCCGGGTCGGGTTGGTCCCGGCACTGGACGACGTGCCACCGCCCACCCCCCGGCGCCCGTTGAGCAGCGTGCTGTCGTGGCAGCCATCGGTCGCCGAGATCTCGCGGTAGAGGCGGCTCACGGGCCGTCGTCGAGCACGGCCGCGACGCGACCGCGGCGACGGTCGACGAGCCACACCGTGAACCAGATCCCGCAGGCGACGGTGACGACGAGGAAGCTGGGCGGGACGTTGAACATGGCCGAAGCACCGAGGCCCACCCACACCGAGAACACGCTCGTCACCGCCGAGATCGCCATGGCCAGGGACGGACGAGGGGTCAGCATGATGCCCGTGGCCGCGGGTGTGACCAACAGCGCGAACAACAGCAGCGTCCCCACCGCTTGCACGGCCATCGTCGCGGCCAGCGCGAGCAACACCATGAACACGACCGAAAGAGCGCGTACGGGAACGCCCTTCGCCTCGGCGACGGCTGGGTTGACCGAGCTGTACATCAGCGGCCGATAGATCACCGCGACGCAGAGCGTCAACACCAGGAAGAGCGTCGAGAAGCCGACGAGTTGTTCGTGCGTGATGGCCAACAGGTTGCCGAACAGCACGTTGGTCATCGTGCTGGAACTCTTTGTGGCCAGGGAGTTGAAGAACAAGCCGAGACCCGTCGCGAACGCCAACGTCGTTCCGGTCACGACGTCGCGATCGGCGGCCCGCTTGCCCAGCGCACCGATGACGAGTGCCCCGCCGACGCAGAACACTCCGAGGCCGAGGACCGGAGGAACCCCGAGCAGAACTGCGCCCGTCGCGCCGGGCAGTCCCATGTGGGCAAGCGCATGGGAGGCAAAGGCGTTGCGGCGCACCACGATGAAGTATCCCATCAGCCCGGAGGCCAGTGCGACGACCGTTCCGCCGATCAGCGCGTTGTGCATGAACGGCGATTCGAGGATCGTCAACCAGTTCGGCTGGTAGCCCACGGCCAGCACGCGGGTCGTCACAGCACGCTCCTCATGTACATCTCGCCTTGCGGGGTGTGGACCACCGTGACCGGGGTGCCATACAGGTGGGTCAGCAGGGCGTCGTCCACGACGTCGGTCATCGAGGCGAAGTGCGGATGCCCGTCGAGCAGGTAGATCGCACTGTCGAGCAACGGCAACAGCGGGTTGAGATCGTGTGCGACAACCAGAATGGTGACGCCCAACTCGCCGTGCAAGCGGGCCAGCAGCGCGACGATCTCCCGCTGACTGCGCAAGTCCAGCGACGCCAGCGGTTCGTCCAGGATCAACATTCGCGGTCTTGAGACCAACGCCTCGGCGACGGCGATGCGTTGGCGCTGCCCGCCCGACAGCTGCGCGAGCCGCCGATCGGCGAAGTCGGTGGCGTCCACCGCGGCCAGCGTCTCTCGAACCCTCTGGCGCTGAGCGGACGTCGCCCGCCCGAAAGCCCAACGGCGACCGGTCAACCCGAGCATCACCACGTCGCGGGCGCGGATCGCCTCCCCCACGGTGGCGGCATAGTCCTGCGGAACGAATCCGATGCCATCGTTGTCCGCACCCGGCTTGCGACCGAAGACGCGCACGTCGCCGGAGGCAGCCGGGACGAGACCCAGGATCATGTGCAGCAGGGTGGTCTTGCCCGCGCCGTTGGCCCCGATCAACGCCACGATGCCGCCGGCGGGCACCTCGAATGTCGCCTCGGACCAGATCAGTCGCCGCCCCCGGACCGCGCTCACGTCGGTGAACGCCAGCGCCACGGAGTCGTCCTCGAGGCTAGACCGAGACACCCAGGGCCTTTGCCAGGGCGGTGAGTTGTCCGTCCTGCCACGACTCGAACGAGGTCTGCCCGGGCGGCACGGTCTCGGTGACGTCGACGACGGGTACACCGGCCTGCTCGGCCGCGGTGCGAATCTGCTCGGGGATCGAGCCCTCGGTCTGCGTGTTGTAGATCAGGACGTCGACCTGTTTGGCCGCCAGAACGGAGGTGAACGCCGCGATGTCGGCCGGTGACGGGTCGGATTCGTTGGCCGACGCCCGCTGGTAGCCCTCCGGGGTCTTGTCGACCAAGCCCATGGCTTCGGCCTGATAGTCGAAGATCCCCTCGGTGGCGGCGTAGCTCTTGCCCGACGCGCCGACCTTGATCTTGCCGATCAGGTCGTCGTACGGCTTCAGCGTCGTGGTGAGCGCGGCACGACGATCGCCGAAGTAATCCGCCGCCTGCGGGTCGAGCTTGCTCAGCTCGGCGGTCACCGCGTCGGCGACGGCGGTCACCGCCGACGGGCTGTACCAGAGGTGCGGGTTGCCGCCGTCGGCCGTCTTGGTGACCTCGGAGGCACTGACCACCGGAGCCGTCGCGGCCGACGACGCGGCCAACTTCGAGGCCCAGGCGTCGTAGTCCGCACCGTTGACGACGACCATCTTGGCGCCGGCGAAGGAAGCCGCGTCTGCGGGTGACGGTTCGTAGTCGTGCGGGTCGACCGAGGAGCTGGCCAGGATCGTCTTGACATTGGCGCAGGCGCCGCCGAGTTCAGACACGATGTCACCCCACTGGTCGACGCTGACGACCACGTCCACGGGGGCGGTCGGGCAGGCCGCGCTGGCGGTGGTGCTGGCGGCCGCCGCGTCGGCGCTGGACGAGTCGGAAGGGGCAGTCTGCCCGGAGCTGCAGGCGGCGAGGGCACCGCTCAGGGTCAGGGCGATGGCAGCCGAGAGCGGGATCGGACGGGGCAACGAGGGAGTCATGACGGGAACGATAATCGTTTCCATTAACAGGACGTCAGTCGCCCCCGTCCCCACGGCGACCCGGGGGTGGCCGGTTGCCATGCGCAATCGAGCCGCGCTACAGTTCGCCCTATTGACAATCATTTTCAATAAGCGGGCATGATGCACCGCGTGAGAAGGAGGCATTTCCGTTGTCCGGCAACGACATCCGACCGGTCGTCAAACTTCGTTCGACGGCCGGCACGGGATACACGTACGTCACCCGAAAGAACCGACGCAACGATCCAGATCGTCTGGTCATGCGGAAGTACGACCCGGTGATCCGCAGACACGTCGACTTCCGCGAGGAGCGCTGATGGCCAAGCGGTCCAAGATCGTCAAGAACGAACGGCGCCGAGCCACGGTGGCCCGGTTTGCCGAACGCCGCGCCGAGCTGAAGCGGATCATTCGATCCCCGGAAACCGCTGTCGCGCTGCGGTTCGATCAGGGCGCGGACGACCGTGGCGGACACAGGTCGCGTCCCCGGTCGACCATCGTGGATGTGACGTCGACGGGGACCGGCTGGCGGTCGTCGTTTATCTGGACGTAGCCGGGACGCAGGACCGCCTTGACGTCCTGATAGTGGCCGAGCCACCTGGCGTCGTCGGTGAGCGCGTACTCCGTACCGTCCGCGGTGAACGTCACCCAATCCGGCGGGTGGCACGTCAGCACGCCCCGGTCGACGGTGAAGGGCCACCGCCCGTTGCCGGCCCCGCTCTGCCATTGCGCCCGCGACACCTCGACGCTCCGCGGCGGCGGCGGATCGTCGGCGCATCCCGCCACGATCAGAGCGATTCCGGCGGCGGCCACGCCGGCCCGCGTCCCCATCCCGCGATGGTAGCGAGCGACGAGTCGGCGTGGGCCCGTCAGCGCGAGTTGACATTGTCATCTCAAGCTGTAGCGTCGTGAGATGACGGCGTCACCCGAACGAGGGTTGCCCGTTTCACCGCCGACAGGAACAGGAACCCTTATGCCCCAGCTGGATTCGGTCGACTCCGCGCGCGTCGCGCTGCGCGCGCTGGTCGACGAGTACGCGCTCGCCTCGGACACGGCCGACCTCGAACGGTTCGGATCACTCTTCACGCTCGATGCCGAGTTCGTCCTGTCGACGCCGGGGACGGCCGAGACGGTGACGCTCCGCGGCCGTGACCAGGTGAAGTACGGGCCCAGCGGAAACCAGATGTTCGAGCGGACCTTTCACGCCGTCCACAATCACGTGATCGCCGTCGACGGCGATCACGCCACGGGACTGACGTATTGCACTGCGCGGCACCTTCTTCGAAAGGCCGACGACAGCCTCGAGGTGATCCTCGCGCCCATTCAGTACCACGACGACTACCGCCTGACCGACGAGGGATGGAAGTTCAGCCGTCGAGAACTCGAGTGGACCTGGATCGAGCGCCGGCCCGCGGAGCCACCAGCGCCGTGGTGGTGAACCCCGTCCGGCACCGGTCGTGAGACCGTTGAGCCTCGGCATCGGAACGGCCGCGATCACCTAGGAGCAGTCGATGCACGTCGTCGTCACCGGCGCCAACGGATTCATCGGGCGGAGCATCGCGGCACGGCTGCGGGAACGCGGTGACACCGTCACCGGCGTCGACCTGCAGGCGGCCGCCGAACGCCAGGTGGTGGCCGGGGACGTGAGCAGTCCCGGCGAGTGGCAGCGGTCCTTCGACGGCGCCGACCTGGTCGTGCACACCGCCGCCCTGGTCTCGAACGTGCCGACCCTCGCCGAGGCGTGGCGGGTCAACGTCCGGGGCACCCGACACGTTCTCGACGCGGCCGTGCTCGCGGGAGTGTCTCGCTTCGTGCACATTTCGTCGGTCCGGGTGTTCTCCGACCTCGGCTTCCCCGACGGCGTGACCGAGGCCCACCCGGTACGTCCGGACGGCAATCCCTACGTCGACACCCGGGTGGCAAGTGAGCAGGTCGCCCTCCAGGCCCACGCCGCCGGCGAAATCGCGGTGACGGTGGTGCGTCCCGGTGACGTCTCCGGACCGGGCTCTCGCCCGTGGACCGTTCTGCCCGTCGAGTTGATCAAGAAGAACCGGTTCCTGCTACCGGCGATGGGTCGCGGCGTGTTCAGCCCGGTGTACGTCGACGACCTTCTCGACGGCGTGCTGCTGGCCGCCGAGTCGCCCGTGGCAGCCGGGCAGGTCTACACCATCGGCGGTGCGGCGGCCGTCTCGTGCCGGGAGTTCTTCGGCCACTACTACCGAATGCTGGGCAAGCGCGGGCCGATCGTCGTGCCCACTGCCGCTGCGCTGGCCGCGGCCCGAGCGGCAAGCACCTCGGCGCGGCTCTTGAGACTGGACACCGAACTCAACGCCGTCACCGTGCGGTACCTCTGCCGGACCGGCACCTATTCGATTGCCAAGGCGCACAGCCAACTCGGCTACCAGCCAGGGGTGTCACTCTCCGTCGGAATGGCGCGCACGCAGGCATGGCTCACCGAGCACGGGCTGTTGTCGCGGACACGCAGGCGCGACGGTCAGTAACCGAAGTAGACCGCCGCCATGTCGTCGTCGCCGTGCCCGGCCGCACTGGCCGCGTCGAAGGCGGCGAGGACGCCGTCGACCAGCACCGTCGACAGTCCCGTCGCCGCGATCGCGTCCCTGATCAGTCCGGTGTCCTTGCGGACGCCGTCGACGCTGAACTGTGGTGCGAACGACGAGTCGATGATCGCCTTGCCCTTCATCTGCAGGTAGGGCGAGCCCGCCGCGGATCCGTCGAACGCCTCCAGCATCAGCTGCTGATCCACGCCGAGGCCCTTCGCGAGGGCGAGCGACTGACCGACGGCCGCGGCCAATGCGCCGATCCACGCGTTGCAGACCAGCTTGAGCTTCGACCCGAGACCGAGCTCGTCCCCCACCCAGATCGTCTTGGCCGCCATCGCCTCGAACGCCGGCTGCACCCGTTCCCGCAGTGCGGGGTCACCGGAGGCCAACATCACCAGTTTGCCCTGTTCCGCGGGCGCCTTGGTGCCGAGCACCGGGCAGTCCAGGAACGCGACGCCGTGCTCGGCGGCAACCTCTGCGGTTCGTGCGGCGCCGTCGAGGCCGACGGTCGCGCACTGCACGAAGACCGCGCCCTCCCTCATGGCCGGCAGCACCGTGGCCATCAACTCGAGCGTGGCCGCCGCGTCGAACAGCATCGCCACCACGACGTCGGCGTCGGCGACGGCCGCGGTCGGATCCAAGGCCACCACGGCGCCGTCGTCGGCCAGCGGTTCCGACCGCTCGGCGGTGCGATTCCAGACCGTCACCTCGATGTCCTCGCGCAGCATCGACTGCGCCATCCCCGCGCCCATGGCGCCCGTACCCAGAACCGTCACTCGCATGACCGCCATTCTGCCCGCCACCGCCCGGCGCCGACATTTCACCGTGGGCTGCGGGTATGCGGCGCTACCTTCGCCCGGTCCGCTTCACGGGGACGGCGCCCGTTAACCTGGCGTTCGCGGCGCGGTGCCGCGTTTGCCAGGAGGATCACCCATGCGCTCTCTCAGCGTGGCCACACTCGCCACGGTCGCCACCATCTTCGGCTCGGCCGGCGTCGCGGCGGCTGCACCCAAGGACTACTGCGCCGACCTCAAGGGTGCCAACACCGGCACCTCGTGCGTCATCCAGCTCGCCGACCCGGCGTACGGCGTGACCATCAGCATTCCGCAGGACTACCCCGACCAGAAGTCGGTCGCCGACTGGGTCTCCCAGACGCGCGACGCGTTCCTCAACGCGGCGAAGTCGGGGGCACCCCGCAGTGCGCCGTATCAGTTGACGGTCACGCCGACGGAGTACACCTCGGCCGTTCCTCCGCGTGGCTCGCAGGCCGTGGTGTTCAAGGTGAGCCAAAGCCTCGGTGACGCGAATCCGAAGACCACCTTCAAGGCGTTCAACTGGGACCAGACCTATCGCAAGACGATCACCTACACCGCCGCACCGGACGACAAGCTGAACACGCCGCTGTGGCGGGTCGACGATCCGCTGCCGACCGTCGCCCCGATCGTCCAGTCCGAACTGCAGAAGCAGCTGGCACCGCCGCCGCCCGTCGCGCCGCCGACGCCGGCCGCGGGACAGCCGGTGACCCCCACGACCACCACCACACCGCCACCGGCGCCCGCACCGCTGCCGATTTCGTCGACCGCGCTGTACAACCCGGCCAACTACCAGAACTTCGCGGTGGTCAACGACGGCGTGATCTTCTTCTTCGACCAGGGCGTGTTGTTGCCCGACTCGGCCGGGCCGTTGCAGGTGCTGGTGCCCCGGTCGGCGATCGACCCGATGATCGCGTAGCGCTTAGTCGCCGGCGGACTCGATCGGGTACGGATGCGCGGGGTCGGATTCGTAGCAGATCGCAAACGGTTTGTTCGTGATGAAGAGGAACGTGACGTCGTTGTCGGCGGTGGCGCCGTGCTCCATCCAGCCACCCTCGGGAAACCACACGAAGCTACCGGGCCCGTACTCGCCCTCGTGCGTGTTCAGCACTCCGTCGAGGACGTACATGCCGTGAGCATGCGGATGGGTGTGCCACACGTTGGTGAAGCCCGCGGCATACCGCAGCATGAACACCTGCATTCCCGTGTCGGGATCGGAAAACAGTTCCTTCGAGGGTATTTCGGCGCCGATCTGCGGGACCACGAAGGTCGACCACGGCATGCGGCTCGAGTCGGCGACGGTGAGTTCTATCTGGTTGCTCGGTACCTTCAACTGTCCGGCTCCTCCCGAATCGTCCCGCGTCGGTCGCGGGACTTCGAGCAGAACCTTAGGAATCCACTGTTTCCGAATGGTTTTCAATGGATTACGTGGCGATGTCCGCATGCGCTACCCCGCGGGCGTCGTCACCGTTGAACCGTCATGGCTTCGCGAAACCCGCTGCTGCCAAGATCTTCTCCCCGACACGGCGGTGACCTTCCCGCACACGATCACGTGTCTACGCCCCGGTCGCACACCGTCGTCGCGTCCATACGGGATCCATACGACGTGGCCGGCAATCCTGACGAACGACGATCGCGCCTCTCACGACGCGACGGATCGGGACGTCTGAGGCCCGTGTCGCGGGACGTCACCGTGACCGCCCCCGCGCTGACCTGCCGACCCCGGCGCCGCCTCGTCGGCGGCGCATGGATTGCGTCAAGGACCCTTCCGGGCCCGTAAAGGAACCGTAAAGGGCCGCGATCGACGCATTTTCGAGGTCTAGCTTTCGAAGCAGTGCCGCGTCGCGAGAAGCATCGCGACGGCCACCGCGAGTCACCGGTGCCTGCCGGCTCGCTCAGTGAATGGAGATGAAATGTCGGTCTTGCTGTACGTCGTGCTGACGGTGGCGATCTTCGCGCTGCTCGGCCTGGTGCAGAAGGTGGTCGAGGGACTGTGAGTTACCAGAACTTGATCGGCCTGGCGCTGGTGGCGGGTCTCGCGATATTCATGGTCGCGGCCCTGCTCTTTCCGGAGAGGTTCTAGTGAGCACCACCACCGCGGGGCTCACATTCCTCGCTCTACTGGTCTTGGCCCTCGCCGCAGTCCACGTCCCCCTCGGCGACTACATGTACCGGGTGTACAACTCGGACAAGGACTCTCGTGCCGAGCGCCTGATCTATCGACTCATCGGCGCCGATCCGAAGGCCGAACAGACCTGGGCAGCCTACGCCCGCAGCGTGCTGGCCTTCTCGGCGATCAGCGTCTTGGCGCTGTTCGTCTTCCAGCTCGTACAGGGCAAGCTGCCTCTGCACCCCAACGACCCCGCCACCGAGATGACCCCGGCGCTGGCCTGGAACACCGCCATCAGCTTCGTCACCAACACCAACTGGCAGGCCTACTCCGGTGAGAGCACCCAGGGCCACCTCGTCCAGATGGCCGGACTCACCGTGCAGAACTTCGTCTCCGCCGCCGTCGGCATGGCCGTCGCCGTGGCGCTGGTGCGCGGATTCGCCCGCACCCGCACCGGCGACCTCGGCAACTTCTGGGTCGACCTGGTGCGTGGCACCATCCGCATCCTGCTGCCCGTCGCGTTCGTTGCCGCGCTGATCCTCATCGTGGGCGGAGTGATCCAAAACTTCCACCTACACGACCAGATCGTCACGACGCTGAACGGTGCTCGACAGACCATCCCCGGTGGCCCGGTCGCCAGCCAAGAGGCCATCAAGGAGCTCGGCACCAATGGCGGTGGCTTCTACAACGCCAACTCGGCACACCCCTTCGAGAACCCGACGACGTGGACCAACTGGATCGAGATCTTCCTGCTGCTGGTCATCTCGTTCTCGATGCCACGCATGTTCGGCCGCATGGTCGACAGCAAGAAGCAGGGCTACGCGATCGTCGCCGTCATGGGCGTCATCGCCCTGCTCAGCACCAGCCTGATGCTGGTCTTCCAGATGCAGCACCACGGCACCGTCCCGACCGCGGTCGGTGCGGCGTCCGAAGGCGTCGAGCAGCGCTTCGGGGTGTTCGACTCGGCCATCTTCGGCAGCGCCACCACCCTCACCTCGACGGGCGCCGTGGACTCCTTTCACGACTCGTACACCAGCCTCGGCGGCATGATGACGCTGTTCAACATGCAACTCGGCGAGGTCGCCCCCGGCGGTACGGGTTCCGGTCTCTACGGCATGCTGATCCTCGCCGTCATCACGGTATTCGTCGCGGGCCTCATGGTCGGGCGGACGCCGGAATACCTCGGCAAGAAGATCACGCCGCGCGAGATCAAGCTCGCGGCAGCCTACTTCCTGGTGACTCCGTTGATCGTGCTGACCGGCACGGCGATCGCGATGGCGGGCCCCGATCAGCGGGCCTCGATGCTCAACACCGGACCGCACGGCTTGTCAGAGGTGTTGTACGCGTTCACGTCTGCGGCCAACAACAACGGCTCCGCCTTCGCGGGCATCAGTGTCAACACCACGTGGTACAACACCGCGCTCGGGCTGGCGATGGTGCTGGGCCGGTTCCTGCCGATCATCCTGGTGCTCGCCCTGGCCGGTTCGTTGGCCAAACAGGGCAGCACGCCCGAATCGGTCGGCACCCTGCCCACCCACCGACCGCAGTTCGTCGGCATGGTGGTCGGTGTCACCGTCATCCTCGTCGCACTCACCTTCCTACCCGCTCTAGCGCTCGGGCCACTCGCCGAAGGAATTCACTGACATGTCCACTCCAACAATTGATTCCACCCCGATCCAGCACGCCGGACCACAGCCTGCCAAAGGCCAGGTCAAGGGCGGGCTGCTCGACCCCAAGATGCTGCTGAAGTCACTGCCCGACGCAGTGCGCAAGCTCGATCCGCGCACCCTGTGGCGCAACCCGGTGATGTTCATCGTCGAGGTCGGCGCCGTCTGGAGCACGATCCTGGCGATCGTCGAACCGTCGTGGTTCGCGTGGCTGATCGTCGTCTGGCTCTGGCTGACGGTGATCTTCGCCAACCTCGCCGAAGCCGTCGCCGAAGGGCGCGGCAAGGCCCAGGCCGACACTCTTCGCAAGGCCAAGACCGACATGGTGGCGCGTCGTCTGAACGGATGGGCGCCGGGCGTAGCGGGCACCGAGGAGGAGGTCGCCGCGCCCCAGCTCGCCCAGGGCGACGTCGTGGTGGTGGAAGCCGGCCAGACCATCCCGGGCGACGGTGACGTCGTGGAAGGCATTGCCTCAGTCGACGAATCCGCCATCACCGGTGAATCCGCGCCCGTCATCCGCGAATCCGGCGGTGACCGGTCCGCCGTGACCGGCGGTACCACGGTGCTGTCCGACCGGATCGTCGTGAGGATCACCCAGAAGCCCGGCGAGAGCTTCATCGACCGGATGATCGCGCTCGTCGAGGGCGCCAACCGGCAGAAGACGCCCAACGAGATCGCGCTGAACATCTTGCTTGCAGCGCTGACGCTGATCTTCGTCTTCGCCGTCGCCACCCTGCAGCCACTCGCGATCTTCTCCAAGGCGAACAACCCTGGTGTCCCGGACTCGTTGGCACTCAACGGCGACGGCATCAGCGGCATCGTCATGGTCGCCCTGCTGGTGTGTCTCATCCCGACCACCATCGGCGCCCTGCTGTCCGCCATCGGCATCGCCGGCATGGACCGTCTGGTGCAGCGCAACGTGCTCGCCATGTCCGGGCGTGCCGTCGAGGCCGCCGGCGACGTCAACGTGCTGTTGCTGGACAAGACCGGCACCATCACCCTCGGCAACCGGCAGGCGTCGGAGTTCGTTCCACTGCCCGACGTCACCGCAGAGCAGCTCGCCGACGCCGCGCAGCTCTCCAGCCTGGCCGACGAGACCCCGGAGGGGCGCTCGATCGTCGTGTTCGCCAAACAGGAGTTCGGCCTGCGAGCCCGTACCCCCGGTGAGCTCGACGGCGCCGAATGGGTCGAGTTCACCGCCATGACGCGGATGTCCGGCGTCAACCTCACCGACGGCCACCAATTACGCAAGGGCGCAACCAATTCCGTAGCCGAATGGATTCGCAGTCACGGCGGGTCGGTGCCAGATGCACTCGGCGCCGTCGTGGACGAGATCTCTGCCGCCGGTGGCACACCGCTGGCGGTCGGCGAGGTCCGAAACGGCACGGCCACCGTTCTCGGCGTCGTCCACCTCAAGGACGTCGTCAAGCAAGGCATGCGGGAACGGTTCGACGAGATGCGCAAGATGGGCATCCGCACGGTGATGATCACCGGTGACAACCCGTTGACCGCCAAGGCAATTGCCGACGAGGCCGGTGTCGACGACTTCCTGGCCGAAGCCACCCCCGAGGACAAGCTGGCGCTGATCAAGCGCGAGCAGGAGGGCGGCAAGCTCGTCGCGATGACCGGCGACGGCACCAACGACGCCCCCGCCCTGGCGCAAGCCGACGTCGGCGTCGCGATGAACACCGGCACGTCGGCTGCCAAGGAGGCCGGCAACATGGTCGACCTCGACTCCGACCCGACCAAGCTCATCGAGATCGTCGAGATCGGCAAGCAGCTGCTGATTACCCGTGGGGCCCTGACCACGTTCTCGATCGCCAACGACATCGCCAAGTACTTTGCGATCATCCCGGCCATGTTCGTGGTGCTGTTCCCCGGCCTGGACCTGCTCAACGTGATGCGGCTGCACAGCCCGCAATCGGCGATTCTCTCGGCGGTCATCTTCAACGCCATCGTCATCATCGCGCTGATCCCGCTGTCACTGCGCGGGGTGCGCTACACCCCGAGCAGCGCGTCAAAGCTGTTGAGCCGCAACCTCTTGATTTACGGCGTTGGTGGCATCGTCGCCCCCTTCGTCGGGATCAAGCTCATCGACCTGTTGATCCAATTCCTCCCCGGGATGTCCTAAGACATGAAAATTCAGAGCATTCTTCGCCAACACCTCGCCGCGATCCGCGCACTTCTGGTGCTCACCGCGATCACCGGCATCGCCTACCCACTCGTCGTCTGGGCCGTGGCCATGCTGCCCGGCCTCAACGACAAGGCCCAGGGCTCGATCATCACCGAAGCCGGGAAACCGGTTGGCAGCTCGCTGATCGGCCAGATGTTCACCGATGCCGACGGCAATCCCATCCCCAAGTACTTCCAGAGCAGGCCCTCGGCGGCCGGTGACGGGTACGACCCCATGGCCACCAGCGCCAGCAACCTGGGACCCGAGAGCATCGTCGACACCCCCGCGGACCCGTCGCTGTCCGCGGACGCCAACGGTTACAAGGCGAGCCTGCTCACCCTGGTGTGCTCGCGGAGCAAGGCGGTGGCCGAGTTGGACGGAGTCAGCGCCGCGCGCCCGTTCTGCACCGGTGACGGAGTCGGGGCGGTGCTGTCGGTGATCGGGCCCCGCGATGCCCAGGGCAACGTCGTCAACCCCACCCGGGCGGTCAGCGTCAACGAGCCGTGCAACGCCACCAAGGCACCGTTCCTGGCCACCTACGAAGGCGTCAAGGTCGAATGCGCGAAGTTCGGCGAGGACTACACCATCGGCCAGATCGTGCCGATTCGCGGTGCGGCGTCGGCCGAGCCCGCCGTGCCCGCCGACGCGGTGACGGCCAGCGGCAGCGGCCTCGACCCGAACATCTCCCCGGCCTATGCCGACCTTCAAGTCAGCAGGGTCGCCAAGGCCCGCGGCACCACTGAGGACTACGTGCGCAACGTGGTGGCGGCCAACACCTATGGCCGCGATCTGGGATTCATGGGCGAGCCACGGGTGAACGTTCTGGAGCTCAACCTGGAGCTGGATCAGAAGTTCGCGGCGAAGAGCTGAGCCGTCCGGACATGACCGGCGTGGCGAACCCTCGGTACAAGGCCAAGCGCGGCGAGTTGCGGATCTATCTGGGGGCGGCCCCGGGCGTCGGGAAGACCTTCGCGATGCTCGGGGAAGCCCGCCGCCGCCTCGACCGCGGCACGGACGTCGTGGCCGCGGTCGTGGAGACCCATGGCCGCAAGAAGACCGCGGAGATGATGGCTGGAATCGACCTGATTCCGCCGCGCTTCGTCGACTACCGCGGTAGCAGGTTCGCCGAGCTCGACGTGGAAGCGGTCCTGGAACGACGACCCGAGGTGGTTCTGGTCGACGAGCTCGCCCACACCAACACCCCCGGCAGCAGAAATGCCAAGCGCTGGCAGGACATCGAGGAGTTGTTGGCCGCCGGCATCAGCGTCGTCACCACGGTCAACGTCCAGCACCTTGCGAGCCTCAACGACGTGGTCGCCCAGATCACCGGAATCGAACAGCAGGAGACCGTACCGGACGACGTCGTGCGCGGCGCGGATCAGATCGAGCTGGTGGACATCTCACCGGAGGCGTTGCGGCGGAGGATGTCTCACGGCAACGTCTACGCGCCGGAGAAGGTCGACGCGGCGTTGTCCAACTACTTCCGCCGAGGCAACCTCACCGCACTCCGGGAGCTGGCACTGCTGTGGCTGGCAGACCAGGTCGACGCGGCGCTGGCGAAGTACCGCGCCGAGAACGAGATCACCGATACCTGGGAGGCCAGGGAACGCGTCGTCGTGGCCGTCACCGGAGACAGCGAATCCGAGACCCTGGTGCGCCGCGCCTCCCGCATCGCCTCCCGCTCCAGCGCCGAACTGATGGTCGTGCACGTCGTCCGCGGTGACGGTCTGGCAGGTGTCTCGGCTCCGCAAATGGGCAAGGTGCGCGAGCTCGCCACCAGCCTCGGCGCCACCATGCACGCGGTGACCGGAACCGACGTCACCGCCGCGCTGCTCGACTTCGCCCGCGAGAACAACGCCACCCAACTGGTCCTCGGCACCTCACGGCGATCCCGCTGGGCTCGCATCTTCGACGAGGGCATCGCTGCGCGAACGGTCCAGCACTCCGGCAAGATCGACGTGCACATGGTGACCCATGCGCAAGCCGCCCAGGGCATCTCGCTGCAGTCCCTGGCACCGCGGCAACGACGGATGCTGTCCTGGCTGGCGGCGATCGTCGTGCCCTCCGTGATCTGCGCGCTCACCTACGTCTTCATCGACCCCTACCTCGGCATCGCCGGTGAGACCGCCCTGTTCTTCGTCGGCGTGCTGGTCGTCGCGCTCCTCGGCGGCGTCGCCCCGGCGATGTTGTCCGCGTTGCTCTCCGGACTGCTGCTGAACTACTTCCTCACCGCGCCCCGCTTCAGCTTCACCATCGCCGAGCCGGACAGCGCCGTCACCGAGGTCGTCCTGCTGGCCATGGCAATCGCCGTCGCCGTCTTGGTCGACCGGGCCGCCAACCGCACCCGCGAAGCCCGAAGCGCGTCCCAGGAGGCCGAACTGCTCAGCCTGTTCGCCGGCGCGGTGCTTCGGGGCGCCGACCTGGAGACGCTTCTCGAGCGGGTCCGCGAGACCTATCAGCAGCGCGCGGTCAGCGTCCTGCGCAGCGGATCCGGCATCGTCGCCTGTGTTGGCGAGAGTCCCTGCGTAACCGTGGATTCCGCCGACACCGCGATCGAGGTTGGCGACGACGAATTCTGGATGCTGCTGGCAGGACGGCAATTGGCCGCGCGCGACCGCCGCGTGCTCGGCGTCGTCGCCAGACAGGCCGTGGGCCTCATCAAGCAACGCGAGCTCACGGAGGAAGCCGGAAAGGTGCACGCGATCGCCCAGGCCGACGAACTGCGCCGCTCACTGCTGTCGGCGGTCAGCCACGACTTGCGGACCCCGCTGGCCGGTGCCAAGGCCGCCGTGTCGAGCCTGCGTGCCGAGGACGTCGGCTTCTCCCCGGAGGACACGGCCGAACTGCTGGCCACCGTGGAGGAGTCGATCGACCAACTCACCGCACTGGTTGGCAACCTGCTGGACTCTTCCCGACTGGCCGCAGGGGTCGTGTCGCCCCGGCTGAGCCGCGTCTACCTGGAGGAGGCGGTGCAGCGTGCGCTGGTCGGGATCGACAAGGGTGCCACCGGATTCGCCCGCTCCGCGATGTCCCGGGTGAAGGTCGAGGTGGGCGACGCCGTCGTGATGGCCGACAGTGGACTGCTCGAGCGGGTGCTTGGCAATCTCATCGACAACGCCCTGCGGTACGCGCCCGACAGTGTCGTCCGGATCAATGCCGCACGTGTCGGTGACCGTGTGCTGCTCAACGTCGCCGACGAGGGACCCGGAATTGCCCGCGGCACCGAAGATCAGGTGTTCGAGCCGTTTCAGCGGCTCGGCGACTTCGACAACACCACCGGTGTCGGTCTCGGGCTCTCGGTGGCGCGTGGTTTCGTCGAGGCGATGGGTGGCACGGTGCAGGCCACCGACACCCCCGGTGGTGGGCTGACCGTCATCATCGACCTCGCCGCGCCGACGGAGAACGAGCGGTGACGCCGACGGCAGCCACGGCCAAGACGACGGTCCTGGTGATCGACGACGAGCCCCAAATCCTACGCGCCCTGCGCATCAACCTCTCCGTCCGGGGCTACGACGTCGTGACCGCCGCGACCGGTGCCGCTGCCCTGCGCGCGGCCGCCGACCGGCGCCCCGACGTCGTGATCCTCGACCTCGGACTGCCGGACATGTCCGGTATCGACGTGCTGGCGGGCCTGCGAGGCTGGATGACCGCGCCCGTCATCGTCCTTTCCGCGCGTATGGACCCCACTCAGAAGGTGGAGGCGCTCGACGCCGGGGCCGACGACTACGTGACCAAGCCGTTCAGCATGGACGAATTCCTGGCCCGGTTGCGCGCTGCGGTCCGCCGCGGCGCGGCGGCGGCCTCCGATGGCGTAGAGCCGGTCGTCCACACCGCTGCCTTCAGCGTGGATCTGACTGCCAAGAGGGTTACCAAGCAGGGGAACAACGTGCACCTGACGCCCACCGAATGGGGCATGCTCGAGTTCTTGGTCCGAAACCCGGGCAAGCTGGTGGGCCAGGAGGAGCTCCTCAACGAGGTGTGGGGTCCGAGTCACGGCAACCAAACGCACTATCTGCGTGTCTATCTCGCCCAGCTGAGACGCAAACTCGAAGACGATCCCTCGCATCCCAAGCACCTGCTCACCGAAGCCGGAATGGGCTACCGCTTCCAACAGTGAGATTGTGTGCAGAACCACCCATTTGGGTCCTACTCCCCCCGACTGTGCTGATCAGCCGGCCACCATCAGTCCGTGCCGACGCATGCGGCGCGCGTCCCGCGTGGCCGGGCTCACCGTCGCGATCAACGGGGCCAAGGTGACGGCGGGTCGCTCGAGTTGCCACCGCTGGCACCCCTCGCGCAGGGCATCGTCGACGGCGTGGACGATCGACTCCAGTTGCGGCGCCTGGTCGTTCAACCAGACATCGGTCGATCCGCCGCTGAGCATCATTCGCTTGATCGGCGACCCGCACGTCTTCATGAGCGCCGAACGGCACAGCAGTCGTTCCGCTGCGGCCGCCCACTCCACCGTGCCGGCGGAGTCGTCGACGTCAGCGTGCAAGCCGATCACCTTCAATCGGCGATCGGCGATCACCAAGGGCGACTGTTCGTCGAGGTAGATGTACTTCGTCCGCTGGGCACACTCGCCCAGTCGTGCGATCTGCGGGGGCGTACGCACGATGAACCGAAAGACCCCGAGGTTCACTGCTCTGCGAATGGGGCCAACGTCCGGGCCGCATCGAAAGACGACCTGTGTGGGACGAATGCCGCTGTACTGCAACAGGTCCAGTTCGTCGTCACCCTGCGCGGTCACCGTGACGCCATGGGTGCGCACCCATGCGGCCAGGCTGCGGTCGCTCAACGCGGCGGTGGGAACTCCGTAACCAGCGCCGGAGATGACGTGCCGCACGAGCTGAATGGAGGTGTGTATTCGGGGTGTGTCGTCCGCAGTGTCAAGCGCAAGTGTCATGATTCAGGTCTACGCCGAATGTGGCCCGTCGTATCGAGTCCATACGTACCTCTGACGTCACCCGCACGAATCCTTACGGGATGTTGATCCGCCCCGGTGTGCCGGCATTCACGACCTCGACGTTCGGTCGTCCTGCGGACGGACGCCGACGTGTCCGGGCTGCTCCATCGGCACGACGGTTGAGGTAGCGGCATACCAGGAGGACGGAGGCTGGCAGGGCCATCATCTGCAAGAGCTCGAACAGGTTTGACATGGAGGTCCTCAGATCGGCGAAGGTTGGTTGCGGTGCGCTATCGCGGCGCGAGCGTCAACGCGGGGCGCGGAAAGTGGTACCGGGCGCAGGCGTCGTCGAACGCGTCGTCGAGCTCCGCAGCCAATTCACGCAGAACGCATGGCGCAGTCGTCCTGTCGGACAGGATCGCACCGCCGGACATACTGATCCGGGTGAGGATGACTCCGCGCTCGCGGCGAACGTGCGCCATCCGGGAGATCATCTCGACGGCCGTCTCGGCATACGCGGAGCGGCACGCGTCACGCCTCAGCCGGGCCTGAAAGCCGATGAGATCGATTCGGGGCCGGGCTAGTACCGCATCGACGGCGTCGTCGACGCAATCGGTGGTGACGTCGAGCATCACCCGCGGGGGTCGACCGACGCACGCCTCCAGAACGCCCACCTGTCGGCAACACGTCAGGACGAGGCGTCCGACGCCGGCGTTGACCGCACGCCGGATCGGTGCGGCGGTGATCCCGTCGTCGTGCATCACGATGCGCTGTGCCGGGATTCCTGTGGCCAGGGCGAGCACCAGTTCTTCACAGGAGCGTGCGTCGACCGAGTGTCCCCGCTTCTTCACCGCCTCGGCAACCGCCGGTAGGCGAAGTGCCTGCGCGGCAACGGTGATGCCCGTTCGCGGAAACACAGCGCGATACTGTCGGTAGCGGCGAAGTACGTCCTGCGCGGTGACGGGTTTCGTGGTTCGGTCCGCCAGAAAGCCACCTGCTGGTGACGCGACGTCGTCGAGTGCGGGATGAAACAACGCGAAGATGGTCACAGGACACGCTCCTGGCTGGGCCGCGTTCTGCGGCGTCAGTCAACTACTACGCCCGACCAGCGCGGCAAAACCATTCCCTGACGATCTCCATACGCACGGGTAATGAACTTTGACGAGGTGTTGACGCGCCGCACCTCGCGGTGCGCCAAACCGTCGACGGCGCGTCTCGGTGGTCGGGCGTTAGGAATCGACCTGCGGCCATATGAGGATCGTCAAGGTCGGGTCCAATGGGTTGCGTCGCAGGCATCCTCGAGCAATGACACTTCTCGATCACCTGCCCCCGATGCGTCTCGCCCACCCTGATCGGGCGGTGTGGCCGTCAAGCAGTGCGGTGGATTCCGCCGGACGGCTCTGCGTCGGCGGCATACCGCTGACGTCCATCGCCGACGAATTCGGCACCCCGTCCTACGTCATCGACGAGGCCGACTTCCGCGGCCGAATCCGGCACTACCAGTCGGCATTGCGAGGATTTCGCGTGGTGTATGCCGGAAAGTCGCTCTTGACCACGACGGTGGCGCGGTGGGCGGCCGAGGAAGGCTTGGGCCTCGACGTGTGTTCGGCCGGGGAATTGGCGATTGCGCTGGCCGCCGGGACCGACCCGGCACGGATCGTGATGCACGGCAACGCAAAGACAGTCGACGAGCTGAGCGACGCCGTGACCGCAGGGGTGGGCACGGTCGTCGTCGACTCCCTGACCGAGATCTCCCACCTCGCGGGCGTCGTGCGCCGGCCACAACGCGTGCTGTTGCGGGTGACACCCGACATCGACGTCCACGGCCACCGCGCGGTCAACACCGGGGTGGCCGACCAAAAGTTCGGTTTCACCTTGGACGACGGGGAGTTCGGCGACGCGGTCGACCGGATTTCGCAGCACCGACTGGTGACCTTGGTGGGTCTGCACTGTCACCTGGGGTCGCAGATCGCCGACCCGACGCTCTACGGCCGAGCCATCCACCGGCTGGTGCCGGCGATGGCAGAGATCCGCGCCCGCCACGGTATGACGTTGGGCGAGCTGAACATTGGCGGCGGCCACGGGGTGCCATACCTGGCGGGTGAGCCCGAGCTCGACCTGCGGGCCCTGTCGGTGACGGTTGCCCGGGCGCTGGCCGAGGCCTGTGCGGCCGAAGACTTCCCGCGCCCGAACCTCGTGGTCGAGCCGGGCCGGGCGATCAGTGCCCGCGCCGGGGTCACCGTGTACCGCGTCCAGACGCTGAAGAGTCGGCCCGGTGGCCGGACGTTCGTCGCGGTCGACGGTGGGATGAGCGACAACCCGCGGGTGGCGCTGTACGGCGCGAATCACACTGTCGCGCTGGCAAATCGGCATTCGACCAGTCCTGTCGCGCCGGTGACGGTCGTGGGCCGCCATTGCGAGGCCGGCGACGAGTTGGCGCGCGACGTGCTGTTGCCGGCCGACCTGCGTCCGGGTGACCTCTTGGCGTTCGCCTGCACCGGGGCCTACAACCACAGCATGGCCTCGACCTACAACTCCGTAGGCCGGCCACCTGTCGTCTCCGTCGCCGATGGTCACGTGCGTGAACTCGTGCGACGCGAGACCGTGGCCGACCTGTTGTCCCGCGACCGTGGAGCACCTGACGTCGGTCGTGCACCGACACGTTCGCGGGATTACAGCGGATGCGCGGCGTTGCTCCACGGCGAATAGGTGACGCGGCGCGCACTCATTCGCCGGAGGCGAAGACGTCGCGCAGGAACGGCGTCGAGTCGACCATCGATGCGAGGACGGTGCCGCTGTGGTCTTCGTCGGGGTAGACGTGCAGGGTGACGTTCTGATTGTTGGCGACGAGCTGGTGATAGAACGCCAGGGTCGACTCTGGTGGCACGTCACGGTCGAGGAGGCCTACGCCGAGGAAGATGGGGCGGTCGAAGCCGGTGGACGGCGTCCCCATGAACGCATCCAGCGCATCGGCCATACCGGGTATCGAGTTCAGCGGTGCGGTGAAGAAGGCGGCCGGCGTCAGATCGGAGAGTTCCTCGGAAAGTGGTAGGGCGCAGACGGTTTCGGCACGGTCGGCAGCGTCGCGTCCGGCAGGACTGAGCACGCCGTCGACGCCGAGGTCGGGCCGCGCCTCGCGTAGCGCGGCAAGGATGTAGGCGGTGTAGGCGTTGGCGATCGGCCCCAACTCGGGCACCTGGAAGTCCGGGCCGGTCTGGTAGACGAGCTTGTCGATGTTGGCGGGGGTGCCGGTCGCCACCACGCCCCGGTAGTCCAGCCCGGTGCCCCGGCTGAATTCGGTGGCCCAGCGCGCGCTGCTGACGGCGGCGCCGCCGCCTTGGGACTGCCCGACGATGGCCCATCGCGGCGACAGCGGCAGTCCCATGTCGTGGGCGGCGATCACGGAGTCCACGACGCCGTGGGCGGTGGTCACGCTGTTGAGGTAGCTCATCAGGCCCGGCGTTCCCAAGCCGGCGTAGTCGCTGGCGACGACGGCGTAGCCTTCGCCCAGCCAGTGCGAGAGATACTCGTCGTCGCGCGGGGTACGCGGCAGCGCCGACGGGGTGCAGTCGTCGCCGAGGCCGACGGTGCCGTGCGCCCATGCGACGACCGGGAACCCGCCCTCGGGTGCCGGGCCGGGCGGCAGGAACACCGCGCCGGTGCTGACCGCGGGTTGGCCGTGCTGGTCGACCGTGGAGTACAGGACGCGGTAGGCCGGGCCGGCGCCGCTGAGTGACAGCGCGGGCTCCAAGGGCACCGACTCGATGGTTGTCCCCTGCGGAGGTATCGGGCCGGCGAACGCGCGCGCGTCGAGCCCCGACCAGGTCGGCACGTCGGCGCGAGCCGGGGCCATCGGCAGAACCGAGAACGCCACCACCAGCAGCACCGACAGCCCCGTCACACATCGCCTCGAACGCATGGCCAGAGTCAACCAGACGCCCTCACGCAGGAGGGTCACGAACCCTTCACCCCGCGCAACCGCCGCCTGTTCGCTTCGATGGCGACACTACGCAGCTAAGTGTCGCCATCACTGACACCATGGCGACGGTTGGCCCGCTCACCTACGAGACGTTGCGCTGGACGCCGAGTTCCGAGAGCCAGTACTCACGATCCCGCCGAGGCGGTCCCTACCAGGTGGCGATCCCCCAGTCGATCGCCGAAGCGAAACTACCCGGCGCGAAGGGAAAGACGAACGCCGAACTCGTCGTCGCCAACACCGCTGCCATTACCGCGGCGATCGCGCCGTCGGACACCGTCGACGCCGCAGCCATTGAGGCGATGCACGCCGCCCTGATGGGAGGTCAGCAGCGCCACACCCCGGGTCAATGGCGAACCGAGCAGGTCTGGATCGGCGGTGGCAACAGTCCACTGTCGGCACAATTCGTCCGCCCGGTCACACTCGCGTGCCCCCCGCCGTCGACGACCTGATGACCTTCGTCGCGCGCGACGACGTCCCCCTACTCGCCCAGATTGCCGTGGCCCACGCACAATTCGAGACCATCCACCCGTTCACCGACGGCAACGGTCGCACCGGCCGCGCCCTGGTGCGGGCCATGTTGCGCAACAAGGGCCTCACACGAAACGTCACGGTGCCAGTCTCCGCGGGGCTACTCGCCGACACCGACGGATACGTCGTCGCGCTCACCGCATACCGCGAGGGGACGCCACGCCCATCGTCGAGCGGTTCGCCGAAGCGAGCGCTCGGGCGACCGCCAACGGCCGGCAACTGGTCGCCGAACTGCGGGAGCTTCGGGCGAGCTGGACCGAGACGATCACCGCGCGCGCCGACTCGTCGGTGTGGAAGGTCGCCGACCTGCTCACCCGGCGCCCGGTCGTCAACGCCGTGCTCGTCCGCGAAGAACTGGGTATTCCGACGGACCACCCACGCCGCTATCTCGGTCGGCCGACTGAAGCCGGGATCCTGGTCGAGTTCACCGACCGGGCACGCAACCGTGCGTGGCGCGCACCCGAAGTGCTCGCCGCGCTGGATGTGTTCGCCGAGAGAGCCGGCCGGCGGGGGTGACGGTTGAAGTCCGCGACACGGTCTACTGCTCGGCGGAGACCCCGTGATCCTTCCTCAACTGCGACCGGCTAGGCACGGAGTCCTGGTAGGGCGACTGGGACTTGAACCCAGGACCAACGGATTTACGATCTGCGGTCCTTGGACGGTCCGGATGGTCCGGATGGTCCTCGTTACCCATTGCTACACAACAGATTTGGACGCAATTTCAGCACTAGCGATTCCGAGCGATTCCTGCCGAATCTTGGACATATCCGCCGAATAAGCGTCGACCGCCTGAGAGCGTCTGTCGTGCTGGCTGGCGTATCAGGGGTTGCCGTCGAAGCCGCGAAAACTGAACATTCCCATTGTTAGCGATCGACTTCGACGACTCTGCCTCTTATCGCCCAACGCGGACCCACAGGCTCTGTGGCAAGCAATTCGCCGGCGACACATCGATGGTCGGCGGGGTCCCACTTGACGCCGTCGCGGTAGGGCGATACGAGGCGGGGCGAGACTCCGAGAACGGCACGGCGTTGATCGAGCAAGTGGTTCTCGATCTCGGCTGGCTCCGCCGAAATCAGGGAAGCGACTCGTGCTGCCGCGTCAGGCAAAACCGACGTGTCAGTGTGCGCCTGGAACGCACTAATCACGCCGTCGAAGACACCCTTCACCAGGTTTCCCATAATCGGTTCGCGGCCGACCGGCGGCCTCAAGTCAATCTCGACGGCGAACGGAGCATCCTGTGGACATGCCCGATCGGCCAAATCAATTTGCCCGCGCGACAGGGCGAGCCAGACCTGTGACAGCTTCTTCTCGCCTGCGAACTCGCCGAGATCGATCCAGTCGAACGAGGCGAGCGTTCGGGTCGACCGCCAGTGATCGAAAGTGCCCGAGCACTGAGCAAGCGCATAGCGGTAGGAGATTGGATAGGTGCCACCAGACCGAGCGGATGGCACCCCCTGGCCGTGTTCGAAGCGGATTCCGTTGCGCCCGGCGCCTTTGAACGAGCCGATGTTGTAGAGCATGAGGTTCTCGACGTCGGCATTGGAAGCCTTAGCCCCGAAGAAGGTCGCGTGCAGGACCTGCTCAGATGACGGGTTGAGCTCACTGCATCGGGCCCTAATCTCGTTTCGTAGGTCCTTCTGCCACTGCGGCCCCAGCTCGAAACGGATGTAGTCGTCAGCCCATGCCTCGACCACAGGAGTGCTCTCGGTCGGTCCGTGAATCTCGTAGCGTGCCGTCATGACCTGAGCCCTAAGCGGCGACTCGGCGGGTCTGGTTGCAGCTGACCGGGCCCCAACGCCACTGGGGCAGCATGTACCGCACGGGTCGATCGACTGTCCCACCGTCTCGACCGCCCACTGCTCGACGTCGGCTCGAAACTCGGCGCAGACCTTCACGTAAGGTCCGGTCCAACTGCTCCCCATGGGAGTGCGATTGCCGATAGTCCGGCAGCTGGCCGCGTGCAAGCGCGCTTGGCTCGTGTTGTGACTGCGCGCAATGTTGATCACGTGGCCCTGTTGATTTGCAGCGAGCCACGCCAGGTAGCCGCTGTCGTCGTCGCGGAACTCGATGCACCCTGTCATGGCACACATTCTGCATCTGACGACCGACAGCCGATCGTGCATGGCCCAACGGGATAGAGAAGACGACTGCCATGAGTCCGCCATGTACCCGAACAGCATGAAACGGCGCCGGAGAGGATCTCCGGGGGCCGTTCCTACTGGTAGCGGGTCGTGCTGGCTCGCGCCTGCGACAGGGTGCGCGAGACGCGACGACCGGTTGGCGCGCGCTGACAGCCAATGCAACTATAGTTGCGATACTCCAACTTTAGTTGGAACCGAGGGAGGTTTCGGCGATGCAATTGAACCGGCCGTTCGCCACCGTGACGCCGACGTTGGACGGCGACGTCCTGGCCGTGCTGGCAAACAGCGACGTGGCCTTCACGATCGCCCAGATCCAGCGCATCCTCACCACCGCATCAGGCGAAGGCATCCGCAAGGTCCTCACCCGACTCACCGCCCAGGGTGTCGTCCTCCACGATCAGGTCGGAAGGACCAACACCTATCAACTCAACACCGAGCATCTCGCGGCCGAGCCAATCATTGCGTTGTCGCGGATCACGACGACATTCTTGAACCGTCTCGAACGGCATCTAGAGGGGTGGGGCGATGCCCTGAAGTACGCGGCGGTGTTCGGATCAGCCGCGACAGGCCGGATGACCCTGGACAGCGACATCGACCTTCTCTTGGTACGCGCCTCCGACCCCGAAGACCAAAGTGAAAACGAGGATCCGGACACGTGGGATCAACGGGTAACGGAACTTGGACGCTTGGTCACCGCGTGGACGGGTAACGACGGCCGCGTGGTCGAGTACACCGAGAATGAGATTGGCGAGGCAGCCGCGGCCGGAGAGCCACTGCTCTCTGACGTGGCGCGAGAAGGCTTGACGGTGGCCGGTACACGGGCGTGGCTCAGCACGCAGCTCCGGCCGATTAGTAAGGGTTCGAGAGAAAGGGTTGTTTGATGGCTGCCACGCGTGAGTGCAATTCAGCTGTCACGGCGGGGCGGCTGTCCAAGGCTATCGAGTTCTTGGATGCAGCGGAGTCTTTGGAAGAAGACAAGCCCAACGCGGCAGGCGATTTGTTCGTTGACGCCGGCATTGCCGCCTCCGATGTCCTCTGTTGCGTCCGGCTCGGGATCCACTCGTCCAGCGGGAGCCATAATGAAGCCGCCAGCCTTCTCAGTAAGGCGGACAAGGGATCCGAAAAGCATTTGATCGCGTTGCTCGGCTTGAAGAACAAGGCGGCCTACACGCACCAGTCGCTGTCGGCGGCCGAACGCAAGAAGATGAACCGCGCAGCATCACATCTCGTCGAGGCCGCCAAAAGGGCCGTCGCCGCAGCAGGCCCCGCAACCTGACACGGGGAACACCGGCCCTCCTGCCGCCCACTCGGAACGTGCGGTGGCCGACTGCCGATGATTGATCCAACTTGCTCTTTCCACTCACCCGCGCGGCCACAGAGCTTGGGACGCCTTCGCCACAGAAGCCGGTTACGCGCCGCTGACGAGCAATGCGACCCGCGGCGAGCACACAAGTCAGCGTGCCGGCTCGCCACTTGAGACCACGGTTGGGGGAATCGCCTGCCGAGTACGGTCGAATCACTTTTCTGAGTTTGCCGTGATCGAGATTCTCCGTAGGTAGCATCCGGAATCGTGGGGAGACGGCGGGGATTCTTTGCAGAATTGCAGCACCAACAACGGATGGCGGAGCAGCGTCAGCGGAGAGAGCACGCCGCGGCTCTGCAAGCGCACGACCGCGCCGTTCGTGAGGCAGACCGAGCTCAGCGGGAGTACGAGCGCGCCGTCGCCGCCGCGGACCGCGCAGCAACTCACGCGCAGAACGTGGCGCGAACAGAGGCCTTGAAAGCCCACCAACGGGCGCAACGTGAATATGCTGAGTCCCTGACGGCACAGGCCCTCGAAGCGTTCGAAGAGGTTGATTCCATTCTCGCTGCCACTCTCGCCGTCGATGACTACGTGGACATCGATGCATTGAAACAGACCGCGAGCCATCCACCGTTCCCCCGCGAGGACCTGAAGAAGCCGACTCCCCAGCCTCGGCTCGAGAAGCCCCCCGCCGAGCCAGCGTTCGTTCCGCCGCCTCCGCCAACGGGCATGGCGAAAGTCTTCGGTAAGAAGGCACACGCGGAAGCAACGTCTGCCGCACATGCCGCGTGGCAAGCGGAACACCAAGCGTGGTCTCACTATGTCCAGCGTGTGCTGCCCGCGAAAAATGCAGAGCTGCTCAAGCAGCATGCTGCCGCAGAGAAGCATCGTGGCGAAATGCTTACTACGGCCTTGGCCAAATACCGGCGCGAATGCGATGAGCGCGAACGTCAGGTAGCTCAGACCAACGCGGGCCTGGACACGTTCAAAAAAGCCTTCCAGTCCGGCGACGCTGACGCCCTCGTTCAGTACGTAGGGCTGATACTCAGCAACTCCGCCTATCCCGAGATCTTCCAGGTGGACTTCGAGTACGAGTTTGATCCCGAGCTTGGGGAGCTCACGGCGGCCGTCATCGTTCCGCCTCCGTCGGCGGTACCGAAGATCAAGGCTTTCAAATATGTGCCAGCGTCTGACGAGATTCGGGAAACAGCGTGCACCCAGAAGGAACAGAAAGACCGTTACAACGGCGCCGTTGCCGCCGTGGCGATAAGGACCTTCCATGAGGTCTTCGAAGGGGACCGAGAGGGTCGGATCAAGACAATCTCGCTGACGGTACAGGCTGAAACCAGCAACCCAGCAACGGGTCTCGCCGACACCTTCCCATTCGTAGCCGCCGCTGCCGACCGTCACGAATTCATCCGATACGACCTGCGCAACGTCGACCCGTCGCAAACGCTGGAACTAATGCACGCCGCGGTCTCAAAGAATGCCTTCGCACTGAAGCCAATCAGCACAGCGCGTGGCATTCGATGACTGACCCGATACGACCCGAACCCGTCGATCTCGTCCGTGAAAACCGCGAACTTCGGGACAAATACGACGAGGCACTCGAACGAATCGAGATGCTCGAGCGAGACGTCGAGGCTTTACATGACGTAGGTGTATACACCTACCGCCACCCGCTCGAGAATGCCGTGGCGTATCAAGAAGCGCTCGATTCGATCAAGGCGAGCATCCGGCAGCACATTGCCGAGGGTCGAGCCATCGAGGTGTCTACGAGGTTCACGTTCGACAACTCACTTGCCAAGGGCCGCAAGATGACTGCGGACCTCGCCAAGCTCATGTTGCGCGCCTACAACGCAGAGGCTGAGAACTGCGTTAGGTACGTGAAAGCGGGCAATCTGGCGGCGGCTGAAAAGCGCCTGACGGGCGCCGCATCATCGATAGCACGCTACGCATCGATGATGGAGATGCACATCAGCGAAAAGTATCACGCTCTGCGTCTCCGAGAACTCGCCTTGACTGCCGATTACCAAATGAAGGTTCAAGAGGAACGCGAGACCGCCCGGGAGGAGCGCGCCCGACTCCGCGAAGAACAGCGTGCAGAGAAGGAACTGCGAGCCGAGAGGGAACGCCTCGAGAAGGAACGCGCCCACTACGCGGCCGTCCTCGAGGCCCTGGCCGGAACCGGACGCGACGACGAACGGTACGGGTTGCAGGCCAAGATCGACGAAATAGACGGTCGGATCGCAGACAACGACTACCGCACCGCCAACATTCGCGCCGGGTACGTCTACATCATCAGCAACGTCGGTTCCTTTGGACCTGGCATCGTCAAGATCGGAATGACACGCCGACTCGAGCCGATGGACCGGGTGCGTGAATTGGGCGACGCCTCCGTCCCATTCGGCTTTGATGTCCATGCCCTATTCTTCTCCGATGACGCAGTGGGCGTCGAAACTCGGTTGCACCATACGTTTGCACCACAGCGCGTCAACCGGATAAATCTGAGACGCGAGTACTTCTATGCCACGCCAGGTGAGGTCAAAATCGCCTTGGCCGAGATTGCCGGCAACCTGCTCGAGTTCGCCGACGAAGCAGAAGCCGAACAATACCGCGCAAGCGAGGCGATGCGGGCGTCAGAAGCGGGCGGTACGGCAGGGACCGGCGCGAGACACTCTCTAGAGCGTTTGATGCAGGGCAATGCTCCACACGAACGTGTCCATGACACAGGACAGGTACATGGCCCGAGGTAGGAGCCATATCGAGGTCGCCGACCTGCTCGACCGGGCCATAAACGACGAATAAACGTCGACTCGAGATTTTCGATCTTGAAAAACAGCCTCTGACGTAGGGCGACTGGGACTTGAACCCAGGACCAACGGATTATGAGTCCGCGGCTCTAACCAACTGAGCTATCGCCCCCTCGCGCTCGCGCGCGGCACCCATGATTGCACGGCCCTTTCCGGCCGAGAATGCGGGAGCGGGGTTCAGCGGGGCGCGTCGGCCAGGAAGGTGTGGACGATGTCGCGCTGCCATCCGGGCACCGTCTCGCTGACGGCAGAGGCGAAACCGGCGGCAATCAGGCGCTTCCGCAGCGCCGCCGCCCCGTCGAAGGTCGCGACGCTGCGCCGCAGGTGGCGATACAGCGTGGCGTCCCTGGTGCGATACCAACCCATCGGAATGATGATGCCCGTGCACACCGCGTTCCAGACCGCGGTCGCCAGCTTCGAGTCGGCCACCGAGTACTCGTGCAGCGCCAGCGTCGCCCCCGGCCGCAGCAGGGTGCGGAATCGCCGCAGTTGGGCGTCCGAATCGGCCAGGTTGCGCAGCAGGTAGGCCGCGAGGATCCCGTCGAACGGCCCGTCCACGCCGGCGGCGGCCAAGTCCTCGATGGGGGTGTGCACGAAGGTCACCGTCGCCGGCCACGACTTCGCCGCGGCCTGGGCCAGCATGCCCGCCGACGCGTCGACGGCGACGATCTCGGCCTCCGGGGCGGCGTCGAGCAACGCTGCGGTCGACGCACCGGTTCCACAACCGGCGTCGAGCAGCCGAAGCCCCCTGCCCCCGTTGGGAATTCGCATCCGACGCGCGGACATCCTCAGGTGCTCGTGATATCCCGGGTTCGCGCCGACCAGTCGGTCGTAGGAGGGCGCCTCGACGTCGAAGGTGCTCGGCACGACCGCCCTGGGCAGGCCGGAGGAGTTCATGCTCATGTCGGCCAGTATGTCCCATTGCGCCGCGAGCAAACCCGAACCGTCAGCTGTAGACCGGTTGACCGTCCATGCCGAGGAGGTACCGCTCGGTGCCCTCCTCGACGCGCGCCGCGTCCGCCCCGAGCGCGACGGCGATCTTGTTGGCCGCGTTGCGCATGACGTCGAGCGTCAGCTCCAAGGCCTCGGCGTCGGAGAAGTGTTCCCGCACCCCGGCCGCCACGTCGGCCTCGATCGACGACGGCGTCCAGATCAACGCGTCCATGTAGCGAAGCGCAGCCTTGTGCCGCGCGGTCAGCAGACTGGACGACTCGTACTGCTCGATGTCGGAGTACAGCGACTCCGTCCCGCCCGCGTCGAGCGCCGCGCCTTCACGAAGCGACTTGCAGAGCCGGCAGTCGTGCGCGACGGCGCCGCGTAGCCGCACCACCTCGGAGGTGACGGGGTCCAGCGCGCGCAGGGCGCCCACGGTGGGGACGAACTGGTTGAGCAGCAGGTCCAGCGGATCGGAGTCGCGGTCCCACACCACCGGCTCGACTACGGGCGCGAAGCCCAGCGCGGCCAGGCCTGCCCGCACACGCGGCACGAAGTCGGCGACGAAGATCAGCGCGACCACCTGAAAGGCCTTGTCGCCCAACGACGACAGGTAAGCCGAGCGTTGCTCGGCACTGATCACCGACACGTCGACGGCAAACTGCTCGGCGAACGCGGCGAGCAGTGGCTCGTCGTCGGCCTCACGCTCCGCCGGGAGCGGCGGCAACGACGTGGCGCCCGCACACACCGCCCGCACCAGCGCGTTGCGGCCGGCCACGGCCTCCGGTGAGAGCGCCATCAGCCTGGTCAGCAGTCCGTACAGCCGGTCGTCGTCCATGCCGGTGATTATTGCGCCTGACTCACCGAGGACATGTGGAAGTCGGGAATGCGCAGCGACGGCATCTTCGCCCGGGTCGCCCAGTCCCCCCATTCGCGGGGCAGGGTGACTTCGCTGACGCCGGCCTCGGTGGCCCGGCGCAGCAAGTCCAGCGGGCTCTCGTTGAAGCGGAAGTTGTTCACCGCGCCGGTCACCTGGCCGTCTTCGACGAGGTACACGCCGTCGCGGGTCAGACCCGTCAGCAGCAGCACCGTGGGGTCGACCTCGCGGATGTACCACAGCGTGGTCAGCAAGAGTCCACGCTCGGTGCGGCGGATCATGTCCGACAGGCTTGCCCACCCGCCCGTCATCAGTAGGTTGTCCGCGGGGATCGCCACCGGGACGCCGAACTCCGCGGCCGCCGCCCGCGGGTAGGCCAGCGCGTTGATCGTCCCGTCCCTGATCCAGTCGACCCGTTCCACGTCGAGCCCGTTGTCGAAGACCGACATCCGCTCAGAGGAACTGGTCGCCGCCACGAACGGCGCACACTCCAGACCTGCCGCCGCCGGATCGGAGTACAGCGTCAGCCCCAGCTCGCCCAGCTTCTCCCCCACCCGGGTCCCGCCCGGCGCCGACAGGGCGGTGCGACCCTCCTGCGCACCACGACCGTCCATGGTCCAGGAGAGGTAGATCATCATGTCCGCCACCGTCGACGGCGGCATCAAGGTCTCGTAGCGACCCGCGGGCAGCTCCACGGTGCGGTTGGCCCAGCCCAGCCGGGTCGACAGCTCCTCGAGCATGGAATCCGTTGGCACATCGACGAAGTCGGGCGTACCCACGCCGACCCACGCGCTGGACCCGCTGCGCTTGGCGTTGACTTCCACCGAGCCGGTCGGCTGGGTGAAGCGTCGCCGCAAGCCCGTCGACGTCGCGACGAACGTCGTGTCCAGCTCGTGGCGCGCGAAGCCGTACAGCTGGTCGGCCCCGCGGAACCCCTTGGCCAGACTCTTGGCCACGCCGGCGAAGACGTCGGTGGCGGTCTCGGGCACCGGTGCGTCCCAGTCGTCGGGCACGTCCTCCCCGGACAGGATTGGCGCACCGTCGCGGGCCTCCGGCGCCGAGCGTGCGGCGTCCTGCGAGGCGGCGACCAGACCGGGGATCGCCGACGCGTCGACCTCACTGGACTTCACCGACCCCACGTGGGCGCCATTGCCTTGCCGCACAACGGAAATGACCGTGGTGTCGCGGCTGCGCGTTTCACCGTTGGTGGTCATGGAGTTGCCCGCCCACCGCAGCGAGGCCGTCGCCCGGTCGGTGACGACGACGATCGTCTCGTCGGCTCCGCCACGACGGCTGGCCTCGGCGAGGACGAGACCGGCCACGTCGGATGCGCTGATCATTCCTGCCGTCCTGATTCTTCTCGCGTGTTCAACACGTTGATCCCCCGAAACAGCGCCGACGGGCACCCGTGGCTGACGGCGGCCACCTGGCCGGGTTGGGCCTTGCCGCAGTTGAACGCCCCGCCGAGCCGCCACGTCGACGGGCCGCCGACCGCCTCCATGGCCCCCCAGAAGTCCGTGGTGACGGCCTGGTACGCGACGTCGCGGAGCTGGCCGTCGAGGCGTCCGTCGCGGATTCGGAAGAACCGTTGGCCGGTGAACTGAAAGTTGTAGCGCTGCATGTCGATCGACCACGACTTGTCACCGACGACGTACACGCCGTCCTCGACCTTGGCGATCAGGTCCTCGGTGGTCGTGTCCTCCTGCGCCGGTTGCAACGACACGTTGGCCATCCGCTGAATCGGCACGTGATGCGGCGAGTCGGCGTACGAGCAGCCGTTGGACCTGGCTTCGCCAAGGCGAGGTGCGAACACCCGGTCGAGTTGGTAGCCGACGAACACCCCGTCGCGCACCAGGTCCCACTTCTGGGCGCGCACCCCCTCGTCGTCGAAACCCGTGGTCGCCAAACCGAAGTCGACGGTCCGATCGGCCGTCACGTTCATCACCGGGGAGCCGTAGCGCATGACGCCCAGCTTGTCGGGGGTGGCAAAGGACGTGCCGGCGTACGCGGCCTCGTAGCCGATGGCCCTGTCGTACTCGGTGGCGTGGCCGATCGACTCGTGGATGGTGAGCCACAGGTTGGTCGGGTCGATCACCAGATCCGTCGGCCCGGCCACCACCGAGGGCGCCTTGGTCTTCTCGGCCAGCAGCGACGGCAGCTCGGCGAGCTCACCCGACCAGTCCCAGACGTCGTCGCCCGCGACGTACTCCCAGCCCCGCGCGGTCGGTGGCGCCAACGTGCGCATGGTCTCGAACGAGCCCGCCGCGGCGTCGACCGCCACCGCGTCGAAGGTCGGCTGCACCCGGACCCGCTGCTGGGTGGTCGACGAGCCGAACGTGTCGGCGTAGAACGTCTGCTCCTTGACGGCGTGCAGGGTGGCGGACACGTGGTCGACGCCGTCGGCGGCGAGCAAGCGGCCCGAGTACTCGTCGAGCACCGCGATCTTGTCGGCGGCCGGAACGTCGAACGGGTCGACGAGGTAGTCCGACACCCACGTCACGTCGGAGTACACCGGCTCCGGGGCCAGCTCGATGCGTTCGGCGTTCAGGGGGGCCAGGGTGGCGGCGACGCGGACCGCCCGACGTGCGGTCTCGGCCGCGACGGTCGGATCCAGCTCAGCGTGCGAGGCGAAGCCCCACGTGCCGTCGACGATGACCCGGACCGCGAGCCCGACCTGCCGACTGATGACCGAGGTCTCCAGCTCCCCGTCGCGCAGCTGCACGATCTCGGTGGTGATGCGGTGAATCCGCAGGTCTGCGTAGCTTGCGCCGGCCGCCGTCGCCGCCGACAGTGCTGCGTCGGCGAGCTGGCGACGCGGCAGCTCGAGGAAGTCGGCATCGACACGTCTGCGCGCTGTCACGTCTCCACCGTAGTGGCACATAATGACGCCGTGGGTCGCCAGCGGTTTCGCAACGCCGTCACGGGTTACGCGCTGCTCGCACCCAGCCTGTTCGGCGTGGTGACCTTCCTGCTGCTGCCGATCTTCGTCGTCCTGTGGTTGAGCCTGCACAGCTGGGACCTGCTGGGCCCCATCCGCTATGTGGGCCTGGGCAATTGGCGGTCGGTGCTCACCGACGCGACGTTCGGCACCTCGATGCTCGCCACCGCGGCCTTCATCCTGCTGGTGGTTCCGCTGCAGACGGTGCTCGGGCTGTTCGCGGCGACCCTGTTGGCCAGGAACCTCCCGGGCAGTGGTTTCTTCCGCACCCTCTACGTGCTGCCGTGGATCTGCTCCCCGCTGGCGATCGCGGTGCTGTGGAAGTGGATCCTCGCCCCCACCGACGGCGCGGTCGGCACCGTCCTCGGTCGTCCCGTCGAGTGGTTGACCGATCCCACGCTGGCGCTGCCCGTCGTCTCGGCCGTCACGGTGTGGACCAACGTCGGGTACGTGACGCTGTTCTTCCTCGCCGGCATTCTCGCCATTCCCCGCGACATTCACAACGCCGCACGCACCGACGGGGCCACCTCCTGGCAGCGGTTCCGCTACGTCACCCTGCCGATGTTGCGGCCGACGCTGTTCTTCGTGCTCGTCACCGGAATCGTCAGCGCGGCGCAGGTTTTCGACACCGTGTACGCCTTGACCGGCGGCGGACCGCAGGGCCGCACCGATCTGGTCGCACACCGCATCTACGCCGAGGCGTTCGGCGCGGCGGCCGTCGGCCGGGCGGCGGTGATGGCGGTGGTGCTGTTCGTGCTGCTGCTCGGCGTGACGCTCGTGCAGCACGTCTACTTCCGCCGCAGGATCAGCTATGACCTGGTCTAGGAACGCGGCGATCTACGCGGCGCTCGCCATCCTGGCGGTGGTCACCCTGCTCCCGTTCGGGCTCGGCCTGCTGACGTCGTTCACCTCGGCCCGCCAGTTCAACACCCAGTCGCCGTTGTCGGTGCCCTCGCCCCCCACGTTGGCGAACTACCTCGGGCTGGCCGACGCCGGCTTCGGCCGGGCGATCGTGGTGACGGCGCTGACGACCGCCGTCGTCCTCCTCGGCCAACTGACCTTCTCCGTGTTCGCCGCCTACGCCTTCGCGCGGATGGAGTTCCCCGGCCGCGACGCGTTGTTCTGGGTCTACGTGGCGACGCTGATGGTGCCCGCCACCGTGACCGTGGTGCCGCTGTACCTGATGATGGCCGAGATTGGCCTGCGAAACACGTTCTGGGCCTTGGTGTTGCCGTTCATGTTCGGCTCGCCGTACGCGATCTTCCTGTTGCGGGAGTACTTCCGGACGATTCCCACCGACCTGATCCGCGCCGCCAGGATGGACGGCGCCACCACCCTCGACGTCATCGTGCACGTGGTGCTGCCCGCGAGCCGGCCGATTCTGGTGACCCTCGCGCTGATCACCGCGGTGTCGCAGTGGAACAACTTCATGTGGCCGCTGGTCATCACGAGCGGGCCGACATGGCAGGTGCTGACCGTGGCGACCGCGGGCCTGCAATCCCGCTACGACGCCCAGTGGACGCTGGTGATGGCCGCGACGACGGTGGCCATCGTCCCGCTGATCGTGTTGTTCGTGGCATTCGGCCGCCAGATCGTCGGCTCCATCGTGGTGACGGGTCTCAAGTGACGCTACAACCGCCATCGAGAGTGCGTACAGATCGCTCCGCGGCCGGATATCGCGATCCCACAGCACACTCGACGAGGGGCGCGGGGGCACGATGACGAAGCCCAAGTTCTCGACGCTGTTCGTCGGCGCGCTGGCCCTCGTCCTTGCGGTGTTGCTTGGCGCCGCGGTGCTCCTCGGCGGGTCCGGCGAGCGGGCCGGCAAGACCGTGGTGACGGTGCGGCTGTGGGACCAGCAGGTCGCCGCGGCCTACCGTCAGTCGTTCGACGAGTTCAGCCGGCAACATCCCGACGTCGAGGTGCGTCTCGACGTGGTGGCGTACTCGTCGTACTTCGACACGCTGCGCACCGACGTGGCCGGTGGCGGCGCCGACGACGTCTTCTGGCTCTCCAACGCCTACTTCGCGAACTACGCCGACACCGGCAGGCTGCTCCCCGTCGGGGCGACCCTCGGCACCGACGCGGCCCGGGCGTGGGACCCCTCGGTGGTTCGGCAGTTCACCCGCAACGGAGTGCTGTGGGGCGTACCCCAACTCACCGATGCCGGCATCGCCGTCTACTACAACGCCGACCTGCTCGACCGGGCCGGCGTCGACCCCGCCGACCTACGAGACCTCCGGTGGTCGCCCGACGCCGCCGAGGACACCCTGCGGCCGCTGCTGGCCCGGCTGACCGTCGACGCCAACGGAAATCGCGCCGGCACTCCAGAATTCGATCCCGACCGCATCCGGCAATGGGGATACAACGCCGCCAACGACCTGCAGGGCATCTACCTGAACTACGTCGGCTCCGCGGGCGGGAGGTTCCAGGACGGCGACCGCTTCGCCTTCGACGATCCGGCGTCCATCGGGGCGTTCGAGTACCTGGTCGGTCTGATCAACCGGGACCACGTCGCTCCCCCGGCGTCGGAGACCAACGGCAACGGGGACTTCTCTCGCAACCAGTTCCTTCAGGGCCGAATGGCACTGTTCCAGTCGGGCACCTACAACCTGGCCGCGATCGCCGACCAGGCCCCGTTTCGCTGGGGCGTGACCATGCTGCCGACGGGTCCGAAGGGGCGCGTCAGCGTCACCAACGGCATCGCCGCCGCAGGCAACGCCGCGACTCCCCATCCGGACGCGGTGCGCCAGGTCCTCGAGTGGATGGGCAGCACCCGCGGCAACGAGTTCCTCGGTAGCGGTGGCGCGGCGATCCCGGCCGTCACCGCGGCCCAGCCGGCGTATGACGAGCACTGGGCCGCCCGCGGCGTCGACGTGACGCCGTTCTTCACGGTGCTCGACGGGCCGCGCATCCCGGCGCCCGGCGGCCCGGGATTCGCCGCCGGCTATCAGTCGCTGACGCCGTACTTCGACGAGATGTTCCTGGGCCGTCGCGACGTGCCGGGAAGCCTCGCGGCCGCCCAGGCCGCCGCCAACGCCGCCGCCGACCGCTAGCTCGTCGCCAACGGCGTGAAGACCTCCACGACAACCGAGACGGCACACAGCACCAGCACGGCCGCACCGGCCACGGCGTCGGCCCACGTCGGTCGGGACGGCAACGCGGAGATCTGCCCGGCACCGCCGCGCGCGGTGATCGCGTCGCCCATCTCGTCGGCGCGGCGCAACGCCACGGTGACCGCCGCCGCCAAGAGGTCGACGATCTCCCGGTTCAACCGGCGATGGCGTTCCTTGGCCGTGGTGGCGGGATCGCGTGGCCTCAGCTTGCGGGCGGCGAACAGCACGCGGAATTCGTCGATCAGCATCGGAAAGGCCCGCAGCGCCAGCGCGAGCGCCACGGCGTAGTCGTCGATCGGCAGGCGTAGCACGCGCAGCGGCCGCCCGATCTTGGACACCGCGGGGGCGATCTCGGCGACGTTGGTGGTCCACGACACCAGCCCGCCGAGACCCAGAAGCACGATCGAGAGCAACGTGACCTGAAGAAACTTGAACAGTCCGCCGAGCCCGACGTCCACCGACGCGACGGCGAGGTGCGGACTGCCGCCGGCGAACGACGCCGTCAGAGCACCGAGGAACAGCAGGAACCACAGCCACCGCGGCACCGACGGCAGCACACCCCGCGGAATGTGGGCGATCCTCGCGGTGAACAGGACGAACACTCCGACCAGGACGATCGGCACCCACCCCGGATACAGGGTGAGCAGCACGCCGATGAGCGCGACGACGAGAAGCTTGGTGCCGGCCCACAATTCGTGAATCGCGGTGCGGCCAGGCACAGGTCGCAGAAGCACGACGGGCCGTGGCTGACGCTGCGGGGCGGTCATCCGACGCCCCCGGCCGTGGTGGGGGCCGCCATCACGCCGCCGGCGGCCAGGTGCAACGTCCGCGGGCACAGTTCCTCGAGCCCGGAGAAGTCGTGGGAGATGACGACGACGGTCAGCCCGGCGTCGCGACGTAGTGACGACAGCAGGCCCAGCAGCCCCCGCTGGCTGGCGGCGTCGAGGCCGGCCAGCGGCTCGTCGAGGATCAGTACGCGCGGCTTGCGGGCCAGCAGACCGGCCAGCACCACCCGACGCATCTGCCCGCCGCTGAGCTGGTCGATGCGCCGCAGTCCGATCGCCGGGTCGAGACCGACCATCGCCAGCGCGGCGACGATCTGCGAGTGGTCGAAGTAGTCCAGGCCGGCGGCCGAGGCGATCTCCATGTCCACGCGTCCGCGCATCAGTTGCAGCCTGGCCGCCTGGAATGAGATGGCCACCGCCCCAACCTGTTCGGAGACGGGTTTGCCGTCCAACAGGCAGGAGCCGGTGGTGGGCGTCAGCAGCCCCGCCATGATCCAGGCCAGGGTCGACTTGCCGGATCCGTTCAGGCCGTGGATCAGCACGCCGTCACCCTCGTTGACCACGAGGTCGACGTTCTGCAGCGCGGTCGACGCCCACGGCGTGCCCAGCCCGTATTCGTGGCCGACGCCCTTGAGTTCGAGCAGCGGCGATCCGCCGCGGCGAGCCTGCGCATTGGTGGCGGCGGGCGCCGGCGCGGTGTCGACCATCTCGACGTTGTCGGCGCTGCCGCCGTTGCCGGTGAGGTCGATCACCCGGTCGGCCGACGCGGCCTCGTCGTTGTAGTGCGTGATGTGCACCAACGACATTCGACGGTTCTTGGTCAGTCCCGACAGCACCTCGATGAGTCCTTCGCGGCCCTGCTGGTCGACCATGCTGGTGACCTCGTCGGCGATCAGCAGCGACGGCTGCCGGGCCAGGGCGGCGGCCACCGCGAGCCGCTGCAGTTCGCCGCCGGAGAGATTGCCCGTGTCGCGTTCGGCCAGTCCGTCGAGGCCCACCTCGGCGAGCAGCCGGTCGACGTCGGTCGCGGTTCCCGGGGGGAGCCCGAACACGATGTCGTCGGCGACCCGGCTGCCGAGGACCTGGCTCTCGGGATGCTGCATCACCACGGCAGTGCCACCGGCCTTGCCGAGACCGACGGCTCCTGGCCGGTCGACGCTGCCGGCGGTCGGCTCCCGGCCCGAGAGCACCAGCATCAACGTCGTCTTGCCCGATCCGTTGGGCCCGGTGACGGCGACGTGCTCGCCCTGGTCGACCGTCAGCGTCACCGGACCGAGCGCGTCCTGGGCCGCCCCCTGGTACCGGAACCGGACGTCGCGGAAGTGGGCGGGCACCGGGCCGACGGGTTCCGTGGAGTCGACGTAGTCGAGCTTGTGCACGTCGGGGACCCCGGACAGCCGGGACAGCACCCGCGACAGGGCCCACCAGCCGATCAGGGTGACCGACCCGATGCTGAGAATGCTGGACCCGACGATCAAGAGGGGCCAGTAGCTCAGCAGCGTGGGAAAGTACTCCCTCATGTGCGGCGCGACCCCGTCGAGAAAGCCGAAGGCTTCCCAACGCGACGCCGAGACGAGCACGGCGTACAGCCCGTTCGCGTCGCCGAGACGGTCGGCGACGTGTCCGAGGAAGGACAGGATCCTGAACTGGGAGAGCCATTCCACGATGTTCGCGGTGCCGTTCACGTTGGCGGTGATCGACGCGAAGATCAGCTCGCGGATGCGATAGAAGACCATCAGGAAACCGACGCCAAGGACACCGAACGCCGCGCCGGCAATCAGCGCCGCCGTGGTGATCGTCGCCAGCCCGCGTCCGCGACGCTTGACGATCCCGACCAAGCCGCCGACGTAGGCGCAGTTGACCACAGTCATCAAGCCGCCGAACCCCGCAATCAGGAAGGCGATGGTGCCGCCGGCCACCATTGCGGCCACCAGCACCCGGAACCGATACCGGTACGCGAGCAGTCCCATGGGGACCGTGCCCAGCACCGATAGGCCCGCGGCGAACGGGACGACGACGGCGATGATGGCGGTGGCAGCGCAGAGGGCGGCCATGATCGCGGCGTGCGCAAGCTCGTCGGGCTTCATCGAGCCAGCTCTACGAGGTACGCCGCCGCCGGTCGCACTGCCGGTCTTGGCCATTTCACGATTCTGCCAGCTGTGGCCCAAGAGCCGTCTCAGCGGTGTGTGAGGCGCGACACGATCGGCACTCCGGTGGTGTACATAGGAGTTCTATGTAAAATGGCCGCCATGGCATCGCGCTCCGTTACGGACACCACGCTGTCCACGGATTTGCTGTCGGTGGTCGCCCGTCTCAACAGGCTCGCGACCCAGCGCGTCAAGATGGAACTTCCCTACGCTCAGGCCCGGCTGCTCTCGACGATCGAGGATCAAGGCGCCGCCCGCATCTCCGACCTGGCCGCGTTCGACCACTGCTCACAGCCCACGATGACCACACAGGTCCGTCGGCTCGAGGAGGCGTCCCTGGTATCGCGCGTCACCGATCCGGCCGACGCCCGCGCCGTACTGATCAGCATCACCGCCAAGGGGCGGGAGGTCTTGTCCCGCGTGCGCGCCGACCGCAGCGCCGTCGTCGACCCCTACCTCGAGGGTCTCGATCCCGCCGATCGCCAGTCCCTCACCGACGCCGTCCGGGTAATGCGTGCAATCCTCGCCGACGCCACCCGGAACGTTGAAAGCGGTTCTCCGACAACCACGTCGAGGCCTTGACCCTCAGCGACAGGCCGCAGGCCGAGTGGACGGCATCCTTCAAGTCCTCCTCGGCCCCCCACACCGTGGCGTGAACGTGTAACCGCTTCGCCGCATCGAGCGCGGCGGCCGCCGCCGTGATCTGCCACATCGGACCGCGATCGCCGAGCGACCCCTTGCCATTGTTTGCCAACGCTCACTCCGTTCAGCCATGACGCAGACCCCGCAAACTGCATCACGCCGCCGGCGGGGTCTGGGCCAGCTAAGTAAGGCCCACGATAGCGTTGCCGCGACCCATGCTCTAGTGCTTTCCCAACATTGGGAAGGTCGCTGGGTGGGCATGTAGTGGCGGCTGCACCGGAACCGCGTCAGCACCGCGCCGTTCGGGGCAGACTAAGCCACCATGACCTGGTTGACTTTCGTCGCGACCGCCCTGGTGCCCGTCGTCTCGGTGGTTTCCACTGCAACGGTTGCCATCTGGACCAAGCGCATCGACGTCAGAAGCAAGCGCGACGACAGGGAGCACGCGCTGCGGCTTGACTTCGAACAGCGGGCGGGCCAAGAGAAGAAGGTCGCCCTCAAGACGCTTCTCGCGGCGACGATGCGCGTCAGGCGCGGAGCCGAGCCACTTGCCGGCACCGACCAGACCGTCGAGCAACGGCGGTCGGAGGCAATCGAAGAACTGTACGAGTTCCGGGGCCGGCTGGGTCTCGACGACGGGGTGTCCGAGGTGCTCATCTACGCCGCCGAGCCCGTCCGCCAACTCACCGAACTGCTGCTCGACGAATGGGATCGGCAGTTCCGCGACAACGGTTACTCACTGGCGCAACTGGACACGTGCAAACAGCAACTGCTCGTGACGTGCGACGACCAGCAGCGGTGGACCGAACTCAAGGGCGAAGAAGCGACATGGCTGAGGCGACTCGGCGAGGAGTCCGACCTCGACGTCGACGCCCTGCTTTCGCTGTGCGAGCGCACGATCGAGGCTGCCCGCAAGGACCTTCGCGGCGGCTACGGCGTCGACGTGGACTGAGTGTCGCTACCCGACCGCCGCACCTATCAAATGGCCGACCACGTAGGTCACCGCGATCGCGATGCCGCCGAAGGCCAGCTGCCGCAGCGATCCCCGCCAGGGCGCCTTCTTGGTGACGCGTGCCGCGGCCCCACCGACGACCAGCAGTCCGAGCCCACCGCACGCCAACCCGAGCCACAGCGACGAATACCCCAGCAGGAACGGGATGAGCGGGACGACGGCGCCGATCGCGAACATGGCGAAGGACGAACCCGCCGCCACCCACGGTGACGGCTTCTCGTTCGGGTCGACGCCCAGCTCTTGGACGAGGTGGAAGTTCAACGCCCGGGTCTCGTCCCGGTGAAGTTCCTCGGCGGCCTTGGTCGCGGTCTCGACGCTCATGCCCATCTCGGTCAGCGTCCCGACGAGCTCGGCCCGTTCCTCATCCGGATACAAGCGGAAGCTGCGGCGCTCCACCTTGACCTCGGACTCGACTTGCTCGTTGGCCGTCGTCACCGAGGTGAACTCGCCCAACGCCATCGAGAACGAACCGGCGAGCAGGCCGGCCACCCCGGCGAGCACCACGGCGTTCGTGCTCGCACTCGCGGCGACGCCCGCGATCAGAGCGGTGTTGCTGACCAGGCCGTCCATCGCCCCGAACGTGGCGGCCCGCAGCCACCCGCCGGTCACGTCGGGGTGCCGGTGGTCGATCTGATGAGGCATCCCGGCGAGTGAGGGCACGGCGTCCGGATCGGTCATGACGACGATTCAACGCCAGCCGCGGATGCGGGTTTCAATGAGGATGCCCTGGGTTTGCCACATCACAGTTTCGCGGCGGGTTTCGGAGGATAACGTGGCCACCATGACCACCACTGCGGATCACCTTCGTAATGCCCTTGACGGTCGTTGGCGCGACATGAAGAACCGGATGCGTCACGAACTGTCCTCCGAGGTCTTCAAGCCGCACTACACACCCAACACGGTGATCGCCCGCACCAAGGTCACCGAGCAGATGCGCATCATGGCCGCCAACGGCGCCGCGGAGGACGGCTTCAAGAAGGAGCACGGCGGCAACGGCGACGTCGGCGCCGCGGTGACGCAGATCGAGATGCTGGCGATGTCCGACCTGTCCCTGATGGTGAAGGCCGGCGTGCAGTGGGGCCTGTTCGGCGGCGCGATCGAGAACCTCGGCACCAAACGCCACCACGACGCGTACGTCCGCAAGCTCATCGACCTGGAGCTGCTGGGCTGCTTCGCCATGACCGAGACCGGGCACGGCAGCGACGTGCAGGCGCTCGAGACCACGGGAACCTACGATCCCGAAACCCAGGAGTTCGTCATCGACTCCCCCACCCCGTCCTCGCGCAAGGACTACATCGGCGGCGCCGCGAACACCGCTCGGGTCGCCGCGGTGTTCGCGCAGCTGATCACCAAGGGCGAAGGCCACGGCGTGCACTGCTTCGTCGTGCCGATCCGCGACGACGAGGGCAACGACCTGCCGGGCGTGACGACGTCGGACTGTCAGTACAAGGGCGGTCTGCCCGGCGTCGACAACGGCCGCATCCAGTTCGACAAGGTGCGGATCCCGCGGGAGAACCTCCTCAACAAGTACGCCGACGTCGCCGAGGACGGCACGTACACCTCCCCGATCGAAAACCCGGGTCGACGCTTCTTCACGATGCTCGGCACGCTGATCCGCGGCCGGGTCACCGTCGGCGGCAGCGCGGGTGCCGCGGCGCGGGTGGCTCTGGACATCGCAACGCGATATGCCTTGGAGCGCAGGCAGTTCGAGGCACCCGGCGCCGAGGAGGAGGTGCTGATCATGGATTACCTGGTGCATCAGCGCCGACTGTTCCCGCTGATCGCCAAGTCCTACGCCCTGCAGTTCGCCCAGAACGAACTGGTGGCCAAGTGCCACGAACTGCAGACCTCCGACGACCCCGACGCCGAGGAGCAGCGCGAGCTGGAGTCCCGTGCCGCAGGCCTGAAGGCCGCCAACACCTGGCACGCGACCCGCGCCATCCAGGAGGCACGCGAAGCATGCGGCGGCGCAGGCTATCTGGCCGAGAACCGACTGATCGCGCTGAAGGCCGACACCGACGTGTTCACCACGTTCGAGGGTGACAACCACGTGCTGACCCAGCTGGTCGCCAAGGAACTCCTGACCGCCTACGCCGACGACGTCAAGAGCATGAGCCCGGCGCAGTGGGTGCGGTTCGCGGCGAACTTCGCCGGCGAGCGGGTGCTCAAGCGCACCGCGGCGCAGACCATCATGCAGACGATCGTCGACACCCGCCAGGACAACGAGGAAGAGGGCTCGCTGTTCAACCGCGGCACCCAGGTGAAGATGTTCGAGGACCGCGAGGAGTACATGCTCGCGTCCGTGGCGCGGCGGCTGCAGGGCAAGTCCAAGGAGATGTCGCCGTTCGACGCCTTCAACTCCGTCCAGGACCACGTGCTGCACGCCGCCAAGGCTCACGTCGACCGGATCATCCTGGAGGCGTTCGTCGCCGGCATCGACACCTGCGAGGACGAGACGGCTCGCGAGATCCTGGGGATCGTCTGCGACCTCTACGCACTCTCGGTCATCGAGGACGACAAGTCGTGGTTCATCGAGCACCGCTTCCTGTCCACCGAGCGTTCCAAGGCGGTCACCCGGGGCATCAACGACCGGTGCCGCAAGCTGCGGCCCCACGCGGCGCTGCTGGTCGAGGGTTTCGGGATCCCCGAGCAGCTGCGCTACGCGGAGATGCTGCACCCGGAGCACATCCCCGACGCCGACGAGCACGAGGAGCAGAACGCGGAGTAATCGAGAGGTAAAGCTCCCCCGCGTGGACTCGAACCACGAACCTGCCGATTAACAGTCGGCTGCTCTGCCAATTGAGCTACAGGGGAATAGCACTCGGTCTGCGGGACGTGCACGCTGACCGAGCGTTGACTCTAGCGCATGGACTCCGGAAGTCCGATATCGGGCAGGTGAGCGGGGGCGGCCGGCCTCGTTCCGTCACGACTCGGCCGCACGAGGCAGGATGGAACCAATGCACTACCGCGAGAGAGGGACCCCGTGATCCGCGTCGCCGCCGTCATGGCTGTTGGATACGTTCTGGGCGCCAAGGCGGGCCGGCGCCGCTACGAACAGATCGCGGGCACGTTCCGCGCCGTCACCGGTAGTCCCGCGACGAAGGCCGTGCTGGATGCGGGTCGGCGGAAGATCGCCGACCGCGTGTCACCGGACGCGTCGATCGGGACGCTGACGCCGATCGACGCCGATACGGCGGTGTGGCAGCCCGGGAAGGACCGCTAGGCGATCGGCTGACGCCAGGTCTGGCCCGGGGCCAGGTTGCCGGTCGAGACGCCCAGACCGCCGTTGGGACCAAATGTGCCGAAGTTCGGCGTGCCGATGTTGGTCGGGTTTCCGTTCGAGTAGCCCACGCACACCGGATCGGAGCCGTTGGTGGTGACGGTGGCCAAACACGGCGCGGCGACGGCCTGACCTGCGCCGCTGGTGAATGCGATCGCGAGCGGCGCGGCGACGGCGGCGACCGCCAGGGCTCCGGCGGAGACGATTCGGCGTGCGCTGACGGTCATGACGTGCCTTCCCATTGAACTAACGGCGAGCTCACCTTAGCGCGGCTAGCCGGTTCACGCAGTAAGGTCGTCGCCGCTGGCCCGCTCGAGCAGACTGCGCCGGTAGGTCTCCATCGCGACCAGGTCGCCGAACAACGCGTTGTACTCCTCGTCGTTGTCGACCGGCGACATGCGCTGCAGCTTGGACTTCATCTCGGCGATCTGCCGCCCGACCCACACTTCCTGCAGCCGGGCCAGCACGCCGCCGATGTAGCGGGCCAGGCGGTCGTCGTCCTCCACCCGGAACGCCTCGACGCCCAATTCGTTGATCAGGTTCGCCACGTGCGGGGAGGCCGCCTGCTCGCGGACCGAGTCGATCCACTGCCCACCCGAGCCGCCGGCCGACATGCCGCCGGCTGCCGTTACCGCGGCCCGCACCGCCGCATAGCCGGGATGGGTGAAGCTCTCCACGGTCAAGGTGTCGAAGACCGGCCCGGCGATCGCCGGGTACTGCAGTGCCGCCTTGAGCGCCTCGCGCTGCGGCCACAGCGTCGGATCCTTCGGATCGGGCCGGGCGACGGCGACGACGGCGTCGGCCGGGGCCGCGGCGGCGCTGCGGCGGACG
>NZ_JACKTL010000071.1 GCF_025822245.1 Mycolicibacterium hodleri
GTTATCTAGGGTCGCGAGGAAGCTGTTCACGATGTAGACGACACGCGTTCGAAGTTGTCGGGAAATGCGTTGTAGACCGATTATCTTCGGTGTCTGTGACGGGTCCTGGGCTGCGGGTGCAGTCGGTGGTGATGCCCTTTGGCGACCCCGAATCGTGGACGCTGGTGGATCGGGATGCGGCGGTGGTGGAGCCGGTCGAGGCGTTCTTGTCGCATCTGCACGCAGTCGAGCGCTCACCGAACACGGTCAAGGCCTATGCGCATGATCTGCGGGACTGGTTCGAGTTCCTCGATGAGCGTGGGTTGGAGTGGACGCGGGTGCGGCTGGAGGACGTGGGCCGGTTCGTGGCGTGGCTGCGGCTTCCCGCGGCGGCGCGGGCGGGTAACGTCGCTGCGCTGCCGACGGTGGAGTGTGGCTGCGCGGAGTCGACGGTGAACCGCAAGCTGTCGGCGATCTCGGCGCTTTATGAGTTCCATCAACGCCACGGTGCGGATCTTGGTGATCTGCTGACAACCTGGCAGCGGCGCGGTACACGCGGCGGATCGTGGCGGCCGCTGCTGGCGCACTTGGGAACTCGACCGGAACGCAGCAAGCTGATCCGGCTGCGAGCCGAGCGGCGCATCCCCGACACCCTGGACGCTGAGCAGATTGCGGTGATCGCGGCCGCGTGTGATCGGCTACGGGACCGATTTCTGTTCACCCTATTGAGCGAGTGCGGGCTGCGGATCGGTGAAGCACTGGGGTTGCGCCACAGCGACATCGACGCCGCAGCGCGCCTGGTTTCGGTAGTGCCGCGACGGAATTCGAATCGGGCGCGGGCCAAGGGCGGAGGCGGCCGGCAGGTGCCGGTGCCGGCCCGGGTGATCCGGCTCTACGCCGATTACCTGCATGCCGAGTACGGCGATCTGGACAGCGACTACGTGTTCGTCAACCTATGGTCGGGTCCGATCGGGAGTCCGATGGCCTACCCCAGTGTCTATGACCTGGTCTGCCGGATTCGGGAGCGGACCGGAATCGCGTTCGGGCCGCACTCGTTTCGACACACGTATGCGACCGAGCTGTTGCGCCGCAAGGTGCCGGTCGAGGTGGTGCAGCATCTATTAGGGCACGCGTCGATCGCCACCACCACCGACGCGTACGCGCACCTGAAGGTCGAGGATGCGCGCCGCGCCTTGGTGACCGCGGGGTGGCTGACCGATCGGGACGAACCGCGGTGAGCGTCGAGGCGCTGGCCAAGCCGCTCATTCCGACGCTGACCGAGCGCTTGGATGCGGTGGTGCGTCCGGAGTTCCGGCTCGACGTGCTGGTGCCCGCGGTGGGCGATCCGATCCTTGGCACGCCCGCGTGTGCGGTGCCCGGGTGTGTGCACTCCAGCCGCTACGCCGCGCTGTGTCTGGCCCATCTGGGCCGATGGAAACAGGCCGGTCGCCCGGACCGATCGGTCTGGGCCGCGACCGCGGATCCCACGGTGATGGGCCATCGAGCGCTGCAATCGTGCCTGGTGCACGAATGCGGGTTTGGTCAGCATCGGTATCGGTTGTGCTACAAGCATTCCCAAGGATGGGACAGAGCCGGACGACCATCTGTAGAGCTGTTGAAGCCAGAGGTCGCCGGCACGCCGGCGGCGGTGTGCGCGGTCCCGGGGTGCACGTTGTGGGCCGAACTGGACGGGGGCTGGTGCCGGTCCCACCACGCTCGGTGGCGCCAGTGTGGGCGCCCGCCGACCGCCGAGTTCATCGCCCTCTGCGTCAGCTACGGCGAGGACCGTTTCGACCTGCGGCCGCTACCGCCGCGGCTGCGGTTGGAGATCGGCTATGCGCTGCAATGCCGGGTCGATGCGAACCGGACCCGCACCACGCCCCGATCAATCAAACCGCTGTTGGACCATCTGGTCGCCAGTGGCGCCGAGTCGCTGTTGGAGCGTCCGCTGGCCGACTGGCTGACCGGACTGCCTGCCGCGGCGTCGGTCAACACACCGCGGGCGTTCCTCGGCTACGCCATCGAGTGCCTGCTCGACGTGCGCGACGGGACCGGCTGGGACAGCGAATACCAGCGTGACGTGTGGCGGTTGCGCCGCCTCGGCGTCGCCGACCACGACGGTGCTCGGCTGGATTTCACTGTGGTGCAACCATTGTGGTTACGGGAGCTGGCCAAGCGATGGTGCCGCTGGCGCATGTCGTGTGGTGTCGGGCTGGGCCAGCTGCGCAAGGACCGTATCGCGCTGGTGCGGCTGTCGCGGCTGACGCCAGGGTTGGCGAGCTCGACAGACCCCAGCGCGTTCGACCGCGAGGCGCTGGAGGGCTATCTGGCCCGACTGCTGGTCGAGCTCCCACACCCAAAGACCCGCAGCACCGATATCGGCGCCGTGACCGGGTTTCTGCATGCCGTGCGCCAGCACCGCTGGGCGTCGCTGCCCGCGGAGGCGCAGCTGTATCCCAGCGACCAGCCCCGCCGCGGCGAGACACCGGCACCGCGGGCGATTCCCGAGTTCGTCATGGGCCAGCTGGAAGGCCGCGCCAACCTCGACCGGATTGCCGACCCGAGGTTCCGGCTGCTGGTGGAGATTCTCATCCGCACCGGGTTGCGCATCGGTGACGCCACCCGGCTGGCGCTGGACTGCCTGGTCCGCGACCCGCAGGGCGCGGTCTATCTGCGCTACCGCAACCACAAGATGCGCCGCGACGCGGTGGTGCCCATCGACGACGAACTCACCGCCATGATCCAGACGCAGCAGGAACGCACCCGACAGCAGTTCCCGACCACGGGTGTGCTGTTGCCGCGCGGCAGCGCTAATCCCGACGGCCGGCTGCCCATTCCCACCGCGACGTTCCACTTCCAGCTCGGGCAGTGGCTCGAAACATGTGGTGTCACAAATGAACTCGGTGAGCCAGTGCATGTCACCGCTCATCAGTTCCGGCACACGGCAGCCACACGATGGATCAACCATGAGGTGCCGCAAGAGGTGGTCCGACGCCTGCTCGACCACACCAGTCACACCATGACCGCCGTGTATGCCCGACTGGCCGACACCACCATACGTGAGCAGTGGGAACGCGCCCAGAAGATCAACATCCGCGGTGAGCCCATCGACACCACGATCGACGGGACGCTCGCTGATGGCGAGTGGATGAAGCAGAACCTTGCCCGCGCGAAAATGGCACTGCCCAACGGCTACTGCGGTCTACCGCTGCAGAAATCGTGCCCGCACGCCAACGCCTGCCTGACCTGCCCGCTGTTCGTCACGACCGCCGAATTCCTACCCCAACACCGCAAGCAGCTCGACGACACCCGCGCGCTGATCACCCGCGCCCAGACCGACGGCCACACCCGCCTGGCCGAGATGAACCGCACCGTCGAAACCAACCTGCTCACCATCATCACCACCCTCGATGCCGACCAACGCGACTGCCGGTGCGCCGCAGCAGACAGCGAAACATGCTGCGGGAAGGAATCATCCAATGCGCCATGACAATAGCCACCACCTCGTCGCCGCTGCCCAACGCCGCCGCGCCGACACCCTCCAACGGGCCCGCCATGCCCTACACGAACTCGGCGAAACTGGCGGGCGCCGTACCGTCACCCAGATCGCCGCCCACGCCGGAGTCTCCCGCTCATGGCTCTACGCCCAGCCCGAACTGCGCGACCAACTCCGCCGACTGACCGCCGCACCCGAGACAGCCGAATCGGCACCCACCCGAATCGAGCGCGGATCCGACGCCTCGCTCCGGCAACGCCTCACTCTCGCACACCAACGCATCGGCGAACTCGACGACGAAAACCGTCAACTACGCAACCAGATCGCACTCCTGCACGGACAGCTCCGCGCCAACCGCATCGCCGCCACCCACGTCACGGACACCGTCCACGACACAAATACCGAGCTCACGCCACCAAACAGTCGACCAAGCCTAAGATAACGTTGGCGCGCTTGAGTTCGGCGTTCTCTCGACGCAGCTTACGCAGCACCTCGGATTCCTCGCTGGTCTGCCCCGCCCGCGAGCCGGCGTCGATCTCGGCCTGGCGAACCCATTTGCGCACCGTTTCCGCAGTACCAACACCCAGCAGGTCAGCCACCCGGCCCATCGCCTCCCACTCCGAGACCGTCTCGCTGCGCAGATCGGCGAACCCATTTGCGCACCGTTTCCGCAGTACCAACACCCAGCAGGTCAGCCACCCGGCCCATCGCCTCCCACTCCGAGACCGTCTCGCTGCGCAGATCGGCGACCATCTGCACCGCCCGCGCCTTCAGTTCCTCCGGATACCGCCTCGATGACTTCGCTCCCACGCGCCCATCCTTCCCAACGGAAGAACTCTCCGGACACACCGGGGCGGATCACAATTGCGCGCTGAGTTGGTCGAGGTGAGAAAGAGCGGTTTCGCGACCAGTAGAGAGGAAAGCGAAGAAGGTGTCGCATCCGTTGCTGTGGCCATTCCTGCAAGAGGTCCCGACCTGAGGCTGGCACTGAATGCATCAGCGCCGAGCTACCGGTTACGGCCATCACATGTCCGCAAGGTAGCTGTCATCGTCAAAGAAGCTGCCGCAGAGCTTGCTACTAAGCTGATCTAACTACGTTAACACGGCCGCATAGGGAGATGTTGAATGCCGAGTACCCCCGACCTGCCGGTCTTCGTTTCCACGATCGATGACTACCAGCGCTTAGAACAGCGCCACTCGCCGGCCGAGCAAATGTTCGCGACCGTCCTCACAGACGACTTCGAAATCGGTTTTCGCGGCGGCCACCAATGGAAAGGACTCAACGGTCTGCGGGTGTACCTCACGCAGCGGGACGGGATTTTCGACGAACGCTTAGAACTGCGTCAAGTACTTTCCTACGTTCCGGTGCAGGAGGATGTCATCGAGCTGACGACCCGAGTTGAGTTCTTCTTCCGTCGTTGGAGAGCTCCTTCGCCGGTCAGCGAAGAATTCACTGGTTCGGCCTTTCACACGTGGCTGATCCGCATTGCTGACAATGAGATCCGCGTGGCCCGGGTGATTATCGATGGATTTGCAAATCTCAACGACAACGCCAGGGCGGCGTTTGCTATCCCAGATGAAGGGTTCGACGAATAACGCATGTGACCTCCTGATGATCACTTTGCGCTTAACTCTCACAACACGGTACAGATCAGGTGGCCTGCTTCACTGGGGAAGACGAATGTGTGGACCGGCCGCCGAGCGTTTGACCGCCGTCGTCAAGTGCCCTTCGAAGCGATTCTCTTGCCAATTTCTCCACTGCTCACGTGTCGCCGACGCCAAAAGCCTCGGCGAAGCTAACGTTGCCCCTGCTTTCCCTCTGAGTTGCGTCCACCGCAGCCAGGAGGCGGGAGTTCTCGATGACGATCATCTCGACGTCCAGTTGGTCGTCGGCATAGTGCCGATGCCACACCCACGGCGGCGTATACACGAAGTCGCCTGCGCTCCACGTTACGCGTTGATCGCCGATCTCTGACCAGCCCGAGCCGTGTCGCACGAAGTGAACTGACTCGTGTACGTGTCGGTGAAGGTCACTGCCCGCACCGGCGGGGATCTTCTGCAGAAAAAACTCAATGGAGCGGGCGGGTATCCGCAGAAGCAATCCGATTTCTGATGGGCTTCCGGTCTGGATCCAGTGCGCCTCGGTGGAACTCACGACGAGGTGCTCCTCGGTCACGTGCTGGTGGTCGCGATCTCCGGCGCGGGCCATACTTTCGGCGAAATCGTCTAGCTCCTCATGGGATAGGGTCATCGGTCCCCTCCTCTGGGAATTTCGTCGCTGAGCGAGCAACTCTCAGTGTCTGCAAAATAACCCGCTGTCGAATCCACCAGTAGATTAGGAATCACTTTTCGGCGACCGAAGCGCGAGGGTCACCCGACAGTGCTACGTGCATGCGCTTCTCGAGCGCGGCAATGCTCACGGCGAAGGTCTCGAGTGCGTGCACGCGTCCGTCTCCGGCGTTGTCGATGTCGAAGATTGCGTACTCGGTGTACACCCGGCTGACGCACCGAAGCCCGGTCAGCGGGTAACTGCACTCCGGAACCAACTTCGCGGTCCCGTCCTTGCCGAACAGCGTCATCATCACGAATACGCGCTTGGCGCCGATGGCGAGATCCATCGCGCCCCCGACGGCGGGAATGGCGTCCGGTGCTCCGGTGTGCCAGTTTGCGAGGTCGCCATGCTCGCTGACCTGAAACGCCCCGAGCACACACACGTCGAGATGGCCGCCGCGCATCATGGCGAAGGAGTCGGCGTGGTGGAAGTAGGACGCCCCAGCGGTTTCGGTGACCGGAACCTTGCCTGCGTTGGTTAGATCCGGGTCAATGGCGTCTCCTGTCGCGGCGCCGCCCATGCCGAGCATGCCGTTCTCGGTGTGCAGCACCACCTCGGCGGCGGGGTCGAGGTAGTCGGCGACCATCGTGGGCTGGCCGATGCCGAGATTGACGTACGACCCAGGTGCGATGTCGCGGGCGATCATCGCGGCGATCTCCCGGCGGTCCAACGGGCCACGGTTGAGATGCTCGACACCACACCGTGTTCTTGCATCGAGCGTTCCCGTCACGAGGCAACCTGCGTCCGGACGGCGGGAATTGACGACAGGTCGAGGATGCGGTCGACGAAGATACCCGGCGTCACGACTGTCTCGGGGTCGATGCCTCCGGCCTCTACGACGCGGGAGACCTCAACGACGGTCAGCGTGGCGGCGGTCGCCATCACCGGCCCGAAGTTGCGAGCGGTCTTGCGGTACAAGAGGTTTCCGGCCCGGTCGGCGAGGTGTGCTGCGATGAGTGCGACGTCGCCGCGGATCGGATACTCCAGCACGTAGTCGCGGCCGTCGATGGTGCGGATCTCCTTGCCCGCGGCGAGCGGGGTGCCGACACCGGTCGGGCAGAAGAACGCGCCGATGCCCGCGCCTGCCGCCCTGATCCGCTCGGCCAGGTTGCCCTGCGGGACCACTTCGAGGTCGACCATGCCGTCCCGGTAGAGCCTGTCGAACACGTACGAATCGGCCTGTCGGGGAAAGGAACAGATGACCTTCGCGACCCGACCGGCAGCCAGCAGCGCGGCCAGGCCGGTGTCGCCGTTGCCCGCGTTGTTGCTCACGATGGTGAGCTCGGCGGCGCCCTGTTCGATCATCGCATCGATGAGCGTGGTGGGCATGCCCGCCATGCCGAACCCGCCGACGAGAATTGTGGCGCCGTCGGCGATTCCGGCGACGGCTTCGTGGGCGGCGGCGCAGACGGCGGTCCGGCTCATGACGACGCCCGATCGTGCTCGTCGAACTCGGACAATACCTCGGCGGCGATGCGAAACGCGGAGTTTGCGTCGGGGACGCCGCAGTAGATGGCAGTCTGCATCAGCAGCTCCTTGATCTCGTCGTTGCTCAAACCGTTCCGGCGGGCCGCTCGCAGATGCATCGCCAGTTCCTCGCGGTGACCGCGCGCGACCAGCGCCGTCAGGGTGATCATCGAGCGGCTGCGGAGGTCTAGACCTGGGCGGGTCCAGATGGTACCCCAGGCGTATTGGGTGATCAGGTGCTGGAAATCGGCGGTCATGTCGGTGGTACCGGCGACTGCCCGGTCGACGTGCCCGTTGCCGAGCACCTCGCGCCGTATCGCCATTCCCGCGCGACACACATCCTCGACGGTCCGACTCGCAGGCTGCGGAACACCCACCTGCTCGGCGATGAGGCCGGCGACCCGGTCCGGGGCTTCGGCGGGTGCCAGGTGGCCGACACCGTCGAGCACGACGAGGTCACCGTCCTGGACACCGGAGGCGATGCGCCGCAATGACTCCGGCGGTGTGGGCACGTCGGCGCTGCCTGCCACGGCCAGGACGGGAGTGACGATCTCGCGCAATCGGTCGGAGACGTCGAATGCCGCGAGGGCCTCGCAGGCCTGCGCATAGGACTCCGGATCGGTGTGGCTGAGGGTGTCCAGCAGCGCCGCGCCGACACCTGGTTGCCGGTCGACGAAGCCCGGCGCGAACCAGCGCTGGGCCGCGCCCGAGAGTAAGGTTTCGACGCCCTCGGCGCGGACGACGGCGGCGCGCTCGAGCCAGCCAGCTGGGGTGCCGATCAACGCACCGGTGCCCAGTAGGGTCGCCGAGTCCACCCGTTGCGGCGCGTCCAGCATCAGCTGCAGACCGACACAGCCACCGACCGAATCACCGGCGTAGTGGAAGGTCTCGGCGTGCATGTCGTCGACGAGTGCCAGCACGGCGACCGCGAGTTCGGCGATCGTGAAGGGCTCGCCAGGACCGCCTCGACCGTGACCCGGCAGGTCCCACCCGACAACGCGGGCATGCGCACTCAGCCATCCAGCCGCAGCGCTCCACAGCGTGGCTGCCGAGGTACCCAGTGAAGGCCCCAGCACGAGAACAGGCGCACCGTCGGGTCCGCCGAAGTCGATTGTGGCCAGGGTCGGAATGGTCATGGCGCCGCCTTGATGAAGCGGCGGGCCCGACTCAAGGTCAAATCGATCAGCCGATCGGCGGCACCGGTGTAGTCGGGCCGTGCTGCGCTACTGGCCAACTCAGTCATTGCATGCTGCTCGGTGAGCAGCCCGCCCGCGGCGGCCAGGTTAGCGGCCGCCCGCGCCGTGTCCACTCGCAACCCGGAGAGCAGCTCGGAGGCTTGGATGGCCGCCACGACGGTGTGGCGGGCGAGCGTGCGCAGTGTGGCCCATTCGGCGTGCCACGCGCCGTCGGAGCGCTCGTCGACACTCGCTCCTGCGGCGAGGTGCAGAGTGGCGCCCAAGGGGCCCGCGGTGAGCGCGGTGCGCCGGATCAACACAGAGCGGACGGGATTGTTCTTGTGCGGCATCGTCGATGAGCCGCCACCACTCCCCTCGGCCAGCTCGCCGACCTCGGGCCGGCTACCGGTCGCGATGTCGGCGGCGATGTGCCCCCAAGCGTCGCAGCAGCTCACCAACGCATCCCCGATGCGGGTGATCACCGAGCGGGTAGTGTGCCACGGCGGAGCCGGTGCCAGCCGCAGTGCGCCGGCGAGCGCGTCGCTCAACGCGATGGCGCCGTCCACCGAACCGGTCAATTCGGTAGCCGCCGCCAGCGTTCCCACCGCCCCACCGACCTGCACCGGCAGCGAGGGCAGCAGCCCGTTCAGCGGTTCGGCGGCGTCCAGTATGCCGGTAAGCCAACGTGCCATCTTGGCGCCAAGGGTGCTTGGTAGGGCGGCCTGGGTCAGGGTACGCGCGAGTGTTGGTGTGCTCCGGTGCCTCTCAGCGAGCTCGGACAGCCCCCGCACTTGGAGGGCGAACTCGCCGCCGATGCGGAGGAGGACGTCACGGGCGCAGATGACGAGCGCTGTGTCGACGACGTCCTGACTGGTTAGCCCGCGGTGTAACCAGCGGGCTGTCGCCGCCGTTGAGCGCTCACGCAACAACATGACCAGAGCGCTGACGGGGCTGCCGTTCGTGGCGGCGCGGCGGGCGATCGACTCGGTGTCAGCGTCCGCGATGAGGTCCGCCAGACTGGCACGCGCCTCTTGCGGTGCGATACCGGCGTCGACGAGGCTGTCCAGCCACGCCCCTTCCACGGCCACCATGGCCTCGAGGAATGCGGCGCCGCTCATCAGGTCGCCTGCGAGGTCGTCGCCCGGCCAGAAGAGGTCAGTCACCGCTGGTGTCCCGCGTAGCGCAGGAAGACCGTCTCGGGTTTGCCTGGCGCGTCCTGCAATTGGATGTCGAAGCGCAGTCCAGCGCCCTCGTGAGTGGCGATGAGCGTGTCGCGACGCTCGGGCGGCAGGGACGCCAGCAGTCGATCGCCGGCCAGCTGCCCCCCGGGCACGTAGGCGCGGGTGAACAGCCGGTTGAGCAGCCCGCGGGCGAACACGGTGATCAGAAAGAACGGTGCCGCACCGGGATCGCAGGGACCTGGGATGACGGTGGAGAAGCTGTACCGTCCGCCATCGTCGGTGCCGGCGCGGCCCCACCCAGTGAAGGTCCAGCCGTCCCGGTGTAGCGAGCCGGTGGACGTCGGGATGGTGCCGTCGGCGTTTGCCTGCCAGATCTCAAGTAGGGCGTCGGGAACAGGCTGGCCGTCACCGTCGAGGACCAACCCGGAAAGCTGGACCGCACCCGGTGAGCCGGCCGGAACCAGCTGGTCGCACCGGTCGAACGGGAGCGCGTAACCGAAAAAGGGTCCGACGGTCTGCCCCGGAGTGGCGTTGAGCAGGGTAGTCATCAGTGTTGGCTTCCGTGGTCGGGATCCTCGGTCGGCGTGCGCTTCGCGCCGGTGAGCACGATGTCCCACCGGTATCCGGTAGCCCATTCGTGGGTGGTGACGTCGTGGTCGTAGTTGGCAATCAGTCGGTCTCGGGCCTTTCGGTCGGTGATCGACTGGTAGATCGGGTCCAGCTCGAACAACGGGTCGCCGGGGAAGTACATCTGAGTGATCATCCGTTGCGTGAATTCCGTACCGAACACCGAAAAGTGGATGTGGGCTGGGCGCCAAGCGTTGCGGTGGTTCCTCCACGGGTACGGCCCTGGCTTGATCGTGGTGAAGCGGTACCTTCCGTCGTCATCGGTCAGGCAGCGGCCGACGCCGGTGAAGTTGGGGTCGATCGCGGACGGGTGCTGATCACGCTTGTGGATGTAGCGACCGCCGGCGTTGGCCTGCCAGATCTCGACGAGTTGACGTCGCACCGGCTGTCCGTCGCCTTCTACCACCCGGCCGGTCACCACTATCCGTTCGCCGATGGGTTCGCCTGAGTGCTGGATGGTGAGGTCCGATTCAAGCGGATGCACGTCGCGTTCGGAAAAGCAGGGCGTCCACAGCTCGACGCCCTCCGGGTCAGCGTGGTGAAGGTCCTTCGTGGGATGGCGCAGCAGGCTGCTGCGGTAAGGCGCGTAGCCGAGCCGCGGCTGCGTCTCCTCGATGCCCGCGCGCTGATACTCGGACTCGATCGCGCCGATTTCCGCGCTGATCGCCTGCTGCCTCGCGAACCCGCCGTCGGGATCGCGGTCGATCACTGCTGTCATAGGCTTGACGTTATTGGCTCCTCGGCGACTGACCTACGCTAGATTTTCACTGAGCGGAAGGATCAGTGATTGGCGGGAAATAACTCAACGCCCGGCACCAGCGTCGCTTCCCGTTTGCTGAGCATGGTCGCCGCCTTCGATGAGCGGCACCGGACACTGACGCTGTCCGAACTGGCGTGTAGGGCCAGCCTGCCGATGTCCACGGCCCACCGGCTGGCTGCTGAACTAGTAGCGGGCGCGGCGTTGCACCGCCGCACGGACGGTCGTTTCGAGGTCGGCCAACTGATGTGGAGCGCTGGGCTGCTCGCCCCGATCGGGGACGGATTACGGCAGGTCGCGGAGCCGTTCTTGCATGATGTCTACGCCGCGACGCTCGCCACCGTGCACCTCGCAGTACGCGACGGGAACGAGGTGCTATACCTGGAGCGGATGATGGGTAGGGCGTCCGTACCGATCGTTAGCACCGTCGGCAGCAGGTTGCCCATGCACTGCACCGGCGTAGGCAAGGTGCTGTTGGCTCACGCGCCAAGCGAAGTCCAGGATCAGGTGTTCGCCAATCTTACTCCGATTACTCCCTATACAGTCACCCGGCCTGCGGTGCTGTCCCGACAGTTGGAGGGCGTGCGGCGTGAGGAGGTGGCTACCACCGTGGAAGAGATGTCGCTAGGCGCCTGTTCACTGGCCGTGCCGATCGTCCGGCCGTCTGACGACGCTGTAGTGGCCGCGATCGCCGTCGTGGTTCCGTCCTTGAAGCGAGACCGCCAGCGACTGCTCGGCGCCCTGCAGGTGGCCGCCCGCGGCATCGTCCGGCTGCTGTGACCCACGGGCCGCGCCCGCAGCGATCGCTATGATGTCGGGCAGTTTCTGACCGATGGGCAAAGGTGCTGCGGGGCCGCACCGTCGTGGTCGCCGCCGCTTCGCAGCGACATCAACCGCTAGCATACGGCGGCTGCGTATTGCGACCAGAACTAACGCGCGCGGCATGCACTTCACGGTATTTGGACCGCAGCCCATAGGCGCCGGCAACTTCCGCGCATTCAGTGAGAGGTTGCGGGGACACATTAGAAAGGCGGCGTAGTCGTGGTGCGCTGACAATAGTGCGCATAGGTCGGCCGACGCGCGATCCAATCATCGGCGAATATTTTGCCTTCTTGGCTATGTCTCCACGCGACAATGCCGCTAGCCGTCGAACAAGAGGTGACTGCCCACGACTGGCACCGACTATCGAGGTGCAACACATTGCGCGCGAATCGGAGTCCCCGCAGCGGTGGAGGGATAGACGCGGCCGATCCCCCAGCTGAAACCATTGGTAATGGGTTCCGCAGTTCAAAGATCGGCGGCGGAACTCTATCCTGCCCACCTCGAACTGTCACCTCGCGAAGTGTCATTTAAGGAGCCCGAATAGCATGACCACCACGACACAGGTCGGACCGGATTTCAGGGCATGGGCCACCGAGAATCTCCGGGGCTTCTACATGTGTCCCGTCACCCCGCTCACCGAGGATTTCGAGCTCGACGAAGAAGGTCTGCGGCGCAACATCGAAGCGTTTGTGGAGATGGGTTGTGCCGGACTTGAGTTCCTAACGGATGTCAAGCGACGTGTTGGCTCGTAGGCTCGTGTTTGGCGGGCCTGGATGTTGGAGCGCTTGGCGACTCCTGTGACTCCGGGTCCGCCACCTGTTTGCGGCGGTCGCGCATGCGTTGGTGACGGATGTTGTCGCGGCGCCGGGGCTCGATCTGATAGCGCTCTTTGACGATCTTGCGGCCCTGAGCGTCGGTGATCGGGGTGCCGTCGACATCGCGCAGGACGTAGGGCTGGCCGTTGCGCATGCAGGTAGCGATCCGGGTGACCAGCAGGGTGGCCAGGTGGCAGATCGCCGAGTCGTGGTGGCGGTCGCCGGCCATCAATCGCTGGTATTTCGCAGCGATCTGCGGGTCGATCTTGCGGGCTTGATCAGCGGCGGTGCAGAGCATTTCGCGCAGCAGGGGGTCGCCGGCCTTGGTGATCGAGGATTCGACCTTGCTCAGCCCGGACTGGCTGACCTTGGGGACCAGTCCGGTGTAGGCGCGAATCGCGGCCAGTGAGGTGAACCGGTGGGGATCTCCGATGCGCCCGGCGATCACGGCGCTGATGACGGGTCCGACGCCGGGAGCAGAAGCCACGATCGCCTCGGGGTCGGCGTCTGCGTAGAGGTTCGCGACCCGTTCATCGATCTGCTTAATCTGCCGGGTCAAAAACAGCGCCTGTTCGGCCTCGTGGGCGATATCGTCGCCCAGTTCGGCGAAGTTCATCCCGTCCGGTCCCCACAGCATGAGGGTTTCCTTGGCTGCGACGATGAGTCCGGCGGCGTGGTCCTCACGCCACGCGCCGCGGGAGCGGGCGATCAGAAACCGGCTCAGACGTCCCTGGCCGAGTCGAATCACCGTATTCGGATCGGCATAACGAGCCAGGAATTCCAACGCCGCGTTGCCGTAGTTCGAACCGAGCACCGCATACCACGCTGGCCCGAGGAGCTCAACGAGCGCATCGAGCCGGGAATACACCGCAACCCGGCGTTTGATCATGGTGGAGCGCTGTTTGACCAAGCGCCGCAACGGGTCTGCCGGTCCCTGGCCGGAATACTCGCGCAACCCTTCGGGATGAAGTAGCGGCAGCCGGGCCAGCAGCTCGGAGTCGATCCGATCGTTCTTGGTGTGCTTGGAGTAGTACTTGCGCAGATCCGCCGATTGGGTTGTAGGCACCATCACCACCCGGGCGCCGCGGCGGCGGAACCACTCGGCCAGCACGATCCACGCGTTACGGGTCGGCTCCACCACCACGGTCACGTCCGTGGCGTCGGCCAGGAACAGATCGGCCCACAACCGCTCCAGGTCCGCCGGCCGGGTCGAGAATTTCCGCCCCCGCCATACCGTGGTCCCGTCGCGGGCCAGCGTCGCTTGATGCGCCGCGCGCACCGCTACGTCGATCCCTAATGTCCATGCCATCGTTGTGTGCTCCTGTCAGCCATCAATCCCTATTCACCCAGGTGGCTGACCATCGCGGCTGTGGCCCAGACATTCTCTAAGCAGGAGTCCACACCGACCGGCTGGCTCCAAGTTCCCGAACAAGGACACCGCTCGACCAGACACCGAGCTCGCGAGCGGACCACTCAAATCTCAGGGATCACCACGCGTCCCAGTCGGACGTTCGGCCCGCCCGCGAACTCACACTCCAAAGCTAAATGTCGTAGGCGGGTTCTTCGCTGAGGGCTGGAACATGACACTGGCCGAATGGCGGCGCTACCACGAGGTCGTCGCGGATGCCACCGCAAGCCGCCTTCCCCTGTTTACGATCATCCTGGAGCCATCGGCATACCAGGCAATCGAAAAGATGCGCTTCGTGGAGTCGCTCGGCTTCACCGGCGCCGAGATTATGAACCCGTCAGTGCAGCTCAAGACAGACGACGACGTCGTGTCGTACTTCGACTTCGTGGCCCCCGCCACTGGGCTCGCACTGGTGCTCTACCGCACGCCGGTATCTGGTTTCGTATACAGCCACGACGCCGTCAACCGGATTGCCGAGCACCCGAACGTCGTCGGAATCAAGAATGGCACGCTGAGCTGGACCGACAGCATCACGTTGCGCCGCAGCGCCGGAGACCGGCTGGTGATCAGCGAGCCGAACGAACGCTATTGGGCGCACGACGCTGCACTCTTCGGTGGACGCGTACTCTACGGCGAGCTCTCCCTTATCCTTTACGGGAAGTGGCGGCCGGATCTGCACCGTTACACCGACCTGGCGTTGGCAGGTGATCTGGCGGCGGCAATGCCCGTGTCGGCGAAGCTGGACGCGATCCGCCAGGTATACGACGAGGTGCTGATCGGCCGCATCGCAGCCACCGGATCGTACGTCGCGGCCATGCCCTATCTGAAGGCGTGGTTCGAGCTGTTGGGGCTGTGTGCGGGTCCGGTGCGGCCGCCCGTCAAAGCCCGGCTGTCGACTCCGGAGCGGGAGGTGCTGCAACAACAGCTCGCGATCGCGGGGGCCATTTGATGCGGGTCGTGATCCTAGGTGCGGGCGGCCTCGGTACGGTCCTAGGCGGTTATTTGGCCAACACGGGGGTAGATGTAACCCTCGTCGGCAGGCGGGCGCACGCGGAGGCCATCGCCCGCAACGGCTTGCAGATCACAGGCCGTCGGGGCGAGCTGCTGATCAGGAAAAACTTGAGGGCGGTGGACGAGGCAGGCAAGGCCGCGGGACCCTTCGATTACCTCGTCCTGGCGGTGAAGGGCAAAGACACCGCGCAGGCGCTAGCGGATGCCGCTACGTTGCGTGATGTCGTGAGCACCGCCTTGTCGGTGCAGAACACCGTGGAGAAGGACGCGACGCTCGCCAAGTGGCTTGGTGCCGACCGGGTAATCGGAGCGTCCACCATCGAGGGCGGCACCTTGGTCGCGCCAGGTCTCGTGCGTAACCACCTTTCAGCGAAGGTGACCGCCTACTTCGGCGAACTGGACGGATCGTCCAGCGCGCGTCGACACGCTGACGGCGTCCTTCAACGCTGCGGGCCTTCCTGCGGTGGCGGTGGGCAACATCGAGCAGGTGGAATGGGAAAAGCTGGCCCAGATCGCGCTGGCTGCCGCGTGGTCGGTCACGGCACTGGGCGCGATCCGCGGCACCTCGCTCTTCGAGGCCATGGAGGTGCCGGAGGGGGCGACGTACTTCGTCGCGCTGGCGAAAGACCTTCTGGCGGTCTACCGGGCGAAGGGGTACGAGCCGATGAACTTCTACGCTCCTCTGTCGGGGATCGAGACGCGGTCGGGTACGGCGACATCACGCCGGTGACGCCGTCAGCGCGGTCGTCCGCATCACCGTGCGGGTGGTCTACGCGTTGTCGGCGTTTGGTTGAAGGAACTCGACGCGCTCCCGACGGCCGAGGCGATCAATTTCGTCATCGAGCAGGGCAAAGCAATGCGCAAACAGGGAAAGTCGGGCTACCCCTCGATGTACGAGGATGTTTTGCGACGACGCAAGACCGAGGTCGACTTTATGCTGGCACCGTACCTCGCCGCCGCTGAAGAATTGGCCATTGACGTGCCGACGCTGCGGGTGGCCTACCAGATTATCAAAACCATCGACCGATTCCTGGCCTAGATTCCCTTCCGACGGTGGCCGCGGATAGAGTAAAGGCGACGTCGCGCACGTGTGCCGTGACACACCGCCGCCATCAGCAAATCGCGCGCGAACTGCCCATCCGCGCGTCGGTGCAGTAACGCTATTTCAAGGAAACTTCAGCCCGCACGCAAGGTATGTTGCGGAGTGACGCCGAACTTGCGCCGATACGCCGTACCGAACCGGCCAAGATGCCCAAAGCCCCACTTCATCGCTACGTGAGCGACAGTAACGGCACCCGCAGCGGACGCCGCTAGTTCTGCGTGCGCACGATTCAGCCGAACTTCGCGCAGATACGTCAGCGGGGGAAGTCCGACGTGCCGCCTGAAGCCCTCTTGGAGAGCGCGGACGCTGATACCAACTTCGCGGGCGAGATCGGTTGTCGTCCAACTCCGTTCGGGATGCTCCTCGATCAAGTCGAGTGCGGTTCTGACCACTTTGGGCGGCGGCGCGGCTTGCTGCTCGGCATCGAGCGCCATCGACCGGTACTGAGGTTGGGCGAGCAGAAACCCGAGCAATGATCAGAACCTGTGGATGAGCCTCGGCGAGGTGGCGTGAAAGTGGGCGCACCTTCCCGAGGATGATCATCACGGAAACAGGATCTCGATCAAGACCGGCGTTGGCGCGCTGGTTGGGAAGGTACGCCCATGCTCACGGTAGTTCACGACGCGGAATCAGCCAACGAGAACGGCAGCGGTGCTGGTCGGTCGCTGTTGGATGAGATCGTCCGCGACGGTGCGCGGCAGATGTTGGCGGCGGCACTGCAGGCTGAAGTAGCCGCCTACGTCGACGCCCATGCCGGTGAGGTCGACGACAACGGTCGGCGTCTGGTGGTCCGCAACGGCTATCACCACGAACGTGACATCCTCACCGCCGCGGGTGCGGTCACGGTGACCGCCCCGCGGGTCAACGACAAGCGCATCGACGCCGTTACCGGTGAGCGGCAACGGTTTTCCTCGGCGATCCTGCCGGCGTGGGCACGCAAGTCCCCCGCAGATGACCGAGGTGCTGCCACTGCTGTACCTGCACGGGCTCTCGACGAGTGACTTCGGTCCGGCGCTGGAGCAGTTTCTCGGCTCGAGCGCCGGACTGTCGGCCACGACGATCACCCGGCTCACCAGCCAATGGCAGGACGAGGCGAAGACTTTCGGCGAGCGTGACCTCTCGGGCACCGATTACGTCTACCTGTGGGTCGACGGCATCCACCTCAAGGTCCGCCTCGAGCAGGAGAAGCTCTGCCTGTTGGTGATGATCGGCGTGCGCTCCGATGGCCGCAAGGAACTCGTCGCCCTGGCCGACGGATACCGGGAGTCGACCGAGTCGTGGGCGGATCTGCTGCGGGGCTGCCGTCGTCGTGGGATGACCGCGCCGGTGCTGGCCGTCGGTGACGGCGCGTTGGGGTTCTGGAAGGCCATCCGGGAGGTGTTCCCGGCCACCCGGGAGCAACGCTGCTGGTTCCACAAGCAGGCCAATGTGCTTGCTGCGTTGCCGAAATCAGCGCACCCAGCTGCGTTGGCCGCGATCAAGGAGATCTACAACGCCGAGGATATCGACAAGGCCCAGGTCGCGATCAAGGCCTTCAAGGTCGACTACGGCGCCAAGTACCCCAAAGCGGTCGCCACGATCGTCGATGATGCCGATGTGCTCCTGGAGTTCTACAAATATCCGGCCGAGCATTGGATCCACCTGCGAACTACCAATCCGATCGAGTCGACTTTCGCCACCGTGCGGTTGCGGACCAAGGTCACCAAGGGCCCCGGATCCCGCGCGGCGGGAATTGCCATGGCCTACAAGCTGATCGACGCTGCCCAAGCCCGCTGGCGGGCCGTGAACGCACCACACCTGGTCGCGCTGGTCCGTGCCGGCGCGGTGTTCCACAAAGGCAAGCTACTCGAACGGCCCGTTGGCATCACACCCGCCGAGAGCGACGAATCAACCGAAACCGAGGTCGCCTGAAACAACCTCATCCACAGGTCTTGACAATATCTCCCGAAACCGGGCTGCCGTTCCCCAGTCTTTTCGTCCCTCGCTGGCGGAGCTTGACCTGGACATTCGTCTCGCGTCACTCGGTGCCGCGTCACAGGGAGACGGGGACAAATATCGCGCTCAGCGGCGGCTAAGCTGGGGCGATCAGGGCTTCCAGCGCCGCCGCGGCGTCGGCCGTCGCGTGTTATCCGCGGCGAGCTCATCCGCCAGCCGTGGTTCACCAACATCCGTCAGCAGTCGGCCGACCCCTTCGTCTACGTCACCTACGGCATCGGTCTGCTGCTTGCGCAGCGTGTTCGCGTTGATACCCGGCGTGGTGGCCAACACAATCACCGACCTGGTGTGGGCCACGCTGACCTATCTGTACTTCGCGCTGGGCACCAAGCTCGCCTACCAGGTTCGTCGCCTACGGCATCGACGGCTTGGGTGCGGCACTGCCCGTTGATCAGCGCGCTGTACCCCCGTGACCACCTTGGTCGACTTGCTGTCACTGAATCTCGTTGGCGCCGCGGCACGCTGGTGATCTGATCGTCACCGTTCTAAGTGCGATCGTGCTCGCTTACATCGGTTTTCAGGTGCACCGCGGTATTCAGCGGCTCTGACAGCGGTAGGAGGATCTATCGGCTGCGTCTCGAGAGATTCAGTCGACTGGGGGGCCGTCAGCGAGGGCCGCGTTGGGTGATCAGCGCTTCAAGCGCGGCGCTCGCGTCGTTGAGCACCGCCTGAAATGCCTCGGCGCCGGCAACAATGTGCGGTTCTGCCCCGGCCGCGAAACCCGCTTCATCGATGTTGAGTTCCGCGGCGCGGCGCGCGCTGTACAGGCGTGCTCCCAGCGGAGCGCGCGGTGCCCGGGCGGCACTCAACATGAGGTCGTTGTAGATACGTCGTCCGTCCGAAAGCAGAAGCGCCACAGCGGGTCGTGGCGCGTGCCGCGGCGTTGGCGGTGGTCGTCTGCAACTCTGTGTAGCTCGGCTAGCAACCCACTGATCTGATCGATGAAGCCAGGCTCAGTGGGCGCGGTCAGCGTAGTCGCGCGCGCTTTGATGCCGTCGAGGGCGAGTTGGACGGCTTCGACGAGCATGGAGACCTGCACAGTGTCGGATAGCGCCGCCGTGGACTGCCCCTCACCGTCGGCATGGGCTACCGCCCCACCGTGACGGATCCGCGCCAAGGTGCCCGGGGGCCACTGCAGATATCTTTCGAGCTTCTCGCGAGTGCCTTCGCGGGGCCAGCTTCGGCCGCGCTCGAAGGCGACCAGATTGGTCTGGCTAATCACCTTGTCGTCGCTAAGCCGGTGTTGCGAGTAGCCGAGTTCTTAACGCACCGCGCCGCGATGACCGCGCGGACCCGCACCAGCGAGGGGTCGGTGATCTCTGCCGTTATCGTCCCCGTCGATTGCGCGACTCCGTGAAACTTGTTCGGGGAGCACCCATGCCGGCTTGGCCGCACCCAGTCCCGATGCACCGCTTTTCAGCCCCAACATGACCGCGATGCGGACCGGGTTGCCCAGATGTACGACCATTCGGTCGGTGATCGTCACGGCGCTGATCTGTTCGCCGTTGAGAAACGTGCCGTTCGTACTGGCGAGGTCGACGAGCCGCCAGCCGCCCTCGACCGGCGATGCGCACATGCGTGCGCGAGATGCGCTGATCGCCGATCCGATCTGCGAGGGAAGCTCGCGGCCGATGGTGATGGGGCCGTCGGTGGGCAGCGCCTGGAACGGCGGTTCGTCGCCACAGGTGATCGTGAGCGGCGACGTGCGCAGCTGGTCACTGTGTGCCCGGTCGGCCCCCGACGCCCATCAGCTGCGTCGCCGTCGCGCAGCGAAGAGGTCAGCTAGCACTCGATGCGGCGAGACGGGCTCGCAGTGGGGATTCATATTGACCTAGTAGACTACCTATCACTGCAGCCATGATGCGTTCGCCTCCGCTATGAGTAAGACTCAATTAAATTGTTGCTTGTCCTACTTGACCCGAGTATCCTGGGGCCATGATCACCCTGCCCGCACTGCTCGACCAAGAACTGGCCAAACAAGGCGTCGACTCAAGCGGCTTGGGCCAGAATGACCTGGAGTTCGCCCTTGCCGGGATTCGCAGCCTAGTGACGCGCCTGAAGACGCGGACGACGTGGGAAGGTCACATCGGGGCGCTGCTGACCCACGCCCAGGTGCTGGACCTGACCGGCTGGAGCAAGCAGGCGCTGAGCCAGGCTGTCAGCGATCATCGCGTGCTGCGGCTCGAGAGCGACGGCAACCATGCCTACCTGCTCGCCGGCTTCGACGATCAGTCCCCCGCCCGTCCGTTGCGCGGGATCAAGAAGACGCTCAAGGCGTGGGCCGTTGTTGATCCGCGAGGATGGGCCGCGGCGTCCTGGCTGGTGTCGCCGCAGCCCGAACTCGGTGGGCAGACTCCGCGTGATGCGCTGATCGCCGGGTTGAGCGACGAGGTGGCGGCCCTGGCCGAGCAGTCGGCGGCGCGGCTCGCGGCGTGAGTGCCGCGTCGCGCGCCGTCCTGCATCTCGCCTCTCCCCCGCCCCCGGCCCATCTGCGGTCGGTGTTTCCGTCGCGCGAGTACCCCTCGGGTGCAATGGTTTTCCGATCCCACAACCACGGTTTGGAGCCGATCTGGTTCAGCCATTCCGGCGAAGGACGGTTCGACCTCGCCGCGCCGGACGGCACCTGCTACGTTGCCGAGTCGGAAGTGGTGACGCTGCTCGAGACGTGGGGCGGCCTACAGGTGGTGCCTGACTACATTGCCGCCGAACGGGATTCGTCGGTACTGGAGCTCGCCAGCACAATATCCGTCGCCGATGTGACCTCCAACCTCGCCGTGCAGTACGGGATCACGTCGGAGATCTTCACCACCACCGACTACCGCCTGACCCAACTGTGGGCGTCGGCGTTTCGGCAAGCTGGCTTCCGGGGGATCCGCTACTGGGCCAGACACGATCTTGCCCATACCGCAGCATGCCTTGCATTGTTCGGCCCGGCCGATCCGACGGCGTCATCGGTGGACGTGGACATCCGAGCGATCGAGCATCTGCCCGATCGCCGCGACCTGCTCGATCAACTCGAACGGGAAACCGGGATCACTGTGCTGGCGGTGCCACCGGTCTAGTTCTAAAACTGACTGACGTTGTTGACAGTCTGGGCTCCTGATCAATGGAGGTGTATGGCTGAACGAGTGTGGAGTGAAGGACCTAGTCAGACGCGCCAACCGTCACTGAATCACCTGAGGTTTTGTGCCGCCTCCATTGTGGGCTGTTCCTCGGTGTTGAGGGCAGCGTAGTAGAGAGTCTCGAACTCGTTGGGTGGGAGCAGC
>NZ_JACKTL010000072.1 GCF_025822245.1 Mycolicibacterium hodleri
CAAACTCCGCTACGAAACCGGCGACCGCACTATCAGCATCGCCTCCATCACCGACCAAGCCCTCGACGCCTACCTCACCCAACGCGGCTGCTAGCTAGACTCGCATCGCGACATCCTCGGGATGTGCTCGCGGCAGCCACTGGGAGATTTGCTGCGGAGACCAGTCCTCGTCCAGCTTGGCGGCGACCACCTCCCGCAGCACGGCGTTGGCAGCCAACTTGCTTGATTTAGGACGCCGCGCCCGCTGGTACGCGGCCGTATCGGCGTCCAGTGCCCGGTATCCGTGGCGGCCGCCGTTGCGGGCAATCTCCCGTGACACCGTCTCGACGGTGTCCGATTGACGGTCCCGGCGATCGACCGCGCCGACAGTCCTGAGGCAATCCCGCGTGAGACCTCCTCACGATCGGCCAGGGTCAGATGATCGGATCGACGCCTCCGAGGTATTGGCGCGATCCCACCGGATTGACGCAAGAACAACCGCATCCGGGGCATCGTTTCACCCAGCTTGCGCTCCATCTCCCGAATCGACTCGCCATCACGGCGCATCGCCCACAACAGGTTCTGCTGCTCAACGCTGAAAATAACCGGACCCGCACCCATTGCCGCCTCCATGCATCACATCATCGCTACCTGCAGTGATGCACCGACCGCCTGAGACCGCCAGAGAAATAAACCGACCAGGCTCAGCACGACTGGCTTCGTACCCGACGGTTGCGGCTTCGGTGTCCTGGGGTTCGGAGGCGGACGCTTACGCGCCGTCGCTGCACACAGGATCGCTAATATCGCAATCTGCTCAGCAGGGCTCAAATCCGTTCGGGGGTGAATGTTCTCCGTTAGCGCCCTCGCCTCCTGCCACGCCTCAGCTGAACACACCTGCAACACGGCATCCACGTTGGTCATCGCGCACCACCCGTCGACCTCGGCTGCCACCTCCAACAACGCTGCCGCCAATTCGCCTGGCTTGGCCACTTGTTTAATGGGTTTCACTCGTTCGACAGGCGCCCTTTGCTGGACTTGAGCGAGCTGTCTCAAATCTGGAGAAACGAGGTCGATCAGATCTTGTCTCACGAAGCTGGATGTCGATGGGTTCACGCTGCCCAGCAGCCGGTCGTTAAGGTCATTGAATTTCTCCGCGGCCTCGCTCGTTGGGCAGTGCAGCTGAGTCAGCTGCAGGGGTCGCCGTGCACTACTACCCGGTTTCGCCCCGCCTGCTTGGCCCGGTACAACGCGTCATCGGCCTCTCGAAGGAGGCGTTCAGCGGAGTCGTCGAGGTCATGTGCGATCACCGACGCCACACCCGCACTCAGGGTGACCTGGTGTCCATCGCCGTAGCCGATCCCGAGGCTGATGACCGATGTGAGGATCGCTTCGGCGCGGCGCTGTGATTCCGCGGCGTCGGTGCCGCCCAAGAGCACGGCGAATTCATCACCGCCGAGGCGGGTGGGCAGATCGTCGGGGCGGCGAGCGGATGTCCGTATCGCAAGTCCGACCTGGGCCAGGCAGTCGTCCCCGGCGGGGTGCCCGTAGACGTCGTTGTAGTTCTTGAAGTGATCGACGTCGAGGGCGATGAGCCCGACCGGCGATCGGTTCCGCATGCTTGAGCGGATTGCCCTTTCGAGGGCGACATTGAAGTAGCGGCGGTTGGCCATTTCGGTGAGCGGGTCGTGCAACGCCAGATATTCGGCACGTTGTTCGGCCAGTTTGCGCTCGGTGATGTTGTAGTGCGAGACGGCCACCAAACGCTGTGAAGCAATCGCCAGGCGGGTGGCGCGCATGACGAACCACCGCGCTTCGCCTGGACTGTGGCAGGGATATTCCATGTCGAAGGACGCGCGCCGATCGTTGAGAACGTCCAGAATCCCCGTGGCTGCATCCCCGGCCAGGTCATCGCCCCGAGAGTGAGCCCCTGCCAGGACGTCGAGATAGTTGGCGCCGAGCCACCCGTAGTCAGCGGGAAGTCCGTTGTCGACCCCAAAGCCAATCCAGGCGGCATTGACGTCGACAATGGTGCCCGTGTAGTCGATCACCGCGATTTGCTCCTGCACGGAATTGAACACCAACGTGTGCAGCACCGGTGACACGGGAATGGGTTCGGTCCAGGGCGGCCCGGCGTTCATTAGAGCACCCCCAGGGTGAAGGGCCGCACCTCAACGAGCAGTGGCGGGCGTTGGTTGCCAAAATACGCCAAAGTCGATTCCAGACGCATTAAGAGGATAGCTACTGGCGCAAAACTTGCGCCTACGGTGTGGGGTGAGACCACGCTCTTGCGGCCAGCCGCCCGCACCTCTTCCCACGTGGCGGTAGTCGGCTGTGGCCCGAATGAAGCATTCGCCAAACTGGTCGACGAGTCCCAGAGAAACATCAAACTCCGAGACGTTGTCCACGAAATGCTGGACCGGATGCAGAAGAAACCCTAGGCCTAGACCCCGGGATGACGGGGTGTCTCGTTTCTAGAGAAACGAGACACCCTCCGTGACACCCCTCCCCCGTCGGGTAGTCCCAGGTCGTGGTGTCTCGTTTCTTGTCTCACACAACGCGGACTGTTCGAACCACGGCCGGGGGCGCGCCCCCGTCTACAGCGGAGCCCGGCACGTTGAGGCAAGTGGCCCCAGCTTCGAACCGGCTAAGCAGTAAACGGCCCCGAAGTGGTGAACTTCGGGGCCGTTGTCCAGGTGTGTGGGGTTAGCACTTGCGGCTCATGAAGCCTTGGTTGTCCCATGGTCGGATTGACCAGGCGTATGCGCTGCACAAGCCGCGGTTGTAGTAGTTCATGGCGATTGCGCCGAGCCCTGCCTTGGCGATGTCGAATGCCGCGAAGGCCGGATTGCCCGGGGGCATGGCGGGGAGACCGCCAAGGCCGATCTTGAGGGTGTCGTTCCGGTTGAACAAGATGACCGCGCGGCCAAATCCGACCTTGTCCGGGCCCTGCAAGGTGTAGGCCTGCGCCACCGCCGGTTGCGCGAGACCTGGTTGGACGAGGCCGGTTAGTCCTGCAATTGCAGCCAGTGCAACGACCAGCTTCGCCGCCCAGGTTCCATACCGTCGCTTTGCCACGACTGCGGGCCTGACCGTGGACGAGCAGTCCGCTGCCGGTGTGTGCGTTGTGAAGTTGGCGTTCATGAGACCCTCCTGCCTTGCCGTTGCCTCGGGGCGGGCACCGGGTCTGAGCGGGTGGTGCCTACGGCTGGGGGTCTGTCTGATTGCAACAGTACTAAGACATGCCGCATATGGCAAGGAGTTCGCAATCTTGGAGATAGCCTATCTTGAAGGCCTGCCTCCACTCACGGAGGCAATCGCTGTGGCGACGACGACGGGACATGCGGTGATGCAACAGATGAAACGGGAGAGCGCGGCACATCACGCTTTTCAGTCGCAGCTGGATGTGATGGCCCAAGATTCGGGGGTGGGTCAGGAAGTCATAGGCATGGTCCTCGCGCGCACGTCATTGCGCGCGCCCAATGAGACTTCGAGGTGGCATTTAGAACGCGGGTCCGACGCGCGACCCGTCGATCGCCGCGTGTTGCGGCAAGCTACGGTCAGCAAGGCCGTGCGGGCGCTGACCAAACGGGGCTTCCTTGAAGAGGGTGAGCGCCAGCTCAAAAGCGAATCAGAAGACGGGCGGCGGGCCAGGAGCCTGGAATCCCTGCGCTTTGGTCGTGGCGTGGTGATTGCCGGTGTTCACGTCGCGCAGCGTGGCAATGTCCCCAAGTCCATCACCGCCGTGCTCGTCGGACTGGACAGCACGCGAGGACTGGCCGTCGAATCGCGGGAGCTCGCAACCGAGGACACCCGTGGATGGAAGGGCGTCGCGCATGCAATCCATGACCTTGTCAGCAGTCTCAAGGTGCAGCTAGACGCCGAAACCCACGAACGTCTAGCGGCCAGCGTCGATGCTGCCGACGCAGATTTTGATCCTTTGCTTCGTGCGCAACGTGAGGCGGACTTGGCCGCCTTCAAGCCGTTTGAGTTGTTCGGGGTGGGAGTTGAGGTGGGCGCTCCGGTCTTCGACGGCGCGATCGCGTCGATAGCACGATCCGTCGGGGCGACCGACGTCGACTACCACGGATTCGAGGAGGAGCTGCAAGACCTATTCATCGACGAGCAAGGGAACATCACGCCGGTGGTCATCGAAAACGACGTCAACGCCCTGGCGGTGCTGGCGATCCACGAAGAGCACTACGCCGTGCCCGATTTGGTCGTGGTCGGCGTCTTCGACGAAGGCGTCGGCGCCGGCCTGGTCCTGGACGGACGCCTCCGGCGCGGAGGCAGTGGCACCGCAATGGAGATCGGTCACTTACAGGTCGTCCATGTCCCTGGAACTCCGGGCGCCGTGGGCTTCCAAGATCAAGCCCCTCCACCGGAGGGGCTTCCCCGCACGTTTAAAGACCCTTGCGAATGCGGTCGGGATGGTCACGTGGACACGCGTGCGACGTCCAGCCGCATCGCGGGCGAATTGGGGGTGGACTTCGACGATGCCGTCGACCTCGACACCGAGCAGGCGCATGAGACGTTTCGTAGCGCTGGATTCGCCCTGGGGCGCGCCATCGCGCACGTGTCCAACATCGTCAACCCCACCCGGATCATCGTCTATCTGCCGGCACGGCTCGCCCGGCCCAAGGATGGCGCCGCGGCCGCTGAGTACTGTCCTGCAGCCACCGCGGAGATATGCGCGGCGTTCGGCAACGCCGGACGCACACAAGCCGAGTTCCTCACTTACCGGCCGTTGGCGAAGGAAGACACAGCCCCGTTATGTGCCCGTGCAGCCGCCGTCTGCCTGCTTCAGGGGTTCATCGAACACGCCCTCCGCGTCGACGGGTGCAGCTTCTCCACTAATCGCAAGGCCGACGCGTGACCCCCATCTCTTGAGCTAGACATTCTTCGGGAATGTCTAACAAGAAAAAAATCTCTGGCAGTGTTGGCAATGTTTTGTGATGCCGCTTGCGTAAGCGGCGAGTTGTGGCTAGTGTCACTATCACGGCTCGGGCACCTGGCACAGACAACAAAAGACCCCCGAATTCCAGTCGGGGGTCTTTTTAAAAAGCACGCGGATCTGTTGCTTTTCGCGGCTGTTCGGTGATCAGCGTAGACGACACGGTCACAGGATGCAAACTGCCATCCTATTCTTGCGGAATGCCACACCGGATCGTGCCGCTGCTCGGCACTGCACGCATCGCAGCGTATGAGAATTACCGACCGCACTACACCGTCAACCAGATCGGAGAGCTGTACGCGTGGCACGCATCGCTGGCAAGCGCAGTCCACGAGGTGCTCGGATACTGCGAAGTGATCTTCCGAAACGCCATCGACAGGGGGCTCTCGCAATGGAACACGACCCATCGAATAGCGCCACACCCTCAAGAATGGCTGCTGGATCCGGCACCCGAACTCAAGGCTCTCATCGACCCTCCCCCACCAAATCCTGACCAGGAGCCAGAGAAGCGGGGCGGCAGAAGCAGGGGCCAAGGCCGCAGAGTCATTCACAACGCGCGAGCAAACGTGGAACGAAGCCGCCGCGATCCGCACCACCCTCGTCGCGGCACGGCAATTACCCATGACGATCTCCTTGCCCAACTGTCGTTCGGGGAATTGGTGCACCTCATGCCCAACAAGAAAGACAAGCGAGCTAAAGGCTTCTCTCCCCGAGAGTTCATGTGGCTCACCGGTATACGGTCGGCGTTTCCCAACGTCGACAACGTCTTCCCTATCGACACGAACCTGTCGGGCAAGGCAGCCCTCGTCGACCAAGGCCGACGGGTAGGAGACGCTGCCGACAGACTCCGCATCCTGCGTAACCGCATCGCGCACAACGAACAAATACTCACCGCCGAACATGCACAACGACACCGCGACGCCATCCAAATCGTGGAAGCCATCAGCCCCGACGCCGCGGCAGCTCTGACATGCATTAGTCGCGTGTTAGGCATAGCCACACATGAGCCCTGAGCAACGACCGACGCCGCCGGGCCGTTGAGGGCGCTGTATGTTTGGCGCGGCCACCGATCCCGGCGTGAATGGCTACGTCAACGTTCTCAGCTCCATGTCAACGTTCTCAGTTCCAGCAGACCGCCCGATCCCGTCTCCGCAACCCGGCTGTGCATCGCCCATCTGGGGTGGTTCGTTAGTCAGCGGACGCGTGTGGGATTGGCGGTCAGCACGTAGAGAACGCAACCACGGGCCGATCTAGCCCGAGAACGTGGGGTTCGCCGACAGCCGCCAATTGGAGCGATGACGGTATGGGTGGAAGTGTTCACCCATACCGCCTCACCACCTAAGAGTTTTGGGGCGAGAAGTCGTCGACCATCAACCGGCCATTGGACGAATTCATAGCCCGTCAGTTCGTTTGGAGTCCTATCCGCGACCACGACGGCGGCCTGGGCGGCGCTGGCATCGACAGGGAGCCCCGATCCGCCAGTATATGACGGCAGATCGGCGGGTTCAGATGTGAGGGCCGTGCCGACATACATGAAGCCGTCCTCGGTCATTGCCATTAAAATCCGTCTGTAGCGACGGGGGCAAAGATGTGTCCGCTAGCTGGGATTGGCGACCCGTTGTATTTAAGGACCATCGCGTAAGTATGAATTAAAACTCATTTCGCACTGGTTGCTCCACTGGCACTCATGCAGCCCAGTGGATCCACCAGCTTGTAGCGCAGTTGGTTCGAACACGTGCTGCGGCGATTCAGGAAAACCTACGGCACGGAATGGATTTCCATCGGGTCCGTACACTTCTGCTTTCTTTCCGCCATCGAAGTCAATTTCTATATGAAACTTGATGTCCCGGTCTGGAGGGGCTGCAGCAATTCCTTGAAACCCTACCGACTCCATATTGGCAACGGTCAACTCCCTCGCGTCGAGATACCGCTGGTCTGTGGCGTGGCCGTCGTCGTCCATGGCTAGGGCATCGAGGTTCTTGCTGCCGAGGTCAATGATGAACTGACCCTTCAGAGTGTCCCCCTGCGGGATGTAATACATGAAAGTCGCGCTTGGTGTGGGGTCGTTTGCATCAATGACCGCTCGCATCGCCTGAGCCCGAATCGTGGTATTGGATTTTCCAGTGATGTCGAACGAAAAAGAAGATCGGTATTGCGTCTTCCCATCGGCGACGTCAGTTGGCCGTCCAGTATGGACGGCGTGGTCATCGCCGGGAAATCCCATTTCGTCCGTTATCTCGGGATCGACCGCGATTGTCTCGTTCGAGACCCATGCTTTCCATGGCGCCAAAGGTAAGCTTGAGTGAATGTCAACCGGAGAGTTCAAACCTGCATCGTGCTGATCTTTGTCACTTTGAATTGCGTTTTCATGGTCGACCGCCTGCTGATTACCCCAAAAGTGATCGACTACCAATGCAGTTATAACCCCAGCGACAACGACCAACACTATTGCCGTAAAAATTGTTCTCATGGTCGAAGTTGTAATGTTTTTGACAACGGACTCCGGTTCCCCGTGTTTAGGCGCCATGCGACCAGCAGTTCCTCACCTGAGCTGAGACTTCCTGGCAAGAAGATACGCGGTCATCGGCTTATTCGTGGGATGGGTGGCTCGGTCTTGATGGCCTCTTCGTTGAGGCGGCCCGCGTCGCTCCCGGCTAGAGGTCTGATGGGCAGATGGGCCTCGCTCCTGCCGAGCCTGCCCCTCGAAGGGGTGATCTGCACCCTATGAAGTCGACTTCCGAACACATTCCGAATACTATGAGGTCATGACCGCGACTGCTCTTCACACCACGCGCCGCTCCTCGGATTTGAGTAAGCACTCCGCAGAGGTGTTCGCTGAAGCCGAGGATCACCCGGTGACGGTGACTCGACGTGACGGCGAGGCGCTTGTACTGATGTCGCAGCGGGAAGCCGACAGTCGCACCAAGATGCTTCAGTTCGCTGCCCAGCTCATCGGCGTTGCAGTGGATGACAACGGCCCGCTTGCCGATCGAATGTCGAAGGCCTTTCCGTGGATGCTTGCCTTGTCACTGGAGGATCGGGCGGTTTGCGCGCAGGACCTGGTCGACGCGGCACGTGCGTCGTTCTCCACCGACCAGCCGCATCTTGTGCTCGCGGAGCTGACGTCGTGGAGGGAAACCGCCACTGCCGTTGCCGCCGGCATGGGTCGTCAAGAGCCGGAGTGGTTGGACGATGATGCTGTGGTGAAGCGACCGTAGGGGTGGCCGCCAAGCGCGGTGAGCGTGTCCCTCGTCCTCCAAAGGGAAACGAATATGAAATCTGTTATGCCACGGCCGACGCGGTCAAGGGGTGGCGGGACCTCGTGGCAACGATTCGGAATCCTCTTGCCGAGTCGTGGGACTTTCTGACGCGAACCCCGCTGGCAAGGACTCCGACAAACTACCCACTTCGAGGCGAACTCGGCACGATCGTCCGCGGTGGTTGCACTCATGAGCGCTGGCAACACAAGCCCACATTCCAGGGCACCGCCCGCATCTGGTTTTACGTCGATGGCCGAACGGTCTACCTCGAACAAGTACACACAAGCCACCCCAACGAAACGAAATAGCCGTGTCGTACCGCCTCGGCGGCTCCAACGCCTTTCCAGTCCTCGCATTTACGGCTTCCCACGGGCCGATGAGCTCTCCGCTGACCGCTCAGCGCCGTCGATGTGTACCGCCACATGGGGGTCACGCTGAGCTTCTTGCACGCGTGTGCGAGCAGATCGGAGTCGAATTGTCGGAGCGCTGTGCGACGGTTGTCCTCGACCGCGCGATCGTCGTGCGGCAGGTGCACGCTGGAGGAACAGATGGCCAAGGTCTACGTTGAACCCCGTCCGAAAAGCCGCGAGCCGCACACCGCGATCAGTCACTACGTCGTCGAAGACGCCGCCGACAGTGTCTTGCACAGCAGCCAAACACAACAGGGGGCCGTCGACTGGGCTAGGCGTCAAGGCCATCGGCCGATCATGGTGGCGCGGGTTCGTCACTTGACCGACAAGAAGGTTCCCGATCATTGGCGCCAGGTGTAAGGCGTCACCGACGAACAATGGAGGCGGAAGTCGTCTATCCACTTATTACACGGGATAATGCAGAGAATCCCGTGTAATGGCGGTCCCGATGCCTAGGCTGCGACGGGTGAGCACTGGCGACCACTCCCCCGTCCCGCGACCGACGACGCATCCGGTCGCGGTGGTCGCCGACCAGACCCTCACCGCGGCCGAAGCCCGCTACGTCGACGCCGCCCGGGCGGCGAACACCGTGCGCGGCTACCGCGCCGACTGGACCGACTTCACCACCTGGTGTCACACCGCCGGCCACACTCCCCTGCCCGCCGACCCGGCCACCCTCACCGGCTACCTCACCGCACTCGCCGCCCGCGGCCTGAAAGTCGGCACCATCAGCCGGCGGCTCTCGGCCATCACCTTCGCCCACACCGTGCACGACCTGCCCGACCCCACCACCGGCGCCCGCGTCCTCGCGGTGTGGGAAGGCATCCGCCGCACCCACACCACCCCACCAACCCAAGCCCTCCCGCTGATGCCACCCCTGCTGCACGACGTGCTGGACGCCTGCCCGGTCACCCGAACCTGGACCACGCCCGGCCGCGACCCCGAACCCGATCTCGCCGGGCTGCGCGACCGCGCCCTGCTCCTGACCGGATTCGTCACCGCCCTACGGCGCAGCGAACTCGCCGCCCTGGACGTCGACCACCTCGCCGAGCACCCCCGCGGCCTCGTCGCCACCATTGGTCGGTCCAAGACCAACCAAACCGGCGCCCAACCCGAACTCGTCGTCATCCCCCACGGCACCCACCCCCGACGCTGCCCCGTCACCGCCCTCAACACCTGGCTCGACGCCGCCGACATCACAGGCGGACCCGTCTTCCGGCCCGTCTCCAAGGGCAACCACGCCCTGGCCCGCCGGCTCCACCCCGAATCAATGAACACGTTGATACGCAACGCAATCCACCGCGCCGGAACCGACGCGAGCGGCTATAGCGCCCACAGCCTGCGCGCCGGATTCGTCACCCACGCCCACCTCCGCGGCGCCACCGACCGCGCCATCGCCCACCAAACCCGCCACCGCTCCCTGGCCACCCTCGGCACCTACGTCCGCATCCACACCGCATGGGACGACAACGCCGCCACCCAGCTAGGGCTTTGACCCGTGGAGACGGAACATGCTGGGGCTCCAACGGTGTGGTGGCATTGGGCTATGGGATGTACTGCGGTGCAAGGACTTCGCTAGTCCCAGCGTGGGAGAACATCGCTGACTGAGGGGGCATTCTTGGCTAGTGTCGTCCGCCAGTCCAGGCGGCCCCGCTTCTGCAATTGGCCGATTAGCACTATGCGCGCGAGTCCGAGTGTGTCGGCAGTTTGTTCTACCCATGGCGCGTTGATTCGGGCGGGCACCGGGGGGTACCCGTTGGGAAAGATCCACGTGCCGGCGCCGTTGTTGGCTTCCCTCTCGCGAATTGACTCCGGTGCGTGACTGTCGTCCAGCTCCTCGACGATGGGGCCGTCATCGACGTGTCCCTGGAGAACGTGTGCGATCTCGTGGAGCAAGGTGAACAAGACTTTGTCGAGGCGCTTGCCGCGTCCAGATAGCCCGATGACTGGGTAGCCGTCCACGAACATCGCACATCCGTCGATCTTGGCGCTTGGCAGCGCTTCGACATAGACCAGCCGGACGCCCGCATCGCGCAATTGGTCGGGCAGCGTCGTGAAGTCCTCAGCTGTCTGCACCGACCGTGGGAGTGCTGCGGCAAGTTTGACGAGCATTTCGCGCGAATAGTCGGTGGCTGGAGGCAACTTTCTAGCTTGTCTTCGAACGCAGGCGACCCACGCTTGCTGCAACATGGTGATGTCTTCCTCGGGGTTTGCGCGCCTGGCTGCTGCTACCAGCGCAGGCTGATCATCGACCGAGGCAAGTTCGAACAGTTCCATCACCTCGGCTTCCAGCTCGTCCAGGGTCGAACCGGTGAGGATTTTCCTCTTCTGCAGAAGTTGGATGGGTGCGAGCTCATTGAGTCGCGCCCGGCGGCGTACGTCGTCGAGTTTTGCCTGTGTCGTCCGATTCTTGGCTTGTTCGGCCAAGAGGTACTGGTCTTGCAGTTTCAGCCAGAACTCCGGGGATTGAGAAAGGGCCGCACCAATCTGGGCCGCCGACTCTCGAGTGATCTCCTTCTTTCCGGTCACGATCTCGGACACGAATTGAGTGGGTCGGTCTAGTACGGCGGCAAAGTCGGCCTGAGACCATCCGCGGGCCTCGAGTTCCTCGCCCAGGAGTTCGCCGACAGGTGTCTGATCAATTGGTAGCGGGTCGTTGGTGTGTGTGGTGCTCATCGCTGGGGTTCCATCTCTACTGCCAAGACTCCGAAGACCACAGCGCCGTCGTCGTCAGAAATCTTGAACGTGAGGTCAATAACGCGGCCCGAACTCAACGTGGCCCGTGCCCGTGTGGGGTCACCGGAATGGTCGGGTTCGATCCGCAGCGAGCGCATGTTTCGCAGGTCGGTTTCGACATGAGCGGCACGTACGCACTGAATGAGTCGGCGGAAATCCCGGATCTCCCGGTCGTTCCAATCTGCCGGCCGGAACTCTGGATCTCTGGCGAGGCGGCGCAACCCCTCGTCCAAGTACTCCTGTTCCACGCGTCTGTTCTCCATCACCCATCGGCTGATGACTGTGAGCAGCCGTCATCCGCACCCTACTGCCAGGCCGTTGACCATCGACTCTGGGACGCGCTACTCTACTCGCATTCCCGTAATCACCCTATGGATGATAACATGATATACTTAAGTTGAGACCTCCGCCAGCGGGGTCCGGGACGAGAGGAAAACGGTTATGACTGCAGCCACCCAGGAGCTGGGCAAGAAGAAGGACAAGGAATACGAGATCGTCGTCAACGGCACCGAGACCCCTGTGGACCACGACACGGTTTCCTACGAGGAGCTGGGCGAACGCGCGTTTCCGGGCCACGATCCGGCGGCGATGTTCACCGTCTCCTATCGCCATGCCGATCCGTCCCGCGGGGGCAAGGCCAGCGGCACCCTGGTGGCCGGGGAATCCGTGAAGGTGAAGATGCAGGGCACCGAGTTCAATGTTCGACTCACGACTCGTTCGTAGCAGCCCGGACCTGGCCCGCCTGGTGCAGGACGGCCTCGCCATCCGAATCGTCAACGGGTTTCTCGTCGTGGACGACATCCCCTTCGTGGACGGCAACGCCCAGGTCCAGCGGGGGTCCCTTCTGTGCCCCTTGGAGCTGAGCGGCACCACCACCACCCCGCCCAGCACCCACGTCATGTGCTTCGTCGGCGGGATCCCCCGTGACAAGAACGGCCACGCCATCGACGGCCTGGTCAACGACGGCGTCGAGAGGTGGTCTGCCACTCCCGAGCTCACCGCTGCCTGCGGCTTCTCGCAAAAGCCCTCAGCCGGCGGCTACTGCGATTTCTACGAAAAGGTCACGTACTACGTCGCCATGATCGTCGGCCCCGCCCAAGCCAACGAACCGGATGCCAGCCCGTACACCTACAGGCCGGTGCAAACCGACGAAGACGACGGCGTGTTCGTCTATGTGGACACGTACTCCAGCCGCGCGGGCATCACCGAGCTGAACGACCGGCTCGCCGTCGAGAAGGTGGTGATCGTCGGTCTCGGCGGCACCGGCGCCCATCTTTTGGACGCCCTCGCCAAGACTCCAGCCTGGACCGTCCACCTGTACGACGACGACGTCTTCCGGTCCCACAATGCCTTTCGTGCTCCTGGGGCCGCCAGCTTCGACGACGTTGCCGCCGGCATGAAGAAGGTGGACTACTACGCCCAGACGTACTCGGTCATGCGGCGCGGCATCGTCCCGCACCCCGTCAACGTCACCTCTGAGAACGTCCACGAGCTTCTCGACGCCAACTTCGTGTTTCTCGCGATGGACTCTGGACCGGACAAGAAGGCCATTGTCGACACCCTGATCGCGAACCGAATTTCCTTCATCGACACGGGCGTTGGCCTGGGCAAGGACCCCGGGGGCATCAACGGCCAGCTCCGCATCACCACCTCCACTCCTGGGCGAAGCGAACACATCACGAAGGACGGCCTGATCTCGTACTTCGTCGGTGAGGACGCCGAGTACGACACCAATCTCCAGGTCGACGAACTCAACGCCGTCACCGCCAACCTCGCCATCATCCGATACAAGAAGATCCTCGGCTTCTATGCCGACGTCGAAGACGAGCGCCACAGCGTGTACGTCGTCGACAGCGGCGACCTTCACCACCGGTACGGCACCAGCGACGACAACCGTTCCGAGTCCGAGGCCGATGAGGGTGACGCCGCATGAAGAACAAGCTCCTCGTCCCGGTGTTCACCGAGTCCATCCCCGCCGATCTCGAACCGGGGAACTTCTACGTCTCCATGCGGTACGAGACGTCAGTCCATCTGTGCGCCTGCGGATGTCACACCAAAGTCGTGACGCCGTTCGGACCCCATGACTGGACACTTACCTTCGACGGCACCGTGACACTGCACCCTTCCGTCGGCAACGGACAGCAGCCCTGCAGATCGCACTACAACATTCGCCACAACCGCGTCGATTGGCTTCCGCCCATCTCGAGGCGGGCGACCCAGATCGCGAGCAACCGGGACCGAGCAGCACACACCGAACGCCCCGCCGTGCCGGTCCACAAGGCGTGGTGGCGCCGTTCCTGGGACCGTGTACGCCGCACGTTAGGGCAGTCGCAAGAAGTCTCGGAGGACTAGGCAGGACAGCCTCATCTGAGCTAGTAGTCAGGTTGGCTAAAGGTTTCCTTGCTGGATTGAGCCCGGTAACGGGTTCGGCTCTGCTCATGGTTGCGGGGGCTGTACTGCTCAACTCGTTCCCTGGCTGGTTCTCGCTATCGAGATCGCAAGCGGAAAGAGGCGGTGCGTATGAATAGTGACCGCGTGCAGGATCAGGTGCTAATCGCATCTACAACTGTTGCTTCGGGTCTGTTGACCAACATCGCTGCCGCAGCTGTAGTGCCGAGCTGAATCCAGCACCCTCAGAGCTACGGACTTTTAATCCGCAGATCCCAGGTTGGTCGTGAGTACAGGCGTCGCGCGAACCCACTGACTCTTAATCAGCGGGTCCGGGGTTCAAACCCCGAGCGCTTCGTCGGTTGGACGCGAAACGAACTGGACCAGGAACCTGCCGATTAGCAGCCTGAGGGCGGCCCACGACTAACAGGCTTGCTACTCCCCCGCTGTCCCGCAAACCTTCGTTATCGGGACGGGGCGCGGGCCGCCCTCAGGGTGAGTCAGGCTGCGCTGTGGTCACCATGATCAAGTTTGTCCGCAATCCAGACCTTGATGAGG
>NZ_JACKTL010000073.1 GCF_025822245.1 Mycolicibacterium hodleri
CCATTCGTCGGGGGTCTCGCCGCTCACGTCGTCGTCGCGTCGTTCGGCGTGATGCAGATTCTGTGGGGGTGGGGGCGCCGCCCCCGCTCCGGCCGCGCCCGCCGCACCCTCGACACCTCTGCTGCCTGCCGAGCAGCCCGCTCGGTAACCGGTTCGTTCCCCGGCAGACGCTCGTCTGCCGGGGGACGCGCGGGGCCTAGGTGAGCCCCAACTCCAGACCCGCCCACAGGGCCACGACGGCACCGACGATGCACACCGGCACGGTCGCCACTCCCAACACGGAGAAGTCCCGCAGGCGCGGTTGCACCCCGGCACCCGAGAGCACCCGCCGCCACAGCAGGGTGGCCAACGAGCCGACGTAGGTCAGGTTCGGTCCGATGTTCACCCCGAGGAGCATCGCCAGGACGAGGCCCGGCGGCGCACCCGTGCCCAACGCGGTGAGCATCAGCAACGTGGCGGGCAGGTTGTTGACCACGTTCGCCAGCACCGCCGACACCCCGGCCACCACCAGCAGGCCCACCAGCGTCGGCTCGGCGGGCAGGACCCGGGCCACCGCGGCGCCCAGCCCGTGCGCACTCACGCCGACGACCACCACGCCCAGCGCGAACACGAACAGACAGAACAGGGGCGATCCGGCGCGCACGATCGTCGAGACCGTCACCGAGCGGCGGCGCACGCCGGGCACGGCCAGCGCCACCGCACCCACCACTGCCACCCAGACCGGCTCGACCCCGGCGAACCCGGACACGCCGAAACCGAACAGGGTCAGACCGAGCACGACGAAGGCGTAGACCGGGGTCGCCTGGTCGCCCGTCGACTCGTCGGCGGCCGGCTCCACCGGATCGGGTTCGGCCCCGAGGTCCTTGCGGAAGAAGACCTGGAACACCGCGTACTCGAGTACGACGACGATCAACCACGGCAGCGCCATCACCGCGGCGAACGACACGAAGGTGAGCCCGGACGCCGAAAAGGCCAGCAGATTGGTCAGATTCGACACCGGCAACAACGTCGACGCCGAATTCGACAGGTGGGCGCACGCGTAGACGTGGGGGCGTGCGCGCACCCGGACCAGGCGAGCCGTCGCCAGCACCACCGGTGTCAGCAGGACAACCGTCGCGTCCAGGCTGAGCACCGCCGTCGTGACCGACGCCGAGACGAACACCAACGCCAGCAGCCGACGCGAACTGTCGCCGGACGCCCGCGCGAGCGCAGCGCCCAGCCATCGGAAGACACCCTCCTCGTCGGCCAAGTGCGCGAGAACCAGGATGGCGGCGAGGAATCCGACGGTCGGGCCGAGAAGTTTCACCTGGTCGAGCGCGGCACCGGGACTGACCACGCCGCAGATCACCAGTACGGCGGCGACCGGCACCGCCAACGTCGCCTCGGGAAGTCCGCGGGGTTGGACCATCGCGAACACCAGCACCGCCGCCAGCGCCACCAGTGCTGCTGATTCGGCCCACGCGCCCGTCACCGGGTCACCGGCCGAGGCCTTCCCGCAGCGCCTCGTAGGCGTGCCTGCCCCGGCTGAACGTCGCCGCGTCGCCACCGATGTCGGGATGGTGGGTGGCGGCATGGTCGCGCCACGCGCGCCGCAGGTCCGCGAGGGTGAAGTGCGGCTGCAGACCGAGCACGGTCAACGGATCCGTGGGCGGGGCCGCCAATGCGGGCCGCTTCGGTGCCGACGTGTCGTTGCGCGGAGCGCCCTCGGCAGCCGCCTTCTTGGCGGACGCCTTCTTGGCGGGCGACTTCTTGGCATGCGCTTTCTTCGCGGACGCCTTCTTCGCGGGGGACTTCTTGGCAGGCGCCTTCTTCGCAGGAGACTTCTTGGTCGGAGCCTTCTTCGCGGCCTTCGTGACGGCCTTCTTCGCAGGTAGTTCGTTCATCGCTCTCAGATCGCCGGAATTGGTTGGGATACTTCGTCATTCGAGTCTGTCGGTGAGTCTCCGACGTCGCCGCCGTCTCCGGCCGAGGGGTGGTGGTCGCGCGCCCCTTCGTCCTTCACGCACGGCGGCGTCCGGGATCGCCCCGGACGCCGCGCGTCGATTTGCTGGCCGGCACCTGCCGGATCGCTGCCGAACGCTACGGCGTGAACCTGAATCCAACCTGAAGACCCGTCATGTTCAGACACCGACCGAATTGGGTACTCCCGCGACGGTTTCGGAGAACCGGAATGTCGCACGCGAACGGATGGAGGCTCACATGGGTGACAGTGGACCCGAAGAAGGCGTCAAGGGCGTCGTCGAGGACGTCAAGGGCAAGGCGAAGGAGGTCATCGGCATCGTCAGCGGCCAGGACGGCCTGCGCGAAGAGGGCCGGGCACAGCAGGACAAGGCCGAGGCTCAACGCGACGTGGCGAAGAAGGAAGCCGAAGCAGAGGCCGCACGCGCCGCCGAGAAGACCGCCGAAGCGCGCCAAAAGGCCGCCGAGTAACCACCTTTCATTCCGCTGAGACGGGCGGGCCAACCCCCTTCGGGGTCGTGCCCGCCCGTCTCTGCGTGTGGGACCTAGCTCGACACGTCGTAGTCGAGGCGGACGGTGGTGCCGGCGGCCCCACGGTCGACGGTGCACTGATCGGCGAGGGCCCGCATGAGCGCAAGGCCCCGGCCCCGGTGGCTGCAGACCACCGCCGCACGCGGCCGCCACCGTCCGTGGTCACTGATCTTGACGTGAACCCGTTGCGCCGCGTCGTCGTAGGTGGCGTGCATCGAGATGTCACCGTCCCCGCGCCCGTGGTAGGCGTGCTCGGCGCAGTTGGCCAACGCCTCGTTCACACCGAGTAACACGTCCGCACACCGCGATTCGGTCAGCGACAGTGCGCTCTGATGCAGCCACGCGTCGAGTTCTCGACGCAATCGCGACGCCTGTGCGGCGTCGGCAGAGCGTGTTCGGCGCAGCTGCGTGGGGCTCTCAGTTCGTTCGCACATCGCAGTCATGGTCGAGGCATACCCCGAAATCCGCGAATGTCTAACCTGGGTCCGCGGACTGGTCACCGTCCCTGCAGCCACAAGTGCTCGGTCATGTCCTGAAACGTCACCAGAGCGATGTCGTCGTCGGCCCGCTGAAGGGCGGAGCGGCTCATGACCGCCCGCACGGCGGAACCGTCGGCGTGTGACAGTTTCACCAGCGTGTTTGCGTGTTTCTGCAGTTCGGCAACGGCGCTGTCCGACTCCAGCGGCGTCTCGAAGACGTCCTGGAAGTTCCTGGCTTGCAACTCGTCGCGGGTCAGGCCGAGCATGTCGCCCATGGCGTCGTTCGCGAACAGGACGGTGCCCTCTTCGGTGACCGCCACCACCGGCACGGGCAGTTGGCCCAGCACCCGCAATGCGGGGAGTCGCCGCAACGTGTCCATTTGCGACTCGTCGTGGGTGCGTGGCCGCCGCCGGTCGACGGTTGGCTGGTGGTGTTCGGGCAATGGGCGCTCGACGCTCTGCATGTCGCCTCCTCGAATGACTTGTCCAGCGGTTGTTTTCAGGGCAGCTGCTTGGTGTGCGACGATCCCGGGTCCACCAGGGCCGGGTCGGCGTCGGGCCGGTTCTTCCTGGTGAACCGGCGCGCGACCGAGGAGAGTCCGAGCAGCCCGCGCGAGATCGTGGTGGGCGCACCGCCGTTGCGGCGCTGAAGGTAGTGGCCGAGCTTCGTCAGCACGCTGGCGATCACCGGGAGCAGCAAGCTCGCCAGCAGCCAACGTCGCACGGGGGTGCTCAAGAGGGCAAGCATGGTGCGGTCCTTTCTGATTCGACGGCAGGCGCCGTCACCGAACCCGGCGACGCTCGCGTTTGCCGGTGTGGATGGTGGTGCGGGTGGCGACGGACGGGTCGGACAGCACACCCGAGATCTGGGCGCAGACCGCGTCGATCGCCGGGATGAGGCGGTCGGCTCGCGGGGAGGCGCTGGTGGTGATGGTGAGGTCGACGGTGCGGGTTCCCCGGTCGATCACCGCCTTGCCACTGGCGGACTCGACGTCGAGGGACTGCTGCAGGGCCTGAGCCGCGGCGTCGGCGACCTCGCCGAGGTCGACGGTGATCGTTCCGCTGTCGTCGGAACGCAGCGGCAGCGACTTGACCTTGGCGACCGGGGAGTGCGCGAAGAGCCACCGCAGCGCGAGGACCACGAGCACGATCCCGGCGCCGGCCAGCGCGAAGGGCCACCATCCGGTGGTGGTGGCCGCGCGCAGCCCGGGCAGCGTGACGGCGTCGGGCAGATTGGGCACCCAGGTGGTGTTCCACACCACCAGCGCGGCGCCGAGCGCGATGAGCGCCAGCCCGGCGACGCCGGCGGCGAAGCGGTCGAAGGTGACGGCCGTGCGGGTCATGTCAGTTGGCTCCCGTGCGTGTGCGCACCTTGATGCGCGGCGTGGTGGTGGTGAAGCCGCCGATCGTGTCGGCGACGGCGGTGGTGATGGCCGCCTTCAGAGCGGGATCACTCGCGGTGACGTCGGCGGTGACCGTGACGGTGCGCAGGCTTGCCGAAGCCCGACTACCGAGGACGCCAGGCACGGAAGCGGCTGCGGCGCTGGCCAATCGGGCCAGATCCAACTTGGCGATCCAGACGCTCGTCGTCGCGGGGACGGCCAGCGCGGTGCGTCGCCGTGGACGGATCGCCGCGGACACCCACCACAGGCCGACGACGACGGCCACGATGGCGGCCGGCAGCATCCAGCCCTGGTAGGTCAGACCGTCGAGGCCGGAGACGGCGGTGTCGGTCCATGCCGTTCCCGTCAGCCAGCCGAAGTGGACGGCGGCGTCCCGCAGGGCGACCGCACCGGCGGCGAGAATCAGCAGGGCCAGGAGTGCCCCGACGTAGCCGGCGGCTGGTGCGGCCACGGGTGGCCGCCCCGGCGCTGGGGTGGCGACGGCGGCAGGTTCTCGGGTGGTGGTCATTGCACGGTCCTCGATGGGGTGCTGGCGGGTAGGACGGCGTCGACGGCGACGTCGACTCGGTCGACGGTCAGTGCGGCGTAGTCCCTCAGGGCGGAGGTGACGTTGCGTTGCACGGCGGCGCCGACGACGACCGCGGGCTCCGGCCACGCGACGGCGATGTTCACCTGGACGCGGGCCCGGTCACCGGCGATGGCGACGGTGGCCCGGGGCAGGTCGCGGCCGGTGATCTTGTTCAGGCCCGCGGAGTGCTGGTGCACCCCGTCGGTCAGCCGCGCGGCGTGGACGGCGAGCCGCTGCGCCACCTTGTCGCGCACGGTGAGTTCACCGCGGACGCCGGGGTCGTCGGCTGAGTCGACGTCGGAACGGTCGTCAGCCACGACGACGCCCGGGGAACAGTGCGGACAAGTCGAATTCGCCGTCGCGCTGGCCGCCGATCAGGTACCCGGCGACACCCAGGATCAGGGCGACGACGAAACCGGTCAGACCGCCTGCGGCCGCGGCAATGCCGAGGAGCAGTCCGGCGATCAAGCCCAAACTGGATGTGGTCATGTGAACCTCCGAGAAGTGTTGCGGCACGGCGTTTCCGTGCTGCGGGGGTGTGCGTCAGAGCTCGATGAAGCGGCGCCGCCGGCGCACCAGTCGAAGCGGATGAAGGATGGCGAGGCGTCGCCGCCTGCGGCGTGTGGTGGTCCGCACCGGCGGCGGACGGAAATGCGCGTCGATGGCCTCGAGTGCGGACGCGAAGGCCTCCGGGCTGCCACCCCGGTCGGGATGAAACTCCCGAGCTGCGGCGCGGCGGGCGCTGGCCCGATCGGGGTAGCGGTCCCACCGCGCCACGGTCACGACGCGGACGTCTCGGTGACGACGTCCTCCACCGTGACGTCGACGACGCCACCGGTGACGGCCGCCGCGGCGTCGCGGACGCGGGCCGCGGTGTCGCGCACCGGGGTGCCGTACCGCAGCGTCACGTGAACTTCGGTGACGTTGTCGGGGTTGGTGCGGATGCCCGACACCCGGTGACCGGGGAGGTAGGTCGCCACTTCACCGAACATCCCGGCGTGCAACCCGACCACCCCCGGCACCGCGGTGACGGCGGCGGCGATGAGATCGGCCTGATCTGGCTCGCTCGTCGACGTCATCTCCGCGCCGGTCACTGCACCCGGGTGACGGCGTCGTCGGCGTCGGCGTCGTCGTCACCGGCGAGGTGAATGTCGTGCACGGTGACGTTGACTTCGGTGACCTCGAGGCCCGTCATCCGCTCGATGGCGGTGATGACGTTGCGGCGCAGGCCGGTGGCCAGATCGGCGATGGAGACGCCGTACTCGGCGACGATGTCGAGGTCCACGGCGGCCTGCTTCTCGCCGACCTCGACCGATACGCCCTGGGAGTGGTTGACGTTGGCGCCGGGGATGCGCTCGCGCAGCGCGCCGACGACGCGGGACGCTCCGCCGCCGAGGGCGTAGACGCCGCTGACCTCGCGGGCGGCGATCCCGGCGATCTTCGACACGACGGTGTCGGCGATCGTGGTCTTGCCCTGCGAGCTCACCAGGGTCGAGCTGGTGACGGCGGTGACGTCCTTGCCGGAGGTGGCCGTGGCGGTGGTGACGGGCTGGGTGCTGGTCATCGTGATCGAACTCCTTGTCGAATGTCGTGATCTTCGTACTGTGGTGAAGTCTTACGAGGTGTAGTCGGTGCAGAGGCCCCGAACCGAACGTCCAATTTCGGTGAACTGACTCACACGCGTTGGTGGTGGTCCGGCGACGAGGGCCGCGCCCGACCGCAGTTGCGGCTGAGCGCGGCCCCCTGGCCGGTTACTTGAAGGTGTCCTTGATGTTCTCGCCGACCTTCTTCACGCCGGACACACCCTGGTCCTTCTTGCCCTCGGCGGCCAGGTCGTCGTTGTTGGTGGCGTCACCGATGGCCTCCTTGGCCTTGCCGATGGCGTCCTCGGCCGCGTTCTTGGCCTTGTCCACGATGCCCATGAGTTGATTCCCTTCGTTGTGTCCTTCATTGCCTTCGAGTGGTCCTCGAAGGAGTCCTCAGCAGCGCGTCAGTGCGCGCCCGATCCCCGTCTTCGCCACCCGCTTGACGGCCGCGCGGCGACCGTTGGAGGCGCGGCGGCGGCGCACCACGACGGCGAGCAGCACTGCGGCGGCGACCGCGCCGACGATCACGCGTGTGTCGCCCAGCGTCGAGGCCGCCTCGTCGAGGTGGAGCTGACGAGCCGCGTCGGTGGTGTCGTCGGCCAGCCCGGACAGCTGCTGCTTGGCGCCGTCAACGGCTTCTCCGACGGCCTGCTTGACGTCGTCGGCCTTCTCGGCGACCGCGTCGACGCCCTGCTTGACCTTGGCCTCGGCGGTGTCCGCGGCGCCGTCGGCCTTGAGCTCGTCGTCACCGGTGAGATCGCCGGCGGCCTCCTTGGCCCGTCCGACGGCCTCCTGAGCCTTGTCCGTGAAATCTGCCATGAGCGTCGTCCTTCCTGGGAGTCGTCCTCTCGCCGAATGTCGGTGAGGGCCAACCCGTTACGAGATGTCAGGAGTTGAGTCGGTGGGGTTCGACGAAACCGAACGCCGTCGCGACGTGAAGCCGCTCACACCGGCCGCGACGATCGGCCTGGCGGATCGGAAGTGCCGACCCGCACCGCGGCGGGCACGCGTGGCACTAGGATTTGCTGTCGCCCATCCCGACACTTCCAAGATCGGGTGCGGAGGTACTGGGAGCGTGCGTGACGACAGCCAGTGGCGGGCGGATCGCCGATGCGGGTGACGACGCCCTGCTCCATGCCGCCGCGCTCGGCGACCGCGAGGCGTTCGAGGTCGTGGTGCACCGTTACGGTCCCCCGCTGCACCGGTACGCGCGGCGGTTGGTCGCCAACGAGGCCGACGCCGCCGACGTCGTGCAGGCCACCTTCATCGCCGCCTGGCGTCAGCTCGAGACCTTTCAGGGCAGGTCGTCGTTGAAGACGTGGTTGTTCTCGATCTGCTCCCACAAAATCACCGACAACTACCGCGTCAAGCGTGCGCAACCCATCGACGACCAGCTGATGGAGGCCATCCCGGCTCCGCAGCGCAGCGCCGACCCGTTCACCGCGGCGTCGAACACGGCCTTCCTGGCGGCGTTGGAGGCGGCCCTGGCCGAACTTCCGTATCGTCAGCGCGCATCGTGGGTACTACGGGAAATAGAGTCCATGACGTTCCCCGAGATCGGGACGGCTCTGGACACGAGTCCCGACGCGGCCCGCGGACATCACTTCCGCGCGACCGCGACACTGAGAGCCCGGCTGGAAAGGTGGCAATGAACCCGTCATCCCCGCCGCCGGACCCGCTGTTTCGCGCGATCGAATTCCTCCGGGCCGCACCCGAGCCGGGGTGGGACGCGATCGCGGGACGCGTCATCTCCTCGATCCGCACGACCACCCGCCCCGGCGGCCATCCGTTGGCGGCCCAGACTCCACCCGGCATGGCCGGCCCCGGCCGGATCTTCGTCAGCGACCACGTGTTGCGCAGCACCCTCGCGATCGAGCTGCGCCAGCGCTACCTGTGCGCTCCCACCCGCATCACGTTCGAGATGGACGACCAGACCAAGACCTTGCGCAGGGTGAACATCGAGCTCACCGGCAGCTATGGGACCGACCTGCGGCAGCTGGCCGACCACATCCGCGTCACGACGCTCGACGTCGTCGCCGACCTCCTCGGCGACGTCCTCGGCCAACATCCCGTCGACGTCACCGTCACCGACGTCGTCACCGGAGACCCGCTCGGCGCCTGAAACGCGCCGCGTGAGACGTCGCCGAAGGGCGGCGCTTGAAACGATCCGCATCCCGGCGGAACATGGAACTCGTTGCCCCAGACCTCGGCGATGACGTATACCGCATGGGCTCATCCCGACGGGGCATCCAGTAGGAGTTGCTCGTACGGGAGGACCAATGAGTACCGCGACCGACGGCCACCGGCCGTCCGGACCACTGCAGTCGGATGACGAGGAGCGGATCTCCGAAGCGGTGCGTGACATCGCCGAGCAGCGTGCCCACATCGAACAAGCCAAGGGCATGCTGATGTTCATCTACGGCCTCGACGAGCACGCGGCGTTCGACCTCCTCCGCTGGCAGTCTCAGCAGCACAACGTCAAGCTCCGGCTGCTCGCCGAACAGGTGGTCAAGGACATCGCGGAGCTCGGCAAGCGCAAGCCGCTCGAGAATCGGCTGGATCACGACCGGGTGTTGCTGACGGCTCACCAGCGGGTGGTGGACCTGGCGGACCGGCGTCGCAACGGACAATCCCCCACGGATGCGTAACCGCCCGGCCAGTTGGGTAGCAACACAAGCGGAGGAGCTGCATCCCGGGATGTAACTTTCTCAAGCCCTTGGTGGTTCCGACCAGAGCCACCAAGGGCGTCCAAAGCTATTCGCAGCCGGTGCCGTTGCCGTCACGGTCGAGGCCGTAGATGTCCTTGCCGACGACCGTGACGGGACCGGACACGTAAGCCGGACCGTTGCCGCTACCACCCGCGCAATCGACGTCGCTGGCGATCGGGACGCAGGCACCGGAGTAGTTGGGATCGCAGTCGCCGTTCTGCTGAGCGTTTGCGACCGGACAGAGGACGTAACTGGCGGCAAACAGTATTGCCGCGACCGATGATTTCTTCACGAGGCCGAGAGATTAGCGCAGCCAGGCGATGTCTCGGCCGTGTTTCGAGAAGCTGGTCGACCACTCGCTTACTCGCAAGAGTGACTACGTGATTTGCCGTGGGTGGCCTCGCGTCAGACGAATTCCTCAACGTCGTCGAGGGAGGTGTCCCGCGTCTCCCGCATGACCAACAACGCGATCCCGGTCAGCACCGCGGCGCACAGCAGGTAGACACCCACCCACGCCACGCCGTAGGAGGTGGCCAGCCACGTGGCGACGAACGGTGCGATCGCGGCGCCGAGGATGCTCGCCACGTTGTAGGCGATTCCGGAGCCGGTGTACCGCACGTTCGTCGGAAAAAGCTCGGGCAGCACCGCGCTCATCGGTCCGAACGTCAGCCCCATCAACGTCATGCCGATGATCAGGAAGGCCAGCGTGGACGTCGTCGTCGCCGACGCCGGGTCGAGCAGCAATCCGAAGGTGGTGCCGTAGATCATGATGGCGACGGTGATCACCAGCAGCGTCACCCGGCGCCCGAATCTGTCGGCCAGCAAGCCGGTGACGGGCAGCATCGCGGCGAAGAACAGCACCGAGATCAGCTGCAGCTGAAGGAATTCCAGGTACGGGATGCCCAATCCACCGCCGGTGGCGGTCTTCTTGCCGGTGCCGAAGCTCAGTGCCCAGGTGGTGACGACGTAGAACAAGGTGTAGGTCGCCAGCATGACGAACGTGCCGATCAGAAGCTGACGCCAGTGGTTGCGGAACACCTCGGTGAGTGGTGCACGCACCCGTTCGCCGCGTTCGATCGCACGGGCGAACACCGGGGTCTCCGTCAGGCGCAGGCGCACGTAGAGGCCGATGGCCACCATGACCGCACTGAGCAGGAAGGGAACGCGCCAGCCCCACGTGAGGAACGCGCCGTCCAGGTCCGGGCTGGCGGTGTTGAAGCCGAGCCACAGCACCAGGACCAGGAACACCCCGTTGGCGAGCAGGAATCCAAACGGGGCGCCGAGCTGTGGCCACATCGCGGCCCACGCACGCTTGCCGGGTTTGGCGGTCTCCGTCGCGAGAAGGGCTGCGCCACTCCACTCCCCACCCAGCGCAAGGCCTTGGCTGAATCGCATCACCGCGAGCAACGCCGGCGCGAGCAGGCCTACCTGGTGGTAGGTGGGCAGGACACCGATGAGGAACGTCGCGATCCCCATGACGAGCAGCGAGGCCACCAAGGTCGTCTTGCGGCCGATCCGATCGCCGAAGTGCCCGAACAAGATCGACCCGAGAGGACGTGCGACGAAGGCCAGGCCAAAGGTGGCCAGCGACGCGAGCAGCGCCGTCGTCGGGTCGCCCTTGGGGAAGAACAGGTGCGGGAAGACGACGACTGCGGCGGTGGCGTAGGCGTAGAAGTCGTAGAACTCGATGGTGGTGCCCACCATCGACGCCACGACGATCCGCCCCCGGGGCACACCGTCGACCAGATCCGGTTCTCGAGTGGTCATGGGTGGACATCCTTGCACCCGTCGACCGACGGACGCTCTCCGGTGGTGTCAGCAGTGCAGGTCTGCCGGTGGCTGAACGCGGTCGACGAAGAACGCCTCCAATGGCGCGTCGATGCAACGATTCCCACTGAACGCCACCGTGTGCTGATTGCCGACGAAGGTGATCAGCGGTGCCCCGAGTTGGCCGGCCACGTCGACGCCAGTCTGATATGGCGTGGCGGGATCCCCGGTAGTCGACACGACGACGATCTTGCCCGGCCCGGGCGAGGTCACCGGATGTGGCTCGGAGGCTGGTCGCACCGGCCAGAACACGCACAGGGGCCGGGGCGCATATCCGGTGAATTCGCCAAAACTACTGTAGGGCGCGACTTCTCGCACGCGGCGGTCGTTCTCCGCCCATACCGCCGGGTCGCTCGGGTAGACGTCGTCGGCGCAGTGCACGCCGTTGAACACGTCCTCCCCGTCGGCGTAGTGCCCGTCCTCGTCGCGTTCCAGGTACGCATCCGCGAGCTCCAGCAGGTCGTCGGCGTCGGAACCACGGGCCAGCGCGGTGAGTCCGTCGGTCAGCTGTGGCCAATCCTCGGAGCTGTACAGCGCCTCCTCGACGCCGGTGATGGCGTCGGGATGGCTCAGCCCTCGCGGGTCGGCAGTGCGCGCCGGCTTGTCGACCAACGGGTCGACCAGCTGGTGAAAGCGGTCGACGGCCCGTGCCGGATCGGTGCCGAGCGGGCAGCTCGGCTGCGACGCACAGTCCACGGCGTAGGCGTCGAATGCCTGCTGGAATCCCGCCGCTTGGTCGACGTACCCGACCAGGGGGTCGGTGAACTGATCCACCACGCCGTCGAGCATCATCGCCCGCACCCGATCCGGAAACTGCTCGGCGTAGGCGGTTCCCAGCCGCGTTCCGTAGGAGTAGCCGAAGAAGTTGAGCTGTTCCTCCCCCAGTGCGGCCCGCACCGCATCCATGTCGCGTGCTGTGTTCTCGGTGCTCAGTCCGGCCAGAAAGGGCTCCCCCACCCGATCCGCACACCGCTGAGCGCGCTCGCGTTCCACGTCTTCGATGTGTGCGACGCCGGCCGGGCTGTAGTCCACCTGCGGATCGGTGCGGTCTTCGTCGACCTCGGCGTCGGTCTCACACCGCATCTCCGGGGTGGACAGTCCGACTCCACGCGGGTCGAAGGCCACCAGATCGAAGCGGCGTCCAATCTCGGTCTTCGCCAGCTTCGGCCCGAACCGGGTCATGATGTCGATCGCCGAGACGCCCGGTCCACCGGGGTTGGAGATGATGGTGCCGAGCTTCTGGCCGGTGGCCGGGATCCGCATGACCGCCAGCTGTGCCTGCGCTGCTTGCGGATTCGCCCCGTCACTCCAGTCGACGGGCACCGACACGGTGGCGCACCGTGCCGTGGGCACCTCGCTGGTGTCCACCCCGTCGCCACAGGCGGCCCAGGTCAACCCCGGCGCCGGATCCGGATCGGCCCCGGCCGGCGGCGCGGTGGTCAGCGCCAGCGCCACCGCGCAGACGGCTCCGGACACGACGAACTTCTGAAGGCTCCCCCACCTCGACATGGCGACATATTGACACGCCCGTCGGGTTTTTCGCAGTGCTTGCCCAAGGCGTGTCGGTTCGCGCTGGCCCAGGCGGCGGCGAGCTAGGACTCGACCGCCGCCCGTCGCTCATCGCAAACGGTCGTCCTTCGACACCTCGATCAGCAGTGCCAGCACGCCGTCCAGGTATTCCGGCGCATGCGTGTACCCGCAGGAGATCATCCGCAGCCTGCCTTCATACGTCACGACACCGGTTCCGGCATCGCCCTCGATGTGGGAGCGGACGATCGGGCCCCACAGAGCGGTCGGGCGGATCGGCCCGGCACCGTCGAGGTCTTGAACGCCGAGGTTGCTGACCAGAAGATCCCATGGCGCGGTCTTGGTGAAGAACTCCTGCGCCGTGGCGAGGTCGGCGTCGACGGGAACGAACTGCTGGATCGCCGCGGAGGTCATCTGGATTCCCGGCGCGGACCTGGCAACCGTGAGCTCTGCGGTGAGCGCTCGAGCCTGGTCCCAGAACGAGCGATCCGCGGGAGCCATACCCGTGCAGGTGCACGTGAAGTAGGCGGCACAGTCACCGCCGGCCTTGATGAGGGCACGAAAGTTGATGGGGCTCAACACCCGTACGTAGTCCTGGCCGTGCAGCGCAGCCCGTACGTGCGAGGCGGCGGTCACCACCGCCGCGTGGACCGTGGTCTGCTCGGTGCGGCACCGTTCGACGAGCCGAGCGGTGTCGGCGAGTTGCATCGTCACGGCGTGGAGGTTCGGCGGCGCACCGTCGTAGGGCCGCACCGAGGTCGACACGCCCATGCGGGGGTCGGGGGCGGGAGCGTCTCGAGGCGGGAACTCTGCGGGCGGCGCGAGTGTTTGGGCGATCATGTCCTCCTGGGCCGGCGGCACTGGCAGGGGTGTCAGTTGCCCGCCGTTGAGCACGGTCAGAAGGTCGTCGACGATGTTGACCGAGGAGATTCCGTCGGCGATGGTGTGGTCCAGGGTCAGGAGCAACGCCGACGAATCCGGTGCCAAGACCAGAGTTGCGCGCATCAACGGGGCCGTCGACCGGTCGAACGGCCGGGCGAGGTCGTCGGCCGCCGCCGACGTCCACCCGGCGTCGACGCGGTGATGGACGTCGAGTGGAATCTGCCCCACGTGCGGTGGCTGATAGAAGCCGAGACGGGTCGACGGGTGGTCGTCGACGGAGGCCCTCAACAGCGGATGACGACCCTGCACCGCGTCGAGCGCCGCCCGCAGCTGATCCTCGTCGAGGGCGACGTCGAACTCCGCGACGATGGAGAAGTGGACCGGATTGGATTCGGCGTAGCGATAGAACTGGCGCTCCAGCGCCCCGATGGGGCGGATCGACACCGCGGTCCCCTGCGATGCGTGTGCTGTGCGGTCGGTGACCTCGGGCCGTGAGATTCCCTGGTGTCGGTAGTTCGTCGTCATAGAACGGAAAACGACCCCGCGACTGCCGGTTATTACTGCGGTGAGCGGCGTCACAGCGCCCCTAAATTGGGCGCACGCGTCGCGCGGTATAAGGCATAGGCTCGGCGATACGGCACGGGACGAATCCGCGGCTTCACCGATCTGCTCGATCGCCGACCGGCTGGCGCTTGGACCCCGCAGATCCACTTGGGTCGCGCAGTTGTGCACCATCGGGTCGAGGTGCGACGGGTGACGCCGCGGGCAGAATGAGGTCAATCCGGTTGAGCGGTGGTGTGGTTCAGCCGGGCGTCCGAAAAGGCTGGTGGAGAATGAACCCAGTTCGGTCTGTACCGTTGCATTCCGGCGAGAAGATGGCCGCCCTCGGCCAGGGGACATGGCATCTTGCCGAAAGTCCGGGGCGGTGGGCTGAGGAGGTCGCCTCGATCCGACTCGGGATCGACTTGGGGATGACGGTCATCGACACGGCCGAGATGTACGGCGACGGCGCGGCGGAAGCCTTGGTCGGTGAAACGATTGCCGGACGGCGCGGTGAAGTGTTTCTGGTCGACAAGGTGCTTCCCCATCACGCAACGCGGGAAGGCACCGTGCGCGCGTGCGAGGCGAGCCTGGACACGCTCGGCGTCGACCACATCGATCTCTACCTTCTGCACTGGCGGGGTCGCATCCCGCTCGCCGAGACCATCGAAGGCTTCGCCGAATTGAAGCAACACGGGATGATCCGCCATTGGGGCGTAAGCAATCTCGACACAGACGACATGATCGAACTGTCAGGCGTCCCGGGTGGTGCTGAGGTCCAGACGAATCAGATCCTCTACAACCTGGCGCGCCGCGGCCCGGAGTACGCGCTGCTACCGTGGCTGTCCCAACACGGGATACCGACCATGGCCTACTCGCCAATCGAGCAGGGCCGGTTACTCGAACATCCGGCGCTGCAACCGATCGCGCGGCGACCCGATGCCACCCCGGCGCAGATCGCGCTCGCATGGGTTCTTCACCATGACGGGGTCATCGCCATCCCCCGCGCCGGAACACCCTCCCACGTACGGCAAAACGCCGCGGCCCGAGACATCGAGCTGACCGACGTCGACCTTAAAGACCTCGACCACGCGTTTCCGCCGCCTACCCGTCCGCGGCCGCTCGAAGTGCTGTGAACCGACCTTCCCCGGCGGCCTGGGAGTCGGAGTCGTGCGGTCGGGGTTCACGACCGCGGGTTGCAGGAACGCCACGTTTGGGCCGTCAGCCGCGGGGAAGTCGGTCCTCATGACAACGAGGCTGGGTGGGCGTTGACGTGGCGCGGCTGAATCTGATCATCGCCGACACCGTGGACATCGATGCGCTCGAGGACGAGGTCGTCACGGCGATCGCCGACAGACTCCGCGACGAGCACGGGTATGAGCTGCCCGACGCCGTGTCATCCGAAGACGCGGATGCCGGGCGGGAGTACCCGCTGCTGCCGAGCGGTGCAATCACGGTGCGGCGCCGCACTGGCGGGCTGGTCGTGAAGTTGCGCGGCGTCGACGTCGACGCCGACGACCTCTTCACGGGCGTGAGCAGCGAATTGGAGCAGCGACATGACGGCCTGCGCGTCGAGCTCGGCTGATCGACGGGTCCCGCGAGCGCAGCTGGCTCCAGACGTCACCGACGCCTTCAGATAGTGCCGGGCACGCCAGCTGCTCACGATGGCGACGGACGACAAAGGCTGCGAAGCGTGCCCCCAGTCGGACTCGAACCGACACTTGGCGGATTTTAAGTCCGCTGCCTCTGCCAATTGGGCTATGGGGGCGTTGCAGCTAGGAGGATAGTTCAGGCCGTCTTAGTCCCGCTCTGACGCATCACGCGACACCCGACCGTCGTTGCTACCCAATGGGACGTCACCGATCCGCGCTCCGACAAGCGGTCGCGAGAGGTGAGCACACACCTCTTGCACTCCAAGCCGGACCGTGGCAATCGCATCTGATGCGATCACGACATCGGGGTTGTTTCGGCTGACGGAAAGGACGTTGTTGCAGGCTGCTGGCAGCCGACGGAGGCTTCGCACTCGGGCGATGTCGACGCCTACTTCGCCACCGCGGCGTACTCATCAGAGGAAACCCTGCGGCCATTCTTGGTCTGGGCCATCCGCACCCACCATCTGCGGCGCTTGACCCTGCCTCTGACCCGGCAGATGCCACCTCGTCCGATCAGCTTGCACAATCGGGTGAAAGTTCTGCAGCGCATCGCCGCCGGACTGGACATGGACCTCACCGAACGCGTCATCGGCACATTGATCCTGCTCTACGCACAACCCCTCAGCCGGATCGTCCGCCTTACCGTCGACATTCTCACCAAAACAAAAGGGCGCGTTCTCATTCGACTCGGGGACCCACCAGCTCCCATTCCGTCCCCGTTCGACGACATCGTGCGCACTCACCTGCGCTCACGACACAACCTGTTCCCCGGCCGCCGCGCATGCCAGCCCCTGCACCCGACCTCGATCCGGCTACGACTGACCGCCCTGGGCATTCCGAACATGCCCGGTCGATCCCGCGCACTGCGCGAAATGCTCCTTCAAGCACCACCTGCGGTCGTGGCCAGCATGCTCGGCTTCCACGTCGGCAAAGGGGAGACCATCGCCGCCGAAACCCGTGCGACATTGAAGCGCTACGCCGCCGGCACTCACGAGCGCGCCCGCCGGCCACGCTTGGGCTCCTGACGCGCAGGCGGCCCCAAGGCGGATGAGCGGGGACACCTTGAGGGAGCCCGACGACGCCGTTGACGACCTAACGGCCCGGCTGCTTCGCAAAGTCCCGCCCGGCCCCAACATGCGACGATCCGACGTTTTCGATGGCTCCCGCGACCGGACCGTTTTGCTTGATTAATTGCCGTCGCGACGCCTTGCTGCTCGGGCGTGACACTGACATCTTGCATGATAGAAGCACGATGATTGCCGCCGACGTCGCTCGAGGCTCGCGGCCTCTCACGCTGACGTCATCCGTCTCGTCAGGTCGCCGGGGGGCTCGGCGCCGCGGGACCCTCGGTGATGATGAAGTATTCGCGCATCTCCACGATGCGCCCGTCGACGACCTCGGCGACGCCCGCAACGCGCCCGGACAATACCAATTGACCGGTGGCACTGTAGAAGTCATCGACGCGCTCGGTGAACACGAAGCGGCCCCGCGACTCGATGAACTTGAAGTCCACGGTCATCGTCTCGAAGCCCGGCGGGAAGCTCTCCGCCAAGGCTCTGGCCTCGTCGATGCCCACGGTCGTCGCCATGCCGACGTTCTCCCACACCGTCTCCGGGGTGAAGAACTCCTCGAAGGACGCCAGCACGGCGGCCTTCGAGCTGCTCCAACGCTCGAGGAATTGCCGCACCACGGCACTGGGGTCGGCGGTCGCGGTGGTCTGGGGGGTCGCATCCGATGTGGTCATGACGTCCACGGTGCCGCACCGACCTGCGTCGCGGAACGGTCGGTTTCGTCCCCGGTTCAGCGCAACCGGGGATGAATCAGTCCCTCCCTCCGATCGTCGGCCTGCTGGAACAATGGATCGATGACCAGTCGCCCGGACCCCGCCGGTTCCCTCGGGGACTTCCTGCGGGCTCGGCGCGACGGACTGGACCCCACCGAGGTAGGGCTGTCCCTGCTCGGGGCCCGGCGGCGCGTTCCCGGGCTGCGTCGCGAAGAGGTCGCCAACCTCGCCGCCATCAGCCACGACTACTACGCCCGACTCGAACAAGGTCGCATCGCCCCCTCACTCGCGGTCCTGAAGACCCTGAGCGACGTGTTGCGCCTCGACGCTGAACAACGCGCCTACCTCTACGAACTCGCCGGCAAACCGGTCCCTCGCCGACGGACGTCAGAACAGCACCGCACGCGGCCCCAACTTCAGCGGCTACTGGACGCGATGACCGAGATTCCCGCCTTCGTCTTCGACCATCGATTCGACATCCTCGCGTGGAACCCGCTGGCCGCCGCCATCTACGTCGACTTCAGCCGCATACCGCCCGAGCAGCGCAACTACGTGCACCTGGTGTTCACCCACCCCGACGTCCGTGCGCTCTACGCCGACTGGGACACCGTCGCCCGCAATTGTGTAGCCTCACTGCGCAGATCCGCCGCCCGCACCCCCGACGACGCACGCCTACTCGCGCTGGTCGACGAACTCCGCACCCGCGACACGGTCTTCCGCACCTGGTGGCCCGCCCACGAAGTCGTCGACTCCAGCAGCGGAACCACCGTCCTGCGCCACCCCATCGCCGGCGAACTGACCCTGGAGTGGAACACCTTCCTCAGCGACACCGACCACGACCAACGCCTCATGACCATGACCGCACCCCCACACAGTCCCACCCATCAGGCTCTGAAATTCCTCAACTCCTGGACCGAGAGCACCGCTCAATAGACTCGTGGCCGTACCCGCGCAGTGACAAAGGGGCCGTTGTCGTCTTCGGCTCAGCATGACGGCAGAGGCTAAGGGTCGAGCGGGCCAACGTCTGCGCTGGACGCCATTTGCGTACCGCGAGCGGCTGGCACGGATCGTCGGCGACGCGGTGGCGTGCCTTCTCGAGAATTCGCCACCCCAGTTTCCGCCATCACACCAGTAAGAAGCTGTCCCTTGTCGCCGGACGAAATTCGAAAGCGGCACACTTAAGCTAGGTGGACCCGCAACCTGTGCGAGGATCGCGAGGGTCTCACTCGTCCAACGTCTTTCCCGTAAGCGCCACGATCAACTCGGCACTTTCGCAGGAGGCGCAGCGAATGTTGTGAAGGTGACCGACGGGATCGTCACCAACTGGACCGCCTGGGGTCCGGACTGCCGGTGCAAACGCTGCACCACAGCCGCCACCAGCCGTCGGCACAGTGTGCGGAGTCCGTCGGTGGGTTGCTTCCGCGTGGCGCGCCTAGTCGGGGGCTTCACTCCGCCCCATTCTCCGGGTGCTCGGAAGGTCTGGCACGGCGACTCATCTGAGAGGGAAGTAATCACAATCGAACCACTGCTCAGGGCGCCGCACCCGATCGTTCCGCCCGTGCGATTGCTGCAGCGGTCCCCAACTCGGAGCGTAGGTCGGCATTCTCCGCGTAGCACGTGAGGTAGTCGTAGAGCACGTGGGAGTCGACGTCGAACCGTCGGCAGTCGACTTCGATCATCGGCACCGGCGGAAGGCGGTCGATCCGCCACAGGCGCGTCGTGTACCGCGGCGACCATTCGGCGTTCGCATACCCGATCAGCAATATGACGGCGTGACCGTTGAACGCGGCCTTAACTCCCGCGATGTCGGCCCACGTCAGCGACGACTCGAAGCTCCAACCTCGTTGCCAAACGCCCTGTTCCGACAGCATCAGCGCACCGCGACGAATCCGTCCGAGGAGCGCGGACACGGGAAACGTCGCACCAAGGAGTCCGAATCCGGCAAGCAACCCCGAGGCGACAGACATCCCCTGACCGAGAAAGAGGTGGATCGCACCGATCACGCATGCGCCTGTAAGTGCCGTCATCAGGGCCACCAGCAATGAGAACTGTCGACGGGAGTAGGAGATTTCGGTCGCCGGCGAACCATCCGCCCGCACCGTTCCAATCGATCTCACTAGATCACGCTGCTGCGTGCGAATGGCCACACCGAGCGCGGCAACCAGCAACATGATCACGGCGAACAGCCCCGAATAAAGGAGAGCCGAAAGATTGCCGGCCGCTGCCAACACCGCACCGAACAGCAGGGACGCTACGGCGATCGCGAGAATTGCCGCGGTGGCAACCGTGAATCGCGCGTCGCGGGTGGATCGCTTCCACTCGCCAGGAATCTCTGAAGAACTAGAAGATGGCATTCCACGCGTCTTCTGCCAAGCCGCCTAGAGCTTTACCGGTATCCGCGACTGCTGCTGCGCCATCGCCGATCGCGTCACCGACAGCGCCAATACCGTTCTGGTACAAGGAGTCCACTGCACCGGATGCGAAGATTCCGACGACTGCACCACCGAGCGCTCCAACGGCGGTTCCGACGACCGGTACGGGTATCGCGGTACCAATCGCAGCGCCCGCGAGTACCGAGGCGCCGAACCCAACTCCTCCGGAAACGATCGCCTGGTCGACGTCCTTGCCGTTCGCGATGTCATATACGACACCACCGATTGCGAGTGCTCCGCCAAGTTTGAGACCCAAGCGACCGGCAGTCGATTCGGCGCTTGCGGCTGCCTTCGCGGCGTCGTCGGCGCTGTTCGCAAGCGCTCTCGAGGCATCGAAATCGCGGTAAACCAATGCCGCGGCGCTACCCTCGGGAGCTGCCTTGGCCAGATTGAGAAATTTCTCGGACTCGTCCGCCAAGAACTTGGACTGTTTGAGCAAAGTGGACGAGTGCGCAGCCATCAGGGTTCCGGCCGCGCCGTTGATGAGGTCCGCGACCACGAAGAACCACTTGCCGGACAGGTCGGCCCAAACATTCTTGAGAGTGTCGGCAGCGAGCTTTTCAACGGCGCGGGCGGCGTCCGCAGCATTGAGGGCAGTTGCGTATGCCGGAATCTTCTCGGAAGTATCGGGGTCGTTGATTACGAAGCCATCTACCGACAGTCCTGCGCTTGCCGCATTGTCCCGAACCGACTGCATCTCTTCCTGCGCCCGCCGCAGTTCATCTGCGAAATGATCGATTGCTTGCGCACTACTGACGACAGCCGATTGCAACCCATCCGCCTTGGTGGCTCCACTCGTCATTCGGCTCACGAAGGCATCGGAAGCTTCTCCATGCCAGTCAGCCCCTGCAGTCGTCTTCGCACTGTGAATGTCGTCGACCGTGTGCTCGATCTTGCTGGCAAGGGTTGACCGAAGCCAGCCCGCTGCGTCTGCGACGGCGTCTGGATTGCCCTCGATTCTCGTGTCGATTGGCATTTCTATTTTGTTTCCATGGCATTCTCGAGCATCTCGGCCGCCTGCTCATCCCGGCCAAGGTAGCTGTTGTTCGCCGACGCTATCGCAGCACCCACGGCGTTTACGGCGACCACCAGTTGACCCGTGTTGTCCACGAGCTTCGCCAGTATCCCGAGAATTGCGGGTGTGCCAGTCCCGCCATCAACTGACGTGGGGACCGAGCCGCCCGCGCTTTCAAGCGAGCTACCAGCGTCCGACAACGAGGTGGAGATCTTGTTGAGGGCTTCGTGATTGATGTACAGCGTCAACTGTGCCTCCGCCGCTTCTCAACCGGAATTTCGACGTCGAGCATCAAGAGTTGGAATGGTCGGGCTGCCTGCAGCTGAGACAAATTGGCGGTCGGCATCAGAATCCACGCCTGATTGTCACCACAGCATTGATGTAGGCGATCCAAGGCCGAGTAGGCCAGAAGTGCGGTCCGGCCATCTCGCGTTTCACGCATGTCGACCCGCGCGTCTTTCGGGTCGTCAACTGTCTCTGTACAAGGCAAGTACACGACCGGCGGAAAATCGCCGGGGATTGGTCGAGGCGTCGTGTTTCCGACGGGAGCAGTAGCCGTTCCGTTCGATGCGGTGGCGTAGTCCCCGACTGGCGAACCCCCTAGACGAGTGTCACGCAAGACGGGCTCCGCCCCGTCTGGGTTCGGACTTCGCCCATGTGTGCTGTCGACGGCCGGCGAAAAGTCGCCTCCCGACGGAACTTCCGGTCGCGCGCCCATACCGCTACGAATCCCCCTGGTCCCTTCCTGAGACTTGATGGTGACTGGTTCATTTGGCAATCGCAGTGCTGTTCCCTGTTACGAGGCTAGCAGCGGCGGGACTACCCCTATGTCACTGAATCGCGCATGACTCCGGCATCGAGGCTGCGCCATCCATACCGCTAGTGGTAAGCGGAGGCAGAGCACGGACGTCGCATCAGTCATGAGGAGCCCACCCGCGCAGCGACCGTGACGCGCACCTTGCCAGCCTCCACTCGTCGGGGACCTCCGACGACCTACGACCCTCCATTCACCCGGCGCCGCGCCCGTCGAGCCACTCCGAGATCGCCGCCACCCCGTCGCGGAAGAAGATCCCGTAGGCCCGGTCGGCCACGTAGCCGATGTGCGGTGTGGCAGTCACGTTGACCATCGTGCGCAGCGGATGGCCGACGGGCAACGGCTCGGTGTCGAAGACGTCGAGACCGGCGCCGGCGATGGCGCCCGACTGCAGGGCGTCGACCAACGCGGCCTCGTCGACGATCGGCCCGCGGGACGTGTTGACCAGCAGCGCAGTCGGTTTCATCGCGGCCAGCTCCGCGGCGCCGATCAGGCCGCGGGACCGCTCGCTTAGCTTGAGGTGCACGGTCAGCACGTCGGCGGTCGCGAAGAACTCCGCCCGCGGCAGGTGGCGCACCCCCGCCTCGGCCGCGGCCTCGGCGGTCAGGTTCTGGCTCCACGCCACGACGTCCATGCCGAAGGCCGCCCCGATGCGGGCCACCCGCGTCCCGATCCGCCCGAGGCCCAGCACGCCAAGCACCCGGCGGTCCAGCTCGAGCCCGACGGTGGTCTGCCACCCGCCGTCGGCGATCGACCGGCTCTCGGCGACCAGGTGCCGCGACGCCGCCAGGATCAGCGCCCAGGTGAGTTCCACCGTCGACGCGACGCTGCCGCCGGTGCCGCTGACGTCGATGCCGAACTCCTCGGCCGCCGCCATGTCGATCGACGCGTTGCCCGGCCCGGTCGACGCGATCATCCGCAGCCGGGGCAGCCGCTGAAGGACGGTGCGCGGCAACGGAGTTCGCTCGCGCATCACGAAGACCACGTCGAACGGCGCGAGCCGCGCGACCAACTCGTCATCGTCGGAGAGGTGGTCGGAGAACGTGGTCACGTCCGCTCGTGCGGTGACCGGTGACCAGTCGGCCGAGCTCAGCGCAACGTTCTGGTAGTCGTCGAGGACGGCGATCTGGATCCGCGTCGTGTCGGGGGTGCTCATCACGCGACGATATGCCCGCCCGGCACCCCTCGCGAGCACGACCCCGCCAGCCGACTGGGCTCGTGGTGACCGTTCCGTCAGATACGGTCGCCTAGTGTCGAACTGAGTTGCTCATAGCGTTGGGGCGAACGGGCTTTGATGACGTACGCGCCGATGACGCCGATGGCGAGCGAGGCGAACAGCATGACGGTGAAGGTGAACTGCAACCAGCCGCCGCCACCGAGGAGAACGTCCATCCCCGTCACCGCGTACCAGAGGAACGGCATCAGTCCGGCGACACCGAGCAGCGGGGCGATGAACGTGTTCCACGGGCGTTTGTCGACCTTGGACCGCCGGAAGAAGACGAAGATGGCGATGCTCGCGATGGTCTGCAACAGGATGATGCCGGCGGCGCCGACGCCGGTCCACCAGGTGAACAGCGTGGTGTAGGGGTCCAGGCCGAGGATCGCGAAGATCGCGACCACCGTGGCCACCATGCCGATCTGGACGTAGCAGGCAATGGCAGGTGACTGGCGGGTCGGGTGGGTGGTGCCAAGTCGCGACCAGACGAGACCCTGGCGACCGAGTGAGTACAGATACCGGGCGACGTTGTTGTGGAAGGTCAGGATGGCGGCGAAAAGGCTGCTGATGACGAACAATTGGAACGCCTCGGTGCCAATGGGACCGAGCACCCTGTCGCTCACCGTGAAGACGAGGTTGCCCCCTTCGGATGCGGTCAGCCCGGCGATGTTCTCGACGCCCACGGAGTTGACGATCAAGAAGGCGGTGACGGCGTAGAAGACACCCATGAAGATCACCGAGGTGTAGGTGGCTCTGGGGATGGTGCGCTTGGGGTCCTTGGCTTCTTCACCGTAGATGGCCGTGCCTTCGAAGCCGATGAACGAGGCGTGGGCGAACATCAGCGCGACACCGATCGCGCCGGCGAACACCGCAGACGGAGCGAAGGGCTCGAACGAGTAGTCGCTGACCGGTGTCGGCGAGTTGAACAGGATCCCGACGTTGAGGACCAGGATGATCGCGGTCTCCAAGGTGAGCAGGACCGCCAGCACGCGGGCTCCGGCATGGATCTGCCGAACACCGAGGAACAACGACGCGCCCATTGCGATGAAGGAGAACACCCACCACGGAACGTCGACGCCGGTGTGCTTGGAGGCGAATTCCGCGGCGTAGTAGCCGAACCCGCCGATGACGCCGAGCTGGATCGCGTTGTAGGCGAAGATCGCCAGGGAGGCGGACCCCAGCCCGAGTGGTCGGCCGAGGCCTCGGGTGATGAAGGCGTAGAAGGCCCCGGCGTTGGTGATGTGCCTACTCATCGCGACGTAGCCGACCGAGAAGACGGTCAGCACCAGCGCGACGACGACGAAGGCGCCGGCTATGCCGATCCCGTTGCCTGCGCCGATGATCACCGGGAACAGTGCCACCACCACGGTCAAGGGTGCGGCCGCGGCGACGACGAAGAAGACGATGCCGAGCACGCCGATCTGGTTGCGCGCCAGTCCCGCCGACCCGTCGGGTGAGTCCTTGGCGGTTGCCAGCTTTTGCGGTTCGTCCTGATGCAGCATGGCGGGTCCTTTGCGTTGGCGGTGGGAGTTCAGCGGGTGGACTTGCTTCGGGCGGCGAACTTGACGACCTTGCGCAGCGCTGGGCTGGTCGCGACGGTGTAGCCGAGCTTCTTGCCGGCTTTGGTGCCCATCACGGTTTCCATCGCCCGGTCCACGACACCGGCTTTGGGTGCGAAGTCGACGCGCGCAGCGGTGGGTGCGGCCGTGCCGTTGAGGTCGGCGATGACGACCTGGGCGGCGTTGTGACCGTTGGCGCCCATCACGCCGCCTCCGGGGTGTGTGCCCGAGCCGCACAGGTAGTAGTCGTCGACGGTGGTGCGGTAGTCGGCCAACTCCGGAGTGGGCCGGTTGTTGAAGAGCTGGTCGAAGAACATGGCGCCGTGGAAGATGTTGCCGCCGGTCAGGCCGTAGTCACGCTCGAGGTCCTTGGGGGTGATGATGACCCGCTCGAGGATGTGCCCGCGCAGGTTCGGGGCGTAGCGGAACAGCACCTCCAGCACGCGATCGGCCCACTCGTCGCGGATGGTGTCCCAGTCGGTACCGGCCAACTCGAACGGAAGCTGTTGGACGCCAAGGGTCATCGTGTGCTTGCCCTTGGGCGCCAACGTGTCGTCGTGGGTGGACTGGATGACCGCTTCGATGACGAAGTCGTCGGGGATCTCGCCGCGTCGCTCCGCCTCCCACGCACGCTCGAAGTTCTCGATGGAGGCACCCATGATCGCCTGAGCCTGGTGCTGCGGACCGAATTCGCCTGCAGGGAAGCCGACGTAGTCGGGCAGCTCGTCGATCAGGAGATGGATGCGGGCCATCGAGCCGCGGGCGTCGTAGTCTTCGAGCTTCGCCACCAGTTTGGCGTCGACGGTGCCTGCCGGCAGCAGCTGCAACATGGAGCGTTGCGGGTCGGCGTTGGAGATGACCGTGCGCGCCGAGATGATCTCGCCGTTGGCCAGCTCGACCCCGGACGCTCGTCCTCTCTCGACGACGACCTGCTTGACCGGTGAGCTCAGCCGGATTTCTGCGCCGTGGGCCTCGGCGCTGCGAGCCATCGCCTGGGTGATGCCACCCATTCCGCCCTTGACGAAGCCCCACTGCCCAAGCGTGCCCTTGAACTCGCCGACGGAGTGGTGCCCGTACACGTAGCCGGTGCCCGGAGTCGACGGGCCACCCCAGACCGAGATCATCCCGAAGAAGGTGAAGAGCCCCTTGATGTGCTCGTTTTCGAAGTAGCGGTCCAGCAGGTCCTTGGTGGACAGCAGCACCATTTCGTTGAACAAGTCTTCGGCGCCGGCGGCCTCGAACGCGGCCAACACCTGAGAGCGGCTCGGTGCCGGGGACAACAGGAACGGCGTCAGGATGGAGGCGAACTTCTTCACCCGCAGGCCAAAGTCCAGGAACGCGGCGGCGTCACTCTTGGAGAACTTCTCGATCTCCTTGAGCGTCTTGTCCATGTCCTTCCACACGAACAAGTGGCTGCCGTCGGGAAAGATGCTGACCTCGTTGGCCTCGGTCTGGTACATCTCCAGGCCGTACCGTTCCAGCTCGAGGTCGGCGATGATCTCGGGGCGTAGCAGGCTGGCGATGAACGCACACGACGACCAGGTGGCACCGGGGATCAGTTCCTCGCTGGTGCACGCGCCGCCCACGACGTCGCGGGCTTCGACGACGAGAACCTTCTTGCCGGCACGGGCGAGGTATCCGGCGGTGATCAGGCCGTTGTGGCCGGCACCGATGACGATCGCGTCATAGGTGTTGAGGGGCTTGGTCATTGACGTTCTCCAGGGATGAGGTGGGTGAAGTAGGTACGAACGGTGGCCGGGTCGACGAGTTCGTCGAAGCCGTCGGTGACGGGCTTCATCGTGGGGTGGGTGTCGCGCAGCTCCTCCCACGCCGCCCAGTCGGTGACCTCCATGACTTCCAGGATGTCCGCGGGGGCTCCGTCGGGCGCGTGGTCGACCCGGAACGCGTCGAAACGCCGAACGACGTCGCGGTGGGCCAGGCAGGTCGGCCGGTCGACGTCGGCGGAGAAGCGTTCGAAGTCGGCCGGGTCGACGCCGGGCAGCATCGAGAACAGGTTGACCGCTACTACCGAGCGGCTGGGTGACGTCATCGCTGGTGCTCCAAAGTGGTTGTGCGGTCAGGACTCGAGGTTGATCATGATGTGCTTGATCTCGGTGTACTCCTCGACGGAGTAGATCGACATGTCGTTGCCGTGGCCGGACTGCTTGAAGCCACCGTGCGGCATCTCCGACACGATCGGCAGGTGGTCGTTGATCCAGACCGTGCCGAATTGAAGCTTGCGGGCGGCGCGCATCGCGCGGCCGACGTCTCTGGTGAAAACCGAGGCGGCCAAACCATATTCGACGTCGTTGGCCCATGCGAAGGCCTGTGCCTCGTCGGTGAATCGGGTGGTGGTGACGACGGGTCCGAAGACTTCCTTCTGGACGATTTCGGAGTCTTGGGCGGCGTCGACGACCAGCGACGGCTTGTACCAAAACCCGGGTCCGTCGCCGAGCCCGCCGACGGCGAGTGAGGTCGGCCCGGTGGAGACCGCTCGCTCGACGAAGCCCGCAATGCGGTCGCGCTGGCGTTCGGAGATCACCGGGCCCATCTCGGTGGATTCGAGTGTCGGGTCGCCCATGGCGACCTTCGAGACGGCGCGGGTGAGTTCGGTGACGAACTCGTCGTAGATGCCGTCGGCGACGTACACCCGCGAGGCTGCCATGCAGTCTTGGCCGGAGTTCCCGTAGCCGCCTTCGCAGATCTTGGTGATCGCCAGTTCGGCGTCGCAATCGTCGAACACCAAAACCGGCGCCTTGCCCCCCAATTCGAGGTGCAGACGCTTGAGGTTGTCGGCGCCGGCGCGGGCGACGACCTTGCCGGTGTTGGTGTCTCCGGTCAACGAGCTCATCCGCACCCGTGGGTGGGACGTCAACGCGGCACCGACGGTGTCACCGTGACCGGTGACGACGTTGAACACTCCGGGTGGGAAGAGATCGGCCGCGAGTTCGGCCAGCCGGAGCGTGGACAGCGGGGTCTGCTCACTGGGCTTGAGCACCAGGGTGTTTCCGGTCATCAGCGCCGGGCAGATCTTCCAGATCGCCATGACGAGCGGGAAGTTCCAGGGCGCGACGCTACCGACGACGCCGAGTGGATCCCGTCGAATGATGCTGGTGTGGGTGGGCGAGTACTCCCCGGCGGCGCGGCCCTCCAGCACGCGGGCGGCGCCGGCGAAGAAGCGCATGTTGTCGACGCCGAAGGGCACCTCGTCGCGGGCCACCGCGATGGGCTTGCCGACGTTCTGGGACTCCAGCTGCGCGAACTCCTCGGCGTGGGCCTCGAGCCGGTCGGCAAGCTTCAGCAGCAATGCGGCGCGGGCGCCGGGGGTGGTGGCGGCCCAGTCGTCGAACGCCTTCTCCGCCGCGGCGACGGCGCGGTCGACGTCGGTGGCGTCGCCGAGGGGGACCGTCGCGATCTGTTCGTCGTTGGCGGGGTTGACGACCGGTTCGGTCGCGCCACTCGCGGCGGGAACGCGCTCGCCTGCGACGTACATGAGATGGCCGTCTGCCATGTGAGATTTCTCCAGATTTCGTGCCGTCGGCCATCGGGGCCGTTCATGTCCAAGTGTTGAACAGTTGACATGTTGGACTTAAACACAGGCGGAGGGTGTGCGCAAGACGACAACGCGAAACCGTCGCAGATACTTCTGCGTCGCAGTCGGTGCACGAGGGTGCCGGCGGGCGGCGTCAGGCGACGAGTCCTACGGCGGTCGCACGGCACCGCCGCCGGTCGCACGGCAGGACGCGTCGACGCGTCGAACTCAGCGGGTGGAGCCGAATCTCCGTCAGCCAGCGGTGCGAATGGCGAGGATCTTGCGAACCTCGTCGCGGTTCTCGGTGATGATGTCGGAGATCGTCCGGCGCGCCAGCTCGGGATCGCGGGAGGCGAAGGCGGCGACGATCCGCTGATGCTCTTCCTCCAGGCTGGAGCCGCTCTCGTACTCGTGGTGATCCAGGGAGAGGATGAGCAGGAAGTAGCGGAGATCGCCGAGCAGTTCGTCGTAGAACTTGTTCAGCCGCGGGCTGTTCATCAATCCGACGATCGCCCGGTGAATGTCCAGATCCTTCTCCACGATCGTGCGCGGATCCTCGGTCAGCATGGCCACCTTGAGGGCCTCCATCGCCGCGTTCAACGACGTCAGATCGGTGTCGTACCCCACCGACGCAGCGGCGGCCGTCTCGAGGTGGAGCCGTGCGCGATAGATGTCGAGTACTTCCTCGTCCGACGGGTTCCACACTGCCAGGCCGCGGTTGAAGACATACCGAACCAGGCCCGTGCCCTGCAGTAGTCGCACGGCTTCACGCACCGTGTTGCGCGAGATCCCCAACTGCTCGGCGATGACGAGTTCCCTGATGCGCTCGCCCGGCTTGAGCTCTCCTTCGAGAATCATGTCCATCAGCCCGTCGGCGATCTGCTGCGCGCTGCTGCGCCCCACGATTTGGATGCGATCTGCCACGGACATGGAGCTAGCGTACAACTGTTCAACAACGGACAGGTCCACGACTCGAGATGCGGGTGTGGCCTGGACGATAGTGCCCTAATGTTCTACAGTTTGCTCGACCGGGTACCGACCCGGCACGCCTCGATCGACGACCAGCTCGGCGGCGTGACTCGCGATCGCAAAGGAACAAGCCCCCTGATGCCGAACGCCGCCGACAGCCGCACGGCAGTGCACCAGTGCGCCACCCGACGGGAACCGATGCAGGAGTCGACGCCGTGAGCACCCATTCGGGCGTCCTGGCGCAGATCGCTCGACAGAGCGCCCTGGAACCGGGTGGTCAGCCGTTCCCCGAACGGACGGTCGCAGCCGAACTCCGCCGGCTCTATGACCTGACCGGTCAGCTGACCCGCATTCCCACCGAAAAGGACGACACCTTCCGCCTCAGCACCACGGGCGGTCAGTTTCTCGTCAAGATCGCACCCGCGTCGGAGAGCGCGCGCATCGTGAACTTGCAGTCCGCCGTCATGCTGCACCTGGAGAGCACGGCCGAGTCGCTTCCGACCCAGCGGTTGATTCGCGGGGTGAACGGCCAGGTCGAGTCCACCGTCGTCGACCCAGACGGCAACGACCGCATCCTGCGCGTACTGAGCTACCTCGAGGGCTCCCTACTCGCGACCGCGGAGCCGACGCCTGCCCAGTTCGCCTGTCTAGGTGCGACGTTGGCCCGGCTCGACCGAGCCCTCGGGGACTTCACGCATCCGGCCGATTCCCGGCTGTTGATCTGGGATCTCAAGAACTTCTCCCACATGAGACCCCTGCTGGAGTGGGTCACCCACCCCGACGACGTCACCATGGCCACCCGGATCTTCGACCAGTTCGACGCACTCGTCGCCCCCCGGATCGACGACCTCGACACCCAGATGATCCACGGCGACTTCAGTCCCTTCAACGTCGTCGTCGACCCGGCCTCCGCCGAGTTCGTCACGGGAATCATCGACTTCGGCGACGTGGTGCGAAGCCCCACGGTGTTCGAAGTCAGCGTCGCGGTGGCCAACCAAATCGGCGTCGACGGACGACGACCGTGGGCCAGTACTCTCGACATCGTGCGCGGGTACCGGCAGGTGCGACCGCTGACCGACGGTGACGCGTCCCTCTTGGCCATCACGGGACCGGCGCGACTCCTGCTGCGCGCGTTGATCTTTGGGTGGCGCGCAGCCACGGATGTACGCTCCCGAGAATACGGACTGTCGCACTCGGGACGAGACTGGATCAGGCTGCGCTCCGCCCTGTCGGTGGCCACCCCCACAGTCGAAGCCATGTTGGCAACCACCCGTCCCACGGAAGGGGAATGACCGTGACCAAGGCCTACACACCCAAGGCGTCCGAACCGATGGTGAACGGCTTCGACCCGTCACGCGTCGATCAACTGTCGCCCCGGGCACGCCAGCAGGTCGGCGACCGGGAGAGGCTCCTCGGGCCCGGATACCGACTCTTCTACGACGATCCCGTCGAAATCGTGCGCGGCGCAGGCACTCTGCTCTACGACGCCGACGGCAACGACTACCTCGACGTGTACAACAACGTCACGAGCGTCGGTCACTGCCATCCCTACGTCGTGGAGGCCGTACACAGACAACTCTCGACGCTGAACACCAACACCCGGTACATCCAGCAGTCGATCCTCAGCTACAGCGAGCAGTTTCTGGGCACCATGCCTGCCGAACTCGGGCACGTCATGTTCACGTGCACGGGTTCCGAGGCCAACGACTTGGCCATGCGTGTGGCCCGGTATTACACCGGAAGGCAGGGCGTCATCGTCACCTCCGGCGCCTACCACGGACTCACCGCCGACGTGTCGTCCTTCTCGCCGTCCCTGGGCGTGGGCGTCCCGCTGGGGCCGCACGTACGCACGATCAGCGCCCCCGACCGCCTGCGGCATGGCGGAGACGGCGCCGTGGCCGACGTCATGCGCCGTGAGATTCGAGAGGCCATCTCCGATCTGGAACGTCACGGCTTCGGAGTCGCGGCGTTCATCGCCGACACGATCTTCTCCTCCGACGGCATCTACGCCGACCCCGCGGGGTTCCTCCAACCGGTCGTCGACGAAGTCCACGCCGCCGGCGGCTTGTTCGTCGCCGACGAAGTTCAGCCAGGCTTCGGGCGCACCGGCCGGCACTGGTGGGGCTTTCAGCGCCACGGCGTGATACCCGACATCGTGACGACCGGCAAGCCGATGGGCAACGGCATTCCCATCGCCGCCGCCGCCTTCCGGCCCGAACTGCTCGAGGAGTTCGGTCGCAACATCCGCTACTTCAACACCTTCGGCGGCAATTCGGTATCCATCGCCGCCGCCCAGGCGGTACTGGACGTGATCAACGACGAGGGCCTGATCGCCAACGCCGGGCAGGTCGGCGACTACGTCAAGTCCGAGATCGCCACGCTCGCCGCCGGCTACGACCAGATCGCCGAGGTGCGCGGTGCGGGATTGTTCGTCGGCGTGGACATCGTGACCGACCGTGAGTCCAACACCCCGGACGGGGAGGCGACGCTGCGCGTGGTCAACCACATGCGCCGTCGCCGTGTGTTGATCTCCGCATCGGGACCTCGGGGCAGCGTCCTCAAGATTCGCCCGCCGCTGCCCTTCTCGATCGCCGACGCGGACCGGATGTTGGAGAATCTGGCCGTCGTCCTCGCCGAGGAACTTCATTGAGCAGTTTTCGCCGAGCCCGGCCCCCCGCGTCCGGGCGGCGTCGATGACGACGGTAGGCCGCGGCGTCGACGTCGTCGAACTGCTGGGCACCAGTGGGGTCGAGGTCGACGTCAGCAGTAGGCGCCTGGCCGAATACAGCTACGACGCCTCGAATTACCGCGTCGCGCCGCTGGCCGTCGCGTTTCCTCGCGACGCCGGTGACGTCAGCCGCCTCGTGGCCACGTGCCACCGCGCGGGAGTCCCCGTCGTCGCGCGAGGTGGCGGAACGTCGATGGCGGGCAACGCGATTGGTCGCGGAGTGGTGATCGACACGTCGCGCTACATGAATGCCATCGTGTCCGTCGACGCCGCCAACCGGACCACGGTGGTCGAGCCGGGGGTCGTCCTGGCCGATCTCGCCGAGGCCGTCCAGCACCGCACGGGCAACCTGCTGACCTTCGCGCCCGATCCCTCGAGCAGGAACCGCGCCACCGTCGGAGGAGCGATCGGCAACGACGCGTGCGGCAACCACTCCGTCCGGTACGGCCGCACCGGCGACCACGTGGTGTCCCTCGACGTGGTTCTCGCCGACGGCACCCGGCTCACCGCCACCCGCACCGCGCTGCAAGCCACCGACTCCGACGACGTGGCCGCGGTCGAGCGGGCCAGTCAGCTGACCGCCGATCTCAAAGCCCTCGCCGCCGGTTACATGGCCCAGTTCCGTCTCGAACTGGGCCGCATTCCGCGGCAGGTGTCCGGCTTCCACTTGGCGAATCTCCTGCCGGAGAACGGCTTCGACGTTGCCCGCGCCCTCGTCGGCAGCGAGGGAACCTGCGCGATCGTGGTGGGTGCCACCATGCGCCTGGTGGACGTGCCGTCGTCGGCCCTGCTGCTGATCGTGGCCTACGACGACGTCGTGGACGCCGCGCGGGACGTGACGACGATCCTGAAGTACTCGCCCGCCGCGATCGAGGGCATCGACGAACAGATCGTGGCGACCATGAGGGCTCGGCGCGGTCCGGACTCGGTGTCCGAGCTGCCCGCCGGGCGCGCGTGGCTCTACGTCGACCTCGACGGGGAGGACGACGTCGCCGTCGAAGCGCAAGCAAGGAGGCTCCAAGGCGAGCTTCGAACCAACGGGCGGGCGCTCGACTGCCGCGAGGTCCGCGACCCCGTCGAGCGCAGGAAGTTGTGGCGCGTCCGAGAGGACGGGGCCGGCCTGTCGTCGCGGCTTGAGTTACCCGACGGGTCGAGCGTCACCTCGTGGCCGGGCTGGGAGGACTCCGCCGTCGCCCCAGAGGACCTGGCCGACTACCTTGCCGACTTTCGGCTCCTTCTCGAGCGGTATCACCTCGTCGGCGTGATGTACGGCCACTTCGGGGCAGGCTGCATGCACATCCGAATAACGTTCGACCAGCGGACCGCCGAGGGCCGGCAAGTGATGTCGGCGTTCCTCACCGCCGCCGCACGCCTGGTGGTCCAGCACGGCGGCACCCTGTCCGGAGAACACGGCGACGGCAGGGCCCGCTCGCAGCTCCTGCCCGAGATGTACTCCCCGGCCGTCATGGAGGCCTTCGCGAGGTTCAAGCGTCTCTTCGACCCCACCAACGTCCTCAACCCCGGCATGATCGTCGATCCCGAGCCGGTGACCGAGCAACTCGCACTGGCCGACGTCCCGGCGCTGCCATGGCGGACGACGTTCGTACTTCACGACGAAACCGGTTCGGGAAGCGGAGGGTTCGCCGACGCCGTCCAGCGCTGTATCGGCGTGGGACGGTGCCGCTCCCACGGCAGCGGGGTGATGTGCCCCAGCTTCCGGGCCACCGGCGACGAGAAGGACTCCACCCGCGGCCGCGCCCGCGTGCTGCAGGACATGGTTCGCGGGGCACGCAGCGTCGAGGAGGGGTGGGCATCCGAGGACGTGCGGGAGGCACTGGACTTGTGCCTGTCGTGCAAGGCGTGTTCGTCGGACTGCCCGACCGGTGTGGACATGGCCACCTACAAGGCCGAGTTCTTCGACCACTACTACCGCGGGCGGATCCGCCCGGTGGCGCACTATTCGCTGGGGTGGCTCCCCCGCTGGCTCACCGTGACCGCACGGGTGGCGCCGCTCGTCAACGCCGCCTTGGCCAGTCCGTTGCGGTCGGCGGGACTGCGCCTGGGCGGCTTGACCACCGAGCGGTCGCTGCCAAGGTTCGCGTCCACACGCCAACTGCGCCAAGAACTCTCACCCCGCCGCGCCGGGGTTCGCGACGTGGTGCTCGTCGTGGACTCCTTCACCAAGGGCTTCCGGCCCGAGGTCGCCGGGGCGGCGCTCCGGGTCGTCGAGGACGCCGGGCAGTGCGCGGAGGTGCGCACCGACGTCTGTTGCGGGTTGACCTGGATATCCACCGGGCAACTACGGCAGGCACGAAAGCGCTTGTCTCGCAGCGCCGCTGCGCTCGACGACGGGACCGACCGTCCGATCGTCGTCACCGAGCCGAGTTGCGCGGCAGCACTGCGCAAGGACCTGCCCGAGCTCGTCGACTCGCCCGCCGCGCACCGGGTGGCGCGACGCGTCCGTAGCTTCGCCGAACACGTCAGCGCACAACGCGCCGGCGGCTGGACCCCGAGTGCGACGCTCCCCTCGTCGGTCACCGTGCAAACCCATTGTCACGAGTACGCCGTATTCGGTGCCACCACACAGCTTCAGGCGCTCAGAGCCGTCGGAATCGACGACGTTCGCGAGGCCACCGGATGCTGCGGCGTCGCCGGCAACTTCGGTTTCGAGCGGCAGCACCATGACGTCAGCATGGCCGTTGCCGAACAAGCGCTCGCACCGGCGTTGAGGGCCGACCCGGACGCCGTCGTGCTCACCGACGGGTTCAGCTGCCACATGCAGGCCCGGCAACTCAAGGACGATCCGACACCGAGTGCATCCGTGCACCTCGCGCAACTGCTCGACCCCCTCAACCGACAGGAGTCTCCCCGATGACCGCGCCGACGACCAATCTCGACCCGACCGCGCCCCGCCCCGCGATCGCCTCGATTCCCACCGGGCTGCTGATCGACGGGCAGTGGCGGGAGGCCGCCGGCGGAAGGGTCTTCGACGTCGAGAACCCGGCCACGGGTGAGGTGCTCACAGCCGTCGCCGACGCCAGCCCGGCCGACGGAGACGCCGCGCTCGCGGCGGCGGTGCGGGCGAAGACGTCATGGGCGCGGACCGCACCGCGGTACCGCAGCGAAATATTGCGTAACGCATACGATTTGGTGATGGCCCGGCAGGAGTGGCTGGCCGAGGTCATGACGTTGGAGATGGGCAAGCCGCTCGCCGAGGCCATGGGTGAAGTGGCCTACGCCGCCGAGTTCCTGCGGTGGTTCTCCGAGGAGGCAGTACGGGTCTCCGGTGACCACACCACGACCGGCGACGGAGCCAACCGAATCATCGTGACCCGTGAACCGGTCGGCCCGTGCGTGCTCATCACCCCCTGGAACTTTCCCCTGGCCATGGGGACACGCAAGATTGCGCCCGCGGTCGCCGCCGGTTGCACCATGGTGCTCAAGCCTGCGCCCCAGACGCCGCTGAGTTCGCTTGCGCTGGCCGCGATTCTGCAGGAGAGCGGCTTGCCCGCGGGAGTGCTCAACGTCGTGAACACCACCGATGCGAGCACCGTGGTGCAGCGCTGGATGACCAGCGGCACGGCCCGCAAGGTGAGTTTCACCGGCTCCACCGGCGTGGGCAAGCTTCTGCTGCGCCAAGCCGCGGAGACGGTGATGCGCTCCTCGATGGAACTGGGCGGCAACGCCCCGTTCGTCGTCTGCGCGGACGCCGACGTCGACGTCGCCGTCGACGGTGCCATGGCGGCCAAGATGCGCAACATGGGTGAGGCGTGCACCGCAGCCAACCGCATGTACGTCCACCGTGACCTCGCGGCGACGTTCTCCGAACGGCTCGCGGCGCGGATGGCCGCGTTGACGGTGGGCGACGGACTCGACGACGGCACCGAGGTGGGGCCGTTGATCGACTCGGCGGCGCGCGCGAAGGTGCAGCGACTGGTCGACGACGCGTTGGCGCGTGGCGCGACGGCGCTGACGGGCGGGCGGCTGCCGGAGGGACCGGGCTACTTCTACCCGCCCACCGTCCTGGCGGACGTGTCCGCCGAATCCGAGTTGATGACCACCGAGGTGTTCGGACCCGTGGCTCCCGTCATTCCCTTCGACGACGAAGACGAGGTGATCGACCGCGCCAACGACACCGACTGGGGTTTGGTGGGATACGTGTTCACCCAGGACGTCGACCGTGCCTTCGACCTCAGTGAGCGACTCGAAGTCGGCATGGTGGGGGTGAACACCGGCGTGGTGTCCAACCCGGCCGCACCGTTCGGCGGGGTGAAGCAGTCCGGTCTGGGACGCGAAGGCGGCAAGGTCGGCATCGACGAATTCCTGGAGTACAAGTACCTTGCGGTGCCCCGGCGCCAGGGCCGCCGAGACCCCGCCTAACCGACCGGGCTCGGCGAGGGCTCGGCGTCGGCGGGCTTTGGCGGCTCGTCGACCGACGAGCGGGTCTCGGGAACGGTGAAGACCAGCAGCACCAAGGCGACGACCGCGATGGCGGTCAACGCGAGCATGGCGGTGGTGTATCCCGCGGCCTGGTCGATCGCGCCGGCCAGCGCCGGGCTGAGGGTTCCCCCGATGCCCTGCACCATCGTCGCGGCGCCGAACGCGACGTTGAAGCGGCCGCTCCCCCGGGTCAGATCGGCCACCATGATGGCGAACAGCGCACCCTGCAGGCCGGCGCCGATGCCGTCGAGGGCCTGGACGGCGATGACCTCGCCGGGGTTGGACGCCAGGACGAACAGGAGGCCGCGGACGGGCAGCACCACGAATGCCGCCACCATCAACGGTTTTCGGCCCCACTGGTCTCCCCGCTTGGAGACCAGGAGCGCCATCGGAATCATCACGACCTGCGCCACGATGATGAGCGCCGCCTGGTATAGCGCACCGTCGCCGGTGTTGCCGACGGCCAGCTTCTGCCCGGTGATGGGCAGCATCGCGCCGTTGGCCAACTGCCACAATCCGACCACGGCCGCCAGCAGCAACAGCGGGCGGTTGCGCAGCAGCATCCGAAGCCCCGAGGGCTTGTCGTCGTCGCCGTCGTCGTCCTTCGGCTTCAGGCCGCGGGCGAGGTCGTCGTTGATCAAGTTCCCCTTGATCATCAAGGTGGTCACCACTACGAAGATGCCGAAGAGACTGGCCAGCCAGAATCCCATCTTCAGGCTGATGAGATACCCCGCGAGACCGGCGACCGCAGAGCCCATCACGTTGCCCGCGTGGTTGAACGCCTGCATGCGCCCGGTCTGGGCGGCGTAGCGCTTGGGGCCGACCATGCCCAGTGCGATGGCGGCGATCACCGGGCCAAGCACCACACCCGCGACGCCGGTGATCAATTGCGCGGCGGTGACGATCGCGAAGGTCGGCTTGAGCGTGACGATGAAGGTGCCGAACGACGTGAGGGCGGCCGCGGCGGCCAGCAGTGCACGCTTGTGCCGGGTGGCGTCGATCAGCGCCCCCGCCGGCGCGTTGAGCAGCAGCCCGACCGCCCCGCCGAGGGTGAGGATCAGCCCGATGTTGGCGGGGTTCCACGTTTCCTTGTTGATGAGGTAAACGCCGAGGAACGGCCCGAGGCCGGCCTGCACGTCGGCGAGGAAGAAGTTGACCCCGTCCAGCGCCCAGAGGGACCGCTTGAGCTCCGGGCTGTCCGTCGTCATCGGAGGGCCCGTCCGGTTAGGGTCCACGAGCCGTACCGGGTGGTGCAGGTTCCGTTCGGGCTCATCCCGTAGAGGGCCAGATCGCCCAGCTCGCCACTGAATTCGTCGACCGCGGGCAGGACGAACAGGTCGGTGCGGCTGGTCTCGTCGCGCGGCCAGGTGAGGGTGACGTGCGGGCGGAACCGGTCGTCCTCGTCGTCGGAGACGTCGTCGAAGCCGTAGCGCCGGAGTTGACGCACCCGCGCCGGGTCGTCGGGATGGGGGTCGTCGACGATCGCCGCCAGTGGTTCCCCGCCTGGCCCGCGCTCCCTGAGCCGGCCGCGGCGCAGCGGTTCCACCGCGGCGACCACGGCCCGCTGAACGCCCCGAAACCCGTCGGTGGGGTCGAAGAACACCTCGGGAGCGCCCTCGTGGTTGTGCCGGTACTCCGTCGCCGTGGCCGGCACCGGTCCGCACGTTTGTGCCGCCTCGGCCAGCGCCGCGCCGACCTCGGGCACCTCGTGGTCCTCGACGGCCACCATGAAGATCGACACGTGCGGCTCACACGGCCCGTCGGACTGCCCGGGGAAGTCCGCACCGAGGCGGAAGCACGCGCCGCCGTGCGCCTCCATGGCGTCGGCCAGCTGGTTGCTGCACGTGACGGCCAATTGACGCAACCGTCGCGGGAGGACGAAGACGACGTCGAGTGTCACCAGGGTCATTGCGCTTCTCTCTCAAGAAGAGACCCGGTGGTCCGGGCGGCAAACACCACGGCGGTGTATTGCTGCGGGTGATGTTGACCGATGAACCTGAATCGAAACTGAAGATTTCGAACCTGGCAACTAGCTGAATGCATTGTCTCTCAATGCATTCGCCGGTCCCGCGGCTACAACCGCAATGCGTCGGCGATCAGCGCCGCCTGCGCGATGACCGCGTCCTGCCACGGCTGCAGCACGTGGGCCGGTGAGACGTCGAAGCTCTGCCCGAACGGATCCGGCACCCCCGTCTCGTGCCCGGACAAGGCCTCGAGGACCGCGAGCCCGCAAAACGGCACGTGCACAGGCGAATACCCGCCTTCGTGGGAGAAGACGATCCTCCCGCCGCAGACGTCCTCGGCCAGGTCCACCAGCATGGCGGCCATGTCCTTGAAGCCCCCGGAGGTGACGGTCATGCAGCCCAGCGGGTCGACGGGGCTGGGGTCGAAACCGCTGGAGACGAAGACGATCTCGGGTCGGAAGGCGGTGACGGCCGGGACCGCAACGCGTTCGATGGCCGCGCGGTAGGCGCCGTTGCCGGACCCGGCTGGCAGCGGCACGTTGAGGTTGGTGCCTTGCGCGCCGGTCTCGGTGACGCTGCCGGTGTCCTGCGGGAACAGCCGGTCCTGATGCAGCGAGATGGTGAGGACGTCGGCGTCGTCGGCGTAGATCGACTCGGCGCCGTTGCCGTGGTGCACGTCGTAGTCGACGATCGCGACCCGCCGAACCCCGAACGTCGCCCGCACGTATTCGATTGCGACACAGACGTTCGAGAAGAGGCAGTAGCCCATGCCCATGTCGCGGCGGGCGTGGTGGCCCGGTGGGCGCACCAGGGCATACGCGTTGTCGACGGCGCCGCTCAGCACGGCTTCGGCGGCGGCCATGGTGCCACCGGCAGCCAGCCGGGCGATGTCGTAAGACCCGCGCCCGAAGGGGGTGAAGCCGTCGCCGCCGTCACCGCCGCGGTCGGCGCTCTCGCGTTCGATGCGGTCGACGTGGGCGGCGTCGTGCACGCGGAGCAGGTCGTCCCGCGACGCCAACCGAGGCTTCACCCGGACGAGTTCGTCGATCATGCCCGAAACTTCGATCAGCCCAGCCATTCTCGACTTCGACTCGGCGCTCTCGAACGTCATGTGCGGCTGGTTGAAGCCGCCCGCCGGGAAGACGCCGACGTGCGTGCCGGTGTCGTGCCAGGCGTATCGCTCGTGCCAGACGTAGCCGGTGCGCCGTGTTGCCGTCATCGTGTGATCCGTTCTGGTGTGTGCAATGAGTCGAAGAGCTCGTCCACGCGGCGTCGTTCGTCCGCGCCGGCGGGCTTGAGGTAGGACACCGCGACGTAGACGACGACGTTGACCGTCAGTGCGGCCACCCCGGAGGTCATGCCGCCGAGCACCGGGATCGCGATGGGGAACAACACCTGCAGCACACAGGCGGTCGCGAAGCCGAGCACCATCGCCGCGCACGCCGCGGTGGCGTTGCCCCGCCGCCAGAAGATGCCGAGGAACACCGTCGGCGCCAGCTGCACGATGCCCTGATAGGACACCTGCGCCAGGGCCACCATGCCCGAGGACAACACATCTGTCGTCGCGACCGCGACGGCACCCGCCAGCAGCGTCAGCACCCCGACGGCGACCTTGCCCCAGCGGGGATCCTCGACCCGGGTGCCCCGGGCCACGCCCACGACGTCGTTGGCGATCTGAGCGCCAAGGGCCTGCAGGTTGGCCCCCACGTTCCCCATCGTCGCCGCGAGCACGCACACCCCCGCCACCGTCAAGACGATCGGCCCGCCCACCGAGGCGGTCAGGAACCACACCTCGTCGGGCGCGTCGGCGACACCGGGCAGCGTGGATGCGGCCATGGCCAACAGGCACAGTGACGAGCCGAAGATCACCAGCAGCGGGGTGGCCATCACCGCGGCCCGCTTGATGGACTGGGTGCTGTTGGAGGCGAACAGCCGCACGAAGATGTCCGGCCAGCACCAGCCGCCGAGCGCCCCGGTGGCGATCAGGGAGAACAGGTAAAACGGCCCGTCGACGCTGCCCGGCCCGGGCAGGGTGAAGAACGCGGGATCCACCTCACCGAAGCCGTGCCCGTTGGTGAGCAGCCAGGTGAGCAGACCGAGGATCAGCACCGTGCCGAAGAAGTAGGCGACGACGCCCTGGACGAAGTCGCCGATGACCAGCCCGCGGGCGCCGAGGCGCACGGTCCACCACTGCCGGACGACCAGGACGCCGATGCCGATCAGCGCGGCCCACGCCGCGGGAACCGTTCCAAAGGACAGGTATTCGAACACCAGCGTCAGGGACTGCATGCCGAGCACGACCCACGGGAACGACGCGATGGTGCCGATGACGGCGGCGATCACCCGCACCTTGGTGCACCCGTAGCGCAGACCCAGCAGGTCGGCCTGGGTGCGCAGGTCGAAGCTGCGTCCCCATTCGTGCACCGGCCTGGCCAGGAGGAACATCAGCACGACGGCGAGGATCGAGTACGCGACGAAGTAGAAGCCGATGGCACCCGCGCTGGCGGCGTAGCCGGCAAAGGCAATGAAGATGGTGCCGGGCAACCAGGTGTTGACGAAGGCCATGGCAGAGAAAACCGGGCCGAAAGACCTTCCGGCGGTGGCATATTCGCTGAAGTCGGCGCTGCCCTTGGTGCGCTGCAGCACCACGAACAACACGACCAGGAAGACCGCGACGCCGCCGTAACCGATGAGGACGTCCACGTCAGTCCTCCCCGGCGGAGGCGTCGACTCGGTACATCACCAGAAGCGATAGCACCCCGATGACGCCGGTGATCAGAAAGAACCAGACTCCACCCTGACCGACGATCCACGTCAGCGGTGGGAACAGCAGGATCACGAAGTTGAGGACCGCGATCGCGAGCACGATGCGTGCGGCGCGGGTCCTCGGTGGGCGTGGGGCCGGCTGGGCCATCAGCGTCTCCATTCGTGCCGGAACGTTCCGGCATGACTGAGACTCGCGCCACAGCCGCGCGTTGTCAAGGGGCCGACGGCGAATCGCCCGCTGGCTACGATGGCGCAATGGCGGCGCGACGGGTGACGATCGTGGAGATCGCCCAGCACGTCGGCCTGTCCAAGACGACGGTGTCCGACGCGCTGCACGGCGGTGGCCGGGTATCCCCTCCGACTGCGGCCCGGGTGGCCGCCGCGGCTCGCGAGCTCGGCTACGTCACCAACCGCGCCGCCCGCCAGCTCCGCGGACGCAGCGTCGGCGCGTTCGGCATCTACATCCCGCCCATCGCGCGAAACTTCAACTTCTACATGGAGTTTGCGTTCGGCGCCGCTCACGGTTCAGCCGAGCACGACGCCGATCTGACCCTCTTCGCACGGGACGCCGACGTCGGCCCGCGACACTTCCAGGTCGACGGCGTCATCGCCGTCGACCCCCTGCCCGGCGACCCCATGCTCGAGCGGTTGGTCGAGGCCGGCATCCCCATGGTGACCGCCGGGCGACCGCCAGCAGCCCTCGCCGACGCGGTGGCCGCCGTGATCGAAGCCCCGCACGCCGACCTCGCCCGCACCGTCCTCAACCACCTGTGCGACAGCGGTTTTCGCAGACCCGCCTTCGTGGGATCCGATCAGCAGTTCTACTCGTCGTGGGCCGACGACGTGCGGCAGAGCTACCTGGACTGGTGCGGGGAACACGACGTCGAGCCGTCGGCGTTCGACTGCCCGCTGGGCGCCACTACCGAGGAGTTGAGCGCCGCCGTCCGGTCGGCGGTGACACCGGCGGACGTCGACGCCTTGGTGTGCGCGCCACAGGGATTCGCCGGACGATCCCAGGCCATCCTGGAATCCCTTGGGCGCCACGTCGGCCCCGCGTTCGGGCTGGCGTCGTTGAGCAGCGACCCGACGACGGAACTGACCAATCCACTCGTGACGGTCGTCGACCTGGCCCCGTGGACGTTCGGCCGCGCGGCGATCACCCTGCTCGCGTCGGTGACCGCCGGTGAGCCGTGCGCCTACCTGAACCGGTTCGAAGACGTCAGCGTCCGCCCGGCCGGCGAGCGGACCACCGACACCTAGTCACCGCAGCCCGTTACGACTCCCCGCCGTCGCCACCCGACGCCGCCTTCGCACCGGCGCCGGCACCGTCGTCGTCCTTCTTCGGCCCGGCGGGCTTGTCGTTGCCGGGGGCGGAAGCGCCGGCCGTGACCTTCTCCGGTTCCTTGACGGTGTCCTTCACCGTGTCCTTGACCGACGCGCCCGTCTCCTTGACCGTGTCCTTGACCGACGTGACGGGTGGGGTCTTCGCCGGGGTGACCGGATCGGGCGTCGGGTCGACGTCCTTGACCGGAGTCGGATCCGGGCTGGGAGCCACGGGCGTCTTCTCGGGTACGACGTCGACCGGGGTGTCGACCACGGGGGTCTCGTCCTTGACCACCACCGGTTCGGCGGCCGGGACATCGGGAACGTCCGGCGTCACCGCAGGCGCGACTACCTCGGCACCCGCGCTACGCGCGGACCGCGACAGCGTCAGGGTGTTGTCGGCGGAGAACGTGCTCATCGTCGAGACGTCCGACACGGCGAACGCCGGCGGGGGCGGCGGCGTGGTCGCGAGCGCCGTCGCGATGCCGAACTGCGCGGCCTCGATGCCGTCGACGATGGCTCCGGCTCCGGCGCCCAGGGACACGACGAAGTTCCTCGTCCCGTCCAGGGCGGCGTTGACGATGTTGGAGAGATTCAGGGTCAGCACGGCGGCGACGAAGTCCTGCACGCCGACGATCGCCGCCGTCGTCACTCCGTTGGCCGCAGTCAGGAAGCCGTTGGCCACGCTGAGGTAGGCCAGCGGCACCGCCTGGCTCAGTGCGGCCTGTACCAAGGCGGCTCGTTGGTTGCGCCAGATGATGGAGTCCAGCAGGGGCTGCCCGACGGCGATCACCGAGTCGCGGATCGCGGTCGTCACGGTGTCGAAGGCACCGACGAAGTCGAGCGCCAAGACCTGCTGGATCGCCTCCACGGTCACGCCCGGGATGGCCAGCAGCGACTGCGTGAGGCCAACGCCCGCCTTGGCGAATCCGCCGAGATAGACCGCCCAGTTCTCGATGGTGTTGAGGATGTTCTGACGCACGATTGGCAGCGAGAGGATGTACGGCCAGTCGAGCGCGGTGAGGTGGACGTCTCGCGCCACCGCCGCGGACACCTGCGCCACGTCCGCCACCGGTCGCACCGGCGCCATCGGACTGATGGGCGTCAGCGCGATCGCGCCGGCCCCGACGAGCGCGACCCCCGTGGTGAACCACGGTCGAACGGAAACGTCCATGCTTACTCCAAACCCCCGAGCGATATTGACGACTGTGACAGTAACCCTCGGTGGGCACTCGGGTTGGCCGATCGACCACGAACACCCCCCGGCACGACCGACAGGCGCTTCGGCGGTCGCGTCCGACCGAATCGTCGGCGCTCGTCCTGGCCGTCAACCGTGCGCTGGACGGGCAGCGGGTAGGTGGATGATGGGCAGGTGAGTCCTGACGCGCCCGCGCCCACGCACCGCCCCAAGCGGGGTGAGCTGCGGATCTACCTGGGCGCGGCGCCGGGCGTCGGCAAGACCTTCGCCATGCTGGGCGAGGCGCACCGCAGACTCGAACGCGGCACCGACGTCGTCGCCGCGGTCGTGGAGACCCACGGCCGCAAGCGAACCGCCGAACTGCTCGACGGCATCGAACTGGTGCCACCGCACTTCGTCACCTACCGCGGAACCGACTTCGCCGAGCTGAACGTCGAGGCGGTGCTCGAGCGTCGTCCCGAGGTGGTGCTGGTCGACGAGCTGGCCCACACCAACACCCCCGGATCGAAGAACGCGAAGCGGTGGCAGGACGTCGGCGAGCTGCTCGACGCGGGCATCACGGTGGTCTCCACCGTCAACGTGCAGCACCTGGAGAGCCTCAACGACGTCGTCGCGCAGATCACCGGCATCGAGCAGAAGGAAACCGTCCCCGACGAGGTGGTGCGGAGGGCCAACCAGATCGAGCTCGTCGACATCACCCCGGAGGCGTTGCGGCGCAGGCTGTCCCACGGCAACGTCTACGCGCCGGAACGCGTCGACGCCGCGCTGAGCAACTACTTCCGCCAGGGCAACCTGACCGCTCTGCGCGAGCTGGCACTGTTGTGGCTCGCCGACCAGGTCGACGCGGCACTGGCGAAGTACCGCGCCGACCACGAGATCAGCGACACCTGGGAGGCCCGCGAACGGGTCGCCGTCGCCGTCACCGGCGGCGAGGAGTCGGAGACGTTGGTGCGCAGGGCTTCTCGCATCGCGTCGCGGTCCAGCGCCGAACTGATGGTCGTGCACGTGGTGCGCGGCGACGGCCTGTCCGGCGTCTCGGCGCCGCAGATGGGCAAGATCCGCGAGCTCGCCGCCAGCCTCGGTGCGACGCTGCACACCGTCGCCGGCGACGACGTGTCGGCGTCGCTGCTGGACTTCGCCCGCGAGATGAACGCCACCCAGCTGGTCCTCGGCACGTCGCGACGCTCCCGGTGGGCCCGCATCGTCGACGAGGGCATCGGCGCGGAGACCGTGCAGCGATCCGGGAAGATCGACATCCACATGGTCACCCACGAGCAGGCCAAGAGCGGGCCGACGTGGGAGCCCTCACCCCGCAAGCGCCGGCTGGCGTCGTGGGTGGCCGCGGTGATCGTGCCGTCGGCGCTGTGCGCGGTGATCGCGCTGCTGCTCGACCGGGTCCTCGGCATCGCCGGGGAGAGCGTGCTGTTCTTCGTCGGCGTCGTGGTGGTGGCCCTGCTCGGCGGTGTCGGTCCCGCCACCGTCTCGGCACTGCTGTCGGGTCTGTTGCTCAACTACTTCCTCGTCGCCCCCCGCTACAGCTTCACCATCGCCCAACCGGACAGCGCCGTGACCGTCGTGGTGCTGATCCTCGTCGCGGTGGCCGTCGCCGCGCTGGTGGACAACGCCGCCAAGCGGGCCCGCGAGGCCCGCCGCGCGTCCCAGGAGGCCGAGCTGCTGGCGCTGTTCGCCGGATCGGTGCTCCGCGGAGCGGACCTCGACGCGCTCCTCGAGCGGGTCCGCGAGACCTATTCCCAACGCGCGGTGAGCATTCTGCGTGAACGCGACGGCCAGCCGGAAATCATCGCCTGCGTCGGCACCGACCCGTGCGTCGACGTGGAATCCGCCGACACCGCGATCGAAGTCGGCGACGACGAGTTCTGGATGTTGATGAGCGGGCGGCAGCTCGCCGCCCGCGACCGACGCGTGCTGACCGCCGTCGCCACCCAGGCCGCGGGGTTGGTGCGCCAGCGCGAACTGATCGCCGAGGCCGGGCAGGCGGAGGCGATCGCCCGAGCCGACGAACTGCGCCGCTCGCTGCTCTCGGCGGTCAGCCACGACCTCAGGACCCCGTTGGCGGGAGCCAAGGCAGCGGTGTCGAGCCTGCGCGCCGACGACGTCGGGTTCTCCCCCGAGGACACCGCGGAGCTGCTGGCCACCGTCGAGGAGTCCGTCGACCAGCTGACCTCACTGGTGGGCAACCTGCTCGACTCGTCACGCCTGGCGGCGGGCGTGGTGCGACCCACGCTGCAGTGCGTCTACCTCGACGAGATCGTGCACCGCGCCATCCTCGGAATACCCAGGGCCACCGCCGGATTGGACCGCATCAAGGTCGAAGTCGGCAACACCGCCGTGATGGCCGACGCCGGCCTGCTGGAACGCGTTTTGGTCAACGTCGTCGACAACGCGATGCGCTACGCCCCCGACGGCATCGTGCGCGTCAACGCCGGCCGGGTCGGCGACCGGGTCCTCGTCAACGTCGTCGACGAGGGACCGGGAGTGCGGCGCGACCTCGTCGACGAACTCTTCGCCCCCTTCCAGCGGCTCGGCGACCACGACAACACCACCGGCGTCGGGTTGGGCCTCTCGGTGGCAAGGGGTTTCGTCGACGCCATGGGCGGCACCATCTCCGCGACCGACACCCCGGGCGGCGGACTCACCGTCGAGATCGACCTGGCCGCGGCATGACCCGGGTCCTGGTGATCGACGACGAGCCGCAGATCCTTCGCGCCCTGCGCATCAACCTCTCGGTGCGCGGTTACGAGGTGCACACGGCCGAGACCGGGGCGCAGGCACTGAAGCTCGCCGCGGAACACAAGCCGGACGTCGTCGTCCTGGACCTCGGGCTGCCCGACATCTCCGGCATCGAGGTGCTCGAAGGCCTTCGGGGCTGGCTGACCGCTCCCGTCATCGTCCTCTCGGCCCGCACCGACTCCTCGGACAAGGTGGAGGCCCTCGACGCGGGCGCCGACGACTACGTGACCAAGCCCTTCGGCATGGACGAGTTCCTCGCCCGCCTGCGTGCGGCGGTCCGGCGCACCGCGGCCTCGGTGGACACCGATCAGCCCGTGGTCGAAACCGATTCCTTCACAGTCGATCTCGCCGCCAAGATGGTGACCAGGCACGGCGTCGAGGTTCACCTCACTCCCACCGAGTGGGGCATGCTGGAGATGCTGGTGCGCAACCGCGGCAAGCTCGTCGGCCGCGAGGAGCTGCTCAAGGAGGTGTGGGGGCCGGCCTACGCCAAGGAGACCCACTACTTGCGGGTGTACCTCGCCCAACTGCGCCGCAAGCTGGAGGACGACCCGTCCCACCCGCGCCACTTGATCACCGAGACCGGCATGGGCTACCGCTTCGCGCAGTGACGACCGCTCAGTCGACGTTCAGCAGCCGCGCGGCGACGTCGACCAGCGGCCCGTGCAGGTTCTGCAGCGCCGCCCCGGGATCCTCGTCGACCAAGGCGTTGATCACCAGCGCCGAGATCGCCGCCACCAGGGTCCGGCACGCGAACAGATCCCGATCGGTCCGTGCGTCGAACACGGCCGCGACTCCCTGGACGAACTCCTGCTGCTTCTTCACGCGGATTGCCGCGGCCTCCGGACCCGCGGCGCTGATGCCACTGAGGTACAGCAGCGAGATCTCCGGCTGCCGGGACATGACCGCCAGGTAGGCCTTGAGCAGCGAGGCGAACTGAATCAGCGGGGCTTCCGTCGGGGTCGTCTCGAAGATCGTGTCGATCACCGCGCCCTGCCGTCTTTCGTAACTCGCGATGAAACACGCGCGCTTGGAGTCGAACAATTCGTAGAAGGTCTGCCGCGACACCCCGGCGCTCTTGACGATGTCGGCGACGCTCGTGTCGCCGTAGCCGTTGACCGACATCTCGGCCTCCAGCGCGGTGAAGATTCGCTCGCGCTGGTGACTTCGTACCTCGTCACGGCTCAGCTGATGCCGGCCGGGTCTGAGCCGTTTGCTGATACTCATGCCATGGCCACCAATGGAGGGGTTTGCTGTGTGCGTCCTGAGTGTAGGCGTCCGACGGGCCGATTCCAGCGATTGCGAATTATGAACAGGAGCGTTTATATTTGCCCCGACGGGCGGGTCCAGAGGAGGGGACTGGATCCGCCCGACTACGAACTAGGTCGGCGGTCTGGCTCCTTGACCGCCTGCAGGGTGTAGGTCAGCGGCAGGCGCTCGCCACCCTCGGCCAAGAGGAACTCGCCCTCGAAGTCCGGACTCTCGACCATCGCGTCGTCGAAGAACCGCCACGCCACCTCCCGGTGCTCCTCGAATCCGGTGATTCGGAAACCGGCGTCGAGCAGCGCCGTGAAGATCTCCCCCAGCCCGTGGTTGAACGAGATCGACTCCGGCGACGAGACGACGCCCGTTCCCGCATAGGAGTCCTCGTAGACGAAACGCGTCCCCGGCGTCTCGAAGTAGGGGTACTCGACGACGAGCAGTCCGTCCGGACGGGAATCGCTCATCGCCCACAGGATCGGGTGGCCCTCCCGGACGAACAGGCGGCCGCCGGGCCGCAGCAGCTCCGCGACCACGCCCGCCCATTCGCGGATGTCGGGCAACCAGCACAGCGCGCCGATACCCGTGTAGACCAGGTCGGCGCACTCCACCCCGAGTGCGTCCACGGCGGTGGCGACGTCGGATTCGACGAAGGTCACCTCGGCACCGGCCCGGGCGGCCAGGGCTCGACCCGCCTTCACCGCCGACGGCGAGAAGTCAAGGCCGGTCACCGATTTCGCGCCCAGCCGAGCCAGGGACACCGTGTCGGTGCCGATGTGGCATTGCAGGTGCACGACGTCGAGTCCGTCGAGCCGCCCCAGCCGGGGAAGGTCGTAGCTCACCACACCCGAGAGGTACTCGGGGTCCTCGAAGCTCGCGAGGTCGTACCCACCCGGGCCGGTGTGCATCGGCACCCGAGACTCCCAGTTGGCGAGGTTGACGGTGCGCCAGTCGTCGGTCATGCCCCCATCCTCCCTCGCGAGCAGTCCGCAAGCGGGGAGCCTAGGAGGTCTCCTCGGCGAGGGCGATCAGCCGCGCGCGCACCAGGTCCGGGCGCTCGTCGACGACGAAGTGCCCGGACTCGACGGGCTCGAAGGTGTAGTCGTCGGCGTTGGCCGTCTCGGGGGCGGCCAGCGAATGGTGCACGGCGAAGTCGGCCATGCCGAACAGCGCCCGAATGGGAACCGTCGCCCGACGATCCTCGGGATTCCTTGCCGCCGTTGGCAATTCCCGCAGCAAGAAGGTGCGGTAGGTGTCGGTGGCGGTGCGCGCCACCACCGGGTCGCGGAAGCGCTCGGCGTAGATTCGAGCGGCCGCGGGGTCCACCCGGTGCGCCTTCGGGCCGAACGCGAAGATGACGCGTTCGAGGTACGGCGTGCGCTGCTGCAGGAACTTCCCGATCGACGCGACGAACGGTTGGTAGGCCAGGAACCGCCAGAAGTGCGGCAATATCGTCCTCGGCGTCTGCCAGGGGTGCGCCATGTTCATCACCAGGTAGCCGTCGAAGCGCTCCGGCGCGGCCAGCACCATGCGATAGCCCACGAAACCGCCCCAGTCGTGGCCGACCAGCAACACCCGGTCCAGCCCAAGAGCGTCCATCAGCGCCAGCACGTCGTCGGCGACGTCGTCCTTGGCCCAGCGGTGCGACGCCGGTCCGGACCAGCCGTACCCGGGCAGATCGGGCGCGATGATGCGCAACCCGGGCGGCGGGTCGGCGAGCAGATCCCGGTACACCCAGTGATGCTGCGGCCACCCGTGTAGAGCGAGCACCGGGCGGCCGTCCTGCGGGCCCGACTCCGTGACGTGGAACCGCACGCCACGCGCCTGCACGAACGATCTGCGAACGCCGTCGATCGGCGGAACAAGACTAGTCATAAGTCCAGGTTATGGGACCCGTGAAGCCAGTACGCTCCCGGTATGCCGGGCTACCGCGAAATGTTCGACGCAAGTATCGACGACCCATGCGCATTCTGGGCGCAGGCGGCCGACGCCGTCACGTGGACCCGCACGCCGCGACGCATCCTCGACGACTCCCATCCCCCGTTCTACCGGTGGTTCCCGGACGGTGAGCTCAACACCTGCGCCAACGCGCTCGACCGGCACGTCGACGGCGGCCGCGGAGACCAGGCCGCGCTGATCTACGACTCACCGCTGACCGGCACCAAGCGCACCTACACCTATCGCGAGCTGCTCGACGAGACCGCGCGTTTCGCCGGCGGGCTGCGCGGCCTGGGCGTCGAGAAGGGCGACCGCGTCGTCATCTACATGCCGATGGTGCCCGAGGCCCTCATCGCGATGCTGGCGTCGGCCCGCCTCGGGGCGGTGCACTCGGTGGTGTTCGGCGGCTTCGCGGCCCACGAACTCGCCGCCCGCATCGACGACGCCCGGCCGGCGGTGCTGGTGACGGCGTCGTGCGGCATCGAGCCCACCCGCATCGTCGACTACAAGATGATCGTCGACGGCGCGCTGCACCTCGCCGAGCACGACACCCCGGCCTGCGTCGTCCTGCAACGCGAGCAGCACCCCTGCCATCTGACGCCGGGCCGCGACGTGTCGTGGACCGAGGCCATGGCCGACGCGGAACCCGTCGACCCCGTGCCCGTCGCCGCGACCGACCCGCTCTACGTGCTCTACACCTCCGGCACCACCGGCAAGCCCAAGGGCATCGTCCGCGACAACGGCGGCCACGCCGTTGCGCTGCTGTGGACCATGAAGCACATCTACGACACCGCACCCGGCGACGTGTTCTGGGCCGCCTCGGACGTCGGCTGGGTCGTCGGCCACTCCTACATCGTGTACGGACCGCTCCTGCTGGGCGCGACCACCGTGCTCTACGAAGGCAAGCCGGTGGGCACCCCCGACGCGGGTGCGTTCTGGCGGGTGGCCGCCGAACACGGTGTGAGGGCGCTGTTCTCGGCGCCGACGGCCATCAGGGCGATCAAGAAGGTCGACCCGGACGCCACCCAGCTCGCGGGCCACGACCTCTCCAAGTTGCAGTACCTGTTCCAGGCCGGCGAGCGGCTGGATCCCAGCACGTACCACTGGGCCGCCGACAAGCTGGGCATCCCGGTCGTCGACCACTGGTGGCAGACCGAGACGGGATGGTCCATCGCCGCCGCGCCGATGGGCGTCGAGGCGATGACGGTCAAACCCGGCTCGGCGACGGTGCCGATGCCCGGCTACGACGTTCATGTCCTGCGTCCCGACGGCTCGGAATGCGAACCGGGCGAAGAGGGTTCGATTTGCGTGAAGCTGCCGCTGCCGCCCGGCACGCTGCCGACGCTGTGGGGCGACGACGACCGCTACGTCGCCTCCTACCTGTCGGCGTTTCCCGGCTACTACCTGTCAGGGGACGGCGGCTACCTCGACGAGGACGGCTACCTGTTCGTGATGGGCCGCACCGACGACGTCATCAACGTCGCGGGGCATCGACTGTCGACCGGTTCCATCGAAGCCGTCCTCGCGACGCATCCGGCCGTCGCGGAGTGCGCGGTGATCGGGGCGGCCGACGAGCTCAAGGGTCAGGTGCCACGCGGTTTCGTCGTGCTCAAGTCGGGTGCGTCGGCCGACGGTCTGGTCGAGGAACTGATTCTGGCGGTCCGCGAGAACATCGGCGCGGTCGCAGCACTCAAGAGGGTCGACGTCGTGGCGGCCCTGCCGAAGACGCGCTCCGGGAAGATCCTGCGCAAGACCATGCGGGGCATCGCCGACGGCCGGGACGAACCGGTGCCGTCGACCATCGAGGACGCCAGCGTGCTCGACGCACTGACACCCATCCTGAAGTCTTGATCCCCATCAGCGTGATTCGAACTATTGTCGAATCGTCATAGGTGATAGATCGACCGAGTCGACAGAGGTGAACAGCCATGAGTGTTCCCGACCAAAAAGCCGGTGGATGCAACTGCCATTGCAATGCGTGCGACGGCGGCCATCACTGCGGTAACCCGCCCAACTGCAACGTCCGGCGCTAGGCGATCTCTGCTGCCGTTTCCGGCTCGGCCCTGAGCCAGCTCGGGAACGGCAGCGGGGCGCCCTCGGAGCGCTTGCTGTCGGCGCTGAAGAGCACCAAGCTCACCGCGAAGCTGACCAGCGCGACCGTGCCGAGCACGCCCGCCATCATCAGGTTGCCGCCACCGAGGGTGACGACGGCGATCACGGCGGCGAGGACGGCACCGAGCATGGTGACCAATCCGCCGGTGGCCAGGATCTCGGCGCTCGGATCGTCGCTGTAAGAGGTCTTTTGATCGGTCACGAATCGGTTACTACCCCGGGCCGATCCGTTCAAAACTCCCTCAGGCAATCGACAACGCGATGCCGTCGAGAATGTCGTGCTCGCTGACCACCAGCTCGTCGATGCCGGCCCGGCCGCCGAGCGCGCGGGCCAGTTCCTCGACGACGATCGCGCCGCCGCCGATGACGTCCACCCGGCCCTCGTGCATGGGGCCCAACGCGGCGCGTTGGCGACGCGTCATGCCCAGCAACGCCTCGCACACCGTCAACAGATCCCCGAAGCTCACCCGCGACAGGTGAATGGCCTCGGAATCGTAGGTGGCCAGATTCATCGCGAGCGCAGACAGCGTGGTCATCGTGCCGGCGACCCCCACCCAGGTCTTGGCCCGCTCGACGGGCACCGCCTCGAAGGCGGCGTCGAGCGCGTCGCGGACGACGGCGCGGGCGTCGGCGATCTCGGTCGCGGTCGGCGGGTCGGACGTCAGGCAGCGCTCCGTCAACCGCACGCAGCCGATGTTCGCCGAATAGCTGGCGTCGACGCCGGCCGGGGTGCCCACCACCACTTCGGTCGACCCACCGCCGAGGTCGACGACCACGAACGGCGCTCCCTCGGAATCGAGTTCACCGACGGCGCCGCGGAACGACAGCTCGGCTTCCTCGGTCCCCGTGATCACCTCGGCCACCGCGCCCGGCACCGCGGCACCCAGCACCTCGGCGGTCATCGCGAAGAACTCGTCGCGGTTGGCCGCGTCACGGGTCGCCGAGGTGGCGACCATCCGCACCGTCGGCACCGAATGCTCCACGAGCAGCGCGGCGTAGTCGGTCAGTGCCGCGCGGGTCCGCGCCAACGCCGGCTCGGCGAAGCTGCCCGTCGCGTCGACGCCCTCGCCGAGCCGCACGATGCGCATCTCGCGGTGCACGTCGGCCACGCGCCCGTCGGTCACGTCGGCGATCAACAGCCGAATGGAGTTGGTGCCGCAGTCGATTGCCGCCACCCTCGTCACGTGCTCCACACCTCTCGGTCCAGGATTCCCGCCATCGCGGGCTCGGCGGCCAAGACGGCCAGCGCCTCGTCGCCGAAGGGGTTGACCCCAGGGCCCTTGGCGAGCGAGTGCGCGATGACGACGTGCAGACACTTGACGCGGTCCGGCATCCCGCCACCGGAGAACGTCGTACCCAGAGACTCGACGGCGTCACGTTCGGCCAAGAAGGACTCGTGGGCGCGGCGATACGCGGCGGCCAACTCCGGATCGTCGGCCAGCCGCTCGGTCATCTCGCGCATCATGCCCGAGGACTCCAGCCGGCTGGCCGCCGCGGTGAGCGCCGGATGCGTCAGGTAGTACAGCGTCGGAAAGGGCGTTCCGTCAGGCAGTTTCGGTGCCGTCTTCACCACGGCGGGTTGACCGTTGGGACAGCGGTAGGCGATCTCCAGGACACCTCGCGGTTCGCGGCCCAACTGCTGCGCGACGGCGTCGAGATCTTCCGCGTCAACCACCGGGACCCGGCGGGGCCGGAGCGGGCGGTGGCGGCACGTCGGCGGGGGGCGCCCCGGGCCCGGGCGCGTCGGGAGCCACCGGAATCTGCGAAACGCCGTGTGGCGCATCGGCAATCGTGTGCCACAGCGAGGTGTACCACGGCTGATTGCTCGGCGGCTTGGCCGGATCCACGCCCGGCGCCTCGACCGGCTCGGCCCCCGGCGGCAGCTGAACCTGATACGGGATGTCGCCGGGCATCACGAAGCCCAGCCGCTCGCGTGCCTGCGCCGCGATGTACACCGGATCACCCAACTTGAGCTTCTGTTGCTGGAGATCGGCGATCTGCGAACGCAATTGCGCCTCGGCTTCGACGAGCTGCTTCATCTCGGTGCGCTGGGCGAAGTACGTGCGCACCGGCCCGGCGATCGTCAGCGTCAACACGCACACCACGACCGCGAGGATTGCCGCGCGCCGGGCAGCCGACCCCAGCCGCTGCTCGGACTGCTGCTCGGCCGCCTCGGCGATGGCCTTGCGGATCGGTTCGATGACACCGGTCGGCTCGTCGACGTCGAGGTCGGCGACCTCGTCGGCCGCCTCCGGAGCGGGACGCGCCTCGATGGCACGCGGCTCGCGCCGGATCGGGGACGCCCCACGCGGTCGCCCGCCACCCTTCCCCGGTCGCGACGCTGGGGCGCGTCGCCTGGGGTCGGGCCGCTTGGCGTCGGGCATGACCGAGTCAGACCGAAACTACTTGGTGTCGACCGAGAAACGCGGGAACGCGAGGTCGCCGGCGTACCGTGCGGCGTCGCCGAGTTCCTCTTCGATGCGCAGCAGCTGGTTGTACTTGGCGACGCGCTCACTGCGGGCGGGCGCACCGGTCTTGATCTGCCCGCTGCCCACGGCCACGGCCAGGTCGGCGATCGTGGTGTCCTCGGTCTCGCCGGACCGGTGGCTCATCATGGTGCGGTAGCCGCTGCTGTGCGCCAGGGACACCGCGTCCAACGTCTCGGTCAGCGTGCCGATCTGGTTGACCTTGACCAAGAGTGCGTTGGCCGCACCCTTCTCGATGCCCTCCTCGAGGCGCTCCGGATTGGTGACGAAGAGGTCGTCGCCGACGATCTGGATGCGGTCGCCGATGGCGGTGGTCAACGACACCCAGCCCTCCCAGTCGTCCTCCGAGAGCGGATCCTCGATCGACACCAGCGGGTACGCGTCCAGGAGTCCGGCGTAGAACTCCGTCATCTGCGCGGCGGTGCGGTTCTGCTTTTCGAAGGCGTAGCCCGTGCCCTCGGTGTAGAACTCGGTCGCGGCGACGTCGAGCGCCAGCGCCACGTCGGACCCCAGCGTGAAGCCGGCACCCTCGATGGCCGAGCTGATCAGGTCGAGCGCGGCGACGGTGCCCGCGATGTCGGGGGCGAAGCCACCCTCGTCGCCGAGGCCGGTGGCCAGCCCCTGCTTCTTGAGGACCGACTTGAGCGAGTGGTACACCTCGGCGCCCCAGCGCAGCGCCTCCTTGAACGAGGCGGCGCCAATCGGGGCCACCATGAACTCCTGGACGTCGACGCCGGTGTCGGCGTGCGCGCCACCGTTGACGATGTTCATCATCGGCACCGGCAGGATGTGGGCGTTCGGGCCACCGAGGTAGCGGAACAGGGGCAACCCGGCGGCGTCGGCGGCGGCCTTCGCCACGGCCAGCGACACCCCGAGGATCGCGTTGGCGCCCAGGCGGGACTTGTCGGGCGTGCCGTCGCAGTCGAGCAGCGCCTGGTCGACCAGCCGCTGGTCGTCGGCGTTCAGACCGATGACGGCGGGTCCGAGCTCCGTGAGGACGCCCTCCACGGCCTTTTCGACGCCCTTGCCGAGGTAACGGCTGCCGCCGTCACGAAGCTCGACGGCCTCGTGCTCACCGGTCGAGGCGCCGGACGGCACCGCGGCGCGCGCGGCGGAACCGTCGTCGAGCGCCACCTCGACCTCGACGGTCGGGTTGCCCCGGGAGTCGAGAATCTCTCGCGCTGCGATCTGCTCGATGACGGGCACTGGCGTCTCCTCGCGTGGTGCTGGGTGCGGACTGGTCGTGCAAGGAGACAGCCTAGAGCGTGCGGTTTACCGACGCCGACAGAGCTACAGCGAGTGCCCTTCGGCGTAGGCCGTGGCCCAGTCGCGCACCGTCTTGGCGTACTGGTCGGACAGGTTGTAGGCCCGCAGCGCATCCATCCAGCCGCGCGGCTGGGCGAGATTCTTGCCCCGCCAGCAGAGGTATCCGGCCGCCGACAGCGCCGCGTCGTCGATGTTGTCGGCGCTGACGACACCGTCGTTGTTGGCGTCGACCCCGTAGAGCTTCCACGTCGCGGGGATGAACTGCATCGGCCCCATCGCCCGATCCATCAGCGGGTCGCCGTCCAGCTTGCCGCCGTCGGTGTCCGGGATCGACATGTTCCCCAGCGAGCCGTCGAGCCGGACCCCGCGGATCGGCGGGGTGACGTCGCCGTCGGGGGCAATGGTCGCACCGCGATAGGTGCCGTGGTGGCTCTCGACCATGCCGATGCCCGCCAGCGTCGTCCAGGCCAGGTGACACTTGGGGTTCTCCACCTCGGCGACGCGCGCGGCGTAGGCGTACGCCTCGAGCGCCGTCGCGGGGATGCCGAGCGCGCCCGAACGTTCCGAGGCCCATTCGCGCAGCTGGTCGGCGGGCCGACCCTTGGCGTGCGTGTCCACCTGCGGCACCGGATCGCCAGGTGGTGGTGGTACGCCCTCGGGAATCGGGATGCCCGCCTGCCAGGAGCACGAGGAGGCCATCAGGAGCGCTGTGGCGACGACGACCACGACGGCCCGCAGCCAACGCACTGACGACACCGGACTCCCTCGACGCATTCGGACTCCAGCCATCGTCCCACGGGTTCGGAAGTGCCCCCTTCCCGCCGTTTGGCAGGACGCGCCGCAGCGGGCGATCGGCTTGCTAAGGTGAGCCACACCTAGCTATGGCTAGCCAACACTGGGTTGAGGCCCATTCTTAGCAAGGACGAGTGCATGACCGCGGTCGGAGACCTCTCGGTGTCGCTGCTGGCTGCGGGCCCCAGCGTCTCCTCCCAACTCTTCGGCAGCGCGCTCATCGGAGTCCGCGAAGGCCTGGAAGCCGCCATCGTCGTCACCATCCTGGTGGCGTTCCTGGTCAAGTCCGACCGGCGCGACGCCCTCAAGTGGGTGTGGCTGGGCGTCGGCGCGGCCATCGTGATGACCGTCGCCGTGTTCCTGGTCATCCAGTTCGGCACCAGCACCATCTCCGGCCTCGGCGCCGAGGCCATTGCAGGTATCGCGTCGCTGATCGCCGTTGCGATCGTCACGACGATGGTGCTCTGGATGCGCAAGGCCGCCGCGAGCATGTCCGGCCAGCTGCGCGGCGACATGGCCAAGGCCCTCGAGGCGGGTGCGTTCGCCGTTCTGTCGCTCTCGTTCCTGGCCGTTGGCCGCGAGGGCGTCGAGACCGCACTGTTCATGGTCGGCTTCGCCGAGGCCAAGACGCTGTGGCCGCTGACGGGTCTCATCGTCGGTGTCGTCATCGCCGTCGCGATCGCCTACGCCATGTACCGGGGCGCGCTGCGCATCAACCTGGCCAAGTTCTTCAAGTACACCGGCGCGTTCCTCGTGATCGTCGCCGCGGGCATCCTGTCCTACGGCATCGGCGCGTTGCAGACCGTCGGCTGGCTCCCCGGGCTGACCAGTCGCCCGTTCGACATCAGCTCGTGGTTCGACTGGTCGTCCTGGTACGGCCAGGTCATCCAGGGCGTCTTCAACGTCACGCCGACGCCGACGTGGCTGCAGTTCGGAGGCTGGGTGCTCTACCTCCTCGTCATTCTCACCGTCTTCCTGCGCCCCACCAAGGCGCCCGCGAAGCCGGCGGACACTCCTCCGCCGGGCTCCCCCTCCACCAGTTCCGACGCGAACCAGTCGGAACGCTCCACCGCATCCGAAAGGTCGATCACGTGAACGTCTCTCCTCTAACTGCGAGGACGGGCGCCGCCGCCGCGGCCGCCCTTTTGACGGGCATCTCCCTGGTGGGATGCCAGGCGAAGGAAAGCGAGACCCCGGCCAGCAGCGGCGCGAACGCGCCCGCGCAGATCACGGTCAACGCATCCGACACGACGTGCGAGCTGTCGGGCACCGAAGGCACCACCGGCCCAAGCACCTTCGTGATCACCAACAACGGCACCAAGGTCACCGAGTTCTACGTCTACGGGGCCGGTGACCGGGTGATGGGCGAGGTCGAGAACATCTCCCCCGGACTCGAGCGCAAGCTCGTCGTCCAGCTCGCCGAGCCGGGCAAGTACCAGACCGCGTGCAAGCCGGGCATGATCGGCGACGGATTCCGCGGTGACTTCACCGTCACCGGCGACGCCGTCCAGGTCGACACCGAGGGCAAGTTCAAGGAAGCCGCCGACAACTACAAGCGGTACGTCAACAGCCAGACCGAGGCGCTGATTCCGGCCGTCGACGTGTTCGTCGCCGCCGTCAAGAAGGGCGACGTGAACGCCGCCAAGGCCCAATACCCGGTCGCGCGTACCTATTACGAGCGCATCGAACCCGTCGCCGAGTCGTTCCCCGACGATCTGGACCCCCGCATCGACCTTCGCGAGGCAGACCTGGAGCCCGGCCAGAAGTGGACCGGCTTCCACGCCCTGGAGAAGCAGCTGTGGGTGACCGGCCTGCAGCCCGACGCCAACGCCCTGGCCGACCAGCTGGTCGCCGACGTCAAGGAACTCAACGACGGCGTGAAGGCTCCGGGCTTCACCGTCGACTCCACCAAGATCGCCGGTGGCGCCCAGGGCCTGCTCGACGAAATCGCCTCCAGCAAGATCAGCGGTGAAGAGGACATCTTCAGCCACACCGACCTCTGGGACTTCGAAGCCAACCTGCAGGGCTCGCAGACCGCGGTGTCCTCGGTGCGGCCGATCCTCGACGAGCGCAACGCCGACCTCGGCAAGAAGGTCGACCAGCGCTTCGCCGAGTCCGAGGCACTGCTGCAGAAGTACCGCAAGGGTGACGGATTCGTCTTGTACGACACCGTGACCGAACCGCAGCGCCAGGAGCTCTCCCGCTCGATCGACGCGCTCAGCAAGGAAGTCAGCCAGGTGCAGGGTGTCATCGCAGGACAGTAAGAATCCCGACGACGCCGCGGAGGTGACGCCCGCCGGACTGTCGCGCCGAAAGTTGTTCGGCGCGGCGGGGGTCACCGCCGCGGTGGTCGGCGCGGCCGGTGCGGGCGCGCTGGCCGGCCGCGCGTCGGCGGCCAGTACCGCCACCGAGGAGCTGCAGAGCTCGGTGCCGTTCCGCGGCGAGCGCCAGGCGGGCATCGTCACCGCCGCGCAGGATCGCATGCACTTCTGCTCCTTCGACGTCACCACCGACGACCGTGCCGACGTCGCGGCGATGCTCAAGGAGTGGACCGAGATGGCCGAGCGGATGACGCTCGCCCAGGAGGCCGTCAGCAACGGCGCCGTCGGTCTCAACCCCTACGCCCCGCCCGCGGACACCGGTGAGGCCCTTGGTCTTCCGGCGTCGCAACTGACCCTGACGGTGGGCTTCGGGCCGACGTTCTTCACCAAGGACGGCAAGGACCGCTTCGGCGTCGCCGACAAGCGTCCGGAGGCGTTGATCGACCTGCCGAAGTTCCCGAACGAGACGATGGACCCGGCCAGGAGCCACGGCGACATCTGCGTGCAGGCCTGCGCGAACGATCCACAGGTGGCCGTGCACGCCATCCGCAACCTCGCCCGCGTCGCGTTCGGCACGGCCGCGGTGCGCTACTCGCAGCTGGGCTTCGGCCGCACGTCGTCGACCACCCGCGGCCAGGCCACGCCGCGAAACCTGTTCGGCTTCAAGGACGGAACGTCGAACCTCAAGGCCGAGGACACCGGCGCGCTGGACAAGCACGTCTGGGTCGCCGACGGCGACGGCCCCGCGTGGATGACCGGCGGCTCCTACCTGGTGACCCGCCGCATCCGGATGCGCATCGAGAACTGGGACCACACCACGCTCATGGAGCAGGAGCGAGTCATTGGGCGCCTCAAGGGAACCGGCGCACCGATCGGCTACGCCGACGAGTTCGACGCGCTGGACTTCACCACCAAGAGCTCCAAGGGCACCCCGCTGATCGACATGGCCGCCCACGTGCGGCTGGCGTCGAAGGAGAACCTCAACGGGATCGAGATCCTGCGTCGGGGATACAACTTCACCGACGGCACCGACGGTTTCGGCCATCTCGACGCCGGCCTGTTCTTCATCGCGTTCGTGCGCGACCCGCGGACGTCGTTCGTCCCCATGCAGATGGAGCTGTCGCGACGCGACGCCCTCAACGAGTACATCACCCACACGGGCACCGCCCTGTTCGCCTGCCCGCCCGGGCTGCGCGACGGTGACGCGTCCGCCTACTGGGGTTCGACGCTGCTGTCCTGAGGCGTCGCCTTGCGGCGTCGAACGTGGACTTGTGCACCACTTCTCGGCCACACGCCGCACACAACTCCACGCTCGGCGCAAACCTACGTCGGCCAGTGCGCGCGCCACTCCTCTTCGGTGACGACGCCGAGCTGGGCGTCCTCGAGATCAGTGCCGCCCCGGCTCGCCAGGATGCTCTGCTCGACCTTGCGGACGACGTCCACGAAGTCCAACGCCTCTGCGCGCACGGCACTCTCGGGGTCGCCACCGAACGTCGCCCCGATCGCCACCAGGCCCTCGGGCATCAGATCGGTGGGCAGACCCGCCGCGGTGGCCCGCTCCAGGACCTTGTTCGCCAGCGCCAGCGCGGGCTGAGCGGTCGGCACGTCGTCCATGACGGACCCGCGAGCCTTCACCTTGGCCTCCAGCGCCTTGCGCTCCTCCCACTGCGCCAGCTGGTCGTCGAGCGAAATTGCTTCTCCGGCAAGCACTGCCGGGACTCGGTTGCCGAGCTTGCGCACCAGCGCGTCGGCCACGTCGTCGATGCCGAACGGCGACGTGTCGGCGTCCTCGGCGATGCGGGCGTGGAACAGCACCTGCAACAGCACGTCGCCGAGCTCCTCGCGCAGCTCGTCGGCGTCGCCGATGCGGACCGCGTCGAACAGCTCGTAGACCTCTTCGAGCAGATACCGCCGCAGCGATTCGTGGGTCTGCTCGCCCTCCCACGGCCCCGCCTTACGGAGGGTGTCCATGATCGCGACCGCGTCGACCAGCCGCTCGCCGGATGGCGGTGCGGGCGTGCAGATCAGCGTCGCCCCGGCTGCCAGCCGAGCCTTCACCATCGGGTGATTCGGGTCCGACGACAACAGCACCGGGGCGTCCTCGCCGAGGTAGGCCGGCCGGCACGCGGGCAGCGACCACGGGACCTTGACCGGCATCTCCTCGGTGTACTGCACGTCGCCGGCGAGCAGCGCCACCGCCTCCACGGGCATCAGCGACGGCCGGCGCGGGTCGACCAGGACGACGGTCGACGCGACCGAGCCGGCGCTCACGTGACCACCCCCGCCAGGTCGGTGACGTCGACGTCGTTTTGGGGTCGGCCGTCCAGCGCCAGCAGCAATCCCGCCACCACGCGCAGCAATTCGGCGTCCCGGACCCGGGGCGCGCTCACCCCGCTCCCGACGCGCGGGATCGGGATCGTGATGGTCGACGTCGTCGCGCGGTAGGTCGCCGACGGGTACATCCGCTTGAGCCGAAGTTGTTGGGAATCCAGCAGAGTCAACGGGGTGACGCGAATGGTCGTCGCCGACGCTGTCACCTCGGTCACGCCGTACTGACGGCACAGCAGCCGCAGCCGGGCGGCCGCCACCAGCAGCAGCGCGGGCTCGGGCAGCGGCCCGTACCGGTCGACCAGCTCCTCGACGACACCGGCGATCGCCGCCTCATCCTGCGCGGCGGCCAACCGGCGGTAGCCCTCGAGCCGCAGCCGGTCGCTGCCGATGTAGTCGGGCGGCAGGTGGGCGTCGACCGGCAGGTCGATGCGCACGTCCTTCGGTTCCTCAACGGCGGCAACGGTATTGCCGTCGACCACGGCGCGATAGGCCTCCACTGCCTCGCCGACCAACCGCACGTAGAGGTCGAAGCCGACGCCCGCCACATGACCGGACTGCTCGGCCCCGAGCACGTTGCCCGCACCGCGGATCTCGAGATCCTTCATCGCCACGGCCATGCCCGCCCCGAGCTCGTTGTTCTGCGCGATGGTCGCCAACCGGTCGTAGGCGGTCTCGGTCAGCGGCACCTCGGGCGGATACAGCATGTACGCGTAGCCCCGCTCACGGCTTCGTCCCACGCGGCCGCGCAACTGGTGCAGCTGCGAGAGGCCGAACGTGTCGGCGCGCTCGACGATCAGGGTATTGGCGTTCGAGATGTCCAGGCCCGTCTCGACGATCGTGGTGCAGACCAGGATGTCGAACTCCCGGTTCCAGAAGCCCTCGACGGTGCGCTCCAACTGCTCCTCGGGCATCTGCCCGTGCGCCACCACGACGCGCGCCTCGGGCACCAGCGCGCGCACCCTGGCGGCCGCCGAGTCGATGGACTTCACCCGGTTGTGGATGTAGAACGCCTGACCGTCGCGGAGCAGTTCCCGCCGCAGCGCCGCACCCACCTGCTTGTCGTCGTGCGGTCCGACGTAGGTCAGGACGGGGAAGCGTTCCTCGGGCGGGGTGAGGATGGTCGACATCTCACGGATGCCGGCCAGGCTCATCTCCAGCGTTCGCGGAATGGGCGTGGCGCTCATGGTCAGCACGTCGACGTGGGTGCGCATCGACTTGATGTGCTCCTTGTGTTCGACGCCGAATCGCTGCTCCTCGTCGACGATGACCAGTCCGAGGTCCTTCCACGTGACGCCGGTCTGCAGCAGCCGGTGGGTGCCGATCACGACGTCGACCGACCCGTCCTTCATGCCCTCGACCACCTTGCGGGACTCGGCGGTGTCGGTGAAGCGCGACAACCCCTTCACCGTCACCGGGAAGCCGGCCATGCGCTGGGAGAACGTCTGCAGGTGCTGATCGGCCAGCAGCGTGGTGGGCACCAGCACCGCCACTTGCTTGCCTGCCTGCACCGCCTTGAACGCCGCGCGGACCGCGATCTCGGTCTTGCCGTAGCCGACGTCGCCGCAGATCACCCGATCCATCGGGACCGGCTTCTCCATGTCGGCCTTGACCTCGGTGATCGCGGTCAACTGGTCGACGGTCTCGGTGAACCCGAACGCGTCCTCCATCTCGGCCTGCCACGGGGTGTCCGGGCCGAAGGCGAAGCCGGGGGCGGCCTGCCGCTTGGCGTACAGCGTCACCAGCTCGCCGGCTATCTCGCGAACGGCCTTGCGCGCCTTGGTCTTCGTGTTGGTCCAGTCGCTGCCGCCGAGCTTGCTCAGCGACGGTTCCTGCCCGCCGACGTAGCGGGACAGCTGATCCAGCGAGTCCATCGGCACGAACAGCTTGTCCGACCCGCCACCACGTTTGGCCGACGCGTACTCCAGCACCAGGTACTCGCGGCGGGCGCCGCCGATGGTGCGCTCGACCATCTCGACGAAGCGCCCGATGCCGTGCTGGTCGTGCACGACGAGGTCGCCCGCGGCCAGTGCGAGCGGGTCGACGACGTTGCGGCGCTTGGCCGCCAGCCGCTTGCCCTCGGTGGCGGCGGCCCGGTTGCCGGTCAGATCGGTCTCGGTGATGACGACCAGATTCGCGCCCGGCAGCACGACGCCGTCGCGCAGCGGGCTCTTGAGCACCCCGACCACACCCGGCTTCGGCACGTCGCCGGGGGCCAACATCGAAGCGGGCGTGTCGGATTCGCCCAACTGCTCGACGATGCGCTGCGCCGTGCCCGCACCGGGCGTCACGACCGCGGCCAGTCCGCCGGTGGTCACGTGGGCCCGCAGCATCGCGAACATCTCGTCGAGGTTGTTCTGCTGGCCCCGCGCCGACGGCGCCGACTTGATGTCGAGCTCGATCGCCGAACCGTCCGCCAGCTGACTCAGCGTCCACCACGGGTGCCCGCCGACCGCGGCGTTGGCCCGCACGTCGGCGAGCTCACGAAATCCGGAACCGCCGAGCTGCTCGAGGTCGATGGGAGCGTCGGCGCCCATGGCCGCGACCGACCACGACGCCTCGAGGAACTCCTGACCGGTCTTGATCAGATCCGCCGCGCGGGTGCGCACCTTCTCGGGGTCGCACACCAGCACCGGCGCCCCGGCGGGCAGATGGTCCGACAGCAGCGACAGCTCCGTCGGCCGCAGCACCGGAAGCAGCGCCTCCATGCCGTCGGTGGGGATGCCCTCGGCCAGCTTGGCCAACATGTCGCTGACCGTTCCGGTGACACGGTTGTCGTCATGGGGCTGGTCGGCCGACAGGGCCGCGGCCCGCTCGCGCACGTCGTCGGTGAGCATCAGCTCCCGGCACGGGACGGCGATCACCTCGGTCACGGCGATGTCGGGAATCGACCGCTGGTCGGCGACGGAGAACATCCGCATCTCCGAGACCTCGTCGCCCCAGAACTCGACGCGCACCGGATGCTCGGCAGTCGGCGGGAACACGTCGAGGATGCCGCCGCGGACGGCGAACTCACCGCGCTTGCCCACCATGTCGACCCGCGTGTACGCCAGCTCGACCAGCCGCTCCAACACGGAATCGAACTCGGCGTCCTGGCCCACCGTCAACGTCACCGGCTCCACGTCGGCCAGATCGGGCGCCATCGGCTGCAGCAGCGAACGCGCCGTGGTGACCACCACCCGCAGCGGTGCGCCGAGGCGTCGGTCGTCGGGCCTGGCGAGGCGGCGAAGCACCATCATCCGGGCGCCGACCGTCTCGACGCCCGGCGAGAGCCGCTCGTGCGGCAGGGTCTCCCAGGACGGGAACATGGCGACGGCGTCGCCCAGGACCGCGCGCAACTCGGCGGTCAGGTCGTCGGCCTCCCGGCCGGTCGCGGTGACGACCAGTAGCGGCCCTGCGTCGGCCAACGCCGCGGCGACGAACAGCCGCGCGCTGGGCGGCCCGACGAGGGCTGATTCCGCGGTGGCGTCGCCTGCGCGACGGGTGAGCTCTGCCAGACCCGGGTCGGTCAGCGCGAGACGCACCAGGCCGGCCATCGGGGTCTGGACATGGGGGTGCCCCGATGTAGTCATTGTGCTCCCAGTCTAGTCGTCATCGCTCGAAGGACCCCGACTGGCCACTTACCCCACGGTGACGTCGAAAAACCGTGTGTCAACTGGCCATTCGACGCCGTCGGCTAGTGCTGGTCGTGCAGTTCCGGATCGGCTTCCAGATGGGTCAGCCCGTTCCACATCAGGTTGACCAGGTGCGCGGCCACGACTTCCTTCTTCGGTTCCCTGGTGTCCAACCACCACTGCGCGGTCATCGACACCGAACCGACCAGGGCCTGGGCGTACAGCGGCGCCAGCTCCGGGTCCAGGCCACGGCGGGAGAAGTCGCCGGCCAGGATCGACGCCACCTGGCTGACGGCGTCGTTGAGCAGGCTCGAATACGTGCCGGAGGCGATGCTGGCCGGGGAGTCGCGGATCAGAATGCGGAAGCCGTCGGTGCGCTCCTCGACGTAGGTCAGCAGGGCAAGGGCCACCCGCTCGACCCGCACCCGCGACCGGTTGTTCGTCAGCGACGAGGTGATGCCGTCCAGCAGCGCCGACATCTCGCGGTCGACGACGACGGCGTAGAGGCCTTCCTTGCCGCCGAAGTGCTCGTAGACGACCGGCTTGGAGACGTTCGCCCGTTGGGCGATCTCCTCGATGGACGTCGCGTCGTACCCGCGCTCGGCGAACAACGACTTGGCGATCTCGACCAGCTGTTGGCGTCGTTCGGTGCCCGTCATGCGCGCGCGGGGTGCGCGCACTTCCTTCTCCGGCGCCGCCACGGCCATCAGGGTAATCCCCAGGTCGCTTCGCTCCTGCCCGCCGCGCGTAATCCCCGCCCCCGCGGAGTCGACTAAAGTCACTCCCGCAGTCCGTCGTGGTGTAATCGGCAGCACCTCTGATTTTGGTTCAGATAGTTCAGGTTCGAGTCCTGGCGACGGAGCACCCAGCCAGCGATTTCGGCGCACTTAGCCGCGGTGAGCGCGGAACTTCGCACCGAAACCGCACGAAGGAGCCCACCACATGGCGACACGAGGCGAAACCGCAGTCATCGTCCTGGCCGCAGGCGCGGGCACCCGGATGAAGTCCGACATCCCCAAGATGCTGCACACCCTGGCCGGCCGCAGCATGCTCTCGCACACCCTGCATGCGATCGCCAAGGTCTCCCCGCAGCACCTGGTGGTCGTCGTCGGCACCGGCCGCGACCACGTCGTCCCCGCGGTCAACGGGCTGGCCGACGACCTCGGCCGCCCCATCGAGATCGCCGTCCAGGACGAACAGCTGGGCACCGGCCACGCCGTCGGCTGTGGGCTCGCCGCCCTACCCGCCGACTTCTCCGGCACGGTCGTGGTGACGGCGAGCGACGTCCCCCTCCTGGACTCCGACACCCTCGCCGGGCTCATCGACGACCACGTCGGCCGGTCGACGGCTGCAACCCTGCTGACCACCACCCTGGCCGACCCGACCGGCTACGGCCGGATCCTGCGCACGCAGGACGGGGAGGTGACGAGCATCGTCGAGCAAGCCGACGCGACGGAGTCCCAGCGGGCCATCCGGGAAGTCAACGCCGCGGTCTACGCCTTCGACGCCGACGCGCTGCGCTGGGCGCTGACCCAGCTGCGCTCGGACAACGCCCAACGCGAGCTCTACCTCACCGACGCCGTCGAGATCCTCCGCCGCGACCAGAAGAGCGTCCGCGGCCGCCACGTCGACGACAGCGCCCTGGTCGCCGGGGTCAACGACCGCGTCCAGCTGGCCGAGCTGCACGCCGAGCTGAACCGCCGCATCGTCGCCGCCCTCCAGCGCAGCGGCGTCACCGTGGTCGACCCCGCCACCACGTGGATCGACGTCGACGTGACCGTCGGCCGCGACTCCGTCATCGCCCCGGGCACCCAGCTGCTCGGCACCACCCGGATCGGGGCGCGCTGTCAGATCGGTCCCGACACCACGCTGACGGGTGTCACCGTCGGCGACGGCGCGACGGTGATCCGCACGCACGGCTCCTCGTCGGTGATCGGCGACGACGCCGTCGTGGGCCCGTTCGCCTACCTGCGGCCCGGCACCGAGCTCGGCGCCGAGGGCAAGATCGGCACCTTCGTCGAGACCAAGAACTCGACCATCGGCGCCGGCACCAAGGTGCCGCACCTGACCTACGTCGGCGACGCCGACATCGGCGAGCACACCAACATCGGCGCGTCGAGCGTCTTCGTCAATTACGACGGAGAAGTCAAGCAACGCACCACGATTGGGTCCCACGCCAAGACGGGATCGGACAACATGTTCGTCGCACCGGTGACGGTCGGCGACGGCGCCTACACCGGCGCGGGCACCGTCGTCCGGGAGGACGTGCCGCCCGGCGCACTGGCCGTCTCGGCGGGTCCGCAGCGCAACATCGAGGGCTGGGTGGAGCGCAAGCGTCCCGGCAGCGCGGCCGCCCAAGCCGCCCGCAAGGCCACCGCGGAGAGCGACCCAACGGACACCTGATGTTGGCATTCCGGCAACCCGGCCACGGGCCGCCAGAATCGCTACGTACGATTACTCCGTATCGATCCCCGACGGCAAAGGCAGCTTCGACGTGGCCACGGACTGGACCGACAATCGCAAGAACCTGATGTTGTTCTCGGGTCGTGCGCATCCCGAGCTCGCCGAACAAGTCGCCAAGGAGTTGGACGTCAGCGTCACCGCGCAGACGGCCCGCGACTTCGCCAACGGCGAGATCTTCGTGCGCTTCGACGAGTCGGTGCGCGGCTGTGACGCCTTCGTGCTGCAGTCCCACCCCGCGCCACTGAACAAGTGGCTGATGGAACAACTACTCATGATCGACGCGCTCAAGCGCGGCAGCGCCAAGCGCATCACGGCGATCCTGCCGTTCTACCCCTACGCCCGTCAGGACAAGAAGCACCGCGGCCGTGAGCCCATCTCGGCACGTCTGGTCGCCGATCTGTACAAGACGGCCGGCGCCGACCGGATCGTCTCGGTCGACCTGCACACCGATCAGATCCAGGGCTTCTTCGACGGCCCCGTCGACCACATGCGTGGCCAGTCGCTGCTGTGCGGATACATCCGCGAGAACTACGCCGACCACGACATGGTCGTCGTCTCCCCCGACTCCGGCCGGGTGCGCGTCGCCGAGAAGTGGGCCGACTCGCTCGGCGGCGTCCCGCTGGCGTTCATCCACAAGACGCGCGACCCGCTGGTGCCCAACCAGGTGAAGTCCAACCGCGTGGTCGGTGACGTCAAGGGCAAGACCTGCATCCTCACCGACGACATGATCGACACCGGCGGCACCATCGCCGGCGCGGTCAAGCTGCTCAAGGCCGACGGTGCCGCCGACGTCGTCATCGCCGCCACCCACGGCGTGCTCTCCGACCCGGCGCGCGACCGGCTGGCCGACAGCGGTGCGCGCGAAGTGGTCGTCACCAACACGCTGCCCATCGGCGAGGACAAGATGTTCCCGCAACTGACCGTGCTGTCGATCGCACCCCTGCTGGCCAGCACCATCCGCGCGGTGTTCGAGAACGGCTCTGTGACGGGACTGTTCGACGGGGATGCCTGAGATCCTGCGGCGCTGCGCGGGCGTGCTGGCGACCGCACTCGTCCTGGCCGGCTGTTCGTCGGCGAGTCAGGACGCCGCGTCGTCCTCCACCTCGCCGTCGTCGACCCCGACGAGCGACACCCCTACGATGACGCCGGCACCGCCGGCCCCCGCGGCGCCCGCCGACCGGCCGCAGGGGTTCCGCGACTACCTGGCGTCGATCAACGTCGCCGGCGCACCCGTGCACCTCGACCAGGCGCCCGGTCTGGCGATCACGGTGCCGGTGCCCGACGGCTGGGCGCAGACCGCCGACCCGCTGTTCGCCACCGGCGTCGAGTTCATCCAGCCGGTCGGCCAGACGGGCAACGGGCCGTCGGTGACCCTGATGGCCGTCGAGCTCACCGGGCCGTTCGACCCCAAGGACGCCATCCGCCACGCCAATGCCGACGCGCTGCCGCCCGGGGCCACCGACGTCACCGAGTCCTACGACGACTACGACGGGTTCCCGTCGGCCGCCGCCCAGGGCATCACCGGCGCCACGCAGCACTACAACCGCATCGTCATCGCCGACGTCCCGTCCACCGGCAAGCGGTATCTCGCGCAGCTCACCGTGACCACGCCGACCGATCAGCAAATCGCCGCCAACCCACCGCTGAAGGGCATCGTCACCGGCTTCAAGGTGGCGGTCTCCTGAGGGGCGCCGGGGCAGTGATCGGCGCGGCCGTGCTCGCGCTCGTCGTGGCCGGCTGCGGGCCGTCGACCCCCGACTACAAGTCGATCTGGACGACGACCACGTCGACGACCACCACGGCACCGAACACCGACAAGCCCATCTCGTTGTCGACGTACTTCGAGAACATCGGCATCACCGGCGCGCCCGTCGCCCCCGACAAGCTGACCGACCTGACGGTGACCGTGCCCGAGCCGCCGGGCTGGAAGCCCTACTTCAACGTCAACCTCGCGCCGGGCACCCGCACGATCGCCAAGGGCGACACCTACCCGACGGCGATGCTGCTGGTGTTCCAGCTCGACGGGAACTTCGACGTCCGCGAGGCGCTCAAGCACGCCAACGGCGACGCCGAACTGTCGCAGAACTTCACCAAGCTGAACGACTCGACCAACGACTACATGGGCTTCCCGTCGTCGATGATCGAAGGCACCTACGACCTCAACGGCCAACGGATGCAGAGCTACAACCGGATCGTCATCGCCCAGGGCACCCCCGCCAGGGCCGGACTGCCGGGCCAGACGTATCTGGTCCAGCTCACCGTGACGGCGTTCGCCAACGAGGCGCAGGACGACGGACCGGACATCGAAGCGGTCATCAAGGGCTTCACTGTCGCCAAGAAATAGCCGCGGGCGCGGACGCTAGGGTGGCGCCATGACCGACTGGACCGCCGCAGACCTGCCCTCGTTCGCCGGCCGGACGGTGATCGTCACCGGCGCCAACAGCGGGCTCGGCGAGGTCACCGCCCGAGAACTCGCGCGCGTCGGCGCCACGGTCATCGTCGCGGTGCGCAACGTGGAGAAGGGGCGCGCCGCCGCGGCCGGCATGCGCGGCGACGTCGACGTGCGCAAGCTCGACCTGCAGGACTTGGCCTCGGTGCGGGCGTTCGCCGACTCGGTCGACGCCGTAGACGTCCTGGTCAACAACGCCGGGATCATGGCCGTGCCCTACGCGCAGACCGTCGACGGCTTCGAGAGCCAGATCGGCACCAACCACCTCGGCCACTTCGCCTTGACCAACCTGCTGCTGCCCAAGATCACCGACCGCGTGGTGACGGTGTCGTCGATCATGCATCTGATCGGCAAGATCAGCCTCAAGGATCTGAACTGGAAGGCGCGGCCGTACTCGGCGTGGCTGGCCTACGGTCAGTCCAAGCTGGCCAACCTGCTGTTCACCACCGAGCTGCAGCGTCGGCTCGACGCGGCGGACTCGGTGGTGACGGCCGTCGCCGCCCACCCCGGCTACTCGGCCACCAACCTGCAGGGACACTCGGAGGGCAAGGTCAGCGGCACGCTGCTGTCGCTCGGCAACAAGCTGGCCACCAATGCCGACTTCGGCGCACGCCAGACGCTGTTCGCGGCGTCGCAGCTGCTGCCCGGTGACGCATTCGTCGGACCGAAGTTCGGGATGGCCGGGCCCACCGGGCTGTCCACCCGTAGTCCGCTGGCCCGCAACGCCCGCACGGCCCGTGGTCTGTGGGACCTGTCCGAGCAGCTCACCGGCACCAAATTTTCGATCTGACGGGCTAGTGCGCTAGCCTTGGCGACGATCACGGCGAGGGTGGACCGCTGAGTCTTCGAACTTCAGTGGCCTACCGTTATCGACGGGAACCGATTCGCAGCTCAGCTGCTTCTAGTCGCCCTCACCGTGCCACCGAACCACCCGGCACAGGAGCGACACACATGGCCAAGACTGCGGCCCACGCATCGAACAATCTGACCGCTGAGGTCCGCGCGAAGACCGGCAAGGGCGCGTCGCGTCAGGCCCGTCGCGACGGCAAGGTGCCCGCCGTGCTCTACGGCCACGGCGCCGACCCGCAGCACCTGACGCTGCCGGCGCGCGAATTCGCCGCCGTGCTGCGCAACTTCGGCACCAACGCCGTGCTGACCCTCGACATCGACGGCACCGAGGCACTCGCACTGCCCAAGGCCATCGAGATTCACCCGATCCGTCGCAACATCCAGCACGTCGACCTGATCATCGTCCGTCGCGGCGAGCGCGTCACCGTCGAGATCAACGTCGTCGTCGAAGGCGACGCGGGCCCCGACACCCTGGTCAACCAGGAGTCGAACACCATCGAGATCGAGTCCGACGCCATGTCCATCCCCGAGAGCCTGACCCTGTCGGTCGAGGGCATCCCGGCGGGCACGCAGTTCCTCGCCTCCCAGGTGCCGCTGCCCGAGGGCGTCACGCTGGTCTCCGATCCCGAGCTGCTGGTCGTCAACGTGATCCCGGCGCCGACCGCCGCCGACCTCGAGGCCGAGGGTGCCGGCGAGGCCGTCGACGCGCCCGCCGCCGACGCGGAGGCCTCCACCGAGGACGAGTCCGACACCTCCGAGTCCGAGTAGTCGCCGTGGCCGAACCACTCTTGGTGGTCGGCCTTGGCAATCCCGGACCGCGATACGAGACGACGCGGCACAATCTGGGCTTCCTCGTCGCCGACGTCCTGGCCGATCGCATCGGCTCGGGGTTCAAGGTGCACAAGAAGTCCGGCGCCGAAGTGACGACCGGCCGCCTCGGCGGCCGGTCGGTGGTGCTGGCCAAGCCGCGGACGTACATGAACGAGTCGGGGCGCCAGGTCGGTCCGCTGGCGAACTTCTACTCGGTGGCCCCCGCCGACGTCATCACCATCCACGACGAGTTGGACATCGACTTCGGTCGGATCAGGCTCAAGCTGGGCGGCGGCGAGGGGGGCCACAACGGGTTGCGTTCGGTCGCGTCAGCGTTGGGTACCAAGAACTTTCAGCGCGTGCGCGTCGGGGTCGGCCGACCGCCGGGCCGCAAGGATCCCGCGACGTTCGTGCTGGAGAACTTCAGCGCCGCCGAGCGCCCGGAGGTCGGCTTGATCTGTGAGCAGGCCGCCGACGCCACCGAGTTGTTGATCGAGTTGGGTCTGGAGACGGCGCAGAACACCGTGCACGCCTGGTAGTCCGCCTCAGCGGCCGGTGATGCCGCTGTCGACCACCTTCACCGGCTTGTGCGGATAGCGCTTCTCGGCGTGGGCCTTGGCAGCCGAATTCGGCAGCACGTACAGCGTCTCCCGTTTGGCCTGAAGCGGTTTGAGCACCAGATCCATGAAGCCCTTGCGATCGTCCAGGTACGGCTCGATGACGTCCTCCCCCGCCGGGCACACCGCAAGGCAGTAGGCCGCCTTGTAGTTCGCCTTGAACGAGAGGCTCTGCCACATCGAGGCATTCTCCGAATCGGTGACGCGCGAACGGAAGTCGGCGGCGTCGGTGCTGTCGGCGATGGTCTGCACGTAGTCGGTGAAGCCGCCCATGAACTCGCGGTAGTTGTGCACCGAGCACGCGACGAAGTCGAATTCACCGTCCTTGCCGATGGCGCCGACGGGGCACGCCGCGACACAGAGCTTGCACTCCAGGCACGGTGAATAGTCCAGCGGCTCACCGTAGCTGGTGATCGGGGCGTCGACCAGGATGGTGGCCAACAGGATGAAGTTTCCGAACTTCGGATGAATCACGTTGCGGTGGATGCCCATGACCCCCAGCCCGGACGCCACAGCGACGGGTTTGTGCGCGACCACCCAGATCCGGCCGGGAAACTGGTCCATCTCCATGGGGAAGGTCGCCGACGGATTCAGCGCGCGGTGGCCGACGTCCTGCAGGGCACGGGTGATCCGGTGGGCGGCCTCGTTGATGATCTCGCCGGTGCGGTGGAACTCCTGGTTGGCCACGCTGCGCGCCGGCGAGCGTACGTTGTCTCGGTTCATCCGCACCACCAGGGAGATGAAGCTCTTGGCGCCCGGCAACGCGGAGTCGACGTGTTCGCGCTCGAAGGCCAGGGCGGGATTCTCGACGCTGGCGAACGCGACGTCGTCGGCACCGGCGGACAGGCAGATCTCGCGCAACCAGTCGGCGTCGATCACCGCCGGTGGCGGTTCGGCCTTGTTGGCGAGCACCTTTCGCACGGTGGGATGGTTGGCGATTCGTCCTGCCACGCGATCCGTCATGCTGGGTATAGTACACAATATCTAGCCAGCGTTAGGATTGGATCGAAGTCCGTCAGGATTGCGTATAGACGGCCGCCGCGACCGTTCCCCCGGCGTAGACCTGAACTCGTGAACGACACGACGACCACGCCTCGCTGGCGGCGACTACTCGACGGTGGGCACACCTGGGGATCGCTCGAGGTGTCCCCCACCCGTTACGGCATCACCCGCTACCGACTGGCAGTCTTCCCGCCCGGGATCTCCTCCGACGACCGGATGCTCCTGCGCATCCGGCGCGCCTGGCCGACGTGGGGCATGGCGATCTTCCTGATCCTCGAGATCCTCCTGGTGCCGGCGCTCGGAGCCGTTGCCGCGCTGTGGATTTCCGCGACGGTGTTCCTCGGCGCGGGCGCGGTGGTCATGGCGATGACGGCGGCCAACCGCGGCAACGTCCGGACCATGACCGCGATCCGGCGGGCGGGCATCCACGACCCACTGGCCGCCGAGCACTTCCTCGAGTTCTACGGGCTGGCCCACGATCTGATCGAGGCCGACGGTCGGCTCACCAGCGGCGAGATCCAGCCCGTCGAACACGAACTGCTGGTGTGGTGCGTCTACAACCGGATGGGCGCCGACATCCGAGCACGCACGGACGCCGAACGCGGGTAGCCGAGAAGGGTCGTCGGCGTCCGGCCGACGGCTTACCGCCGAACTGGACCCGTGCTACGGGAATCCGCACACCGGCGTGACGACAGTCCACGTTTGGCGCGACGGAGGGGTCGCTAGGTGACCAGCGATACCGAGTTGGCGCGGCGCAGCTTGCCCGACGGCGTCTTCGGGATGGTGCCGGGCCCGAGGACCACGACGTTGCGGGGCCGGACGTCGACCTCGGTGACGACCTCGTGGGCGACCTGGTGCTCGATGCGTCGTACCTCGACCGGGTCCTCCCAGGCGTTGGACTCCACGGCGACCGCGAACGTCTCGCGCGAGTGGCCTGCGTCGAGCCGGACCGCGACGGCGCAGCCGGGCCGGACGCCCTTGACACGACCCGCGGCCCGCTCGATGTCGGTCGGGTAGATGTTGCGGCCCGCCATGATGATGACGTCCTTGACGCGGCCGCACACGACGATGTGGCCGTTCTCCATCTGGTAGCCGAGGTCGCCGGTGTCGTACCAGCCGTGCTGGTCTTGGGCTGGCAGGAAACCACCCATCGTGATGTAGCCGGGGGTCAGCGACTCCCCGCGAAGCTCGATGACGCCGACGCCGCGCGCGGGCATGATCTCGCCGTGCTCGTCGACGACGCGGGCCTCGAGGTCACGCAGCAGCGGGCCGAGGGAGGCCAGCCGGCGAGTGTTGCCCTTGGTGGACGGCACCGCGCGCCGCAGGGCGGCCAGCAGATCGGCGTCGACCTCGTCGACCACCAGACCGGCACCGCATTCGGAGAACGACACCGCGAGCGTCGTCTCGGCCATGCCGTAGGCGGGCAGAATGGCCTTGGGGCTGAGACCAAACGGCTTGCCCGCGTCCAGCAGGTCCTCGACGTCGGCCGGCTCGACGGGCTCGGCGCCCGACAGCGCGAACCGCAGCGTCGACAGGTCGAACTGGCCCGGCTCGGCCTGGTTGCGCAGCCGCTTGGCGAACAGCGCGTACGCGAAGTTGGGCGCCGCGGTCATGGTGCCCTTGTACTTGTCGATCAACTTCGCCCACAGCAGCGTGTCGCGCAGGAAGTCCATCGGCGTGACCTTGACCAGTTCGGCACCGAAGTACATCGGGATGGTCAGGAAGCCGACCATGCCCATGTCGTGGAAACAGGGCAGCCAGCTCACCATGACGTCCTTGGTGACGTCGTACTCCGCGCCGATGAACATCGCCTCGGCGTTGGAGTAGATGTTGCGGTGCGTGATCTGGACGGCCTTCGGCGAGCCGGTCGAGCCGGACGTCAGCTGCATCAGCGCGAGGTCGTCCTCGTCGGTCTCGACGGGGTCGATCGGCTCGGCCTCGAGCAGTTCGCCGACCTTGAGGACGAGGATGCCCTTCTCCTCGAGCACCGGGATGGCGACCAGGAACGGGTCGGAGACGATGACGGCCTTCGCTTCGATCATCCCGATCACGTTCATGGTGTCCTCGGCCCACACGACGAGGTCGGTGCGGGGCGTGGGCTGGTGCAGCATCGTGAGGCTGGCGCCCCGCATCCACAGCGCCTGCGCCGTCGGCGCGATCTCGACGGGGTAGCCGGCCAGCACGCCGACCGCGTCTCCGGGGCCGACGCCGGCCGCGGCCAGCCCGCCCGCGATGCGCCGGGCGCGTTCGTGCACCTCACCCCAGGTGTGTCGCACCGGCTCGTGCGGTTCGCCGGTCACCATGCCCGTGCTGACGGTCGCAGCATTGCGGTACATCTTGTCGGTAAACCTGCTCACGACAACCTCCTGGATCTGGGGAGCCCGCCGTGGGCCCCAGTGTTGGACGTGAAGCCAACACGCGCTGTTCCATGTTCCACCCGTGTGCGCGCGCGTTCCGAGCGGAACGTGCACACGATTGGGGTGCGATTATGTCTCGAAACGGGTGCGGTGAAGTTGGCTCCGCCGGACTGGGCTTGATCGGTGCCGCCGCTGAAGTATCGCCCACCGAAGACCACGGTGGGGGAAGTCGTCGCGCCGCACGTGAAACCGCTCGTTGTCACCGCCGATCATCTTAAGAGACTCTTAAGTAACTACCAAACTTATGGCCTAATTGAGGCGTGGGTCACACCGTGTTCGAGGGCGCCTGAACCACCCGGGCGCCGTGCACCGGGCCGCTCGCCGCCCGCACCGTGCGGCAGACACCGGCGCCGGTGAGTTGCACACCGACGTCGACCGCGGCCGCCGCCGTCGGGCACAGGAAGGCGCACGTCGGCCCCGAGCCGGACACGATTCCCGCCAACGCCCCGGCGTCTGCCCCCGCACGCAGCGTCCTGCGCAGTGTCGAGTCGAGGTTCAGCGCCGCCGGCTGTAGGTCGTTGCCGAGCAGGGGCGCCAGCTCGAAGGGGTCGCCAGAGGCCAGCGCCGCGAGCAGCAGCTCGGGATCCTCGAGGCGGGCGGGCTGAGCCTTGGTGGCGTCAGCGCGCAGCCGGTCGATCTCGGCGAACACCTTCGGGGTGGAGAGGCCGCCGTTGGCGAACGCCAGCACCCAGTGAAAAGTGTTGCGCGACAACACCGTTGCCAGCTGTTCGCCGCGCCCGGTGCCCAGTGCGGTGCCGCCGTGCAGGGCGAAGGGCACGTCGCTGCCGAGTTCGGCTCCCAACGCATGCAGATCCCGGCGGGGCACCCCCAACTCCCACAGCGCGTTCATCGCCACCAGGACGGCGGCGGCGTCCGCACTGCCACCGGCCATTCCACCGGCCACCGGAATCGACTTCTCCAAGGTGATGGCCACGTCTGGCTCGCGGCCGACGTGGGTCGCCATCAACTCCGCGGCACGCCACGCCAGATTGCGATGGTCCAGGGGCAGTGAGGCGGCGTCGGCACCCAGCCCGTCCCCCGCCAACTCGAGTGACAGCACGTCGGCGTTGCGCACGGTGATCTCGTCGAACACCGACACGGCGTGGAACACCGTGGTGAGTTCGTGATAGCCGTCGTCGCGAAGATCGCCCACGGCGAGGTAGAGGTTGACCTTGCCGGGCACGCGAACCGTCACCGACCCCGTCGACACCCATTCGGCAGCTGCGTCGGACTGGGGCACGCAACGACAGTAACGAAGCGCGGCCGCGACGGAAAAGGAAGTCGCTCGATCCCCGCGTCACGCCCCCGTCTGCGAGAATGCCGTCAACAATGGACGCGTTCGGGGACTACGTGCTCGACGGCGCCGTCGGCCACGGCGGTTCCGCGACCGTCTACCGGGCCCACCACACGGGCGGATCGGCCGGTCCCGTCGCGCTCAAGGTGCTCGACGAACACCATCGCGACGCCGTCCACATGACCCGGCTTGAACGCGAGTTCGAGTTCGCCAAGCAGGCCGCCCACCCCCACGTGGTCACCATGTACGACCACGGTCCCGGCTGGCTGTCCATGCAACTGATCACCGGCGGAACGGCGACGAGCCTGCCCGGCCGGGCGCTGCGCCTCACCGCGCTCGCCCAGATCGCCGACGCCCTGGACCACGTCCACGCCCTCGGCATCGTGCATTGCGACGTGAAGCCGTCGAACATCCTTGTCTGCGAACTGTTTTCGGCTGGCGGGGCAATCCTGGTCGACTTCGGCATCGCCCGCGCGCTCGCCGAGGACGGGGCACACCGGATCACGCACGTCGAGGCGTCGCTGCCGTACGCGGCACCGGAGGTGCTGCACGGGCACCCGCCCGAACCGTCGTCGGACGAGTACGCGCTGGCCTGCACGGTCGTCGAACTGCTCACGGGGTCACCGCCGTTCACGGCCAAGACGTCGATGTCCCTGGTCAACGCCCACCTGAACAGCCCGGTGCCGAAGTACTCTCGGCGGATCGACTGGTTGCCCCGGGCGTTCGACTCGATCCTCGCCAAGGCGATGGCCAAGTCCCCCGACCTTCGGTATCAGTCCTGCTCGGAGTTCATTTCGTTGATCATCCACGCGATTGGGTGAGCCCACCCAGCCATTTGCCCGGCTTTCCGTAACTCAATCTTTACCCCTGGCCGCGACGCCCCCGGTCGTCGGCGACTAGCTTCGTCGAATGACCACCGAATCTCAGAGCGCATACGACAATTCCGCGCTCGCACATGAAGAAGAGGGCTACGAGAAGGGGCTCAAACCCCGCCAGGTCCAGATGATCGCCATCGGTGGCGCGATCGGCACGGGCCTGTTCATGGGGGCCGGCGGCCGGCTTGCCAGCGCCGGGCCGGGCCTGTTCATCGTCTACGCCATCTGCGGCGTCTTCGTCTTCTTCATCCTGCGAGCCCTCGGCGAACTGGTGCTGCACCGCCCCTCGTCGGGGTCGTTCGTGTCCTACGCCCGCGAATTCCTGGGCGAGAAGGCCGCGTACGTCGCCGGTTGGATGTACTTCTTCAACTGGGCGTGCACGTCGATCGTCGACGTCACCGCCATCGCGCTCTACATGCACTACTGGGGCACCTTCGGGGCGATACCGCAGTGGCTGATCGCGCTCATCGCACTGGTGATCGTGCTGACCATCAACATGATCTCGGTCAAGTGGTTCGGCGAGATGGAGTTCTGGGCGGCGCTGATCAAGGTCGTCGCGCTGGTCACCTTCCTCGTCGTCGGCATCGTCTTCCTGGCGGGCCGCTTCAAGGTCGAGGGCGCCAGCACCGGCCCGTCGGTGATCGCCGACAACGGCGGCCTGCTGCCCAACGGGCTCATCGCGCTGGTCGTGATCACCTCGGGCGTCATCTTCGCCTATGCCGCAGTCGAATTGGTCGGCACGGCGGCGGGCGAGACCGAGAATCCGGCCAAGATCATGCCGCGGGCCATCAACTCCGTCATCTTCCGCATCGCCATCTTCTACGTCGGCTCGCTGATCCTGCTGGCCTTGCTGCTGCCGTTCACCGCGTACAAGCAGGGCACCAGCCCGTTCGTGACGTTCTTCTCCAGCATCGGGGTTCCAGCCGCCGGCGACATCATGAACTTCGTCGTGCTGACGGCGGCGTTGTCGAGCCTCAACGCCGGCCTCTACTCGACCGGCCGCATCCTGCGGTCGATGTCGATGAACGGCAGCGCACCGAAGTTCACCGCGAAGATGTCCAAGAAGGGCGTCCCCTGGGCGGGCATCGCCCTGACGGCGTGCTTCACGGTCGTCGGTGTCTTCCTCAACCTGGTGGTACCCGCGGAGGCGTTCAACATCGCGCTGGACCTGTCGGCGCTGGGCATCATCGCCTCATGGGCCACCATCGTCATCTGCCAGATCCAGCTGTACCGCTGGTCGCAGAAGGGCATCCTGGAGCGGCCCAGCTTCCGACTGTTCGGCGCCCCGTACACGAGCTACGCCACCCTGCTGTTCCTGGCGGCGGTCGTCGTGCTGATGTGCATCGAGAACTACTGGAACGCCATCGCGTTGGTGATCATCGTGCCGGCGCTCATCGGCGGCTGGTACGCCGTCCGAGACCGGGTGCTGGCAGTGGCCCAGGAACGCGTCGGGATCACGGGTAACTACCCGATCTACGCGGAGACCCCGCTGCAAGACGAGTTCCTGGCCAAGGACGCCAGGGCGCGCGAAGCGGCCAAGACGAAGAAGGACGACGACAAGGGCTGACGGCGGGGACCGTCCGCGTGGGCTGAGCGCTCAGGCGCCTCAGTACACGCGGACGTTCGGCTGCCGGGGGGCTGACTCGACCTGGCCCGACCGCTGAAGCAGTCGCACGAAGTCGGCGATGCCGAGCGTCTCACCGCGGCGGGCCGGGTCGATGCTCGCCGACAACAGACGCTCGGCGGATTCGTTGCCAGACCCTGCCCATTCGGCGAACGCGTTGCGGGAGGTCTTGCGGCGCTGCGCGAAGGCGATGTCGATGAGCTCGAAGACCTTCTTGCGGAACCCGTCCTCGACTGGCCAGGGCGACGTCTCGTAGCGATCGAGGCGAACCAGGCCGGAGTAGACGCGCGGGATCGGCCAGAAGACCGTCGGCGAGACCGTGCCGTGGCGACGGACGTTGCCGTAGAAGCGCACCTTCGCGCTGGGCACGCCGTAGTCCTTGCCACCCGGCTCGGCGGCGAGTCGCTCGGCCACCTCCAGCTGGACCATGACCATGACGGTCCGAATGGTCGGGAACTGGGCGAGCAGGTGCAGTAGTGCGGGAACCGCCACGTTGTAGGGCAGGTTCGCGACGACCGCAGTGGGCTGATCCTCCAGGTCGGACGGCATCAGCTCAAGCACGTCCTTGTTCAGGACGACGAGTCTGTTGATCTCGCTGTGGGAGTGGTCGGCGACGGTCTTGGGGAGCTGACGCGCCAGAACGGGGTCGATTTCGACCGCGGTCACCTTCGACCCCCGGTCGAGCAGTGCCAGCGTCAACGAACCGAGACCCGGGCCCACTTCGAGCACCACGTCATTGCGATTCACCCCCGACGCAGACACGATCCGACGCACGGTGTTGGCGTCGTGGACGAAGTTCTGTCCAAACGCCTTCCGGGGCCGGAACTCGAGTTCCTTTGCCAGATGCCTTATCTCGGTCCGCCCGAGTAGCCGAATCGTCAGCGCACACCCAACCTTCCACTACACACGGGCCACGCCCCCCAACCCTGGCGCGCCCGGGTGACCTCAGCAATCGCGATCTGCTCTTCTCGTGAAGCCAGATCGGCCCGCTGAGCATACCGCAAACCACCGTTGCGCTCCCATGTGTTTTGGTCGAATTGCACTCCACCGTAGAAACCGTTACCGGTGTTTATAGCCCAATTACCTCCGGCTTCGCACCGAGAGAGGGCGTCCCACGTCTCTCCCTGGGACACCGCGGGCACCTCCGTGCCCGGCTTGGCGCCGACGCGAATTTTGCCGTCGCGGGCCGGAACGACGACGACATTGGCTACTGGCAGCCTCCCCGTCTCCACGCCGTTGACCGTCGCGACGGCGTAGGTGACGTCCTGAACACCCGGAGTTCCGGGGTCGTCGACGACCTGCCTGCTCATGTTCATCGTGACGTCGGGGACCACGTCGTTCGTGGGTACCAGCGGCACTCTTTCGGTCGTCCTCGCCACCCGGACGCGGGTGACCTGGATCTGCATTCCGTCGGCCACCGGTGAGTTAGCCGCGGGGACCACGGTGTCGCTCTGCTGCAGCGGCATGCCCGCGGCCTCGAGGAAACCGGCCACGTTCGCCGCCGCCACGCGGACCGTCGTGACCACACCGCCGTCGTCGACCTGCGCGGTGCGCGCCCCCACCACCGGCAGTGACATGCCGCCCAGCGGCACGCGACTGCCACGGGAGGCCGCGGCCGGAGCCGTGTCGGTCATCGACAACTGCGCGAGCGCGCCCTGCACGGTCGACGCCGTCGTCCAGACCTCCCGGCTGTCACGACCGTCCAACGAGATCTGCAGCGGACGACTGCGGCGCAGCACGATCGTCTCGGACTCCTCGACGGGTTCGTTTGCCGCGGGGTACAGATCGTCGCGTTCCCCGACGGAGAAACCGTTCTCCTGGACCACGTCGATCACGTGCGACTTCATCGTCGAAACGGTGATGGACCTGCCGTCCACGGTCAGCGTCACGGTCTTGTGGGTCCCAACGGCGTACCCGCCGGCAAACGCCAGTGCGACCAGCAGACTCGCAACCAAGAGCCGCAGATGCGGCGAGCGCGCCTCGTGAAGCCTATGCAAATAGTTCAACGACAACTTTCCCGACTATCGGATCGGCCACCTGCGAAGAACCGGGGCCAACCACACCTATTACAGGACGGTAACGAAGTCCCCTGGAGGCAGCAACTCGCGCTCAGCTGCCCATTCCGTAGGTCCGACGCGCGTTCTCCGATGTCTCACGGGCGACGTCGGCGGCCGATCTGCCCACGACCTCGGCCAACGCTCGAACGGTGTACGGCAGACAGTACGACTCGTTCGGTGCCCCACGGAACGGATGAGGCGTCAGGAACGGCGCGTCGGTCTCGACCAGTAGCTGCGCCGGCGGAATCAGCGCGGCCGCCTCCCGCAACTGGTGGGCGTTGCGAAAGCTGACGGTGCCCGACAGGCTCAGCAGCCAGCCGGCGTCGATGCACGCGCGCGCCATCTCCGGCCCCGACGAGAAGCAATGAAAGATGACGGACTCCGGGGCGCCCTCCGCGGCTAACACGTCGAGCACGGCCGCGTCGGCGTCGCGGTTGTGGATCATCAGCGGCTTGCCGGTGCGCTTGGCGAGGTCGACGTGCCAGGCGAACGCCTCCCGCTGCTCGGCGGGCTCGGCACAGCCCTCGAGCTTGCCAGGCCAGTACAGATCCATGCCCGTCTCCCCGATCGCGACGACACGAGGATGGCCGGCGAGCTCCTCGATCTCCGCGCGAGCGGCGTCGGTCAGGGCGTTGGCGCGCGTGGGGTGCAGGGCCACTGCGGCGTACACGCGGGGATCCCAGTCCGCCGCCCGAACCGCCCACCGGGCCGACTCGAGATCGTCGGCGATGGTGACGACGGCCGTCACGCCGACCGCCTCGGCCCGGTCCAGGATCGCGTGCACGTCGGCGGCGTCGGAGGCCCCGCACGCGTCGAGGTGGGTATGGGCGTCGACCAGGGGGCCGACGGACTCGGGCGCTGGCGGCCTCTCGCGTCTCGAACTCACACCACACAATAAGGTGAGTCCAAATGAGAGAGCCCTTCTACGTCACGACGGCCATCGACTATCCCAACGGTGCGCCGCACATCGGTCACGCGTACGAGAAGACCGCCACCGACGCGATCGCCCGGTTCAAGCGGCTCGACGGATACGACGTCCGGTTCCTCACCGGGACCGACGTGCACGGCCTGAAGATGGCGCAGACCGCGGAGCGGGAGGGCGTGGCCACCGCGGAGCTCGCGCTGCGCAACTCCGACACCTTCCAGGCCATGCAGGAGCGGCTGAACGTCTCGTTCGACAGGTTCATCCGCACCAGCGACGCCGACCACCTCGACGCGTCGGTGGAGATCTGGAACCGGATGAACGCCGCCGGCGACATCTACCTCGACTCGTATTCGGGCTGGTATTCGGTGCGCGACGAGCGGTTCTTCGCCGACGACGAGCTCGAGGAGCGCGCCGACGGCATCCGGTACTCGACCGAGACCGGCACACCGGTCACGTGGACCGAGGAGCAGACGTACTTCTTCCGCCTCTCGGCGTACACCGACAGGCTGCTCGCTCACTACGAGGCGCACCCCGAGTTCATCGGCCCGGACGTCCGGCGCAACGAAGTGGTCAGCTTCGTCTCCGGCGGCCTGCGTGACCTGTCGATCTCCCGCACCACGTTCGACTGGGGCGTGCCGGTACCCGGCCACCCCGACCACGTCATGTACGTGTGGGTCGACGCGCTGACCAACTACCTGACCGGTGCCGGCTTCCCCGACACCGAATCGGAGTCCTTCCGCAAGTACTGGCCTGCCGACCTGCACATGATCGGCAAGGACATCATCCGGTTCCACGCCGTGTACTGGCCGGCGTTCCTGATGTCGGCCGGAATCGAGCTGCCGCGACGGGTCTTCGCGCACGGGTTCATCAACGTCCGGGGCGAGAAGATGAGCAAGTCGGTCGGCAACGTGGTCGACCCCATCGCGCTGGTCGACGAGTTCGGCGTCGACGCGGTGCGCTACTTCCTGCTGCGCGAGGTGCCGTTCGGCCAGGACGGCAGCTACAGCGAGGAATCGATCATCGGTCGGATCAACTCCGATCTGGCCAACGAACTGGGCAACCTGGCCCAGCGGTCGCTGTCGATGGTGAACAAGAACCTCGACGCCCGGGTCCCCCAGCCGGGTGAGTTCACCGCCGAGGATCTCGAACTGCTGGCTCTCGCCGACGGCTTGCTGGAGCAGGTCCGCGCCCACTTCGACGTACCCGCCATGCATCTGGCGCTCGAGTCCATCTGGCTGATGCTCGGTGCCGCGAACCGGTACTTCTCCGGTCAGGAGCCGTGGGTGCTGCGCAAGTCCGACGCCGCGGCCGACCAGGAGCGGTTCGGCACCGTGCTCTACACGACGCTCGAGGTGGTGCGCATCGCCGCACTGTTGATCCAGCCGGTGATGCCGGAGTCGGCCGCCAAGCTGCTCGACCTGCTGGGTCAGCCCGCCGACCAGCGGGACTTCACCGCCGTCGGCACGCGACTCGTGGCCGGGACGGAACTGCCGAAGCCGGAGGGCGTCTTCCCCCGCTATCAAGTGGAGTGACGGCGAGCGCAGCGAGCCGAACCAACGATCGAGTGACCTGAGTCACGCCGTGTCACACTTCGACGGTCGGAGGTGTCTTGATGGCATGAACACACACGAGCACGCGAATGTCGTCGTCGTCGGCGGCGGGTACGCCGGCGTCCTTGCCGCCAATCACCTACGGGTGAACGACGACGTCGCCGTCACACTGGTCAACCCGAGGCCCCGGTTCGTCGAACGAATCCGGTTGCACCAGTTCATCACCGGGTCCGACGACGCCGTGGTGGACTTCGCCGACGTGCTGTCAGGTGACGTCCGCCTGGTGGTCGACACCGCCGAAATGATCGACCCGTCCGCGCGGGCGGTGAGGCTGGCGTCCGGCGAGACCCTCGGCTACGACTATCTGATCTACGCCCTGGGCAGCACGGGCGCCGCGCCAACGGTTCCTGGTGCGGCCGAATTCGCCTATCCCCTTTCGGAATTGGAGCACGCCGAACCGCTGCGCGCGAAGCTGGCCACGGTTCACCCCGGCGCTGCGGTGGTCGTGGTCGGCGCGGGGCCGACGGGCCTAGAGGTCGCCGCCGAACTCGGCGAGCAGGGACAGTCGGTGACGCTGGTGTGCGGCGGCGTCCTCGGCCCGTACTTCGGCGAGTCGACCCGCCGCGCCGTGACCAGGCGGATGCAGCGGCTCGGGGTGACCGTGGTCGACGGACCGGGCGCCACGGTCGTCGAGGTGCGCGGGCGTTCGGTGCTGCTGGCCGACGGCCGCGAGCTGCCCGGCGTCGTCACCATCTGGGCGGCGGGCTTCGGGGTGCCCGACCTCGCGAGGCGCAGCGGCCTGGCCACCGACGAGATCGGTCGGCTGCTCACCGACGAGACGCTGACCAGCGTCGACGACCCCTTCATCATGGGGGCCGGAGACGCGGTCGCCCCGTCGAACGCACCGTTGCGGATGAGCTGCCAGGCCGCCATCCCGCTCGGCGCGCAGGCTGCCAACACAGTGCTGAGCCGCATCGCGGGTGACGAGCCCGCCGCGGTGAACCAGGCCTTCACCGGTCAGTGCGTCAGCCTGGGCCGCAAGGCGGGGGTCATCCAACTTGCCCACCTGGACGACCGCCCCACGCCGCTGTTCATCGGAGGGCGCGTCGCGGCGTCGATCAAGGAGGCCGTCTGCAAGGGCACGGTGTGGCAGCTCGGCCTCGAAGCCCGCAAGCCCGGCTCGTACCGCTGGCTCAAGGGCGGCAAGCGGGCCGAGCACGTGGCGGCGGCGGTCCGGTGAGCGCCAGCGAGCACGCCGACAGATTCACCAGTCTGCGGCCGCTGTTGTTCACCATCGCCTACGAGATACTAGGCACGGCAACGGAATCCGACGACGTGCTGCAGGAGAGCTACCTGCGATGGGCCGAGGTCGACCTGGCCGTCGTCCGCGACACCAAGGCCTACCTCGCCCAGCTCGTCACCCGGCAGGCGCTCAACGCGTTGCGCGCGCAGTCGCGGCGACGCGAGGAGTACGTCGGCCCATGGCTTCCCGAGCCGCTGCTCGTCGACGCCACCGACGCGTCCTCCGACGTCGTCCTCGCCGAGTCGGTGTCCATGGCAATGATGGTGGTGTTGGAGACGCTCGGTCCCGACGAGCGGGCGGTGTTCGTGCTCCGTGAGGTGTTCGGCTTCGGCCACGACGAGATCGCCGAGACGCTGGGCAAGTCCACCGCGGCGGTGCGGCAGATGGCCCACCGCGCCCGCGAGCACGTGCAGTCCCGGCGCAGGAGATTCGAGCCCGCCGATCCCAAGCAGTCGCTCGAGATCACCGCGCAGTTCTTCGCGAGCGCCTCGACGGGCGACGTCGACGCGCTGATTTCGATGCTGGCACCCGACGTCGTCTGGACCGCCGACAGCGACGGCAAGGCGAGCGCCGCCCGCAGGCCGGTCGCCGGTGCCGACAAGGTCGCCCGGCTCATCCTCGGCCTGCTTCGCTTCGCCGGCGAGGGCGGCCGCGTCGAACCCGCCTACTACAACGGCGCACCCGCGCTGGTGCTCTACCTCGACGACGGCTTGGAGGGCGTGATCTCGGTCGAGATCACCGACGGGCTGATCACGCACTTCTACGCGATGCGCAACCCCGAGAAGCTGCGCGGGGTGACGGTGCACAGAGAGATCGCGCGCTAGCCGTACCGCGCCATGACAGGCTGTGGCGATGCGGATCGAGCGGATCGCCCCGTCCCGCAGCGCCCCGGAGGTGCTGCGGTGTCTGGCCGCCGCGACGACGCGCCTCGGCCTGCCGCCACCGGCGGCGTTGATCGGTGACTGGTTCGGCTCGCGGGCCGTCGTCGCGCCGAGCGTCGCCGTCGAACCCGTACCCACGGCCGGCGTCTTCGACGTCGCGCAGCACGCCGGCGGCGGTTCGCGGGGCGACGCCGTCGGCGGTGGCTGGATCGGTTACCTCTCCTACCCCGACGCTGGGCGTGACGGCGCCGGACCACGAATCCCCGAAGCGGCCGGGGGCTGGACCGACGACGTCCTGCGGCTGGACGCCGACGGACACTGGTGGTACGAAAGCCTTTCCGGCGCAGCCGCTCCCGGCTGGGTCGTCGACGCGGTGGCCGTCGACCCGGCACCGTCGGAGTGTCACGTCGAATGGGCCGTCGCCGACCGCGACGCACACCGGGCGGGCGTGCTGGCCTGCCTGGACGCCATCGCCGCCGGGGAGGTGTACCAGGCCTGCGTGTGCACGCAGATCGTCGGCACGGTGACGGGGTCGCCGGTCGACTTCTTCGCCGAGGCCGTCGCCCGCACGGCGCCGGCGCGCGCGGCGTTCGTCTCGGGCCGCTGGGGTGCGGTGGCGTCCCTGTCTCCCGAGCTGTTCCTGCGCCGAGTCGACGGGATCGTGACGTCGAGCCCCATCAAGGGCACGCTGCCGTTGCACGAATCACCTTCGGCCCTGCGCGATTCGGTCAAGGACGTGGCCGAGAACGTCATGATCGTCGACCTCGTCCGCAACGACCTCGGCCGCGTGGCCGTCACGGGTTCGGTGACGGTTCCCGAGCTGCTGGTGGTGCGACGGGCGCCTGGCGTCTGGCACCTGGTGTCGACCGTCACGGCCCGCGTCGACCCCGACGTACCCATGTCCACCCTTCTGGCGGCGACGTTCCCGCCGGCGTCGGTGACGGGTACGCCAAAGGGCCGCGCCCGTCGACTGCTCGAGACCTGGGAAGCCGATCGGCGCGGAATCTATTGTGGGACGGTCGGTTTGGCGTCACCGTCGGCGGGAACCGAGCTCAACGTCGCGATCCGCACCGTCGAATTCGACGACGCCGGGGGCACGGTGCTCGGCGTCGGCGGTGGCATCACGGCCGACTCGAACCCCGACGCCGAGTGGCACGAGTGTCTGCACAAGGCGGCGACGATCGTGCACCGCTCAGCCTCGGGCGCGCAACACCGCGTCGTAGAGCTCACGCCGTGACGGCGCGCCAGGGTTGTCGGCGATCACCTCGGCGCACGCGTCCTTGACCCCGGCCCCCGCCTCGACCAGTTCGTTGACCTCCGCCACCAGCGTGTCCAGATCGGCCCGGGGTTCGGCGCCGGCCACCACCACGGTGATCTCGCCGAGCACGCCGTCGGCAGCCCAGGCGGCCAGCTCGGCGAGGGTGCCGCGCTTGACCTCTTCGTGGGTCTTGGTCAGTTCGCGGCAGACGACCGCGAGCCGGTCGGGGCCCAACCGGTCGACGGCGTCGGCGAGACACTCGGCGAGCCGGCGCGGGGACTCGAAGAACACCCACGTGCGCCGTTCGCCGGCGAGCGTCGCCAGCCACGTCGACCTCGCGGACTGCTTGCGGGGCGCGAAGCCCTCGAAGCAGAACCGGTCCGACGGCAGGCCCGACACCGCCAGTGCCGTCGTCACCGCCGACGGACCGGGTAGGCAGCTGACGGTCAGCCCGGCGGCCGCGCAGGCCGCCACCAACCGGTATCCCGGATCGCTGATCAGCGGCATGCCGGCGTCGCTGACCACCAGCACGGTCGCGCCCGCGGTGATCTCCTCGACGAGCCACGGCACGCGGGCCGCCTCGTTCTGGTCGAAGAAGCTGACCACCTTGCCCTGCGGCACGACGTCGAGGCTCTGGGCGAGAGTCCGGATGCGTCGGGTGTCCTCGGCGGCGACGACGTCGGCGCTGCCCAGCGCCTCGACGAGGCGTGCGGAGGCGTCGCCAGCCTGGCCCAACGGCGTGGCGGCCAGGAGCAGTCGACCGGGTGTCACACCGAACAGAATACGATCGCTGACGTGAGCGCCCCGACCGTCGACCGAGAGCAGCCGGTGCCGGTCGTCAGCCCGGGCCCTCTGGTCCCCCTTGGCGACTTCGGCCCGCTGGACCGTGCCCAGGGCTGGGCGATGACGTCAGTCGTCATGGCCCTGGCCGCGCTGACCAGGTTCCTGAACCTGGGTTCGCCCACCGACGGCGCCACGCCGATCTTCGACGAGAAGCACTACGCGCCGCAGGCCTGGCAGATGTTGGGCAACCACGGCGTCGAGGACAACCCCGGTTACGGGCTGATCGTGCACCCACCCGTCGGCAAGGAACTGCTGTCGATCGGCGAGGCCCTGTTCGGCTACACCGGGCTCGGCTGGCGGTTCTCCGGCGCCGTCTGCGGTGTGGTGCTGGTGGTGCTGGTGGCCCGAATCGTCCGGAGGATCACCCGGTCGACGCTGATCGGCGGGATCGCGGGTCTGCTGCTGGTCGCCGACGGTGTCAGCTTCGTCACCGCGCGCACTGCCCTGCTGGACATCTTCCTGGTGGTGTTCGTGGTCGCGGCGTTCGGCGCGTTGATCGTCGACCGCGACCAGATGCGCGAGCGGATGCACACCGCCCAGTTCGAGGGCCGCATCGCCGAGACCCCATGGGGTCCCCGGCTCGGTGTCCGATGGTGGCGCTTCGGGGCCGGCGTGCTGCTGGGCCTGGCGGTCGCGACGAAGTGGTCGGGCCTGTACTTCGTCCTGTTCTTCGGCCTGATGACGTTGGCGTTCGACGTCAACGCGCGGCGCCAATACCGGGTGCCGCGGCCGTGGCTGGGCACGCTGCGTCGGGACGTCGGGCCGGCCGTCTACGTGTTCGGTCTGATCCCCCTCGGCGTGTACCTGGCCACCTACGCGCCGTGGTTCGCCTCGGAGACGGGCATCAACCGCCACGAGGAGGGCCAGTCCTTCGCCGAGGGCGGGCTGATGCCGGACGCCATCCGGTCGCTGTGGCACTTCACCTACGGCGCGTTCAAGTTTCACTCCGGGCTGACGAATGCGGCCGGCAACCATCACCCGTGGGAGTCGAAGCCGTGGACGTGGCCGATGTCGCTGCGCCCGGTGTTGTACGCGATCGACCAGGACGGCGTGGCGGGATGCGGTGCGCAGTCGTGCGTCAAGGCCGTGATGCTCGTCGGCACGCCCGCGATGTGGTTCCTCGCGGTCCCGATCCTGATGTGGGCCGCGTGGCGGTCGTTCGTCAAGCGCGACTGGCGATACGCGGTGGCCCTGACGGGCTATTGCGCGGGTTACCTGCCGTGGTTCGCCGACATCGACCGGCAGATGTACTTCTTCTATGCCGCGCCGATGGCGCCGTTCATGGTGATGATGATCGCGCTGATCCTCGGTGACGTGCTCTACGCGCCGCGCCAGAACGCCGAGCGGCGAACGCTCGGCCTGCTGGTGGTGTGCTTCTACGTGGCGGCGGTGATCACCAACTTCGCGTGGATGTATCCGATCCTGACCGGCCTGCCGATCTCGCAGGCCACGTGGCACATGCAGATCTGGCTGCCCAGCTGGCGCTGACGAATGGCCGCACCTCTCCCCCGGTGCACACCCCTGGGCGGCGCTATGACCGTCTCCTGCTCCAGGGTCGTGATTTACCCGACCACGGTCCACATCCACAGCCATGGTGCAGAAAACGACCGTAGCGGTTCACGGGCATGTCCACCCGGAGGTTCCTCGGGCCATCCCCAGTCGGCCAGTCATCCACAGGTAGGCCGCGCCGAGGCCGTGGACCGGCAACCTCGTCGCCGTCACCGGACACCATCGCGGCCATGGAGCCCTTCATCGGAACCGAAGCGCTCGCCAGTGGAGACCTCACGCGAGGACGTCTCAGATGGAACTACGACCGGATCCATCCCGACGTCTACCTCGCCAAGGGACAACGGCGAACGCTGTACGTGAACACCGAGGCCGCATGGCTGTGGACCGGGCGGACGGGGATCGTCGCCGGCCTCGCCGCAGCCGCCCTCCACGGCGTGCGCGGGGTCGACCCCGCCACTCCGGTCGAGATGATTGGGCCGCACACCAGGCGTCGTCCGGGCATCGTGATGAGAGAGGAACGGATCGAGGCCGACGAAGTGTGGCCGACCGGCACGTGGCGGATGACGACGGCGGCGCGCACCGCTCTCGACCTGGGCAGGCGACTGCCGCGGAACCTCGCAGTGGAGTACCTCGACGAGCTGTCGGGGGCATCTGGGTTCGCTGCGGCAGACGTGCTTGCGCTGGCGGATCGTCATCGCGGCGCGCGCGGTATTCCGCAGGCCCGGATCGCACTGGCGCTCGTCGACGGCGGTAGCCGGTGCCGCGAGGAGACGAGGGTGCGCCTGCTGTTCTGCGATGCCGGTCTGCCACCGCCGAGAACGCGCATCGTCCTGACCGACGGGACTCAGATGACCTCCATCGGCATGGGCTGGGACCGCGCGAAGGTGGGCGTCAGCTTCGTCGCCGAGGGGTCGCGCAGCGGATCGCTGCTCGTGCAGGATCTTCGACGCCAGGAAATCGTCCAGCGCCATGGCTGGATCGAGTTCGGTGTCGCATCGTTGCTGCACGCGCGGATGCTGCTACCCCGCGTCCGCGACGAGCTCCGACGGCGGACGCGGTGAGGGTGTCTACAGCGGGTCGCGGGCGACGGGGCACGACATGCAGCGCGGGCCGCCGCGACCGGTGCCGAGCTCAGAGGCCGAGATCGGCAGCACCTCGATGCCCGAATCCATCAGGCGGGCATTGGTTTCGGTGTTGCGCTCGTAGGCGACCACCACCCCCGGCGCCAAGGCCAGGGTGTTGTTGCCGTCGTCCCATTGCTCGCGCTCGGCCGTGATCGGATCCAGACCCGTGTCGATCACGCGCAACTTGCCAATCCCCATCGCATCCGCCGCGGCCTCCACGAACGGCGCCTCGCTGGCGATGGACACGCCCTCGGACTTCTGCCGAATGGTGAACGCCGACAACGAGTCGACGATGTTGGGATACATCACCACGGCGTCGACGTCGACCATCGTGCACACCGTGTCGAGGTGCATCTGCGCGCGCTCCTGCGCGATCGGAACGGCGAGCACCGTGTGCGCCAGACCATCGTCGAACAGGCTGCGCGCCAACGCTTCCGCGCCGGCCGGCGTGGTCCGCTCCCCCACGCCGACGGCGACCACGCCCGGCGCCAACAGCAGCACGTCACCGCCCTCGACGGGCGCCGACCGCGACTCGTACGCCCGCCGTACCCCCAGGAACCGCGGATGGTGGGCATAGATCAGGTCGGTCAAGGACGTCTCGCGAATGCGCGCGGGCAGCGCCAGCGACGTGATGGCCACCCGCGGCCCGATCCAGAACGACGAGTCACGGGTGAACAACAGGTTCGGCAGCGGGTCGATGACGAAGTCGGCGTCGTGATGCATCCGCTGCACCAGCGACAGCTCACCGCCGAGGAACGGCAACTCGCTGAACGTCATGCCCGCCATCAGGATTCGGGCCAAGGGTTCGACGTCGAGCGTGCGCAGGTAGGCCGAGAGCTCTTGCGCCAGCGGCAATCCCAATCGCCGACTGTCCACGGCCGCGGAGATTCCGTGCATCCTCGCCGCACCGCTGGCGAGCGCCTCGGTCAGCAGGTCCGCCAACAGCAGCACTTCGACGCCCCGCGAGCGCAACAGTGAGGCGAACGCGTCGTGCTCCTCCTGCGCCCGCGCCACCCACGGCATGCCGTCGAAGAGCAACCGGTCGTTGTTGCGCGGGGTGAGTCGCTGAAGTTCGGGCCCCGGACGGTGCAGGATGACTACCCGCAGCGGTCCCACCTCTGAATTCGCGCCCAGCGTCGTGGCTGCTGTCATGGGTAGCACCGTAACCCGAATCGTCAGCCCAACTATTGTTTAGGTATGGACGTGGTCGAGCTGACCCCCGGCGAGTTGAGCCACCGCAGCGGCGTGGCCGTGTCCGCACTCCACTTCTACGAGCGCGAAGGCCTCATCGTCAGCAGGCGCACGTCGGGCAATCAACGCCGGTACGCCCGAGAGACCCTGCGCCGGGTCGCCTTCATCCGGATGTCGCAGCGCCTCGGCATTCCGCTGGCACGCGTTCGCGAAGCGCTGGCCACGTTGCCCGCCGACCGCGTGCCGACCAGCAAGGACTGGGCCCGTCTCTCGGCTGGGTGGCGCGCCGACCTCGACGAACGCATCCTGCACCTGCAACGCCTGCGCGACAATTTGACCGGCTGCATCGGTTGCGGCTGCATGAGCCTCAAGACGTGCCTGCTGACCAACCCCGGCGACGTCCTCGCCAACTCCGGGCCCGGCGCGGCCAAACTGTAGGTTCGAACGCCTGTGCGATAAACTCCAGGCGTGACGGGGATCGATCTCGCGATTCAGGATGCACTGTTCGGTCACGACGAGCGGCGCGAACTGGGCGACGGCGCGTGGGTCGACGTCCGGGCGGGCTGGCTCTCCGGTGGCCGCGAGCGCTCCGAGGATCTCTTCGACGATCTGATGACGGAGATCCCCTGGCGTTCGGAGCGGCGTCAGATGTACGACAGGGTGCTCGACGTGCCACGCCTGGTCAGCTTCCACGACCTCGTGGCCGGGCCCGCCCCGCACGCCGAGATCGCGCGACTGCGGGTCCGGCTCAACGACATCTACGCCGGCGAGCTCGGCGAACCGTTCACCTCGGCCGGGCTGTGCCTCTACCGCGACGGCAACGACAGCGTCGCCTGGCACGGCGACACCGTCGGCCGCAGCAGCACCGAGGACACGATGGTCGCCATCCTCAGCCTCGGCGCCACCCGGGTCTTGGCGTTGCGGCCGCGCTCCGGCGGCCGATCGCTGCGCCTGCCGCAGAGTCACGGCGACCTGCTGGTGATGGGCGGCTCGTGCCAGCGCACCTGGGAACACTCCGTGCCGAAGACCACCAAACCCACCGGCCCGCGGATCAGCATCCAGTTCCGCCCGCGCGACGTGCGCTAACCGCCGCGGACGTCCTTCACCGCGGCGGAGAGCAGGTCCCGGGCGCGCTGGGTGTTCACGGGGACGACGGGCTTGTTGGGTTCGACCAGCGGATTGGCCGTGACGATCACCCGGAACGTCGAGAAGTCGGCGAGGTAGTTGTAGAGCTCGCCCGTGGCGGGCTTGCCCCCGACCATCGTCTGCACGACGCGATGGGTGCCAAGGGTCGTGACGCCGTCGATCGCCGGCGACTCCACGACCTCGACCAGCCCACGCACGCCGCCACCGGCGAAGGCCACCTTCTTGCACGCGTCGCCCGGGTCGGGCAGCGGCAGCACCTCGGAGGTCTCGAGGGCGATCGCGATGAACCGGTTGCCGTCGCCCTCGGCCGTCGTCGCGGCCATGTTGCCCTTGAGGCCCTGGGGCAACGCCGTACCCAGCGCCACCTTCGAACACTCCGGCGGATCGAACACCGCCCCAGGCGGAAGGGGTTGCTGCGCAAGCAGACGCGGGTCGATGCCCGTCGGTGCGACGGTTCCGACCTTGAACTGCGGCCCGAAGGTGGACTTCACGTCGAGCACCTTGGCGATGTCCGCCTTCGACTCGTCCGCGGGCGGAGGGCTCGAACAGCCGGCCACGACGACCGTGACGACGGCCCAGCACACGAGGGCAACGAGAGGCGTCCTGGACATCGCCGCCAATCTACCCGGCCGCGGACCGTCAGCCGCGAACCGCCGCCACGGTCTTGACGAGAAGGTCGGAGGCGAAACCCGGTCCCAACGCCTGCGCCGACGAGCCCGGGTCGGTCACCACCGTGACGTAGGCCACGTGCTCACCCAGGTAGGCGACGAACGTCTCTGCGTGGGAATGGGTTTCGGTGCCACCCTCGACGGTCGTGGTGACGTCGGCGAACGTGCCCAGCGTCGGCGCGCCGTCGACCACCGGCGGGTCGACGAGGGTGACGACCCCCGCGGTGTGCCCGGCCGACAGCTGCCACGAGCCACACGCGTCCACCGTCGCCGGGTCCAATGCGACCGCAGCGTCCGCCACCACCGCGTAGACGATTCCACCGGGACCCGAGGCCGACCACCCGTGCACCGCGGCGCCTCCGGCGGGGTCGCCGAGCCCGGCGCACGCGGGCGGGTCGGCGGTCCACTGCGGACCAAGACCCCACAGCGCGATCGGTTCGGCGCGGGCGGGCAGCGGCGTGAACTCGTAACCCGTTGGCAGATCGGCGCGGACGCGCTCCACCCGAAGCGGGTCGACCCCCGCGCTCACCGCGGGTGGACTCGTCGCACTGGTCGGCGCGGGAGCCTGCACGGGCGAACAGGCGGCGACGCAGAACGCGATCGCCACCCACCACGCGAAGACGCGCATGCACCCTTGGTATCACGGCCACGCCGACGGATCTTCCACATCGTGTGCGGACGCGCCGAGAGGATCCACCATGCACCCGAGTGTTGTGGAACGACAACGACATCGCGGTCTGCGCTGCCGCCCACCAGCCCGAGCTTGATCTGGGTGGGGCCTCGACGGTCTCGACCTCGACGAGGGCGCACCGGTCGCGGCGGTCGACCCCTACGACGAGTCGTTGGCGGGCGACGTGACGTTAGTTTCACGGCTCGCCACATCGGATTCTGATGGAGCGACCCGTGTGACGTGTAGCTTCAGGTCGTCGACGAAGAGGGGATCACATGAGACCGCACAGCACGGCCGCAGGTTTCGCAGCCGCCCTCATCGCCGTGGGATTGGCGCTCACGGGGTGCGGTTCGGACTCCAAGACCGAGGCCACGTCCTCGTCGAGCAGTTCGTCCAGCAGCAGCCCCTCCACCAGCAGCGCCGCACCGACGTCCACGCAGGCCGGCGCCAACCCGACGATCGCCGACTACATCAAGGACAACGGCATCACCGAGACTCCCGTCAAGCGTGGCGATCCCGGCACGCCGACGGTGACCCTGCCGACCCCCGAGGGTTGGGCGGACGCGGGCCCCAGGACCCCGCCGGGCGCCTACGGTGCGATCGTGTTCACCGATCCCTCGGTGGCCGCCGACCCGGCGACGATCGTCTCGGTCATGTCGAAGCTGACCGGCAAGGTCGACCCGGCCGAAATCTTCAAGTACGCCCCCGGCGAGCTGAAGAACCTGCCCGGCTACGAGAGCGCCGGCGAAGGCGGCGACGCCAAGCTCGGTGGCTTCGACGCGTACCAGATCGGCGCGACCTACGTGAAGGACGGCACCAAGAAGCTCGTCGCGCAGAAGACCGTGGTCATTCCGGCGGCCGACGGCAACGGGATCTTCGTGATGCAGCTCAACGCCAGTGGCACCGAAGACCAAGTCAAGCCTCTGATGGAAGCCACCGCGACGATCGACAAGCAAACCAAGATCACGCCCTGATCGGGCGATTACGCGGACGAGAAGTGTTACGAGGCATGGACGTGGGTTCAGACGACGCGGTTGGGCAGCGGTGAGTCTCCTCGATCGCACGGGCGGCGCATCCGTCGTCGTCACCCCGGGGGTCGTCACGCCCCGACAGACGGTCGACGTCACGGTCACCACCGACGACCCCCTCCGCGAGGTCCGGTCCGCCCGCTTGGACTGGGGTTACGTGAACTTCTACCAGTTCCGATCCAGCGGCGACGACCGCGACGCCGACGACTGGGTGAGCGTGATCGTCGAGGACCTGCCGATCGCCGCGGGCGAGTTCACCGGCGCGTCCTCGTCGTTCCGCGTCCCGTCCTGGGCACCTGCGTCGTCGCCGGTGATCGCCCGCTGGGAGTGCCGGCTCTCCGTCGACCGCGAGGGGCCCGACGTCGAGGCCCGCGGCGAGTTCACCGTGCGGATCGGCACCGCGGACGTCGAGTCCTACGTCGAACCGCTCGAGCACGTCTCCGGCGCCGCCGAGACCGTCGTCGACGTCTCGCTGGCCAAGCCGGTATGGCGGGCCGGCGACATCGTCACCGGCCACGTGACCCTGACGCCCATCGCGGACCTGCCCGACGGCGACCTCGCGGTGTCGTGGCAGCGCGAGCGGGACTCCCACCCGTTGACCCGCACGCCCGGCCCCGGCAGCCAGCTGGACGGCCGAATCATTCAGCTCGACAATCGAATTCAGCTGCGGGCGGGCACGCCGGTGACCGTCGCGTTCGAGATGGAGCTCCCCGACGACGCGCCGCCGACCGCGGCCGCAGTGCACTCGTCGATCAACTGGTACGTGCACGCCCGGCTGACGTACCGCGACGTCGACGGCCAGCTGCCCGAGCGGGTGCGGCGGCCAATCACCGTGGTCAACGCGCCCTGACCGGTCACGCCCGCGAGATTGCCGACGCCTCCGACACCTGCTCCGCCGTCGGCCGCACCCCGGTGTAGCGCTCGAACTGCTCGGCGGCCTGCAGGGCGATCACCTCGGCGCCCGTCACGACGTGGACGCCCGCGGCCCTGGCGGCCTTGATCAGTGGTGTCTCCGACGGCAGCGCCACCACGTCGAACACCGTCTGCGCCGCGGCGATCGTGGCGTCGTCGAAGGCCTTCTCGGAGGATTCCGGCGCACCCGCCATCCCGATCGGCGTGACGTTGACGATGACCTCGGCGACGTGGGTGCCCACCTCGGCCGCGTAGTCGTAGCCGAGCCGCTCGGCCAGCGCGCGTCCGCTGTCGGCGTTGCGGGCGATCACGATGCCCGAGCCGAAGCCGTGGTCCCGGAACGCCGCGCCGACCGCGCTGGCCATGCCGCCGCTGCCCCGGATCATGACCCGGCCGGCCGGGTCGAGCCGGTGTTCGTCGATCAGTCGCTGCACGGCGAGATAGTCGGTGTTGGACGCCCGCAGGTATCCGTCGTCGTTGACGATGGTGTTGACGGAGTGGATCGCCCGGGCCGACGCCTCGACGTCGTCGACGAGGGAGATGACGTCCTCCTTGAACGGCATCGACACCGAACAGCCGCGGATGCCGAGTGCCCGCACACCTCCGATGGCGCCGACGATGTCGGTGGTGGTGAACGCCTTGTAGACGAAGTCGAGGCCGAGGACGTCGTAGAGGTGGTTGTGAAACCGGGTGCCGATGTTGCTGGGGCGGGCAGCCAGCGAGATGCACAGCCGGGTGTCCTTGTTCAGCGGTGGCCGGCCCATCAGCCCACCGCCCGGATCACCTGCCGCGCGGCGGCGCGGATCTCGCGGTACAGCTCGGCCGACATGGTCAGTTCGCGCATGACGGGAACGTCGAAGGCGGTGGTGACGACGCCCAGGTCGTCGCGGTGCCATTGCGCGCCGTAGCGGTTGAGGATTGCTCGCATCGGAAGATTGTCCGCCAACACCCGAGCGGTGAACCGCCGGATGCCCTCGCTGCGCGCGGCGACGACTATCGCCTCCATGAGAAAGCTGCCGATGCCGCGGCCCTGGTAGTCGTCGCCGACGATGAACGCGATCTCGGCCGCGGTCTGGGTGTCGTCGCGGACGTACCTGGCGTCGGCGACGATCGGCGCGTCGACGGCTCTGCCATCGGTGAGCACCCAGACGAAGTGGTCGACGTAGTCGACCTCGAACAGGTAGGCCATGAGCGCAGGCGTGGGCGTCCTGGTCGTCTGAAAGCGCCGGTAGAACGTGTCGGCGGAGAATTGGACGGGTCCGTGGAGGGTGCGTTCGTTGTCGCCGGGAAGCACTGGCCGCAGGTGCAGTTCAGTACCGTCGCGCAGGGTCACCGGAATCGGCGTGACATAGGTGGCGAGGCGCTGGCGCGCCGTGCGCACCAACTTCTCCATCATGCGGGGCACCTCGAGAATGGCGGCGATCGCCTCCCGGCCGCCGACCCACCCCGTCAGTTCCTCGACCACCGTGACGGTCGCCGAGCGCGGCGCGTCGCGCAGCAGGGCGATCTCGCCGACGACGAGCCCGGGCGTCACGTCCACCTCCACCACGTCGCCGTCGGCGCCGGAATGCGTGATTCGCGCCCGGCCCGACCCGATCAACAGGAAGGAATCGGCGTGCTCGCCCTGGCGCATCAGCACCTGTCCGGGCGGCGCGGAGAGTGGTTGAAGCAGGTGCGCCAGCGGCGCCAGGCTGTCCGCGGAACAGCCCGCGAAGAACACGAGGGCAGCCAATTCCTCGGCGCTCACGGTCCGTGATCCCGCCACGTCGACGACGTTACGCCGAAGACCGACGGGGAGTCAGCCGATTCAGACCCCGTCCATGGGCGGGCCGTTCAAGTTGCTGACCTGCTGGTGGGCGACGGCCGTGGCGACGGCGGTACCGTTGCGCACCACGCCGACGATCGACACCTCGTCGTCGACGGCGAACGAGGTCGCCGCACCCCCGACGGCGCTGCCGGCGGCGGTGATGGCATTCGTCTCGGGGGTGATGACGTAGGTCCGCGCGAACCCGTCGACGCTTTCGGCGGTCACCGTCGTTGGCGTGACGGCGACCAACCTGCCCACCTGGGTGACCGGCTGCTGCGGGGCGGCCTGCGCGAGCTGGGCGCCCTGGCGGGACGCCGTCTGGCCACCGTCGACCACGTGGACGGCAAGCGCAGCCACGACGGCGACGAATGCCACCGCGATCGATGCGTTGACCAGCGACTTCGTCAGTGACGAACTTCGCGTCTTCTTGAGGTGCCTCGGGGCCACGGTCGGTGCTCACTTTCCCTTGCCTGCGGGGTTAGTACCCTCGGCCCGCGTTCGAGAAACTCGCACCGGCGGCTGCGCGCGGGGCGGGCCGCGGGCCACCACGGCAAGCTCTCAGGAACACGCCATTGTTTCCACTGGTCAGTCGGCACTAGTCTCAACCTCAAGGTTGAATTGACAGCCTCCAACACGTCATCGATGCCCGGCAAGTGATGCGAGCGGCGGTTGCACCACGCGGCTTCCGGATACGAACGCCTCCCTTGACGTCGAGTCCCAGACGCGCGCGCGAACAGCGCGAACAATCAGTGGAGGTCCCCGTGTCCTTGGCACCCAGCATTCACCCCGACAAACCCGCCCTTCCCCGCGAACGCGTCCGGTTCGCCACGTCGTCCGGGCGTTCCTCGGTCCTGGTGGTGACCGCCGAGGGCGAGGTCGACGCCGCCAACGCCCTGTCCCTCGGCAAGCACGTCGAGGCCGAACTGGAGAACGCGAGCCGACTGGTGGTCGACCTTCGTGGGCTCGACTTCTTTGCGGTGCAGGGGTTTTCGATTCTGCATCGGATCAACGTGATGTGCTCACGGCACGCCGTCAACTGGGTGGTGTTGGCCGGCACGGAGGTCAACCGCGTGCTCCGGGTATGTGACCCCGACGGCGGGCTCCTCGTCGCCGACACGATGGAGTCGGCGATCGCGGCCGTGACCCGTCCCCCGCGCAGTCACCTGCGACTGGTCACGAGCCGTTAGCGTCGTCCCACCGCGCCGGGGACGCCGGTGGCGACCGCGACCGATTCGGTCGCACCCTTGCGGAACACGTCGACGACGACGTCGTCGTCGAGGTAGCGCGCCATGGCCGTCAGATCGGCCGTCTCGCCGATGACGGCGTTCGCGCGATCCCCGGTGAGCGGATAGTCCTCGACCGGGTGTCGCCAGTGCGCGGCGACGACGGTGGTGCCGGTGGTCAGGCGCGCGCACTCGCGTGCCATCACGCCCCGCAGCGTCTCCTCCGACAGGTAGTACGCGACCTCCGAGATCAGCACCAGGTCGACGCCGTCACCCGGCCACGCCGCGTCGAGCGACGAGCGGACCAGCGTGAGGTCGCCGCGGTCCCCGAGGCGGCCGCGCGTGGTGTCCAGCGCCGCCTGCGCCACGTCGTAGGAGGTGACGTGGTCGCAGCGCTCGAGGAGCCGTTCGGTCAGCATGCCGATGGAGCAGCCGGGTTCGAACGCATGCCGGTACCGCTGGTCGGGCAGCATCGCCATGGTGATCGAGTACTTGCGCTGCTCATACCACCGCTCGGCCATCCCCCACGGATCGGCCGAGTCGGCGTAGACGTCGTCGAAGTACCCGTCGGGCAGTCGGTCGGTCACCGAATCACCATCTCCCCCACGGCAAAGAGTCGTTGCAACACGAACGGCGGCAGCACGACGTCCGCGCCGGCCCGGTAGGGAGCGAGCTGCGACTCGTACGCCGCGGCAGCCCGCTGCTTGCGCGCCGCGGCCGCTTCGTCACGAGGCGCCGCCGACATCCGGTGCCACGGCACCGCCTCGTCGGCCGGCTTCGCCCAGTGCCACATCCACACCGGGAACTCCAGCAGGACGGCGCCGGTCTGCGCGACCGCGGCGGCCGCGCTGCGGCCGACGGCCTCGTGGTCGGGGTGACCGTCGCCGCGCCAGGTGGCGGCGCACCAGGTGCCGGCCGGGCCCGCGGCGACGACGTCGACCAGTCGCGCCGTCAGCTCGTCTTCCAGCGCGGCCACGTCCCCGTCGGGGAGCCCGAGGGCGACCGGTTCCGGCAGGCCGAGAATCGCGGTCGCCGAACGGAGTTCGTCGCGACGTTCTCGTTCCAGCCACTGCCGTTCCACGGCCGACAACCCGGGCACCGAGCCGCCGCCGTCGGTGACGGAGACCACCGTGACGTCGACGCCGCGCGAGTGAAGCAGCGAGGCGGTGGCGCCGAAGCCGAGCGTCTCGTCGTCGGGGTGGGGCGCGACGACGACGAGCGCCGGGCAGTCGGAGAGGTCCAGCGTCGGCAGACTCCGGATCCACTCCCGCCAGTGGGCGGTCGGAGTGCCGCCCCCTGCAATGGGTTCGGCTGCGAACCGGTATCCGTTGCCCGACGCCGTCGACGTCACTTGGCCGCCAACCTTCCCAGCGCGGCGAGGTCTCGCTCGGCGTGACTCTGGCGCACGTAGACGGTGAGGTCCGCGACTCGCTTGGCGTGGCCCGCGTCGAGCACCAACGGGCCGGGGCCGAGGGCCCGACCGGTCCGGACGACGGCCTCGTCGACGGCCGACTCGACGACGGCGCGCACCCGGCGCGCGATGAGCTCGGCACGGTCGCCGCGGGGTTCGGCGTCCACGTAACAGGCGGCCGAGACGAGCATGGCTTCGGCGGCGGCGAGCGCCGCGTCGACGGCGCCGAGGTGCGCGCGCGCATGCTCGTCGGGCGTCTTGCCGTCGTGCTCGGCGGCGACCGAGCGATAGAGCGGCGCCGCCACCCCGCGGGCACCGCCAAGCCAGCATGCCGCCACGCCCATGGCCCCGTGCCAAAAGCCCGCGCGGGACAGATATTCGCCCGGGCGGCCGACGGGCACGCCAACGGCGCCGTCCAGTCGCACCGAACGGGTGTCCGATTCGTGCATGCCCACGTTGTGCCACTCGTCGGGCAGGGGTTCGACCTCGGGTTGACCGAGGTCGACGGCGTAGAGGCCGCGACCGTTGTCGCCGCACCGAGCGGTGATCAGGGCATGGGTGCACAGCGCCGCGCCCGAACACCATGCCTTCGTGCCGTCCAGTCGTACCGGTCCGTCGTCGTCTCCCACCGCGGTGACGACGGCGTGCGGCGCCTCCGCGGCCCAGACGCCCCAGAGCTGGCCGGGCTCGGGGCTCGGTCCACCGAGTTCGGCCAGGATTGCCAGCGCGTCGGCGTGGGCCTCGGCCAGCCTGCCCGCGACGACGTCGTTCTCCGTCAGGGCGGCCAACTTCCACCACCGCGCAGCCGTTCGTCCAGATCCCGGCAGGGGCAGGTCGAGTTCGCCGGCGTCGAGCCAGCGCCGAACCAGGGCAACCGTCACGCCGCACCGTCGCGACGCGCCACCGACTTGAGGTGGTTGGCGAAACCCCGCGGTGCACGACCGTCACTCCTGGCCGACGTCACGACGGACAGGCCGACGTCACGGTGGATGCGGCGCCCGGACCGCTCGAATCGGCGGACGAGGTCGACGTCCTCGTCGGACTCCATCGCCGCGAAACCACCGATCTCCCAGTAGACGTCGGCCCGGAAACCCATGTTCGCGCCGTGGACGTGGTCGTGCCCGCCGCCGCTGCGTCTCAGTTTCGCCCGGTAGGCGGCCAGGTACCGGCGGACGGCCGACGCGGAGTACTGCCGCCAATTGGTGACGCGCACGACGCCGAGCACCATGTCGGCCTCGGCGCTCAACTGGCGTACCAGCCAGTCCGGGTCCACCTGACTGTCCGCGTCGGTGGTCGCGTACCAGATGCGCGACTCGTCGACCGCGTCGACGCCCAAGGTCTTGCGGGCGTAGGCGAACCCGGCCGCGCGCGATGCTCCGACGTTGCGGACGTCGACCTCGACGAAGTGCACGTCGGCACCGAATCGTCCTGCCAGCGAAGCGCTTCCGTCGGTGCACGAATCGAGGACGACGACCGTTAGCACCGGCACCGGCGCGCACGCCGCGGCGGTCACGACCGACTTGAGGCAAAGTGGCAGTTTCTGGGCTTCGTCGTGCGCGGGGATGACCACCACCGCCCCGTCACATGTCACTACGCGGTCCGTTCGAGTCGTCAGCGGCGGCACGTCGGTCTTCCACCATGGGTTCCTTTCGCCGGTCAGGGTGGCGCACACGCCACGTGCACGCCACCCTGACCGACTACCCGACCGGGGTACGGGGAAACTCGACCCCTAGAGGTGCGGAGCTTCCTTGATCTTGCTGTCTTCCTTGCCTGCGGTCTGGCAGAAGGTCTGAACCGAGAGCTTGGTGCCGGTGATCTCGAGCTGCGCTGCGTCGGTGCCCTTCTCGTCCTTCAGCATCTTCGACACTGCGGTCTGCTGGTCGGCGTCGTCGGCCTTCATGTAGTCCTTGCACGACGTGTCGCCGCCCTCGACCTTTGCCCCGCAACCGCTCAGCAGTACGCCCAGCGCCATCGTCGCCGCTGCCACGCCCGTCATCGCCTTCATGCCCATCAAGCTCACAACCTCCTGCGAAAATGCCGTGGACCGCCTTGGTCCACCTCCATGTGCCCCCTCGGCGACGGCATGAAACGTCGCCTGGTGTGGACGGCGCCGATCGGGGTACCCCTTCGTGGCACCTAGGAGGCAGCACGATGTCAGGACGGCACCGCACAGACCAATCCGGACAATCGGACAGTGAGTCCGACGTCGAGGACGACGCGCACGTCGCCGCGTCACGCGCGGACGGAGACGGCGGCGGCAACTACGTCGGCGAGCAGAGCTCCGACGACGACTTCGACGCGGGCGAGACGGGTGCCGAAGCGCGAGCGCAGGACTGACGGAGGTCCCGTGGCCACTCGCACCGACAACGGCACGCGCACGGCCGTCAACTGGATCCTCGCGATCCTCAGCGCTCCCGGCGCGCTGGCCGTCGTCGTCTACTCCTACCTACAGGTGCTCGGCACCGCGGGCTGCAGCAGCGGAACGTGCACCAAGTTCGGACCCAACGAAACCGTGTTCGGCCTCATCGAATACGGGACGCCCGCGGTAGCCGCAGTCGCAGTGGCACTTTCGTTCGTCACCGCGCGACACCGGTACGGAATCGTCGTACCGGTGATCGCGTGGATCGTCGTCATCGGCGCCGCCGTCGTGCTGTTCACGACGTTCTGACCCGACTCAGGCAGCGTCGACGCTCGCCGGCGTGCGGCTGTCGATGCCCTCGCGGCGCAGGTCGGCCACCACCAGCTGACGCAACCGCCGGCCGGCGTCGAACTGCTTGCCGGGCAGGGTGCGCGCCACCATCCTCAGCTTCACCTCGTCGACGCCGATGCTCTCGACACCCATCAGCGACGGCCGATCCAGCAGCAGCGTGGGCAGGAGGTCGTCGTCCATCGCCTTCTCCGACACGCCCTTGAGAACCTCGTTGACCCGGTTCAGGTCCGCCGAGGCCGGTACCGGGATGTCCACCACCGCGCGGGCCCAATCCTTGGACAGATTCAACGACTTCACGATCTGACCGTTGGGCACGGTGAACATCTCACCGTCACTGGTGCGAAGCTTGGTCACCCGCAGCGTCACGTCCTCGACCGTGCCCACCGCCTCGTTGCTCGCCCCGATGGTCAGCTGGACCAGATCACCGAAGCCATACTGCTTCTCGGTGATGATGAAGAACCCACTCAGCAAGTCCTGAACGATGCGTTGCGCCCCGAAACCGAGGGCCGCGCCGAGCACGGCGGCGGGTGCCACCAGCGATCCGATGGGCAGGCCGAGGGTGTTGATCACGTCGACCGACACCACCACGTACAGCACGGCAATGGCCACCGACGAGATGACCGACGCCAGGGCCTGACGGTGTTTGACCGCCTCTGACTGCACGGTGGCGTCCGAGTCGTCACTGGCCGCGAGTCGTCTGCTGATTCGGCCCGCAACGTGACGAATGATCCTGGTGGCGACGATCGTGGCGACGATCACCAGCACGATGTGCAGACCCTGGGTGGCGATCCACCGACCGAAGCTCGACGACCAGAGGCCGTCCCACGCCGTGGCGAACTCAAATGCGCTGTAAGTAATAGTCATAAGCGAATGTCACCGCAGTCCGGTCCCCCGTGGTCGACTCGTGACCGACCTCGTCCGCGGTGATTCGTGTCCCTTCACGATTGCGGTGTTGGACGCCCGGCCACTCGCAGTGGGGCCATGACGTCAGTGCTCCCCCGGCAACCAGCGTTCCCGAGCGGCCGTCCGGCGAAACACCCGTTTCGCCGGGGTCGGCTGGGGAACCCGTCCTGGCATGTCCACACCCGCAATCCTGTTCGACATCGACGGCACCCTGGTCGACTCCAACTATCTTCACGTGCATGCCTGGCAGCGCGCGTTCGCCGAGGTTGGGCTGGACGTGGAGGCGTGGCGCATCCACCGCGGCATCGGCATGGACGGCTCCTCGCTACTGGAGGAGTTGACGCCGGAGGACTCGAGTGACGGGGACGACGTCAAGGCCCGCGCCAAGGACCTGCACTCCCGCTTCTACCTGGAGACCGCGCACCTCCTGAAGCCGCTGCCCGGAACCCGTCGTCTGCTGGACCTGGTCGCCGCCACCGGACTGCAGGTGGTGCTGGCCACGTCGGCGCCGGAGGACGAGTTGGCGTTGCTGCGCAAGATCCTCGACAAGGACGAGATCGTCTCGGCCGTCACGTCGTCGGACGACGTCGACACCGCCAAGCCACGGCCCGACATCGTCGCGGTGGCGCTGCAGCGCGCGGACGTGGGCGCCGATCGTGCGGTGTTCGTGGGCGACTCGATCTGGGACATCCGCGCAGCGAGCCGGGCGGGGGTCGAGTGCATCGGGTTCGAGAGCGGCGGCGTCGACCTGTTCAGATTACAGAACGAGGGTGCGGTGGCGGTCTACCGCAACCCGGGCGACCTGGCCGACCACCTGGACGACTCACCGATCGGCCGCCTCGCCGCGAGCGTTGCGCAGTCCTAGGTGTTCTTCAGCGCGGCGGGGCGAGGCGGCCTCACCGCCGCTCTCGTCGCCGCCCGGCCAGGAAGGCCCATGGAATGATGGCTGCGTGGACGTGGGCACCAGGAACAACGTGACCTTCGCCGGCCTCGACTCGGGGACGACGGTGATGTTGGCCCACGGGTTCGGGTGCGACCAGAACCTCTGGCGCCTGGTCGCCGCCCGACTTCGGGACCGGTTCCGCCTCGTCCTGTTCGACCACGTGGGTTCGGGGCTGTCCGACCCGGCGGCGTGGAACGCGGAGCGGTACTCGTCGCTGCAGGGCTACGCCGACGACATCCTCGAGATCGTCGAGCGGCTGGACCTGACCGACGTGGTTTTCGTCGGACACTCCGTGGCGGCCATGATGGGCGTGCTCGCCGTCGCGAAGGATCCCAGCCGCTTCGCCAAGTTGGTCCTGCTGACGCCGTCGCCCTGCTACCTCGACCACGACGGCTACACCGGCGGGTTCACCCGCGCGGACGTCGACGACCTGCTCGAATCGATGGAGAGCAACTACCTGGGCTGGTCACGCACCATGGCGCCGAAGGTCATGGGCACCCCGGACCGGCCACAGCTCGAGGAAGAGCTGACGGAGTCGTTCTGCCGCAACGATCCCGCCAAGGCTCGGGTCTTCGCCCGGACGACGTTCCTGTCCGACAATCGCGCCGACTTGGAGAGGGTCGGCATCTCGGCACGGGTGATCGAGTGTCTGCACGACACCTTGGCGCCACGGTCGGTCGGCGCATACACCCACGAGCACATCGCCGGCAGCAACCTGGTCACGATCGACTCCACCGGTCATTGCCCGCAGCTGAGCGCGCCCGACGAGACCGCGGCGGCCATCGCCGAATTCGCGTCCCCGGCGTGACGGCAAGCCCCGACGCGCTGCGCGACGCGTTCGACAACGCCCCCTGCGGATACGTCATCACCACGCCCGACGGGGAGATCCGGGCCGTCAACGACACCATCGCGTCGTGGCTGGGGCGTGACCTCGACGCGTTGATCGGGACTCCGTTCGCGCAGCTGCTCACCGCCGGTGGCCGCATCCACTACGAAACCCACTTTGCGCCGATGCTGCTGGCGTCCGGGGCGCTCAGCGGAGTCGCCGTGGACATCGTCGCCTCCGACGGGCGACGGCTTCCGGTCCTGCTCACGGCCAACGTCAAGTCCGACGCCGAGGGCCGACCACTGCTGGTCCGCATCGTCGCCGACGACGCCGCCGCCCGGCGCTCCTACGAGCGCGAGCTCCTGGCCGAGCGCCGGCGCGCCGAGGAGGAACGCGGCCGGGCCGTGAGTCTGGCTCAGACGCTTCAACTCTCGCTTCTGCCGCCGTCGTTGTCACCGCCTCCGGGCCTGGAAGCCGCGGCCCACTATCACAGCCCGTCGGCCGGTGACGTCGGCGGCGACTTCTACGACCTGTTCCCACTGTCTCGGGAACGGTACGGCTTCTTCCTGGGCGACGTGTGCGGAAAGGGCGTTGCCGCAGCAACGTTGACGTCCTTGACCCGGTACACGCTGCGGGCCGCCGCCGTCGGCGACGACCATCCGGTCGGGGTGCTGCACACCCTCGACAGCGTCCTCAAGCAGGACGCCCATGCCGGCCGCGGCTGGTTCTGCACCGTTCTCTTCGGTGTAATCACCAGGGGCGCAACCGGTTTCGACGTCGAGATCGCCACAGGAGGCCATCCACCTCCGCTACTCCTGCGGGCCGACGGCAGCGCCGGGTACGTGCCCATCGACGGAGGCCAGGCCGTCGGGCTGTTCGCCCGGCCGACGTTCTCCTCGACCCGGGTCGCGCTGTCACCCGGCGACACCCTGGTCGCCTATTCCGACGGCTACACCGAAGCCCGCACCGGGCCCGGGTCGCGGTACGACGACGACGGCGAGCTGCTGCGCTTCGCCGCGGCCCACTCCCCCACCGACGCCAGGGGAATCGTGGCGGCCATGCGGACGCTGATCGAGGAGCTGGGCACCGGGGTGGACGACGACGCCGCCACGCTGGCGCTGAGTGTCACCCCCGGCACCACCGAAACCCGTTAGGACAGTTGGAAGTTCATCGTCACCGTGGTGCCGGTCGAGGTGCCGTCGAGAAAGACGTCACCGCTGACCGCCCGCATGAGCGGCACCCCGCGTCCGCGGGTGCGCGGGTTGGCGTCGGGCAGCTTCCACGAGCCGAAGTCGGTGATGCGTATCGAGATCCCGCGCCCCTTGGCCTCGGCGCACACCACCATCCGCCCCGGCGTCGCCCCGCGGTAGGCGTGTTCGATGCTGTTGGTACACGCCTCGTTGACGACCAGCACGATGTCCCCGCCGAGGTCGTCGGGAATGCCGGTGGCCCGTAGCCATGCGGCGATCTGGCGCCGGATGTCGCTCAGTTGGTCGGGGGTGGCCAAGACGTCGATCTCCAGCGGCGCCGGCGGCCTGCGGTACACCACGATCGCGACGTCGTCGTCGAAGCCGTCCTTGGGCACCAGGCGTTGCAGCACGGCGTCCGCGACGACGTCGGCCGACGATTCGATCGTCTCGGCAAGAATCTCGCCGGCCCGTTCAATACCCTTGTCGACCAGTTCTTCTCGGCGTTCGACGAGGCCGTCGGTGTACAACATCAGGGTGGATCCGGGTGGCAGGACCGTCGACGCCTCGGGCCGCGGACCCGTCTTCTGCACCGCCAGCGGCACCGACGTGGCGCCGGTCAGGCTCTCCACCGCCCCGCCGGGGGCGGCGAGCAATGCCGGGATGTGGCCGGCGCTGCTGTAGGACATCAGGCCGGTGTCGGCGTCGACGATCCCGACGAAGACGGTGGTGCAGTACGCGCCGGCGATGAGGGCAGCCGCCGAATCCAGCTCGTCGAGCAGACGCCCCGGGCTGGCGCCGTTGACGAGCAGCACCCTGGCCGAGCTGCGGAGCTGCCCCATCACCGCCGCGGCCGACAGGCCACTGCCCACACAGTCGCCGACGACGATGCCGACCTGATGCTCGCCGACCGCCAACACGTCGTACCAATCGCCGCCGATTTCCAGGGGTGAGGCCGCGGGCTCGTACCGGACCGCGAAGCCGACCGGCGGTTTCGTCGTCGGCATCATCGTCCGCTGCAGGGTCGACGACGCCTCCCTGGCGATCTCGAACTGGCGGACGTGCTGCACGGCCAGGCTCAGATGGCCGACCAGCGTCGTGACGAGCAGGCGGTCGTCGTCCCCGATCACCCGGGGCTCGGCGTTCTCCAGCCACAGCGCGGTGGGTGCGACGCCGGAGAGCACCGCCATGATGCCCATCCACGGGCCCGACGGTCCCGCCGTGCCGATTGCCTGAACCGACAGCGGCGACCAGTCCCGCGTCTCGGCGAACCTCTCCTGGAGGAACGGGTCGAGGTCGCGCCAGGCGATCGGCTCCGCCGACCCGGCGACCTGAACCTCGGGGTCGGCCCCCGACTTCGTCCACATGACGGCGACCACCCGGGTGAGGTCGATCGCGGCGCGTAGTTCCTCGAGCACGATGTCGAGCACCTCGGCGACGCTGGTGGCGATGCCGACGGCCGTTGCCAGTCGCACCACGGCGCGCTCGCGTGCGGCCGATGCCCTCGCCGCCGTGACGTCGCGGATGGTGCCGACGTACGCATCACCCTCGGTGCCGTCGGCGGTGACCGAGTTGATGCTGACCTCGGCCCAGGTGACCCGGCCGTCGCGGTGCCGAATTTGGGTCTCGGCCTGCACGCTTCCTTGCTCGACCAGCTGGGCCAGGCGCCCGCTGGCCTCCTGCTCGTCGACCAGCCACGGGTACGGCCACCGGTAGGGCAGTCCCTCGCGTCCACAGCCGGTGATGGCGGCGAAGGCCTCGTTCACCTCGCCGATGGTGCCCTTGCGGTCGACGACGAAGAAGCCCTCCTGGAGGGAGTTCACCAGCGCGGTGCGGAAGGCGTCGCGGTGCTCTAGGTCGTCCGCCCTGGCGCGCTGCTGCTCGTAGCGCTCGGCGCCGTCGAGATACCCGCGGGCGGCGGCGTCGACGGCGGCCAAAGTCCGTTGCAGGAATTGCAGGGCCGCCGGGCGGGACGACGCGGCCAGCTCGTCGGTCTCGTGGACGTGGCGTTCGACGATGTCGGCCACGCCGACGCGGTCGACCAACGCTTGGCGACCAAGCTCGTGTCCCTCGGAAAGGCTCGCCTCGCTTCCGGCGTCGAGGTGGCGTCGAAGGGCCGCGGCATAGCGCTGGCCGAAGTCGTCACCTGCCATCAGCTCGTGACTCCGTCGTGCGCAGCGAGTGCTGGGGCGTCGTCCGTCACGCGCGTGTGTTCCCCCAAATTGCGAATTGCAATCGCCGCCGTGGGTATGAGGAGGGCCCCTTGTCTGGGGATGTGTGTCCGGTGCTTCGGCGGGCTCGCGCTTGCCTCGCCGCACCCCTCTCGGCGAGTCGCCGATCTTGACATTAGCCTTAAGCCCGACGCGCTTGCCGCCGACTGGTTTAAAGTCCAGCGGGGCGACCGCGGACACTAAACTGGTGGTGTCTCGTCGCCACTGCGACGAACGAATGTCAGTAGGGAGGGTGGCCGTTGCCGGCAGCCGATGCGATCTCGACCTCGGTCGAGCGGCGGAACGGGGCCACCGTGCTGACGGTGGACGGGGTGGTCGACCTGGCCACCGCGCCCCAGTTGGAGGAACTCCTCGCCGAGCTGATCGACGAACGTCCCAACGCCCTGGTCGTCGACTTGACCGCGGTGACGTTCCTGGCGTCCGTGGGCCTGCGGATACTTGCCGAGACCCACGAAAGAGCAGGCGGGACGGGTAAATTCGCGGTAGTGGCCACCGGCCCGGCGACCGCTCGGCCCATCCAGCTGACAAAGCTCGACGAATTCTTGGCGCTGTACCAAAGCGCCGAAGAGGCCCTCGGCGCCCTGGGCGCGTAGCCGCCGACGTCGGGCGGTCGACCACCGGTACTGTCGGATGACTGTCAAGCAGGGCAGCGCAATGATGCGACGTTCAAAGGATGTGGCCGGTGGGGGCTCCACACGATCCTGATCCGACGGCAGGGGCCGGTGTGGGGGCACAGACGCGTCCCCTTTCGGTGCTTTTGGTGGAGGACGACCGTGGGGACGCCCTACTCGTGGAGGAACTGGTCGTCGACGCCGACATCGACATCCAGTTGTCGTGGGCTCCGTCGATGGCCGACGCAGAGGTCGAGCTGACCAGGCTGCGACCGGACTGCGTTCTGCTCGACCTGAATCTGCCCGACGCGAACGGCATTGCGGCGCTCGACCGCGTCACCAAGTGCGACCCGGCCATCCCGATCGTCGTGCTCACCGGGTTGAACGACGAGCACTTCGGCGTGTCGGCGCTCGCCTCGGGCGCCCAGGACTATCTCGTGAAGGGCCGCGTCGAAGCGGAGATGCTGCGGCGGGCCCTGCTATACGCGATCGAACGCAAGCGCGCCGAGATCACCTCGGCGGACCTGCGGTCCAGTCAGCTCAGAGCCCAGGAGAACTCCCGCCTCGAGCGCGGGCTGCTGCCGTCGCCCCTGCTCCTCGACGAACCCGGCGTGGACATCGTGGCCAAGTATCGACCCAGCCGCAAGAACGCGCTCCTGGGCGGCGACTTCTACGACTTCGTCCAGACTCCCGACCGGACGGTTCACGTGATGGTGGGGGACGTCGCGGGCCACGGTCCCGACGAGGCCGCCCTCGGCGTCGCACTGCGAATTGGCTGGCGGGCGTTGACGTTCGCGGGCCTGCGGGGCAACGAGCGCATGAGCCAACTGGAACGGATCCTGAGCGCGGAGAGTCCGGGCGCCCGGATCTTCGCGACGGTGCTGAGCCTTGCGTTCTCACCACATGACCGCAGCTTCACCGCGCTGCGAGCCGGACATCCCGGCATGCTGCTGCATGGCCCCGACTCGGTCGAATGGCTCGAGCCACCTGCCGGTCCGGCCCTCGGCCTCGGTGCCTCCGACTGGCCGCTCACCGAGCTGGAGTTGCCCGCCGGCCACGGTCTGCTGCTGCTGACCGACGGCCTCTTCGAAGGACACTCGGGCATCGGCAACGAACGCCTCGGCGAGGACGGCTTGCTCGAACTGGCCCGATCACGGGCGGCGCTTCCCGGGTCGGCGTTCGTCGACGCGCTCATCGAGGGGGCCGAGGAGAAGGCCGCGCTGCACGGCGGTCTGTCCGACGACGTCGCCGTCGTCCGGGTGGAGCGGACCGCCTGATGCCGACCTCGCGCGACGAGACGAGCAGGCGGTCGTCCCCGCTCACCGTGCAGGGCTGGCAGAGCCTGGTGCTGGCCATCATGGGCCTGCTGGTCCTCGGCGCAGGCATCACCGGCGGGTTGCTGCTGAACCGGTACGACGACGTGGCGCACCAACTGATCGACGACATCCAGCCAGCGCGCTCCGCGGCCTACCAATTGCAGGCGGCGCTGCGCGATCAGGAGACCGCCACTCGGGGGTACGCCATCTCGGCCGACCCCCAGTTCCTCACCCCCTACTACGCGGGGCAGCAGGCCCAGGCCGCGGCAGCCCAGCAGGTTCGGGAGCGCGCGGGCGGCCGCCCCGACCTGATCGCCGACGTCGACGCCGTCGACCGGGCCGCCGCCACCTGGCGCACCTCGTTCGCCGAACCGCTCATCGCCACCGTCCGACCCGGCAGCCCCGCGGTGGTCGACCCGGGTGTCGCGGAGCGCGGCAAGATCGAATTCGACCGCATCCGAGCCCTTTTCGACACCCAGAACGCGCACCTCACGGAGGCAAGGACCGACGGAATCGAAGACCTCGACCGCATTCGCTGGTGGCGCAACGCCGTTCTCGGCGCCATCGTCGTGGTCCTGTTGGTGACCGCCGCGGCCCTGGCGATCGTGATGCAGACCGCGGTCACCCGCCCACTGGCGTCACTGGCGGCGTCGTGTCGGCGGATCACCGAGGGCGACTTCGGTGAGCGCATCGTTCCTCAGGGCCCCAAGGACATCCGTTCGATCGCCGTCGACGTGGAGAACATGCGGCAGCGGGTCGTCGACGAGCTCGAGGCATCGCGCACGACCGAGGCACAATTGGACGAACAAGCCGTCGAGTTGCGTCGGTCCAACGCCGAGCTGGAACAGTTCGCCTACGTCGCCTCGCACGACCTCCAAGAGCCCTTGCGCAAGGTCACCTCGTTCTGCCAGCTGCTCGAGAAGCGCTACCGCGACAAACTCGACGACCGCGGCGTCGAATACATCGACTTCGCCGTCGACGGCGCCAAGCGCATGCAGGTGCTCATCAACGACCTGCTCACCTTCTCGCGGGTCGGACGGCTCAACGCCGCACGGGCCGACGTCGACCTCGGCGCCGCGTTGGACGACGGACTCGCCAACCTCTCCGTCCTGATCGAGGAGTCCGCCGCCGTCATCGTCCGCCCCACCGAACCGCTTCCCCGCGTCGTCGGCGATCCGACCCTGCTGGCCATGCTGTGGCAGAACCTGGTTGGCAACGCGATGAAGTTTCACCGCGACGGCGTCGCGCCTCGGATCGCGATCGAATGGGAACGCGCCGCCGACCCGGCCGACCCGGCCGAGGAGCACTATTCGTTCACCCTCTCGGACAACGGGATCGGCATCGCCCCGGAGTTCGTCGACAAGGTGTTCGTCATCTTCCAGCGGCTGCACGGCCGCGACTCCTACGGTGGAACGGGCATCGGGCTGGCCCTGTGCAAGAAGATCGTCGAACACCACGGGGGCGCCATCTGGATCGACACGGCGTACACCGGCGGCACCCGGTTCCGCTTCACCCTGCCCGTACCCACCCCGACGCACGTCCCCGCACCACCCCTGGAAGGAACGGCCCCATGACATCCGCCGCGCGACCGATCGACGTCCTGCTGGTGGAGGACGACCCGGGTGACGAACTCATCACCCGGGAAGCCTTCGAGCACAACAAGATCAAGAACAACCTGCACGTGGCCCACGACGGCGAGGAGGGCCTCGACTTCCTCTACCGGCGCGGTGCCTTCGAGAACGCCCCGACGCCCGACCTGATCCTGCTCGACCTGAACCTGCCGAAGTACGACGGTCGCCAGCTGCTCGAGAAGATCAAGTCCGATCCGGATCTCAATCACATCCCCGTCGTCGTGCTGACCACCTCGGCCGCCGAGGAGGACATCCTGCGCAGCTACAAGCTGCACGCCAATGCCTACGTCACCAAGCCGGTGGATCTGGACCAGTTCATGAACGCCGTCCGCCAGATCGACGAGTTCTTCGTCCAGGTGGTGCGACTCCCCCAGGGCTGAACAGTGACCCGAGGGGTGAATACCAGCGACTGTGGGTACCGTCACACCCATGAAGCTGATGTCGCCGACCGATTCGATGTTCCTCCTCGGTGAATCCCGCGAACACCCGATGCACGTCGCCGGTCTGCAGTTGTTCGAGCCGCCCGCGGGCGCCGGACCGGAGTTCATCCGCGACATGTACGAGACCATCGTCAAGAACGACGACTTTCAGCAAACGTTCCGGAAGCACCCAGGCCGGGTCCTGGGCGGCATCTCCAACCTGGCCTGGGCGATCGACGACGACGTCGACATCGACTATCACCTGCGCCGCTCGGGGCTGCCCCGTCCGGGCCGCGTGCGCGACCTGCTGGAGTTGGTGTCCCGGTTGCACGGCACTCTGCTCGACCGGCACCGACCGCTGTGGGAGGCAAGCCTGATCGAGGGCCTGGGGGACGGTCGCTTCGCGGTGTACACCAAGATCCACCACTCGTTGCTCGACGGCGTCAGCGCCCAGCGGCTGACCATCCGCTCGATGACGACCGATCCGACCGACACGGAGATGCGGGTGCCGTGGACGTTGGGCCCGAAGCAGCGGACGAAGGAGGCCGACGGCGGCCGTTCGACCCTGCAGTCCCTGACGGGGGCGCTGGGATCGGTCGCGTCCCTCGCGCCGTCGACGCTGGCGATCGCCAGGGCCGCCCTGCTGGAACAGGAGCTCACGCTCCCCTTCCGGGCACCCAAGACGATGTTCAACGTGCCGATCGGCGGCGCCCGGCGCGTCGCGGCACAGTCGTGGCCGCTCGCCCGCATCAAGGCCGTCAAGTCCGCGGCCGGTGTCACCGTCAACGACGTCGTGCTGGCGATGTGCGCGGGAGCCTTGCGGGCCTACCTCATCGAACGCGCGGCGCTTCCGGACGCCCCGCTGGTGGCCATGGTGCCGGTGAGCCTGCGCACCAAGGACGAGCAGGATGCCGGCGGCAACATGGTCGGCACCATTCTGTGCAACCTGGCCACCGACATGAACGATCCGGCCAAGCGGCTCGACGCGATCAGCACCTCGATGACCGACAACAAGAAGGTGTTCGCCGAGTTGCCGAGGGCCCAGGCGCTGGCCCTGTCGGCCGTCCTGATGTCGGGCTTGGCCATGGGTCTGCTCCCGGGCTTCGTCTCGTCGGCGCCGCCACCGTTCAACATCGTGATCTCCAACGTGCCGGGGGCGTCGGAACCGCTGTACTGGAACGGCGCCCGGCTCGACGGCAACTATCCGTTCTCGATCGCACTCGACGGCCAAGCGCTCAACATCACGATGACCAACAACGGCGACAACCTCGACTTCGGACTGGTGGGCTGCCGGCGCAGCGTGCCACACCTGCAGCGCCTGCTGATGCACCTGGAGAACTCGCTGGCCGAACTCGAGCAGGCCGTCGGCGCGTGACGCCGGGGTAGCCGCCCTAGTACTTGCCGAAGGTCAGCACCACGTTGTGACCGCCGAAGGCGAACGTGTTGCTGACCGCGTACCGGTAGTCGGATCGGCGAGCCTGGCCGGTGACCACGTCCAGGTCCATCCGCCCGTCGAGGTGTTCGAGGTTCAGGGTCGGTGGCACCGCGCCGTCGCGAAGGGCCTGAACCGTCAGCACCGCCTCGATGGCACCGGCCGAGCCAAACGTGTTGCCCAGGGCGGCCTTTGGCGCGTACACGGCGGGGTGATGGGTACCGAACACCTTTTGCAGGGCGGTCGCCTCGACGAGGTCGCCGGCGACGGTGCCCGCGGCGTGCGCGTTGACGAGGTCGACGTCGCCTGCGGTGAGGCCGGCCAACTCGATGGCACGCGTCAGGGCGTGCGCCTCCTGTTCGCCACTGGGATCGGACTGCAACGCGTCGAATCCGTCGGAGGTGGTGGCGGCTCCGAGTAGCCGGGCGAAGATGCGCGCCCCCCTGGCCTTGGCGTGCTCCTCGGTCTCGATGACCAGCAGCGCGCCACCCTCGCCGAGCACCATGCCGCGGCGGTTCTCGTCGAACGGCCGGCACGCGCCCGCCGGGTCGTCGTCACCGGTCGCCATCATCCCGTCGACCTGAGAGTAGGCCGCAATGGGCACGCCCTCGATCGGCGACTCCACGGCGCCGCAGACGACGACGTCGGCGTCACCGAAGACGATCTGCTGCCAGGCCTGCGCGATGGCACCCGCGCCGGACGCGTCGGCCATCATCGGTGCCGACACGCCCGCTCGCGCCGCCCGGTCGAGACCGACGGCCGCGGCGGCCCCGTTGGGCATGAACATCTGCACCGCAAGTGGGGACACGGCCCTGAGGCCACGCTTGCGCATGGCGATGTAGGCGAGGATGACCTCCTCGGCGTTGCCGTACCCGGTGCCCACCGACACCGCGAGCCTGGTGGGATCCATCTCGGGCGCGCCGCTGTCCGCCCACGCACGTCGACCGAGGACCAGGGCCATCTTTTGGGTGTACGACAGCCGACGCAGCTCGACCTTGCTCAGTTCGGTGTCGAAGTCCTCGAGGAGCTGACCGCCGATCTTCACCGGCAGATTCAGTTCGTCGACGAAGCCGCCCGCGAGCGGACGGATTCCGCTGTCACCGTCCAGCAGGGCGGTCCAGGTCGCTTCGGTGTCGGCGGCGAGGGCGTTGGTCGTCGCGAAACCGGTGACGACCACGTCGGGAAAGTCGCGCAGCATCTCAGGCTCCTCTTCGAGTGTCGAGACGATTCTCCCGTCTCCGCTCACCGCGGCACACACGGGGAGGGTCCTTCGCGCGTCCACCGCGGCGCGGAGCTGCCGTTGGGGCCACCCCCTCTACGGCGTGGCGACTCGATTCCAGGGCCGTGACGTCACGGGTGAACTCCCTCGTCGCACTCTGCCTCGGCGGCGGCGCGCCGGTCCGCCGACGCGGCTGAGGCGTTCTCGCCAAGGCGACGCAGAATCGGCAGGGCTACCTGCGCCGCGAGCGCGAGGGAGAACTCGTCCTCGGAGGAGAGGGTGTCCGTCAGCGCTGCGAGCCGCCCACGACGGGCCACCGTGCGGTCGGCGAGCTTGGCCCGTGCATCGGAGGTCAACGACACGATCGCGGCCCTGCCGTCATCGGGATCGCCGGACCGTTCGACCAGACCCTGGCGTTCCAGTCGCTGGATCATCTGCGTCATGGCCGGCTGAGAGGTGCCCTCCAGCCACGCCAGCGCGGTGAGCCGGTCCGGACCCTCGAGCGCGAGTCGATTCAAAAGCATTGCCGCGCCTGCACTTAGCCCGGACCGATCGGCGAGGTGGCGCACCGTCAAGTCGGCCGCCACGTCCAACATCTCGCCGATCGAATCGTCGACGTCGTCGAGTGATTGCACCGAATCCACCTGCGCTTTATATCACGATACTTATGTAGAAGCACTACTTAGCTGCCCGGAGACACGGACTACATGGGGCTGTGGACCTCCTGCCAGGACGCTGGGAGACCCAGTCACGCATCGCGTCTGCGCACGACGATGGCCCCGGCACACATCGGCACCGGGGCCATCGCCGCACGAGGTCTCACCAATCTACATAGGCCAGGCTATGTAAGAGGTTCTCAGGTCAGCCGGGCAGACCCTGCTCCTCGACGGGCAGGGGCGCGGGTCCCTTGATGCTGGGCTGCGCCATGGGAATTGGCGGCGTTCCCGGCGCGGTCGTGACGGTGCTCGTGGTGCCCGTCGACATCTCGGAATCGGCTAGGGCGCCCGGCGCAGCCTGCGCGATGGTCGCCCCGACGATGCCGAGGGTCACCATGGCGCCACCGGCGATAGCCGCGAACGTCCTTGTGCTACTGGAACTCATGGCACTGCTCCTTCTTCCAAACGTTCATTAGTCCTTCGACATAACCGACGAACGGAAGACGCTTTTTATTCCGCCACGAGCCGAACTCCTCGGAGTGACGGTGCTCACGAGGGTTATTCCGCGACGAGCCGAACTACTCGGACCGACGGTGCTCACGAGGCCCCGACGGGCACGTCACCAGACGCGAACCCAGTCGACGAGCATGTCCGCCGGGTAGGTGCCGCCCGCGGGATCGCCGCCGCCGGAGCCGGCGACCGCCAGATTCAGCATCGGGGACAGCTCGTAGCCCGGGTCGTTGAACGGCCAGTCGTCCAGCGAGTTCGCCGGCACGGTGAAGTACGGCTCCATGCCCGGTGCGTAGTCACGCCAAAAGTACATCCCGGCGTCGGTCCAGGTGCAGCGCCAGACATGCCACGCACTGTCCACGTCGAACGGCTGGGTGGCGAACGAGGTGCCGTCCAGCCGGGCGTGCACCGTGGAACCGGAGGGCCAACTGCCGTTGCCGTACCACTCGACGAGGTCGACCTCCCCGCCGCGAACGGGATCGTTGTTGAGCAGCCACCACGCCGGCCAACAGCCGAGCGTCAGGCAGTCGAACTTCACCCGGGCCTCCCACGTGAGGCCGATGCCGCCGCGCCAGGTGCCGGTGAGCTTGCCGCCGAAGTACTTGCCGTTCTCCCTGGTGGCGCGGATGACCAGGTTGGACTTGCCGTCGAGGAACACGTTGCGGCGGTCGTCGCGGTATTGGCCCATGTTCTCCGGGCGGTCCCAGAAGACGGGATTCTTGATGGTCTCGCGGGCCGTGGACACGATCCACTTCGACGGATCGGGCGCCGAGCCCGCGGGTCCGTCGAACTCGTCGTGGAACAGAAAGGCGGGGGTGGCCGTCTCCGGCGGTCCGGGCACCGGCCCAGGCGCCGGCGGCGCGGCGCCTGCCGTGGGAAGCGGGATCGCCGCGGCCAACAGGCCCAATCCCGACATGAACAGAAGGTTTCGACGATCCATCTCCGGCACAGCGACACGATAGAGCCCGAAGCCTGGAGTCCGCGCGATTGACCCCGAAGAAATAATCCGGTGGCCGCCGGCGGCGCCGCGTGGCACGCTCTCCCGTGATGCAGCGATCCCGCCTCTACCAGCGCCTTCTCGACGGTTCACTGCGTGAGCACCGCGAGCTCGCGGACGAGCTGTTCGGCGCGCGTGGCGCGCTGCTCGTCGCGCAGTGGTTGGAGGAGGAGCTCGCCAAGGTCGACGATCCGGCGTACGTCAGATTGTTCACCGACCACGTCTGCCTGCCCGGGGTGGCACCGGAGGACTACGCGCACCGTGTCGTCGAGACGTCGCACGGCGCCCTCCTCGGCGGCATCCGCTTCTATGGGCGCGACGTCGCCAGGCCCTTCGTCGAGGTGGTGGCCCACGACGTCGACGACCTCGACTTCCTGCGGGACTGCGTCCACCGCGAATGGTCGACGTTCGCGACGCGTTTCGCGCGCCTGAGGACGCGGCCCGGCTCCGTCCGCGGCCCGCGGGTACTCCTCGACCAGGGCGTTCACCTCGCCCGCTACCGCGACATGCCGGCATCGGACGGCCGGATCCGGCTGGCCCCGTTCGACGACGTCGACGACGTGATCGCGGTGGTGCGCCATCGCTACGAGCGGTTGGCCGTCGACTCGCCGGCCCTGGGCCGCAACGTGCCCGCGGCCGATCCCGACGACATCCGCCAGTGGCACACGTCTGGTCGGATGCAAGCAATCATGCTGCAGGACCGCATCACCGGGCTCCTCGCCGTCGCACCGGGGCGGATCGGCTGGATCGAGGGCGACGAGGTCAACGAAGAAGTCGTCGACGTCGAGCACGCCGGCCACGGCTATGCCGCGTCGGCTCAACGGGAATGGGCCAGCCGCCAGAACGGCGATCGGCTGTTGGTCGGCACCGTCGACGGACGCAACCACGCGTCGCGCGCGACGGCGCGGCGAGCCGGCCGGCCGTCGGTGCTCGACGACGTCTTCCTGCTACTCCCCTGACATCCCCAATACCGCCTCGGCGTTTCGGTGGGCGATCGCGCTGCGTTGCTCGTCGGTGAGATCGGCCCGTTCGAGGAATTCGGAGACGTTGTCCCGCACCACGTACGGGTAGTCCTCGGAGTGAATGATCCGGTCGGCCCCGATCTCGGCGACGATGAAGTTCAGCTGGTTCTGACTGAACATCCCCGACGGGGTCGCCCACACCTGCTCGCGGTAGTACGCACTCGGCGCGCGGTTCAGGTGGTCGGCCCACCCCACCACCTCGTCGAGGCGATCGAGCCAGCCCGCAACCAGTTCGCCCCAATGCCCGCTCAGGAGCTTGAGATTGGGGTGCCGGTCCAGTGCGCCGGACAGGATGAGCCGCAGGACGTGGATGCCCGCCTCGGCGTGCCAGCCAAACGCCGGGCCGGCGAACAGGAACTGCACCGCCGCGGGCCAGGCGCCGGCGTAGTACGGCGTCGAGATGGCCCTCTCCGGCATGCCGGGGTGAACGTAGATCGGCAGGTTGACGGCCTCGGCCGTGGCGAGGACCGGCTCGAACCTCGGGTCGTCGAGGAAGGCCCCCTCGATGCTCCCGTGGGTCAGTGCCCCCACGAAGCCCAACTCCTCGACGCAGCGCCGCAGTTCGTCGGCGGCCGTGGCGGGATCGTAGAGCGGTAGCGTCGCAAACCCGCGGAACCGGGTTGGATGCTCCGAGATCTGTTGGGCGAGGGCATTGTTCACGGTCCGGCACAGTTCGACGGCGTCTGGATGCGCCAGGTTTCCCGGGCTGTTCGCGCCGTGGGAGACCACCTGGACGTCGATGCCGGCACTGTCCATGTGGGCCAGGCGCTTGCCGGCGAGCCGTTCGGCGGACTCGCGATCGGGCATGAAGCTGCCGAGGAATTCGCCGAACCCGGCGTCGGGCGTGATCGGCCCCGATCCCGACAACTCGAGTACCTTCGCCACCGACGGCGGGTGGTGGAAGTGCTCTTCGACGGTGATGATGCGCATCATTCCTTCTTACGCCCCGAAGCTCGTGACGGACGTGCGACAGTGGCTCGATGACCGCAGACGTGGCCGTGATCGGGGCGGGACCTGGCGGCCTCGTCGCGGCGCGGTGGCTGGCCGCGCAGGGCTTCGAGCCGACGATCTTCGAGCGGAACCCGATGCTCGGGGGGCAATGGGCGGGCCTGCCGGGTGCGAGCGGGGTGTGGCCGGGCATGCACACCAACACCAGTCGCGTCCTGACCGCGTTCAGCGACCTGGAACCACTCAGCCGCGACGTCTTTCCGTCCGCCGCCGAGGTGCTCGCCTACCTGCAGCGGTACGCGCAGACCTTCGGCTTGACACCGCGGATCCGGTTCGACACCCCCGTCGACCACGTTGCTCGGCACGGCGACGGATGGCTGTTGCGTCATGGCGACGAGGAGAGCCGATTCGACCGCGTGGTCGTCGCCAGCGGCAGATTCCACGCGCCGGCGATTCCACCCGTGCCCGGTCTCGACACGTTCACCGGCGCGGCGGGCGCGTCGAGCGCATACCACTACAGAGGTTCGACGTCGTTGCAGGGCAAGCGAATCCTGGTGGCCGGCTGCGCGGTCAGCGCGCTGGAGGTGGCCGCCGAGCTTGCCCAGCAGGGCGCGGCCGCGGTCGTCGTCACCCAGCGGCGTCAGCGTTACGTGCTGCCGAAGTTCGCGGCAGGCGTGCCGTCCGACCACCGGATCTTCACCCGGTACGGGGTGCTCGCGGCGGAGTCGCTGCCTGCCGCCGAGGTCGACCGGCAACTCAAGGAGATCGTCGTCGACGCGGGCGGCAGCCCGGAACAGTACGGCGCGCCCGCACCCGACCCGTCGCTCTTCGCCGCCGGGGTCACGCTCAGCCAGCAGTACCTGCCACTGGTGGCGGAGAGCCGAATCACGGTGCGGCCCTGGATGACCTCGGTCGCCGGCACGACGGTCACGTTCGCCGACGGGCACGCCGAGGACGTCGACGGCATCCTGTTCGGCACCGGCTTCGACCTCAGCCTGCCGTTCCTGAGTGAGGAGATCCGGACCCTCGTCGGGCTCGACTCGGTGCACCTCGACGCCGACCGGCACACGTTCCACCCCGACTTGCCCGGGCTGGCGTTCATGGGGATGTGGGACCAGTCGGGCGGGTACTTCGTCCCGCTGGAATTGCAGGCCAGGTGGATCGCCTACACGTGGGGCGGCGCGATCCCGGCACCGACCGAGGAGAACCAACGCCGCGCGGTTGAGCTCTACCGGTCGAGACGCGGCCTGCCCCAGAAGAGCCGAATGAACGTGGCGGCGCTTGGCTTTGCCCGGGCGGCCGGGGTCGAGCCGTGCCTGGAGGACTGGCCCGGTCTGCGTCGTGCGCTGCTGTTCGGCCCGCTGGCCCCCAGTAGCTTTCGGTTGCACGGGCCGGATTCACTGTCCGACGCGGCGACGAGGTTCGCTCGCGACGCCGCCGCGTTCGGTGCCATCACGTCGAACGACGACACCGAACGCGAACGCGCCTACTGGTCGGTGGTCCAGGCGGCGACCGTCACCTGATCACGAGACGTGGCGCAGCTGGGCGGTGAACATCCACCGCTGCTTCTCCAGCCCCTCCAGAATGGTGTGCAGGATGTCGGCGCTCGTCGGATCCTCGCCGTCGACCTCGTCGTGCACGGCGCGAATGCCGTTGACGACGCCGAGGATTCGGTCGGCGATCACCGCGACCGCGCGTTCGACGCCGACCTCACCGGCGGGGAAGGCCTCGAGCGAGGTGGTCGCGGCGATCGTGCCCGTGCGACCGTCGGGGACGGCTTCCAGAGCACGCATGCGCTCCGCAACCGAGTCGGCATGGTCGCGGGCGGCGTCGACGAGCTCGTCGAGTTCGAGATGGGTCGACCGGAAGTTGGGGCCGACCAGCGTCCAGTGCGCCTGCTTGGCCTGGTTCTGCAGCTCCAGCAGACCGACGAGAACGGCTTGGAGATCGGCGGCGAGCGTCGGGGACGCGACGAATTCGCCGGCGAGGACGTCGTGGTTGGTGATGGTCATCGTTCCTCCTGGATGTTCGGGTGCCACCACTCTACGCCTTGTCTTGATCTAGTCAATATAGCGATCGACTCATAGTATTGGTTAGGTCATGCTAAGCTGGCCTCATGGACACCGCCGACGCGATCACCCGGTACAAGCAGGAGCTGCGCGACGTCGCGCTGCGGGCGACCTCGGGCCGCGTGGCCGTGCTGCGAGCGCTGGCGTCCTCCCCACACTCCACGGCGGAAACCGTGTTCGCGCTGATCTCCGGCGACCTGCCCGGCACCTCCCCGCAGGCCGTCTACATGGTGCTCAACGACCTCACCCGCGCCGGCCTGCTTCGCCGGTTCGAGCCCGCGGGCTCGGCTGCGCTGTACGAACGCCGCGTCGGCGACAACCATCACCACCTGGTGTGCGACTCGTGCGGAATGGTGCAGGACGTCGACTGCGCGATCGGTCGGGCGCCGTGCCTGACCCCCGCCGACGGCACGGGCTTTCAGGTGCGGGAAGCCGAAGTCACCTTCTGGGGACTCTGCGAGCGGTGCCGGGCGAACCTGGCCGACGTCACGACCTGATCGCCAGGGTGGCGACGCGACCGTCCTCGGTGAAGGTGAACAGGAACGTCAGAGTGACTGGGCTGCCGGGGAATTCGCCAGCGATCTCGGCGCGCGCGACGTGTTCGTCGGCCACCGTGTCCACCCCCCGCACGTCATAGGACACCTTCGGCACCGCGGCCCGCCACGACCGGATCGCGTCGACGCCGCGGTAGGTGAGGCCCTCGTCCTCGACGACCGCGTCGGGCGCGAACTGGGCGAAGTAGGGCTCGGGGTCGGCTGCGGGTGCCAGCTTGAAGTAACGACGGACGAGGTCTTCGTGATTGGTCATGGCTCTACCGTCGACGCTCCCCTCGGGGGAGAGTCAATACTCGAGGCATGCAGGGACGCTTGAGCATCGGCGACTTCTCGAAGATGACCCATCTCTCGGTGAAGACGCTGCGCCACTACCACGAGACCGGACTGCTCGAACCCGCCGAGGTCGACCCGTACAGCAGCTATCGGTACTACGCGACCACCCAGATTCCCGTCGCACAAACCATCCGGCGGTTTCGCGATCTCGGCATGCCGGTCCGCGAGATCGCCGACCTCCTCTCCAGCGGCGACCCCGACACGCGCGGCCAGCTCATCGGCCGCCACCTCGAACGCCTCGAGGCCCAGCTCGCCCGCACGCGGGATTCCGTCGCCGCGCTGCGCCGCCTGCTGGACCCCGCCGCGAGCATCCACGTCGAGCGACGCAGGACGCCCGAGACCACGGCCGCAGGCATCGGCGAAACCGTTGCGGCGCCGAACGTCCTGACCTGGTACGCCGACGCCATGACGGAGCTGCAGGCCGCGCTGGCCGCGGCGGGCCAACCCGCCACCGGGGCTCCCGGCGGCCTCTACGACAACGAGTTGTTCACCGACGAGCGCGGCCGGTTGGTGGTCTACGTGCCCGTGGCCGCGCCGCCTCGATCGGGCCGGGTGGAACCGCTCGTCATCCCGCCGACCGAGCTCGCAGTCACCGTGCACCACGGAGAGCACACCGACATCGACGTCACCTACGGCGCCCTGGGCATGTGGGTGGACCAGCACGCGCTGACCATCGCGGGCCCCGTCCACGAGGTCTACCTCGTCGGGCCGCGGGACACCACCGACCCGGCGGCGTGGCGCACCGAGATCGGCTGGCCGATCGCATCCGCCCCCTCAGCGGGTGCGACTACGGTGGGCTAGCCAGACCCCCGTGTCCCCCGCAGAAGGAGAGTCGCCACCCATGACCGTGACCGTCGGAATAGGACCGGTCGGCTTCGGCGACGTGGTGGCAGTCGCCCGCGAGGACGCGCAGGTGGTGCTCTCCGAGGAGTCGGCGGCCGCCATCGACGCCAGCCGCGACACCATCGAGGCGCTGGCCAACGATCCGACTCCGGTATACGGCGTCTCGACCGGCTTCGGCGCGTTGGCGACGCGGCACATTCCCAAGGAGAGCCGCACCCAGCTGCAGCGCAGCCTGATCCGTTCGCACGCCGCGGGCTCGGGCCCCGAGGTCGAGCGCGAGGTCATCCGCGCCATGATGCTGCTGCGGCTCTCGACACTGGCCAGCGGGCGCACCGGGGTGCGGCGCGACACCGCCCAGGCCTACGCGGACCTGATCTCGACCGGGCTGACGCCGGTGGTGCACGAGTACGGCAGCCTCGGCTGCTCCGGCGACCTGGCACCGCTTGCGCACGTGGCACTTTCGATCATGGGCGAGGGTTACGTGCGCACCCGCAGCGGGGAGATCAAGCCGTCGGCGCACGCCCTCGCCGAGCACGGTCTGTCCCCCGTCACGCTGGCCGAGAAGGAGGGCCTGGCCCTCATCAACGGCACCGACGGAATGCTCGGGCAACTGGTCCTCGCGCTGGCCGACCTCGAGCACCTGTTGCGGCTGGCCGACGTCGCGGCCGCCATGAGCGTCGAGGGCCAACTCGGCACCGACCGCGTCTTCGCCGCCGACCTGCAGCAGCTGCGCCCACACCCCGGCCAGGCCGCGGCCGCGGCGAACATGACCCGCCTGCTCGCGGGTTCGGCGATCGTGGCCAGCCACCAGACCCCCGACTGCACCCGCGTTCAGGACGCCTATTCGCTGCGCTGCGCGCCCCAGGTCGCGGGTGCGGCACGCGACACCGCCGCGCATGCCCGCACGGTCGCCGAACGCGAACTCGCCAGCGTCATCGACAATCCCGTCGTCACGCTCGACGGTCGCGTCGAGTCCAACGGCAACTTCCACGGTGCCCCCGTCGCGTACGTGCTCGACTTCCTGGCCATCGTGGTGGCCGACGTCGCCAGCATCAGCGAGCGGCGCACGGACCGCTTCCTCGACGTCAACCGCAGCCACGGCCTCAACCCGTTCCTCGCCCACGACCCCGGCGTCGACAGCGGCCACATGATCGCGCAGTACACCCAGGCCGGAATCGTCTCCGAGCTCAAGCGACTGGCCAACCCGGCCAGCGCCGACTCGATTCCGTCGTCGGCCATGCAGGAGGACCACGTCTCGATGGGCTGGTCGGCCGCCCGCAAGTTGCGTCGCGCCGTCGACGGGCTCACCACCGTGCTGGCGATCGAAGTGCTGACCGCCGCAAGGGGTTTGGACATGCGCCGACCGTTGACACCGTCACCGGCGACGGGTGCGGTGATCGGTGCGTTGCGGGAGCGGGTAGAGGGCCCCGGCCCGGACCGCTTCCTGGCCCCGGAGATCGCCGCGGCCGTCGGATTGGCTCGCTCGGGCGCGCTGGTTCGCGCCGCCGAAGGGGTCGTCGGCCCCCTGGACTGACCGACCCGCTCAGGCGGGCCCGTACAGGTTGCCGCGCCGGATGTCCTCGCGGCACGCCACGCGCGACTGGCCCGTCTGCTGCACGCAGACGCGCACCTGCTCCTCGATGCCGTCGGGATAGACCTCGTCGTGGGGTCCGGCAGTGACGGTCGGGGACGGGACGACGCCCGAGACCAGCGACCACATGATGGTGTTCGCCGGTGGCAGCCGGGCGCAGTAGGCCTTTTGGCCGGTGTCGGAAACGCCTGCGGCGCCGAGCACTTGGCAGTCCGCGCCGACGAGCACCACGGGCATCGACGGTACCGACGGCGCCGGTTGCGCGACCCGGCTGCTCTGGTCGCGCGCGATGAGGATGCCTGCGACGACACCCCCGATCAGCAGCAACCCGACCACGACCGCGGCCGCCACGCCCAGCCACCACGTCCGGCTGCGGGCACTCCGCCCGGCGGAACCCGTCGACCCGAAGCGGCTCGCCAGCACCGTGTCGTCGACGTCCCCCTGGTCGCCGTGTCCGTTGAGGTTGCGGGCCAGCGCGGTGGCGAAGGCGGAGCAGCTGTCGTAGCGGTCGGCTGGCGACTTCGCCAGCGCCCTGGCCAGCACCGGACTCAGACCCGACAGCTCGGGCTTGCGGTCGGAGATCGCCGGCGGCGGCGCGCTGACGTGCCGACTGATGACGACGGCGGGATTGCGGTCCTGGAACATGTGCGTTCCGGTCAGCAACTCGAATGCCGTTGCCGCGAGCGAGTATTGGTCGGCCCGGCCGTCGAGCGTCTGACCCATCAACTGTTCGGGGGCGGCGTAGGCCACCGTACCGACCGCCATGTTCGTCTCGGTCAGCCCGCTGGCGTCGTCCACCCGGCGCGCAATCCCGAAGTCCGCCAGCAGGGCCCGCCAGCGTTCGGAATCCAGGTTGGCCAGCAGGATGTTCGCCGGCTTGACGTCACGGTGCAGCAGTTGGCGTTGGTGGGCGTAGTCCAGGGCGTCGGCCACTGCGGTGACGATCCGTACGACGTCGGCCGGCGGCATCCCGCCGCGGTAGTCCTTCTCCTGCAGCAACTGCCCGGCGTCGGTGCCCTCGACGTAGTCCATCGCGATCCACAGCCGGCCCTCGTCCTCGCCGCGGTCGTGCACGGCGACGATGTTCTGGTGCCAGAGCGTGGCGACGTTCTGGGCCTCGCGGTTGAACCGTTCCCGGTACTCGTCGTCACTGGAGACCGACTGCGCCATCACTTTCAGCGCATCCTGACGCGGCAACCGCGGGTGCTGCGCCAGGTACACCTCACCCATGGCGCCGGAACCCAGCAGGCGCACGATGACGTATCCGGCAAACGTCGCCCCGTCGGCTAATGGCATGCGAGGCATCCTACTGAGGCCAGGCGGCCGGGCTACCCGAAAACCAGCGGCTTCACCTGGCGGGAGCGGTGAGGTCGTACACCGTGTCGGACCCGACGGTCGTCGGCGTGAAGTGGGCGGCCACCCACTGGGCGACGTCGGCGTGCACCGACTGACCACCGAAGCCACCCGGCCGCTGGTCGTCGTGCTGGGCCACGTAGTACCCGATCCGGTGGTTGGCGACGTCCTGCTGGAACTCACCCAGCGTCGGAGCCGGGTCGCTGCCACCGAAGCCGCCGATCGCCATGACCGCGGTGTCGGTGGACAACTCGAGACCGGCCGCGGTGTTGGAGCGGTTCACGGCCGCCGAGAAGTCGGTGCGGGTGGCCCGCAGCATGGCCTCCAGCTGCGGATTGTCCACGTCTTGGTCCCAGCCCCCGTGATGCCCGCCGGCGGTCGCCGGACCCACCATGGCCATGCCTCCGGTGTGTGGTTGCCCGAGCGTCGCGGCCGAATAGGCACCGGCCCCGAGCACCGCGCCGACGAGGCCGAGCCCCAGCGCCGCCCCGGCGAACCGTCGTCGTCCCTGCGACCCCAGCGACAGGACCAGACCGACGGCCGCGACGACCGTCACCGCAAGAACCGCCCACCGCACGGCGGGCAACCACCCGGCGTTGCGCCCCAGAATCCACCAACTCCAGACGCCGGTGCCGAGGATCATCGCGACCAGACCGCCGCGTCCCAGCCACGAATCGCGCCGGCGCCACGCCTCGCCAACGCCGAGCGCGACCATGCCGCACACGGCGGGGACGAACGAAAGGCAGTAGTACGGGTGGACCATGCTCTTCATGAAGCTGAGCACCAGACCGTCGACCAGCATCCAGACGCCGAACACGACGGCGCCGGCGCGGGCGAGGTCGGTGCGGGGCGCACGAAACCTCCACACCAGGACCAACACGAACGCGAGCAACGCCGCGGGCAACAGCCAGCCGATCTCGTAGCCGAACTCCCCCGTGAACAGGCGGGTCAGTCCCGGGGAGTTGGCGCCCATCCCGCCAAAGCCGCCGTGATGGCCGTGGTTGACCTCGAACGGGGCGTCCGCCGCCGCGCCCACCACGGGGTTGAGGTGAAAGTTGTTGTTGCCCTTGCCGAGAACCCGGGCAAAGCCGTTGTACCCGAGGACCAGGTTCATGAAGTTGTCGTCCGTGGACCCGGCAATGTACGGCCGCGAGGAGGCGGGCCAGACGAGGGTGAGCAGGACGAACCACCCCGACGAGACCAGGAAGGCCAGGAGCGCGCCCAAAAGGTGCAGCAGCCGCCTGCCGAGGGTCGTCGGCGCGGCGATCAGGTACATCAGACCGATCGCCGGCATCACCATGATGCCCTCGAGCATCTTGGCCAGGAACGCGAACCCGAGCGCGACGCCGGCCAACGCGATCCAGGCGGCGCTGGCGCGCCCGAGCGACCGCACCCCGCAGTAGACGGCGGCCGTCATCAACAGCACCATGACCGCGTCGGGGTTGTTATAGCGGAACATCAGGGCCGCGACGGGAGTCAGTGCGAAGGCGAACCCGGCGAGCAGGGCCGCGTTCGGTCCGCCGACGCGACGGACCGTCGCGTAGAGCAGCGCCACCGTGGCAACGGCCATCAGCGCCTCGGGGATCAGCATGCTGGCGCTGCTGAAGCCGAAAATCTGACCGGACAACCCCATCACCCACTGCGACACCGGCGGCTTGTCCACGGTGATGAAGTTCTGGGTGTCCAACGACCCGAACAGCAGCGCCTCCCAGTTCTTCGAACCGGCCTGGGCAGCAGCGGCGTAGAACTGGTTCCCCATCCCGTTGACGGTGATGTTCCACAGGTAGACGACCGCCGTGAACAACAGGAGGATGCCGAAGCCAATGCGGTCCCGGCGCTGGCTCGGCGGGGCCGCGTCGGATGATTCGTCGCTCGCCGGAACCGGCAATTCCAATGTGGTTGTCACACTGACAGTTAGGCAGGTGGACCGTGGACGAACCTGTGAGGTCCGCGCGAAACCGCTGAGATGGGTGAATCGAAACTCTGCGCCCGGCAAGCGCCATACACTCGCACCATCATCACGAGAAATGCTCGACGAGGAGCTTGAACGCATGACGATGACCGAACCAGACGTCCAGGCCAGCACATCCTTCGACGAGGATCTCGCCGCGACGCAGAGGTACTTCGACAGTCCGCGCTTCGAGGGGATCGTCCGCCTGTACACGGCGCGGCAGGTGGCCGAGCAACGCGGGACGATCCCGTCCGACTACCCGGTGGCGCGCGAGGCGGCCGGTGCGTTCTACGCCCGGCTGCGCGAGCTTGCGTCGCAGCAGAAGAGCATCACGACGTTCGGCCCCTACTCGCCCGGTCAGGCCGTGACGATCAAGCGGATGGGCATCGAGGGCATCTACCTCGGCGGCTGGGCGACGTCGGCGAAGGGCTCCATCAGCGAGGATCCCGGGCCCGACCTCGCGAGCTACCCGCTGAGCCAGGTGCCCGACGAGGCCGCCGGCCTGGTGCGGGCGCTGCTGACCGCGGACCGCAACCAGCAGTACCTGCGCCTCAAGATGACCGAGGCACAGCGGGCCGCCACGCCCGCGGTCGACTACCGGCCGTTCATCATCGCCGACGCCGACACCGGCCACGGCGGCGATCCGCACGTGCGCAACCTGATCCGTCGCTTCGTGGAGGCAGGCGTGCCCGGCTACCACATCGAGGATCAGCGCCCGGGAACCAAGAAGTGCGGCCACCAGGGCGGCAAGGTGCTGGTGCCGTCCGACGAGCAGATCAAGCGTCTCAACACCGCGCGCTTCCAGCTCGACATCATGCGGGTGCCCGGCATCATCGTGGCGCGCACCGACGCCGAGGCGGCCAACCTGATCGACAGCCGTGCCGACGAGCGCGACCAGCCGTTCCTCCTCGGGGCGACCAACCTGAAGGTGCCGCCGTACAAGGCCTGCTTCCTGGCGTTGATGCGCAGCTTCCACACCCAGGGCGTCACCGATCTGCGCGGCCACCTGCTCTACGCCCTGCCCGACGGCGAGTACGCGGCCGCCGACGCCTGGCTGGAACGCCACGGCATCGCTGCGCGCGTCACCGAGGCGGCGGCGTCGTGGCGGGACGGAAAGGAGACGTCGGTCGACGATCTCTTCGACACCGTCGAGTCCCAGTTCGTCGACGCCTGGCAGGCCGACGCCGGCCTGGAGACCTACGGCGAGGCGGTGGCCGAGATGGTGGCCTTCCGCGAGCGCGAGGGCGAGCCGCTGGAGATGACGTCGCAGCAATGGCGCGAATTCGCCACGGGCGCCTCGCTGTACGCGGCGCGCGAGAAGGCCAGGGAGCTGGGCGTCGACGTGCCCTGGGACTGCGAACGGGCCAAGACGCCGGAGGGCTACTACCAGGTGCGCGGCGGCATCCCGTATGCGATCGCCAAGTCGCTCGCCGCGGCGCCGTTCGCCGACATCCTCTGGATGGAGACCAAGACCGCCGACTTGGCCGACGCAAGGGAGTTCGCGCGGGCGATCCGCGCCGTCTACCCCGACAAGATGATGGCCTACAACCTGTCTCCCTCGTTCAACTGGGACACCACCGGCATGACCGACGACGAGATGCGCGCCTTCCCCGAGGAGATCGGGAAGATGGGCTTCGTCTTCAACTTCATGACCTACGGCGGCCACCAGATCGACGGCGTGGCGGCCGAGGAGTTCGCCACCGCGCTGCGGCAGGACGGCATGCTGGCGCTGGCCCGCCTGCAACGCAAGATGCGGCTGGTCGAGTCGCCGTACCGCACCCCACAGACCTTGGTCGGCGGTCCGCGCAGCGACGCCGCGCTGGCAGCGTCCTCGGGGCGCACCGCTACCACGAAGTCGATGGGCAAGGGGTCGACGCAGCACCAGCACCTGGTGCAGACCGAGGTGCCCAAGAAGCTGCTGGAGGAGTGGCTGGCCCTGTGGGGCGAGCACTACCAGCTCGGTGAGAAGTTGCGCATCCAATTCCGCCCGCTGCGCGCGGGTGGCGAAGTGCTCGAGTTGGGCATCTACGGCGACGGTGAGGAGAAGCTGGCCAACGTGCTCGTCGATCCCATCAAGGATCGCAACGGCCGCAGCATCCTGACGGTGCGCGACCAGAACACCTTCGCCGAGCACCTCCGCCAGAAGCGGCTCATGACCCTGGTTCACCTCTGGCTGATCAACCGGTTCAAGGCCGACGCGGTGTACTACGTCACGCCGACCGAGGACAACGTCTACCAAACCGAGAAGATGAAGAGCCACGGCATCTTCTCAGGCGTCCACGAAGACGTCGGAGAGATCGTCGTCGCCGACGTCAACCAGCCGCGCATCGACGAGCTGCTGGCGCCCGACCGCGAGGCGCTGATGCGGCTGATCCGCAAGGAGGACTAAACCCCGCCGCTTTCAAAGGCTGTTCACAGGCGGCGCTTCGCCGCTCATTACCTTGCACCAGCACCCTGGTGACATGATCGCTTCCCTGCTCGCCGTCGCCGTCGGACTCGGCGTGATGGTCGTCGCGGAGTTGAACTGGCAGCGCGCGCTCAACTCCGCCACCGCCGCCGGGCTGGTGGCCCGGCCCACCGGCGAGGTGACGCCCGTACCGTAGAGGACATGAAGTTCCTCGACGTCGACGGGCTCGGCCCGGTCAGCCGCATCGGGCTCGGCACCTGGCAGTTCGGCTCCAAGGAATGGGGCTACGGCGACGACTACGCCGTCGGCGCCGCCCGTGACATCGTGGCTCGCGCCCGCGCACTCGGGGTCACGCTGTTCGACACCGCTGAGGTGTACGGCTTCGGCAAGAGCGAACGCATCCTCGGCGAGGCCCTCGGCGACGAACGCGCCGACGTCGTGGTCGCGAGCAAGGTCTTTCCCGTCGCACCCTTCCCACCGGTGGTCCGGCGACGGGCCCGCGCCAGCGCCGAGCGCTTGCAGCTCGCCACCATCCCGCTCTATCAGATCCACCAGGCGAACCCCGTCGTCCCCGATTCGGTGATCATGCCCGGGATGCGCAGCCTGCTCGACGACGGCGTGATCGGTGCGGTCGGCGTGTCGAACTACTCACTGGACCGATGGCGCAAGGCCGACGCCGCACTCGGACGGCCGGTGATCAGCAACCAGGTGCACTTCTCGCTCGCCCACCCCGGACCACTGGACGATCTCGTGCCGTTCGCCGAACGCGAGAACCGCATGGTGATGGCCTACAGCCCGCTGGCCCAAGGTCTTCTCGGCGGCAAATACGGTCCCGACAACCGGCCCGGCGGCGTCCGGGCGACCAACCCGCTCTTCGGCACCGAGAACCTGAAACGCGTCGAGCCACTGTTGAACACGTTGCGCGACGTCGCCAAGGAACTCGACGCCAAACCCGCACAGGTGGCGCTTGCCTGGCTGATCAGCCTGCCCGGCGTGGTGGCCATTCCCGGCGCGTCCAGCGTCGAGCAGCTCGAGTTCAACGTCGCCGCGGCCGATCTGGACCTGAGCGCCGAGAACCGCGACGCCCTGACCGCAGCCGCCCGCGCCTTTCGGCCGGTGTCGATTGCCCGGTTCGCCGTCGACGCGGTCCGCGAGAAGCTCGGCCGCTAGCCGGTGGGCGCGTACGTGCGCTGCGCCCACTGGAACACCTGCCACCCCGCCGCCTCGTCGAACTCGCCGTGCACGCGGCTGGCCGACTCGGCGCCGATCGCGACGGCGTCGCGCGCCTTCACCTGAACCTCGGCGCAACGCTCCATCAGCAGGAAGAAGCCCACTGCCGAATCGACCGTGGCGCCCACCGTCAGCAGCCCGTGATTGCGCAGGATCACTCCCCGCGAGCCGCCGAGGGAGGTCGCGATGCGCTTGCCGCCGTCGAGGGAGGCGATGCTGACTTCCTCGTCGTCGAAGATCTCGTGGTCGCCGTAGAACGCGCACGCCTCCTGCGAGATCGCCGCCAGCTTGGTGACCATGGCCGAGAACGGGGTCCCGTACGGGGTGTGGCAGTGGGCCGCGGAGACGACGTCGGGTCGAGCCTCGTGCAGCGGGGCGTGAATGTGGTAGGCCGCGATGTTGATGTGCCCACCGCCCTCGATCGTGCCGTCCGGGCGGACCAACACCAGGTCGTCGGTGGTCATGACCCGAAACGGCACGCCATATCTGGCCAGCCAGAAGCAGTCGGGGCGCTCCGGGTCACGCGCCGAGACGTGCCCGTCGCCGAGGGAGCCCCACCCCATCGCGCCAATTACCCGGTACGCCAGCGCAAGACGACGCTTGCGGTGCTCGCGAAGCTCGACCGGATCGGCGATGTCCGGTTCGAAGGCGAAGGGGTCGAGGAAGCCACGCTCTGCCGTCACTCCTCCACGCTAGGCCAGCGCGCCGAAGACTAACCACCGACCTCGAAATTCGGTTACTGTTCCCGGCGTGTTCGCCTACCACGACCTGCGCTTCGGCCCGTCCGCGTGACGCGGACCGTGCTCTCCGCGGCACGGCGCCGGCTGCATTCCGAGGATCGCTACTACTGGATCACCTCGCTGCTGGCGGCGAGGGGTCATCAGCGCGCCACCTGCCGGCTGACCGCGGTCAACATCCTCGGCTGTGGCGCGCTACCGCTGCTGCTGATGCTCGGCGCTCACGGCCCGACGGGTGCGCGCGATCGTTCGATCGCCGTCGCGGTGTTCGCCTGTTGCCTCGCCTTGGCCACGATCTGGTTGCGGTCGAGCTGGCCCGCCCGCTGGGTGTCTCAGCTGTGCACTCTGCTCGTCAGCGTTCTGCTGAGCGTCGGCTGCCTGATCGAAGCCGACCCGGCCCTTGGTCTGACTGGGGCCACCGCGTTCATCGCCGTGTCGGCGTTCGCCGCGGTGTTCCATGCCGGATGGCTGTTGGCGTCCACCTGGGTCGTCGCCGTCGCGACGCTCGTCGTGCAGTCGGTGCGCTTCGCCGGCGTGGCGCCCGAGGTCACCGTGGCGGTGGTGGCACTGTTCGCTCTCGTCAACGCCTTCGTGGTGTTCTGCTGCCGGAGCGTGATTCGGTTGGTCGACAACGACGTTCACTACGGCGAGCTCGAACCGTTGACGGGGTTGTTGACGCGGGACGCCTTCTCCGACCGCATCGCGACCATCGTCACCCGCGACCGGGACGACGACCGCTTCGTGGCCATCGTGGTCGTCAGCCTCGACAGCTTCTCGCTGTTGACGGCGATGGGCGGCGACGCCGGCGGCAACCAGGCCAGGGTGGCGATCGGCCAGCGGCTCCGCGAGACACTGCGGCGCGACGCCGTCCTCGCGCACGTCGGCGAATCGGAGTACCTCATCGCCGACACGTTCAACACCACCGACGCCTCCGTGCTCACCGATCGACTGCAGCACACGGTGCGCACTGCCCCCTACCGGCTGACCGCCAGCATCGGCGCGGTGATCACGCCGGTGGCCGACCTCGTCGGACACCCGCCGCACGACGTCGTCGAGGAACTCATCACGATCGCCACCTCCAACGTGTACCGCGCCCGGCGCAACGGTGGCCAGCGCACCGAGACCACCGCCAATCCAGAGCTCACCTCGCTGCGCAACGCCGACGGGTGGGACACGGACGACGACCTGACGGCCTGACCCACCGTCGCTAGGGTGACCGCGGCCGGGTTGCACCCTCGGCGCGCACCGACCCGCGCCGCCGGTCGGCGCCGCCTGCGGCCAACGGAGTCGCGACGTCTTCGAGCGACTTGCCCTCGGCGTCGACGGCGAGGAACCACGCGATCAGCCCGCCGCCGATCATCACCGCCGCGCCCAACAGGTAACCGAGGAACAGCAGCACCGGCCGCGAACCGTCACCGATCAGGGCGCCGTAGACCACCGGGCCCAGGGCGCCGAAACACTGCGCGATCGCGAAGAACACGGCGATCGCCTTGGCGCGGACCTCGAGGGGAAAGATCTCGCTCACCGTCAGATAGGCCGAACTCGCACCGGCCGAGGCGAAGAAGAAGATCACACACCACGCCACGGTCTGGGTGACGGCGTTGAGCACACCGGCGTAGAACAGGCCCGCGCTGGCCGCGAGCAGCACGCCCGACAGCACGTAGGTGCCGGAGATCATCTTCCTGCGGCCGATCGTGTCGAAGAAGTGGCCGATGGCCAACGGACCGGCGAGATTCCCGACGGCGAACGCGATCAGGTACAGGGGCGTCGACTCCGACGGGACGCCGTAGAACTTGCCGAGCACCAGGGTGTAGGTGAAGAAGATCGCGTTGTAGAGAAAGGACTGGCTGATCATCAGTGAGGCGCCAAGGATCGCCCGCTTCGGATAATCGCGGAACAGCACCCGCGTCAGCGCCAGATAGCCGATCTTCTGCGTCGGCCTGAGTTCGATGGCCTTCGCGTCGTCGACGCGCTCCAACGTGACGCCGGTGGCCTCCACCTCGTGCTCGATGTAGGCGATGGACTCCTCGGCCGCGTCGACGCGACCGTTCATGACCTGCCAGCGGGGACTCTCGGGGAGGTGGCGTCGCAGCACCAGGATCACCAGCCCCAGCACGGGGCCGATCAGGAACGCGAGCCGCCACCCCAGGCTCAGGTCCATGGACTTGAGGAAGACGAATGTACCGAGGGTGCCGAGTATCGCCCCGGCCCAATATGTTCCGTTGACCGCAATGTCGACCCGACCCCGGTAACGAGCGGGGATCAACTCGTCGATCGCCGAGTTGATGGCGGCGTACTCGCCCCCGATGCCCATCCCCGCGATGAACCGGGTGACGTAGAGGAAGACCACCCACCCCACACCGTTGCCGAGCGTGAGGGCAGTGAGTCCGCTGCCCACCAGGTAGACGCCCAGGGTGACCATGAACAGGTTGCGTCGGCCGAGCTTGTCCGACAGCCGCCCGAAGAACAACGCTCCGACGACCTCGCCCGCAAGGTAGACGGTGGCCAGGAAACCGACGGCGGTCGACGAGAGCCCAAGGGTCTCCGGCTGGCTGAGGGTGTCGGCGACCGCACTGGCCACGGTGATCTCGAGACCGTCGAGGATCCACGCGACCCCGAGCGCCACCACCAGCCTGGTGTGGAACGGCGACCAGGGCAATCGGTCGATGCGGGCCGGAATGAGACTGCGGATTGCACCGCGTTCGGTTTCGGCGGGTGTCGCCATGGTCGCCTCCTCGGGAATCGACGCACTCCGGCCGAACGGCAATTCCCCTCGACCGGCGTTTGGAAACCACCAGCGTCGTGGCCGCTGCGGTCGGCGGGTAACGGTACTTTCTGGGGGTGGAACTGGCAGGTCTCTTCAGCGAATTGGTACGCCTCGAGACGGAGTTGTGGAACGCGGTCGACGCTCGGCTGCGGGCGGACTTCGACCTCCCGCTGCCGTGGTTCGAGCCCATGCAGGTGATCGCCCGGGTGCCGTCCTGCCGGGTGTTCGACATCGCCACCGACCTGTCGATCACGGTCGGCGGCACCAGCAAGCTCGTGGACCGGCTCGAAGCCGCCGGGCACTGCGCCCGGGTGCCCAACCCCGATGACCGGCGATCCTCGGTCATCGAGCTGACGCCGTCCGGTCGCCGCCTATTGGCCAAGGCGTCGACGGCATTCGAGGACGAATTGCAGGTGCGCATCGGCTCCGTGTCGACCCGCCAGCTGCAGCAGTTCGAGTCAACCGTGGTGGCGCTGCGCCGCGCCGTCGCCCGAGTGGAGGGCGACGGCCGTTCCACGGCCTGACCCGATCCAAAGTTGATTCGACGGAACCATATTCCATGGAATATAGTTTGGGGATGAGCCCCGAGGTCGAGATCCAAGAACTGCTAAGCACTTACGAACGCGCACTGAACACCGACGACACCGCCTTGGCGGTGTCGTGCTACGCCAAGGACGGCGTCTTCATGCCGACGACGCTGCCCACCGCCGCAGGCCGCGATCTCACCGAGGCGTATGCGCAGACGTTCGAGGCGATCCACCTCGACGTCGAGTTCACCGTCGACGAGCTCGTCGTGGCCAGTGACACCGTCGCCTACGCGCTGACGCGCAGCGCCGGGGAACAGACGGTCCACGCGACGGGGCAGCGGTCCGCCGAGTCGAACCGCGAGATGTTCGTCTTCACCGCCGACGACGGCCCCTGGAAGATCGCCCGCTACATCTTCAACAAGCCGAACTGAGAGTGCGAGCCGGTGGCCGGCCGGCGAGCCCGTGGACGACCCGGGCTCGTCAGCCGGAGAACGACGCGGTATCGTTTCGCCCGTGAACATCGGCGCGCGCAGCTATTGGCGCTTTATCTCGGCTCCGGGTGGAGCCATGGATGAGGCGTTCTAAGACGACGCGCGACACCGCACCCGGAGCCCAGCAGTGACCACGTGGTCGCTGCTTTCGTCATTTCAGGGCACCGGATCGTCCGCGGGTGGGCCCTGAGAACCACTCACAGGAAGCCCGAAATCATCGTGACCATCACCAGCGCCATCGCCGACGTCGAACCGATCTCCGACCGGCGGATCGTCTCGTTCCGGCCCGTGCCGGCACCCCAGCAGCTCCTTGCCGAACTTCCCCTCGGCCGCGACGGCGCCGCGGCGGTTGCGCGGCATCGCGACGAGATCACCGAGATCCTCGCTGGTCGTGACGACCGACTGCTCGTCGTCGTGGGTCCCTGCTCGGTTCACGACCCGGTGGCGGCGCTGGACTACGCGCATCGGTTGGCACCGTTGGCCGACGCCTACGCCGACCGCCTCAAGATCGTCATGCGGGTCTACTTCGAGAAGCCCCGCACGACCGTCGGCTGGAAGGGACTCATCAACGATCCCGGCATGGACGGCACCTACGACGTCGAGCGGGGGCTGCGCACCGCGCGGGCGCTGCTGCTCGACATCGGCGCGATCGGATTGGCGGTGGGCTGCGAGTTCCTGGAGCCGACGAGCCCGCACTACATCGCCGACGCCGTGGCGTGGGGCGCCATCGGGGCCAGGACCACCGAATCTCAAATCCACCGCCAGCTGGCCTCAGGGCTGTCGATGCCGGTCGGGTTCAAGAACGGCACCGACGGCAGCATTCAGCCGGCCGTCGACGGTGTGAGAGCCGCTGCGGCACAGCACGTCTTCTTCGGAATCGACGACCTCGGCCGCGGTGCCGTCGTCGAGACCGCGGGCAATCCCGACTGCCATCTGATCCTGCGCGGTGGGTCCTCGGGCCCCAATCACGACGCCCACTCCGTCGCCGAGGCGATCCAGGGCCTGGCCGCCGCGGGGCTGCCGGGCAACGTGATGGTCGACTGTTCGCACGCCAATTCGGGCAAGGACCACGTGCGCCAAGCCGAGGTCGCCGACGAGATCGCCGCCCGCATTGCCGCCGGCGAGCGCGGTATCAGCGGGTTGATGCTGGAGAGCTTCCTGGTGGCCGGTGCGCAGCCGGTCTCCGGCGAGCTGGTCTACGGCCAGTCCGTCACCGACGCGTGCATGGACTTCACCACCACCGCCGGCGTGCTGGCACGTCTGCACGACGCCAAAGTCGGCTGACCGCAGCGCGACTCGCGTCGGCGGCGCGTCTATCGGTCCCCGGCCGGGCAGGCCCCTCCGGCAGTCGCCGGAGGGGCCTGCACCGTTGCACTCAGACGGTCGGGCTGATGCGCTCGGGGAGACCCAGCAGCGCCTTTCCGAGGACCTCGTAACCCACGGCGGCGTTCTGTCCCGCATGCCGGGCGATGACGTTGGCGTCGCGCCACACCTGCTGCATCGGGCTGGCCTCGGCGAAGCTTCCGGCGCCGTAGAGGTCGGCGGCGATGTTGACCGCCTCCAGTGCCTGGGTCATGGCGTAGCCGCACTGAGCCCGGATCTGCGCCCGCGCAGCATAATCGGGCCGGATCCCGCGGACGGCCGCGGCGTCGAGCTCGTCGACGACGTGCTCCGCGTGCAGGCGGGCGGTCTGCAACGCGAGGGCGGCCCTGGCCAGCTGCAACTGGACGCCGACCGAGTCGGCTTGGCGGTCGTAGACGGTGTGGTGCAACGGCTTGGCGTCGGCCTTCTCGGTGGCCAGAGCCAGTGCGGCCCGACCCAAGCCCAGCAGGGGGCACAAAATCGACAGTGAGAGCACCGACCCCGTGTGCGGTCGATCGTCCACCTCGGCGGCGCCGTTGGCGGACGTGCCCTCGGCGATGTCGGACAACCGGATCGTGCGGTGATCCGGAATGAACACGTCCTCGGCGGCCAAGTGGTGTGAACCGGTCCCCCGCATGCCGACGGTGTGCCAGGTGTCCTCCACGGTGAGCTGTGCCATGGGGATCAGGCACAGGAGCACCTCGGGGGTGCCCGCGTCGTCGGGAACCAGCGCGCCCACCACCGCCCACGTGGCGTGCGGTGCACCGGATGCGTACGCCCAGCGTCCGCTCACGAGCAGTCCACCGTCGACGCGCTCGGCCGGTGTGGGATTGATACTGCCGGCAATCCGTGGGTCGGGGGCCTCGCCGAAGACCTCGTCGCGGGCCCGTTCGGAGGCGAGCCCAACCAGCCACCCGGCCACGGCACCGAGGCTGACGACCCAGGCAGCGGAGCCGTCGACCTCGGCGAGCGCCTCGGTAACGTTCAGCAGGGTCCGCAGATTCGCCTGCTGACCGCCGAACCGCTTGGGCACCAGAAGACCGAAGAGTCCCGCCTCGGTCATCGCCGCGATCACCTCGTCGGGTTGGCGACGGTGTGCGTCTCCGTACCCGGCGTACTGGCGCAGCAGCGGCTGCAAGGCCACCGCCCGTGCCACCATTTCTTCGGACGTCGCGCCGGAATGCACGTCGGCGGGGGTGTGAATGCTCATGACAGGGCCTCTCGGGTGTGACTCGTGACGGGGGTGTACTGGATTGGGTTGTGAGACAGCGCTTGCGGCCTCGCGCGTCACAGTGGGATGAAGACGCCGAGGAACCAGAATCCCCAGATGCCGCGTCCGCGGTCGAAGAACGGTTCTACGCGTGAGCCGCGATAGCTGAAGGGGCGGTGATCGCGGCGTCCGTCGTCGAATCCGCGCTGATCCCAGCGGCGGTCGTCGAACCCGAAGCCACCCCGCCGATCGTGGCGACCATCGTCACCTCGGCTCTGGCAGAAGTGCCCGAAGCACCTGTCCTGGTGAAACCCGCTGTCGGCCAACGCGGTGGCACCGCCTGCCCCGAGCCCGAGCGCGCCCGCGCTCACGACGCCGGCGATCGCTACCCGTGCGGTGATCTTCGCCAGTTTCATGCTGCTGTCTCCTTCGACGTTCCGACGTGGCCCCGGCGCAGACGGCTCATCGAGCCGCTCTGTCGGCGGGTTGCGAAGTGTCGACCGCAAGTCGTTGTCTGGCAACGCTTCCGGGTGACCGATTCGCACGAACCCAGGATGTCGGGCCCTGGGCCGTGCCACGTGAAGACCGCGTGGAGATCGCGTGGAGATCGCCGTCGTCTCGGCGAGAGCGCCCCCGTCAGGGCTTGAGCCACCGCCACTGCGCCGTCAACCAGCCCTGCGCGCCGGGAAGCTTGTCGCGCACGGCGGCGACGACCCCCGGCCAGAGCAGCTCGTCGTAGTCGTCACCCGACAGCCAGCCCCCCGAGCTGACCTTCGGCAACCACGCGTCGACGTCAGCCGCGACGCTGTCGTAGTCGTGCCGGGCGTCGAGGTGCACCCACGCCAGAGAACCGTCGACGAAGAAGTCCGCAGCCTTCGGCGACGAGCTGATGAAGACGTGGACGTCGTCGGCGAACCCGCACGCGATGACGTTGCGATGCAAGAGGCCCGCGAACGTTCCGCCCCCGTATTCGACCGCAGGGCCGTGGGCGTCTTCGCTGGCCAGTCCCTCTTCGCCGCTGCCGCGGCAGGTGTCCACGCCGATCACCGTGAAGTCACGTCCCGAGGTGCGCACCACGTCGGCGAGCGAACACAGGCTGCGCCCAAGATAGGAGCCGACCTCGACGAAGGTGCTGCCCTCCGGGAAGACCTCGACGGCCTCCTGCTGACCTTCGCGCCAATGGAACCAGCCGGGGATGTCCGACCATTGGCTGACCTCGGCGGCGAATGCGTCCTTCGGGGGGTGGCTCACCGTGTGACGGTTCCCCGTTCGGCGGGTGGATAACCCCCCGGGACGCACTCAGATCGGTGGCAGCGACGTCAGCTTCGCACCTTGGAGACCGGGAATGCCCCGTCGACGTGGGGACTGGCAGCGCGCGGGTTCCGATGCCACAGGGGCGGCAGACGGTACGTGGCCACGAAAGCCACTGCCGCGACGGCGAATCCGACGAAGTAGGTGAGATCGCCCCATTCGGGATGCGCGACGGAGACCGGCCCGGTGTAGAAGGACAGCTGCCAGAACGGGATCGACGCGACCGCACCGACGAGCCAGGCGACGAAGCCCCACTCCAGAATCCGGCTGGAGTCGTACAGCTCCGCGATTCGCTCGTGGCGCCGGTTCAGCACGTAGTCCAGAAGCAGGACGGCTCCGAACGGGGCGATGAGGTACGCGCCGAGGAACAGGAACGTCTTGAACTTCGACTCGAAGTTCTCGTCGGCCCAGAGGCTGATGAGGAAGGCAATGGCGCAGATGAAGATCACGGCCGTGCGGCGACTCACCGGGATGCGCAGCGTCTGGATGGAGATGGCGCCGCCGTAGACGTTCAGGAAGTTCTGGGAGAAGGACGACAGCAGCACGGTCAGCAGGGCGGGTATGGCGAACGGACCGGTGAGCCGTTGCAGCGCCTCGATGGGGCTTTCCCCGGTCGCCGCCGAGCCACCCAGGATGGCCCCGGCGATGCCCAGCCATGACAGCGAGACGAAGTTCCCGACGGCAGTCCACAGGCCGGCGGCCCGGTTGACCCCAACCTGGTCCGGCAGATAGCGCGAGTAGTCCGAGGCGAACGGCCACCACGCGATGAGAAACGACAGGAAGAACCCCGCGAAGGTCACCCAACCACCGACGTTGCCGACCCAGTAGGCGGCGGCCGGATTGCTGCCGAACGCACCCTGGTAGCCGCGGGGGACGGAGACGACGGTGATCACCAAGAAGCCGATGCAGAGCACGACCGCGAGGATGCGCTGCAAGTAATGAATCATGTTGTAGCCGTATATCGCGACTACCAACTGCACCGACACCAGCACGAGCGCCGCCAGCCAGTACGGGATCGCGGGGGCCAGCGCGTGTGCCGCCTGTGCGCCAAGGATGACGGTGACTGCCGCCCAACCGATTCCGGCGAAGACGTTGATGTAGGCGACTGGGACGAAGTTGCCGTAGAAGCCCAGCGGCCCGCGGGCTTGGATCTGCTGCGCCACCCCAAGGCGCCCGCCCATCCGGGACAGAATTCCCATCACGACGGCGCCCACCAGCGAGCCGACCAGAATCGCCGTCACGGCGCTCATCAGGGAGAGCCCCATGCTCGCGGCGCTGAAACCCAGCACCATGATGGGAAAGTTCATCCCCGCGGCGAACCAGATGAAGAACTGCGACAACGGTTTTCCGTGACGTTCCGAGTCGGGTATGGCGTCGACCCCATACGGTTCGACGGTGGTGATGCTGCTGCGGTACCCGAGGTCGGGAGTGAGTTCGGTATTTCCCGGTGGTGGAGCGTCTTGCTTCATCGGGCTGCCTTTCGCAGGAGCTGTCATGACCTGGTGGGAGGAAAACGTAGAAAGCCGCACTACGCGCCGGTTGTGATCCACGGCACTGCCTGTTGCATGGTACGTAGACTATGCCCATAGCAGTTCTCGGTCAATGACGTATTTCAATACGACTTCATGACGATGGGAAGTCCAGCCTGTTACGGCGCCCAATGCGCGCCTAAGTCAACGAATTCCGCATCGTTTGAGCACTTCCGCGGGGTTCCGAGGTCGCGTCGCTTCGGCCCGCCGACGTCGGATCCTCACCCGAATGCCGCTGACCGCATCGCAGGTTGTGGCATACAACATGGACGGAATGGGGCATCATTGGACTGCGCGCGCATTGCGGCGGTTTCTCGGGTGGTCCTCTCCCCGCTCCGGACGTCGCCGCTCCTCCCGACGAAAGCGGGTTCACGGTGACGACGGACGAGCCATGGTTGGTGGCAATCGATCTGCAGGAGGTCTTCCGACAACCGGCCAGCGAGTGGTTCACTCCTCGCTACGAGGACGCCGCCGCCGGTACTCGGGAGCTGTTGCCGCTATTTGGTCCCCGTGCCGTCTTCACCCGGTTCATCGCGCCGGCCCACCCCACCGGAGCATGGGTCGACTACTACGAGAAGTGGCCCTTTGCAATGGTTCCCGCCAACGACCGGCTCTACGACCTGACCGCGGAGTTCAATCCCGTACACCACGCGGTCGTGAGTCTGACGACCTTGGGCAAATGGGGTCCCGACCTGGCGGCGGCGATGAACGGCAGCCGAGAGATGGTGCTGACGGGAGTCGCGACCGACTGTTGCGTGCTCTCCACCGCCCTGGCGGCCGCCGACGCCGGAGTCCACGTTCAGGTGGTGGCCGACGCCTGCGCAGGGGCATCCGACCGCGACCATCGGCGGGCGCTGGAGGCGATGGAGCTCTATGCCCCTCTGATCGACGTCACGACCGTCGAGCGGGTGCAGCGTCTACTGGCGTCACGGCGACGGCTGTAAGCCGGCCAGCAGTGCCTGCCGGCTGGCTCGAACGTGCTCTCGCATGACGCGCTCGGCGCTGTCGCCGTCCTTGTCGACGATCAGGTCGAGGACCACGTGGTGCTCCCGGTCGGACTGCAGGGGCCGGCCGGGCTGACTCAGAGAGGTGTGCACGAGTCGGGCGTAGGCCAGCTGGTTCATCAGCATGCGGTAGTGGGCTTCGAGCTTGTGGTTGTCGGCTCCGACGATCAGCAGATCGTGGAACTCCTCGACGAGCTCGGCGTACCGGGCACGGTCGTCTCGGGCCACGGCCACGTCGGCCTGCCGCAGGTTCTCCTCGAGTTGGTCTATCTCCGAGACCCGTCCGCGCTGCGCCAGCAACCGGGCCGCGGCACCTTCGAGCAGTTCCTTCATCTGGAACAGTTCGGTGACCTCTCGGCGAGACGGCGTGGTCACGAAAGTGCCCACGCGAGGGCGAATCTCGATGAGACCCTCGGTCTGCAGCTGCTTGAACGTTTCCCGGACCGGCGTCCGGCTCACCCCGAATTCCTCGGCGATGGCAAGTTCGGAGATGTTGACGCCGGGGGCGATCTCGCCGGCGATGATGCGACGCCGGACTTCTCCGATCAGTCGCGATTGGATCGAGCCCTTGCCCGATCCGTTCGTGCTGCCCATCCCAGTCCCTTACGTCGTCGTGGTCGGAGTCAGCTTAGGGCAGCCAGATTGCTCCCATCGAAGAACTTGCCGGCGCTGTAGACCATCGGGGCGCGATCCTCCACCTCGGCGTGCACCACCCGGCACATGAAGATCGTGTGGGTGCTGGCGTGCAACCGTTCGCGGATCTCGGCCTCCATCGTCGCTGCGCTGCGCCCGATGAGTGGGCTGCCGTGGGGCCCGGGACGCCAGTCCAGACCGGCGAACTTGTCGTCGGACTTGACGGCGAATCGGTTCACCACGTCGAGCTGGTCGGTGGACAAGATGTTGACGGCCAGGTGGTCCGCTCGATAGAGGCAGTCATGCGTCGACGAGGTGTGCTGCACGGCCACCATCGCCATCGGCGGTTCCAACGAGATGCTGGCGAAGGCGTTGACCGCCAAGCCGCGCGGTGTGCCGTCGTCCAACGCCGTGACGACGGTGACGCCGGTGACGAACAACCGGTTGACCTGCTTCATCATCGCGGGGTCGGGTCGCGTGGTCGCGTCGTCGACGGTCACGGCGTCACCGGTCCCGGCCGACGGCGATGATGCCGAGTGCGGTCAGCAGCGTGCGCGGATCCCAGGTGACGAACTCTTCGACGATGTGGTCGCCGTCGAAGCGGGCGAACGTCGCACCGCTGACCGCGACCTCCCGCTTGGTCGCGGGCACCCCGAGGAACGAGTGCGCGTGACTGCCCGTGCTGTGCCAACGGATCGCGGCCCGGTCTCCTTCGATCACGACGTCGTCGATGACGGTCAACAGATCCGGAAACGCCGAGCGGGTGGCGACGATCGAGGCCTTGAACTCGTCGAGCGCCTGGACCGCACCGGCGCTGCCGTGCCTGCGGTAGTCGACGCCGAGGATGTCGTCGAGCGCGTTCACTTCGCCGCGATCCCACGCCGCCTCCCATGCCGTGCGAATTCGGTCGCGGCGCTTGTTGTCGTCAGACATGATCTTCTTCCTTCGTAAGGTGTGTGGACACAACATGGTTGGATCTGGAGCCGCTTGACGCCCCGGCCGCACGACGGTCGGCGACCAACTCCATCCAGAACGCCACGGTCAAACCCGCGATGATCACCAAGAAGGGCAGTGACGCGACGATGACCGTGTTCTGGAGCGCGCTCAGCCCGCCGGCGAACATCAGGACGACGGCGGTGAGTCCGGTGAGGACGCCCCAGAGGACGAGGACGGAGCGCCGCGGCGTCAACGTGCCGTCGCACGTGAGCATTCCGAGTACGAAGGTGTTCGCGTCGGCCCCGGAGACGAAGAACATCACGACGAGCAGGATGGCCACCACCGAGGTGACCGTGGCGAACGGAAAGTACTCCAGGGTGGCGAAGAAGGCACTGTTGATGTCTTCCGACGTCCGCTGGGCGATGTTGCCGCCGCGGAACATGTCCACGTGGATTGCGGTACCCCCGAAGACGGTGAACCAGGTGAAGAACACCACGCTGGGGACCACCAGGACGCCCATGATGAAACCGCGAATGGTCCGGCCCTTCGAGATCCTCGCCAGGAACACCCCGACGAAGGCGCCCCAGGAGACCCACCACGCCAGCATGAAGTAGGTCCACCACTGCATCCACTCAAGGCCTCCGAAGGCGGTGCCCTGCAAGCTCATTCGGAAGAAGTCGGTGGCCCACGTGCCGAGGGACTCGACGTAGAGGTTGGCGATGAAGACGGCCGGGCCCACGACGAGGATGAATACGAACAGTGCCACGGCCAACACGGCGCTGCCCTGGCTGAGGAACTTGATGCCCTTGTTGACCCCGGTGACCGCGGACATGGTGAATATCACCGTGACGGCGGCGATGATGACGACCTGCGTGGCGTTGGTGACCGGCACGCCAAACAGGGACGCAAGTCCGTTGTTGACCTGCAGTGCACCCAGCCCGAGGGACGTCGTCGTGCCGAACAACGTGGCGAAGACGGCCATGACGTCGATCAGCTTGCCGATGGGGCCGTTGACCCGGTCACCGAGCAACGGGACGAACAACTGGCTGACCAGCGTGCGGCGGCCCTTGCGATGGGAGGAGTACGCGATGGCCAACCCGAACACCGCGAAGATGGCCCATGCATGCAGCCCCCAGTCGAAGTAGGAGTACTGCATGGCCCGGACTGCGGCCTCCGGCGACCCGGGCGCGGCGAGGCCGTGCGGTGGCGTGACGAGGTGCGAGATCGGCTCGGCGACACCGTAGGACACCAGCCCGATGCCCATCACGGCGCTCAGGATCATGGCCAACCAGCTGAGGGTCGTGAACTCCGGCCGGTCGTCGTCCTTGCCCAATCGCATGTCGCCGAACGGGCTGAACGCCAGGAACACCAGCAGCACCAGGATGCCGAGGGTCACCACCAGGTACAGCCAGCCGAAGCTCCCGGTGACCCAGTTCAGCGACGACGTCGTCACCGAGTTCAGGTTCTCGGTGAAGAGCACGGCCCAGGCCACGAACACGGTCGCGACGCCGACGGAGGTCCAGAACACCGTTCCCAGCCGGCCCGACGACCGGACCGGGTCGCCCGGGTCCTGGACCGTCTCGTGCGAGCCGGCGACGGCGGAAACCCCGAGGTCGTTGCTCATCTGACACTCCTCCGTCGAACGGTTGCCACCCGTGAAACGTTCTCTGGCATACAACAGAATGTAAGCGCAGTCACAAGATGCTGTCAACGCGAAGGGCCGCACCTCCACCGGGTCGGACATCCGCCCCGCCCCATGGACGTCGACAAATAGCAAGTCAACTGGCCGTTCATCAAAGATTCCGGTCCGCGCGCGGGCCGTCGGGCATCCACACCCTTGACCCGAACGGGGGCCAACCTCTATCGTCACTGGCATGCAAGAAGACGAAACCGCCGCCCTCATCGGCCTACGAAAGGTCGTCCTCTACCGGGAGGTAGTCGTCACCGAAGGCGGCACGTCACCCGCGCATCCGGCCCAGCGGGCCAGCGTCGCGGCCGTGATGCGCAACCCGTGGATCGGCACGCCGACCACTCGCGACCTGTCCCCCGAGACCGCGACGATCGCTCCGATCCTGGCCAAGATGCTCACCCGTCGCCTGCTCGCCGCCCTCGGCGGAGTCGAGGCAGTCGAAGCGTTCGGCAAGGCCGCCATCGTGGGCAGCGCCGGCGAGATCGAACACGGTGGAGCGCTGATCCACACGCCGTACTTCGGCAATCTGATGCGCGAGTTCCTCGACGGCGAGTCGATCATCTGCTTCGCCGACGCCCGGGCCGAGGCCGGCGAGACGCTGGTCGTGCCGTTGTGGCACAAGAACCATGCCGCGACCCGAAGCCACTATCAGACCATCAGCACCCGGGTGCCCGACGGTCCGCGGGCCGACGAAATCGTCGTCGTCGCCGCCGCCTCGACCGGCCCACGACCCCATCCCCGCATCGGGGACCGCAAGACCGATCCCGCCGTCACCGTCAAGAGCCTGGAGAGTGCACTGTCATGAAGGTCCGCAAGGTCATCACCGTCGTCGAGGAAATCCACACCGAAGGCGGCCGCGCGGTGAGCCCGCCGGCGCGGGTGGCCGTCGTCGCCGCCGTCATCGAAAACCCATGGTCAGGAAAGGGTTTCGTCGACGACCTGTCCGCGGGCATCGACGGTACGGCTTCTGATCTGGGGGCCCTGCTCGCGCCGCGGGTACTGGCAGCGCTCGACGCGCCCGCCGAGGCGTACGGCAAGGCCGCCATCGTCGGCCTGGACGGCGAGATCGAACACGGCTCGGGTCTGATCCACACGCTGAAGTTCGGGGACCACTTCCGCAAGGCCGCCAACGCCACCACCCTGCTGCCCGCGGTGGAGAAGCGCGGACCGTCGGGAGTCGTGTTCGACATCCCACTCAAGCACGTCACCGACGCAACCATCCGGTCGCATCACCAGACCGTCGAGGTCCGGATCGCCGACGCACCACACCCCGACGAAATCGTCGTGGCGCTGGCCGCCGCCGCGCAGGGCCGCCCCCAGCAGCGCCTCGCCGCCCTGTCGACCGAGCAGTAGCGGGCGCGGACCCATGACCGCCCCGACGCTGGTCCTGCTGCACGGCGTGGGCCTCGATCACCACATGTGGGAACCGGTGGTCGAGCGCCTCCCCGACGCACTTCGGGTCCTCGTGCCCGACCTGCCCGGTCACGGCGCGAACCCCGCGGTGGTCGACGGCGTCACCCTCGCCGATCTCGCCAGTGCGGTCGCCCTCGACATTCCCGCCGGTTCCCACGTCGTGGGGTTCTCCCTGGGGGCGCTGATCGCTCAGCACCTCGCCGTCCATCGCGCCGACCTCGTCTCGTCGCTGATCTCGGTCAGCTCCGTCTGCCGGCGGACACCGGTCGAACGCGACGCCGTGCTCGCCCGCCTCGACGCCGCCGAATCGGACTTCGCCGCCTCCGTCGAGGCGTCGATCCACCGCTGGTACGACGGCACCGAGGTGAACCACGAGCGCGTCGAGAGCACCCGAAAGACCTTGCTGGCCAACGACCGACGCAGTTTCGTCAACTGCTACCGGGTCTTCGCGACGGGTGACGCCGACGTCGCCCCGCACCTGTCGGGCATCGCGGTCCCGGCGCTGGCCGTCACCGGCCAGCGCGATCCGGGATCCACCCCGGAGATGACGCACCGCCTGGCCGCCGCCATTCCCGACTGCACACCGGTCGTCGTCCCCCACGCGCGACACATGCTGCCCGTGGAACGCCCCGGCGAGCTCGCCGAGCTCGTGTCCTCCTTCGTCGAAAGGCTCACCCATGTCTGAGTTGTCACGGCTTGCGCACTTCATCGGCGGCAAGCCGGTCGAACCCGAATCGGGCGAGTACTTTCCCAGCACCAACCCCGCCACCCGCGAGGTCCTCTACGAAGCCGCCCGCGGGAACGCAGCGGACGTCGGAGCAGCGGTGGACTCGGCCAGGGCCGCCTTCGACGATCCGCGCTGGCGTGACCTGAGCCAAACCAAGCGGGGTCACCTCCTGCGCCGACTCGGCGACCTCATCGGCGAGAACGCCGAGGAGCTCGCCCGATCGGAGTCCAAGGACAACGGAAAGCTGTTGCGCGAGATGCGCGGCCAGCTCGCGACCTTGCCGGAGTATTACTACTACTACGCCGGCCTGGCCGACAAGATCAACGGGTCGGTCATCCCGACCTCGGACCGACGGGTGCTCAACTACACCTCGCGCGAACCGCTGGGTGTCGTCGGCGCCATCACACCGTGGAACTCCCCACTGACGCTGACGTCGAGCAAGCTCGCCCCCGCACTGTGCGTCGGCAACACCGTGGTGATCAAGCCGTCGGAGTACACCTCCGCGACGGTGCTGCGGCTCGCCGAGCTGGTCGTCGAGGCCGGCTTCCCGCCAGGTGTGGTGAACGTCGTCACCGGCTTCGGCGCCGAGGCAGGTCAGCCACTGGTGGATCATCCTGCGCTGGCCAAGATCTCGTTCACCGGCAGCACCGCCACCGGGTCCCGCATCGCGTCGGCCACGGCCGGCCGCTTCATCGGCTCGACCCTGGAACTGGGCGGCAAGTCCCCCAACATCGTGTTCGACGACGCCAACGTCGCCAACGCGGCCACGGGCGTCATCGCCGGCATCTTCGCGGCGGCGGGACAGACGTGCATCGCGGGCAGCCGGGTGTTCGCCCAGCGCGCCGTCTACGACGAACTGCTCGAAAGGGTCACCACCAGAGCGCGTTCCATCCGAATCGGCGACCCGCTCCTGGACGACACCGAGCTGGGTCCGCTGGCCTTCGCCGACCAACGCGACAAGGTGGCCTCCTACGTCGACCTCGGCCGCTCCGAGGGGGCGCGGGTCCTCACCGGCGGCAACGCCACCGACGGCGGCCTGGGCGGGTACTTCTACGAACCCACCGTGCTGGTCGACGTCGACAATCAGATGCGAGTGGTCCGCGAAGAGATCTTCGGACCCGTCGCCGCGATCATGCCCTTCGACACCGAGGACGAGGTTGTGGCCCTGGCCAACGACACCGAATACGGCCTCGCCGCCGGCGTCTGGACGTCCAACCTGTCCCGCGCACATCGGGTTTCGGCTCGGCTCGATGCCGGCACCATCTGGGTGAACACCTATCGGGCGATGTCACCGATGTCGCCGCGGCAGGGCTTCAAGAACAGCGGCGTCGGCGTCGAGCACGGCGTCGAGACGATTCACGAGTACACCCGCCTCAAGAGCATCTGGATCAACACCAACGAAGGGCCCGTGCCGGACCCGTTCGTGATGAGGAGCTGAGCATGCCACTGGTCGAGGTCACCATCGCCGAAGGTCGAAGTGCAGAACAGATTCGGGCCATGATGAGCGAAGTGCATTCAGCCGTCCTGCGGACGGTCGACACCCAGCCTCAACACATTCGGGTCATCGTGCGCGAAGTTCCGCGCTCCCACTGGGCCACCGGCGATCTCACTCTCACCGAGATGGACGCCGCCCGAACCGACGTCCCACCAACCCAGGAGTAAGTCATGAGATTCTCACTTTTCGTCCACATGGAGCGGTGGGACGAGCAGGTCAGCCATCGCCAGCTGTTCGAAGACCTCGTGGAGCTGACGCAACTGGCCGAGGCCGGCGGATTCGGCACCGTCTGGATCGGTGAGCACCACGGCATGGAGTACACGATCTCGCCGAGCCCCATGCCGCTGCTGGCCTATCTTGCGGGGCAGACCTCGACCATCCGCCTCGGCGCCGGCACGATCATCGCCCCGTTCTGGAATCCGATCCGGGTGGCCGGTGAGTGCGCGCTGCTCGACGTCATCAGCAACGGCCGCATGGAAGTCGGTCTCGCCCGTGGCGCGTACCAGATCGAATTCGACCGCATGCTTGGCGGAGTCGCCGCCACCGACGGCGGGAAGTACCTCCGCGAGCTGGTGCCCGCGGTACGCGCACTGTGGCAAGGCGACTACGCCCACGACGGAGAGATCTGGCAGTTCCCGACGTCCACCAGCGTGCCCAAACCCCTGCAGCAGCCGACGCCGCCGATGTGGATCGCCGCGCGCGACCCCGACTCCCACGACTTCGCGGTGAAGACCGGGTGCAACGTGATGGTGACGCCGCTGATGAAGGGCGACGAAGAGGTCGTCGACCTCAAGGGCAAGTTCGACACCGCGGTGGCCAACCATCCCGAGGTGACCCGGCCGCAGATCATGGTCCTGCGCCACACCCACGTTCACCCCGCCGAGGATCCCGAGGGATGGCGGCCAGCCGCCGAGGCGATCTCGCGCTTCTACCGCACCTTCGACGCCTGGTTCGGCAACAAGACCACGCCGGTCAACGGGTTCCTCGAACCCAGCCCGGAGTCGAAGTTCGCCGAACGGCCCGAATTCGAACTCGAATCACTGCACCGCACGGCGCTCATCGGAACACCGGAAGAAGTCATCGCGCGGCTGCGGACCTACGAAGAGCTCGGGATCGACGAGTTCAGCTTCTGGTGCGACAACAGCCTGCCGCACGAGGAGAAGCGCAAGTCCCTCGAACTCTTCATCAAGGAAGTCGTGCCCGCGTTCCAGTGACGCCGGCACCGGACAAGGAGTAGCCATGACCACGATCGACGAAGCGCCGGCGATTCGGTCCGCCACGCGAGTTCGGGCTGCCGACCTCCGCGAGGCAACCCGCAAGACGGCTCACATTCGGGCCGATTCCGACGATGCTGCTGCGCCGGTGTACTTGGACATCGAGGTGCTCATCGGCCGTGACCCGGCGTCGGCGTTCGCTGCGCTGGCCAGTGTTCCCGAGACCGCTGACGAATCGTCGAAACCGTTGCGGTACATCGGCACCGCCCGCGGCTTAGCCGGTCTCATCGCCGACGTGCAACGGCTCGGGATCGCCGACGCGGTCGTGCTGCTCCCGTTGGCCGACTGTCCGGTGGAATCCCTGATGCTCGAGGAGTTGGCACCCGGACTGGGCGGCTAACGCCGTCCGCATTCGGTACCGTTGTCGGACACCGCCACGACGGCAGGAGCCCGATGATGGGGTACGCCCCGATGGCAACGTCGATCGACACTCCCCGCCTTCACCTGCGAGCGCGCGACGAAGGCGACGCGGAATGGAATCACGAGCTTCTCGGTGAGCACGACGGTGGAACGACCTTCTCGGTAGAGGACGTCCGTCAGCAACTCGCCGATCAGCGAATCCGCACTCTGTACAACGGTATTGGGCTCCTGACCATCCGCCGTGGCACCGATGACGAACCGATGGGGTATTGCGGCCTCATCGTCGGCAGATGCACCCACGACGAGCCCGAGATCGCCTATGAGCTCTTACGGAGATTCCACGGCCACGGGTACGCCACCGAGGCCGCCCGCGCGGTGCTGGAGGCGGCGTTCGCCACTGGACGCACCCGGATCTGGTCGACCGTCGGGGCCTGGAACACCCCCTCGTTGCGGGTGCTGGAGAAGATCGGCTTCCGCCGCGACCCCGAGACCGTCATCGGCGATCGCGGCGTCGTGGTGTACCTGGTCTGCGACGCCGTAGCGTCGTGACCGAACTCGCCCGGAACTGCGGCTAAGCCTGGCTGTCGTCGCCACGAGGGGCACGGGAATCGTCGTCGACCGTCGCGTGAAGGCCCACCATCGCTGCATGGACCGTTGGGTAGTCGTCGAGAGTATCTCGTCTACCCCCATCATGCTCAGTGTTCTACTCACAGTGACGCTTTGGGCGGCGATGGCGAGTCGCTTCCCACTGGAGCGGGCCGAGCCGTCGGCATCGACGAGTGCGCCCGCTCCCGTGGAGGACAGGAACGTCGTCTCCTCGAGGTCGACGATCAGTCCCACGGGCACTTCGGCGAGGCACCTGCTGATCGCTTCGGCCAACCGAGGCACGGTCAGCGCGTCGAGTTCCCCACGTACCGCCAACACCGTCACACCGTCGATCGGGGACTCGTGAATGGCGAACGACCGCAGGGTCGTTCGGTGACGGAACCGTTGATATGCGGCTCCACGTCGCATTCCGAGAGCGTCGCCAATGGTTTGCCAAGAGACCTCGAGGTCGCGGGCAGCCCCGACGGCATGGGCAAGCTCGTGTTTGGCCGCCAGCACTTCGGGGTCGGATTGCTTTCTTCCGACCGACGTGATCACGTCGGAAGCCATGGTGATCCGTCGAATTGCGTGGGCGCGTGGATCCTCGGGTACAGGCGAGGCAGATCGAAGGGTCATGACCTTGGCCCGACTCCGTCCAGGGGTTTAGGCGTGCACGAACCCCGGGGATCTACCGCAGTGCCGCATGACGTTCAGCGACGAGGAGCTGTTAGCTGGTCAATCAGGTCGAATACAAGCGGGGACTTGGCTCGCTTCGACCACTTGAGGTTAACGTACGCACGACCGCTCCACGGGCTAACGGCTAATTTGCTGTTGTCTTACCCACTGAGTTATCTCGGATCTTCCAATGGCCAGTCCCCAATTAACGGCCACAGACCGAGGAAGCGCATACTCGGGCCAGGGCGCACCTGGATGTTGATTCAACTCCGTCCGGGAAGAAGCTGATGGCCGACCACGGCACGTACGACGATTCGATTCGCGAGGCGATGGCGGACCTCACCAACGGCCACTCGAGGAACGCCGCCCTCGAGCGCGCCTTGGCGACGGTGACGACCAGCGCAGTGGGGTTGGTCGACGGCGTCGACTTCGCCGACGTCATGGTCATCAGGGAAGGCCGAGCACAATCGGTGAGCGCAACCGTCGAACCGATGCTTGCCGAACTCGACGCCGTGCAAATCACTCTCCGACAGGGACCCTGCTTGGAAGCTGCGGTCGGCGGTGCGATGATCCGGTGCACCGACCTGCGCGAAGACTCTCGATGGCCCGGCTACGCGGCCGCTGCGGTTGCCGCAGGAGTGCACAGCATGCTGTCGTTCCAACTGGCCACTGGGCCGCACGGAGTCGGGGCGCTGAACATGTTCGGTCTGGACCCCCGCGACGTCGACCCCGCAGCAGAGGCCATCGGCGCGCTCCTGGCCACGGTGGCCACGGTGGCCTTGATGACGACGGCACGCCGAGAAGGGCAGTTCGAGGTGGCGCTCGCCAGCAGGGACGTCATCGGGCAGGCCAAGGGCATCCTGATGAACCACTTCAAGGTCGACGCCACCCGAGCCTTCGAGATGCTGAAGAGCGTCTCGCAAAACGAGAACACACCGTTGCGGAGCGTCGCTCAACAGATCATCGACAGGTTCTGACGGCCAACGCGAATCATCCTGGAGCTGGCCGCACTTCGGGCTGCGAACCAATGTGCCGGTAGGACAACGAAGTTCAGCGTCGTGGCAGAAGGGCCTGCTACCAGTCGGCCCATGGCAATCATCGGCGTCGACGGCAAGCTGAGCCTCTATTCAACCTCGGACGCCGCACTCTCCCACATCCGCCGACGACCTGACCATCACGACCGCGACACCTCCAGGAGCCGACATGGACACCAGCATCATCGGATTGATCGTCATCGCCGCCGTTGGCGTCGTCCTGCTCGTCGCGACCATCGGGTGGATCATCCTCGCCAAGACCGGCCAAGGCAGCCGAGACCCAGACACGATCCGCGAGGAGTCCTCCGAAGAGGCCCGGACACTCCGCAAGCAGATGGCGCTGGCTGATCAGATCTTTGCCGACGGTCGTCGCGCCGCGCGGGCCGACGCAGACGCCGACGCCGCCCATGCAGTCGGCGTGCGCCTCCAGCCCGACGGACACTCCACCGGCATCGCCGACGAGATGATCGACCGACCGGATCACCGCCCCACCGAGATTTGACGGCCGAGTGGAAGAACGGCCGAATATTCGTCCCGACGACAAGTCGCGGTGGCGAGGGACTGGGCCTCGAACGGACCGACCAGTACGGGGCAACACCAGTACGGGGCAACAGTCGGATAGGTCACCCATCCGTCGGATTGACGCCGACGAATGCGGGGTAAACATGGCTGCTTGACACCTTGCCCTAGATCCCGGCAGGACGAACGGTTTGGAGTGTCCTGGAGGAAACAGGCCATGACTACGCAGGATGAGACGTTGTCTGACGAGACGCTCGCCGCGGAGCGAGACCAGATGTGGGCCGCTTCGCGCGAATTCAACGAACGCCGGGCGACTACGGAGCAAGCCAAGGGCATGTTGATGTTCGTCTACGGCATTGACGCCGACCAAGCGTTCGACGTCCTGCGGTCACAATCGCAGGAGAACAACGTCAAGCTATCCCTTCTCGCCGAACAGGTGGTGAAGGACTTGGTCGAGCTCGCCAGAGCCAATGAGCCCGGCCGCCGTCCGGGAATCGACCGCGTCATCGTGGCCGCTCGCAGCCGAATCACCAACGTGGCGGCCCGACAACTCAACGGGGAATCCAAGACCGGCGTCCAGATGAAGGATCTCTAGCCGGGACGCGGGTGAAGACGACTCGACTGCTGAGTTCTCAACCCTTCCCCAACGTTGTGCTGAGTCGTACAGTTGATGGAGTCGATTCAGGCCCGGCCCCCGCCACACGGTGCGCACGATTAGCTAGAGCTGCACGACCGGGGGCGGGCGATGGCCTACACACGAAGTCATCCGTTGCGATCGCAGCGTGTCGTCATCTCGCTTGAGCGGGTCGCCGAAGCCGCCAAGGCAGTCGACTCGGCCAGGTGTCGCCACGACGCGCCGGCCTTGGCTTGCGCGCGGAGAGATCTTTGCGACGCTGCCCGGTCGGCCAACGACGACGGGGCCTCGTGGCAGACGATCGGTGACGTCCTCGGGATACGACGGGGAAACGCCTACCAGCGGTTCCGTCGTCGCCCTCGCCAGGCAAGGGGTCCGGGCAATCCCGAGGCTTCCGTCGGGGCGTCGACGTAGCGGAGCTCCGCTATGCGGCCCTGACCTGCAATAACTGAGTGGAGCTAAGGGGAATCGAACCCCTGACCTTCTCGATGCGAACGAGACGCGCTACCAACTGCGCTATAGCCCCTTGTACCGATAGCAGGCTACCAGTGCCGGTCTCCCGCTAGAAATCCGAGCTACTGACCGGACGCTCTCGGCAGGTCGTACTCGCGCGCGAAGGTCGCGTAGTCGAGGTGTTCGAAGATCGGATCCTCGTCGTCGATCTCCAGAACCACCGACCCTGGTCTGCGTAGCCGCGCCGGGACCACGTCGAATTCCTGGTCCTTGGTGTTCTCGACGCCAAGGTGCGACCGCATCATCCGCTGCGCTCGCCGCCGTCGCACCTGCTCTTCGATGCGGGTCTGCCGCCGAAGGTAGGCGAGGTAGAGGATCGTCACGGCGCCGACCGTGCCGCAGAACCACCAGAACGTCGTCGACACCACGTACGCGGCCACCGCGGTGAGCAGCAGTAGCACCGACATCACCATCAGCACGCGCTTGCGGAACTTGAACTTTCGCGCGCTCACGGCGGCGGCGGTCTTCGTCTCGTAGCTGCGGCGGCGTTCCTGGGACTTCGATCCCGCACCGTGCGAGTCGGTGTCCGCGGCGGCCTCGACGCCCGAGGAATCGTCGACGTATTCGTAGTCGTGGTCCGGATCGTCCTCCGACACCGCCTCGAACTCGTCGGTCATGTCGTCGGAGGCGGCGGTTTGCTCGACCGGAACGTCCTCCTCCGGAGAGTCGACTTCCTGTAGGTCGTCGACCGAGAACGTCGCGGTGTTGTCGTCGAACTCCAGCGGCAGTTCCGGCTCCTGGTCGAACGCCAACTGCGCGGACGCCCCGAGAGGCAGGGCGCCCGAGTCCTCCTCCACGACGTCGACGTCGAGGTACTCGGATTCGGCCTCTACCTTCGCGGCGGCCATCACCACGACCGTGGTGCGGGGCGCGTTCTCGGGCTCGCGGTCTTCGTCGTCGTACTGGTCGAGGTCGTCGTAGGTCGGACGCCAGGTCGGGTCGCTGTGGTGGCCGGCGGCCGGCTTGCGCCGTCGCAGCAGTCGCGCGCCGTGCCCGGAGTTCAGCACCCGCGTCGCGAGCGCGACGTCGCTGGTGCGACGCACGGTGTCTCGCTTGCTGATCAACATCGGGACCAGCACGAAGAGCCAGAGCACGACGAGAGAGATCCAGAGAAGAGACTGAGGGATGCTTGGCATGACGCCGGCTCCTTTCCCCGTGAAGTTAGGTCCGTGACCAGCGCATCCGGGGACGACGCGCCGCGCCTAATTACACACCTGTAATTCGCCCCTGACAAGCACATTCGCCCCACGAGCCACAACTGCAACAGATTAGGCCCATTTGGCGCGTCCGGCGCGGACCAGCGCCGACGTAGCCGAGCCGTTCAACTCCTCGATCGTGATGGCCACCAGCAGATGGTCGCGCCACCCGCCGTCGACCTCGAGGTAGCGCTTGAGCAAGCCCTCCTCGCGGAAGTTCGCCTTGGCCAACACGGCCCGACTCGGGGCGTTCTCCGGTCGCACCGTCGCCTCGACCCGGTGCAATCCCACCGGACCGAATCCGTGGTCGAGGCCCAGGGCGAGGGCCGCCGTCGCCACCCCGCCGCCGTTGCGCGCCTTGGCCACCCAGTACCCGATCCACGCCGAGCGCAGCGCACCATGGGTCACGTTCCCGATCGTGAGCTGCCCACACAGCTCCCCGTCGAGCTCGATCGCATACGGCAGCATCCGCCCCTTCCTGGCCTCCGCACGCAGCCCGGAACAGATCGACGGCCACGACGAAATCGAATGTCGCGCTTCCCATTCCATCTCGGCGACGGGCTCCCACGGTTCCAGGTGCGCCCGATCCCCCAGCCGGATGCGGCTCCACACCGCACCGTCGCGCAGCCGGATCGGACGCAGTCGCACCAGACCCGCGGGCACCCGTAGCGGCCCGACGGACTGCGGCCAGCCCGGGTGCATGGACGACGACGGCCACAAGTTCATGATCGGACGCGTCAGCCGCGTTGAGCCAGGAAGGCCACGTCCACGATCTCGCCGGTACGGACCTCCTCGGCCTCACTGGGGACCACGACGAGACAGTTCGCCTCCGCCAGCGTGGCCAACAGGTGCGACGATGCACCGGGCGCCCCACCAAGCGCCTGCACCAGGTATTCACCGGTGTCCTGATCCCTCATCAGCTGGCCGCGCAGGTAGCCCTTGCGACCCGCCACCGACGTGATCGGCGACAAGGTCCTGGCCTGCACGACGCGCCGCAGCGGCTGCCGTTTGCCCAGCGACATGCGGATCAGCGGTCTTACCATCACCTCGAAGACCACCAACGCGCTCACCGGATTGGCCGGCAACAGGAAGACCGGCACGCCGTCGCGCCCCAACTGACCGAAACCCTGCACCGATCCGGGGTGCATCGCGATGCGCGACACCTCCATGTCGCCGAGCTCGGACAACACTGCCCGCACGCTCTCGGCGGCCGTGCCTCCGACCGCCCCGGCGATCACCAGCACCTCGGCGCGGTTGATCTGCCCCTCGACGACGTCGCGCAGCGTCTTGGACTCGGTGTCCACGATGCCCACGCGGTTGACCTCCGCGCCCGCGTCGCGGCCCGCCGCGGCCAGCGCATATGAGTTGACGTCGTAGACCTGGCCGTTGCCGGGACTGCGAGACACGTCGACCAGTTCCCCGCCGACGCTCATGACCGACAACCGCGGACGCGGATGGACGAGCACCCGCTCGCGCCCCACGGCGGCGAGCAAGCCCACCTGTGCCGCCCCGATGATCGTGCCCGACCGCACGGCGACGTCACCGGGCTGGACGTCGTCGCCCGTCCGGCGCACGTAGGCACCCGACCGCACCCCGCGCAGCACCCGCACCCGCGAGTCACCGCCGTCGGTCCAGCGCAACGGGAGAACCGCGTCGGCCAACGTCGGCATGGGCGCGCCGGTCTGCACCCGCGCGGCCTGCCGCGGCTGCAGTCTGCTCGGCGTCTTGGCGCCCGCCTCGATGAGACCCATCACCGGAAGGCTGACCTCCCGGTCGCCGTCCTCGTCGTCACCCGCCTCCACGCCGAGGACGTCGACGCTGCGGACGGCGTAACCGTCGATCGCGGCTTGATCGAACCCCGGAAGCGGGCGTTCGGTCACGACCTCCTCGGCGCACATCAATCCCTGCGCCTCCGCAATGGCCACCCGTACGGGTCTGGGCGCCACCGCCGCGGCAGCCACCTTCGCCTGCTGCTCCTCCACCGAACGCACTCGTGCGCCTTTCTCCAGTCATGGAGCCCGCGCGCAAGTCAGTTGGCGCTCAGGCCCAATCGCTCGACCAACCAGCGCCGCAGCTCCGGTCCGTAGTCGTCACGCTCCAATGCAAAGTCAACCGCAGCCTTCAGGTAGCCGCCGGGATTTCCCAGGTCGTGTCGAGAACCGCGGTGCACCACCACGTGAACGGGATGCCCCTCGGCGATCAGCAGGGCGATCGCGTCGGTCAGCTGGATCTCTCCGCCGACGCCACGTTCGACTCGGCGCAGGGCGTCGAAGATCGCGCGGTCCAACACGTACCGACCCGCCGCCGCGTACAGCGACGGGGCGTCCTCCGCCTTCGGCTTCTCGACCATGCCCTTGACGCGCAACACATTTGGGTTCACCGCGTCGGGAACCACCTCGACGTCGAACACTCCGTAGGCGCTGATTTCGTCGGCAGGCACCTCGATGGCGCACAGCACCGATCCCCCACGCTTCGCGCGCACCTTCGACATGGTCTCCAACACACCGGTCGGCAACACCAGGTCGTCGGGCAGCAACACGGCCACGGCGTCCTCGTCGTCGTCCAAGCTGGGTTCGACGCAGCTGACGGCGTGCCCGAGACCCAACGGTTCGGCCTGCACTACGGACTCGACCTTGATCAGACCCGGCGCTCGACGCACCTTCTCCAACATCACCGTCTTGCCGCGGGCCTCGAGGGTCCCCTCGAGAATGAGGTCCTCGACGAAGTGCGCGACGACGCCGTCCTTGCCCGCGGAGGTGACGATGATGAGCCGCTCGGCACCCGCTTCGGCGGCCTCCGCGGCGACGAGTTCGATGCCCGGGGTGTCGACGACGGGCAGCAACTCCTTCGGCACCGTCTTCGTCGCAGGTAGAAAGCGTGTCCCCAAACCGGCAGCCGGAACGATCGCGGTGCGTGGAATCGGCACCAAAGCCCGTGTCGTCATCGTTCACACCATAACGTCATCGGCCGCTCGCAACCGGCTGAGCCCTGCCGGGTCGGCGTGACATCGTGAACTCGTGCCACCGACGAAGGCCGAGATACGCACCGCCATCCTGTCCGCTCGCCGTGCCGTCCCCGACGACGTGCGGCGTTCGGAGTCCGACGAACTGCGCCAACGCCTGACCGAGCTGACTCGAGCCGGTGACACCGTGTGCGCGTACGTGCCCGTCGGATCCGAGCCCGGTTCCGTCGCCATCCTGGACACCTTGGTCGCGTCGGGCGTCCGCGTACTGCTTCCCGTCGCCCGTACGGACGAGACCGGCCAGCCACGGCCGTTGGCCTGGGGCGACTATCGCGGCGAGCTGGTAACCGCCCGCTTCGGCCTCCGCGAACCACCGGCGCCGCACCTGCCTGCGGCGGCGATCGGAACGGCGTCGACGGTCGTCGTGCCCGCGCTGGCCGTCGACCGCGTCGGCAGCCGGCTGGGCCGGGGCGCCGGATTCTACGATCGGAGCCTGGCCATGGCCGACGTCGCGGCGCGGCTGATCGCGATGGTCCGGGACGACGAGGTCCTCGACCGGCTCCCGGCCGAGCCGCACGACGTCCCGATGACCCACGCCCTGACCCCGGGTGACGGGCTAGTAGAACTCGGCTGACCGGCCGCCGGCGTCCGCGGGAATGGCGTGGGGCGCGTAGCGGTTCTAGCACTTGAGCAGCTAGAGTGCTAACAGGTTTGTTCATTTTTCCGGAGGTTTTGGTGCCGACCTATTCGTACGCTTGTACCGAGTGCGACAACCGTTTCGACGCGGTGCAGGCATTCACAGATGACGCGTTGACCACGTGCCCGAAGTGCTCGGGACGGTTGCGCAAGCTCTTTGGCTCGGTGGGCGTGGTGTTCAAGGGCAGCGGCTTCTACCGCAACGACAGCCGGGACACCTCCAAGAGCACCATCAACGGCTCCGGTGGCGGCGGCGACTCGTCGGGTTCCTCGGAGAAGTCGTCGGACAAGCCCGCCGAGAAGTCGTCGTCGACGGAGAAGTCCGCGAGCTCGTCGTCCAGCTCCGACAAGTCGGGTTCCAGCTCCAGCTCCACCTCGTCGTCGAGCAAGCCGGCGTCCACGCCGGCCGCGTCCAGCTAGCAGTTATCCACAGGGCGCGGCGCACCCCCTGCCACGTCGCCGCCCGGCTGCCTAGCGTGGCCGCATGGGGGAATCACTCAATCCGTCTCTGACGTCGCGCCTTGCCGCAGGCTTGCGGCCGGACTGGACGCGCACCGTGATGGCCCGGCGCGTCGCCGCCGGAGCGCTCGTTCTGTTGGCCGCGGCAGCGGCATTGCGGCCCGACCCGTCCCAGGGCCGCTCCGACGTCGTCGTGGCGACACGTGACCTGGCACCCGGCGTCGAACTGGTGGCCGCCGACCTCCGCGTCGAATCCCGTGCGGTGAGCACGATTCCGGACGGCGCCACCACGACCGGCGCCGATCTGATCGGTGCCACGCTCGCCGGGCCGGCACGCCGCGGGGAGGTGCTCACCGACGTCCGGGTGATGAGCTCCCGCCTCGCCGACGCGACCGCCGGTCCGGACGCCCGCATCGTGCCCGTTCATCCGACGGACGTCGCGCTGCTCGACTTGGTGCGCACGGGCGACGTGGTCGACGTCCTGGCCGTCTCCGATTCCGCCGGCGGCTCGGGCGACGAGCGCTCGCGCGTGGTGGCCACCAACGCGATCGTGGTGCTGGTCTCGAGCACGTCCATGGACCGGGGCCGCGACGGCGTGGTGCTGGTGGCGCTGCCCGTCCTGAAGGCCAACGAGGTCGCCGGTGCGTCGCTGACCCAGGCGATCACCCTCACCTTCCACTGACTGCACCGACGATCGGGCTAGCGTTGCCGCAGGGGGTCATGGCGGTCGGCCTGACCACACATTGGAAGGAGGCATCCGTGCTCAAGGGATTCAAGGAGTTCCTCTCCCGCGGCAACATCGTCGACCTGTCGGTCGCAGTCGTCATCGGCACCGCGTTCTCGGCACTGGTCAAGACGTTCACCGACGCGATCATCACGCCGCTCACCAGTCGGATTGGGGCCAGCAGCACCGACGTCGGCATCCTGAAGGTGTCCATCGGCGGTGGGCAGGTCATCGACCTGAACCTGCTGATCTCGGCGGCAATCAACTTCATCCTGGTCGCCGCCGTCGTCTACTTCTTCGTGGTCGTGCCGTACAACAGGCTGCGCAAGAAGGGCGAGGTCGAGCAGGCTCAGGACACTGAGCTGAGTCTGCTCACCGAGATTCGCAACCTCATGAAGGACGGCGTCAGCGCCGAGACGGTCACCGGACCCGGCACCGGTCCCAGCCCCGACACCGCGAAGAACACCAGCGCCGACAAGTAGCGCATACGAAAACAGCCCCCGGCCGCGCTGGCCGGGGGCTGTTCTCGTTGAACTAGGGAGTTAGTTCATGTTCCACGGTTCGCCGTACGTGGTGACGCTGTCACCCGTCGACGCGATGAGGCGGGCGAACGGACGCAGGAGCACGCCGCCGGCGGCGCCGGTGACCGTTCCGTGAGCGTTCGAGACCGCGACGCCACCGGATGCACCCTTGACGTCGACCGAGAAGGTCGCGACTTCCTGGATGCCGGGGCCGTTGCCGAGGTCGGCGCTGATGGACACACCCGGGAAGAGGTTCGGGGTGATGACCTGCAGCGGGTTCGCCGGCGTCGCATCGTCGAGCAGGATGTTCGGAGTGGTGTAGCTGAAGTTGATGCCAACGCCCAGCGACCAGGGGAAGCCGATCTGGTAGCCCAGCTCCAGCGTGCCGTCGAACTCGTCGGCACCGGGGCCGACGACGGTGTACTTGGCGCGGCCCGAGTGGAACCACTCGCGGGTCAGGCGGTTGCGGTCAAGCGGGAAGACACCGTTGAGGAAGGTGTCCCACTGCTGAACCGTCAGCGTCCGGTCCTGGCCGTCGACCAGGCTCAGCTCGTTGTCCAAGCCTGCGTGAGAGGTGCCCGTGCTGGTGAGGAGCGCCGCGATCGCTGCTACCAGAGCGACCAGCACCCGACTGATTGCCTTCATGTTCTCCCTAGCTGTCGTGACGGACCTTGCGGTCCGTGTTCCTGTGAGTGCCCGGCTCTACGGCTAAGCCTGACACCCCGCAAGAGGTTGATGTGAGGGGAATTAGAAATCCCACATGCTGTTCTTACGTAATGCTCATCGTTAGACAGCGAGAAACATAACGGCGAGGCATCCACCCGGCAACGCGTACGGGTCGCCGAAGGAGTGCGAACGTCGCGACCAAGGATGTTTGCCCCGCCGACGCAGCCGGGCGCCCGGGGCCGGTGAGGGTCCCGCCGCAGCGCCCCGCAGGGGACCACGGCGGGCACGTCAGGACGGTTTGGAGGAGGTCTTCGACCCCGAGTCAGACCCCGTGTTTGGCGGGAAATAACAGCTCAGCCGTGGTGCGGAGGGACGTTTTCTCGCAACCAGTCGTCGCGTTCGTCATCGCGTGCAGAGGGCTCGTCGTCCCACTCGTCCTTGGTGGTCTCGGGTAGGGAATCACCGAAAACCTTGTTAACTGAGAGACGCCTGTGGCGGGAATCACCCGTCACAACGAGATTCCTATGTGACGAACATCACACTCTGCGCGGGATTGCCGTTCACATCGAGGCAACACAATCCAGCGAAAACCTCCGTCGCACCAGCCCAACGGCAACCGCCCCGCTGAGCCAGGCTCGCGGGGAACGGAGGGTGCCGACGACGGCAAGGTCTTAGATATCCAGGCTGGACAGCTGGCCGATGATCTGCACCGCCAGCGGTCCCAACGTCGCCATGCCGTCCCGGACGGCGCCTCGAGATCCGGCGATGTTGACGACCAGGGTGCTGCCCGATATTCCCGCCAAGCCGCGGGACACTCCCGCGTCGACCAGGCCCGCCGACAGGCCGGAGGCGCGTAGCGCCTCGGAGATGCCGAGCAGTTCGCGATCGAGGATGGTCGTGGTGGCCTCGGGCGTCACGTCCCGAGGCGTCACACCGGTGCCGCCCACGGACACGACCAGGTCGACCCCGCCGATGACGGCCGTGTTGAGCGCGTTGCGAATCTCGATCTCGTCGGCAGACACGACCACGACCCCGTCGACGACGAATCCGGCCTCCCCCAGCAGCTCGGTGACTACCGGACCACTGTGGTCCTCTTCATCTCCGTGCGCAGTCCGATCGTCGACGACGACGACCAGGGCGCGACCCACCAACTCACCAGGCTGTTCCATGATGGCAACCGTATATCCCGCCACCGACGCGGGCGAAGCGATCCTGAGCTCCGGGCGACCAGGCGCGACCGTCATTGCTGTGCCTTTCCGAGCGTGACGTCTACGGTCTGCGGCTTGCCGGACGTGTCGAGATAGGTCAGCGTGACCTTGTCCCCGGGGGCCCTCGACCGCACCGCCGCGACCAACGCGTCGGCGCTGCCGATCACCCGGTCGTCGACCTTGGTGACCACCACACCGGCCGGCATTCCCGCGGCCGACGCGGCGCCGCCCGCGGTCACGTCGACGATCTTGGCTCCGTCCACGCTGGCATCGTTGCCCACCTGAACGCCGAGGGAGGCATGAGAGGCGGTACCCGTCTGGATCAGCTCGTCGGCGATGCGCTTGGCCTGGTCGACCGGAATGGCGAAGCCGAGACCGATCGATCCGCTCTGCGACTGACCGGAGTCGCCGCCGAGTGTGGCTATCGCGGAGTTCACGCCGACCAGTTCGCCGTTCATGTTGACCAGCGCGCCACCGGAGTTGCCCGGGTTTATCGCGGCGTCGGTCTGGATGGCGTCGAGCACGGTGTTCTGGTTCTGCGCGTCGCCGCCCGCGGCCACCGGCCGGTTCAGCGCGCTGACGATGCCGGTGGTGACGGTGCCCTCCAGCCCGAGGGGCGAACCGATGGCGACGACGTCCTGACCCACCCGGAGGTTCCCCGACGAGCCGAGCGCGATCGGAGCCAACCCGGTGGCGCCGACGGCCTGCACCACCGCGATGTCACTGCTGGGATCGGTGCCGACGACCTTGAACGTCGTCGTCGCTCCGTTGGCGAAGGTCACCTTGGTCTGCACGGCGCCAGCGGGGGCGCCGGGGCCACCGTTGGCGGCCGCCACCACGTGATTGTTGGTCATGATGAGGCCGTCGGACGACAGGATGATGCCCGACCCCTCCTCGGACTGCCTGCCCATGTCGGTCTCGAGCTTCACCACGCTCGGGACCACCTTGGCCGCGACCTGCTCGACCGACCCTGCCGGAAGGCTTGCCGCCGGCACGCCCGGTGCCGCTCCCGACGACGTCGAACTCCACGACGGCCGGCCCGGTTGCACCAGCGTGGCGACGCCACCGCCGATGCCGGCGGACACGACCGCGATCGCCAACGCGCCAACCGTCAGCCGGCCGGCCCGCGACCGCTGACGCGGTGACGTCGGGGGCGCCGGCATCATCCGGGTGGGATCACCGCGATACGGATCTTGCGGACCCCGATAGGAATGCGAGGTGTGCACCGGCTGCGGGGGTTGGGTGGCATAGCGCCAGTCGTAGGACTGATGCGGGTAGGCACCGGTGCGGTGCTGGCCGGGGTAGCCCGGCGCCGCGGCCTCGTGCGCACCGGGAGGCTGCTGCCCGGGCGGCGGTGGCGGCGAGTACCTCGGATGGTTCGTCATTGCGGCTGTTGGCTCTTCTTTCGAGTCGTGTACGTCAGCGGTCTGTCGTGATAACGAAAGATGTCCCCTGACAGTGCCCCCCTGGGCTGAGAATCCACTTAGAGATCTTTCGGGACTTGCCCAGAAGTTCTGGGTAGAGCCACTCCCCGATCACCCATTCTCGGTGCTGGCGGCCACGCCGTCCAACGCAGCGCCCTCGCGTGTCGCGCTCGCGCGGGCGCCGTCGTCGACCAGGGGCCTGCCAGGAAGGAGGACGAAGATCGACGTCCCTGGCGGATCGGCGAGCGGAGTCGCGTAGTCGATGCGAAGCGTCCCACCGTGTTTCACGACGACCTGCTTGACGATCGCCAGCCCGAGGCCGGAGCCGGACATCGAGCGTGCCGACGTCGACCGGTAGAACCGCTCGAACACCAACTCGCGCTCGCTCGGCGGGATGCCGGGACCCTGGTCCGAGACCACCAGCTCGGCGTAGTTCGGGTCGACCTGCACCAGTCGCACCCCCACCCGGCCGCCGGGCGGACTCCACTTGGCGGCGTTGTCGAGCAAGTTCAACACGGCCCGCGACAGGGTTGCCTCGTCTCCGTACACCTGCCACCGCTCGGTCTGGACGTCGAAATCGATGTCGTTGCGGCGCCGCCGAACTCGCTCCAGGCTGCGGTCCACGACGTCGGAGAGGTCGACGGGCTCGTGGATCGTGACGCCGGCGTCCTCCCGGCTGAGGTCCACCAGATCGCCCACCAGGGTGGACAGCTCCTCTATCTGGGCGATCACGTCGGTGCGCAGGCCCGCCATCTCGTCCTCGGGGATGCTCGGCGCACCGGGGGCCATCGAGGCCATCAGGAGTTCGACGTTGGTGCGCAGCGACGTCAAGGGCGTGCGCAGCTCGTGTCCGGCGTCGGTGACCAGTCGGGCCTGACGTTCCCGGGACTCGGTGAGAGCCCGCAGCATCATGTTGAACGCCTCGGTCAGCCGGGCGAGTTCGTCGCTGCCGTGAACCGGGATGGGTCGCAGGTCGTCGGTTCTGGCGACGCGCTCGGCGGCGTCGGTCAGCCGCGCCACGGGCCGTAGCCCGGTGCGGGCGACGGTGCCGCCCGCGACCGCCGCGACGGCCATGCCGAGACCGCCGACGATCAGCAGGATGGTGCCGAGTCGCTTGATCACCTTGCCCGTCGGATCCAGGCTCTTCGAGATCAGCAGGGAGTCACCGCTGGGCAGGTGAACGGCCAGCACGCGCTGAAAGTTGACCGTGCGCAACGACATTCGCAGCGTTCCCTGGATGACGCCCTTTTCGGGGTCGCCGAGGGGCAGCGTCTGCCCCTCCTGGTTGGCCGTGTAGATGGACCGGCCCGGCATCACGAACATCGCGTTGACGTCGGAGTAGGCCGTGCCCTCGATCGCCTTGCCGGGGTCGACGGCCAGCAGCCCACTCTCGATGAGCAGCCTGGCGCGGATCTGCAGTTGGTTGTCGATGTCGTCGTAGAGGGCTCGGGACACCACCGCGTAGACGGCCAGTCCCATCAAGACCACGACCATCGCCACCATGGACATCGCGAGGAGCATCACCCGCCACCGCAGCGACACCGAGCTGGCGCGATGGGTGCCGTACGTCTGCACGTCGGGTGCGCGTCGTTCGCGGGACCGCCACCAGAACGGCGACCTGGGCGAACCCATCAGAGCGTCACGGCGGCGTCTCGCGCAGCACGTAACCGACGCCGCGCACGGTGTGGATCAGCCGCGGTTCCCCTTCCGCCTCCGTCTTGCGGCGCAGGTAGCCGACGTAGACCTCCAGGGCGTTGCCGGACGTCGGGAAGTCGAATCCCCACACCTCTTCGAGAATGCGGCTTCGGGTCAGCACCCGGCGCGGGTTGGCGATCAACATCTCGAGCAGGGAGAACTCGGTCCTGGTCAGGCTGATTTGGCGTTCGCCGCGGGTCACTTCGCGGGTCACCGGGTCGAGGCTCAAATCGGAGAACGTCATGGCCGCGGAGTCACCGTCGTCGGGAAGGACGCGCCGCCGCAGCAGCGCGCGCATTCGGGCCAGGAGTTCTTCGAGAGCGAAGGGCTTGGGCAGGTAGTCGTCGGCCCCGGCGTCGAGACCGGCGACCCGTTCGGACACCGAATCCCGCGCCGTGAGGACCAGGATCGGCAGGTCGTCGCCGGTGCTACGGAGCTGGCGGCACACTTCGAGGCCGTCGAGCCTCGGCATCATCACGTCGAGCACCAACGCGTCGGGCCGTTCGCTGGCGATCAGTTCCAGGGCTTCGAGGCCGTCTTGAGCCAAGTCGACCGAATATCCGTTGAACGCGAGGGACCGGCGCAGGGATTCGCGCACAGCGCGATCGTCGTCAACCACGAGTATGCGCACAGCCACAGTTTCAACCCAGTGTCTGAGACAGGCCTGAGAGGCGCGCCGTCAGGAGGTGCGACGAGTGGGTCAGCGGCGGTCGAGGTCGACCAGGCCCAGGCGTGCGGCCTTGAGCAGGCGACGCGGCACCTTGTGCAGCTGACCTGCGACGTTGACGTTGACCAGGCCGGTGGCCTCGGCCTTCCACTGCGACCGCCGACTACGGGTGTTCGACCGCGACATTCTCCGCTTCGGCACAGCCATGGGGGAACTTCTCCTCGTGAAATGTCTTGCTAATGGAATGCCGCACACAACCCCAAGTCCGTCGAGGCGTCGGCAATTGCTCCTCAGGATAGCCGGACAGCCACTCAGCCTCCAAAAACGCCGCCTCGCCCCTTGACGTGGAACCGGTGGTACCGGCTAACCTACCGGCCTACCGGTTGGTTGAACCGTCGACGACGATGGGAGCTCGTGAGTGAGTGCGCAGGGCAGGAGCGACACGGGCCGGGAGGTCGGACCCGTTCGCATCGGAAACTGCTCGGGCTTCTACGGCGACCGCCACGCCGCCATGCGGGAGATGGTCACCGGCGGTGAGCTCGACTACGTCACCGGCGACTACCTCGCAGAACTGACGATGCTGATCCTGGCGCGCGACCGGGCCAAGTCCGCCGACCGGGGCTACGCGAAGACCTTCCTCACCCAGCTCGAGGAGAGCCTCGGGACGGCGCTGGACAACGGCGTGAAGATCGTCGCCAACGCGGGCGGCCTCAACCCAGCTGGGCTGGCCGCAGCCGTCCGGACCCTGGCCGAGCGGCTGGGTCTCGAGGTAAACGTCGCCCACGTCGAGGGGGACGACCTCGTCGGCCGTCGTGGCGAGTTCGGCTTCGCCGACGACGTGCTCGCCGCCAACGCCTATCTGGGCGCCTGGGGCATCGTCGACTGTCTCGACGCAGGCGCCCACGTCGTGGTCACCGGTCGGGTCACCGACGCCTCGGTGATCGTCGGCCCCGCGGCCGCTCACTTCGGTTGGACGCCCGCCGACTACGACGCCCTCGCCGGCGCGGTCGCCGCCGGGCACGTCATCGAGTGCGGCACCCAGGCCACCGGCGGCAACTTCGCCTTCTTCGGCGAGGTCCCCGACCTCTTGCACTGCGGCTTCCCGATCGCCGAGATCCGAGCAGACGGCTCGTCGGTCATCACCAAGCACCCCGGCACCGGCGGGCGGGTCAGCGTCGACACCGTGACGGCCCAACTGCTCTACGAGATCGGCGGCGAGCGCTACGCCAATCCGGATGCCACGCTGCGGGTCGACAGCATTCGGTTGAGCGACGACGGACCCGATCGCGTCCGCATCAGCGGCGTCCGCGGCGAGGAGCCGCCACCGACGCTCAAGGTGTCGCTGAACGCCGTCGGCGGTTTCCGCAACGCGATGACGTTCGTGTTGACCGGTCTGGACGTCGAGGCCAAGGCCCATCTGGTGCAACGCCAGCTGGAGGCCGGGTTGACGGTGCGGCCGGCCGAGCTCGAGTGGACGCTGGCGCGCACCGACCATCCCGACGCCGACACCGAGGAGGCGGCGAGCGCATTGCTGCGCTGCGTGGTCCGCGACTCCGACCCGAAGATCGTGGGCCGGCAATTCTCCGCGGCTGCAGTCGAATTGGCGTTGGCGAGCTATCCGGGATTCACCACCACGGCACCGCCGGGCGACGGTCAGGTGTACGGCGTGTTCACCGCCGGCTACGTCGACGGCGCCGACGTGCCCCACGTCGCGGTGCACGCCGACGGCCACCGCACGTCGATTCCCGCCGCATCGCCGACCCGGGTGCTCGAGCCCGTGGACCCGGCTCCGCTTCCGCCACCGCCGCCGGCCGGACCGACCCGTCGGGCACCGCTGGGCGTGGTGGCCGGTGCGCGCAGCGGCGACAAGGGCGGCAGCGCCAACGTCGGGGTCTGGGTCCGGACCGACGACCAGTGGCGCTGGCTGGCCCACACGCTCACCGAGGACGCCCTGCGCGAATTGCTCCCGGAGACAAGGGATCTGCCCGTCTCCCGCTACCTGCTGCCCAACCTGCGCGCCGTCAACTTCGTCATCGAGGGCATCCTCGGCAAGGGGGTGGCCCATCAGGCCCGCTTCGACCCCCAGGCCAAGGGGCTCGGCGAATGGCTGCGCTCCCGCCACGTCGACGTACCGGAGGCATTCCTGTCATGAGTGTGTGGACCACCCCAGAACGCGAGCAGCTCCGAAAGACGGTGCGGACGTTCGCCGAACGCGAGATCCTGCCCTACGCGGACGACTGGGAGCGCACCGGCGACATCCCGCGTGAACTGCACCGCAAGGCCGGTGACGCGGGGCTGCTCGGCGCCAGCCTGCCCGAGTCGGTCGGCGGGGAGGGCGGCGACGGAGCCGACGCGGTCGTCATCTGCGAGGAATTGCACCAGGCGGGCGTGCCCGGCGGCGTGTTCGCGTCGCTGTTCACCTGTGGGATCGCCGTGCCGCACATGGTCGCCTCGGGCGACCAGCGCTTGATCGACACCTACGTTCGGCCCACCCTGCGGGGCGACAAGATCGGCTCCCTGGCGATCACCGAGCCCGGCGGCGGCTCGGACGTCGGCCACCTCACCACGAAGGCCGTCCGCGACGGCGACGAGTACGTCCTCAACGGCGCCAAGACCTACATCACCTCCGGCGTACGGGCGGACTACGTCGTGACCGCGGCGCGGACCGGCGGCCCCGGCGCGGGTGGGGTGTCGCTCATCGTCGTCGACAAGGGCACGCCGGGTTTCGAGGTCAGCCGCAAGCTGCAGAAGATGGGGTGGCGCTCCTCGGACACCGCCGAGCTGTCCTATACCGACGTGCGGGTGCCGGTGGCCAACCTGATCGGCGCCGAGAACAGCGGCTTCCTGCAGATCGCGGGAGCATTCGTCTCGGAGCGGGTAGGGCTGGCCGCGCAGGCGTACTCCAGCGCCCAGCGTTGCCTGGATCTGACCGTGGAGTGGTGCCGGAACCGCGAAACCTTTGGGCGACCGCTGATCTCGCGCCAGTCGGTGCAGAACACCCTCGCCGAGATGGCCCGCAAGGTGGACGTCGCGCGGGTGTACACGCGTCATCTGGTGGAGCGTCAACTGGCCGGTGACACCAACCTGATCACCGAGGTCTGCTTCGCCAAGAACACCGCAGTGGAGGCCGGCGAGTGGGTCGCCAACGCGGGCGTTCAGTTGTTCGGCGGCATGGGTTACATGGCCGAGTCCGAGATCGAGCGGCAGTATCGCGACATGCGCATCCTCGGGATCGGCGGCGGCACCACCGAGATCCTCACCGGCCTGGCCGCCAAGACGCTGGGATATCAGTCGTGAGCGCCCTCAGGTCACCGGTCGACGTCACCGGTCCGGCATTCACCGCCGCAGCCGAGGCCATGGTCGCCAAGCTCGCCGAACTCGACGCCGAGCACGCCAAGGCGTTGGCCGGCGGCAGTGCGAAGTCCGTCGAGCGCCACCACGCCCGCGGCAAGCTGACCCCCCGCGAGCGCGTCGAGCTCCTGGTCGACGCGGACTCCCCCTTCCTGGAGCTCAGCCCGCTGGCCGCGTGGGGCAGCGACTTCCACGTCGGCGCCAGCGTGGTGACGGGCATCGGCGTGGTCGAGGGGGTCGAGTGCCTCATCGTCGCCAACGACCCCACCGTCAAGGGCGGCACCAGCAATCCGTGGACATTGCGGAAGATTCTGCGCGCCAACCAGATTGCGCGCGAGAACCGACTGCCGGTCATCTCGCTGGTCGAATCGGGTGGCGCGGATCTGCCGACGCAGAAGGAGGTGTTCATCCCCGGCGGCCAGATGTTCCGCGACCTCACCCGGCTGTCGGCGGCCGGCATCCCCACCGTCGCATTGGTGTTCGGCAACTCCACCGCGGGCGGCGCCTACGTGCCCGGGATGTCCGACCACGTGGTGATGATCAGGGAACGGTCGAAGGTGTTCCTCGCCGGGCCACCCCTGGTGAAGATGGCCACCGGCGAGGAGTCCGACGACGAGTCGCTCGGTGGCGCCGAGATGCACGCGCGTACCTCGGGTTTGGCCGACTATCTGGCCAACGACGAACTCGACGCCATCCGCATCGGCCGCCGCATCGTGGCCAGGCTGAACTGGCAGAAGGCCGGGCCCCGGCCGCGTCCGGTGACCGAGCCGCTATTCGACGCCGAGGAGCTGATCGGCATCGTGCCCGCCGACCTGAGGGTTCCGTTCGATCCGCGCGACGTGATCGCCCGGATCGTCGACGGTTCGGAGTTCGACGAGTTCAAGCCGCTCTACGGCGGCTCGCTGGTGACGGGTTGGGCGACGCTGCACGGCTATCCGATCGGCATCCTGGCCAACGCACGCGGGGTGCTGTTCAGCGAGGAGTCGCAGAAGGCCACCCAGTTCATCCAGCTGGCCAACCGCTCCGATACGCCACTGTTGTTCCTGCACAACACGACCGGCTACATGGTCGGCAAGGCCTACGAGGAAGGCGGCATGATCAAGCACGGCTCGATGATGATCAACGCGGTCTCCAACTCGACTGTCCCACACATCTCGCTGCTGCTCGGCGCCTCCTACGGCGCGGGCCACTACGGCATGTGCGGGCGGGCCTACGACCCGCGCTTCCTGTTCGCCTGGCCGAGCGCCAAGTCGGCGGTGATGGGCGGCACGCAGCTCGCCGGCGTCATCTCGATCGTCAGCCGGGCGGCCGCCGAAGCCCGCGGTCAGCAGGTCGACGAGGACGCCGACGCCGCCCTGCGCGCGGCCATCGAGGCGCAGATCGACGCCGAGTCGCTGCCGATGTTCCTGTCCGGTCGCATGTTCGACGACGGCGTCATCGACCCCCGCGACACCCGCACGGTGTTGGGAATGTGTCTGTCCGCCATCGCCAATGGCCCGGTCGAGGGGACGTCGAACTTCGGCGTCTTCCGGATGTGAGCGCCCCCATGACCCCTTCCCCCGCGATTTGTGGCGTATTTGTTGCGGTGAGCGCTCCTCAAACGCCACAAATCGCGGGAGGAAAGCGATGATCACCCGAGTTCTGGTCGCCAACCGTGGCGAGATTGCCCGCCGCGTCTTCGCCACCTGCCGCCGGCTGGGCATCGGCACCGTGGCCGTCTACACCGACGCCGACGCCGCGTCGCCACACGTCGCCGAGGCCGATCTCCGGGTGCGGCTGGACGGTCGCAACGGCTACCTCGACGCCGCCCAACTGATCGCCGCGGCGCGGGCCGCCGGCGCCGACGCCGTGCACCCCGGTTACGGATTCCTTTCCGAGAACGCCCCATTCGCTGCCGCGGTGCACGAGGCGGGCCTGACGTGGATCGGCCCGCCCGTTGCCGCCGTGCAGGCAATGGGCAGCAAGATCGAGGCCAAAAAGATGATGGCCGCCGCGGGCGTCCCGGTGCTCGACGAGCTAGACCCCGACACCGTGACCGCCGATCAACTGCCGGTGCTGATCAAGGCATCCGCCGGTGGTGGCGGCCGCGGCATGCGGGTGGTCCGCGAACTCGACCAGCTCGCCGCACAGGCCGAGGCCGCTCGCCGGGAGGCGGAGTCCGCGTTCGGCGACGGAGAAGTGTTCTGCGAGCGCTACCTGGCCGCCGGGCACCACGTCGAGGTGCAGGTGATGGCCGACGCGCACGGCACCGTGTGGGCGGTCGGCGAGCGGGAGTGCTCGATCCAGCGCCGCCACCAGAAGATCGTCGAGGAGGCCCCGTCGCCGCTCGTCGAACGCACCCCCGGCATGCGCGCCAAGCTGTTCGAGGCGGCCCGACTGGCGGCCGAGGCTATCGACTACACCGGCGCGGGCACGGTCGAGTTCATGGCCGACGACGCCGGTGACTTCTTCTTCCTCGAGATGAACACCCGGCTGCAGGTCGAGCACCCCGTCACCGAGGAGACTACCGGCCTGGACCTGGTCGAGTTGCAACTGCTGGTCGCCGACGGTGGCCGACTCGACGCGGAACCGCCTGTTGCCCAAGGACATTCGATCGAGGCTCGGCTCTACGCGGAGGATCCGGCCAGGGACTGGCAGCCCCAGGCCGGTCCCGTCCACCGGTTCGAGGTGCCCGCGGCGACGACCGAGTTCACGCAGCTGGGCCGGGTGGGCGTCCGCGTCGACTCCGGCGTGGTCGACGGGTCGGCGGTGTCGGTGTTCTACGACCCCATGCCGGCCAAGGTCATCTCCTACGCCCCGACCCGCAGGCAAGCCGCGGGCATTCTGGCCGACGCGCTGGCCCGCGCCCGTGTGCACGGCATCGGAACCAATCGCGACCTCCTGGTGAACGTGCTGCGGCACCCGGCGTTCCTCGACGGCGCCACCGACACCGCGTTCTTCGACTCCCACGGTCTGGCCGCGCTGGCCGCACCCCTGGCCGACCCGTCGGCGATCGCGTCGTCCGCCGTCGCGGCCGCCCTCGCCGACGCAGCCGCGAACCGCGATGCCGCACGGGTGCTTGGCGGCCTGCCAAGCGGCTGGCGCAACCTCGCGTCCGGCTTCCAAACCAAGCGGTACCTCGACGACGCCGGTGACGAGCACGAAGTGCGGTACCGGTTCGGCCGCGCCGGCCTCGAGCTCGACGGCGCGGCCGGTGTGACCCTGGTGTCGTCGTCGCCAAACCGAATCGTGCTGGGCGTCAACGGGGTCGAGCGGCCGTTCGACGTGGCGCGCTACGGTGACCCCGAATCCCAGCACGTCTTCGTCGACGGTCCGCTCGGGCCCGTGCACCTGGTGGCGCTCCCCCGCTTCCCGGACCCCGACTCGGCCGTCGCCAAGGGTTCACTGCTGGCGCCGATGCCGGGATCGGTCACCAGGATCGCCGCCGCGGTCGGCGACCCGGTCACCGCGGGCCAGCCGCTGATCTGGCTGGAGGCCATGAAGATGGAGCACACCATCGCCGCGCCCGGCGACGGCGTGCTCGCCGAACTAAACGTGACGGCCGGTCAACAAGTCGACGTCGGTGCCGTACTCGCACGCATCGACAACCCTGAAGGAGATCCAGCATGAGCTTCATCGAGACCGACGAACAGCAGCAGCTCCGCAAGGCCGTCGCGGCCATGTCCGCGAGCTACGGGTCGCAGTACTACCTGGAGAAGGCCCGCGCCGGCGAGCACACCACCGAAATGTGGAGCGAAGCAGGCAAACTCGGCTTCATCGGGGTGAACCTGCCGGAGGAGTACGGCGGCGGGGGTGCCGGCATGTACGAGCTGTCACTGGTGATGGAGGAGATGGCGGCCGGCGGCTGCGCACTGCTCATGATGGTCGTCTCCCCCGCCATCAACGGCACGATCATCGCCAAGTACGGCACCGACGAGCAGAAGAAGCGCTGGCTCCCGGGCATCGCCGACGGTTCGATCACGATGGCGTTCGCCATCACCGAGCCGGACGCGGGATCCAACTCGCACAAGATCACCACGACGGCCCGCCGCGACGGCGACGACTGGATCCTGTCCGGCCAGAAGGTCTACATCTCCGGTGTCGACCAGGCCCAGGCGGTGCTCGTCGTGAGCCGCACGGCCGAAGCCAAGACGGGCAACCTCAAGCCGGCGCTGTTCGTCGTCCCCACCGACACACCCGGCATGTCGTGGACCAAGATCGACATGGAGATCGTCAGCCCGGAGAACCAGTTCCAGCTCTTCCTCGACGACGTCCGGTTGCCCGCCGACGCGCTGGTCGGCTCCGAGGACGCCGCTATCGCGCAGCTGTTCGCCGGCCTGAATCCCGAACGCATCATGGGTGCGGCGAGCGCGGTCGGCATGGGACGCTTCGCGATCGCCAAGGCCACCGACTACGTCAAGACCCGACAGGTGTGGAAGACGCCGATCGGCGCACATCAGGGCATCTCGCATCCGTTGGCGCAGAACCACATCGAGATCGAGCTGGCCAAGCTGATGATGCAGAAGGCCGCCACGCTCTACGACCTCGGGGACGACGGTGGTGCCGCCGAGGCCGCGAACATGGCCAAGTACGCCGCGGGTGAGGCGTCGGTGCGCGCCGTCGACCAGGCCGTGCAGTCCCTCGGGGGCAACGGGCTGACCAAGGAGTACGGCATCGCCTCGGTGTTGACGGCGTCGCGGCTGGCCCGCATCGCCCCCGTGAGCCGGGAGATGATCCTCAACTTCGTCGCCCAGACGTCGCTGGGCCTCCCCCGGTCCTACTGATGACGGACCTCGTTCATTACGCCGTCGACGGCGCGGTTGCCCGGCTGACCCTTGATTCGCCGCACAACCGTAACGCCCTCTCGTCGGCGCTGGTGGCGCAGCTGCACGACGGGCTGTCCTCGGCCGCGGCGAACCCGGCCGTGCGGTGCGTGGTGCTGGGCCACACCGGCGGCACGTTCTGCGCGGGTGCCGACCTGAGCGAGGCGGCCGGCCGGGATCCCGGGGATCTGGCCACCGACCGGGCCCGCGAGATGGCCGACCTGCTGCGCGCGCTGGTCGCCCTGCCGATGCCGGTGATCGGCGTGGTGGACGGCCACGTGCGCGCGGGCGGTCTCGGACTGATCGGCGCGTGCGACATCGTCGTCGCCGGACCGTCGAGCACCTTCGCCCTGACCGAGGCGCGAATCGGCGTCGCCCCGTCGATCATCTCGTTGACGTTGCTGCCGAAGATGTCCGCCCGCGCTGCCGGGCGCTACTTCGTCACCGGAGAGAAGTTCGGCCCCGAGGAGGCCAGGGACGTCGGTCTGGTGACCGTCGCGGCCGACTCCGCCGAGGACGTGGCCGCTGTCGTCGGCCGCCTGGTGGGCGACGTCACGAAGGGGTCACCGCAAGGCTTGGCGGCGTCGAAGGCGTTGACGACGGCGGGGCTCCTCGCGACCTTCGACGCCCACGTCGAGGCTCTGACCACGCAATCGGCGGCGTTGTTCGTCTCCGAGGAGGCCCGCGAAGGCATGATGGCGTTCCTCGAGAAGCGACCGCCGAGGTGGCGCCGCGGCACCGGCGGAGCCGCGGTTTAGCCGTCTCGCGTGCACGGCGCCTTGCATGTCTGACCGATCGTCGTAGGCTCGACCCCGATGACCAATGGAGCGTCGCGATACGGGTCCATGGGCGCTGCCGACTCCGATCGCATTCAGGTTGCGCAGTTGCTGACCGATGCCGCCGCACAGGGGCGCCTCGAGATGAGCGAATACGAGGACCGGCTGAAGAAGGCGTACGCGGCCCAGACGTTCGACGAACTCGACCGCCTCAGCTCGGATCTGCCGGGGATCGCCACCACCGCGCCCGCCATCGGACCGGGACAGCCGGCACCGTCGACGCTGCTGCTGGCGATCATGAGCGGTTTCGAGCGGCGCGGCCGCTGGAACGTGCCGAAGCGGCTGACGTCGGTCGCCCTGTTCGGCGGCGGCGTGATCGACCTGCGCTACGCCGACTTCACGGCCGCCGACGTGGAGATCCACTCGTACTCCATCTTCGGCGGTCAAACCATCCTGCTGCCGCCCGAGCTGAACGTCGACGTGCGCGGCGTCGGGGTGATGGGCGCGTTCGACCACCTCGGCGACGAAGGCTCCCCCGGGGCGCCCCACATCACGATTCGCGGGTTCTCACTGTGGGGCAGCGTCGGAATCCGGCGCAAGAAGCGCAAGGCCCAGCAGTAGCGTCACCGCCGCCGTCGGCGCGAACGTAGGTAGTCGCCGACGACGGCGGCCCCCAGCCCGTCGAGATCGGGTTCGACGACGCGGCCCTCCACTCGTCGGGCCACCTGGTCGATGAAACGCGCCAACCCCGGATCGCTTCCGAGCCGGAAGATCGTCACCTGCGCACCAAGTCGCGCGATCTCGTCGAAGCCCTTCACGGTGTGGGCGATGGTCCGCGGGTGCGGCGGGTAGTCGAAGAACACCGCGGTGCCACCGTCGTCGTGTCCGTAGTCCTCGAGGTGCGCCGTCGGCTCGCCGTCGGTGACGATGAGCACCACCGGTTGGGCGTTGGGGTGGCGGCGCAGGTGGCGTGACGCCAGGGCCAATGCGTGGTGCAGGTTGGTGCCCTGCTCGTAGACGCCCTCCAGACCCGTCAGCTCGGCGGCGCTGACCGTGCGCGCGTACCGGCCGAACGCGATGATCTGCAGATCGTCGGACCGGAACCGCGTGCTGATCAGTTGGTGCAACGCCAGCGCGGTGCGCTTCATCGGCAGCCAGCGGTTCTCCATCACCATCGAGAACGACGTGTCGACCAGCAGGGCCACCGCCGACTGGGTGCGCTGCTCGGTCTCGGAGATCTCGACGTCGTCGACGGTGATCTGCATCGGCAGCTCCGCGACTCCCGTACCGGCTTGCCGCAGCACGGCATTCGTCAGCGTCCGGGTGACGTTCCACGGCTCGGTGTCGCCGAACTGCCACGGCCGGGTGGCACCGGTGAGTTCGCCTGCCGCGCCGGCCCGACGGGTGTCGCGTTCCCCGTGGCGGCCCGAAAGTTGTTGCGCCACGTCGCGAAGGATCATCTGACCCAGCTGACGCATCGCCTTCGGTGACAGTCGCCATTGACCGTCGGCGTCGCGGTCGAGGAACCCCTGGTTCATCAGTGCGCGTTCCAGTTCGGACAGCGTGCGGGCGTCGACGGCCGCTTGGTCGCCGAGCTGGCGGGCCAGCATGTCGAGGTCGACGTCGTCCATCTGGGCGCCGGCATAGCTTTGACTCAGCTGCTCGGCGAGCTGCTCGAGCTCACCGATGTCGGCCAATGCCTGCGCGCCCTCCCCCATGCCCATCGGGTTGTCGCCCTTGAACCGCTCCGAACCCTGCCAGTCCTCGCCGGGCCGCGCGTTCTGCAGATGCTGGTCCAGCTTGTCGAGCGCATTGGTCAACGACGGTGAGCCAAAGGCCTGCTGCGCCAACGCATCCAGCTCGGCACGCTGATCGGGCGACAGGCTGTTGCGGAACCGCTGGGCGGCGGCCGCCCGCTTGGCCAGCGAGTCGAGGAGCTCGTCGATGTTCTTCGGATTCTCCGGAAAGAACTCGCCGTGCTTGGCCATGAACTCCTGGAAGTCCTCGGGCGAATCCTGCCCACTGGCGTGCTTGTCCAGCAGCTCGTTGAGATCGTCGAGCATGTCGTTGACGCGCTGACGGTCCTCGTCGGTGGCGTTCTCCAGCGCCTCCTTCATGCCCGCGAAGCGCTGGTCGAGCATCTCGCGGCCCATCAGATCCTTGATCTGCTCGTACTTCTCGCGCGCTTCCTGCGAGCGCCAGTCGTACTCGGACAGCTCCTGAACCGCCTTGGCCGGCGACGGGGGCAGCGCCTCCAGTTGCAGTTCGTTGAAGCGGGCGTCGTCGTCGAGCGCGCGGGCCAACTCCTTGCGTTCGGCCAGCACCGCCTCGTCGAGCAGCTTCTTGATCTCCTGAAGGGTGCCGTCGAGGTTGTTCTGCTGCAACAGCTTCCGACGCTTGCTGTTGGCCTCGGCGGCGAGCCGGTCGGCGCCCCTCGTGTTCTGGGTACCGCGCCGCATCAGCTCGGCAAGCGCACGTCGCGGCGAACTGCCCTCCATGACGTCCTGGCCGATCTGCTCCAGCGCCTCGCGCAGGTCGACCGGGGGAGCCAGCGGATCGGGTCCGCCGGAGTAGCGCGAATACCGCGAAATGCGTTTAACCATAGATGGTTTCGCCCTCTCCAGAGACCTTGTCGATCCGCTTGGCCAGGTACAGGGCCTCCAGGGCCAACTCCAGCGCCGCCGCGCGTTCCCCGTCGGACTCCGCGCCCAGCCGTTCGGCGATGGCGTCCACCACGGGCAGGTCCGGCAGCGCGGCCAGCACGTCCTTGGCCGAGACTCGCTCACCCGTCGTCACCGGGGCGCCCTCCTCGACGGCGGTGACCAGCGGGCCGACGTCAAGGCCGCCGAGCAGCCGCTGCGCGGTGTCGGCCGTCGCCCGCCGCAGGAGGTGTTCGAGCACGGCTTGCTCGCGGCCCTCCTCGCCCGACTCGAACTCCAGCTTGCCCCGCAGGACGTCGACGATGGTGCCCAGGTCGACCACCCGGGCGACGGGATCCTGCTCGCCGAGGATCGCGGACCGGTGCGTCGCGGCCGCGGCCACCGTCTCCGCGGCGGCGATGGCGAACCGCGCCGACACCCCGGAGCGCTGGTCGATCGACTGCGATTCGCGCAGCGAACGGGCGAACCGGGCGAGGATCTGCAGCAGGTAGTCCGGCACGGCCGCCGGCAGGTGGGACTCCTGCTTGATCACACCGACTTCGGCCTCGAGCGCCTGCGGGTAGTGGGTGCGGATCTCGGCGCCGAACCGGTCCTTCAGCGGGGTGATGATGCGACCGCGGTTGGTGTAGTCCTCGGGGTTGGCGCTGGCCACGACGAGGACGTCGAGCGGCAGTCGCAGCGTGTAGCCGCGCACCTGGATGTCGCGCTCCTCCATCACGTTGAGCATCGAGACCTGGATGCGCTCGGCGAGGTCGGGCAGCTCGTTGATCGCGACGATGCCGCGGTGGGCCCGGGGGATCAGACCGAACGCGATGGTCTCCGGATCGCCGAGGCTGCGGCCTTCGGCCACCTTGATGGGGTCGATGTCGCCGACGAGGTCGGCAACGCTGGTGTCCGGGGTGGCCAGCTTCTCGGTGTAGCGCTCGCTGCGGTGCAGCCAGGCGATCGGCAGGTCGTCGCCGGAGGCCGCCGCTCGGCGGATCCACTCGGGCGTGATCGGCGTGTACGGGTGCTCGTGCAGCTCGGATCCCTCGATGACGGGGGTCCACTCGTCGAGCAGGTTGGTCAGCGACCGCAGCAGACGCGTCTTGCCCTGACCGCGTTCACCGAGCAGCACGACGTCGTGTTCGGCGATCAGTGCGCGCTCCAGCTGCGGGATGACGGTGTCCTCGAAGCCGAGGATGCCGGTCCACACGTCGCGGCCCTCACCGAGCGCGGCCAGCAGGTTCTCCCGGATTTCGGCCTTCACGCCGCGCTCGCGATGCCCGGAGGCGCGCAGTTCGCCGACGGTGCGGGGCAGGTCGTTAGGTGATGTCACTACTCCACGCTACGACGGTTGGCGCCACGAGGCACCAGGTCCGTGCTCTAAGCGAAATTACGGCGCCGTGACGAGGCCCCTAGTGCGCGAAGTGACGCGCACCGGTGAGGTACAGCGAGATGCCCGCCGCGGCGGCCGCCTCGGTCACGACGTCGTCGCGCATCGACCCGCCGGGGTGCACGATCGCCGTCACGCCCGCCGCCGTCAGCACCTCGAGCCCGTCCGGGAACGGAAAGAAGGCGTCCGAGGACGCCACCGCACCGCGGACGCGGTCGCCGGCGCGCTCGACTGCCAGTCGTGCCGCGTCGACGCGGTTGACCTGCCCCATGCCGACGCCGACGGTGGCGCCGTCCTTGGCCACGACGATCGCGTTCGACTTCACGGCACGGCAGGCGCGCCAGGCGAACACCAGATCGGCGAAGGTGTCGGGATCGGCCGGCGTGCCGGTGGCCAGCGTCCACGTGGCGGGGTCGTCCCCGGGCGCGTCGAGCGCGTCGCGCTGCTGGATCAGCAGACCGCCGCTGAGCTGACGGAACTCGGTGCCCCCGACCCGCGGTTCGGAGGCGACCAGCACGCGGATGTTCTTCTTCCCGGCCAGGATGTCGACCGCGCCCGGCTCGTAGGCCGGCGCGATGATCACCTCCGTGAAGATGTCGGCGACCGTCTTGGCCATCTCGACGCTGACCGTCGTGTTGGCCGCGATGACCCCGCCGAACGCGCTCAGCGGGTCGCACTCGTGGGCCTTGCGGTGCGCGTCGGCGACCGACGTCGACGACACGGCGATGCCACAGGGGTTGGCGTGCTTGATGATTGCCACGCACGTCTGCTCGTAGTCGAACGCGGCCCGCCATGCGGCGTCGGCGTCGGTGTAGTTGTTGTACGACATCTCCTTGCCGTGCAACTGCTCGGCCTGGGCCAGGCCGGGCCACGCCGAGTCGTCACGGTACAGCGCCGCTTCCTGGTGCGGGTTCTCGCCGTAGCGCAGCACCGCGGCGCGCTTCCACGTCCCGCCGAACCACTCTGGCGGCGTGACGTCGCCCTCCTCGGGCGCCAGGATCGATCCCATCCAGGTGGCGACGGCGACGTCGTACTCCGCGGTATGCCGAAACGCCAAGGACGCCAGCCGCTTCCGCTGCTCAAGCGTGAACCCGCCGGCTCGCACCGCGGCGAGCACGCCGTCGTAGCCGCGCGGCTCGACGACCACCGCGACGCTGGGATGGTTCTTGGCCGCCGCCCGCACCATGGACGGGCCGCCGATGTCGATCTGCTCGACGCACTCGTCCTCGCTGGCGCCGGACTCGACGGTCTCGGCGAACGGGTAGAGGTTGACGACCACGAGTTCGAAGGCGGCGACGCCGAGTTCGTCAAGCGCGGCGAGGTGCTCGGCCTTGCGGGTGTCGGCCAACAGGCCGGCGTGCACCCGCGGGTGCAGGGTCTTCACCCGGCCGTCGAGCACCTCGGGGAAGCCTGTCACGTCCTCGACCGGCGTCACCGGGACACCGCTGGCAGCAATGGTTTTCGCGGTGGAGCCGGTCGAGACGATGGCCACGCCCGCCTCGTGCAGACCACGCGCCAGCTCGGCGAGACCGGTCTTGTCGTAGACGCTGATCAACGCGCGTCGAATTGCCCGCCTGCCGTCATCGGTACCCACGTCCACGCTCATCCGATTACTGCCTTTCGTCCTGTCCACGTCACACCGCGAGTTGCCATCGCGGCAAGTACTTCTACCAGCAGTCGCCGCTCGACGACCTTGATCCGCTCGTGCAGCGCGGCCTCGTCGTCGTCGTCGAGAACGTCGACGGCTTCCTGCGCCAGGATTGGCCCGGTGTCCATGCCGGCGTCGACGAGGTGCACCGTGCATCCGGTGACCCGCACGCCGTAGGCCAGCGTGTCCGGCACCGCGTGTGCGCCGGGGAACGCGGGCAGCAACGCGGGATGGGTGTTGACGACACGGCCGGGGAATCGCGAAAGAAAGTGCGGGCCAAGGATCTTCATGAATCCGGCAGAGACCACCAGATCGGGCTGGTGCGCGGCCGTCGCCTCGGTGATCGCGGCGTCCCACGCGTCCCGGTCGGCATGGTCGCCGAGGCGGGTCGTGAAGCTCGGCAACGAGGCGGCGTCGGCGATCTCCAGCGCACGGCAGTCACGATCCGTCCCGACGGCCACGACTCGCGCCGGGTAGTCGCCGACGGCCGCGGTGAGGATCGACTCCAACAGCGAACCCGTGCCCGAGGCCAGAACGATCAGCCGCGCCGGCGCACTGGGGGGCACGAGAAGCGGGGGCTGCACGCGATGCAGCCTAATCGGAGGAACGGCGCGGCTCGTCGCTGGTGTGGCCTTCACCGGCCGAATGGTCGTCGTCGGCGAAGTAGTGCGCCTCGGGGTCGTCGTCGAAGTCGAACACGTCCCGGTGGGTGGGCCGGACGGGCCGGGGCGGCACGCGCTCCTCGGGCTCGGCCCTCGGCACGGGTACGACCTCCGCCTCGAGGACCGGTTCGGGGTCGAGCTCGTCCGGTTCGAGGTCGGGCTCGAGGAACTCCTCGGGGTCCGGTTCGAGGTGCGGCTCGAGGAACTCCTCGGGGTCCGGCTCCGGCTCGGGCTCGGGCTGAGCCTCCTCGACGGTCGGCACCGGCGCCGTCTCGGCGTCGGCCTCGGGTTCCGGCTCGGGGCTCGGTCGGGGCGCCTCGGCCGGGATCGGGCGGGTCTTGGGTCGACGCCGGAGGCCGCCGCTCATCACGACCGTCAGACCGCCGATCCCGGCGAACCACAGGAACACCGCGGGGCCGAACGTGGCTTGGTCGACGCCGACGTCGCCGAAGTTCCCGAGCCGGCCACCGCCCGCGTGCCCGAGCAGCGCCATCGCGGCGGCGCCGATGGCGGCGGCGGCCACCAACTTGCCCGCGGCTTCGAGCAGCGGTTCGGACCGGCGTGCACATTGCTGCCCCACTGCCACGGCCGCGACCGCAGCGGCGATCAGCAGCGCCACCCAGATGGGTCCCAGCGGGGGGCTCGGCACCGCCGCGAGGATGGGCAGGGCGGGCACGTCGCCGCCCAGCACGGTGAAGGAACTGAACGTCGCCAGCCCGACGTGCGCACTGGAGCCGACGGCGACGGCTGCGGTTCCGATGATCACGTTCGGCGCGTAGAGCATCGACAGCAGCGTCAGGCTCAGCTGCCCGAACGCCGAGTCGGTGATGCCGAACAAGGTGTCCAACGTGCCCCAGTGCACGACCATCGACCCCGCGGCGATCACCCCGGACAGGCCGAACAGGGCGAACACGCCGACCAGAGCCGCCCGGAACGCCTCCGGCAGCCAGCGGGGTACGTACGGCAGTCTCAGCAGCCGCGGAGTCACCCGTGGGCCGACGCCCAGCAGGGCGCCGGCCAGGTGCACGGCCAGCACGGACCCGAAGGCGTGCGTCGCACTGGGCGTCTGCAGTTGGGTCAGCACCGAGGACGCGTCGTGGATCACCGCAAGCGCGATCGCGGCGATCAGCAGCGGGCCGCCGAGCGCCGACGCCACGATCCACCGGATGACGAACCATGACGTTCCCGCCTTGGTCGCCGCTGCGGTGGTGCGGGCGGTCCCCCACACCATCAACAGCAGCGGCAGCAGGGGCATGACGCCGAGTTCGGCGCCGCCGATGGACACCGGCACCCCGTGGACGCCGAGCCACATGCTGGCGATCGCGCCGAACGCCCCGGTCAGGTCGCTGTTGGCGATCACCAACTGCACCAGCACCACGGCCGCGATGACCGCCAATGCGATGGCCGACGGCCCGAACGCGACTCGTAACAGGTCGCGCGCCTGGCGTGTGCCGACTGGCCGGTTGTCCACTAGCTGCGTCGCTCCTCGCACCATCTCCAGCGCACGAAGGGTGTGTGCGCGCCGCTAGAGATTATGACGGTGGCGGTGGGGATTGCGGCGCAGCCTGCTGCTGTGGTGGCTGCGTTTCGAACGACTGCGTCGGCTGGGAGCCGAGCGATCCCTGTGGGGTACCGAAGGCGGGGAATCCCGTCGGAGGCGTGGCAGGACCGCTTTCCTGCGACCCGCCCTGCTGGCCCGGCTGGGACGCCGACTGAGCTCCCGGCTGGGCTCCCGGCTGGGTGCCGAAGCCCCCGGTCGACGGGTTGTTCGGGTAGCCGCCGTACTGCTGCTGCGGGTAACCGCCGCGCTGCGGCGGACCCTGCTGGTGCAGGGGCGCGGTGTGCTGGGGCTGACCGTAGTACTGCCCCGGCGCGCCGTACTGACCGTAGGGATTCTGGTCGTACTTGGGCTTGGGCGTGGGCGCGTTGACGACGCCGGTTTCCAACAGGAGCGCAGCCACGGCCGCGATCACCTGAAGCACCGAGAAGACGATGATCAGATACAGCGCCCAGCCGAACGTCACGCCAGAGGGCAAGCCGACGATCTGCGAGAGCACGATGAGCAGGGCCAGCACGGAGAGGATCGCGACCCAGGTGTAGGACCTGCCCAGCTTGGGCAGCAGGCTGGCGCCGGCGAGCAGGGCGGCGACGAGCGCGACCGCCGTCGCAAGCGTGATGCCGATCGGCGTGGTGCTGACCGAGCCGCCGATGGGACCGAAGCCGGGCAGGTTCGGCGCGTTGATCGTGAACACCGGACCGAAGTTGGCCAGGTAGACCAGCAGCCCGAGGGCCGCGACGGCACCGGCGAGGTACAGCGGCAACTTGCTCGGCCCGGCCGGAGCGGGCTCCTGCGGATGGCCGAACTGCTGCGCGGGCGCGGAATACTGCCCCGCGGACGGCCCGGACGGGTAACCGGAGTTACCGGGCGGGCCCGATGGGTACGACATGTCCCCTCCTCTGATGGGCGATTGGTTCACCCACGCTAGCGCACCAAGCTTTGGGGCCGGTTCGCGCGCACGCCAGCGCGAGGAGTCTTCAGGCGGGAATCAGCAGCGGCTGGTCGCATGAATCCTCTTCGGACCGTTCGATTTCGCGCACCAGCGGCAGAACCTTGGCACCGAAGTACTCGATCTCCTCCTGGAAGTGCAGGAAGCCACCGAGGATCAGGTCGACGCCGCGCTTGCGGTAGGCGACGATGCGTTCGGCGATCTGCTCGGGCGTGCCGATCAACTGGGTCCGGAAGCCGTCGTTGTACTGGACGAGGTCCTCGAACGACGAGTCGGCCCACATGCCCTTCTTGTCGCCGGTGGCGTTGCCCGCCTGCTGGACGGCGCCGCGGAAGCCCTCGACGGCGGGCTTGTTGGCTTTCGCGATGATCTCGCGGAGCGTCTCCCGTGCCTCCGCCTCGGTGTCCCTGGCGATGATGAAGCCGTTCAGTCCGACCTTGACCTCGCGACCGACGGTGCGCGCGTGATCGCGCACCTCCACCACCTGTTCGGTGATGCCCTCGAAGTCCTTGCCGTTGGAGAAGTACCAGTCCGAGTACAGGCCGCCGTTGCGTCGCGCCGCGGTCGAGTTGCCGCCCTGGAAGATCTCGGGGTTCGGGCGGTCGGTGGTGTTGAGCGGCTTGGGCTTCAGGGTGAAGTCGTGGATGCGGTAGAAGTCGCCGCGGAAGTCCACGTCGTCCTCGGTCCAGATCTTGCGCAGCACCTGGAGGAACTCCGCGCTGCGGCGGTATCGCTCGTCGTGTTCGAGCCACGGCTCGCCGAGGTGGGTGAACTCGTCCTTGAACCAGCCGGAGACGACGTTGACGGCGAACCGGCCGTTGCTGAGGTGATCCGCCGTCGCGCCGAGCTTGGCGAGCACCGCGGGCTGCCACAACCCGGGGTGGACGGCGGCGATGACCTTCAGCCGCTCGGTGGCCAGCAGTAGCGCCAGGCTGAAGCTGGTCGACTCGTGCTGGTACTCGGCGCCGTAGCTGGCCTCGTACCGGACCTGGGACAGCGCGTACTCGAACCCGTTGTTCTCGGCGGTCTGCGCGAGCTTCTTGTTGTACTCGTAGTTCCAGTCGGTGCGCTGCTCGATGTCGCTGGTCACGAGCCCACCGCTGACGTTGGGCACCCAGTAGGCGAACTTGACGTGGTCGGCGATGCGTTCGGTCGTCATGGTGGTCAGCCCAGTCGACGGTTCGTTCTGGGTCACGGGTAACGATCCATCAGATTCCAACCATGACCCTTCCTCGACGGGCCGCCTTGCGCTCGAGGACTAGAACACGTTCTAATTCTGATCATGGACTACGGGCTCGTTCTCTTCACCAGCGATCGCGGGATAGCTCCGGCGCCCGCGGCAAAACTCGCCGACGAACACGGCTTTCACACGTTCTACGTGCCCGAGCACACCCACATCCCGATCAAGCGGCAGGCCGCGCACCCGACCACGGGCGACGAATCCTTGCCCGACGACCGCTACATGCGCACGCTCGACCCGTGGGTCAGCCTGGGCACCGCGGCCGCCGTGACGACGAACGTGCGGCTCTCGACCGCCGTCGCACTGCCCGTGGAGCACGACTGCATCACGCTGGCCAAGTCGATCGCGACGCTCGATCACCTCTCCGGCGGGCGGGTCAGCCTCGGCGTCGGATTCGGGTGGAACACCGACGAACTCGCCGACCACAACGTGCCACCGGGCCGCCGCCGCACCATGCTTCGCGAGTACCTGGAGGCCATGCGCGCGCTGTGGACGCAGGAAGAGGCGTCGTATGAAGGCGAGTTCGTGAACTTCGGGCCGTCCTGGGCCTACCCCAAACCCGTGCAGCCCCACATCCCGGTCCTCGTCGGCGCCGCGGGCACCGAGAAGAACTTCAAGTGGATCGCCCGCTCCGCGGAGGGCTGGATCACCACGCCCCGCGACTTCGACATCGACGCCCCGGTGAAGCTGCTGCAGGACACCTGGGCGGCTGCCGACCGCGACGGCGCGCCCCAGATCGTGGCGCTCGACTTCAAGCCCGACCCCGACAAGCTGGCCCGCTGGGCCGACCTCGGCGTCACCGAGGTGCTGTTCGGGTTGCCGGACAAGTCCGAATCCGAGGTGGCCGGTTACGTGGAGAGGTTGGCGGGCAAGCTCGCCGCGCTGGTCTGACGCGCCTGACAGCGTTCCCAGCTGCCGCGGGCATCCTGGAGCCATGGCTGAGCCGACCCCCGTCTTCACCGACCGACGTCGCGCCGAGTCGTTCGGCTCGGTCGCCGACGACTACGACCGCTACCGCCCCCGATATCCCCAGGCGCTGATCGCTCGACTGGTGCCGTCCCCCGGCCTCAGCGTTCTCGACGTGGGGGCGGGGACCGGCATCTCGTCGGCTCAGCTCGTAAGCGCCGGGGCCGACGTGCTGGCCGTCGAACCCGACGAGCAGATGGCGGCACGATGCCGCGCGAAGGGAATCCCGGTCGAGCGCAGCACGTTCGAGCAGTGGCAACCGCGCGGGCGCACGTTCGACCTGGTGACCTTCGGACAGTCGTTTCACTGGGTGGACCCCGACGTGGCCCTGCCCAAGCTGGCCGCGCTGCTGGGCTCCGGCGGGCGGCTGGCGTTGATGTGGAACCGCATCACGGCGAACGACTCGATGCGACGGGGACTCGAACGGATCTCCGCCGAGTACGGCGTCACCACCCCCGCCTCGACGTCGGGCAACAACGCCGAGACCGCCCTGCGGGCACTGCTACGCCGAGCCGAGTTCACCGTCGAGCGCGTCGAGGTCGGAGAAGACCTGCACTACTCGACCGACGACTGGCTGAACCTGGTCTTCACCCACTCGAACCACGTCGTCCTGGAACCAGCCGCCAAGACCGCACTGCGCAGGCGCCTGCGCGACCTCATCGGAGAGGACGGTGTCAGCGCGAGCAATGACGCACTGGCCCTGATCTGTACGCGGTCGGCGATCACGCCAACGTCGCGCGGTTGACCCCGTCCTCGGTCGACTTCACAGCGATCGCCGCGCCAAGTGGGTCTCCCCCGGTCATCAGCGCCACCAGGTCGTCGTCATCGGTGAGGGCCATGAATCGGCTGTCGTCCGCGTCGAGGCGACCGATGATGACACCCGTCGTAATCGGCCAGTCGTAGCGCACCGAGTACGTCTCGATGGTTCCTGGTCCGTCGGCGTTGCGCGTGACCGCCACCTTCGGCAGGGCGGCGATGTCGCCCTGCAACGCCTTGCCCCGATCGGGTGCCCACTCGGCGGGCTCGGTGGAGTAGACCCCGGCTGAATACTTGCTCATGACACCGCCGTTGGCGCCGACGAGCCCGAATGATCCTGGGCGGTCGCGCATCTGGGCCACGGTCTCGGCGATGCCGTGCAGCGAGTAGCTGTTGCCGGGGCCACCGAAGTACGGCAGACCGCCGGTCAGGGTGAGACCCCGCGGGTCGTCCTCGGCAAGTCCGAACTGGTCGCACACCGCGAAGACCGGGAAGGGAAAGCAACTGTAGAGGTCGAACGTCGCGACGTCGTCGACGCCGATGCCGGCACCCCGAAGTGCCTCGGCCACTGCCTGTTTGGCGGCGTGGCTGACGCTCGGGTCGACGCGGTCGAGCAGGTCCTGTTCGGTCTGATCGGCGTGTCCGCGGAGGTACACCCACTTCTCCTCGGGCACCCCGAGCCGACGGGCCGCGGCCACCGACATCACCACCGCCGCGGCGCCCTGGTTGACGGTGTCGCGGGCCACCAGGAGCCGGGGGTACGGGTCACAGATCATCCGGTTCTCGGCGGTGACGGTGTCGATCTCGTCGACGGACCGCTCCACGGGCGACGACGAGAACGGGTTCTTGGCGGCGACTTTCGAGAAGGGCGCGAACAACTCGGCCATCCGGCGGCGGTAGCCGGCGACGTCGAGACCCAACCGGGCCCGTCGCGCGTTGTCGAGCAGCCCGTACTGCACGGGCGCACCCGTCAGCCCGTGCTTGGCGGTGTATTCACTCATGTACTGCTCGAAGCCGTAGCCGCGGTCCTCCAACTGGCCGCCAACGGTCTCGCCGTGATCGGGTTTGTCGTCACGATCGGCAAAGGTCTTCAGCGTCGAGCCGTTCTCCGAGCCGAGGATCAGCACCACCTCGTGGTCACCGGCGGCGATCACACCGGCGAACTCCGTCATCAGCTTCTGCGGGCCGTTGCCGCCGATCGGCTCCAGGATTGCGCGCGCCGGATCGGCGCCCACGCGCTGCGCCACCGATCGGACGTAGTTGTCCGAGCACCCCAGCGGCGGCGTGTCGAACGGCGTGCAGATCTCGAACTGCCGCAGCCCGGCGAACACCTCGATCGACCGCGCCACGGCAGCCACGTCGGCGCCGGTGTCGGCGAGGGCCGCGCGTACCGCCTCGGTGGCGAGGTCGACGGACGACATGCCTCGGTAGCCGGCGTCGCCGATGCGCTCGGTGAACTGGCCGACGCCGACGACGACCGGGGTACGCGGGTCTACCTGCATAGTTCGTCAGGCTAACCGAAACTGGAACGTGTTCCAACTTCGCGGGCCCGCCGACCACCCCAACGAAAGTGCGGCCAGATCGTGAATCCCGAAGGATTCGCGATCTGACCGCACACTCGACGATCTGATTACAGGCTTTCGAGGATCTCTCGGGCGAGCTTCGCGGTCTCCGACGGCGTCTTGCCGACCTTGACGCCTGCGGCCTCGAGGGCCACCTTCTTGCCGTCTGCGGTACCGGCACCGTCGGACACGATGGCGCCGGCGTGGCCCATCGTCTTGCCCTCCGGCGCGGTGAAGCCCGCGACGTAGCCGACGACCGGCTTGGAGACGTTGGCCTTGATGTAGTCGGCGGCCTTCTCCTCGGCGTCGCCGCCGATTTCGCCGATCATCACGATGACCTTGGTCTCGGGATCCTTCTCGAACGCCTCGATGGCGTCGATGTGGGTGGTGCCGATGACGGGGTCGCCGCCGATGCCGATGGCGGTCGAGAAGCCGAGATCGCGCAGCTCGTACATCATCTGGTAGGTCAGCGTGCCGGACTTCGACACCAGGCCGATCGGCCCCTTGCCGGTGATGTTGTTCGGCGTGATGCCGACCAGCGACTCACCGGGGGTGATGATGCCGGGGCAGTTCGGCCCGATGATGCGGGTCTTCTGCCCCTTCTCTACGTTGTAGGCCCACGCAAAGGCGCTGTCCTGCACCGGGATTCCCTCGGTGATGACGACAAGGAGGGGAATCTCGGCGTCGATCGCCTCGATGATTGCGTCCTTGGAGAACGCCGGCGGCACGAAGGCGATCGACACGTCGGCGCCGGTCGCCTTCATCGCTTCCTCCACGCTGGCGAACACCGGCAGTTCGACGTCGTTGCCGTCCTTGTCCTTGTGGCTGACGTTGGTGCCGGCCTTGCGGGCGTTGACACCGCCGACCACCTGGGTGCCCGCCTTCAGCATCAGCGCGGTGTGCTTGGTGCCCTCGCCGCCGGTGATGCCCTGGACGATGACCTTGCTGTCCTTGTTCAGGAAGATAGACATATTCTGTTGGCTCCGTTACTTGTTCGCCAGCTCGGCGGCCTTGTCGGCGCCGGCGTCCATCGTGTCGGCCTGGATCACCAGCGGGTGGTTGGCTTCGGCCAGGATGCGCCGGCCCTCGTCGACGTTGTTGCCGTCGAGACGGACGATCAGCGGCTTGTTGGCCTCGTCGCCGAGCTTCTTGAGCGCACCGACGATGCCGTTGGCCACCGCGTCGCACGCGGTGATGCCACCGAAGACGTTGACGAACACGCTCTTGACCTGGCTGTCGCCCAGGATGACGTCGAGCCCGTTGGCCATCACCTCGGCCGAGGCGCCACCACCGATGTCGAGGAAGTTGGCGGGCTTGACGCCACCGTGCTTCTCACCGGCGTACGCGACGACGTCGAGGGTCGACATCACCAGGCCCGCGCCGTTGCCGATGATGCCGACCGAGCCGTCGAGCTTGACGTAGTTGAGGTCGTTCTCCTTGGCCTTCAGCTCGAGGGGGTCCGTGGCGTCCTTGTCCTCGAACTCCTCGTGCCCGGGCTGACGGAAGTCGGCGTTGGCGTCGAGGGTGACCTTGCCGTCCAACGCCAGGATCTGGTCGTCCGGGGTACGGACGAGCGGGTTGACCTCGACCAGGGTCGCGTCCTCTCCGACGAAGACCTCCCACAGCTTCTGGATGGTCACGGCGGCGGCGTCGAGCACCTCGGCGGGCAGGTGGCCCTGCTCGGCGATCGAGCGGGCGAAGGCCAGGTCGACACCCTTGACGGCGTCCACGGGAACCTTGGCGAGCCGTTCGGGCTTGGTCGCGGCGACCTCTTCGATCTCCATGCCGCCCTCGACCGAGCACATGGCGAGGTACGTGCGGTTCGACCGGTCCAGCAGGAAGGAGATGTAGTACTCCTCGGCGATGTCACTGGCCTCGGCGACGAGCAACTTCTTCACGACGTGGCCCTTGATGTCCAGGCCGAGGATGTTCTGCGCATGCGTGAAGGCGTCGTCGGGAGTGGCCGCGTACTTCACGCCGCCCGCCTTGCCCCGACCGCCCACCTTGACCTGCGCCTTCACCATCACGGGCTTGCCGATTTCCTCGGCGATCGCCTTGGCGCCCTCGGCGGTGTCGGTCACCCGACCCGGGGTGGTGGGCACGTTGTGCTTGGCGAACAGCTCCTTCGCCTGGTATTCGAAGAGATCCATGGGCTCACCGTCTGTCTGCTTTGACTGATTGGTTGTTTGTCTACGTTTCGGCCAGAACGGCTCGCTAGGAACTTTATCCACACACCCCAATGTGATCCGCACCCCCTACCTCCCATGTGGCACATCTCACCGGGACCCTTGTAGTGATACAAGTCACATTATCCGGCGGAATATGGCCACGGGTTGCCACCAACATTGGATTTTGGTTAACGTGCCTCTGGTCTAAGTCACGGTACGGTCACGGCGCGAAGGACATTTCGGTTGGCTGAGCAAGGTTCGTCACGAGCATCTCGTGCAACCTCGACGACCCACTTCGACGCCACGACCACCGACATCATCCCGTTCAACGAGTTCGGCGATCTGGACGACCTGGACTTCGGGAACACGTCGGCATTCGATCGCGAGTCACGGGTGATCCGCGCCCCCGAACTCGACGACATGCACGACACCGACGACCTGACGCCGCTGCGTCTGGTGGTCCCCGCGCAGTTCCGCGCGACCCCCGGCGACGAGCGCCGCTCCAGCCACGCCTACCGCGACAGCTACACCGACGTCAGCGACGGCATGGAGAACACCGACGTCATCGACATGTCGAGCCGCCGCGGCCTGCATCGCAAGGTGGGCGACGGTCACGTCAAGGCCCGATTGGTTGCCGCCGCGATGGCCGCAGGCGCGACCGCAGCAGCCGCTTACTCGGTGGTCAACTCCTCCGACAAGGCCCCCGTCGAGCAGATGGTCGCCGCCGGACCCAACGCCTTCGTCGACGGCGCCGCGATCACCGGCTCGTCGGACGGCATGCAGATCGTCACGGTCGCGCCGGTGGCCAGCGAGGCCGTACACAGCCAAGAACTCGCCAACGGTGCCGCCTTCGCCGCGGAGCGCGCCGAGCGCGAGGCGCGGCTCGCCAGGCCCATGTACGTCATGCCCGCCCATGGGGTCTGGACGTCCGGCTTCGGATACCGCTGGGGCGTCCTGCACGCGGGCATCGACATCGCGAACTCGATCGGCACGCCGATCGTGGCCGCCGCGGACGGCGTCGTCACCGACGCCGGTCTCACCGCCGGCTACGGCGCCTGGGTCAAGATCCGGCACGCCGACGGCACCGTCACCCTGTACGGCCACGTCAACACGTGGCTCGTCACCCCCGGTGAGCGAGTCATGGCGGGCGACCAGATCGCCACCATCGGCAACCGCGGTCAGTCCACCGGACCGCACCTGCACTTCTCGGTTCTGAAGAACGGCACCGACTTCGTCGACCCCGTGCCGTGGCTCGCCGCGAAGGGTCTAAGCCCCGGCAACTACGTCGGCTGACCGGTGACGTCCGGCGGACCCCCGTCCGAGGAAACCCGCATCATCCGGCGGCAACCCGAGGCTGCCCCACCACCACCGCCGCCCGACCTCTCGGAGCAGCACACCGGCATCATCCGCCGCCACCCCACGGGCGCGTTTCCCGCCGCGCCCGAGCCGCAGACCAGCTTCATTCCGCAAGCCGCGCCCCTACCCCTGCCGCCGCAGCAGCCCGTCAGCCGGCAAAGTCCCGTCGCGGCGTCCGCCACCGCGACGGTCAGCATCGTCAGCGGCTGGGCCACGGCCGTCATCGCGACGTCGCTCATCAGCGGCTGGTGGGGCACCGACGAATTGTTCTGCATCGCCATCGGTTTCCTGACCACGGTGTCGGCCGCGGCGACCATCGGCGGGTTGATCTCACTGCTGCTCCGCCAACGCATCGGGCGACTGCTGATCGTCGTCGGCTCCATCGTGGCGCTGATGATCTTCGCCGGTCTGTTCGTCGCCGGGGCGGATCTGCCGAAGCTGGTGTACGGCATCCCGGTGCTGCCGGTGGCCGCGATCACCCTGGCACTCCTACCGGCCACGGGCCGCTGGTGCCGCTGAGCTGGTGTGAAATACCTTGCCCCGCAAGGATTCCGGCGCCGTGCGTCGGACGTCGCCGACCTTCCGGTCAACACGAGCGTAACGATCGACCCGGACCTGTGAATCAGCTGTACTGAACGTCCCTGCGTTCTGCCACAGATTCGATCCGGAGGCTCCACTCCAATGCTCAGCCGCATCTTCCACGCCGCACTGGCGACCGTCCTGGCCGCCACGGCCGTCGCCTGCAGTACCGGCGACGGAGGTTCCGGCGGCTACACCCTGCGGATCGGCGCGACGTCGGTGACGGGGACTCCCGCCGGATCGCTGGGATGGGGCGACCGTCAGGGCATACTCACCAAGGAGCTGAAGGCGGCCGGGGTCGACAAGATCGAGTACTCCTTCTTCCAGTCCGGCGGAGACGCCGTCTCGGCCCTCATCGCGGGAGCCGTCGACGTGGCCGCCGTCGGCGACAATCCCGCGCTGCGGGCCCGCAGCCGAGACCCGAAAGTGGTTCTGCTGTCCTTCGATTCGGTCAACAGCGACATGCAGATCATCGGCGCGCGAGGTGGCCCCACCAACATCCAGGGGCTGGTCGGCAAGAACATCACCGCACCGCAGGGAACCATCCGCGACCGCACCGCGCGCCAGCTCATCGAGGCCGCCGGCCTCACGGGCAAGATCGACGTCAAGGACGTGCCGACGCCGGAGTCCATCGCCGGACTGAGTTCGGGTCAGATCGACGCCACGGTCCTCAGCGGCGCCAGCTCGGTGGACCTGCAGCAGAAGGGCTACCCCGTCATCGACAGTCTGTCGCGACATGGCATGGGCAGCACCGGAACCAACATCGCGTTGACGTCCTTCACCGACGGCCATCCCGACTTCCGCGCCGCGTGGCAGCGCGCGATCACCGCAGTCAACGGTGACATCAGGAACCACTTCGACGACTACCTGCACTGGGTCGCCGACACCGACGGCAGCAAGTTCGAGTACGTCAAGCAGTCGACCCAGGCCGACGAGTTCAACACCGAGCCGTTCCCCCAGATCGGCGTCAAGCAGCTCCAGGACGCGTACGACTTCCTGAACGCCGACGGTTCACTCGCCGGCCAGTACTCCGTCGACGAGTGGATCGGCGCCAAGCCGTGACCACGGCCGAGATCGTCGCGGCCACCGCCGCGCGACCGGGTCCCGATCTGATCGAGGTCGTCGCCGAACATCGCGCCAGAAGGGGACTTTGGACGCGCACCCCGCGTGCGGTCCGCCGCATGGTCGGTCCCTGCGTCATCCTCGCGGCGTGGGCCGTCGGCGCCGCGACGGAGTGGCTGGACCCCGACCTGTTTCCACCGCCCGCTCAGGTCGCCGCCACCGCGTGGAGGCTTCTCGGCGACGGGGAACTCGCCACCCACGTCGGCGCATCGGCGACGCGGGTGCTGACCGGGACGGTCCTCGGCATCCTGATCGGCGTGGCGCTCGCGGTCGTCGCCGGCCTCACGCGCACGGGCGAGGACCTCCTCGACTGGACCATGCAGATCTTCAAGGCCGTACCGAACTTCGCTCTCACACCCCTGCTCATCATCTGGATGGGCATCGGCGAGGGACCCAAGATCGTGCTCATCACCACCGGTGTCGCCATCGCGATCTACATCAACACCTACGCCGGCATCCGCGGCGTCGACCGGCAACTCGTCGAGATGGCCCAGACGTTGAAGGCGCGCCGCGGCACCCTGATCACCCAGGTCATCCTGCCCGGTGCCATGCCGAACTTCCTGGTGGGACTTCGTCTCGGCTTGTCGAGCGCGTGGCTCAGCCTGATCTTCGCCGAGATGATCAACACCACCAAGGGCATCGGCTACCTGATGTCGCGGGCGCAGACCAACCTTCAGTTCGACATCTCGTTGCTCGTCATCGTCATCTATGCGATCGCCGGCCTGCTGTCCTACGCCTTCGTCCGGGTCCTGGAGCGGTTGCTTCTGTCCTGGCGCAACGGGTTCGACGGCGTCGCGTGAGCCAATCGGTCGTCACGATCCGCGGACTGCGGCGCAACTTCGGGCCACAACAGGTGCTCGACGACTTCGAGCTCGACATCGCCGACGGCGAATTCGTAGCGATGCTGGGCCGCTCGGGCTCCGGAAAGAGCACCCTGCTGCGGGCGATCGCCGGGCTGGACGAGCACGTCACCGGATCGGTCGTCGCTCCCCGCTCACGCGCCGTCGTCTTCCAAAGCCCACGGTTGCTGCCGTGGCGCCGCGCCCTGGCCAACGTCACCTTCGCGTTGGCCGACGACGGCCCGGACTCGCTGGGCCGCGACGCTCGCGGGCGCGCCGCGCTGGCCGAGGTGGGCCTCTCCGACAAGGCCCGCGCGTGGCCGTTGATGCTCTCAGGCGGTGAGGCGCAACGGGTCTCGCTGGCCAGGGCCTTGGTCCGCGAACCCGACCTCCTTCTGCTCGACGAACCGTTCGGCGCGCTCGACGCCCTCACCCGGCTCAAGATGTACCGACTGTTGCACGACCTGTGGTCCCGCAGACACATGGCCGTTCTCCACGTCACCCATGACGTCGACGAGGCGATCCTGCTCGCGGACAGAGTGGTGGTGCTCTCCGGGGGCCGGGTGTCCCTGGACCGGCCGGTCAACCTGCCCTTCCCCCGCAGTCGGGGCGACGACGGTTTCGACGACCTGCGTCGCACCCTGCTCGCCGAACTCGGTGTTCAGGAAGAGGTCGGTCATGACCAGTCCGCGTGACGTCGACGAGCTGACCACCGACGTCTTGGTCGTCGGGGGTGGACCGGCCGCGACCTGGGCGGCCATCTCCGCCGCGGAGGCCGGAAGCCGAGTCACCCTGGTGGACAAGGGCTTCTGCGGAACCAGCGGCGCCACGGCCGCCGGTGGCAACAATCTGTGGCTGATCCCGCGGGGCCGGCGCCGAGAGGAATCGGTCCGCGAATCCGAGGTGGCCGCAGGCGGACTCACCGACTCGGAGTGGATGTTCCGCGTCCTCGCCACGTCGTGGGACCGCGTCGAGGAGTTGGCGCAGTGGGGCTACCCCTTCCCGTCCGCGCCCGACGGTCAGCCCCTGCGCAGCAGCCTGCAGGGCCCCGAATACATGCGCCGCATGCGCCGCAAGGCCCACCGCAGCGGCGTCCGCATCTTGGACCACCACCCCGCCCTGGAGTTGCGCACCGACGCCGAGGGCGTCGTCGACGGGGCCAGGGGGATCGCCCGCCAGGACGACGGGCGGCCATGGCAGATCTCGGCGGGCGCCGTGGTGCTGGCGACGGGCGGGACCGCCTTCCTGTCCGGGACGTTCGGCACCAACGTCGACACCGGGGACGGGCTGCTGATGGCCGCCGAACTGGGCGCCAGCCTGTCCGGCATGGAATTCTCCGGCGCCTATGCGTTGGCGCCGGAATGGGGCGTCCACACCAAGGGCCGAATGCTGCAGTGGGCCAGCTTCTACGACGAGTTCGGCCGACCGTTGGCCACCGAGCTCGGACTGGGCGGGCGCCAAGACGCCCAGCGCGTGTTGACCCAGGGGCGCCGGGTGTTCGCCCGACTGGACCGGGCCCCCCTCGAGATGCGTCAGACGATGCGAGACGCCCAACCCAACTACTTCCTGCCGCTCGACAAGGCTGGCATCGATCCGTTCACCACCGCCTACCCGATCCGAATGATCCACGAGGGCTCGGTCCGCGGCACGGGCGGCCTGCGTCTGACCGGACCCGATTGTGCGACAACGGTTCCCGGCCTCTTCGCCGCGGGCGACGCCGCGACGCGCGAATTGATCACCGGAGCGGTCAGCGGTGGGGGCAGCCGCAACGGTTCGTGGGCGATCGCGTCGGGCACGTTCGCCGGCCGCGGGGCGGCGGAGTTCAGCCGCGGGCGGGCCCGCACGGCCGGGCACCCGCCGGTGGAACCGGGTCTGGGCATCCGGCCCGGACGCGCCGGAGCGCCGACCGTCGACGACGTCGTCCGCGCCGCCCAATCCCACGTGCTGCCGCCCCTGCGCAGCTTCCTGAAGTCGGCGGACCGGCTCACCGAGTCCGCCGCCGCGCTGGAGGGCCTGTGGCGCGACGTGTCCGAGGGGCTGGCGCCGGTGCCCCGTCGCGCCGCCTACAAGCCGCGCCAGGCGGTCGCCATGGTCGCCGCGGCCAGGTGGATCACCGCGTCGTCGTTGGCCAGGACGGAGAGTCGCGGGCTGCACCGTCGCGAGGACCTCCCGACCCGCGACCACCGCCTCGACCACCGAATCCTGGTGGGCGGCCTGGACGAGGTGTGGACGGCTCCCGATCCGGTGCTCCCCCACCTCGTTTCCTCGGAGTCCGCGGCGTGATCGAGATCGTCAGCGCGGCGGCGTGCATCGCATGCGACCTCTGCGTAAAGGTGTGTCCGACGGACGTATTCGACCGGGGCGAGGACGGGGTGCCGGTCATCGCCCGGCAATCCGACTGCCAGACGTGCTTCATGTGCGAGGCGTACTGCCCGACCGACGCGCTCTACGTCTCTCCCGTCTCGGCACCGGTGGCGTCGGACAGCCCGCACGCCGACGAACACGCCGTCGCCCGGAGCGGACTGCTCGGCGGCTATCGCGCGATGATCGGCTGGGGTCGGGGCCGCACCGCTGGCGCCCTCCTCGACCAGAACCCGTTGCTCGGCAAGGTGCCACCGCTGGCGGAGCCGCGACTACCGGTTCCCGCCGAGCTCGTCGACGGGCCGTGGAACCACCCGGATTAGAGCTTTTGAATCGGCGCGTGGTTGTGCATCAGCTTGACCCGGCCCGCGCTGCCGAAGTCGATGAGCGACATCGCGGATTCACCCATGCCGGACACTTCCTCCACCCGGCCGAGACCGTACTTGTCGTGCGTGACGCGGTCGCCGGGCTCCAGCGTGATCGCCGGCCGGTTCCGGGCGCCCGACGTGCGGGCCGGCGCGGGCCGCGGCGTACCGAACCGTCCGGCCCCGCTGACCGGTACGCCGAACGACGACTGCGGCGCCTCCACCCGCCGCCAGTCGATGAGCTCCTGCGGAATCTCGCGCAGGAACCGCGATTCGGGGTTGAGCATCGGCTGACCCCACGACGACCGCACCTTCGCGCGGCTCAGGTACAGCCGTTGCCGGGCGCGGGTGATGCCGACGTAGGCAAGCCGTCGCTCCTCGGACAGCTCCATCGGGTCGCCGAGGGCACGCATGTGCGGGAACATGCCGTCCTCCCACCCGGTGACGAACACCATCGGGAACTCCAGGCCCTTCGCGGTGTGCAACGTCATCATCGTCACGACGCCGGACCCCTCGTCGGGGATGCCGTCCGCGTCGGCCACCAGCGACACGCGCTCCAGGAACTGGGCCAGCACGCCGGTGTCGGGCACGTCCTCGTCCTGAAGCTCGGGATCCTCCTCGCGCAGCGCCGCGGCGTTGGCCGCGTCGATGCTGTATTCGTGTGCGACGCTGACCAATTCGTTGAGGTTGTCAAGCCGCGCCAGATCTTGGGGATCACTCGACGCCTCGAGCTCGCGGCGGTATCCGGTGCGTTCGAGGACGGCCTCGACCAGGTTGCCCAGCTCGTCGCCGAGTAGACCGCGCAACTCGTCGAGCAGCGCGACGAAGGCGGCGATCGCCTTCTCGGAGCGCGTGTTCAGCATGGGCACCCGGCCTTCGGCGGCGGCCTGCAAGCTGTCGTTGAACGAACCGCCGGTGTTCTCCGCGTGGACCGCGACGCACGCCTCGGCGCGGTCGCCGATCCCCCGGCGCGGGGTGTTGAGGATGCGTCGCATGCTGACGGCGTCACCGGGGTTGTCCAGCACGCGAAGGTAGGCCACGATGTCGCGGATCTCCTTGCGCTCGTAGAACCGGACGCCACCCACGACCTTGTACGGGATGCCCGCCCTGATGAACACGTCTTCGACGGCACGCGAGCTGTTGTTGGTGCGATAGAAGACGGCGACGTCGGAGTAGTTCACGTCACCGCGAGAGGTGAGCGACTCGATCTCCTCGGCGATGAACCGCGCCTCGTCGTGTTCGTTGTCGGCGACGTAGCCGACGATCAGCTCGCCTTCACCGGCGTCGGTCCACAGCCGCTTGTCCCGGCGCCCGGTGTTTCGGGAGATGACGGAATTCGCGGCGGACAGGATGTTCTGCGTCGACCGGTAGTTCTGTTCCAGCAGGATCGTCGTCGCGTTCGGGTAGTCGCGTTCGAAGTCCTCGATGTTGCGGATGGTGGCCCCGCGGAAGGCGTAGATCGACTGGTCGGCGTCGCCGACGACGCACAACTCGGCCGGCGGAACGCCGTCGGCGCCGTCGGCCAGATCGTGGCCGACGAGCTCTCGCACCAGCGCGTACTGAGCGTGGTTGGTGTCCTGGTATTCGTCGACCAGGATGTGCCGGAAACGACGCCGGTAGTACTGGGCGATCTGTGGGAAGGCCTGGAGAACGGCGACCGTCTCACCGATCAGGTCGTCGAAGTCGAGGGCGTTCGCGCCGCGCAGGCGGCGTTGGTATTCGGCGTAGGCCTGGGCGACGATGCGGGCGAGGTCGTCTTCGCCCTCGGACGCCTCGAAGGCCGCCTTGTCGGGATCGATCAGCTCGTTCTTGAGGTTGGAGATCGAGTTGGCCAGTAGCCGCGGCGAGTACCGCTTGGTGTCGAGCCCCATGTCCTTGGCGATCATCATCAGCAGGCGGCGCGAGTCGTCGGAGTCGTAGATCGAGAAGTTCGAGTTGAGTCCGGGGAGCAGTGACGCCTGATTGCGCAGGATGCGCACACAGGTGGAGTGGAACGTCGACACCCACATCGACCGCGCACGGGGACCGATCAGCTCGACTACGCGCTCCCGCATCTCGGCGGCGGCCTTGTTGGTGAAGGTGATGGCCAGCACCTGCCCCACCCCGACGTCCCGGGCGGCCAGCAGGTAGGCGATGCGGCGCGTGAGCACCGCGGTCTTCCCCGACCCGGCGCCCGCGACGATCAGCAGGGGCGAGCCCTCGTGCAGCACCGCCTTGCGCTGCTGTGGGTTGAGCCCGTCCAGCAGTTGATCCGTCTCAGTAGCGATCGTCATGTCGGATTCAACTTACCGCTGACCAGAGACACCGCGACGGTGCCGCGCATCGGAACCGTTCTTTGCGCGGACGTGGCCCTTGGTGGCACACTCGATCCGTGCTCGATGTGCAGGGACGATTTCCGTACGGATACCGGCTGCCGGTGTCCGTGGTCTAGCTGCTTGCCCTTCAGCCCCGCGGTCCGCTTCCGGATCCGGGGCTCTTTCTCTTTCGCGTGAGGCCCGTATTCGGATGAGACCAGAACCCACCCGAGAAGACGATGCGGAGTCAGACATGAGTGTCGAAACCGAACCCACACCCAACATCGACGAGCTGCGCTTGGAGATCGACCGGCTCGACGCCGAGATCCTGGCCGCCGTCCAGCGGCGTGCCGAGGTGTCGCAGACGATCGGCAAGGCCAGGATGGCCTCCGGCGGCACGCGGCTGGTGCACAGCCGCGAGATGAAGGTCATCGAGCGATACAGCTCGCTCGGACCCGAGGGCAAGGATCTCGCCATGATTCTGCTGCGACTCGGCCGCGGTCGCCTCGGCCACTAGCGCCGACCGTGCGGGTTGTGGACGCGCGAAGCCGCGATTGGCGTCCACAACCCACACACTGGGCGAGCGCCCTAGTTCGTCAGCGCGATGTACTTCGTGTCGAGGTACTCCTCGATGCCCTCGGTGCCGCCTTCACGCCCGAAGCCGGATTCCTTGACGCCGCCGAAGGGGGCGGCCGGGTCGGAGATGACGCCGCGGTTGACGCCGACCATGCCCGCCTCGATGGCCTCGGCGACGCGTAGCGCGCGGTCCAGCCCCTGCGTGTAGATGTAGGCCGCCAGCCCGTACTCGGTGGCGTTGGCCGCCGCGATGCCCTCCTCCTCGGTGTCGAATCCGATGACGGGAGCGACCGGGCCGAACACCTCCTCCTTGAAGATGCGCGCGGTCGCGGGGACCTCGGACAGCACGGTCGCCGGGTAGAAGTGGCCCGGCCCCTCCGGCGCCACCCCGCCGACGGCGACCGTCGCACCCTTGGACACGGCGTCGGACACCAGGTCCTCGACGGTGGCGACCTGCTTGGCGCTGATCAGCGGGCCCAGTTTCGAGGACTCCTCCAGCCCGTTGCCGAGAGTGAACTCGCTCATCCTCTTGACGAGCTTCTCGGTGAACTCCGCGCGGACCGCGTTGGCGACGTGGAAGCGGTTCGACGCCGTGCAGGCCTCACCGCCGTTGCGCATCTTGGCCAGCAGCGCGCCTTCGACCGCGGCGTCGACGTCCGCGTCGTCGAACACGACGAACGGCGCGTTGCCACCCAACTCCATCGACAGCCGCAGCAGCTTGTCGGCGCTCTGCTTCACCAGCATCTTGCCGACGCCGGTGGATCCGGTGAAGGTCAGCTTGCGCAGCCGGCCGTCGTCGATCAGCGCGGTGGTCAGCTCGCCGGCCTTGGACGTCGGCAGGATCGACAGCACGCCCTTGGGCAGCCCGGCGTCGTCCATCAGCTTGGCCAGCAAGAGCATCGTCAGCGGGGTCTCCGCCGCGGGCTTGATGATCATCGTGCAGCCCGCCGCCATCGCGGGACCGATCTTGCGGGTGCCCATCGCCAGCGGGAAGTTCCACGGCGTAATCGCCAGACACGGGCCGACCGGCTGCTTGGTGACGATGATGCGACCGGTGCCCGCTGGGCTGCGGGTGTAGCGGCCGTCGATGCGGACCGCCTCCTCGGCGAACCAACGGAAGAACTCCGAGCCGTACTTGACCTCGCCCATGCTCTCGGGGAGCACCTTGCCCATCTCCAGGGTCATCAGCGTCGCGAATTCCTCGGCGCGGGCGGTGATGGCCTCGAACACCGCGCGCAGGATCTCACCGCGTTCGCGGGGGGCGGTGGCGGCCCATTCCTTCTGCACGCCGGCGGCCGCGTCGAGTGCGGCGATGCCGTCCTCGGGCGTCGCGTCGGCGATGGTTGTCAACACCTCGTCGGTCGCGGGGTTCAGCACGTCGAAGGTCGACGACCCCTTGCGCTCCTCACCTCCGATCCACAAACCGGTCGGCACGGATGACAGGAGCTTTTCGATGTCCATACGTCCATCATTTACACCCTCGAAAGCGACGCCGCACTAGGGTCGAGATATGAGTGCCGAGACCGTCCAGATTTCCGACATCACCGCGACTCCGGCGTGGAACGCATTGGTTCGCCATCACCAGGAGATCGGGGACAAGCACCTGCGGGAGTTCTTCGCCGAGGACCCCGCCCGCGGTCGCGAGCTGACGCTCACCCTCGGCGATCTCTACGTCGACTACAGCAAGCACCGGGTGACGCGGGAGACGCTCGCCCTGCTCGTCGACCTCGCCAAGGCCGCCGATGTGGAGGCCAAGCGCGACGCCATGTTCGCCGGCGTACACATCAACACCTCCGAGGATCGCGCGGTGCTGCACACGGCGCTGCGGCTGCCCAAGGACGCCACCCTGACCGTCGACGGGCAGGACGTCGTCGCCGACGTGCACGAGGTGCTCGACGCGATGGGGTCCTTCACCGACGAACTGCGCAGCGGTGAATGGACGGGCGCCACCGGCGAGCGCATCACGACCGTCGTCAACATCGGCATCGGCGGCTCGGACCTGGGTCCGGTGATGGTGTACCAGGCGCTGCGCCACTACGCCGACGCCGGCGTCTCGGCGCGCTTCGTGTCCAACGTCGACCCCGCCGACCTGGTCGCCAAGCTCGACGGGCTGAACCCCGCGACGACGCTGTTCATCGTGGCCTCGAAGACGTTCTCGACGCTGGAGACGCTGACCAACGCGACCGCGGCCCGCCGCTGGCTGACCGACGCGCTCGGCGACGAGGCGGTGTCCAAGCACTTCGTCGCGGTGTCCACCAACGCGAAGCTGGTCTCCGAGTTCGGCATCAACACCGCCAACATGTTCGGCTTCTGGGACTGGGTCGGCGGCCGCTACTCGGTGGACTCGGCGATCGGGTTGTCGGTGATGGCGGTGATCGGCAAGGAGCGCTTCGCCGAGTTCCTCGCCGGCTTCCACATCGTCGACGAGCACTTCCGCACCACCCCGCTGGAAGCCAATGCGCCTGTGCTGCTTGGCCTCATCGGGCTCTGGTACAACGAGTTCTTCGACGCGCAGTCCCGCGTCGTCCTGCCGTACTCCAACGACATGGCCCGTTTCGCCGCGTACCTGCAGCAGCTGACGATGGAGTCCAACGGCAAGTCGGTGCGCGCCGACGGCACCCCCGTCACCACGTCGACCGGCGAAATCTATTGGGGCGAACCAGGAACCAACGGCCAGCATGCGTTCTACCAACTCCTGCACCAGGGCACGCGGCTGATCCCGGCCGACTTCATCGGGTTCTCCCAGCCCACCGACGACCTGCCCACCCGGGACGGCACCGGCAGCATGCACGACCTGCTGATGAGCAACTTCTTCGCCCAGACCAAGGTGCTGGCGTTCGGCAAGACCGCCGAGGAGATCGCCGACGAAGGCACCAAGCCCGAGGTGGTTCCCCACAAGGTGATGCCTGGCAACCGGCCCAGCACCTCGATCCTGGCGACCAAGTTGACGCCGTCGGTGGTCGGTCAGCTGGTCGCCCTCTACGAACACCAGGTGTTCACCGAGGGCGTCATCTGGGGCATCGACTCCTTCGACCAGTGGGGTGTGGAACTCGGCAAGACGCAGGCGAATTCACTGCTGCCCGTGCTCACCGAGGACGCCGCGCCGGAGGAGCAGTCGGACAGCTCGACCGACGCGCTGGTGCGCCACTACCGGGCCGAGCGCGGCAGGTCTGCCTAACGCGCCGACGATCTCCAGCGCATCTACACGAGATCTCCAAGCAGCGAAGGTGCGTCCGGACGACCATCGATCTCGTGACCAACGAATCGATGGATTTCTCGCCCACGGCGGCGACGGACCCGAGCGCCACCCTCGTTCGCCTCTCGGGCGACTTCGCGCAGGACGTCCTGCCGTTTCGCACGCAGTTGTACCGATACGCGCTCAGCCGCACGAAGAATGCGGCGGACGCCGAGGACCTGCTGCAGGAGACCATGCTGAGCGCGTTCAAGGCCTACGGAGGGTTGCGGCCGGACTCCCACCTGAAGTCCTGGCTGATGACCATCATGCGGAACACCTGGATCGACGGCCACCGAGTCGCGTCGCGCCGTCCGGTGGAGACGACGTTGGACGACGCGATCGATGCCAAGGCCATCGCGTCCTCGGCTGTCACCCGCGACCAGAGATCCGCCGAAAGCCGGTTGCTCGACGCCGATTTCGATCCCGACGTCGTCGACGCCATGGGATGCCTGTCCGAGTCGATGCGCAGGACCGTGTTCCTGGTGGCCGTCATGGGGCTGGACAGCCGGGAGGCGGCACGGGTGTTGGGGGTCTCGCCGGGCACGGTGTTGACCAGGATGCACCGATCTCGAGACACGTTGCGCAAGAAGCTGAGCGGTCGACACCCCGAGGCGACGCGGCGGGACGCGGCGTAACGGCCTTGCCACGCGTTGGGAAGACCCGACAACCGCCCGGTCAGGCGAAGAATTTGGTCAGCCGGGGCGGCATCACCTTCATCACCTCGACGAGCGGCCACCACGGCCAGCCGGGCACGACGGCGCGGCCCTTCTCCTTCTCGATCGCGTCGACCATCGCCCTGACGCCGGTCTCGTTGTCGACCATCAACGTCGTGGTCTTCGACTTGGCCGTCATCTCCGATTCGATGTAGCCGGGCTCGAGCACGGTGATCTTGATGGGTCCCGACGGGTACTCCGCGCGCAACGATTCACCGAGAGACGTCACGCCCGCCTTGCTGGCGGCGTAGGCGGCCTTGACGCCCGGCACGCCCTTGTTGCCGAGCACCGACGACACGAGCACCAGATGTCCCGCGCCGGCCGCGGTGAACATCTCCAGCGCCGTCTCGATCTGTACGAGCGCCGCAACGAGATTCGTCTCGATGGTGGCCTTGTTGGCCCACAGCTTCCCGCCACCGAGCGGGTGCCCCTTGCCGATGCCGGCGTTGACGATGACGCAGTCGACGCCACCCAGCTGGTCGCTCAGCTCGGCGAACACCCGTGGTACCGCGTCGTGGTCGTTGACGTCGAGGGCGGCGACGGCCACCGCGATGCCGGGATGGCGCGCGGTCAGTTCGGCCTTCAGCTCCTCGAGGTTGTCGGTGCGGCGCGCGCACAGCGCGAGGTCGCGTCCCTTGGCGGCGAACTGGCGGGCCATCCCCGCGCCGAGGCCCGAGCTGGCGCCGGTGATCAGGATCTTCTGGCGAGTCATCCGCGCAGCCTAGCCAACCGCGGACCTACTTGAGCAGCTTGGACATTCGCCGATCGGCCAGGATCTTGCCGCCGGTCTGACACGTCGGGCAGTACTGGAACGACTTGTCGGTGAACGACACCTCGCGCACGGTGTCACCGCAGATCGGACAGGGCATACCGGTCCGCGCGTGCACCCTCAGTCCAGACCGCTTCTCGCCCTTCAGCGTCGCCGCACCCTGGCCGACCGACCGGGTCACCGCGTCGGTGAGCACCGAGATCATGGCGTCGTACAGGTGACCGAGCTGTGGCTCACCGAGCCTGCTCGAGGTGGCGAACGGCGAGATCTTCGCCACGTGCAGAATCTCGTCGCTGTACGCGTTTCCGATGCCGGCGATCGTCCGCTGGTCGGTGATGACGGTCTTGATGCGGCCGGTGTTGCCCTTGAGGATGGCGGTCAGGCCGTCCAGGCTCAACGACAGTGCGTCTGGCCCCAGGCTGGCGATCTGCGGCACCTTCATCGGGTCGTCGACGAGCCAGACGGCGAGGCGCTTTTGAGTCCCGGCCTCGGTGAGGTCGAAACCGGGTGCGTCACCCGGGGTGCCGAGGTGCACGCGCAGGGCGATGGGGCTCTTGCCACCCGGCCGCAGCGGGACCCCCGACAGCTTGTCCGACCACCGCAGCCAGCCGGCCCGCGACAGGTGCGTGATCAGATGAAGGTCGCCAGCCTGCAGGCCTAGGTACTTGCCCCAGCGGTTGGCACCGACGACCGTCAGCCCGTGCAACGCGGTGGGCGGCGGATCGAAGGTCTTGAGCACGGACAGGGCCGCGACGTCGACGCGCCCCACCGTCAGGCCCACGGCGTGGCGGCGCAGATGGTCGGCGAGCGCTTCGACCTCGGGTAGTTCGGGCACGTTTCCAGGCTAGAGCAGATTCTCCAACCGGATGGGCAGGTCGGTGACCCGCTTGCCGGTCGCGTTGAACACCGCGTTGGCGATGGCGGCGGGCACCCCCACGATGACGATCTCGCCGAGACCCTTCACTCCGACGGGGTTGGCGATGGTGTCCTGCGCCGTCAGGAAGGTGGCGTCGAGCGCGGGCACGTCGGCGTTGACCGGCACCAGGTAGTCGGACATGTTCGCGTTCACGACGCGACCGTCGCGGTGGTCCAGATCGGTGGCCTCCAGCAGCGCCATGCCGATGCCGCCGACCATGCCGCCGATCGCCTGGCTGTGCGCCAGCTTCGGGTTGACCACCCGACCGGCGTCGTAGCAAGCCTGGATGCGACGGATGCGGACCACGCCCAGCGCATCGTCCACGGCGACTTCGGCGAACACCGCCCCATAGGCGTACATCGAGAAGTGTTCATCGGCGGTGTCGGGTGTCCAGGTGCCGCGTCCGTCGACGCTCGGCCAACCGCGCCGGGCCAGCAGGTCGCGATAACTCTCGCCACGCGACGGCTCCCGGACGACGAACATACGGCCGTCGGCGACCGCGACGTCCTCGGGCCGAGCTCCGTTCAGCGGCGAACCGGGGTCCACGACCGCCAGGCGGACGATCTTGTCGCGCAACGTGTTGGCCACCGTGAACACTGCCGACCCCACGCTGGCCATGGTCCGTGAACCCGAATGCGACGGCGCGGGCGGATAGACGCTGTCGCCGAGGGCGAACCGGACGCGGGCGACGGGCAGGCCCAGCGCGTCGGCGGCCACCTGCGACATCGACGTGTACGTACCGGGTCCCATGTCGCTGGTCGCGGTCTGCACGTCGGCCGTGCCGTCGGCGTTGATCCGGGCGTACGCGTCGGACTCGCTGCGGCTGGTGTGGTAGCCCGCGGCGGCCATCCCGATGCCGATCAGTTGGGAGCCCTCCCGAACGGCACGCGGGACGGGATTGCGCCGCGCCCAACCGAATTCGTCGGCGCCCCGGCGCAGGCATTCGGTGAGCCGACGGGTCGAGAAGGGCAGCCCGTCGGTCTGGTCACGGTCGGGCTCGTTGCGCATCCGCAGCTCGACGGGGTCGACGCCGAGGGTGTGGGCCAGGTCGTCCATCGCCGACTCCAACGCGAACGTTCCGGTCGTGGCCCCGGGCCCGCGCATGTAGGTCGGCTGGTTCACGTCCATCGGCACCACCCGGTAGGTGGAGCGCATGTTGGGGCTGGTGTACATGAACCTCGGCGAGGCGGTCAGGCCGTCCTCGTAGGAGGCGTAGCGCGCCGTCTCCGTTCGACCCTCGTGGACGATGGCGCCGATGCGCCCGGACCGGTCGGCTCCGATCGCCAGGCGCTGCCGGCTGGTGGGGCGGTAGCCGATGCCCGCGTACGTCTGCGCCCTGGTCAGCACCAGCTTGACCGGCTTGCCGAGCTGGCGGGCGGCGAACGAGGCCAGCAGCTGGTGTGGCCACGTCTGACCCGCGCTCCCGAAGGCGCCACCGACGAACGGCGAGATCACCCGCACGTGGTCGACGGGCACGCCGTGCGCCTTGGCGTGCGCCTCCTGGGCACCGACGATGGACTGGGTCTTGTCCCAGACCGTCAACCGGTCCCCGTCCCACTTGGCGACGGTGGCGGGCAGTTCCATCGGGTTGTGGTTGTTGCGGGCGATGGAGTACTGCCGGTCGGTGACGACGGCGGCGGCCCCCAGGGCGGTCTCGGGCTGCCCGCGGGCGTAGTCGGTCTGCCGTTCGCCCGGTTCCGGAATTGCTTGCGGCGCATCGATGTCGGTGTTCGACGGGCCCGGCGAGTACCGCACCCGGACGAGCGCGGCCCCGTGCGTCGCGGCTTCGAGGGTGTCGCCGACGACCACGGCCACCGGCTGGCCGAAGAAGGCGACGCGCCGGATGTCGTAGGGCAGTATCACGGGGCGGAAGTCGGTGAGGACGCGCGTGACGCCGGGGGACTTCGAGGCCTCCCCCGCGTCGACGCCCTGCACCGCCCCGGAGGCGACGGTGCTGCAGACCAGGACGGCGTGGAGGAAGTCCGGCACGGGATTGTCGGCGGCGTAGTGCGCCGCTCCCGTCACCTTGAGTGGCCCGTCCACCCGCGACAAGGGCGCTCCAACAAGGGGTTCCGGCATCCGCTGGGGGTACGTCACGGCAGACCAGCAACCGTCGCGAGCTGACGTTCGACTACGCGGCGCACCAACTCGACCTTGAAACCGTTGTCCGACAGCGGTTGTGCACCGTCGGCGGCGCGGGCTGCCGCGTCGTGCCACAGACCGGGCGAGACCGGTCGTCCGACGAGGGCCCGCTCGACGGCGGGGAGTCGCCACGGCACGGTGGCGACGCCCCCGACGGCGACCTTCGCGTCGCGCACCGTCCCGCCGGAGACGTCGAGCGCCACCGCCGCGGAGGTCACCGCGAACTCGTAGGACTGCCGGTCGCGAATCTTGAGATAACCCGACCGGGCGGTGCTGGCAGCCGTCGGCACCTCGACCGCCACGATGAGCTCCCCGGGCCGCAGGTCGTGCTCCTGGTCGGGCGTGGTCCCCGGCTGCCGGAAGAAGTCGGCGACGGGAATCCGCCGGTCCCCGCCCGAGTCGCGGGTCAGGACCACCGCGTCGAGCGCCACCAGCGCGACCGCCAGATCCGAGGGATGGGTGGCCACGCACTGGTCGCTGGTGCCGAGGATCGCGTGATTACGGTTCAGGCCGGCCGTCGCCGCGCATCCGGTGCCCGGCGTGCGCCGGTTGCAGTTGGCCGAGACGTCGCGGAAGTAGAGGCACCGCGGGCGTTGCATCAGATTGCCGCCGATGGACGCCATGTTGCGCAGTTGAGCGGATGCGCTGAGCTCCAACGCCTCCGAGATCACCGGGAACTGACGGCGCACCCGTTGATCGGCCGCCAGGTCGGCCATCCGCACCAGTGAGCCGATCCGCAGGGCGCGCCCGTCGAGGTCGACGCTGCGGTAGGGCAGCGCGTTGATGTCCACCACCGACCCTGGACGCTCGACGGTGACCCTCATCAGGTCGACGAGGGTGGTTCCGCCGGCGATGTACCGGGCGCCCGAGCGGCCGGCGTCGAGTGCCGAGGACTCGTCGGCGGCCTTGGTGAAGGTGAAGGGAAACACCGGCGTCAGGCGTTCTTGGCGGCGGCCGCGACGGCGGTGACGATGTTCGTGTAGGCACCACACCGACAGATGTTGCCGCTCATCGACTCTCGGATCTCCGCGTCGGAGCCGGTGTGCCCTTCGTCGATGCAGCCGAGGCCGGACATGATCTGCCCGGAGGTGCAGTAGCCGCACTGGAACGCGTCGGCGTCCACGAAGGCCTGCTGAAGCGGATGGAGTCGGCCGTTGTCGGCCACGCCCTCGATGGTTTGGACGTCGGCCCCGTCGTGCATGACCGCGAGCGTGAGGCAGGAGTTCACCCGCTTGCCGTCGAGCAGCACGGTGCAGGCTCCGCAGGCGCCCTGGTCGCACCCCTTCTTGGTGCCGGTGAGCCCGACGCGCTCCCGGAGCATGTCGAGCAGCGACGTTCGCACGTCGACGTCGACCTTCTCGTCCTTGCCGTTGATCCGCAGCGCCACGCTGGTGGTCTGCTGCTCGACGGGTGGGGCGTCGTCGTCGCAGCCGCTGAGCGCCGACGCGGCCGCAGCGGCACCGCCGATGGTGATGGAGGCACCGACGAAGGTGCGGCGGTTCATCTCGGGAGCCACCGCGCCGAGCGTACGCCGTGATCTTGACCGGTGACGGGTGGCGAATCTCAGCCCGGAATGACCAGCGACAGAAGCCAACTGACCACCGACAGCACGATGGACGCCCAGATGGCCGTCCACCAGAAGTCGTCGATGTAGAGGCCCCAGTGCGTGGTGTTCTCGGTGATTCGGGAGGTGATCCACAGCATCAAGGCGTTGACGACGATGTGGAACAGCCCGAGGGTGACGATGTACAGCGGGAGCGAGATCAGTCGAACGATCGGTTTGACGATCGCGTTGACGAGACCGAAGATCACCGCCACCACGAAGATGATGCCGGCCCTCTGCAGCGTCGAGTCACCGCCGACGAACGCAATGCCGGAGACGAGTTTGGTGACCACCCACAGCGCCACGCCGGTGAGCCCGGCGCGTATCGCAAACTGAAGCACGCGCCGATCCTGCCACGGCCGCAACCGTCACGATCGCAACAGATACACGTCCATGATCCAGCCGTGCCGCTCGCGCGCCTCGGCGCGCACCGCGGCGATGCGGTCGCCGACGTCCGCAACGGTCCCGGCCATCAGGATCTCGTACGGCGTGCCCAGGTAGGCGCCCCACCAGATGCGCGTCGCCGGCGGGCAGTCGAGGAAGGCGTGGTCGCCGTCGAGCATCACCACCGCCGTGCCGTCGAGCCCCTCCTCGCGGAGCCGTCGGCCGGTGGTGACCAACACCGGTGCGCCGACGTCGTTGAGCGGAATGCGGTGCCGAGCCGTGAGCGCCTGGATCGCGGTGATGCCGGGGATGACGTCGTAGGTGAACTCGACGCGGTCGCCCACCATGTCGAGGATGCGCAACGTGCTGTCGTAGAGCGACGGGTCACCCCACGCCAGGAAGGCGCCGACACCGTCGTCGGCCAGTTCGTCGCGAAGCGCCTGAGCCCACAGTTCGGCGCGCGCGGCATGCCAGTCGGCGACGACCCGACGGTAGGCCGGACCGTCGGGGGCCTCCTTGGACCGCTGGGGGTCGGGGAGTTCGACGAAGCGATAACCGGGTTCGCGGATGAAGCGCTCGCAGATCTCGCGGCGCAACGCCACCAGGTCGTCCTTCAGCGCGCCCTTGCCCGAGGCGAAGAAGACGTCGACGTCGTTGAGCGCGTCGACGGCCTGGGCCGTCACGTAGCCGGGATCGCCGGCACCGATGCCGATCACGTGGATCCGGCGCATCACCGAGCCCCTTCCAGAACCAGGAGTATCCGGTACCCGGGGTATTGACATCCTGAGCGCCACGTCATTAGGTTCCAAGCATATCGGCGCAGGGTTTCGCTGAAGGGACGTCAACGATGACAGCCTCCGTCAAGGCAAGTGGTGCACCGACGCGCGAGGAGTTCGCGGAGCGTTTGCTCCGCGGCTCGGTGAAGAAGTACTACGAGCCGGTCGTGGACGTCGACTGGGACGCCCCGCTCGACCCGGACAAGTTCTTCCTCCCGCCGAAGTCGGTCTCCCTGTACGGAACACCGTTGTGGGACGCCATGACTCGCGAACAACGGATCGAACTGTCCCGTCAGGAGTTCGTCAACACCCTCTCGGCGGGCATCTGGTTCGAGAACATCCTCAACCAGGCGCTCCTGCGCGACCTGATGCACGCCGATCCGACCGCGCGCGCGACCCACTACGCCCTCACCGAGATGGGCGACGAGACCCGTCACATGGTGATGTTCGGCCGGGCCATCGAGAAGGTCGGCGGCAAGCCGATGCGCCCGAAGCGCTATCAGCGCATGATCATCAACGCGCTGCCCCTGACGTTCCGGGGTGCGCTGCTCTGGGTGGCGGCCCTGGTCGGCGAGGAGATCTTCGACTCGCTGCAGCGCAACATGATGGACGATCCCGATCTGCAACCGGTGGTCCAGCGGATCATGCGGATCCACGTCACCGAAGAGGCCCGCCACATCCAGTTCGCCCGTGACGGGGCCCGCAAGCGCGTCGCCGAGATGCCCTGGCTCAGCCGGATGTGGGTGGCCAATCTCAACGGCGTCGGCGGACTGTTCTTCCGGCACCTGTTCACCAACACCGCGCAGTACCGGCGGGCCGGCCTCGACGGCAAGGAGGCCCGGCGCGTGGCCCGCAGCAGCCCCCACCATCACGCCGTCCAGGCGCTCGGGTTCGCCCCGCTGGCCGCGTTCCTCACCGAGGTCGGCTTGATGGGGCCGATCGCGCGCCGACTGTGGACCCGCACCAACTTCCTCCCGGCCACGCCGTCGGCGCGACCGGTCGACGACGTGGTCACAGAGCAGGAGCGGGAACCGTTCGACGGCCCCGCCGTCCTTCGCGTCGGGGAGACCGACCACACCGTCCGGGTCCGCCTCGCGGGACACCTCGAGCCCATCGACGGCCAATATCATTGGCAGGGAGCGATTTTCGGGGACATTCCGGACGACGTGCTCAAGCATCCGAAGGCCACGCTGACGGTGGACGGCCGCACCGCGCAGGCCCGCATCACCGAACGCACGCCGCAGGGCAACTACGGAGTGGTCGGGGTCGGCACGCCGCCGTTCGAGTAGCGAGGCCCGCGCGTCACGGCTTCCGGCGAACTCGCCCCGCACCAACTAGAACGTGTTCTAGTATTCGGTTCATGCGGTTCACCTATGCGGAAGCCATGACCGATCCCAAGTACCTGATCCCGTTGGCCAAGGCGGCCGACGAGGCCGGGTACCACGCCATGACCATTCCGGACAGCGTCGCCTATCCCGAGGTCTCGGACTCGAAGTATCCCTACACCGAGGACGGCAACCGCGAATTCCTGGACGGCAAGCCCTTCGTCGAGTCGTTCGCCCTCATCGGGGCGCTCTCGGCGGTGACCACCAAGCTGCACTTCAACATCTTCGTGCTGAAGCTGCCGATCCGCCCGCCCGCCCTGGTGGCCAAGCAGGCCGGCTCGTTGGCGGCGATGTTCGACAACCGGCTCGGCCTGGGCGTCGGCACCAGCCCGTGGCCCGAGGACTACGAGATCATGGGTGTGCCGTACGCCAAGCGCGGCAAGCGGATGGACGAGTGCATCGACGTCATCCGCGGCCTCACCTCGGGCGACTACTTCGAGTACCACGGGGAGTTCTACGACTTTCCCGCGTTCAAGATGACGCCCGCGCCGACCAAGCCGGTGCCGATCCTGATCGGCGGGCACGCCGACGCCGCGTTGCGGCGGGCCGCCCGCAACGACGGCTGGATGCATGGCGGCGGCGACCCGGAGGAACTCGATCCGCTGTTGGCCAAGCTGGCGAAGTACCGCGAGGAAGAGGATCGGATCGGGCTGGCCGACGAGTTCGCCATCCACGTCATCTCCATCGACGGCTTCACCCTCGACGGCGTGAAGCGGCTCGAGGACAAGGGGGTCACCGACGTGATCGTCGGATTCCGCATCCCCTACATCATGGGCACCGACACCGAGCCACTCGAGGACAAGATCCGCAACCTGGAGTGGTTCGCGGAGAACGTCATCGCGAAGGCCGGTTAGGCCCGGGGCGCTCCGGCCACCAGGGCGTCGACTGCGCCGGCACTGAGCACCTCGTCGAGCACCATCACCGCGCCGCCCACGGTGCCGGACTGGCTGCCGTGCGCCGCGGGCACCACCTCGAGGGTGCGCGTCGCCTGCGCAGTGGCGTTGCCGTACAACGTTTCCCGCAGCCCGGCGACAAAGATCTCGTAGGCACCCACCATGTCGCCCGACACGACGACGACGGCCGGATTCAACAGGTTCACCGCGGCCGCGAGCACCTCGCCGACGTACCGTCCGCTGTCGCGGATCATCCGGCGCGCCTCGGCGTCACCGCCGTGGGCGATCTCGACGACGTCGCGGAGGTTGCGTACCGAGCGGCCCTGTTGCTGCAGGGCGTGCACCAAGGCCCAGCCGCCCGCGATGGCCTCGACGCAGCCGGTGTCACCGCATCGGCACGGAAGGCCAACTGCGGCAGCGATCTTGGTGTGGCCCAACTCGCCGGCCGCCGACGCGGCGCCGCGCTGTAGCACCCCGCCCGCGACGATTCCCGCCCCGAGACCGCTCGACGCCTTGATGACGAGGACGTCGTCGTAGTCACGACCCTCGACGACGGCGATCGCGTTGGAGTCGTTGTCCAAGATGACGGGCGCCTCCGACAGGCGGGGCAGCTCGGCGAAGTAGGGCCGCAGTTCGACGCCGTCCCAGCCGCGCAGGATGGGTGAGTCCCGGCTGCAGCCGCGGATGCGGTCCACCGTCCCCGGCAGGCTCAGCCCGACGCCGTACACCGTGGCGCCCGGGTAGTCCTGCAGCATCACGTCGAGGCGCTTGACCACGTCGGGCATCAGATCGTCGGGGCCGAGCGCGACCTCCTGGTCGATGTCGGTGATCGACAGCACCTCACCGGCCAGGTTGCACACCGCCAGCCGGGTCCGGCTGATGCCGATGGCCGCCGACAGCACGATGCCTGCGTCGGCGTCGAAGGAGAGCAGCGTGGGCGGCCGGCCACCCGTCGATGGCGCCTGTTCCCGCTCGCGGACCAGGCCGAGTTCGCTCAACGCCGCGATTCGCGAGGCGACCGCGGTACGCGAGAGCCCGGTGACCTGGCCGATGTCCGTGCGGGTGATGTCTCTGCGATCTCGGATCAGTGCGAAGACATCGCCCACGGTGGCCATGTCCCGATTCAACCCGAGAAACGTAAGCTCCGCCACTTTTGTGCTCTAAAAGACAAAAGTCGGTTTGATGAAAGGCATAAGTGCGGCTACCGTTGGCCCGGTGACACGATCACTCGCACGACCTTCCGTCCCCCTGTCCGTGGTGTCACCGCCGCCATCGGTCCGCTGGCTTGCGGTCATGGCGCTCGCGATCGGCGCCTTCGCCATCGGAACCACCGAGTTCGTGGCCATGGGCCTGCTGCCGGACATCGCCTCGAGCCTCGGCATCACCGAGCCCGTCGCCGGTCACGTCATCTCGGCATACGCGCTCGGTGTCGTCGTCGGCGCCCCAGTCATCGCCTCCCTCACCGCACACCTGCCCCGCAAGGCCCTGCTGCTGGGCCTGATCGCGCTGTTCACCCTCGGCAACCTGGCCAGCGTGCTGGCACCGAGTTACGAGACGCTGATGGCCGCGCGATTCGTCTCCGGCATCCCACACGGTGCCTTCTTCGGCATCGCCGCCTTGGTCGCGGCCCACCTGATGGGCCCGAAGAACCGCGCGAAGGCCGTCGCACACGTGATGAGCGGCCTGACCGTCGCCACCGTGCTCGGCGTGCCGCTGGCGTCGTTCCTCGGTCAGCACTTCGGCTGGCGCAGCGCCTTCGGGTTGGTCGTCGCGATCGGCCTCGTCACCCTGACCGCCATCTGGCACTGGTTGCCCGACCTGAAGTCGATGCACGTCACCAGCGCGCTGACCGAGCTCAGCGCCCTGCGTCGGCCGCAGGTGTGGCTCGCCCTGCTGCTCGGCATGGTCGGCTTCGGCGGCATGTTCGCCGTCTACACGTACGTGGCCACCACCCTGACCGACGTATCGGGGCTGTCCCGCGGCCTCGTGCCGCTGGGACTGATGATGTTCGGCATCGGCATGGTCGTCGGCAATCTGGTCGGCGGAAAGATGGCCGACATCTCGGTGGTCAAGGCGCTGTACGCCTCGCTCGTCTCCCTCGCCGCGGTGCTGGCCCTGTTCGTCTGGGCCGTGCACAACCCGTGGACGGCGCTGATCGGTCTGTTCCTCATCGGAGCCTCCGGCTCGGCCATCGGACCGGCCCTGCAGACCCGACTGATGGACGTCGCCCACGGCGCACAGACCCTGGCGGCGGCGCTGAACCACTCCGCGCTGAACATCGCCAACGCCGCGGGCGCCTGGATCGGCGGCCTGGTCATCGCGGCTGGATACGGCTACACCGCACCCGCGGGTGCCGGCGCCCTGCTGGCCGTCGGCGGCCTCGTCGTACTGACCCTCTCGGTGCTACTGCAACGCTGGACGGAGCGCTCCCATGTCAGGTAACCGCGGTTGGCACGTCGACGTTCACGTGCTCGGCCTTCGTCTCGCCTTCACGGTGCCACCGTGGCGCGGCCTTCCCGGGCTCAGCCAAGGGCAGCGAGCGCTCGCGGCGCGCTAGACGTAGCTGCCAGCAACCCTTGTCGGCAAACCCGCCTTCGGGCCGATCTCAGCCGCCCACGCCGTTCACACTTCTACGAATGCGGTCGAGCGGCGAGGACACGCTCCTGCATGCGCGCGTGCATTTCCCGCCATGATTCACCGGAGTCAGGTGGTGATTCGGCCGGGTATCTCAGGCGCTGGCAACCGTCGACGGACGTCCGCCGGAATGCAGAATGGGCCGGGACACAGGTCGTCGGCTTGCCGCCAGTCCGACATCGGCCGAGCCCTGATCTCGCTCACCAACGACTCGATCGAGGCCCCACTCAGGTCGCCGGTAAGAGTGGTCGATGTCAGCACGCCCATCTCGCTGCTGGACAGATAACCCGCCGCCACCAACGCCTCTACCGGGGATCTTTCGTATGCCCGGGCGAAGGCGACCACGGCCTCGGCCCTTGGCGCATTGGTCCCGCGGTGCCAGCGCGAGATGCTGGACTGATCGATGCCGGTGGCGCTCGCGATGTCCTTCTGCGTCGCGTCCCCGGCCACCGTCACGACATACCGCCACCACGTCATCTCCCGCACCCTCCTGGCGTGTTCAGCGAATGTGGCACGAGCCCCAGTTTCCGTTGCTTAGTCGCCGACGTTCGGATGTGACATTCGCGTGTGCGAAGAAAATGAGCGTACGCGCACTGTCTACTTGCATGCACGCATGAGCAAATGTATGTTGACATGACGTGATCGAGGCCACACTCGGGGGGAGGGGACGGCGTCGCGGCAAATCTCGTCGCAAACGCCATCCACGGGGATGACGTGTTCAACACCAAAATTTCTGCGGCTCCACGGGGCCTGATGAGGAGCTTGAAAATGAAGAATTCCGCTTACCCCTTCGCGACGGGGATCGCCATTGCAGGCGCCGGTGTGGCGTTGGCGTTCGGTCCCGGTACCGCGCAGGCGGCGCCGGTGATATCTGCGCCACTGTCCCCCACGTCCAGCGCACAGTGCCTTGCCCTGTCACCGGGATGTAACTCCATCGCGAGTACGGGATTGATCGGGCCCAGCGCCTTCGCGCTGACGTCGAATGCGCCGACCCCGAATTCGCTGACCGCAGCGTTCATCGGACCCGTCGCGTATCAGCCGTTCTACAACGTCATCAGCCTCGTCAGCCTGGTTCCCATCGTCAACATCTTCGTCGCCAACGGCACCAACGCCCCGGCGGGCAGCGGTGCGAACGGAGGCAACGCCGGACTGCTGTTTGGCTACGGCGGCCTCGGTGGGTCCGCTGCGGCAGGGCTTGCGGGTGGCAACGGCGGTAACGGCGGCCTGTTCTTCGGCGCGGGCGGCACCGGCGGTACCGGCGGGGCCGGGGCAGTCGGCGGAAACGGCGGCAACGCCGGGCTGCTGGCCCACTTCAGCAACGGCGGAAACGGCGGCACTGGTGGAATCGGGGCGGCCGGCGGGAACGGCGGCAACGCCGGCTCACTAGGCCTATTCAGCAATGGTGGCGCCGGTGGCGCCGGCGGCGCAGGGACACCAGGTACCCCGGGTGCGAACGCCACGGGAACGGCGGCCAACGGCACCACCGGTGCCGACGGCACCACGGTGGGCGCCAACGGTGCCAACGGCGTGAACCCGGCCCCAGGTGGTCCGGCGGGCGTCAACGGCGCCGCGGGCGCCACTGGCACCGTCACCGGCGGCAACGGTCTGCCCGGCACCACCGGTAACCCCGGTGGCGCCGGCGGTGCAGGTGGTGCCGTCGCGGGCACGGCGCCCCTCGCGACCGGTGGTAGCGGCGCAGCCGGCGCGAACGGTTCCGACGGAGCCAACGGCGGTGAGGGTGGCGCAGGCGGAGCATCGTCCACGACCGGCACCGGTGGTCTCGCCGTCGGCGGCAACGGCGGGCCCGGCGGCAACGGCGGCACCGGTTCCACCAACGGTGGCGCCGGCGGCGCCGGCGGCGCAGGGGTCAGCACCAGCGGAGTTGGCGTAGGTGGCAACGGCGCCAACGGCGGCAACGGCGGCGTCGGTGCGGCCGGAGAGGCCGGCGGCACGGGTAGCGCCGGCGGAGCCGGCGGAGCTGGCGCCAACGGCACCACCGTCGGCGGCACGGGGACGGCGGGCGGACCCGCAGGCGCTGGCGGCAACGGTGGCAACGGAGGAATCTTCGGTTCCGGCGGTGCGGCAGGCAATGGTGGCACCGGTGGCACCGGTGGGGCCGGAGGTGCCGGCCAAGCTGGCGGCAACGGCGGCACCGGCGGAGCCGGGGCGGCGGGCGGCAACGGTGGCAACGGCGCTGCCGGTGGCANCGGCGGCACCGGCGGCACGACCGGCACGGCCGGCCACGGCGGGCTCTTCGGAGGCAACGGCGGCAGCGGGACGGCCGGCAGCGCGGGTGGCACCGGCAGCACCGGAGCCACCGGGGCGACCGGTTCTACCGGCTCCAACGGAGCTGGCGGAGCCAGCGGAAACGGCGGCGCCAACGGTGCGGGCGGCACCAACGGAGCCAATGGGGCCCACGGGGCGTCCTCGTAACAGATAGGTCGGCGGGGCACCGCTGATCGGACATCGGGGGCGTCGGCTACCAGCCGGCGCCCTCGATGCATGTCGGGCCTGCACGAAAAGTCAACGCGAGCAACGGAAGCGCTGGGGACATGACGACTTGGACTGATACCGACGCCGCCAGCGAGGCGTACTCCGTACCCAACCAGGTGGCATCGCCGGTCACGGATGTCGGCAGATTGCTCCTGCGCTGCGCCGATCGGCCCGGATTGGTAGCGGCCGTCAGCGACTTCTTGTCCAAGGCCGGGGCCAACATCATCTCCCTGGACCAGCACTCCACCGAACACTCGGGCGGAACCTTCATGCAGCGCACCATCTTTCACCTCCCGGGGCTGATCGCCGCACGCGATGCGGTACAACGCGGCTTCAGTGAACAGGTCGCCGCACGGTTCGGCATGGAGTTCACCCTCACGGAAGCGGCCACACCCAAACGCGTGGCGATCATGGCCTCCAAGGACGACCACTGTCTCCTGGATCTGCTGTGGCGCAACCGCCGCGGCGACCTCGACATGTCCGTGGTGATGGTGATCTCCAACCATCCCGACCTGGCCGAACAAGCACACTCGTTCGGCGTGCCGTTTCTCCACGTGCCAGCCACCAAGCAGAACCGGGCGCAAGCGGAAGGGCGGCAACTCGACGCGTTGCGCGACAACGTCGACCTCGTCGTCCTGGCCCGCTACATGCAGATCGTCAGCGCGAGGTTTCTGGCCGAGGTCGGCTGCCCCCTAATCAACATCCACCATTCGTTCCTGCCGTCGTTCGTCGGCGCGGCGCCGTACCGCCAGGCCAAGGAACGCGGCGTGAAACTCGTCGGTGCGACTGCGCACTACGTGACCGCAGAACTGGACGGCGGGCCGATCATCGAGCAGGACGTCGTCCGGGTCGACCACCGTCACGACACCGTTCATCTGACGCGCCTCGGCGCTGACGTCGAACGCGCCGTTCTGTCACGGGCGGTTCTCTGGCACTGCGAAGACCGCATCATCCGCTACGGCAACCAGACCATCGTGTTCTGAGGGAATCGTCAAGCGTCCTCGTCGATGACGTGGACCGCGGCCTCCTCCGCCGACGCCGCACCTCCGTCGATGCCGACCTCGCTACCCAGCAGGTCGGATTCGGTGTCGGCACCGAAGCCCTCGTCGGGCGCGACCAACCGACCGGCGCGCCGGTCGCCCACCTCGTCGTCACCGGCCTGCTCGTCGGGGTCGTCGAGCTGCATGGCCGGATCGGGTTCCTCCTCCGAGAGGAGTTCGTCGAGGGTCTCGTTGTCCCTGGGCTCCTTCCACCGGTCCGGCGGCGAGTAGCCCTCGTCGAGTAGATCGTCGACGCCCCTGTCGACCAGGGTGTCCTCCTGGGTCAGCTGGTCGTCGTCGGCATCGGTGTAGTCACTGCTCATGGCACAACAGTGTCACAGTGGCCAATCCCCGACCTGTGTCAGTCTGGAACCATGACTGCACGCCACTTCGCTGGACTGACCGGCGCCGCCTTCGCACTTGCCACCAGCCTCCTCGTCGCCCCGGCGAACGCTCCGACCGCCTCGGCCGCCCCGTGTCCCGACGTGGAGGTGGTGTTCGCCCGCGGCACGTTCGCACCGCAGGGCCTCGGAGGCATCGGACAGGACTTCGTCGACGCCGTCCGTGCCAAGGTCGGCGCCAAGTCGGTCGGCGTGTACGCCGTCGTCTATCCGGCGAGCACCAACTTCCCGACCGCCGTGGACGGCATCCGCGACGCCGCCAATCACGTCGAGAGCATGGCCACGACGTGCCCCGACACCAAGATGGTGCTCGGCGGCTACTCCCAGGGCGCTGCGGTGATCGGTTTCACCACCGCGAACGCGCTGCCCGGCGGCGTCGACCCCGACGAGGTGCCCAAGCCCATGCCGGCCAGCGTGGCCGACCACGTGGCGGCCGTCGCGCTGCTCGGCACGCCCGACACCAAGTTCATGGACATGATCGGACAGCCACCGGTGACCGTCGGTCCGCTCTACGCGGGCAAGGCCATTCAACTGTGCGCGCCCGGGGACCCGATCTGTTCCGACGGCGACGACGGGGCCGCGCACACCAGCTACACGAAGATCGGCATGACCGACCAGGCCGCCACCTTCGCGGCGAGCAAGGTCTGAGCGCCGGAAATATTCGGCGTCCCGTCCTGGTTCTTGACGTCACGATGCTTATGTAACATCGTTTCATAAGAGACAGGAACCGCCATGACCAACGTCGTCTTCATCCACGGACTGTGGGTTTCCCACACCGCCTGGCAGCCGTGGATCGACCGCTTCGCCGCAGACGGCCACCACGCGATCGCCCCCGCCTGGCCGGGCGAACACCCCACGCCCGAGGAGACCCGGCGCAACCCTGCCGACCAAGCGGGGAACGGCATCGACCAACTCACCGACTACTTCGCCGGAGTCCTCGAGCAGTTCGACACCCCGCCCGTGGTGATCGGGCACTCCTTCGGTGGCCTGATCGCCCAGAAGTTGTTGGGGCAGAACAAGGCCGCGGCTGCGGTCGCCGTCGACCCCGCCCCCATCAAGGGCGTCAAGCCGTTGCCGGTCGCCCAGCTGCGCTCCGCCTTCCCCGTGCTCGGCAACCCGCTCAACCGCGGACGCGCAAAGGGACTCACCGAAGCGCAGTGGCGCTACGGCTTCGGCAACGCGTTGACCGTCGAGGAGTCCGATGCCCTGTGGGAACGGTGGTCGATTCCGTCACCGGGCAAGCCGCTGTTCGAAGCCGCGATCGCGAACTTCTCGAGCGGATCGCCGGCGAAGGTCGACACCGCGAACGCCACCAGGGGTCCGCTGTTGATCACCGGTGGCACCGCCGACCACACCGTGCCCTTCGTCTCCGCCAAGGCCACTCACCGGCTATACGAAAAGTCAGGTGCCGTCACCGACTTCCACGAATTCACCGGACGCGGACACTCGCTCACCATCGATCACGGCTGGCGGGACGTCGCGGACGTCACCCTGTCGTGGCTGGCACACCGTGGGGTTACCACGCAGGCATGAGCACGCCACCGGTGCGGCGGCGCACCGCCAGCCACGAGGTCTCGGCCGCGCTCCTTCGCGCGGCCGAGACCGTGTTGGACCGTGACGGCACCGACGGGGTGACCATCCGTGCGGTCGCGCTGGCGGCCGCGGTGTCACCGACCAGCGTCTACAACAGGTTCCAGAGCAAGGACGGGTTGACCGTCGCGCTGGCCATGCGGACGTTGGCCCAACTCGCCGAGGCCATCGACGTGCCTGCAGACCTCGGGCCGCAGGAGCGCTTTCGGCAGTCCTGCCGCAACTACCGGGACTTCGCCCTGCGCCATCCGGCGCGGTATTCCCTGATCTTCGGGTCCGGGAGTCCGCTCGAAGACCAGTCGTCGGAGGTGGCGGAGGCGGGCCGGGCCGTCTTCACCATCCTGTCCGGGTTGATCGGCGCGTTCACGACCGTGGACGGCGAACGCGACCTGGCCGAGTCGGCCCAAGCCGTCTGGAGCGCGATCCACGGCTCGGTCACCATCGAGCAGGCGGGCATCGGTCAGACGCCGGACCTGGGCAGTACCTTCGAGCACGTGCTCGATCTCCTCGTCGTCGGCCTGACGACCTAGTGCGCGCCGCATCGCCGACCGTCGCCGTCGCCGGGTTCGAGGTGGCCGACCCACCGGAGTCCTGGACCCGGGCCGGCTTCACCGTCGACGCCGACGCCACGACCCGCGTCGGTGGCGTGAGCATCGGCCTGGTCGGACGCGAGCACGGCACCGGGATCGTCGGGTGGTCGCTGCGCGGAGTACCCACAGATCTGCACGACCTCGACGGCGTCGCGACGACCTCGTCGGATCGGCCCCCGGCCAGTCCCGCGACGCATCCCAACGGCGTCGTCCGCGTCGACCACGTCGTACTCCTGTCGCCCGACCTCGCCCGGACCGTCGACGCGCTGGCCGGCCTCGGGCTGCGACCCCGCCGAGAGCGCGACGGCGAACTCGGCGGGCAGGCGATCCGCCAGGTCTTCTTCCGCCTCGGAGAGGTGATCGTCGAGGTCGTGGGTGCGCCGCACACCGCAGCCGAGGGCCCGTCCACCCTGTGGGGGTTGACGTACGTCGCCGCCGACGTCGAGGCGACGGCGGAGGCGTTCGGCGACCGCACGTCACCGGTGAAGGACGCCGTCCAACCGGGACGCCGGATCACCACGCTCCGACATCGAGAATTCGGAATGTCGGTACGGACGGCGTTGATCTCGCCGCCTATCCTCGGCGCATGACCGAGACCGCGGACCCCGTCGTGATCCACACCGACGGCGGGTGCCGACCCAACCCGGGTCCCGGCGGTTGGGGGGCCGTACTGCGCCACCGCGGACACGTTCGCGAGATGTTCGGCGGCGAGCCCGGCGACACCAGCAACAACCGGATGGAGCTGACGGCGCCCATCATGGCGCTCGAGGCGCTCACCAGACCCGTCCTGGTGCACCTCTACACCGACAGCACGTACGTCCGCAGCGGCATCACCAAGTGGGTCCTCGGTTGGGAACGCAACGGCTGGCTGACCTCGGCCAAGCAACCGGTCAAGAACGTCGACCTATGGAAGCGTCTGCAGGCGGCGTGCGCGGTGCACCAGGTCGAATGGTTCTGGGTGAAGGGACATTCCGGCGTCGCCGACAACGAGTTGGCCGACGTGCTCGCCACCAGGGGCATGGAGCAAGCGATCGCCGCACCCTCGGGCCGGTTGTGACCAAAGCCTTACCCCGGCACCCCGCGCGCTGGCCCCGCCCCCGGGGTGGGTAACACTGCCTCATGGCACTCATCGACAGCTCCGGCTTCGCCCACGTTCGGCTCACCGTCACCGACATAGGACGGTCCAAGAAGTTCTACGACGAGGTGTTCGGCTGGCCGATCGCCGTCGACGCGTCCGATTCGGTGGACGAGCCTGGCGTGACGGAGTCGGCGGAGAAGTTCTACGGCGGCGTGGTGTACCAGACCCCGCAGGGCACGCTCTTCGGGTTGCGACCGGTGGGTGACTGCGAATTCGACTCCACGCGAACGGGTCTCGACCACGTGAGCTTCGCGGTGGCGGATCGTTCCGCACTCGAAGCCGCCCAGGCCGCCCTGCGGGACGCCGGGGTCACGCACGGAGAGGTCGTCGACCTCTCCGATGCCGGCATCGCCATCCTGTCGTTCCAGGATCCCGACGACATCAACGTCGAGCTGACCGCGCCGCTGTCTTAGCGGACGCTTCGTTCAGCGAGCGCTTCCGAGTTCTGGTGGGGGTCGTCGTGTCGCCAGGCCAGGCTGATGACGCCATCCAACTAGCCCCGAAATGGTGGCGGTTCACGTCGGATCCATCTGGCGTACAACGACTTCAGCGATACCACGTTCAATCGCGTCGACCATCCTGGCGTTCTGCTCGTCGACCCGTCGACCCAACTGGGAACACATCGGCCCCGCGCTGCTCGAAGGCCCAGATGAAGCGGGTGACGACCTCGCGCCCGTTGATGGGCGGGCGTTCCGGCCCCGGCCGGTCCATCAGTTCTCGACCTGCCAGCTGATCCCGAACGGCTCCAGCGCGTCCAGGAACTCGGCGGGCTCGAAGGCGAGCGACGGTGGCACCGCTCCGACCGGCGCGTCGCGGGCACCGAGCCGAACCGCGGCCTCGACCGCGATCAGGGCGGTGGAGCCGTAGGCGTCGGCCCCCGACACGTGGCCCCGCGCCGTCGTGCCGTCCGGCGAACGCGCCTCGGCGATGATGGTGAAGCGGGACGCGCGCCGCTCGTCATCCGACGGTCCGGCCGGCGCCGCGGCGATGACCTCGTCGGTAAGGGATGCCACGCCTGCGACGAGGTCCACGTTCATGGTGGCCTCGATGGTGCGGGCGGCCACATGGCGTTGGATCGTGATCACTTCCGGCCCGGGGAGGGCCCAGGACGGCTGCTCGCCGTCGCGCGGAAAGTCGACCGGCTCGCGGGCGCCCGCGTCGGTCTCCCGCCACCGGCCGTCTTGCCACGCCAGCGGCGGCGATGCGGCGATGTGGCCGAACGACAGCATCGTTCCCCGCGATATACCGGCGCTGAACATTCCGTGATGCAGGTGGAGCGTCTGCACCTCGGCGAGGCGCCCGACGACGAGCCCGGCGATGAGGTCGCCAGGCACGCCGTCATCAGTCGCTGCGGGCATCAGGCTGACGCCGGCCGCCGCGGCTCGGGTGCCAAACTCGTCGTACACGCGCCGAACCCAGCGCTGCTCGCCGGTTATGTCGACGTAGTTGCACGCGGCGGCGATTGCCGCCTCCACGACGGGCTCTCCGAAACGGGTGAACGGGGAGACGCAGCTGACCACCACGTCGCAGCCGCGGAGAGCGTCGACCATCGACGACGGCTCGGCCAGGCTCACGCACCGTACGTCTCGTGCCCCGTCGATCGCTGACAGCGCCTTCTCGTCGCGGCCGAGCAGGAGGGTGTCGACGTCACGGCGAAACAACTCCGCCGCAACCAGCCGACCGGTGTAGCCGGTCGCTCCGAAAACTGCTGCCTTCATCAATCAAGCCTCACTGTCGTTGGTACGACAGTGAGTTTCGCTCGAGCGTCACCGCGCCACAATTGCCTCTTTCGGATAACACCAATCCACCGGCGGATTGGCTAGTCTGCCAGCAGCATTCCCGGTACGCGCGAAGATGCATTGCCAACGTCTCTGGCTCGATTGCCGGCTCCTCGCCGCCGCACACTCTCCAACGCCGACCTGACATTTTGCGTGTTGCGCAGGCGTCGCGGGAAAACGGCGTGGACGGAGGAAGCGGCTGGCGTCCAGCCGGCTATGTCGATCGAGACCAAGCGGTCATCCGTCAACGCTTCTGGCAGGAACCCGACACCTCGCCCTCGGCTGACGGCATCTACGACAACCCAGGGATCATTCGATGCCGCTGCGAGCCTGGTCGGGGTTACCCGACGTTCTTCACCGTCCCGGGATACGAAGCACCAGTTGGTGATTGGCAGTACTGTCGCGCACACATGCTCGAGCAACTGCTCGGGATCCGTGAGGCGCCCAAGCTCAGGCCGTTGGCGAAGCAAGTCATCGGAAACGACGAGACGGAATGGGACGTCATACAGTTTGACGGAAGCGAGGCTCTGCTGCTTGGGAGGTCCGAGTTGGATGGCCAGATCGATACCGTCAGCGACCAAATTGGCATCATTGCCATTCACCGTGAGGTTGAGCTGGATATCGGGCCGCTCCGAACCGAAGTCCGACACCCAGGCACGAAACTGGTCGGGGCAGATGTAAGGCGAGACCGCTATCGACAGTGAACCGCTCGCGCCTGACGACGCGGTAGCGATGTCGTCGAGTGCAGCCCTGATCTGCGCGACCGGCCGAGCACACGCTTCGACCAAGCGCTGTCCTTCGGACGTCACACTGAGCGACCGCGTCGATCTCCGGAGCAACGACGTGCCGACCTGGTTCTCCAATGCCGCCACCCGCCGGCTTACCGAGCTCTGCGGCATCCCGAGCCGTCGCGCGGCTCCAACGAAACTCTCGCATTCCGCTACCGCCAGAAAGATCGCGACGTCGTCCAGCGCTACAGCTTCTGTCATATACGTGCCTTCGTTCAGGTGTTGCGGCCCATGGGCGATGCGCCTCTGCGACGGTTGTCGCCGGCCCGTACCGCGTCCAGCGCATCACGACCTGCCTGAGGGCCGCTCTCCACTGTCCCATGCCAACGCTCGAGCCCGCATCCACGGCGATCGTCCCGTCCAGCCAAGGCTGAATAGTCTGGCGGCGGGGCACAGCCACCAATCCGCGCACATGGTGCCGACCACGACGCCACTGCAACGATTCCCACACATCTGGCGGAAATGCAGTGTTCGAAGTGTGCGGTACTCGTTCGCGTCGGTCGGCATGCCGGAACCCTGACCATCGGGCCTCCGTAGTCGACGAGATCATCGAGAGTCTCGTATCGCCATGTATCCGGTCTGAACAACCATGTCCTCCTCGTAGTGGGTTAGCTTTGTCAGGAGTTCGGCCGTCGCGTCGAACGTGGCACATCCACGCCATCCAGGACCAGGCCCGTCAGAAGCTGGGAGAGAAGTATGCCGACCGACGAGTTGCTCGCACCGATGACCCAGGCTGTCGAATCGGTGGCGGCCACGCTGCTTCGCGCGGTGCTCCCGCCCCCATCCCGCACGTGGGCAGAATTCTCCGCGGCCTTCGATGGCATCGATTGCCCCGCAACGGATCAGCTACGCACCATGCTCGATTCGGCCGTGCCGGGTGTGGCTTGGTTGGGTGACCCCGCGGCCGCCGATGCCGAAGGATGGTTCGCCGACGTGACCGACGGTGCCGTCCAATATTTACAGGGGCTTCCGCATTGGTGCGTCACGCTGTCCTACGTCCGTGGCGGTCGCGCCGAGGCGACCGTCATCCACAGCGCCACCCGCGCCGAGACCTATGTGGCGACCCGCGGCGGCGGTGCCCGGCTCAACGGCCAGTCGATCCAGCCGTCGCAGAAATCCGACCTCGGGGTGTGCATCGCGGCCACCAATCAGCCACCGTTCATCAATCGTCAGCCCGCGGCGATCACCGAGGCCGCCCGCTCGCTGGCCAAGATGTTGCCGATCGTGGGAGCAGTCCGCAACTTCGGTCCGACGTCGTTGCAGATCGCCGACACTGCAGCGGGCCGGGTCGACATCTTCTGGGAGTACGGACGCGACGAGGAGAATCTCTTGGGGGCAGAGCTGATTGCCCAGGAGGCGGGCCTGGCCGTCAGCGACGCCCACGGTGAGGCGTGGACCGCCAACTCCGCCAGTTTCCTAGCAGTCCCAAAGCCGTTGCGCGACGACGTCATCACAGCGCTGGCCGCCGCATGACTTCTCAGCCGCCACTTACGGCTCGCGACGAGGCCCTCGACATGCCGTCCCGCTGGGTCCACGCGCTCGACCACCGGCGCTGGCCTGAACTGCGCGCCTTGATGACCGAGGACTTCAGTTATCGATACGCCGACGGGGCACACCCCGAGCAGACCTGGTTCAGCGGGGCCGAGGAGTCTGTCCGCCGGCTACAAGACATCGCCGACGGCGTCCTTGCGGTGCAGCACTATCTGGCCAATCCCCTAGTCGCGATCGCCGAGGACACCGCCTCGGTATCGGTATATGACCTGGCGTTCATCGCGCCGCGCGGCATCGCCGAGGGAGAACTGGTGCGGACCGTGGGTGGCGTCTGGACCTTCGGCTTGCGACGAGTGCAGGACCGTTGGCTCATCGAGTCGCTGCTGTCCGAGCAAGCCATTCAGAGCCCTTGGATCAATGATTTGAGCAGCTATCCGCCCCGGGGGCCGCACACGGGCGAGGAGTGAGCGCGCGCACGATTCCCGGCGACGTGTGTGAACTGTTCACCGTCGTCGACGGGCGGTGGCTTCCCGCCGGAAGGCTCCCGGGGAGCATCCCACCTCACGCTTGAATGCCTTGCTGAAGGCGAACTCTGACCTGTATGCGGTCCGCGACGCGACGGCCGACAGCGGCATGTCGGACTCGCTGAGATGTTGCTTGGCCAAGTTCATGCGCCACCACGTCAGGTACGCCATCGGAGGCTGCCCGACGGCGGCGGTGAAGCGTCGCGCGAATGTCGCGCGGGACAGGCCCGACGCTCGGGCCAGTGTGCTGACGGTCCAGTCGATCTCCGGTGTGTTCTGCATGTTGTGCAGCGCCGTGCTCAACGCCGGGTCTCGGATCGCCGCCGCCCACCCCATGCCGGGGTCGGCGGCGTCGAAGGCTGCCCGGATGACATAGGTCAGCAGCAGATCCAACAGTGCGGGCATCGCGGCCGACGACCCCGGTTCATGGTTGTCATGCTCTGCGCCAAGGAGATTGACGATGTCGAGGATGGGGTCGTCGGCCTGTGTTCGATTCGGCAATACGATGACCTCGGGCAGGCTCTCGATGAGGGGGTGCATGCGCTGACGTTGAAGGTAGTAACTGCCCCCCATGAGCACCGTGAGCGGCAAGGTCGGCGAGGCCTCGGCGTCGGCGTGGTCGGGGAACCAGAAGTCATTCTCATCGGGTGGAACATCGCGCAGCGGACTGAGGGGCGAGTCGGAGACCCCGTGGGCGATCGTTCGCGAGATGAACGCGACATCACCGGCCTCGAGTTGGACGGGGTCGCGGCCGTCAGGACGCAGCCAACAGTTGCCCTGCAGCACGACGTGGATGTTGAAGCCCGCCCCGCGGGAGGGATCCCAGCGCAACCCCCAGTTCCCGTAGAGGTACGCCCGTGCGGATCGGGGCTGGCCGATGCGAAGAGCCCTGATCGCATCGCCGACGAGATCCACGTTGGCGATTCTAGCCCCGTAGATGAGCGGAATGGACATCTAGCGGCGACTCTGAGACATGGATCGTCTCACCCCATCGCCATAGCGTCGAAGTATCCGTTCACGACCGCAAACCATCGAGAAAGGGCTCCCGTCATGAGCACAGTTGTCATCACCGAACTGCTCGCCGAACCGGGTCGCGGAACCGACGTTGCAGATCTGCTACTCGATCTCCTCGGAGAGACTCTCAAGCACGACGGATGCGAGAACATCCGCGTGATCAGAGACCAGGACGATCCTGATCACGTCGCCGGACTCACCCAGTGGACCGAACGACACCACTACACCGACTATCTGCAATGGCGGACCGAGACCGGCTACACGGACACCTTCGAATCAATGCTCACCCAGCCGTTGGTCCTGCACTACTACGACGAGCTTCACTCCAGCGACGGCGCGGCTCGAGCAGCCTGATCCAGACGAAAGGGGAGAACCCATGACTACCACCACATCTGCGCCCGTCGATTCCTTCTTCCGCGCGACCAACGCGCATGACTCGGCAGCATTGCTCGCCACCTTCGCCCAGGACGCCGTGCTTTACAACGCCGACGAAGGCACCTACCGCGGACATCAGGACATCAAGGTCTGGGACGACAAGGAATTCGTCGGAGCGCAGTGCACTGTCGCGGTCCAGGACACGATCACCACCGGAAAGGGCGAGATCATCGTTACCGGTGACACGCGGGGCACCTTCCCCGGCGGGCAGATCATTCTCTACTTCCTCTTCACCGTGGAAGACGACCTGATCACCGCCCTCACAATTCACCACTGACCACCTCCGGGAGATTACTCGTGTACGAGCAGTACGGCACCTACGGCGCCTGGTTGAATCCGTCCCTCGGCGATGCCGACCGCATCGACTGCGCACCCGAACTGGAAGACCTTGGCTTTCAAACCATCTGGATGGGCATCGGGCCAGATCCCGTCGGCGAGATGAAGCTCGTGGAACAGACGTTGGCGGAGACGCGCACTGCCACCGTTGCCACCGCCATCATCAACATGTGGCAGGACACACCCGAAAGCGTTGCGCACCAATACCACCGGATAGTCGATCGATTCGGGCCGCGGCTACTGCTCGGCCTGGGACTGGGACATCCCGAAAGCCGATCCTCCTATGACCGGCCCTATCACCGGATGGTCAGCTACCTCGACGCGTTGCGCAGCAGTGAGGTGCCTGACGAAGCCGTGGTGATCGGCGCTCTCGGGCCCAAGACGCTGCGGTTGGCCGGTGAACGCACCCTCGGCGCCCATCCCTACTTGACGGTCCCTGAACACACGCGCTACGCGCGAGAGGTCATGGGCGCCAACGCCTTCCTAGCGCCCGAACACAAAGTGGTCCTCACCGAAGACCCCGCAGAGGCTCGCACCATCGGGCGTCCCGCAGTGCAGTTCCCCTACCTTGGGCTGCGGAACTACACCAGCAATCTCGTCCGGCACGGCTTCACAGACCGCGACGTCGCGGGCTCGGGCAGCGATCGCCTGATCGACGCCCTCGTTCTTCGCGGATCCCCGCACGCCATCTATCGGCGGCTCGACGAACACCTCGACAACGGTGCCAACCACGTCGGCATTCAAGTACTCACCGCCAAATCCGACCGATCACCCATGCCCGCATACAGGGCGTTGGCGCCCAATCGACCGCCCCGCGGCGAGGTTCACCATCGCGCCGCCGACAAGTGAGACCTCGGGAGCGGTGACCCACACGTTGGTGTTCTCAGACGGAGTCGACGGCGGCGACCCGTTTCGGTCCGGACCGGTAAACGCCCCGTCAAGGGGCGTCACGTCGGCAGCCAAGACCAGGCGCGCAGAACCGGGTAGGTCGCTCATCACCCGTCCGTTGTCAGATCTCGACCTGCCGATTGAACCCTCCCGCTTCTACCGTGCGAAGTGATCGGCCTGCGACTATCTACTGCAGCGATTCCCACACCACCTCGTCCGGACTCTTGTCCGGCCGCAGGCCGCGCCAGCTGGGTTGCCGGAGTCGACCGTCAGACGTGCGCTCGCTGTACCGCACCTCCCCCACCAGCGTGGGTTCGACGAACGTCACGCCCTTGGCATCTGGACCGGAAAGCGTTGCGGTGAACGGTGATTCGTCGGTGTGTAGCGGAGCCAGCATCTCCTTGAGCGTCGCCAGGTCCTTGTCGGTGAACCCGGTGCCGACCCGGCCGGCGAAGACCAGGCCGTCCTCCTCGGGCACACCGATCATCAGCGCGCCGATCCCGCTGGTGCGGCCGCCCTCGCCCGCTCTCCAGCCGCCGATCACCACCTCCTGGGTCAGCCACAGCTTGTCCTTGATCCACGACTGCGACCGCCTGCCGGGCTGATACGTGGAGTCCCGCTTCTTCGCGATGACGCCCTCCCAGCGCTTGGCACGCGCGTGCTCGAGCGCCTCTGGTCCGTCACCGCTCAGCTGTTCGGGCACGATGAGTCCGCCGCCCTTGGCCAGGGTCTCGAGCAGCTTGCGCCGGTCGGAGTACTTGGCGCGCAACAGCGATCGGCCGTCGAGTTGCAGAATGTCGAAGGCCCAGAACTCGATTCGCGTCGAGCGGGCTCGGTTTTGCATCAGACCAAAGTTGGGCACCCCGGCCTCGTCGAGCGCGACGACCTCGCCGTCCAGGATGACGTGGTGCTCGGCCAGGTCGGCCGCCAGCGCCTTGAGTTGCGGATATTCACCGGTGACGTCGCGACCGCTGCGCGAGTGCAGCCGCAGCGCGCCGTGGTCGGCGTCGACCAGCAGTCGGTACCCGTCCCACTTGCCCTCGAACGCCCACACCACCTTCGTCAGCCTCGACACCGAACCGTGCGTGGCGAGCATGGGTTTGACGTCCTCGGGTGTCGGCTCGGGCTGCTCCTTCATCCGGTGCGCCAGCCAGTTCTTGCCGCCGGTCTGGATCAGCGCGTATCGCCCCGAGACCTTGCCGCCGTGCAGCGTGACGATGACCTCGCCGCCCTTGTCGGGTCCGTCCGGTGGGTTGTCCCGGAACTTCTCGGCCTCGTAGGTACCGGAGTCCCAGACGATGACCTCGCCACCGCCGTACTCGCCCTTGGGAATCGAGCCCTCGAAGGTGGCGTACTCCAGCGGATGATCCTCGGTGTGCACCGCCAGATGGTTGACCGAGGTCTTCTCGGGCAGGTTCTTGGGCACCGCCCAGGACACCAGCACCCCGTTGCGTTCGAGCCGAAAGTCGTAGTGCAACCGTCGCGCGTGATGCTCCTGGATCACGAACGTGTCGTCGTTGCCGACCGTCGGCGACGTCTGCGGCACCGGTTCTCGGGTCTTGCCCGCGTCGCGCATGCTGCGGTAGGTCGTCAGCTTGTCGGCCAGCGGAACCAGGTCGTCCAGCGGTTCGAGCAGATCGCCTTGGGCGGCAACGCGTTCCAGGACCTCTTCGAAGCGCAGGTGCCGCAGGTCGGGATCGTCGATCTCGTCCCACGTGCGCGGCGCGGCGACGGTGGGCTCGTCCCTGCCCCGCATCGAGTACGGCGCGATCGTGGTCTTGGCGGCGCTGTTCTGGCTCCAGTCGACGAACACCTTGCCGGTGCGCAAGCTCTTGGTCATCGTCGCGGTGACCTGCTTGGGCATGGTCTTCTCGAGCTGCTGGGCTATTCGCTTGGCCAGTACCGACGCGCCGGAGCTGCTGATCGGTTCCTGCAGTGGGACGTAGAGGTGCAGGCCCTTGCTGCCGCTGGTCAACGGGAAGGTGGTCAGGCCGATGTCGGTGATCAGTCCCCTTACCTCGCGCGCGACGTCGCACAGTTGGCGAAAGGTGACGTCCTCGCCGGGGTCGAGGTCGAAGACGATCCGCGTCGCCGGACCGGGCTGCGTTCCCACGAACCTCCACTGCGGCACGTGCACCTCCAGGGAGGCCTGCTGCGCGAGCCAGGCCAGCCCCTCGCGGGTGTCGACGATCGGGTAGGTGGTGCTGCCCGACTTGTGGACGACGGTGCCGCGCTCGAGCCACTCCGGGGCCGACGACGCCAGCTGCTTTTCGAAGAATTCCAACTCCCCCACGCCGTTGGGCCAGCGCTTGCGCGTGACGGGCCGACCCGCGATGTGCGGCACCATGACGTCGGCGATCGCGACGTAGTACTCGAAGATCTCCGCCTTCGTCGTGCCCGTGGCCGGATACAGCACCTTGTCGGGGTTGGTCAGCTTCACCCGCCCGCAGCGCTCCATCACGTGACCGTATTACCCGCGACTGCCCGCGGGTGAACTTCCGCCCGGCTATGCCACGTTGGGTTCCGGGCCGCCGGGCCGACGGTCGTCCGCGGTGCTCGGGAACTCGAGGGCGTCCTCCTCCGGTGGCCGATGCAGCCGCTCCGGGCGGTGATGGTCGTCGACCCGCGCCTGGCCGGTGTCCAAGGCTGGCGGTGGCAGCCCGGTTTGGTGCAGCCGCCGTCGCGGGCGATCAGCATGATCCGTTGAGCGGTCGTGGCGACACGACGGGCCCGGAACAGGTTCAGGGCTGAGCCGGTGAGGCCCACGGCGTGGGCGATCTACGAGGCGATCTTCGCCAAGTGGGCAGAACCAGGAATGTGCAACCCGGATGACGAACATCCCTGTCTGACAGGCACTCCGACGCAGCAACGAATCGACGGCGATCGTAAGAAGACGTTGAGAACTAGTCGTCCATCTCCAGCACCGCAAACGGCGCCGTCGGCACCTCGGCGACGGACATCTTCGCCGCGGAATCGGTGGGGATGACGTCACCGGCCAACGCCGCGAGCGCCTTGTTGGTGCCGACGTCGCGACCCGCCCTCTCGCTCAACAACCACCGCACCTCGAGCAGGTCGCAGTACGCCTGGATCGCGGTACCGCGATGGCCGACGACCTCGTGCGCCAACTGCTCGTACGGAGTCAGGATCTCGATCACCCAGAGGCGCGCGGCCGTCGTCTCGTCCACGTCGTGACCCGCCTCCCGGGCCAACTGCGCCTGGTATGCGTGCAGGTCGCCCAGCAGGATCGCCGCCTGGCCCTCGCCGACGTCCAGACCGGTGAGCTCCCGAAGGTGCTGAGCGTGATACCTCCGGTCGCCGACCGCCACGCGCACCCGCATGCGGCTCGGGTCCGATTCGTCTGGCTGCAAGGACAATTCGTCGACGGCGAAGCCGAGGTCGTTGAGACGGCGGATCGTGCCCTCGACGCGGTACCGGTCGGCGAAGCCGAACACCGGTTCGGCGTGCAGCAGGTCCCACAGCGTGTCGTACCGCACCTGGACCTGTTCGGCCTCCGCGATCAGCGTCTGATGCATCTCCTCGGGAAGTCCCAACCGCTCGGCCAGGTCGACGAGACCCTCCGCCACGTTCTCCACCAGGATCTCGAGATCGTGCCGACGCTGGCCACGGCTCAACCGCGGGTGCACCTCGGAGGTCTCGGCGTCGACCAGCCACGCCTGGAGGAGCTGGCCGTCGCGCGAGAACAACGTGTTCGCCAACGAGCAGTCACCCCAGAACACCCCGTGCCGGTGCAGTTCGACGAGCAACCCCGCCATTGCGTCCAGAAGCCGGGCCCGGTGCCTCGGCTGGTCCGGCGGCAACCGCATGAACAGTCGGCGGTACTGCCAGGACCCTTCGAGATACCGGGTCACCAGGATGGCGGTCTCGAACTCCGGCTGCAGCACCAGCCCCGCCGGATGCACTGCGGGCAGGCCCATCTCCTCGAGCCGACGCAGGACGTCGTACTCCTTGATCGCGATCCGCGGCGGCATGTCCTTGACCGCCCAGAGTTGGCCGTCGGCGTCGACGAACTTCACCAGGTGGCGACTCATCCCCACTGCGATGTCGCGCAGCGGCACCTCGGGCACCACCCACTCCGAAAGTGGCCTGTCCCAGGGCAGCCCGAGAAGATCCGGGGTTGGTGCGCGGAGCCGCAACTCCGGCGCGCGCATCAGTTCAGACGTTCGCCCGAGGTCGGGTGGAACAGGTGAACTGCTCCCTCCGGATGCCTGCGCAGCCGCACCGTGTCGGCCAACCGCGGTGCCGTGCGCGGATTGCACCGCGCGACCAACTCGACACCGTCGCTGCCCGAACCGGCATGCGCGTAGATGTACGCCTCGGCGCCCAGGTCCTCGACCAGGTCGACGACCACCTCGACGCCACCGGTGTCGGTGACCTCGAGCTGCTCGGGCCGAACGCCGACGGTGACCTCCGAAAGGCCTGCCGCACTGATCTTCGCCAGGTCGTCGCGCTCCAGCTCGAACGTCGAATCACCGAGCTTCACCCCGTCGGACGTGACGGAGGCGGAGAACAGATTCATCGCGGGCGAGCCGATGAAGCCCGCGACGAAGGCGTTCGCCGGACGATCGTAAAGCTCGTTGGGAGAGGCGAATTGCTGCAACTTGCCAAAGCGAAGCACGGCCACCCGGTCACCCATCGTCATCGCCTCGACCTGATCGTGCGTGACGTAGACGGTCGTGGTGCCGAGTCGGCGTTGCAGCGCCGCGATCTGCGTACGGGTCTGCACCCGCAACTTGGCGTCGAGGTTGGACAGGGGCTCGTCCATGCAGAACACCTGCGGCTCGCGCACGATGGCGCGGCCCATCGCGACGCGCTGACGCTGACCACCGGACAGTTTGGCGGGCTTGCGATCCAGGTGCTCGGTCAGGTCGAGGACCTTGGCGGCCTCCTCGACCTTCTTGCGCCGCTCCTCGGCCGAGACGCCACGAAGCTTGAGCGCGAAGCCCATGTTCTCGGCGACGGTCTTGTTGGGGTAGAGCGCGTAGTTCTGGAACACCATCGCGATGTCGCGGTCCTTGGACGGCACGCCCGTCATGTCCTTGCCACCGATCTCGATGCTGCCCTCGTCGATGTCCTCGAGCCCGGCGAGCATGCGCAGCGCGGTGCTCTTGCCGGAACCGGACGGCCCGACCAGGACGACGAACTCACCGTCCTGGATGTCGAGGTTGAGGTTGTCGACCGCGAGCTTGTCGGATCCCTCGTAGATGCAGGACGCGTTCTTGTAAGTGATTGCAGCCATTGTGTTTTACTCCTCTACTTGATGGCGCCGAAGGAAAGACCACGAACGAGCTTGTTTTGGGCGAACCAGCCGCACAGGATCACCGGCAGGGCGGCCATCGTGGCCGCGGCCGAGAGCACGGCCCAGTACTGACCCTCACCGGCGATGAAGCCGACGAGGTACACCGGCATGGTCTGAGCGTTCACGGCGGTGAGGTTCACCGCGAGGAAGAACTCGTTCCACGCGAAGATCACGCAGATGAGCGCCGTGGCCGCGATGCCCGGTGAGACCAGCGGCAGGATCACTTCGCGCACCGACCGCCACAGGCTGGCGCCGTCCAGGCTGGCGGCCTCCAAGAGTTCGCCGGGCACTTCGAGGAAGAACGACCGCATCATCCAGATGGCGATCGGGAGGTTCATCGAGGTGTACAGGACGACGAGCGCCCAAATGTTGTCCAGCAGACCGAGGTTGGACACGATCACGTACAGCGGCAGGATCGCCGCGACAACGGGCAGCATCTTGGTGCTCATGAAGAAGAACAGTGCGTCGGAGGTCTTGCGGACCGGGCGCAACGACAGCGCAAACGCAGCCGGAACACCCAGCAGCAGCACCAGGATGGTCGACATCGCCGTGGCGAACACGGAATTCAGCATCGCGGGCCCGATGCCCTGGTCGAAGACCGCCGAGTACTGGTCCAACGTCGGAACGAAGAACAACTTCGGCGGGTTGGTCGCGGCGTCGTTTTCCTGCTTGAACGACGTCAGCACCATCCAGAAGACCGGGAAGAAGAAGCCAAGCCCGACGAGCCAGGCGACGATTCCCCACGGGCTGAACTTCTTGGACTTCTTCTTGTGGACGGGCACGGCGTCGTCTGTGGCCGTTGCCCTTTCGGCTGTGGTCGTCATGTCAGGCCGCCTCTTCCTTGCCGGAGAATGATTTGAAGATCAACCGAAGCGCGAAGCTGGCGATGATCATGGTGAAGATGACGACCACCACGCCCATGGCCGCCGCCTGGCCCATGTCGAAGCCGAGGAACGCGCGCTGATAGATGTAGAAGGGGAGGTTCGCGCTGGCGACACCGGGTCCGCCCTGCGTCATCATGAAGATGGCGTCGAACGTGTTGACCAGGTAGATGGCACCGAGCACGACGCCCAATTCGATGAAGCGGCGAAGGTGCGGCAGCGTCAACTCCCGGAAGAGCTGGATCGCGGTGGCACCGTCGACCCGGCCCGCCTCGAGCTGGTCGCGGGGCATGGACGTCAGGCCGGCCAGGATCAGCAGCATCATGAACGGCGTCCACTGCCAGATCAATTCGACCATCACCATGGCCAGCGGGAACTGACCGATCCAGTCCACCGGCCCGATGCCCACCAGCGAGAGCACCCAGTTCAGGATGCCGTTGTTGGGGTCGAGGATCGTCGTCTTCCAGATCAGGGCCCCGGCGACGGGGGTGATGAGGAACGGCGTGATCAAGAGCGTGCGGACGACGCCGCGCCCCAGGAAGGCGCGATCGAGCAGCAACGCGATTCCCAGACCGAGCAGCGCCGAGATCAGCACCACGCCGACGATGAGGATGACGGTGTTGCCCGCCACCGACCAGAACTGGCTGTCCTGGACCACCGCGACGTAGTTGTTGATTCCGACGAATTGCCGTGAGCCCGGCCGGACCAGGTTCCAGGACAGCGTCGAGTAGTACAGCGTGAACAGGAACGGCACCTGCGTCACGGCGATCATGAAGATCAGCGCCGGCAGCAGTGGGCCGCGCCTGCGCCAGCCCTCGGCGCGGCTCACCCCGGTGTCCTGAGCCTCGCGAATCTTGCGGACCCGTTCGGCCACCGCCCCCTGACCGGCGTCTGACTCGGTTTCAGCAGTAAGAGTCATCACTTCTCCTGGTAGCTCTTGCCGACGACCTCGGCGTACTTCTGGGATTGCTCCATCGCCGCGTCGACGGACTGCTGTCCGGCGATCGCCGCGCTGATCTGCTGACTCACCCGAGTGCCCAGATCCTGGAACTCGGGGATCCCGACGAACTGCACACCCGTGTACGGAACCGGTTGCACCGTGGGCTTGTTCGGCGTCGCGTTGGTGATGGACTGCAGCGTCAACGGGCCGTACGACTTCGAGATCGCCTCATACTCAGGAAGATCGGTGTAGGTCGACGTCCGGCTGCCGGGTGGTACCCGGGCCCAGCCCAGCTTCTCCCCCACCAGCTTCATGTAGTCCTTGCTGGTCATCCACGAGATGAATTTCCACGCGCCGTCGGGGTTCTTGGCGGCCTTCGGGATACCCAGTGCCCAGGTGTAGAGCCACCCCGAGTTGGGCTTCTCCACGATCGGCGCGGGCAGGTAGCCGATCTTGCCCACCAGGTCGGGGTAGGTCTTGGGGTCCTCGAGCACCGAGACGGCCGACGTCGCGTCGTACCACATCGCCGTCTGGCCCTGACCGAAGAGGTTGGCGCACTCCTGGAAACCGGTTGAGGATGCGCCCAATTCGCCGGAAGCCTTGATGGTGTCGACGTAGAAGTTGACGGCCTTCTTGACCTCGGGGCTGTTGAGTTGCGCGTTCCAGTTCTCGTCGAACCACCGGCCGCCGAAGGTGTTGATGACCGTGTCCAGCGGCGCCAGCACCTCACCCCAGCCGGGCTTGCCACGAAGGCAGATACCCGCATCCGAGACCTGCTTGGCCTTGATGGTCTTGGCCCAGTCCGCAACTTCCTGCCACGTGGGCTGGTAGCTCGGGTCCTGGTTGACCGTGATGCCGGCCTTTTCGAACATGTCCTTGCGGTACATCAGGAACGAGGACTCGCCGTAGAACGGAACGGAGTACATCTTGCCCTCATACGACAGCGAGTCGCGCAGCGAGGGGATGAAGTCGGCCTCGTCGTACCCCGGCGTGTTCTTCGCGTAGTCCGACAGCGGCAGAAGCCAGCCGTCCTTGGCCCACTGCGGGGTCTCGAAGTTGCTGATCATCGCCACGTCGAACTGACTGCCGCCCATGGCGGTCGACATGGTGATCTTCGCGCGCGCCTGGTTCTCCGACAGCGAGATGAACTTCAACTTGATTCCGGGGTTCGCCTTTTCGAACTCCGGCGACAGCTTCTGCGCGTCGGTCATCTGCGAGTTGGACACCAGGGCGATGGTCACCTCGTTGTCCGACGCCCCCAGACTCCCCGCGCCCGAACAGCCCGCGGCCAACGTCAACCCCAGGGCCACCGTGCACACCGAGAGCTTTCGCAATGCTCGTGTTGCCTTCATCTTCACCTCACTCCTCGTCGACTACTACTGCGTGTGTTCATGCGTGCCCTAGTGATCCAAAAGCCAACGTGCGCATTCGATGTCGCATACCAACAGCTTCGCCAATCCGCCGCGTAGCGCGGCCCGCGTCGCCTCGTGCTTGGGGGGTCCGCTGCAGACCAGGATGGTCTTGGCGCAGCTGCGGACGTCCTCGAGCGGCACCGACACCGCGCGGTGGGCAAGCTCGGTGACCACCGGTGCACCGTCGGCGTCGAAGAAGCGGCCGCCAATCTCGCCGACGGCTCCGAGCGACACCAGTTCGTCGAGCATCCGGGTGTCCAGAAAGCTGCCCTCGAACAACGTCGTCGACGTGCTCACCGAACCCACGCCGAACAACATGGTGTCGGCGCGCCGACCGGTCTCCAGCGTTCGCGAGATCACCGAGTCGCTCCGCATGGACACCACGGTCGACGGGTCGGCGTACAGCGGCGCGGGAAGACGCATCGCATTGGCGCGCAACATGTCCGCGCCGCGACTCAGGATGAACTCCATGCCGGTCTGATAGGCGGCGGTCGACATCGCGCCGTCGAGTTGGACGACCACCCGGCAGCTCGCCACACCGGGCGCCAGGGCGGTGACGGCGGCGACCTGCTCGGGTCCCCAGGTGAAGCCCAGCACGTCGTTCTCCGACAGCCGCCTCATGAGAAGGGCGCCCGCCGCCCGGCCCAAGTGCCCGGTCACCACCGCTTCGGTCAGGCCGTACCGCTGCTCGAGCAGTCGTTCCTCGTCGGCGTGCAGGTCGTCCTTCATGGTCGGTGGCACGACGACCTCGATGCGCACCAGGCCCCTGGCCTTTGCCCTGGCGATCAACCTGCCGGCGGTGGGCCGGGAGACGCCGAGCTTGGCGGCAATCTCCGCCTGCGTGAGTCCGTCGAGGTAGTAGAGGGTGGCAGCCCGGAGCGCGAGTCGCAGATCCTCCGGCGTCGCACCGCCGTTGGGCGCCGCATCGGTGGGCGGCTCTGCCACGTTGACGTTCGACGTCGGTGTCGCCACTGTCTCGGGTCCCTTCCCGGTCGGTCAGTGAGCAGATGCTCGGGGTCGCGTGTAGATGCTCATCACGCTAACATGCGTATGTGACCTACACAACACTTTCAGTGCAACGGCCGTTTAGAGGCGGAATGGCGGTTCAGACCGTCCCAAATTCCGCCGCCCCCTACCCCGCGCGGGGTAGCGTCCAGAAAGTGGTGACCGAGTCATGAAGCTCAACAACGCATCCCTGCCCGATGTCTCCATTGCCAAGCCGTCCTACGACCGCAGCGAGATCAGCGTCGGCATAGTGCATTTCGGGGTGGGCGGGTTCCACCGAGCCCATCAGGCGATGTATCTCGACCGGCTGCTCGAGAAGGGCCAAGCCAAGGAGTGGGGCATCTGCGGCGTCGGCGTGCTGCCCGGCGATCGCAAGATGGCGACGGTCATGGCCGACCAGGACGGCCTCTACACGCTGATCTTGATGAACCCCGACGGCACCCGCGACGCCCGCGTCATCGGTTCGATCGTCGACTACAAGTTCGCACCCGACGACCCGGAGGCGGTCATCGAGCTGATCGCCGCACCCACCACGCGCATCGTCGAACTGACCATCACCGAGGGCGGCTACGCCATCGACGACGCCGGTCCGGACAGCGTCTTCGGCCTGGTGACCACGGCGCTGGGCCGCCGCAAGGAACGCGGCCTGCCGTCGCCGACGATCGTGTCCTGCGACAACATCGAGGGCAACGGCGACGTGGCCCGCGAGGCCTTCACGTCCTTCGCCGAGCGAACCCAACCCGACCTGGCCGAGTGGATGAAGGCCAACACCCGCTTCCCCAACTCGATGGTCGACCGGATCACCCCGGTCACCACACCGGACGTCATCGAGAACCTCGCCGCCGACTGCGACCTCGACGACGAGTGGCCCGTCGCCGCGGAGCCCTTCACCGCCTGGGTGCTGGACGACGACTTCTCCGACGGCCGGCCCCCCTACGACGAGGTCGGCGTGCTGCTGGTCGACGACGTCACGCCGTATGAGCTGATGAAGCTGCGACTGCTCAACGCCGGCCATCAAGCCCTCTGCTACTTCGCGTATCTGGCCGGCTACCGGCTGGTCGCCGACGCCGCCGGCGACCCGTTGTTCGCCAAGTTCCTTCTCGAGTACATGGATACGGAGGCGACGCCGACGCTCAAGCCCGTTCCCGGCATCGATCTGCCCAAGTTCAAGCAGACCGCGATCGACCGCTTCGCCAATCCCAGCGTGCGCGACACCATCGTCCGGCTGTGCTTCGGCTCGTCCGACCGCATCCCGCAGTGGCTGGTGCCGGTCATCAAGGAGAACCTGCGTTCCGGTGAGCCCGTGCGGCTGTCCGCGGCCACCGTCGCGAGCTGGGCCCGCTACGCCGAGGGCGTCGACGAGCAGGGCGAGCCGATCGACGTCCAGGACAACCTCGCGGAAACCCTGGTGCCACTGGCCAAGTCGCAGCTGGAGAATCCGACGGCATTCATCGAGAACACTGCGCTGTTCGGCGATCTCGCCAAGGAACCTCGCTTCGTCGAGGCCTATCTGTGGGCGTTGGACTCGTTGCACCGGGTCGGATCTCGCGCCACGCTGGAAGCGCTGATGAACTCGGGCGGTAGCCAATGACGAACCGCGCGTTGGTCATTGGCGAGGCGTTGATCGACGTCGTCGAGCGAGAAGGCAAGGTGCTGGGCGAGCACGTCGGCGGCAGCCCGCTCAACGTCGCGGTCGGGCTGGGCCGGCTCGACCGCGACGTCGACTTCCTCACCCACATCGCCGACGACGAGCGCGGTCGACGCATCGTCGAGTACGTCGAGGCCTCCGGCGTCGCGCTGGTACCGGGCAGCACGAATGCCACCCGCACGCCGACGGCCGCCGCCCAGATCGACGAAAGTGGCGCGGCCACCTACACGTTCGACATCGAATGGCAGCTGTCCGGCACGCCGGAGGTGGCGCCCCCGCTGGTCGTCCACACCGGGTCGATCGCCGGATTCCTCGACCCGGGCTGCCTGGCGACGGCCGCGCTGGTCGACGCCTACCGGCTCTCCGCCACCATCACGTTCGACCCGAACGTCCGGCCCGCCCTCATCGAGGGCCACGGTCAGGCCGTCGACCGGATCAACCGGCTCGTCGAGAAGGCCGACGTGGTCAAGGCCAGCGACGAGGACCTGCACTGGATCGACCCCACCCGCACGCCCGAACAGGTCGCGACCGCATGGCAGGCCCTCGGCCCGTCGATCGTCGCGGTGACCATGGGCGGCGACGGCGCGTTTGCGGTCTGCGCGGCGGGCACGGTCCGCGTGGCAGCCCGTCGGGTCGAGGTCGTCGACACCGTCGGCGCCGGCGACTCGTTCATGACCGGACTGATCGACGCGCTGTGGTCGATGGACCTGCTGGGCGGCGACCGGCGGGCCGACCTCGCACGCATCGGGGTCGACGCGGTGGAGGACGTGCTGCGGGCGGCCGCGTTGGCGTCGGCGGTGACCGTCGCCCGCGCGGGCGCGGATCTGCCGGATCGCGCCGCTCTTCAACTGGGATGAGCCGGTAAGCCATACTGGGTCATGCGTTCCATCTGGAAGGGATCGGTCGCCTTCGGCCTGGTGAACGTGCCGGTCAAGGTCTACAGCGCGACCGAAGACCACGACATCAAGTTCCACCAGGTCCACGCCAAGGACAACGGGCGCATCCGCTACAAGCGGACCTGCGAGGTGTGCGGCGAGGTCGTCGAATATCGCGACATCGCAAAGTCCTACGAGGCCGACGACGGTCAGACCGTCATCATCAGCGACGAGGACATCGCCACGCTGCCCGAGGAGCGCAGCCGCGAAATCGAAGTCGTCGAGTTCGTCCCCGCCGAACAGATCGACCCACTGATGTACGACAAGAGCTACTTCCTCGAGCCCGACTCGAAGTCGTCGAAGTCCTACATGCTGCTGGCGCAGACCCTCGCCGAAACCGACCGCGTCGCAATCGTGCACTTCGCCCTGCGGAGCAAGACGCGGCTGGCGGCGTTGCGCGTCAAGGACTTCGGCAAGCGCGAGGTGATGATCGTGCACACGCTGCTGTGGCCCGACGAGATTCGCGATCCAGACTTCCCGGAGTTGGACAAGAAGGTCGACATCAAGCCCGCGGAGCTGAAGATGGCGGGCCAGGTCGTCGAGTCGATGACCGACGACTTTCACCCGGAGGCGTTCACCGACGACTACCGCGTCGAGATGATGGAGCTGATCCAAGCCAAGATCGACGGCGGCGAAGCCTTCGCGGTCGAGGAGCAGCCCGCCGAGAATCTCGACGAGACCGACGACGTCTCGGATCTGCTCGCCAAGCTGGAGGCCAGCGTCCAGGCGCGGGCCGGCGCCAAGAAGACGCCCGCCAAGAAGGCCACGGCGAAGGACGACACGTCAGACAAGGCCCCCGCCAAGAAGACGGCCGCCAAGAAGACGGCCGCCAAGAAGACGGCCGCGAAGAAGGCACCCGCCAAGAAGGCCGCCGCGAAGGACTAGCTGCAGCGGGCCTTCATGTCCTGAATCGGTTGGCGGATGCCGTCGAGGTCCGACTTGGTCTGTGGATTGGCCGCGAAGTAGTCGTCGACCTGCTGCTTGACCTGGTCGCGGGGTCGACCCTTGAGCGTCGAGAAGAACGCGTTGGCGTCTGGGTGGGTGAAGAAGTAGTCCGCCGTCGCCGTCGAGACGACTCCCTTGAGCTGCTCGAAGTCGGCCGCCGAGCAACCGGGTGCCGGTGGTGGCGGAGGATCGGCAAGGGCTGTCGGCGCCGCACCGAACAACACGGCACCGGTGATCGCGGCGGCAACGACGCCGAGCGTGGCTCGCGTGGAAATGGACATGTGTGAGTCTCCTTGGACGTTGATGGCTTTACTGATGACCGTCGGCACTAACGATGTCCGCCACCGCCGCCGCCGCCGGTGGAACCACCGCCGCCGGAGTGCGATGCGTTGTTCGGCTGAAGATCCGTGCCGCCGCCGGCCGGGTTGAAGTACCAGTCGTTGTCGAAGGGATAGCTCGCGTTGTCCGATGGTGGTGGCGCGTCGTTGATTTGGACGTTGCCGGGGCTGTCGACGTTGCCGGGGGCGTCGCAGTCCACGACCGCCGGGTCGCAGGGCTCGTCGGCGAGGGCGACCGGCGCCGCGCCGATGGCCGCGGCGGCGCACGTGGCGGCGAAGAACCCCGCCACCGTCGATGTCTTGAGTCGCATGCGAGTCCCCCTCCGTGCGCCGTCGTTCGGCGGTCGATGAGCGGAAGGTACCACCACTGACGACGACGTCAGCGGATTTGCCGATCCCGCCAGGAATTTGCCAGGGCGACCTACCGAGATCCGGCGTTCTTGACCCCTAGTGAGATGTGTGTCACAGTCAGTTAATCGATTAAACACCGGAGGTTGGGTGGCGGTCACCATGCAGGACGTCGCAGTGCAGGTGGGGGTTTCGGCTGCCACCGTGTCGTTGGCACTGTCGGGCAGCCCGCGAATCTCCCCGTCCACCCGCGCCAAGGTGGAGCAAGCCGCACGTCAGATGGGGTACCGGCCGCACGTGGGTGCGCGAGCCCTGCGGACGGATTCGACGCGGACGATCGGCCTGGTCGTCAGCGACGTGGCCAACCCCTTCTTCGCAGAGCTGGCCGGCGCGATCCAGCGGGCCGCCGCCCGCCGCGACTACTCCCTGGTGCTGTGCAACAGCGACGAGGACGCGGACAGGCAGGACGACTATCTCTCGAGCCTGCTCGCCGGGCGCCAGGTCGACGGCGTCATCGTGGTGCCGACGTCGGCGATGACGCCCGGACTTCGTCAGGCCGGCACCGACGGCGCACGGATGGTGCTGCTGGACCGCCCCGTCGAGGTGACCGGCCGCGGAACCGCCGCGCGTCACCTCGGACGGTCCCCGATCGTGCGCAGTGACGCCCGGGCCGCGCTCGACGAGGTCGCCGAGATGCTGACCACGCTCGGCCACGAACGCATCGGCATCATCGCGCCGCCGCTGCAAACCCAGGTCGGCCGCGAGCGCAGGGACGTGCTGACCGAGGCATTGCTTCAACGCGGAGCGGTACGACGGGGAATCACCGTGGTGGAGGGCGACTTTCGCGAAGACAGTGGAGCGCGCGCCGTGCGTCAACTGCTCTCCCGGCGGCAGCCGCCGACGGCGGTCTTCGCTGCGGACGGATTGATGGCGGTGGGGGCGCTGAAGGGTCTGCGCGCCGCCAAGGTGCGCGTGCCGCAAGATGTTTCGCTCGTCGGATTCGACGACGCGCCGTGGTTCGACCTGTTCGACCCCCCGTTGACGTCCATCGCCCAGCCAATTGCCGCCCTCGCTGCGGCCGCCGTGGACGCGATGCTCGACCTCCTGGCGGGACGCTCAGCCCAGAGCGCCTACCCGCCCTGCCATCTGGTACGACGCGGATCGTGCGGCGCCGCACCAGATCACGCCCCGGCCGTCGCCACCTCGGTGACGCCCACGAGAAAGGAATCACAATGATCAATCCCCTCGGGACGGCGCAGAGCCGCGTCGTCCTCACCGCACTCCTCTGTGGCAGCCTGGCGCTCGCGGCCGCGGGCTGCAACCGCGAGCCCAGCGGAGGCAATTCCACCGGGGCCGCGAAGATCGCGATCGTCACCCGTGATTTCACCAACCCCTACTGGGCAGCGCTGCGGGACGGTGCCGTGGCCGAGGGCAAGAAGCAGGGAGTGGACGTCACCGTGCAGGCCGGCAGCTCTGAGACCGACTCGACCGGTGAGAACACCAAGATCTCCACGATGGCCGCGCAGGACTACAACTGCTTCGGAGTGGTCCCGGTCAACGCCACCAACGTGATCACCCCACTGGTACCGGTCGCCAAGAAGAACATTCCGATCCTCAACCTCGACACGCAGATCGACGCGGACGCCTCCAAGGCGGCCGGTGTGTCGTACGCGTCGTTCATCGGCTCGGACAACCTGTCGGCGGGCCAGCAAGCCGGTCAAGCTCTGATGGCCGACATGGGCGGCAAGGGCGACGTTGCGGTGCTGCAGGGCATCGCGGGCGAGCAGAACGGAATCAACCGGCTCAAGGGCTTCACCGACGAGACGCAGGGCAAGCTACAGATCGTCGCCACGCAGCCCGCCGACTACGACCAGAACCTGGCCCTCACCGTCACCGGCGACCTGCTGCGCGCGCACCCGAACATCACCGGCATCTTCGCCGCGAACGACACAATGGGTCTGGGCGCCGCCCAGGCCGTCAAGAACGCGGGCAAGACGGGCACGATCTCCATCATCTCGGTCGACGGCATCACCGCGGCGCTGCAAGCCGTCAAGGACGGCACCCTGTCCGGCACCATCAGCCAATACCCGTACGCCGAAGGCCAGATGGCCGTTCAAGCCTGCGTGAACCTGGTGACCAAGAAGTCCGTTCCGGAACGCGTCGTCGCGCCCATCAAGCTCATCGACAAGGGCAACGTCGACAAGGCCATCGCCGCCTTCCCACAGCCCTTCGAGCCGTTCGACAACCCGATCACCGGCGGGAAGTAATGACGGTCACCACCGAGGCTGCGGCAGAAGGAGATACCGGTCGCCCCGGCCTGTCGATCGGGTCGGCTGCGCGTTTCGCCGCCCCGATCGGCCTCGTCGTCGTCTTCGTCATCTTCTTCATCGCGACGCCGAACTTCCTGACCGTCGCCAACCTCACCGACCTGTTGGTGTCCGCGTCCATCCTCATGGTGCTGGCGATGGGTCAGCAGCTGGTCATCTCCGTCGCGGGCATCGACCTGTCGGTGGGATCGAATCTCCCATGGGCTGCAGCAACTCTCGGGTTCGCCTACACCCACGGCGCGAACCTCGCCGTCGCCATGTTGCTCGCGTTGGTCGCCGGCGGTGTCGTCGGTCTGCTCAACGGTCTGCTGGTCGCCCGGCTCGGGATGACCGACTTCATCGTGACGTTGGGCAGCCTGTCGGTGGTCAGCGGCGCCACCCTGCTGTTGACCGGCGGCAACACCGTCGCGGTGTCGTCGCCGTTCCTGCAGGGCTTGGCGCTCGACGGCGTCGGTCCGGTGCGGTGGTTCTGGCTGGTTGCGATCGTCGCGGCGCTGCTGACGGCATTCCTGTTGTTCGGCACCAAGACCGGCACCCATCTGCTCGCCACCGGTGGCAACCTGGAAGCCGCTCGGGGAACGGGCATCAACGTCGCACGCACCCGAATGCTGGCATACGTGCTGTCCGGCCTCGCGTGCGGCGTCGCCGGCATCCTGCTCGTCGCCCGCACGGGCGGTGCGGATCCCAGCTTGCAGACCGATCTGTTGCTGTCCTCGATCGCCGCGGTGGTCTTGGGTGGCTCCAGCCTGTTCGGCGGTCGGGCGTCGGTGCTCGGCTCGGCGGTCGGCGCCGTCTTGCTGACCAGTCTCATCAACGGGTTCACGCTGATTGGCATCTCGCAGAATTATCAGCCGGTGGCCGTCGGTGTCGTCGTGCTCGGTGCCGCGTTCATCTCCAGGTTCCAGAAGTGAGGGGCTCAGACATGGCCGACGACTCGGGCCGGCGCCCAGCCGGCAAGGCGCCACTGGTCGAAATTCGGGGTGTCACGAAGTCTTTCGACGCGGTTCGGGCCCTTCAGGGTGTCGACCTCGTGATCGAGGAAGGCACCGTCACCGCACTCCTCGGCGACAACGGCGCAGGCAAGTCGACGTTGGTGCGCTGCCTGACGGGCGTGCACTCACCCGACGACGGCGACATCCTGTTCCGTGGGAAGACCATCAAGCTCGGGTCTCCCGACGACGCCCGCCATCTTGGCATCGAGACGGTCTTTCAGGACCTCGGGCTCATCGAGGACCTGCAGGTGTGGCAGAACCTGTACCTCAATCGCGAGCTGACCCGAGGTGTCGTTCCTCTGCGCGTCTTGGACAAGAAGCAGATGATCGCAAAGAGCGCAACGATTCTCGCCGACTTGGACGTCGACGTCCCCAACGTCCGCGCCACGGTGCGTCGGATGTCGGGTGGGCAGCGTCAGAGCGTCGCGATCGCGCGCGCCGCGAACTGGGGCACGACGCTGGTGATCATGGACGAGCCCACCGCGGCCCTCGGCGTGCGGGAGACCGCGGCGGTGGAGAAGCTGATCGGTCGGCTGCGATCCAACGGTGTCACGGTGTTGCTCGTCAGCCACGACATGGATCAGGTGATGCGGGTCGCCGACAGCGCGTGGGTGCTGCGCCGCGGGCGGACCGCCGCGAATCGCAGGATGGCCGACACCACCGGCGACGAACTGGTCGGGCTCATCACCGGCGCCATCGCGGGTGACGCCGGTGCCTGACTCCGATCCCGCGGTGGTCGTGGTCGGATCGGTGAACGTCGACCAGATCGTCACGGCGCCAAGGTTTCCCAGCCCTGGCGAGACGATCATCGGGACGTCGGTGACGTCGTCGGTCGGCGGCAAGGGCGCGAATCAGGCGGTCGCCGCGGCGCTGACGGGCACCGGTGTCGCGATGGTGGCCAGCACCGGCGACGACGACAACGGGGCGATGGCCCGCCGCCGACTCGCCGACCGGGGCGTCCACACCGAGCACGTCGCAGTGCTGGCCGCCGAGGTCACCGGAACGGCGTGGATCACCGTCGCCGAGCAGGACAACACGATCATCGTGATCGCCGGCGCGAACCACCGCTGGACGCCTGGCGCCCTGCCGGCGATCGTCGCCTCGGCAACAGTGGTGTTGTGCCAGTTGGAGATACCGGTCGACGTGGTGCACACCGCGGCCAGGCAGGCGCGTGGATGGTTCGTCCTCAACGCCGCACCGGCGGCCGCGCTACCCGACGAACTGCTGGCGCGCTGCGACGTCCTGGTCGTCAACGAGCACGAGCTGGCCGTGGTGGCCGAGATCGGCGCCGACGCCGTGACCGAACCCGACGCCATCGCCTCGGCGCACCAGAAGCTCCGCGACCGCGGAACCGTCGCGGTCGTCACCACCCGGGGAGCCGCCGGTGCCGTCGTCACCGACGCCGACGGCGTCACCACCGAGCTGGCCGCACCGACGTCGACGGTCGTCGACACGACGGGCGCGGGAGACGCCTTCGTCGGCGTGCTCGCCGCCCGGTTGGCCGCCGGGGACGACCTCGTCGACGCGTGCCGCTGGGGAGTGGTCGCGGGCTCGCTGGCCGTCCGCGGCGCCGGTGCGCAGGATTCGTACGCCGATCAGTCAACCCTTTCCCACGCCGTCCGAGAGATGAATTCATGAAGCGCAACGGCATCATTCACGCCGAACTGGCCCGCCGCGTGGCCGCGTTGCGGCACACCGACACGTTCGTCATCTGCGACTCGGGCCTGCCGCTGGCACCGGGTACTCCGTGCGTCGACCTTGGCTACCGGTATGGCCAGGCGACGTTCGCCGACGTCAGCGCGACGGTTCTCGGTGAGGTAGTGGTCGAACACAGCTGGGTGTCACGCGACGTCCTGACCGTCAGCCCGCACGTCCACCGGCACTTGGTCGACCTGGGCCTGGAACCCGAACCGGTCGACCACGACGAGTTCAAGGCCGCCGTGCTCGACGTTGCGTTCGCCGTCCGCACGGGTGAGGACACCTTCTTCGCCAACGTCCTGTGCCGGGCGGGCGTCCCGTTCGGTCCCGGTGGAGAAACCGCCACGAACTAGAACGTGTTCTAGTAGCGTCGGCGAACGTGATTCTCGACAAATTCAAACTGGACGGTCAGGTGGCCGTGGTGACCGGAGCGGGACGGGGGCTCGGGGCGGCGATGGCCCTGGCGTTCGCCGAAGCGGGCGCCGACGTGGTGATCGCGGCGCGCACGCAATCCCAGCTCGACGAGGTGGCCGAGCAGATCAGGGCCACCGGGCACCGCGCGCACGTCGTGGTCGCCGACCTGGCCCACCCGGAGGACACCGCGTCGCTGGCGCAACAGGCCGTCGACGCGTTCGGCAAACTAGACATCGTCGTCAACAACGTCGGGGGCAGCATGCCGGCGCCGCTGCTGGACACCTCGACCAAGGACCTCCGCGACGCCTTCACCTTCAACGTGACGACGGCCCACGCGTTGACCCTGGCGGCCGTTCCGCTGATGCTCGAGCACTCCGGTGGCGGCAGCATCATCAACATCACCTCGACGATGAGCCGGGTCTCCGGTCGGGGGTTCGCCGCCTACGGCACCGCCAAGGCCGCGCTCGCGCACTACACGCGGCTGTCCGCCCTCGACCTGGCGCCCCGCATCCGAGTGAACGCCATTGCGCCGGGGTCCATCCTGACCTCCGCCCTGGACGTCCTGGCCAGCAACGACGAACTGCGCAAGCCGATGGAGGACGCCACGCCGATGCGCCGGTTGGGCGATCCCACCGACATCGCCGCGGCCGCGGTCTATCTCGCCTCACCCGCGGGGAGCTACCTGACCGGCAAGACCCTCGAGGTCGACGGCGGCATCACCTTCCCCAACTTCACCTTCCCCATCCCCGACCTGTAGAGGACGAACATGACGATCAAGGTCGCCGCGATCGGCACCGGCAACGTCGGAAAGCACGCGCTCACCCAACTGACCCTCGATCCCCGCTTCGAACTGACCGGCGTGTGGGTGTCCTCGGATGCCAAGGCGGGCAAGGACGCCGGCGAACTCGCGGGTCTCGACCGTTCGACCGGCGTCACGGCCACCACCGACCTGGACGCCATTCTGGCCGCCAAACCCGAGTGCGTGGTCTACACGGCGATGGCCGACAACCGGCTCGTCGAGGCGCTCGAGGACTACCGACGCATCCTGGCCGCGGGTGTCAACGTGGTTGCCAGCGCCGCCGTGTTCCTCCAATTCCCCTGGGGCACACTGCCCGACGAGATGATCGCGCCCATCGCCGAGGCTGCCGAGGCGGGCGGATCCAGCATCTTCGTCAACGGCATCGACCCCGGCTTCGCCAACGACCTCATCCCGATGGCACTGGCCGGCACCTGTCAGAGTGTCGAGCAGATCCGCTGCATGGAGATCATCAACTACGACACCTATGACAGCGCCACCGTCATGTTCGACGTGATGGGCTTCGGCAAGCCGCTCGACGAGACCCCGATGCTCCTGCAGCCGGGCGTGCTGAGCCTCGCCTGGGGCTCGGTGGTGCGCCAGCTCGCCGCCGGTCTCGGCGTCACCCTGGACGAGGTCACCGAGACCTACGTCCGCGAGCCCGCGCCCGAGGACTACGACATCGCCTCCGGGCGCATCGCCAAGGGCACCACGGCCGCCCTGCGCTTCGAGGTCAGGGGCATGGTCGACGGCACGCCCGCCGTCGTGCTCGAGCACGTCACCCGCACCAGGGACGACCTGTGCCCGGACTGGCCCCAACCCGCCCAGGAGGGCGGCTCGTACCGCATCGAGATCACCGGCGAGCCGAGCTATGCCGTCGACCTGTGTTTGAGCAGCCCCAACGGGGACCACAATCACGCCGGCTGCGTGGCGACGGCGGCACGGGTGGTCAACGCGATCCCCGAGGTCGTGGCCGCGGCGCCGGGCATTCGCACGACGCTGGACTTGCCCCTCGTGACCGGAAAAGGGTTGTACGCTGGGCATCTGCTGTCAAAGGACTAATGGAGGGCCTGCCATGCGGACGCGCTATCTCATCGGTTTGATCGCATCGGCGGGTGCCGCGGCCGCGGTCGTCGTCGCCCCCGCCGCATCGGCCGACCCCACCGAGGTCTCCAACCCGCCCGCCTGCACGTCGACCGGTCAGGTCGGGGAGACCGGCACCAGCACCACCGAGTGCCAGACGCCCGGCAACGTCGAGATCTCCGCCGCGGCGCCCGACGTGCCCACCTGGTCCTACCCCTGGGACGACGACTTCTACGGCCCGGCTCTGGTCATCGGTGGCGGCGGTTAAATGCGTTCTCTGACAATTGTTTCGGTGGCCGCCGCAGCAGCGGCGGCAGTGGCGTTCGCCCCGGCGGCCGCCGCCGCACCCCAATGCGTCAACACCAGCCCGACGACCACGCAGTGCCAAACCCCCGGCCATTCGCAGATCACGACGTCTCCCCCGGCGATGACCAACAACGCCTGGTGGCCCTACGGCGGCGTCGTCGTCGGCTTCCCCTGGTAGCACGCCACCAAGTTTTTCGGCTAACCTAACTTTTCTATTCGCCCATCCGGATAGAAGGGGGCTGTGTTGTCGATCGCGGACAAGGTGCCCCAGCGCGCCATCGTGATGCTGCTTGGCCCCGCGTTCGTGGCCGCCATCGCCTACGTCGACCCCGGCAACGTCGCCGCCAACGTCAGCGCGGGCGCCCAATACGGCTTCCTCCTGGTGTGGGTGATCCTGGTTGCCAACGTGATGGCGGGGCTGGTGCAGTACCTCTCCGCCAAGCTCGGCCTCGTCACGGGACGCACCCTGCCGGAGGCGGTCGCCGACCACTCGCGAACTCGCACCCGCGTCGCGTATTGGTTGCAGGCCGAATTGGTGGCCATGGCAACCGATCTCGCCGAGGTGGTGGGCGGCGCGATCGCGCTGTACCTGCTGTTCGACCTGCCGCTGCTGCTCGGCGGCGTCATCACCGGCGCGGTGTCGCTGTTCCTGCTCGCGGTGCAGAACCGGCGCGGTCAGCGCGTGTTCGAACGCGTCGTCACCGGACTGCTGCTGGTGATCGCCATCGGCTTCCTGACGAGTCTGTTCGTCGCCCCACCCGCACCGAGCGACGTGATCGGCGGCCTCGTCCCGCGCTTCGACGGTGCCGAGAGCATCCTGCTGGCCACCGCGATGCTCGGCGCGACCGTCATGCCGCACGCCGTCTACCTGCACTCGGCGCTGGCCCGCGATCGGCACGGCCAACCGGACGAGGGCGCGCCGCGGCGCCACCTGCTGCGGGCCACCCGCTACGACGTCGGCCTGGCCATGCTCGTCGCCGGTGCCGTCAACCTGGCGATGCTGCTCGTCGCCGCCACCAACCTGCAAGGCGTGGAGAACACCGACTCCATCGAAGGCGCGTACGCCGCGGTGCAGAACTCCCTGGGGCACACCGTCGCGCTGTTCTTCGCGATCGGCCTACTGGCGTCCGGGCTGGCGTCGACCTCCGTCGGCGCCTACGCCGGCGCGATGATCATGCAGGGCCTGCTCCGCAAGTCCTACCCACTGCTCCTGCGTAGGGTCGTCACCCTGATCCCGGCACTCGTCGTGTTGGCGATCGGGGTCGACCCCAGCCGGGCGCTGGTGTTGTCGCAAGTGGTGCTGTCGTTCGGCATTCCGTTCGCGCTGGTGCCGCTGATCCGGATGACGAGCAGTCCGACGCTGATGGGCGCCGACGTCAACCACCGCGTCACGACCGCACTCGGCTGGACCGTCGCCGCAGTCATTAGTGTTCTCAACGTGGTCCTCATCTATCTGACGGTGACCGGCTGAATGCAGCCCTACTTCGCGTACGGGTCCAACCTGGACGTGACGCAGATGAGGCGGCGCTGCCCCGATGCCACCCAACCGCGGCGCGCGACGCTGGCCGACCACGACTGGCTCATCAACGAGCGCGGCGTCGCCACCGTCGAACCGCTGGACGGTGCGGCGGTGCACGGAGTGCTGTGGCAGATCAGCGATCACGACCTGGCGGTGCTCGACAGCGCCGAGGGCGTCCCGGTGCGATACCGCCGCGACCGGATGACCGTGCAGACCGACGACGGGCCCGCCGAGGCATGGGTCTACGTCGACCCTCGTGTCGAGCCGGGCGCCCCCCGCCCCGGCTATTTGGAGCGGATCATCGCCGGCGCCACCCACCACGGACTGCCGAAGCAGTGGGTCGACTACCTCCACCGGTGGGACCCGGTCAATTGGCCCCGCCGGCTTCCGCCCACCGATTTGCCTGCGCCACAGACTCTTTCGGAGCTACTCGCCGACCCGGAAGTGGTCGAATCCAGCACGCTGCGGTCGCGCTTCGGGTTCCTGGCCATCCACGGCGGTGGGCTGGAGAGGATGACCGACGTGATCGCCGAACGTGCGGCGCTGGCCGCCGACGCGTCGGTGTACGTCGTCCGGCATCCGGAGAACTACCCCCATCATCTGTCGTCGTCGGCCTACGTGGCCGGGGAGTCTGCCCTCTTGGACGCGTTCCTGGCCCACGTCGACGTGGTGGTCTCGCTGCACGGATATGGCCGCGTCGGACGCACCATGGACTTACTGGCGGGTGGTGGCAACCGCACCCTGGCCAAGCATCTGGCGGCCTACGTGTCGGTGCCCGGCTTCGAGGTGATCACCGACCTCGACGCGATCCCCCGCGAATTGCGCGGCCTGCATCAGGAGAACCCGGTGAATCGCGCCCGCGGGGGCGGGGCACAACTCGAGCTGACGCCACGGGTGCGCGGGATCAGCCCGCGCAGCGGACCCGCCGGGGAAGACGGCTTGTGCGCACCGACGACGGCGCTGGTGGCCGGGTTGGCCGCGGCGGCGAAGGCCTGGCCGTCAGCCGACGACTGACGGCGAGAGCACCCCGAGCTCGCGGAACGCCAGGTGAACCGTCTCGGCGCGGGGCAGATCCGTCGAGTCGCAGACCCGCATGACCCGCCGCACCGCGGGACCGGCCACCAGCCGCCAGCTGATGCCGACCGCCGCACAACACCGGTCGACCCCGTGCAGTGCGGCCATGGCGGGAGCGCCGAAGAAGTCGACGGCGATGGCGTCGACGACGAGAGCCTGGGCGATCGCGACGTGACGCTCGAGGTAGCCGGCCAACCGGCTCGCGTTGCTCGCGTCCACCTCACCGACGATCGTGACGACGACCGCGGGTTCGAGGGCCACGGACGCGCTCGCCCTGCCCCACCGTTCGCCGATGCCGATCGACTGCGGGTCCGGACGGAAGATGCGACATGTTCCGATGGGTGTCATGAGTGACCCCCTGAGCTTGAGAACGGGTGTGGGGGCGCCGTGCGCTCGACGTAGGGGGAACGTACAACGAAATCCGCAGCCGGTGTCGACATTCGCAATCAGCGCAAAAGTCCGTCAGGTGCGTCAATTCCCGGTCTGTGTGCCGTACTCGCGACGCAATTCGTTGCCAGGTCACCCGAGAGCAAATCGATTGCCACGTCCCGGCTCTCCGGGAATCCGTCGCGACGTGCGGAGAGGCACGCCACGACGGAATCCGCAGCTACTCCTCGAGGGCCAACACCGGCGTCGGCCGCTGGAATCCGCGCGTCACGACGAGCAGCCAACCCAGGCCAATCGCCAACCACACCAAACCAACCTCGAGCGTCAGCCAGGACAGGCTGGTCCACAACCACACCGTCAGGACGAAGCCGATACCCGGCAGCACCACGTTGTTGAGGACGTTCTTCTCTCCCTCGTCGACGAAGTAGTGCTTGATGACGGTGAGGTTCACCGCGGAGAAGGCGATCAACGCGCCGAAGCTGACGATCGAGGCCAGGAAGTCGAGCGAGATCCAGATGGCGGCCAGCGAAATCACCGACACGACCAGGATCGCGAACGTCGGCGTGGAGAACTTGGCGGAGACGTGCCCGAAGACCTTGCGCGGCATGATGCCGTCACGCCCCATGGCGTACAGGATCCTGGCCACCGATGCCTGCGACGTCAGCGCCGACCCGAAGGCGCCCGCGATGTAGGCCGCAGTGAAGAAGGTGTTCAGGAACTGGCCTCCGGCGGCCGTCATCACGTCGAGCGAACCCGAGTCGACGTCGACGAATTGGTTGGACGGGAACGCCAACTGCGACACGTAGGACAACGCGACGAAGATGACGCCGCACGTGATCGTCGCAATCATGATGGCCTTGGGCACGCTGCGAGTCGGGTCCTTCGCCTCCTCCGACAGCGTCGAGACCGCGTCGAACCCGAGGAACGACAAGCACAGGATCGCCGCGCCGGCGAAGATGGGACTCGCCCCGCCCACGCTGCCGTCGCCGGTGAACGGCGCCATGAAGTTCACGTTGCCCAGCTTGGTGATGGACATGAACGCCATCACCACGAACACGACGATGAAGATCCCCTGCACCGCCAGCAGCACGAAGTTGGCACGCGCCACCGACACGATGCCGACGACGTTCAGCACGGTGACCAGGACGATCGACCCCAGCACGAAGACCCAGGCGGGCACTGCGGGGATGGCGGCCTCCAGGTAGATGCCGATCACCAGGTAGTTCAGCATCGGCAGGAACAGATAGTCCAGCAGCAGCGACCAGCCGGCCAGGAAGCCGACGGGCGCGCCGAAGGTCCGCTGGGTGTAGGCGTAGGTCGAGCCTGCCACCGGGAAGGCTGCCGACATGCGGGCATACGACCTGGCCGTGAACACCATCGCCGCCAGCGTCACCAGGTAGGCGACCGACAGCCGGCCACCGGTCAGCTGGGTGACGATGCCGTAGGTGGTGTACACCGTGAGCGGCACCATGTAGACCATGCCGAAGAGCACGAGCGCCGGAACTCCCAGCGCGCGTTTGAGATGGCCTTCGGTCTCGAGGGCGACGGGCGTTTCTGCCGACATTGCTAATCCCTTCCAGAGCTGACTGAGTAACCGAGTTCGCCTCGGAGGTACGTGGCCCGGATGCCGATCTCGGGGAGCTGCTGGGCGGGCGTCTCGCGGGGGTCGCGGTCCAGCCACACCAGGTCGGCGCTGGCGCCGGCGACGAGGCGGCCCCAGGTCGTGTCGGCGAAGGCCTGCTCGGCGACGCCCGCGGTGTACGCCCCCAGCGCACGCTCGACGGTCAGGGCCTCCTCGGGCGTCCAGCCGCCCTCGGGTTCCCCGTCCGACGTGCGCCGCGAGATGCCAATGGCGATGCCGTCCAGCGGCGCCCCGGAGGACACCGGCCAGTCCGAGCCCAGCGCGAGTGGCGCCCCGGACTCGTCGAGGCTGCGCATCCGGTACTGCTTGTCGGCACGTTCGGCGCCCAGACGCGGCACCGTCAGCACCGTCATCAGTGCGTCCATCTGCGCCCACAGGGGTTGCATGCACGGGATGACGCCCAGCGCGGCGAACCGTTCGAGGTCGGCGTCGTCGACCAGTTGGACGTGGGCGATCACCGGCCGCCGGTCCCGCGGTCCGTTGGACTCGATGGCGTATTCGATGGCGTCGAGCGCCTGGCGGACCGCGGCGTCCCCGATGGCGTGGATGTGGATCTGGAAGCCGAGTTCGTCGACGCGGCGGGCCGCCTGGGCCAGGCTGTCGCCCTCCCACACCGTCATGCCGTGCTGATGCAGCCCGGAACAGTACGGCGCCAGCAGCGCCCCCGTCTCGTTCTCCACGACGCCGTCGGCGAAGAACTTCACCGTGTGCGCGGTCAGGAACGGCGAGTCCACCTCGACGACGCGACGCCGGGCGTCCGCGAACCCGTCGAGCTGCGAGTCGAAGTAGCGGGGGTCGGCGTAGAACGCCAGGTTGAACCGTATCCGCAAGGAGTCCCGCTGTGCCGCGGTCAGGTAGGTCTCGACGTCACCGGGTTCGACCCAGGCGTCCTGCACCCAGGTGACGCCCCTGGCGAGGTAGTAGTCCGCCGCGGTCCCGAGCGCGGCCACCCGGACGTCCACGTCGCGCTCTGGTATGACGGCGGTGACCAGGTCGACGGCGCCCCACTCGCGCATGGTGCCGAGCACCGAGCCGTCGTCGCGGTGCGGGATCTCCCCGAGAACCGGGTCCGGCGTGTCCGCCGTGATTCCCGCGCGTTGCAGCGCAACGGAATTGACCCACATGGTGTGGTAGTCCCAGGCCCGAAGCGCCACCGGCCGGTCCGGGACCGCCTCGTCCAGCCAGCGGGCGTCGAAGAGCCCGCCCTCGGCGAGGCTGCCGTCGTAGGAGGCGCCGACGATCCAGTCCTCGTCGGGATTGGCCTCGGCGTACTTGCGCACCTCGGCGACGATCTCCTCCACCGAACTGCACGGACGGACGGCCGGCCCGACGTATTCGAGACCGCCGAGCATGGGATGGGCGTGCCCGTCGCCGAACGACGGCATCAAGAACCCGCCGTCGAGGTCGACCTCGACGACGTCCGGATGCCCGGCTGCCCCGGCGACGGCCTCCTCACCGAGGGCGGCGATCACGCCGTCGTCGACCAGCAATGCCGTAATCGTCGGTCCGGAGGCGCCTGTCCAGACGGTTCCGTTGCGAAACAGGGTTGTCGCCACGGATCGGCACACTACGCGGCGTCGGGGCTTTCGCAATGTGGAACGGCGCCCATCCGTCGCGCGTCCAGCCTCGAATACCAGTTGTGCAACGTAGAGACCTCATCGGTGGCGTAGCGGAGTTGGTTGCTCCGGCCCACGAGCAGCGGGCGTCGACCCCGTGCTGAGCGCTCTCTACCGGACGCGGATCACGCACCTGAGTCGCGCGTCCGTGCACCACTACTTCGAACAGGGCGGCTACAGCTGGTACGTCGACGTCGACGACTTGCCCCGGCTCCCCCGCTGGCTGCAGCCCTTCGCCAGATTCGAAGCGGCCGACCATCTTTCGCCACCCGCAGAGGGGCCGGACACGCTGCGCGCCCGTGTCGACCGGTACCTGGCCGACCGTGGCGTCGAGCTGCCGGGAGGCACCGTCACCGCGCTGACGCAGGCGAGGGTGCTCGGCTACGTGTTCAATCCACTGACCATCTTCTGGTGCCACGACCATCGCGGCGTGCTTCGCCACGTGATCGCGGAGGTGCACACCACCTCCGGAGACCGCCACGCCTACCTCTTGCCGCCCACCGGCGCGCAGCCGGCGGCGGTGAAGAAGGCGCTCTACGTCTCACCCACCAACAAGGCCGACGGCTATTACCTGGTGCGGGCTCCCCTGCCCGGCGACGAGCTCGACGTGACGATCTCCCTGCACCGCGACAACAAGCCGGCGTTCGTGGCGACCCTCGACGGCACCCGACGCAAGGCGTCGATCGCCAACGTGCTGCGGCTTCAGCTGGTGGCGCCGATGGCTCCGCTGGTGGGCGAAATGTGGATTCGCATCCAGGGCGCCACGCTGTGGACGCAGCGTGCTTCCGCCGTTCCACAGGCCCCCGTGCGCGAGCGCGAGAAGGTCGGTCAACTGTGACACGGCCGAGCTCTCGCGAATGTGGCCCTCGCACATCCCCTTTCACGCCGGCGCCGGCCACATCGTGGTTATCGTGACTACGATCGCGCAGGCCAGTACACTTCGCGGCGTGACAGCCGACCTCGACGCCTTGCTGCGCCGGGTGGCACAAGAGGACGTCGAGGCATTCGCCGCCTTCTACGACCACACCCGCGCACGGGTGTTCGGCCTGGTGCTGCGCGTACTGCGCGACCCCGGGTACAGCGAGGAAACCACTCAAGACGTCTACCTGCAGGTATGGCGTAACGCGGCGAGCTACAACCCCGCCGCGGGGACGCCCCTGGCCTGGCTCATGACGCTGGCGCACCGCCGTGCCGTCGACCGGGTGCGGTCCGAACAGTCGGCCAGCCAGCGGGAGTCACGCTACGGCGCCGCCAACGTCGAATTGCCTGCCGACCGGGTCGCCGAGGCCGTCATCCAGCTCGACGAACAGCGTCAAGTCACCGAATGCCTGGCGTCACTGACCGATCCTCAACGCGAGTGCATTCAGCTGGCCTATTACGAAGGCCTGACCTATGTGCAGGTATCCGAGCGTTTGGCGGCGAACCTTGCCACCATTAAGTCACGGATGCGAGACGGCATCCGTGGTTTGCGGAAGTGTCTGGGGGTCTCGTGACCGAACCACACGACAGTGACTTTTCCTCGAACGACCTGCTCGAACTGGCCACGCCATACGCGCTGCACGCAATGCCGCAGTCCGAGCTGGACGACATCGACCGGCAACTGAGCCACGTCTCACCGCCGGTCGCCATCGCCTTCGCCGACGAGGTCCGGGCCGTGCGCGAGACCATGGCGCGGCTGTCCGCTTCGACCGCGCAGGAGCCGCCGAACCACCTGCGGGACCGTCTGCTCGCCGCCGTCGGAGGTGAGGGCCGGGTCATCCAGATGCGCCCCGAGTCGACGCGCTGGCGCACCGCAGCGTTCGCCGCTGCCGCCGCGGTGGCGATTGGGCTTGGCGCAGTCGGGGTCGGCATCGCGGTGCGTCCCACGCCGCAGCCGTCCGCGGCCGAACAGATCTTCGCCGCACCGGACGTGCGAACCGTGTCCGGGGCAATCCCGACCGGCGGCACCGCCACGGTGGTGTTCTCCCGCGAACGGAACGCGGCAGTCCTGGTGATGAACAACGTCGAACCGCCGAAGCCGGGCACGGTCTACCAGATGTGGTTGGTGGGCGCGAAGGGCCCGGAGTCGGCCGGCACCATGGACTCCGCCGCCGTCGCTCCGTCGACCACCGCGGTGTTGCCGGACCTGAACGGGTCGACGACCCTCGCCTTCACCGTGGAACCCAGCGGCGGCTCGTCGGCACCGACGTCTCCGGCGTTCGCCGAACTTCCACTGTCCTGAGTCACAGCCCCTCCACGGTGGCGGCTGCCACCTCGTCGGTCACGTCGGACACGTCCTCGCGCCGCTGCCATGCACGTCGTTGCCGCGCGGCGCCGTTGCCGGTGGTCAGCACGCGCTCGATCTCCGTGCGCACCATGTCGTAGTCGCCGATCGCGGTCAACGCCGGCTCGAGGCGCTCGACCAGTGCGTGCAACAGGTCGCCGGCCGGACGGAGGGCGCGGTCGCCCGGGAGGTCGACCAACTGACCCTCGACCCCGTAGCGCGCGGCCGTCCAATACGCCGCCTTGAGCACGTGCGCGGCCAGCGGTGGCACCGGCTCCCCGCGCTCACCCTCGGCGAGAACGGTCATGACCAACGCCCTGACGAGGGTGGCGAACAGCACGGTGTCGGCGACGGTGGCCGGCACGTCGGCAACGCGTACCTCGACGGTCGGGAAGTTGGCCGAGGGGCGGACGTCCCAATAGACCATGCCGTCGTCGAGCATCGCGCCCGACGCGAGCATCTCCCGCACGGCCGCGTCGTACTCGTCGGCGGACTCGAAGTGGGGTGGGGGGCCTGCGCTCGGCCACCGCGCCCACAGGACGCTGCGCCAGCTCGCGTGTCCGGTGTCGGCGCTGCGGTACACCGCCGAGTTGGCGGTGAGCGCGAGAAGCAGTGGCAGCCAAGGCCGCAACCGGTTGCTCACCTGGACGGCGACGTCGCGGTCGGCCACCGCGACGTGCACGTGGCACCCCGAGATGCCCTGCTCGTGGGCGATCATCCCGAACCGTTCGGCGATCTTGCCGTAGCGCGGCTTGTCCGTGACGGGAAAGCGCTGGGGACGAGTGGGCGGCAACGCGACCGCGAGCAGACGAGCACCCGCCTCGGTGGCGGCCTCGGAGGCGACGCGCCGCAACCGGGTCAGCTCGCGCCGAAGATCGGCACTCGAGCTCGCGACTTCGGACGTCGTCTCGACCTGGCAGCTGGTCAACTCGAGCTCGAGGTCGACGCCACGGCGCCGGGCATGTTCGGCGACGGCGGCGTTGAGCGGCGCGGGCTCCCCGGTGCGGGGGTCGACGAGCAGGAACTCTTCTTCGACGCCATACGTCGGGGGTTCGGGAGTGTTGACCCGGCCCATCGGATCGTTCACAACGGGCCGGATCAGGGTGTCACTCCTACTGTCGCGCGAGGTGAGGTGCGCGGCTCGAAAATGCAGATGCCCCGCCCACCGCGCGGCCAAACCTTCGTTTTCGAACCGACACCTAAGCTCTGGTCATGGCGCGAGATCTACGTTTCGGGTTCGGCCTTCACGCCGCCCCACGGCAATCGTCGGTGCAGGACTGGGCGCACCGGGCGGAGGACATGGGCTACGACGTGCTGCACGTGCCCGACCATCTGGGTGCCCCCGCGCCGTTCCCGACGTTGATGACCGCGGCGGCCGCCACCGAGAAGCTGCACGTGGGGACGTTCGTGCTCAACGCGGGGTTCTACAAGGCCGCCCTGCTGGCGCGTGACGTGATGGCGATGCACGACCTCACCGGAGGCCGGCTGGAATTGGGCCTCGGCACCGGCTACGTCGAGGCGGAGTTCGCCGCCGCCGAGATCCCGTTCCCGAGCGCCCGGGAGCGGGTCGACCACCTGCGCCACGTCGTGGAGTACCTCGGCGAGCACGCCCCCGACGTACCAATCCTGATCGCGGGCAACGGAAATCGAGTCCTGACCATCGCCGCGCAGCGGGCGCACGTCATCGGGTTGACCGGAGGCGATCCGGAAGGTCCCGACGGAGACCCGCTCGCCGAGCGGATCGCGTTCGTACGCAAGGCGGCCGGCGAGCGCTTCGACGACCTGGAGCTCAACATCGCCGTGACCGCCATGCCGATCGACGACACGGGGATGCCCGACCTGTCGATCACCCGTCGGTTCCTGCCGGAGCTCAGCGACGAGGAACTGCTGCGCACCCCGGGCGTGCTGGTCGGCTCGCCGAGCGAGATCGCCGACGAGATCCGCCGCTACCGCGACACCTACGGGGTCACCTATATCACCGTGCAGCAGCCCCACGCCGAGGCATTCGCGAAGGTGATCGAGCTGCTGCGTTGATCAGCGACCGCGGACCGCGTCCTTGATCCGCTCGCCGGATTGCTTCACGCGCGCCTTCACCTGGTCGACCTTGCCCTCGTTGCGAAGGCGGTCGTTTCCGGTGATCTCGCCGAAATTCTCCTTGACACGGCCCGCCAGCTCGTCGACGGAGTTCTTGGCCTTCTTCGAAGTGCTCATGGCGTGGTGTAGCCGTTGCATGACCTGGGGAAACACGAAGTGGTCATGACTTCGGTATGCTGCGATCCGGTCCGCCCCCGTAGCTCAGGGGATAGAGCACGGCTCTCCTAAAGCCGGTGTCGCATGTTCGAATCATGCCGGGGGCACGGTCAGACGCTGTATTTAGCGTACCTAGATAAAGCGATCCATCGTTTATTCATCGTTTATAGCCCGGTCCAGCATGTCCGCGACCGCGGTGTGAACGCGGCCACGGGCCATGAACTTGTCCTGCGTCATCGAGATCCGGGTGTGCCCGAGGTGGTCGGCGCCGGACCAGGTCCTTCTGGTCGGTGACCGGGTTGTGCACCCGGGTGTAGCCGGCGTGCGCGGCCAGATACTCCATCGCCTCGACGAGGGCGGCGGTGTGCGCGTCGGCGATTCCCTTCGCGGCGACGTCGTCGGCCTTCAACGCCCGCAGCACCGACACGCTCTTGGGGCGGCGAAAGTCAAGTCATAGCCGTGCACGCCCTGGGCGCCCAGGGCGCGGCCCTGCGCACCGCCGGGTGCGACCCCGTCGTCGAGCCACCGTGCCACCACACCGGCGTCGGCCTCGCGTCCGGCGCGTTGCCCGTCGGACAACCCGACCAGCCCGGCGGCGGTGTGAGTGTCCCCGGCGCACAACCACGTCGGGGTCCGGGTGTCGTACTCGGAGTAGTACTCCCCCAGCCCACCATTCGCGCGTCGCAGATCCGCGGTCGCGCGCTCAGCTGTCTGCGCGGTGTCGAGGTAGTAGTCGATCGACCACCGCTTCAACTTCGAGATCGTCAACAACGGCAACACCATCCACAACCCGAGCGTCGCGCACCTGCCGCGCCACAACCATTCTCGCACTCTGCGCAAATGTGCCACCGCACTTTCTTCGAGCTTGTAACTACGAAACCTCAAGGGAAGAAATGGTTTGGTTACTGAGCGAGAGACTATGGGTCGATGCGATGGGCTGTTGAGAAGCGTTGAACAGACTATGGGATGGGTGAGTGACGTTTGGGACGAGGGAGATGTGGCCCGGTGACCATGCAGCCAGAGCGCTCGAATCCCGACGCGAATCCCAAGCGAGGATGGCCGGATGCGGTTTCACCGTGTTGCCCAGACCATTGGTCCACAACCCCGGACCCCACCAAGGAGGCGTTCGTCGCAGCGGTGCTCCCGCGTCTTGCTTTTTGGTGGGGTGACGTCGACCAAAATCCGTCTTCCGGGTGGAGCAGGCTTCCGCGCGGAATTCGTTTCATTCGTAGAGGATATGGACGGCTCAGATCTTGTCTCAGCTCAGTGGGTGCGCGGGGTGGCCCATGGGGTTCGGGAACGGCACGCGCTTCGCTGGGGGTTCGCCTGTCGGGCGCCACTGGGCCCGCGCTTCGGCGCCTTGATGCAGTAGTTGCCGGTCGGAATAGGTTCAAAGTGCAGTAGTCGGTTACTGACGTTGGCGTTGCTGTTTGGCCGCATACTCGTCGTGATGCGCTGGGGTTCTTCCCGCCGCACGGCGGCGGGGGGTTCTCGTGGTGAGCGGTGGCAGGTATGTCGGACGGGTCGGGGCGTTGGCGGTCGCACTGGGGGCCGGCGCGATGATCGCCTCCCCGTGGGCGGCGTGGGCCGATACCGGCGGTCAGGGTCCGACGACGGTGACCAATGGTGTGGTGGCCGCCGGCCCAGCGGCGTCGACTGACTGCAGTGATCCCTTGTGCACGTTGACGATCGGTTCCGCGGGCGCTCCAACGCGGACACCAAACGGTACCTCGGTCGTGCCGTCGGCACGACTTGCCCCGCTGGTGGTAGCGCCGTCGGCGGCGCCCGGTGTGGATCCGGTGTCGGCGCTGATCGGATTGTTCATCGGCAACGGGGCCGATGCGGCCGCCGATTGCATGGGCACCGCGTGCAACGGCGGCAACGGCGGACTGTTCTTCGGCTCCGGTGGTCGTGGCGCCAACGGCGGCACCGGCGGATCTGCCGGCCTGTTCGGCAACGGTGGTGCCGGTGGTGACGCGCTCGCAGGATCCGGTGCCGCCGGAGGTGCCGGCGGCCGGGGCGGGTTGTTGATCGGCACCGGCGGCGCCGGTGGTGTCGGTGCCAGCGCCACGGCCACCAGTGCCGCCGGTGTGGGCGGGCGCGGCGGAGACGCCGGGATCCTCGTCGGGAACGGCGGCGCCGGTGGCCGGGGCGGAGCGGGCATGGCCGGCGTAGCGGGGATCAATCCGACCACCCCTTCTGACACCGCTGCCGCGGGTGCGAGCGTGGGTGACGACAACGGACACAACGGTGTCGGCGTGAACGCCGGAAGCGGCACCGTCGGCGGGTCCGATCAAAACGGTGGGCCAGGCGGCAGCATCGGTTACAGAAACGGTTTCGGAGACGGCGGTGGCGTCGGGTTCGGCGGCAACGCCGGGGACGGGGGCGCCGGTGGATCCGGCGGTGGGATCGGCGGTGCTGGGGGCAGCATCGGCAATCGCAACGGATTCGGAGCCGCATTCGGAAGCTCAGGTATCGGACATGGCGGCAACGCGGGATCCGGCGGGGCCGGGGGGCCCGGCGGTGGATCCGGCGGGCCGGGCGGCGACATCGGCATTGGGAACGGAGAGGGCGTTGCCGTCGACCCCGCCTACGGTGAGGGGTTCGGCGGCGACGCGGGTAGCGGCGGCGTGGGAGGCGCCGGCACGCCGGGTGGCTCCGGTACCGCGGGCGCTCCCGGAGGCTCCGGCGGCAACGGCGCACTGTTGTTCGGTAGCGGCGGGTCCGGAGGCGCCGGCGGGTCGGGCGGGGCCGGTGGATCAGGAGCTGCCGGCGGATCCGGAGGCAGGGGCGGCGACATCGGTGACCAAAACGGCTATTCCCGCGCAGAAGGTTTCGCTCACGGCGGCGACACTGGCAACGGCGGAGCGGGTGGGGCCGGTGGCTCGGGTGGGTCCGGCGGGCCGGGCGGATCCGGAGGGTCCGGCGGCAACGGCGGTGCACTCGGCGGGGGCGGCGCGGGTGGTCCTGGCGGCGCGCCCGGCGCTGCCGGTGAGGGTGGCGACGGTGGCACCGGCGGTAGGGCCGGCGTCTTCAGCGGCTCCAACGGTCGCGATCCCAATGGCAGCCCGGGTATCTCCGGTGTCAATGGCGCCCCTGGCGCCATTGGCTCGCATGGAACGGCGGGCACTCCAGGTGCGGCCGGCAAGAACGGCACCGGCGGAGTCGGCAATGGCGGCACCACCGGAAGCTCCGACGGCTAGCAGCAACCCCGGCGGCGAGGGCCGTTACGAAACACAGCGAACGATCGTGATCCGCGTTGACTTGTACGCCCAACAGGCCCACAATGTGTGGATGGCTACCAAGACGGAACGCTTCGCCGTGCGACTCACCGCTGAGCAGGACGCGCTGATTCGGCGTGCCGCTGAGGTGGAGGGGACCGATCTGACCAACTTCACGGTGACCGCGACGCTGGCCCATGCCCGCGACGTACTGGCCGATCGCCGGCTGTTCCTGCTCGACGCCCCGGCGTGGTCGGAGTTCGTGTCAGTGTTGGACCGTCCTGTGTCATACAAGCCGCGACTGGAGAAGTTGTTCGCGGAGCCCTCGATCTTCGACGAGTGAGCGGTTACAGCGCGCCGCGGCCGATCATCGCCGGCGATCAGGTCGCCGATTTCGACAGCGGCGAGCCCAGTCTGGACGACTACCTGCGCGGGCGGGCGCTGGCCAACCATGTCGAGGGCGCCTCGCGATGCTTCGTCACCTGCCGCGACGGGCGCGTCGTGGGGTTCTATGCGCTGGCCGCCGCGGCGGTGGAGCGTGCCGAGACACCAGGACGGGTGCGACGAAACATGCCCGACCCGGTGCCGGTGATCCTGCTGTCGCGGCTGGCGATCGACGCCAAGCACCAGGGCCAGGGACTGGGTGCGCAGCTGCTGCGCGATGCGATCACCCGCGCCGTGGCAGCCGCGGAGATCATTGGCGTGCGGGCGCTTCTGGTGCATGCGCTGCATGAGCAGGCCCGCGCGTTCTACGCCCACTTCGATTTCGAGCCCTCACCGACCGACCCGCTGCACTCGTTGTTGCTGATCAAAGACGCTCGCGCCCTGCTCGATCCACAGAGTTGATCGAGATGCCCGGCGCCGCGAGCCTCGTCATGTCCACCGGGGACGTCGTCAGTCTCAGACCACAAACCTGCCGGTTGTTGGTTTGAACCGGAACTGGTTCGCACGTTCCGGGCCAGACAGGGTCTCGATGCATCAAGCAAGTTCGCAGAACGTCCAGAGATAGGAAGTTTCGGGCAGTTTCTTTACATATCGCTGAGGGGTCCTGGGATCGTTGGCGCCGGCTGCCCATGGTGAACACTCGGTGCTCGGCCAGCTAGGTCAAGCGGTCGTGTCGATCCCCCAATCCCACGGTCGTGACCAACTCACTTCCAGTTTTGGAGCCCAGGCGAGCTCCGAGATCGAGAACATCGTCACCACTACCGATGAGCTTTTCGTCGCCTCGAAGCGACGCCGGCGTTCATCAACCGAGAGCTTTCCTCCAGCTTCTCGTCAGATGAGAACCCGTCGGGAGCGACACGGCCGACTAGGAACTGGCCTCGACGCACGTCTCCGGAGCCACCGCGCCACGGTGCGTAGTCGTCGCTTTAGCAGGTTGAAGACGGTCGCTAAATCCATCGCTCATTCATCGTTAATGATCCGGATTTAGCGATCAGTAGCGGGAACCGTTGAGCACCGACTGCACCAGTCTTGGCTGATAGCAGGCGATTTCCGGAAACCAACGAGTCCCAGCGAAAACCGACTAATGCAAAAGCCGGTGTCGCATGTTCGAATCATGCCGGGGGCACTGATCAAGGGTGGCATTCAGCCACCCTTGGTTGCGCAATCCAGACGCTGTGCGCGTGGACCTCGTCGGCCTGGCTGATGGCCGTTCCAATTGCTCGGTCTTGCCTGGACGTCTCCCGTTGCCATAGGTCGGCGGCGGCGCAGTGAACGCCCACGAAGATCACGTCAATTCCTGTCATGACGGCTAGTCGATCGTTTAGTCGCCAGGGCTCGCTGAGACGTGGCCCCCTACGATGTCGTTGCCCGCATGTGCCATTCCGGCGACCGCGCGGTGGAATCCGGCACGGGTGCGGTGCAGCACATCGCGGATCGCTGCGGGTTGAAGCTCGCGGGTTCGTTGCTCAGCGCGCATCGCTCCGGACATGTCGGCACTCGTGTGGAACCACGGTGTTTCGAAGTCGACGAGGGGTAGCGGAGACTCGGAGGGCCTATCCGTGATCGGAGATCGACCAGATTCGACGTGGAGGCAGTCATCTCCGCAGATTCGCGACCGATGATTTCTGCCACCCTGGTGGAGATGGTGGCTCGGCAAGGTAATCCGAGTTTTCAGTCATTGTTCTTCGCCGATCGCACACATAACATCGGACGAGAACGGCGATGCCGTCGACCAACTTCCCAAGGCTAGGTCAGCACGGTCTAGCCATGAGTTCCGTTGCGCCACAGAGGAAGTGATACATGCTTGACGTGCATCCGTTCATCATTCGGAACTAGCACACTTTGAGATCGTCCGGGCCAACATCACCTGCCCAATTGATTACGGGAGACCCAAAGAAGGCACGACAAAGGAGCAGCCATGCCCACTATCACCACACCAGACGGCGTCGAAATCTTCTACAAGGACTGGGGTTCGGGCCAGCCGATCGTCTTCAGTCACGGCTGGCCGCTGACGGCCGACGACTGGGATGCCCAGATGACGTTCTTCCTCCAGCAGGGTTACCGGGTCATCGCCCATGACCGCCGTGGGCACGGGCGCTCCGATCAGGTCGGTACCGGCAACGACATGACGCACTGGGTGGCTGATCTCGCCGCGTTGACCGAACACCTCGACCTGCGCGATGCCGTCCACGTCGGGCACTCCACCGGGGGCGGTGAGGTGGCTCGTTATGTAGCGGGCCACCAGGATCGGGTCGCCAAGGCGGCGCTGGTGGCCTCGCTGACGCCGAACATGCTGCGCAGCGAGACGAACCCCGGCGGTCAACCCCAGGAGTGGTTCGACGCGGTTGAGGCAGGCGTCCTAGGTAACCGGTCGCAGTTCTATCGCGACGTACCGGAGGGGCCGTTCTACGGCTTCAACCGTCCGGGTGCGGAGCCGTCCGAAGCAGTCATCGCCAATTGGTGGCGGCAGGGCATGTCCGGTAGCGCCCTAGCGCACTCCGCGACAGTGTTTTGCTGGCTCGAAGACTTCACCGAAGACCTGCGGAGGATCACCGTTCCCGTCCTGGTGATGCACGGCGAAGACGACCAAATCGTCCCGTTCGCCAGCGCGGTCCCCCGCGCCGTCGATCTACTCGAGAACGGCGCCCTGAAGACCTACCCCGGCTATCCACACGGGATGCTGACCACGCACGCCGACGTCCTCAACCCCGATCTGCTGGCCTTCATCAGATCCTGATCGCCGCCATCGGTTCTCCTGCACAGGTCAACGATTCCGCACCGTCCGACCGCCGCGTCAAGCAATGCCAGTTCGCCGCCGGGCGCGTGCAGTGTCCAATGTGTGGGGCAGATTCCGAATTCCAGTCAGTCCTGCTCGAGCAGCCCTACCGCCGGATCGACACCGTGATGGACCGCTACAACGTCTCTCGCCCGACCGCGACCAGCTGGCCCTTGCTGGCAACGGCATCCTTCAGAACGTCAAGACCCGACCCGATCGACTTTTCACCAACCGCGAGTCTCTCCAGCTTCTGGCCAGGCCAAAACCCGTGGGCTATGACGCAGCGCAGGAGCCGGCCTCAACGCCAACCTCCGGGGCTAGCGCGGCACCGTGCGTGGTCATCGCATTGGCAGGTTGAAGTGGTGGTTCGAGCCATCGTTCATTCATCGTCAGTGAGCCGGATAGCGATCGCCAGCAGAACGGCTGAGCACCAACAGCGCCAAAGTTGGCTGCTAGGAGGCAGTTCCGGAAACCAACGAGTCCCAGCGAAAACCGACTAATGGCAAAGCCGGTGTCGCATGTTCGAATCCTGCCGGGGGCACTGAGCAAGGGGGGGGGGGGTATTCAGCCACCCTTGATGATCGTCATCGATATTCGGTTGTGCCCGAGATGGTCGGGGTCGCGCCAGGCGCCACCCGTCGACCGTCGGTGGGTTACCGGAGCAATCAGCGACGCCCATCGCTGGGAGCGCCGCCCGGAGCTGCGTTGAACCCTGGCTGCGCCACGTCCGGTTCGGTGAGCTGGAAGGGGGATGGAGCGACGACCTCTGGCGCGGCCGGTGCGCCCCCTACGTCACCGCCGCCGTCGGTGGGCGCACTGCCGATGGTCTCGCTGGAATCTCCAGGCGCTTCCGGGCCAATCCCCTGGTCTCCACCGCTCGTGGAGACCCACACCATCAAGTCCTGGACACCGTCGTTGTAGACGACGCTGTTGGGAGTGTCCCCGACGACGTCGAAGTAGATCTTGCCGGGGATTTCGCCGCCGACGATCCGATAGTTCTGCCCGCTCGCAGCGCGGGCGTTGAACAGTGCAGCTATGGGGACGCCCCCGTCGTTCGTCACGGTTGCTTCATACAACCGGCCGTTGTGAAACACGGCGTCCGAACTCGGCCTAAGCCCTTGAACCGTGTAGGTGATCATCGGGTTGCCGTAGACGTCGTTGAGTGACTCCGGGACGCCATATGGCTTGATGTCGTTGGCCGCTGAAGCCGGGACCGCCGTACCAGCGGCCATGCCGACCGTGACCGCAGCGACGCCGACACCTGCCATGAGTTTTCGAATCTTTATCCTTACCCCTCTGGCTAGACGATTCTGAGCGAACGTTACCTCGCAGTTACTGCGTGAAAGGGCTATTTGGCGCAGGCAGACAACTGACTCCGCGCCTGGACAGAGCAACCCGCTGCTCCGGACAGGTCACCCCGGTGTTCGATCGTCAGCCGGCCGGGTCGGGTTCGTACCGCAGCAGGGTGACGTCGTGCTCGGGATAGTCGAAGAACACCGGTCGCACGCGCATACCGATCTCCAGCTCGGCAGGGTCGACGTTGACCATCTCGGTGCTGAACCGCGGCCCCTCGTCCCATTGCACGACGGCCAGCAGCTGCGGAACGTCGGCCGCGAAATGCGGGGAAACCGGTTTCATCGCGACGGTGAACGTGTACAGCGTTCCCTTGCCGGAGATTTCGCGCCATTCCAGGTCGTCGGCCAGGGTGCGTGGCGACAGGATCCTGGGGTAGAAGACGTACCGTCCGAGCGACGGCGAGTACTGGATGCGAATGGTGTGCTCTGCCAACGCATCCCAGAATGGCGCGCTAACCGGCGTCTTGACCGGCATGGGTTTGTCGAATGTCGTCATGGCTCGCCCTTAATCGCCCTGCAGGATCAACGTGGTCTGCTCACTGAGGATGCCGCCGTTGCCGGAGACGAACGCGGTGTGGGCGTCGGCGACCTGGGCGGCGCCGGCGCGGCCCATCAATTGCCGGGTGGCGTCGCAGACGTGGTGCATGCCACCGGCGTTGCCGCATTGACCGAAACCCAGTTGTCCGCCCGCGGTATTCACCGGGAAGTCACCGCGGAACGTCAGGTCGTGCGAAGCGACGAACTCCATCCCCTTGCCCTTTTCGCAGAAGCCGGCGTCTTCCAGGCTCAGCAGGACGGTGATGGTGTAGCAGTCGTAGATCGACGCGACGTCGATGTCAGCCCGCGTGACACCGGCCATCGCAAAGGCGGAATCGGCCGCCTTGGCGATGGGTGTCGCCAACAGGTCCTCGGCGTACGTCGGGGTCTTGTACGGCACGTGCTCGCCGAACCCCTTGATCCAGACCGGCCGATTGCGCGATTTCCGGGCCAGGTCGGCACTGGCGACCACTACCGATGCGCCGCCGAAGCAGGGCATCACGATCTCCAGGCGGTGCAGTGGATCGGCGATCATCGGGCTGGCCAGGACGTCCTCGACGGTGATCGGCTTGTCGTGCCAGATGGCACCCGCGGTGTGGTTGGCGTTGACCCGTTGATCCACCGCGATTTTGGCCATCGCTCGCTCGTCATAGCCGTAGACGGCGCCGTACCGGCGGGCGACCTGGCCATAGGGGCCGTTCTGGCCGAGGTTGCCATAGGGGATCTCGAACTCGGCCTGCGGTGAGCCGTACTGGTTGCTCGACGCCCCGAAGTACAACGCGTCGCCGTAGTCCTTCGGCTTCTTGTCCGACATCGGCGTCATGTACTGCGCAGGGATGGTGCACAGTACGGCGTTGCAGATGCCGAGTTCGACGGCCGCGGCCGCACGCCACACCATCGCTGCCGCGGTCGCCCCGCCTAGGTCGACGAATTCTGCGAAATTGGCTGGGATGCCGAGGTATTCGGCGATGGTCGACGGGACGAAGATCTCCGACTCCATCAGTGGGCTGCAGACCAGACCGTCGACCTCGGTCGCCGAGATCCCTGCGTCGGCCAGGGCGGCCGCGCTGAGCGTGGCCCACTGTTCGAGGGTGAACGTCAACGGCTCGGTCGGAGTGCGGGAGGGTGGTAACTCGGTGAATCCGACGATCGCCGCTTCGCCTCGAAGTCCCATGAACCTGCCTCCATAGCTGGAAAACGGCGTTTTCCGTACAGTAACAACCGACCGTGAAGGGAGCAATCGTGGCAGGCACCGCAGACGCCATCTACGCCCGTGCGCTGACCCTGCTCGACGAGGAAGGTCTCGCCGGGATCAGCGCGCGACGCCTCGCCACCGAACTGAAGTGTTCGACCAAGACGCTCTACCAACAGGTCGGCAACCAGGACCAGTTGATCCGCGAACTGGTGGCGCGCCATTTCGCCGCACTACGGCTGGAGTTCTCCGAAGCCGACACCTGGCAGGAGAGTGCGATGCGGTGGTGCCGCGCGGTACGGACGGCGCTGCTCGCGCATCCGCACCTGTCGGGACTCATGACCGTCGACGATCGGGAACCGATCGCCGCCTACGTCGACCGACTGCTGAAGGTGCTCATCACCGCCGGCGTGGCACCCGCGCTGGCCCGTAACGGTTGCCGGGTGCTGGTGCACACCACGATCAGCTTGACCGGCGCGGAAATCGCAGCCGACGGCCACTCACCCGAGGTGTTCGCCGAGGTCTTCGAGAACACCATCAGGTGGGTCGTGTTGGGTATCGCCTCAGAACAAGAGCAGTCGGCTACGTGAGCGCCACGGACGACAGTCCGGGCAGCGACGCCCTCCTACTCCCCGCGGGTGTCGATCACGCGCTGGGCGACGTCGAGCAGCTTGGTGTTGGTGTCCTGCGACAGCTGTCGGAGCATCGAGAACGCCCGCACGTCGTCGATCTTGAAGCGCTCCATGATGATGCCCTTGGCCTGGCCGATGCGGTCCCGCGTGGACAGCGCCGACTGCAGCTGCTCACCTTCCCGGCTCGCGAGGATCGCCGCGGCGGCGTGGGCCGCCAGGATCATGCCGATGGACTCCGCCTCGCTGTCCCACAGCTTGGGCTGGCGCCCGAACAGGTTGAGGGCGCCCGCGGTGCGGTCGGCGGTGTACAGCTTGAACGACAGCGCGCTGAGCACCCCGAGCTTGACGACTTCGGGCGCGTAGTTCGGAAAGCGGGGCTCGTCGCGGAAGTCGTCGATGCGGACCACGATCTCGTCCAGCGCCGCCTCGACGCAGGGGCCTTCGTTGTGGCGGATCTGCAACTCGTCGAGCTGGAACATCAGGTCGTTGGTCGGTGCGAGCGTTTCGAAGCTTCCGGCCTTGCCGATGAGGAGGACGCCGGCGACGTCGACGCCGGGGATGAGTTCCTTGGCCGTGGCGGTCACGTCCGCGAGGACGTCGTCGACCTTCCGCAACGCGGTGACCCGCGCCAACTCCGCCATCCGCGCGGCGAGGTCGTGGTTCTGCAACTTCATGATGGCATTTTGCACGTTATCTCCGTCGCCAAGCACGTTTGTCCCCGCCGAGCACGGGAAATGCGCTCAGGCAGGTGTGCTTGAGTGTCGACACTCAATCAAACCTAGGTCCCGCCGGTTCAGACTAGAGCCGGTGGGGCCGTTTCGGTTATCGGATTACCGAAGTCACTCTGCTAGTTGTAGTAACGTCCGCCGCATGTCCGACTCGAACGTGTGGATCCTCGGGGGCTACCAGAGCGACTTCGGCCGCAATCTCACCCGCGAGGGCGTCGACTTCGCCGGCCTGACCGCCGAGGTAGTCACGTCGACGCTGCACGCCGCCAGGATCGACGCCGGCGAGGTCGGCGTGGTCCACGTCGGCAATGCGTTCGGCGAGATGTTCGCCGCTCAGGGCCACCTCGGCGCCATGCCGGCCACCGTGGTCGACGGCCTGTGGGACACCCCGTCCACGCGTCACGAGGCGGCCTGCGCGTCCGGCAGCGTCGCGGCGCTCGCGGCCATCGCCGACCTGCGTTCCGGTGCCTACGAGACGGCCCTGGTCCTCGGCGTGGAGCTGGAGAAGACCGTGCCCGGCGACACCGCCGCGCAGTACCTCGGCGCCGCCGCCTGGACGGGCCACGAGGGCCAGGACGCACGCTTCACGTGGCCCTCGATGTTCTCCCACGTGGCCGACGAGTACGACCGCCGCTACGGTCTCGACGAGGCCCATCTCCGGGCGATCGCGTCGCTCAACCTCGCCAACGCCCGACGCAATCCGAACGCACAGACCCGCGACTGGCTGGTGCCGACGCCACTCACCGACGACGACGTCGCCAACCCCGTCGTGGAGGGCAGGATCCGCCGCTTCGACTGCAGCCAGATGACCGACGGCGGATCCGGCGTGGTCCTGGTCACCGACCGCTACCTGCGCGACCACCCCGACGCGCGACCCCTGGCTCGCATCGAGGGCTGGGGACACCGCACCGTCGGCCTGGGCATGCGCCAGAAGCTCGACCGCTCCGCCGAGGACCCGTACGTGATGCCCCACGTGCGCAGCGCCGTGCTTGACGCGTTCCGCCGCGCACACGTCACCCTGGACGACCTCCACGGCATGGAGGTGCACGACTGCTTCACCCCCAGCGAGTACATGGCCGTCGACCACGTCGGGCTGACCGGCCCCGGCGACTCGTGGAAGGCCATCGAGAACGGCGAGATCGAGATCGGCGGACGGTTGCCGATCAACCCCAGCGGCGGGCTGATCGGCGGCGGCCATCCCGTGGGGGCGTCCGGGGTCCGCATGCTCCTCGACGCGGCCAAACAGGTCAGCGGCACCGCAGGCGCCTACCAAGTCGACGGTGCCAGCACCTTCGGCACCCTCAACTTCGGTGGCAGCACCGCCACCACGGTCAGTTTCGTCGTCGGTTCGGTCGAGGAGTAACGCTGTGAACGTAGAAGTGGTCGGAAAGTTCCTGTCCACGCTGCCCGACGACGACGACCATCCGTATCGCACCGGGCCGTGGCGGCCACAGTCGACGGAGTGGGACGCCGACGACCTCACCGTCGTCGCCGGGGACCTTCCGCGCGATCTCGACGGCGTCTATTTGCGCAACACGGAGAACCCGCTGCATCCGGCGATGAAGGCCTACCACCCCTTCGACGGGGACGGCATGGTGCACGTCGTCGGATTCCGCGACGGAAAGGCGTTCTACCGCAACAGGTTCGTCCGCACCGACGGGTTCGCCGAGGAGAACGACGCCGGCGGCCCCCTGTGGCCGGGGCTCGCGGAGCCGGTTGGTCTGGCCAAGCGCGACTACGGTTGGGGTGCAAGGACGTTGATGAAGGACGCGTCGAGCACCGACGTGATCGTGCACCGCGGCACCGCGCTTACCAGCTTCTACCAGTGCGGCGACCTGTACCGGGTCGACCCGTTCACCGGCGACACCCTCGGCAAGTCGCAGTGGAGCGGCGCGTTCCCCTTCGACTGGGGAGTCTCCGCGCACCCGAAGGTCGACGACAAGACCGGGGAGATGCTGTTCTTCAACTACTCCAAGCAGGACCCGTTCATGCACTACGGCGTCGTCGACGCCGACGACCAACTGGTGCACTACGTCGACGTGCCGCTCCCCGGCCCGCGCCTCCCCCACGACATGGCGTTCACCGAGAACTACGCCATCCTCAACGACTTTCCGCTCTTTTGGGAGCCCGAGTACCTGGAGCGCAACGCCCACGTCGCCCGCTTTCACCGCGACATGCCGTCCCGGTTTGCCGTCATTCCGCGGCGCGGCCAGAGCTCGCAGATTCAGTGGTTCGAGGCCGACCCGACCTACGTCCTGCACTTCACCAACGCTTACGAGGACGGCGACGAGATCGTCCTCGACGGGTTCTACCAAGGAGACCCGGAACCGAGCGACAACGGGCTCGGCGACAAGTGGCAGCGCGCCTTTCGCTTCCTCGCGCTCGACCGCATGCAGGCGCGGCTGCACCGTTGGCGGTTCAACCTGATCACCGGCGGCGTGCGCGAAGAACAGCTGTCGGACTCCATCACCGAGTTCGGCATGATCAATCCCGGGTACGCCGGCGGGCAGTACCGCTACGCCTACGCCGCGACCGGAAAGCCCGGCTGGTTCCTCTTCGACGGCTTGGTTAAGCACGACCTGACGACCGGCGCCGAGGAACGCTTCACCTTCGCCGACGGCGTGTACGGCAGTGAGACGGCAATGGCGCCCCGCGTCGGCAGCACGAGCGAGGACGACGGCTACCTCGTCACTCTCACCACCGACATGAACGCCGACGCCTCGTACTGCCTGGTGTTCGACGCCGCCAGGGTGGCCGACGGCCCGGTGTGCACACTGGCTCTGCCGGAACGCGTTTCGAGCGGGACGCACTCGACGTGGGCGGCCGGGGCCGAGCTGCGCCGCTGGCAGCAGACCGACACCGCCGCAGAGGCGATCGGCCTGTAGTGGACCCGAAGGGCGTCAACGCCGTCGGCCGGATGCTGGGCGTCCTCGGCGACGAGTGGACGCTGCTGCTCGCCCAGCAGGCGCTGCTCGGGGTGACGCGGTACGGCGACTTCGCCGCCCGGTTGCCGATCTCGCACGCCGTGCTCGTCCGGCGGTTGACGGCGATGACGGCCGACGGACTGCTGGAGCGCACCCTCTACCAGGATCGGCCCGCACGGTACGAATACGTGCTGACCCCACGGGGCCGGTCCCTGTGGCCCGTGTTGACGGCGATCTGGGAATGGGAGCGCCGCTGGGTGCCCGATCACGCCGAGCGCCTGCCCGCCATGCATCACCTTGGTTGTGACGCCGACTTCGCGCCGCAGGTCACGTGCCGCGCCTGCGAACAGGTCGTCACGGAGAAGGAGCTGACCGCCTCGTGGGGTCCGAGCGGGTCGTGGCCGCGGTCCATGCCGGCCGAGTCGACGCGCCGCCGGTCGGCGGCCCAGGCGGCCGGGCGGCCTGGCCTGTTTCCCGAGACCATGAACATCCTCGGCAACCGGTGGGCGTTCGCCCTGCTAGTCGCCGCCTTCGTCGGCACCACCCGGTTCAACGACTTCGCGGGGCAACTCGGCGCTCCCCCGGGTTCGCTGACCGACCGGTTGCAGATCCTCACCGCCAGTGGCGTTCTCGACGCCACCGACGGCCGCTACCAGCTGACCGAGAAGGGTCGGGCGACCTTTCCCATTCTGATCACCGCCCTGCAATGGGCGCAGCGCTGGTTCGCCGCACCGGAGGGTCCGGCCGTGCTTCTGCGCCACGAGTCCTGCGGCGGGGCATTCGACGCCGTGCTCGCCTGCGACCAGTGCGCCGGGGCTCTCCGCGGAGCGGACGTGGCGGACCGGCGATGAACGCGGCCTGAGACCGATGTCGTTGTGGCACTCCAACACTGGCGGAAAAATTCTTGCAGAAAGTGCTTGGCACTCTCCGGCCGAGAGTGCTAATTTTGGAGATGCACAGTGATTGACAGCCCGCCGAGGTGGCGGGCATCGAGTAGACGAGGGAGGTGGATTGCTGTGCTTCGTTTTGATCCGTTCGGTGACCTCGACCTGTTGACCCGCGGTCTGCTCAACGGCCAGTCCGGATCGAATCGCAGTCCTCGGTTCATGCCGATGGACCTCTGCAAGGTCGACGACCACTACCTGCTGACAGCCGACTTGCCGGGTGTCGACCCGGGATCGGTGGACATCGACGTCGACGGCGGCACGCTGACGATCTCGGCGCATCGGACCGCGCGCAGCGAGGACTCCGTCCAGTGGCTGACCAACGAGAGGTTCTTCGGCACCTACCGCAGGCAGCTGTCCCTGGGCGACGGCGTCGACGCCTCGGCGATCAGCGCGACCTACGAGAACGGCGTGCTGAACGTGACCATTCCCATTGCGGAGAGGGCGAAGCCGCGCAAGGTGCAGATCGCCCACGGCGGACAGCAGACGTCCATCGAGGCGAACACCGTCGACGCAGGGTAGCGGCCCGACGTGGGACCGGTGCCGGCGCCCCGCGGCGCCGTCACCGGTCCAGTCGGAACCGGAGATTGTTGCGCACCGACGGCCACTCGCCGTCCAGAATCGAGTAAACCACCGTGTCCCGCCGGGAGCCGTCGGGCAGCAGCTGGTGACTGCGCAGGATGCCGTCACGCTTCGCGCCCAACCGCTCGATGGCGGCACGGCTGGTCGAGTTGAAGAAATGCGTGCGGAATTCGACTGCGACGCAACCCAATTGCTCGAACGCGTGCCCAAGCAACAGGAGCTTGGACTCGGTGTTGACGCCGGACCGTCGCACGTCCTGGCGGTACCAGGTGTACCCGATCTCCAGTCGGCGGTTGGGTGCGTCGACGTTGCAGTAGCTCGACGACCCGACCACCTCACCGCCCAGCGCGCGCACGACGAACGTCAGGCCGGTGTCGGGGTGTTGTACCGCCAGCCGGCCGTCGATCCACTCCTGGGCGGTGTCGGGCGTCGGAGCGCTGGTGAACCACAGGGGCCGAACGTCGGCCGCGGCCGCGACGATCTCGGGCGCGTGCGCCGGGGTCAGGGGCTCCAGGCTGACCCAGCGATCCCCGGTGAGGCGGACGGGTTCGACGAAACCGGTCATCGAGTGCGTCCCATCTCGGCCCACGCCGCCACCATGGCGAACACCGACAGGACCGCAGCCGCGGCGACGGCACCACCCCCGACGTAGAGACCGTAGCCCGCGGCGATCGGGTTGCCGACGTACAGTCGGTAGTACCACAGCACCAGCACTGCCAGGATTACCGAAATGCCAAGGGCGGCAGTGGAAGCAATCTTGGGGCGCAGGCTCCTGGCCGACATGGCCGCAGCCACGATCAACACCGAACTCAGCACCACGATCAGCTGGCCGACGCCGAACCCGTTAGGTGGCACGCCGATCACGCCGTACTTTCCGCCGATCGCATTCGCGCGGCCCCCGCCGTCGGCATTGGTGACCAACCACGGCAGCCACGCGCTGACCAGGAGCACCGCCGAGCAGAACACGACGAACCATCCCGGACGCAGGCGAGCCATGGGACGAGCGTATCGGGTCGGCCACCCGCCGCGACGTAGGCTGACGGCATGAGCGAACTCCCCGAGTGGGCCGGGAAACTCGACCTGGCGCCGCACCCCGAGGGAGGCTGGTATCGGGAGACCTGGCGCAGCAACCTGACCTTGGGGCAGCCCGCCCTGCCGCCGGAGTACGCCGGCCCCCGAAGCGCCGGAACCGCCATCCTGTTCCTCCTGATGCCCGGACAGCAGTCGGCGTGGCACACCGTGCGCAGCGCCGAGTTGTGGTTCCACCACCGCGGCAGCCCGCTGCTCCTGGAGATCGGGGCCGAACGGGACGGCGCGACAACGCATCTGCTCGGCGGCGACGTCGCCGCGGGCGAACATCCACAAGTCCTGGTGCCGCCCGGACACTGGCAGCGGGCGGTACCCCGCGACGCCGAACCCACGCTGGTCAGCTGCGTCGTCGTGCCCGGTTTCGACTTCGCCGACTTCGCGCTGGGCCCGCCTACCGACTGAGCAGCTCGACCGCCGCCGACACCAGCGCCGCGTTGTCGGGGGTGACGGAGCCGTCGGGCAGCTTGAGGGTGTCCTCCATGCCGATCCGCGTCTGCACGCCGCAGACGCCGGCGTGTTCGAGCAGTGGCCAGCAGCTGTCGTCGAGGCCGTGCAACAGCACCGGTGCGGGCGAGTTGGCCGCGGCGATCCTCTCGAGCATCGCGTCCGCGACGGCGACGTCCTCGTGGCCCTGGAGCTCGATCATCACCCGCATGCAGTGCTGCACCATCTTCGACTCCGCCCACGACGCGGCCGCCTCGAGGTGGAACAGCCCGATCTCGACGCCGAGGCCCTTGCCGAGCAGGACGTCGGCGAGCTCCGGCGAACCGGGCTCGTGCCAGTTCAGCGACGCGAAGTCGGGCAGGACTGTCCAGGCCTCCACTGCCCGGCGCCGCGCGTCGGGGTCGGGCAGCGCCCAGAACCCGGTGGTCACGCCGAGCGGCAGCCCGGGGACGGCGGCTCGGACGGCGGTCACCGCGGCGGCGACCACGTCGGGTTCGAGGGAGTCCTTCCCGTCCGGCGTCTTGGGGTGCATGTGCACGGCCTGGGCGCCAGCCTCGTGGGCCGCGACCGCCGCGGCGGCCAACTGCTCGGGGGTGACGGGCAGGTTCGGGTGCTGATCGGGGGTGCGGGCACCGTTGATGCAGGCCTTGACGTAGATCTTCGCGTTGGGCATGGGTCCATCTTCGCCCTTCGCCCTCGGACTTTCCGAAGTACCGTCTCCTCATGGAGGGGCACATCATCGTCTGTGGCGACGATCCGCTGGGGTTGCGGATCATCGAACAGCTCCGCAGCGCCGGTCGGGAGATCGCGATCGTGCAGTCCTCCGACGAACTGGTCGACGCCGGCATCGCCGATGCGGCCGCGTTGATCTGTGCAGCCGACGACGACGCCCTCAACCTCGAAATCGCTCTACTGGCAAGACAGTTCAATTCCGCCGTGCGAGTCGTGGCACGTCTGGCCAACGAAGTCCTCCGGGAGGCCGTCGCCATCGGGAACGGCCCCGGCGCCATCCTGGACGTCGCCGACGTGGCGGCGCCGTCGGTCGTCGAGGCGTGCTTGTCGCGCACCACCCACTCGATCACCGTCGCCGGCGTCGAGTTCGTCGTCTCCGGCACCACGGCGCCACGTGCCGCGACGTTGCGGGAGATCTTCGGCGACCTGGCTCCGGTCGCCGTGGTGCGGGGTGACCGGTCTCCCCATCCGGGGACGGTGGTGCCGTGCCCTGGCCGAGACGAGCACGTCGAGCCAGGCGACTGGACGGCGATGATCGGCACGGCCGACGACCTCGCCGCACAGGGCATCGCCGTGACCGCGGCCCGCAACGCGGACTCCCCCGCGCGTCGGTCACCCTGGAAGCCGCTGACCGACGCGGTACGTGCGTTCCGCGAGGACGTCAACCCGAACTTCTTCAAGGCCCTGGCCGTGTCGATGACCCTGCTCCTCGGCGCCACGGCGCTGTTGCGCTTCGCCTACCACCGTCCCGGCATGAGCATCGTCGACGCGCTGTACTTCTCCACCGAGACCATCGCGACGGTCGGCTACGGCGACTTCAGTTTCGTCGACCAGCCCACCTGGTTGCGCTTGTTCGGCATCGCGCTGATGTTCGCGGGCGTCACGACCACTGCCGTGTTGATGGCGTTCGTCGCCGATCTGCTGCTGTCCCGCCGCATCGCGCAGAACGCCGGTCGACGCAAGGTACGCGACCTGACCGACCACATCGTCGTCGTCGGGCTCGGCTCGTTCGGCATTCGGGTGGTGGCCGACCTGAAGGCCGCCGGGCACGACGTCGTGGTCGTCGAACGCAGCCGCGACAACCGGTACCTCTCCTCGGCGGCGCAGCTCGACGTGCCGGTCATCTTCGGCGACGCCACGTTGGCGCAGACGCTCGACTCCGCCCGCATCGACGACGCCGTCGCGGTGGCGGTACTCACCCAAGACGACATGGTGAACATCGAGACGGGCATCGTGCTTCGCGAACGACTCGGCCAGCGGTGGCTCAGATCGGCCGGGCAGCCGGGCGTTCCGGTCGTGCTGCGGATCTACGACAGGACGCTGGGAAGTGCCGTCGCCCAACGCTTCGGCTTCGAAAACGTGCGGTCGACGGTGGAGCTCGCGGCACCGTGGTTCATCGGCACCGCGATGGGACTGGAGGTGCTCGGCACGTTCTCGGTGGGCCAGCAGTCGTTCATGGTCGGCGGCGTCGAGGTCGAGCCGGGCAGCAGACTCGACGGACTGCGGATGGCCGACATGTCGACCCAGACGCGCGTGATCGCCATCTCGCGCGGTCCGGGCGACGTCCAATTACACCCTCGCCGGGACACCCGGCTGAGCGCCGGAGACACGGCCTACCTCGTGGGCCCACACCGCGAACTGCTGGAGACGCTGCACGACGGGCAGTCCGATTCGGCGGCGACGGTCACGCGAAGACGGACTTGAACTTGTCCAGCGACTCGCGGATGTCACTCTTCAGCGAGCCCGCGACGATCATCCCGATCGGACCGAACAACGCCGGGCCGCCCAGATGCACGTCGAAGGTCACCGTGGAGTTCGTCGCGTCCTCGTCGGCCGGCTTGACCCTGCCGATCAGCTTGACCTTGACGCCCCCCTTGCCGTCGCCGTCGAGGGTGAGCGACTGCGGCGGCTTGTAGCTGACGATGGTCCACCGGACCAGGTTCATCATCCCCTTGACCTCTACGACCGAGGCCAGCTTGGTGCCCTTCTCCAGGGTGTCGGGCAGCGTGCTGCGCCACACCCGGTGAATGGTCAGCCACTCCTTGTACCGCGACAGATCCGAGGCGGCCTCCCAGGCCTTCTCCGGTGGCAGTGGTACGTCGACGGAGACCGAGAGCTTCGCCATGGCCTACGAGGTGGGCGGAGGCCCGGCCGGTGTGGCGGGTGGCGTCGTGTCGGGCGGCTGCTGCGCGGGCGGCTGGGGCGTGCCGGCGTTGTCCCTGGCCGCCTTCTTCGCGGCCTCCTGCACCTTGTCGACCTGCCCGGCGTACTTGCCCTGCGTCTTCTGGTCGACCAGGTCGCCGGCCTTGTCGATCACCTTGTCGACCTTGTCGGCGTTCTTCGACGCCAGGTCCTTCACCTTGTCAAGAAATCCCATGACGCCAGCCTAATCATTCGTCTCAGCGGGCGAACGTGCCCATCTTCTCCTCGTCGTAGTACTCGAGGTTCAGCTTGTCGCCGTAGAAGGTCGCCTTGGAGATCGACCCGGGTGGCGCGTTCTCCCCCTGCGGTACGAAGGTGAACACGTTGCCGTCCCAGTGAGTCAGCTCCAGCTTCTCTTGCGGACCGAGCGCGAGGGTGAGCTTGCCGTCTGCGTCGGTGACGGTCGCCGGTCCCCAGTACGCATTGTCGTACGTGCCGACGATCGTCGGAGTCGGCGGCGCAGGCGCCGGTGCCGCGGGCGGCTTCTGCCCAGCCAGCGATCCCTCGGGCTGCTCCATCGCGGCGAAGGCCTTGCCGTACAGCGCCCGCCAATCCTGGCGCACCTCGCCGAACTGAACCAGGTCGGCGAACTCCGCGGTGAGCGTCTCCGGCACCCCCGACGGCGTGGCGTTGGTCAACGCGACGATGGCCACGTCCGCCGACGGGATGACCACGAAGTTGGTGCCCGCTCCGAGTTCGAATGCACCGGAGTGGCTGAATTGAGTGCGGGCCGCCGCGGTCGTCCCGACGTTGAAGCCGTAACCGTAGAAGCCGGGCCGGGCAGCCGGCTCGGACGGCGGGCTGGCCACGATCTGCGGCGTGACCGCGGCCAGCAACTGCTTCGGGTCGACGATCGTCTTGCCGTCGACGACGCCGTTGGCCAGCACCATCGTCAGCCACTTGGCCATGTCGTTCGCCGTCGAACTGACCCCACCCGCCGGGGACTCGGCCTGCGCGTCGCGGACGTAGAGCGGCTTGTACGACCCGTCGACGTGGATGTGCCCGATGGCTCGGTCGGGCCTGGCCTCGTAGTCGCTGAACTGCGAGCTCGTCGACGTCATGCCCAGCGGTCCGTACAGCACCTCCTGGCTGAGGTCCTCCCACGTCTTGCCCGCGCTGGCGGCCACGGCCTCGGCGCCGGCGGTCAGCCCAAAGTTGGTGTAGGCGTAGGAAGTACGGAACGGACCGAGCGGCAGCTGGCGCAGATGGTCGAGGATGTAGCGCCGGTCGTAGCCGAGGTCCTCCAGCAGGTCGCCGGCATGGTCGGGCAGCCCGGAGCGGTGAGAGTACATGTCGCCGACGGTCACCAGCTTGGTGATCGTCGGATCGGAGAGGGCGAACCACGGCAGCTTCTCGACGACGGGGGTGTTCCAGTCGACGGCACCCTCGCTCACCTGGTGGGCGACGACGGTCGAGCCCAGCGGCTTGGACAGTGACGCCAGCTGGAACACCGTGTCCGGATCGACCTGGTTCGCCGGATCGCCTCCCTTGCGGACGTCCTTGACGCCGAAACCCTTGGCGTAGACCACCTTTCCGCCGTGGACGACGGCGACCGACATGCCGGGGATGCCCGAATTCTTCATGAGCTCGCCGGCGATGCCGTCGAGCTTCGCGACCGCCTTGCCGACTGCGTCGTCGGGCAGCGGCATCGCCGGCACCAAGGGGGGTGGTACCGGGGCCGCCGACGGATTGGCCGCCGCGGGCGGCGGCGCGCTCGAGGGGCCGGTCTGCGGCGCCGGCCGTGCGCAGCCCCCGAGCGCGGCCGTCACGGCGAGGAGGGTGACCAGGCGGAAGACCGGTGAGCGCTGCACACCAGCACGCTAGCTGGTCAGGGCCGCCACCACGGGTCCAATTCGGCGGTGGCCGGGTCGACCCGGAGGCCGGGCTTGGGCGTCACCACCCGAACCCCGTCGCCCTCGGCGGCGGTCAGGAGTCGCTCGACGGGCTCGGACCACGGGTGGGGTGCCAACCGGAACGTCGCCCAGTGGATCGGCACCAGCAACCCGGCGTCGGACACGTCGCGGTGGGCGCGCACGGCGTCCTCCGGGTTCATGTGGATGTCGGGCCAGCCGGGGTGGTACGCCCCGATCGGCATCAGCGTCAGGTCGAAGGGGCCGTAGTCCGCGCCGATGTCGGCGAAGCTCTTCGTGTACCCGGTGTCACCGCCGAAGAAGGCGCGGTGCCGCGGACCGAGGATCGCCCACGACGACCACAGCGTGACGTTGCGCGTCAGGAAGCGCCCGGAGAAGTGCCGGGCGGGCGTGCAGACCAGTTCGAGTTCGCCGAGGTGCGCGCTCTCGTTCCAATCCAGTTCGACGATCCGGTCCTTCGGGATGTGCCACGCCCGCAGGTGCGCGCCGATCCCAAGCGGCACGAAGAACTTCGCCCGCTGGGTGAAGGCCAGCTGCTTGATGGTGTCGACGTCGAGGTGGTCGTAGTGGTCGTGGCTGATGATCACGGCGTCGACCGCGGGCAGTGCCTCGAGCGCGGCGGGCACCGGGTGCAAGCGCTGCGGGCCGACCGCCCGCGACGGCGAGCAGCGGTCGCTCCACACCGGGTCGGCCAGGATGCGGTACCCGTCGACCTCGATCATCACCGACGAGTGGCCGTACCAGGTGGCGGCCAGGTCGGCCGCCGGCACGCTGGGATCGGGGGTGACCAGCGGAACCGGCGTCGCGGGGTGCTGCGCCGAGCCGCCGCCGATGACGTCCTTGGCCAGGAGGAACTGCTCCTGCCGGGTGAGGCTGGCGTCGGAGGCGGGCTCCATGTTGACGAAGACGCCGTCGCGGTAGTGGGGCGAGCGCCGCGCGACCGCGTCGATCTCCACCGGTGACGCGCCGAGTGCCTCGGGGGCGCCCTGCACGGCGCGCAACACCCAGCCGCCGCCGATGAGCGCGGCCGTGCCGCCGATGAAACGCACCGCCTCCCGAAGCATCTAGGCCCCCTTGAAGTTCGGGGGCCGCTTCTCGATCCGCGCGACCTGTGCCTCGATGATGTCCTGGCTGGCCCATGCTCGGTCGAAGAGTTCCTTGTGGGAGGGCCACGCGTCCTCGTAGGCGCCGTCGTCGTTGAGTACGCGCTTGGCGTGTTGCAGCGCCAGCGGTGCGAACCCGGCGATCTCCTGGGCCCACGCCTGCGCGTCCGCCAGCGTGCCCGACCGATTGGCCATCCCGGTCGCCAGGGCCGCCTCGGAGGTGAGCCGCTCGGCGGCCAGCAGCATGCCGCGGGCCCGTCCGGCGCCGACGAGCGAGGTCAGCCGACGGATACTCCAATTGTCCAGTGCGATGCCGTATTTCGCGACGGGAAACTGGAAGTAGGCCTCGGGTGCGACGACGCGCAGGTCGCAGATCATCGACAGGATCACCCCGGCGCCGATGGCCGGTCCGTTGACCGCGCCGATGACCGGGAGCGGGGCCTCGTCGATGGCCAGGTTCAGCGCCCTGGCCTTGTCGGGCAATTCGTCGGCGACGCCTTGGCCACCGGACAGGTCCGCACCCGAACTGAAGACGTGGCCCTGGCCGGTGAGGACGATGGCGCGCACGCCTTGGTCGGCGGCCTTCTCGACGGCCTCGCGCAGAGCGTCGAGCAATTCGCCGTTGAGGGCGTTGCGTCGCTCGGGACGCTGCATCTCCAGTGTCAGTACGTTGCCCTCGCGGGTCATTCCGATCATGGGCCCAGCCTAACGAGCGGACCGCTAGCCTGGCCCCGTGAGCCGGATCGGCGCCATGGCGCTGCGTGACGCCGTCCTCGACGAGGGGTCCTTCGTCAGCTGGGACAGCCCCCCACTCGACGTCGCCGCCGACGACGGATACCGGCGGGACCTCGACGAGGCCAGGGCCGCGACCGGCCTCGACGAATCGGTGCTGACCGGCGAGGGCACGGTGTTCGGTCGCCGCGTGGCCGTGGTGGCCAGCGAGTTCGACTTCCTCGCAGGATCGATCGGGGTGGCCGCGGCCGAGCGCATCACCGCCGCGATCGAACGTGCCACCGCCGAGGCCCTCCCGCTGGTGGCCTCACCGAGTTCCGGTGGGACGCGCATGCAGGAGGGCACGGTCGCGTTCCTCCAGATGGTCAAGATTGCCGCCGCGGTGGAGTTGCACAAGCAGGCGCATTTGCCCTACCTGGTGTACCTGCGGCATCCGACGACCGGCGGGGTGTTCGCGTCATGGGGGTCGCTGGGGCACGTGACCGCGGCCGAGCCCGGCGCCCTGATCGGGTTCCTGGGCCCGCGAGTGTACGAGCACCTGTACGGCGAACCGTTCCCGACCGGCATCCAGACCGCGGAGAACCTGCACCGGCACGGCGTCATCGACGGTGTCGTCCCGATCGGGTTGCTGCGTACGACGCTGGACCGCGCGCTGAAGGTGCTGGCCGACGCTCCGGGCCCGCCACCGGAGGCGCCGGAGGTGGAACCCGTCGCCGACGTGCCCGCCTGGGACTCGGTCGAGATCTCCCGCCGCCCGGACCGGCCCGGCATCGGGTATCTGCTGCGGCACGGGACCACTGAACGGGTTCTGCTGTCTGGCACCGGCGGCCAGGGCGAGGCGGCCACCACGCTGCTGGCGCTGGCCAGGTTCGGCGGTCAGCCCGCCGTCGTGGTGGGTCAGCAGCGCGGTGTCGGAGGTGGGCTGGCGGGCCCACAGGCACTGCGGGAGGCGCGTCGCGGCATGGCGCTGGCCGCCGGGTTGCGGCTGCCGCTCGTACTCGTCATCGACACCCCCGGTCCGGCCCTGTCGGCCGAGGCGGAGGAGGGCGGGTTGGCCAGTGAGATCGCCAGGTGCCTGGCGCAGCTGGTCACGCTGGACACGCCGACGGTGTCGGTGTTGCTTGGCCAGGGCAGCGGCGGGCCGGCGCTCGCGATGGTGCCCGCCGATCGGGTGCTGGCCGCCCTGCACGGCTGGCTGGCGCCGCTGCCGCCCGAGGGGGCCAGCGCAATCGTCTTCCGCGACGTCGACCACGCCCCGGAACTGGCTGCGGCGCAAGGCATCCGGTCGGCGGACTTATTGCGCAACGGCATCGTCGATGCCATCGTGCCCGAGCACACCGATGCCGCCGGCACACCGCTGGACTTCACCAACCGGCTGTCGGCCACCATCGCCGCCGAGCTGGTCGCGCTTCGGCGCCTGCCCGCCGAGGAACGGTTGGCGTCCCGGTTGCGGCACTACCGCGGAATCGGACTGCCCGGCGGCTCGCCTCCCGTTTAGGCTGCACGTCGTGGCGGAGCCGGTGTCCAAGGAGGAGTCGACGGGCGATTCGATCGCCCATGCCCTGCGCGCGGAGATCCTCGCGGGTCGCCTGACGGCCGGGGCGCGCCTCATCGAGGAATCCATCGCCAAGCAGTACGGAGTGTCACGGGTTCCGGTGCGTGAAGCGCTGAACAGACTTCAGTCAGAGGGCTTCGTCACGATCGTCCGTTATCGCGGCGCGGCCGTGTCCGAGACGCTGGTGCAGGACAGCCACGAGTTGCTTCAGATCCGCCGCGGACTGGAGATCCTGTCCGCTCGGTTGGCGGCCGAGAACCGAGGCGGCGCGGTCGCGGCCGAATTGGCAGCGGTGGCAGAGGGTCACGACGAGCCGCACGGCGGCAGGCCATTTCACGAGTTGGTCTCCGTGGCGTCGGGGAACCGACAGTTGCAGGAGATGCTGGCCGGGATCAACCGGCGCGTGCAGTGGAGCCTGGGCCACAACCCGCATGCGTCGACCAGCGACCACCGGGTACTCGCAATCGCGATCGTGAACGGGTCGGCCATGCAGGCCGGCTATCTGATGGACGAGCACCTCCGCCGCGACGAGCAGTACTTCGTCGACGCGTTCGAGCCCGAGTAGGGCGACCGGCCGGCGCAGCCCGCTGTGCCAGGATTGTATTACGATGTGGCGGGAGTTTTCTTCGTCGTAACGCAATTGGCCTGATGGGAAACGGGTGTGTAACAGATTTCGTATACAAATGGCTCAGCTCGATTTCGGTCAGGGACGACTCGAAGTCGGCTCACCCGGGCGATCAGTACGGGTGACGACTCACCCACTCGGAGCCAGCCATGTCCCTCGTCGACCCTCGAACCAAAACCGTTCCCCCCGAAACCATTACGACCGCCTACGCCACGGTGGAAGACGCCGCGTCACCGGGTCTCACCTCGGCACTGGACCGCATCGGCTTCGGCCGGGTCCAGGCCGCGCTCATTCTGCTTCTGATGGCGGGATTGTTCTTCGATTCCCTGGAGCAGAACTCCACCGGGGCAATGGGACCGCTGCTCAAGGAATCGTTCGGCATCGGCAACGCCGAGCTGACGATGATCAACACGGCCACGGTGCTCGGCGGACTGGCCGGCCGTCTCATCGGCGGCTACATCGCCGACCGCTGGGGTCGCCGCGCCGCCCTGAGCCTCAACCTGCTCGTCTACACCCTCGGCGGCCTGGTCAGTGCCGCCGCGGCCAACTACGAGATGCTGCTGGCGAGCCGGTTCGTCGTCGGCATCGGCCTTGGCGGCGAGTTCACCGTCGGCCTGGCGATCCTGGCCGAGATCGTCGCCACCCGGCACCGCGGCACTCTGCTGGCGACGCTCAACATCTCCTCCGGCGGGATCGGCAACATCGCGTCCTTCGGCTTCTTCTGGTTGGTGCTCGGGCCGCTCAACGGGGTGCTCGGCGGCAACGACACCGCTTGGCGCTGGACCTACGTCCTGCTCGCCGTCCCTGCCCTCTTGGTCGTGTTCTTCCGTCGCTACCTGCCCGAATCACCCCGCTTCCTGCTGTCGAAGGGCCGCATCGAGGACGCCAACCGGAGCCTGACGCGGCTGGACGGCGGCAGCATCACGGCGCTGCGCAAGCCCGGCGTCACGAAGCACTACGTCACCGAGGCCGACATCCCGGTGCCGGTCAAGAGCAGCTACGCCAACGTGTTCAAGGGCGAGAACCTCAGGCGCACAGCCGCGATCGGCGCGGCCTCGTGGATGTCCTTTGGCGCCCAGGTCACCCTGCTGTTCCTGATGCCGATCCTGCTGGTGTCGCGCGGCTACTCGCTGTCGGACTCGCTGGCGTTCACCATGATCATGAACGTCGGATCGCTGTTCGGTGCCTGCGCGGCCTCCTACCTGGCCGGCAAGGCACCACGGCGGCTCACCGTGAGCATCGCGGCCGTTCTGGGCTGCATCTCGGCCATCTGCTTCGCGTCGTTCGCCCACTCAACGGCGCTGATCCTGGTGCTGGGCATGATCTTCCAGTTCTTCACCATGATGCTCAACACCATGCTGTCGGTCTGGTCGCCGGAGCTGTTCCCCACCTCGGTGCGCGCCATGGGCACCTCGGTCGTCAACGGAATCCGCAACGTCGCGGGCGCCGTCATGCCCTTCGCGGCGCTGTTCTTCTTCGACCGGGCCGGGGTGGCGGGCGTGTTCGCCATGATCGCCGTGATGTACGCACTGCTGGTGGTCGCCGCCCGCTTCGGCCCCGAGACGTTCGGTAAGCCGCTGGAGGCCGTCACCGAGAAACCCGCCCTCGCCCACGCTGCCTGATTCGTCACCAATGAGAAGGAATCGCCAAACATGTTGACACTGAACATCTCCGCCACCGCCCACGGCCTGAACTACCTACCGCAGTACTACGCCGACCACCTCGGGCTATTCGCCGAGCGCGATCTCGCCGTCACGGCCACCGCGAAGGATCCGTGGACCGGCGTGCTCGACGACCTGGACAGCGGCGCCGCCGACGTCGCGCTGGGCGGCCTGTGGGTGCCCGCGATGTACAGCGGCACACCCCGCAAGCTGTCGGTGTTCGCCCAGGTCAATCATCAGTTCCCCAAGGCCCTGGTGACCCGGACGCGGCAGCCGGACTTCCAGTGGTCGGATCTGGTCGGACGCACGGTGCTCGCACCGGGTATCGGCGGCAGCGCGCCGTACGCCTTCACCGCGGGCCTGGTGCGGGAGGCCGGCGTCGACCCCGCGTCGATCACGTGGCTGCGCGACCTGTCCACCCCGATGTTCGTCGAGTTGTTCGAGTCTGGTCTCGGCGACGCGATCGTCCTGGACCACACCAATGCAGAACTCCTGCAGCACAGGGGAACCGGATTCATCGCCAACGACTACGCCGTGACCGGCGGGTTGGGACCCAACAGCGTCTACTACTGCCGCACCGAGCGCGTCGACGAGCTGTCCGACCGGTTGACCGCCTTCACCGCGGCACTCGAGGAATCCATGGCGTTGCTGGCCTCGGTGGGCGTCGACGAACTTCGTCCGCTGTTGGCCGAGCACTGGCCGGCGACGCCTCCGGCAGTACTGGCCGGCGCCTGTGAACGGATGCTGCGCTCGCAGACGTGGGCGACGCCCCGCATCGACCAGACTGCCACCGAGCGGTGGATGCGAATACTGTTCGAGGAGAAGATGGTTCGAGCCATCCCCGGCTTCGGCGACGTGGTCGACACGACGATCGTCGACGCGGTCGGCTCGGCTCCGGTCTCGGCCTGATCGCGTGGTCCTCATCCTGACGCACTCCGAGATCACCGGAATGCTGGACCGCGACGAGGTGCGCAAGGCCGTCGAGTTGGCGCATGCCGGGTTGGCGCGGGGCGAGTGGCACAGCCCTGCGCCACGGGCCATGGCGTTGGCTGGTGACGGGTCGGCGATCCCCATGACCGCGTCCGGCGACGCATTGGCGTCGGTGAAGATGTTGTGCGACTTGCCCGCCAACCGTGCACGCGGTCTGCCGGTGCAACGCTCCAGCATCATGGTCACCTCGGCGTCGACGGGCGAGTGCCTGGCCATCCTCGACGGGCGCGCCGTCACCGCCATGCGCACCGCGGCCGTCAGCGCCGTCGCGACCGATCACCTGGCTCGGCGTGACGCCTCCGTCCTCGGTTTCGTCGGGGCGGGCAACCTGGCCGTCGAACACGCTCGCGCCATCGCCGCGGTCCGCCCGATCGAGAAGATGGTCGTCTGGACCAGGAGCACCGCCACCCTCGACGAGTTCGAGGCCAGGACGCCGGACGTCGGCGTTGCGGTCGAGCGGGTTTCGTCGCCTGAAGCCGTCGTGGCCGCCGCCGACGTCGTGTGCACGTTGACTCCGTCCCGCGATCCGGTCCTGCTCGGAGCGTGGCTGAGGCCGGGCCAGCACGTCAACGCCGTCGGTGCACCGCCACGACCGGACCATCGCGAGGTCGACGGCGAGGCCATGAAGCGCTCCCACGTCGTCGTGGACAGTCACGGCACCGCCATGACGAAGTCCGGCGGCGTGCTGCTGGCGATTGCGGAGGGCGCGATCACCGAGGACGACGCACGCACGGAACTCGGGCAGGTGATCGTCGGATCCCGTCCGGGTCGGTCCCACGCCGAGGACGTCACGTTGTTCGAGTCCGTCGGCCTCGGGCTGCAGGATCTCGCCACCGCCGAATTGGTGCTGGCACGCGCCGCGGAGCTCGGAGTGGGCACCACGGTCGATCTGAGCGCGTAGCGGTGGCATTGTGGGAACCGTGGACTCGGTGCTGCACTTCGCCGGAAACTTCTGGTGGCTGATCTTTCCGCTCGGCGGGGTGATCGGCGGTGGAGTCAGGGCCGTCGCCGCCGCCAACGAACGCCGAGCGGAGCGCCGGCTGGAGCGGTACCGCATCAAGCAGCAGGCCAAGGTCGCGATGGCCGAGGCGTCGGGGCGCGGCCGGGTCGACGAGGCCGCCGCCCGGCGTGAGGTGACCAAGGTCCTGCAGCGGCACGACGGCACGGACGCGCGCTGGCTGGACTACGAGGTGGACGTGGCCAAGCTGCTGGACTTCCCGCTGATGACCGACATGCGCGAGCCGCTTACCGCGGAGTTCCACCGGGCTCGCAGCCGCGCCGATCTGCTGCGGCCCGCGAACGCCGAGGACCTCGTCGGCGACCGGGACGCCCAGCTCGACTATCGCGACGCCGTGCACGACTACGTCACCGCGTTCGACGTCGCCGAGGCCGAAGCGGTGCGCAGGCGACGCAGCGACTTCTCGGTCGAGGCGCAGGAGCGGTTGGAACGCGCGCAGCGTCTGCTCAGGGTGGCCTCCGACGCCGCCGCCACCACCGACGAGCGCCGCAACGCGTACTCCAAGGCCCGGCGCGAGCTCGACGGCCTGATCGTGCTGCCGGCCGCCACCCGGGCCGGCATCGAGCGGCGGATCGCCGGGGAGATCGAGGCCTAGCCGACCGCGTAGCGCTGCAGGGTGGGGCCGAGCCACTCGATCAATTCGTCGCGGCTCAGGTCGACGACCGGCGGTAGCCGTAACACGAAGCGGCACAACGCCATTCCGAGCACCTGGGTGGCGATGAGGCCGGCCCGCCGCGGTGCGTCGTCGGGTACGAACTTCGAGATCGCGGGCAGCAGTTGTCCGGCGAAGATGTCGGTCATGCGTTGCGCCGCTTCGGCATTGGTGGTGGCCGACCGCAACAGCACCACCAGCGCGTCGTCGGCCTCCCAGCGCGCCAGGAAGTGCGACACCAACGCATGGCCCAGGCGCTCGGGGGCCACGTCGGACAGGTCGGGGAAGCGCAGGTCGAACTCCGCGGCGGCGGCGAACAACTGGTCCTTGGTGCCGAAGTAGCGCATCACCATCGACGGATCGATGCTGGCGTCCGCGGCGATGGCCCGGATGGTCGCGGCCTCGTAGCCCGATTCGGCGAACCGCTCCCTGGCCGCGGCCAGGATGACGGCCTTGGTCTGGTCGGCCTTCGCTCCCATGCCGAGGACTCTATGCCAACGGTTGTTGACTTTTATCGCACCACGGCGCACTCTGAAAAAGTCAACACGCGTTGGCATTTGTCCCGGACCCCAGGAGATCCCCATGCACGACACCGACGTCCTCATCGTGGGCGCTGGCCCGACCGGACTGACCCTGGCGGCAGCACTGCTGCTCACGGGCACGAGCGTGACGCTCGTCGACCGCCAGGCCGAAGCGGCGAACACCTCGCGCGCCGCCGGGGTCAACGCCCGCACTCTAGAGGTGCTCGAGGGAGTCGACGTGACGCGCCGCCTGGTCAAGGAGGGCGTCGAGGCCCCGCGCTTCGCCATCCGCGACGGCGCCACGGCGCTGCTCTCAATCGATTTCAGCGGCCTTCGGACGGCCTACCCGTTCACGCTGATGGTGCCGCAGTCGACGACCGAGCGGCTGCTCCTGGAGCGGGTGCGCGAACTCGGCGGTGACGTCGTGCGGCCCAAGGCGCTCGTCACCGTCACCCAGGACGCGACGGGCGTGACGGCGACGTTCGACGACGGCGACACCGTCCGCGCGCGCTACCTCGTCGGCGCTGACGGCATGCACAGCACCGTGCGCACGCAAGCCGGGATCGCCTTCACCGGCGGCGCCTATGCCCACTCCTTCGTCCTTGCCGACGTCCACCTGCGCGGTGACGCCCCGACCGACGAGGTCCGGCTGTTCTGGGCGAGCGAGGGCCTGACCGTCGTCGCACCCCTGCCCGACGGGGCGTTCCGCATCGTGGCTCCCGTCGACGACGCGCCCGAGGTGCCCTCGGTCCAGTTCGTCCAGCAACTCCTCGACGCCCGTGGTCCCGGCGGGATCGCGGTGACCGACGTCGTCTGGGGTTCCCGGTTCCGGATCCACCACCGGGTCGCCGAGACCTACCGCCGCGGTCGCATCCTGCTCGCCGGGGACGCCGCCCACGTGCACAGCCCAGCCGGCGGGCAAGGCATGAACCTCGGCATCCAGGACGCCGTGGTCCTGGCCGACGCCCTGGCGGCGGTGCTGGCCGGTGGGCCGGATACGCGGCTCGACGAGTACGCCGCCGCGCGCCGCCCCATTGCCCAGCAGGTGATCGCCCTGACCGACCGGCTGACCAGACTCGCCACCCTGCCCCGCCCGCTGCGGCCCGCCCGCAACGCCGCGCTGAAGGTCCTCGGACGCCTCCCGTGGGTCACCCGGGCCCTGGCGTCGCGCCTGTCGGGTCTGGTCTACCGCTGACGGGGCGGTTGTCCGACGACCCGAGGCCACCGGGCACGATGACGGCATGACCGAACCGGCGGTGCAGACCATCGAGGCCGACTACCTGGTGATCGGCGCGGGCGCCATGGGCATGGCGTTCGTCGACGCGCTGATCGCCGAGACCGAGGCGACCGTGGTGCTCGTCGACCGCAACGACCAGCCCGGCGGGCACTGGGTCAACGCCTATCCGTTCGTCCGGCTGCACCAACCCTCGGCGTACTACGGCGTGAACTCCCGCCGGCTGGGCAGCGACTCGATCGACACCAGCGGATGGAACGAGGGCTTCTACGAACTCGCCAGCGGCAGCGAGGTGTGCGCCTACTACGACCAGGTCATGCGTCAGCATCTGCTGCCGAGCGGCCGGGTCTCCTACTTCCCGATGAGTGAATACCTGGGCGACAACCACTTTCGCACGCTTGGAGGACAGGACTACCGCGTGGAGGTCCGGCGCCGGGTGGTCGACGCCACCTATCTGAGCGTCGTCGTGCCGTCGATGCGTCCGCCGCTCTACGACGTCGCCCCCGGGGTGGACTGCATCCCACCCAACGGCCTGCCCAAGCAGCGGGCCCGGGACCGCTACGTGATCGTCGGTGCCGGCAAGACCTCCATGGACGCCTGCCTGTGGCTGCTGCGCCACGGCGTCGAGCCCCACCGGTTGACCTGGATCAAACCGCGGGACTCCTGGTTGCTCGACCGCGCCGCCGTCCAGCCAGGCCCGCTGTTCGCCCGGCGCGTGCTGGCGGACTTCTCCGCCCAGTCGCGCGCCATCGCCCAGGCCGCCTCGGTCGACGACCTCTACCTCCGGCTGGAGAAACTGGGCTGCCTGCAGCGGATCGATCCGGCGGTCGAGCCGACGATGTACCGGTGCGCGATCGTGTCACGCGGCGAACTCGAGCAGCTGCGGTTGGTCGACGACGTCGTCCGGATGGGTCGCGTCGTCGCGCTGGAACCGGGACGGATCGTCCTCGACGGGGGCACCGTCGACGTCGACCCGGGGGCGCTGTACGTCGACTGCACCGGGGACGGGATCGGGACGCGGGAGGCCACCCCGGTGTTCACGCCCGGCCGCGTCACCCTGCAGTCCGTCCGCACGTGCCAGCCGGCGTTCAGCGCCGCCGTCATCGCGCGCGTCGAGGCGATGGACGTCGACGACGACGCCAAGAACGACTACTGCCGACCGGTGGAGCACCCCATGGAGCCACTCGACTGGATCACCATGACGCTCGACTTCAACCACAACCAGCTCGCGTGGTTCGACGATCCCGAGCTGATGGGATGGCTCAACCGCGCACGGCTGAACGTGGTGAGCCACATGCAGTCCGACGACGAAGCCGCGAGGGACGGGGCGGCTCAGATCGCGCCGCGACTGCGGGCCGCCAACGCCAAGCTCGAGGCCCTGCTGCGCGTCTGAATCCACAGCACGACGGTGGCGATGACGGCCTCGAGGATCGCGATGCTCGTCGCCACCGCCATCAGCGTCGAGGTGGCCGCCACCGGGGCGGTGCTCACCGGCTGGCCGTGGTGGTGACCCGGCATGGACCAGTGCATCGCGACCATGCCGAGGTTCATCACCGCCACGATGCACCAGACCCGCGGCGATCCCGCCGTCCACAGCTCCTTGGCGCAGTACAAACACGCCACCGCCATGCCGACGACGACCACCGCCATCACCACGCTCCCGGCGTCGCCGACCATCACCCCGTGCAGCGCCGCGGAGCAGGCCGCGAGCAGCGCACACGCGCGTCGTCCCACGACGGGCGGCGTGCTGGTGCGCGACATCGCACAACTCTGTCACCGACATGGCGAGCGCGCAGCGGATGACTCACGTCTCCACGGGCGCGACGCGCCCCGCGAAGCTGACCGCTTCGATGCCGTGATCCCGGGAATCGGCCTCGGCCCTGGCGACCTCGGCGTCGAGGTCCAACGATCGCGCCATCACCGCGTAGGCCAGCGCCGAGGCGACCAATCCCACGAACAGCGCGACGTCGACGTCGCCCATCGCCGACGCGACCGGGCCGGTGAACCAGACCGTCACCACGAAGGGGACCATCGCGGCGATGCCGACGAGGTAGGCGACCAGTCCCCGCCAGCCCCACGTGCCGTACACCCCGCCGGGGACGAAGATCTCCCTGACCGCGTAGTGGCCGCGCCGCACGAAGTAGTAGTCCACGAGGTTGACCGACGTCCAGGGCACCAGCAGATACAGCAGCACCACCAGGAAGCTGCCGAAGTTCGACAGGAATTCGCCGGTAGAGAGCATGGCGCCGAGGAGACCCGCGGCGGCGACGACCGAGCAGGAGATCACCCGCAGTCGACGGGTCGGGCGGACGGCGCGGAACGAGTCGAGCATCGTGATCAACTCCAACGACGCGGCATAGATGTTGATCGTGATGACGGTGACCAACCCGGGCAGCGCGGCGACCAGGAGCCACAGCCCCGACCCCGGCAGGATGCCGTCGGCCGCCTGGCGCACCGCGTCGAGCGGTGAGGCACCTGCCATCAGTGCCGCCACGAGCGCGCCGAGCGCCATCAGCCATGCGGCGCCGACGAATACGCCCGTGTAGGTGTAGAACAACGCCTTGCGCGGGCTGGTCTGGGGCGGCAGGTACCGAGAGTAGTCCGACACGTACGGAGCCCAGCCGAGGGCGTACGCCGCGGCCGCGCCGAACTGGACGAGAAACGCCGCCCACGTGAACTGGCCAAGTCCCAGTTGACCATCGGGGATGTCCGACCAGATGAGGGCGGCGACGGTGAACACCCCGAAGGTCGCGAGGAACACCCAGGTGAGCCAGGTCTGAAAGCGATGGATCCAGTGATAGCCGAAGATGGCCAGCGCCAACGCAAGTGCCGTGATGACGACGAACCACAGATCGGGCACGTCTGCGCCCGTCGTCAGCGTCAACACGTCGGCGGCCAGGATCTGGTTGAAGACGTTGAAGCCGACGATGCTGAACACCACGACGGCGCAGATGACCACGACGCCGCGATAGCCGAACTGCGCGCGCGACTGAATCATCTGCGGCAGCCCCAATTGCGGGCCCTGGGCGGAGTGGAACGCCGTGAAGACGGTGCCGACGGCGGTGCCGCTGAGGATTGCGAGCAAGGACGTCAGGAGCGAGGCGCCGAGCGCCGCGCCGACCATGCCCGTGGCGAGCGTCGTCAGGTTGGCGTTCGACATGAACCACAGCGGGAAGAGAGTCGACGGCCTGCCCTTGCGTTCGTCGAGCGGAATCCAGTCGATGGACTTGGACTCGATGGCGGGTGTGTCAGACATGAATACCTCCGTAGAGTTCTGGACGCCGATCCGCGAACAAATCGTTGTGGGCGCCAAGGGATTTGTCCCCCGACAGGTCCAGGACCGCGGTGGCCGTCCCGTCGTCACCCGGCGTTGCGCAGATCCATCCGTCGGCCGACACGACGGCGGTGCCACCGGTCCATTCGACTCCGCGCTCGGCGCCGTGGCGGTCCGCGATCACCGTCGCCAGTCGCGACGTCCTGGCGGCAGCCATCGCCTGGATGGTCTCGGGAGGATGCTCACCGGCCGGTCGTACCACCAAGGGCCAGTTCACCGGCAACGCAAGCACTTCCGCACCCGCCAGTGCCACTCGTCGGGTCAGCTCGGGGAACTCGCTGTCATAGCAGATGGCCACACCGAGTCTGCCGACGGGAGTGTCGAATACCGCGCCCGCCTGGTCACCGGGGACGAACACGTCGCACTCGGCGCCCCAGAGGTGCGCCTTGCGGTAGCAGCCCAGCACACCGTCACGACCGATGACGAGCGCCGAGTTGAACAGTCGGCCGCCGGCGATCTCGCAAAATCCGACGACCGCCACCGCGTCGGTGCGCAGGGCCCCCGCCAACGAGGTCAGCCTCGGGTCGTCGGCTCGCATCGCGAGCGAGCGCGCCTCGGCCGCATCCGCGAATACGTAACCGCTGGTGGCCAGTTCGGGAAGTACGATCAGGTGCGGACCCGGCTCCCGTTGGCGCAGCGCGTGCCCGACGGCCGCCAGGTTGGCCGCCACGTCGCCGATCTCGACGGGAAGGCTGACGGCCGACACCCGCAGCTGGCGACTCATCGGCCGCGGGTGACTGCCGGAGTGCCCTCGAAGGCGCCGGAGTGGCGGCCGATCTCGTCGATGCGGATGGTCGCGGTCGCCTCGTGTGCCGCCAGTCCCTCGAACGCCGAGATGCGTTCGACGGCAGGCGCCAGCGCTGCGGTCGCGTCGCGCTGCGCGCGCTGATAGGTCAGCGGCTTGAGGAACCGCGACACCGAGAGGCCGGCGTTGTAGCGGGCCGTCTTGCCGGTCGGCAGAACGTGATTGGTTCCGGCGATGCCCTTGTCCGAGTAGGCGACCGTGCTCCACGGACCGATGAACAGCGAGCCGTAGTTGCGGAGCTCCTTGAGGAAGTAGTCGTCGTCCTCGGTCTGCACCTCGAGGTGTTCGGGGCCGAGGACGTCGGCGATGGCCGCCGCCTGGGCACGGTCGCGGGCCACCACCACCGACCCGAAGTCGCGCCACGCCGCACCCGCGACGTCGCGGGTGGCGAGACTCTCGAGCTGGCGATCGATTGCCTCGATCACCCTGCGGCCCAAGGACTCCGACGTCGTGATCAACGCGGCGGGTGAATTGGGGCCGTGCTCGGCCTGTCCCAGCAGGTCGGCGGCGACCCACTCCGGGTCGGCCGTCTCGTCGGCCAGCACCGCGACCTCGGACGGCCCCGCCAGCAGGTCGATGCCGACTCGACCGAAGAGTTGCCGCTTGGCCTCTGTGACGAAGGCGTTGCCCGCGCCCACCAGCATGTCGACGGGCGCTTTGTCCAGCAGACCGAACGCCATGGCGCCCAGCGCCTGGACGCCGCCGATGGCGAAGACCCGGTCGGCCCCCGACAGGTACGCGCCGTAGAGCACCGCGGGGTGGGCGCCGTCGTCCCCCGACGGCGGCGTGCACGCCAGCACGGTGGGCACGCCTGCGGCCTTGGCCACCCCCACGGTCATGAAGGCACTTGCCAGGAGCGGGAATCGGCCGGCAGGCAGGTAGGCGCCGACGCGCGTGACCGGAATGTACTGCACTCCGCCCACGACGCCGGGTGCGACGTCGACCTCGAAGTCGGAGAGGTGTGCGCGCTGGGCGGTGGCGAATCGGTTGGTGCGGTCGTAGCCGAGTTCCAGTGCGGCCCGCACGTCGGCGGGGAGGGCGTCGCCGCTCGTGCGCAGTTCGGCGGAGCCGACCTCGAGGCCGCCGGTCCAGCCGTCGAGTTCCTTGGCATAGGACCGGACGGCGTCGAGTCCGTCGCGTTCGATGTGCGCGAGCATCTCCGACACCCGTTCGACGACACGGGGATCCCGTTGTGCGGGCGGCCCGTCGACGGCGGGCTTCTTCAGCCAGGTGAACGGTCCAAGGGCGCGGGCTTCGTCTGCGGTGATCTGCATGCCCAGGGACGGTAGGCCGAATCGCGACAAAGGACTAGATGGGCAACTCCTTCGTCATCCACAGGATTATCCGATATGACGGCGGGATATCTGCGGGACGACGGAATGGCCCCGCCCCACGCCGGTGTCCAACTGCGCCAAGTCGCGGATGGTGTCCTCGGCCAGCCGGGCGAATTCCCGGGTGGCGTCCGACAGTGGGCGCCCGCGCCGCTGCGCCAGCGCGATGGTGTCGAACAGCGGCTCGGCGAAGGGCACGGTGTGCAGGCCCTGGGGAAACGCCCCGCTCTCGATGACCGCACCGCTGACCATCGTGTCGCCGACGCCGTCGGCCACCAGCTTCAGGGCCGCCTCGACGTGCTCGATCTCGATCAACGGCTCCAACCGCAGCCCGGCGAGCTGAGCGCGCTCGGCGAGTTGGCGCCGGGTGGGGTCCTTCCAGCCGTAGTGGGCGTCGTAGAGCACCAGGTCCGTGGCGGCGAATTGGCCGATGGTGACCGGACTTTCGGTGCGGGTTGGGTCGGCGCTGACGTAGAACACCTCGTCACGCAACAGCGGGCGGACCGTCAGACCCTCGTCGTCGATCGGCAGTATCAGCAGACCCGCCTCGATCTCACCGGCCTGAATCGCTGCCGCCGTCTCGGCCGAGTTCTGCCCGACGAGCCGAACCCGCACCTCGGGGTAGCGCGTGTGGAACGTCTGCACCAGGCTCGACAGCAGGTAGTAGTCGGCGTTGCGCGGAACCCCGAACGTCGCCGTCCCGCCGCCCAGCGAGCCCACCGAACGAACCGCCTGTGCGCCCCCGTCGGCGGCGAGCACCGACTGCTGCGCGTAGGGCAACAACTCCTCGCCCGCCGCGGTCAGGGCCAGCCGGCGGCTGCCGCGGACGAACAGTTGGGCGTCCAGCTCGTCCTCGAGACGCCGCACCAGCTCCGAGATCGAGGCTTGCGCCACCTGCAGCGCGTCGGCCGCGGCCGTGAACGAACCCAGCCGCTCGGCCTCCACGAACGCACGCAGTTGATTGAGCGTCACCCGATGAGCATAGGGAGACCTCGGGCTCAGACCAGGGAGTCGGCCCACGCCCGATGCAGCGCCGCGTACCGGCCGTCGCCGAGCATCAGCTCAGCCGGCGGGCCGTCTTCGACGATGCGGCCGTGTTCGAGGACCAGCACCCGGTCGGCCACCTCGACGGTGGACAGGCGGTGGGCGATCACGACCGCGGTGCGATCGGCCAGCACGGTGGCCAAGGCCCGCTGGACCAGCCGCTCGCTGGGGATGTCGAGCGACGACGTGGCCTCGTCGAGGATGAGCACGGCGGGGTTGGCGAGGAACGCGCGGGCGAAGGCGATCAGCTGCCGCTGGCCCGCGGAAAGCCTGCCGCCCCGCTTGGCCACGTCGGTGTCGTAGCCGTCGGCGAGTGCGTCGACGAACCGGCTGACGCCGACGGCCTCGGCCGCCTCGCGCACCTCGGCGTCGGTCGCGTCGGGTCGGCCGAAGCGGATGTTGTCGGCGATGGTGCCCTCGAACATGAAGTTCTCCTGCGTCACCATCACGACGTTCTTGCGCAGGTCGGCCTGCGCCAGGTCGCGCAGGTCGACGCCGTCGAGGGTCACCGCCCCCGAAGTGGGGTCGTAGAACCTGGCGATCAACTTGGCGATGGTGGTCTTGCCGGCACCGGTCGTGCCGACCAACGCCACCGTCTGGCCGGCCGGGATCTCCAGCCGCAGGTCCGGCAGCACCGGGCGCTCGGGGACGTAGGAGAACGTCACGTCGCGAAAGGCGATGTCGCCCTTGACCGTCGACAGCTCGACCGGCTGCTCGGGGTCTTCTATGCCCGGCTTCTCGGCCAGCACGCCGGCGATCTTCTCCAGGGCCGCGGCGGCCGACTGGAACGTGTTGAAGAACTGCGAGATCTCCTGCATCGGCTCGAAGAAGATCCGCAGATACAGCAGGAAGGCGGTCAGCGTGCCGAGCGTCATCTCCCCGTTCAGCACCCGGTAGCCGCCGTAGAGCAGCACCCCGCCGGTGGTGACGTTGCCGACCAGGCGGACGGCGGGCATGAAGATCGCCAGCAGTTTGAACGCGCGCTCGTTGACGTTCTTGTAGTCGTCGGCGACCGCGGTGAAGATCTGCTGGTTGCGCGGCTCGCGGCGGTAGGCCTGCACCGCCTTGATGCCGGTCATCGTCTCGACGAACTGCACGATGACCAATGCGGCGCGCTCGCGCACCAACTTGTACGTCTTCGCCGACTGGGTGCGGAACCACCACACCAGCAGCACCAGAACGGGGAACGCGCACAGACACATCAGGCCGAGCTTCACGTCGAGCACCACCAGCAGCACCGAGGTGCCCAACAGTGTCAGGACCGCGGTGATGAGACCGTCGAACCCGGTCTGCAGCATGTCTTGGATGGCCTCGACGTCGTTCGTGGACCGCGCCACCACCCGACCCGAGGTGTAGCGGTCGTGGAACGCGACGTCCAGACGCTGGAAGTGCCGAAAGATCCTGCGGCGCAACTCGAGTAGCACTTCTTGACCGATGCGCCCCGACCGGCGTAGGAAGAACATCCGGCTGGTGGCCTGCACCAGCACGACGCCGCACAGCGCCGCCACGATCAGGATCAGTTCACGTGCCGAGCCACCGTCGACGAGGGGCGGGATGCCGTGGTCGATGCCGCGTTGCACCAGCAGGGGCACCGACAGCCGCGCGGCGTTCTCGGCCACGATGACGATCGTCAGCAGGGCCACCGTCGCGGCATACGGCCGCAGCAGGGCGCCCAACAGGGTCCGCGCCTCGCGGCGGCGCGAGATCGACTCGTCGATGGGCAGGTCGCCGTCGTCGTTGCTGACGGCGCGACCCCGCCAGTCGGTGGTGCTCATCGGTTCTCGCTCTTCGCGCAAGCGCTCATCGAGACTTCTCCACTTCCGACGCCGCATGGTCTCGGTCGCCGTCGCGGTCGGCTTCCTGCTCCAGGTAGAGGTGCTCGAGCCGACTGCGCTCCTGGTCGCGTTCCCAGTCGCAGTCGCGTTCCAGGTTCTCGTCGAGTTCGTCGTCGGCGGCCAGCAGGTAGCGGTACTCCGGGGCGGTCGCCAGCAGCTCGGCGTGGGTGCCGACGCGGGTGATGGTGGCCCCGGAGCCCTCCACCCTCTGGAGCAGGGCGACGCGGTCGGCCAGCAGAACCGTCGACGCGCGGTTGGCCACGACCAACCCGGTCACCGACGACAGGACGCGGCGCAGCGCCTCGGTGACGACGGCCTCGGTGTGCACGTCCAGGGCCGACAGGGTGTCGTCGAGCACCAAGATGGACGGGGCCGCCAGCAGTGCCCGAGCCAGCGAAAGTCGTTGTCGCTGACCGCCGGACAGGCTCATGCCCTGCTCACCGATGCGGGTGTCCAGGCCGAACGGCAAGTCGTAGGCGAACTGGGCGGCAGCCACCTCGATGGCCTCGGCCATCTGCTCCTCGGTCGCCGGGTCCCCGGGGGGCCGGCCCAGCGCCAGGTTCTCCGCCACCGACATCGAGAACAGGGTGGGGTCTTCGAAGGCCGTGGCGACCGCCTTGCGCAACGCCGGCAGGGAGAGCTCGCGGACGTCGCGGCCGTCGACGAGGATCGCGCCCTCGGTCACGTCGTACAGGCGCGAGAGCAGCGAGACGAGCACAGACTTGCCCGATCCCGTCGGCCCGACCAGCGCGAGGGTCTCCCCCGGTTCGACGGTGAGGTTGACGTGGCGCAGCGCCCATTCGTCGGAGTCGGGGAACGTGAAGCCGACGTCGACCAGCTCGAGGCGGCCGCCGCGGGGCACCTCGTGGTGCGGCCCGTCGGTGATCTCGCGGGGCGCGTCGAAGATCTCGACGACGCGGTTGGCGGCCGTCATGGCCTCCTGCGTCATCGACAGCAGGAAGCCCAGCGAGGCAATGGGCCACACCAGCGACAGCATCATCGTGATGAACGCGACCAGGGTGCCCATCGTGACCAGTCCGCTGCCCGCGGCGTAGGCGCCCAGCCCCAGCACGATGATCAGGCTGGCGCTGGGGATCGCCTCCAGCAGTGTCCAGAACTTGGCCGAGACTCCGACCTTGCGCACCTCGGTGTCGAACAGGGCGACGGCGCGTTGGTCGAACCGGTCGTAGGCGTACTGCTCGCGGCCGAACGCCTTGACCACCCGCACCCCGAGGGCCTGCTCCTCGACGTGGGTCGCGACGTTGCCGGACTGGTCCTGCGCGGCGCGCGACAACTTGGTGAACTGACGTTGGAAGTGCAGCACGGTGGCGGTGATGGGCACGATCGAAATCACCACGACCACACCCAGCGGCCAGTACATGGCCAGCAGGATCCCGGTGACCACGACGATCTGAATGACGTTGAGCAACAAGAACAGCAGCCCGAACGACAGGAACTGGCGAATGGTGCTGAGGTCGTTCATCACCCGCGACAGCAGCTGGCCCGACTGCCACTGGCCGTGAAACGACATCGGCAGGATCTGCAGGCGCGCATAGAGGTCCTTGCGGATGTCGGCCTCGACGCCCATCGTGGCGCGTGAGACCAGCCACCGGCGGATGAACCACAGCACGGCCTCGGAGACCAGCACGGCCATCGCGGCCGAGCCCAGCGTCCACAGGTGCTGCTGATCCTGGTGCCGCACGGGACCGTCGACGACGGCCTTGGTCATCAGCGGGATGGCCACCGTGGCAACCAGGCTAAGTAGGGCCGCGATCAACATCGAGGTCCACCGCAGCCAGTACGGCTTCAGATAGGGCACCAGGCGCAGGATGTCCGACGACGACCGGATCCTGCGGGGCGGCGGCGCGACGGCGGGCTCGGACCGCACTCCCTCCTCGTCACCGGTCGTCACGCCTTCTAGGCTCCCATGCTCGACAACCGATTTCATGCGGCGGACGTCTCGTCACCGAACTGCGTCTCGTACAACTCCGTGTACCGACCACGGCGGGCCAGCAGTTTGCGATGGGTACCGCGTTCGACGATCCGACCGTCCTCGACGACGAGGATCACGTCGGCCGCCCGGATGGTGGACAACCGGTGAGCGATCACCAGAGACGTCCGGCCCGCCAGCGCTTCGGCAAGGGCCTGCTGCACGGCGGCCTCGGACTCGGAGTCCAGCGACGCGGTCGCCTCGTCGAGCACCACCACCCGGGACTTCCCGAGCAGCAGCCGCGCAATGGTCAACCGCTGGCGCTGCCCGCCCGAAAGCCGGTAGCCGCGTTCGCCGACGACGGTGTCCAGACCGTCCGGCATCTCGGCCACCACGTCGGCCAGCCGGGCTCGGCGCAGCGCCTCCCACAGCTGGTCGTCGGTGGCACCGGGCGCAGCCAGGGCCAGGTTGGCGCGGATGGACTCGTGGAAGAGGTGGCCGTCCTGGGTGACGACGCCGACGGTGTCCTTCAGCGAGGCGAAGGTCACGTCGCGGACGTCGACGCCCGCCAGCCTCACCGCGCCGGAGTCGACGTCGTAGAGCCGTGCCAGCAGGGAGGCGATCGTCGACTTGCCCGCCCCTGAGGACCCCACCAGGGCGACCATCTGGCCGGGCTCCGCGGTGAACGAAATACCATGCAGCACTTCGTCTCCACCCCGGTCGTCGAGCACGGCGACCTCCTCGAGGGAGGCCAGCGACACCTTGTCGGCCGAGGGGTAGGCGAATCGTACGTCGTCGAACTCGACGCCCACCGGGCCGTCGGGCACGGATACGGCGTCGACCTTCTCCTCGATCAGAGGCGTCAAGTCGAGCACCTCGAAGACACGCTCGAAACTGACCAGCGCACTGGCGATTTCGACGTGCGCGTTGGCGAGCGCCGTCAGGGGCGCGTACAGCCGCGTCAGCAGCAGGGCCAGCGAGACGATGGCACCGGCCTGCAAGGCACCGCCGATCGCCAGCACTCCCCCGAGCCCGTAGACCAGCGCCAGCGCGAGTGCCGACATCAGCGTCAGGGAGTTCATGAACGTGGCCTGCAGCATTGAGGTCCGCACCCCGATGTCGCGCACCCGGTCGGCCCGCGACGCGAACTCCTTCGATTCACGACCCGGGTCGCCGAACAACTTGACCAGCGTGGCGCCGGGGGCCGAGAAGCGTTCGGTCATCTGCGTGTTCATCGTCGCGTTGTAGATCGCACTCTCGCGGCTCAGCGTCGCCATCGTGCGTCCGATCCGGCGCGCCGGTAGCAGGAACAACGGCGTCAGCAACAGCGACAGCACCGTGATCTGCCACGAGATCCCGAGCATGACGGCCAGCGTCAGCGCGAGGGTGACCAGGTTGCCCACCACGCCCGACAACGTGTCGGAGAAGGCGCGTTGCGCCCCGATCACGTCGTTGCCCAGCCGACTGACCAGGGCCCCGGTGCGGGTCCTGGTGAAGAACGCCACCGGCATCCGCTGGACGTGGTCGAACACCGCGGTCCGCAGATCGAGGATCAGGCCCTCACCGATGTGCGACGACAGCCAGCGGGTCAGCATGCCCACGCCGGCCTCGGCCAACGCGACAGCCGCGATCACCGACGCCAGCAGCACCACCGTGCTCGGCAACCCGCCGTGCACGATCGCGTCGACCACCCGCCCGGCCAGCACCGGCGTGGAGACGGCAAGAAGGGCGCCGACGACGCTTACCCCGACGAAGGCGCCGAGACGCCGGTGGTGGCGGGCGGAGAACCGCCAGATCCGCATCAAGAGGGCACGGTTCGCCAGCACGCGGAGGTCACCCCCGCGCGCGTTGCGCTGCCGGTATAGGGCCCGGCTGGCCGCGTACTCCATGCTCATCTGATCACCGTAAAACCTCAACAAGACATGAGGTCAATTCATTACCCATACGACGGGCTATACCCGTTATGGCTAACTCAGACGATGCCGAGGTAACCGATCACACCCGCGGCCGCGACGACGATCAGCGGATTGATCTTCGTGCGGACGAAGATCAGCGTGCACACCGCGGTCAGCAGGTACGCCCGCCAGTCGTGATCGGCGGCGCGGCTCATCACCAGCGACGACGCCAAGATCAGCCCCACCGTCAGCGGCGCGAACCCCTTCTCGACGGCGATCCGCCACTTCGACTCCTGGGCCCGCTGCCAGAACAGGGTGATGGCGTACACCAAGGACGCGGCCGGAATCACCATCGCGGCGGTGGCGACGAAACCGCCGATCACCCCGCCGAGCACGCCGCCGACCGGCAAACCGGCGGCGTACCCGATCATGCCGACGATCAGGATGCTCGGCCCCGGCGCGGTCTGCGAAATGGAGAACAGGTCGGCGAACTGCGTGTCGCTGAGCCAGTGGTGTTGGTGGACCGACCGCAGATGCATGTCGGGCAGCACGGCGTTGCCGCCGCCGATCGACATCAGCGACAGCGACCCGAACAGAACGATCAGCTGCAGATAGGTGCTCACGCGTCGGCCTGCTCGGCGGTCTTTCTCGGCCACGCCCAGATCAGGGCCAGTGGCGCCACGATCCCGAGCACGCCGAGCAGCGGCCACCGCAGCACGCCGTTGAGCACGAACGCCAAGCCGAACAGGGCCACCGGGATCACGCCCGTGAGACACGTCTTGCCGGTCTTGATCACCATCGCCACCGTCAGCGCCACGGCCGCCGCGGACGCGCCGTGCAGCACGCCCTTGACCGCAGGCACCTCCTTGAACGTGAAGTACAGGAACGCCAACACCAGGACGATCACGAGCGGCATGAAGCACAGTCCGACGACCGCGGCGACGGCTCCCGGCACGGCCCGCAGCTTCGTGCCGGTGAACACGGCCATGTTGACCTGATTGGCGCCCGGCAGGATGCGGCACATCGTCATGGCGGACAGGAACTCTGCCTCGCCCATCCAGTTCTTCTCGACGACGATGACCTCACGCGACCACGCCGACAGTCCGCCTCCGAACGACGCCAGCGCGATGTGGTTGAACGTCAGCGCCAGTTCACCCAGTCCGACCTTCGCCGGCTCCGGAGTGGTCACTCGTGGACGAGGTCCGGGTCGTGCGGGAAGTCGTCCTCGTGGTGGGTCGAGGGGTCGAGCGGGTCCGGCGGCGAATAGTGGTGCGACAGCGACCAATCGTGCTCGAAGGTCTCCTTGAGCCGCGCGACGACGGCCGGCTCGGTGACGGTGATGCCCAGCTCGCGTCGTAGGTCGAAGGCGCTGCGGTCGATGTTCATCGACCCGACGAGCGCACGCTCGTCGTCGACGATCATCAGCTTCGCGTGCACCCTGAGGTTCTTCTGCTTGTGCACCTTGGCGCCGAATCTGCGCAACGTCCGCAGCGAGGCGAAGGTGTCGAGCACGTCGCCCTCACTGATGCCGTGCCTGCCACCGCACAACACGTGCACCCTGACGCCGCGTTCCACGGCCGCCGCGAGATGGTCCAGGATCACCGCGTCGACGAACTTGGGATGCTGCACGTCGATGCGTTGCGTGGCCGTGTCGATGAAGCGGGCCATGTGGTACCGCGAATTCGAGTTGCTCCACAGCAGCCCCTCGTAGACCGACGGCACCCAGTCGTCGTGATTCCAGTCGGCGTTGAACACCTCGACGATCTGGCGGACGTGCACCGGGTCGTCGATGATCACGCCGTAGTCCCTGGTCGCCGTGAAGTACTTCAGGCACATGTTGAACGTCGCCACCAGAGCGGTCTTCTCGTCGACCACCATCGACTTCTCGTGGGTGACGTAGAACTTCGGGTTGGCCCACTGCACGGCGATCCCGGCGGCACTGAAGCGCTCGAAGGTCTCGTCGTTCGCGCGGTCGCCGCCGGATCTGGCCGCGTTCAGCATCACCCGCACGTCGACGCCCGCCTGCTTCCGCGCGATGACGGCGTCGATGAGGCTCTCGTCGGTGAAGGTGAATTGCTTGATGAGAAGCGACGCCTGCGCCGATCCGATGAACTCCAGGACAGGACCCAGCCCGTCATCGGGTTCGACGATCAGGCGGGGGCCGCTCGGCTGCACGAGTTCAGAAGCTAGCACTGACCACTCCCCTCCGGTCTACGCCACGCGCCTACCGCACCCATAGTGGCGCATCAGGCAAGATGAGGCGCATGGAGATGGGAGCTAGCGGTGCCGCGCCACCCCGGGTCCTCGTGGTCGACGACGACCCCGACGTGCTGGCGTCCCTGGAGCGCGGACTGCGTCTGTCGGGGTTCGAGGTGAGCACCGCGGTCGACGGCGCCGAGGCGCTCCGCAGCGCGACGGAGACGCGACCCGACGCGATCGTCCTCGACATCAACATGCCCGTCCTCGACGGGGTCAGCGTGGTGACGGCCCTGCGCGCCATGGACAACGACGTACCGGTGTGCGTGCTGTCGGCGCGCAGCTCGGTCGACGACAGGGTGGCCGGCCTCGAGGCCGGGGCCGACGACTACCTGGTCAAGCCCTTCGTCCTGGCCGAGCTCGTCGCCAGGGTCAAGGCCCTGCTGCGGCGCCGCGGGGCGACGGCCACGTTCTCGTCGGAGACCATTGCCGTCGGCCCGCTGGAGGTCGACATCCCCGGCCGCCGCGCCCGCGTCAACGGCGTGGACGTCGACCTGACCAAGCGCGAGTTCGACCTCCTGGCGGTCCTTGCCGAGCACAAGACCGCGGTGTTGTCGCGCGCGCAGCTGCTGGAACTGGTCTGGGGCTACGACTTCGCCGCCGACACCAACGTCGTCGACGTCTTCATCGGTTACCTGCGCCGCAAGCTGGAGGCGGGTGGCGCGTCGCGACTGCTGCACACCGTGCGCGGCGTGGGATTCGTGCTGAGGCAGCAATAGCCCCGATGAACCTCATCTCGCGGGTCTTCCGACGCACTCCGTCGCTGCGGACCCGCGTGGCGTTCGCGACCGCCATCGCCGCAGCCATCGTGGTCGGCATCGTCGGCGCGATCGTGTGGATCGGCATCACCAACGACCGCAAGGAACGCCTCGACCGTCGGCTCGACGAAGCGGCGGGCTTCGCCATCCCGTTCCTGCCGCGCGGCCTCGACCAAATTCCGAAGTCGCCCAACGACCAGGACGCGATCATCACGGTGCGACGAACGGACGGACAGGTGACGTCCAACTCCGACGTGACGCTGCCCGATCTCCCACCGGGGTACGCCGACACCACCATCGACGGAGTGCGCTACCGGGTTCGGACCGTGGAGCTGAACGGGCCGCAGGGTCCGATGACGGCCGCCGTCGGCGCCACCTACGACGCGACGATCGCCGACACCAACAACCTGCACCGCCGGGTCATCATGATCTGCTCCGGCGCCATCGGCGCAGCGGCGGTCGCGGGCTGGCTGCTGGCCGCGTTCGCGGTCCGACCGCTCAAACGCCTGGCACAGCAGACCCGCGCGATCGACGTGGGAGGTGCGGCACCCGATATCGACGTCCGCGGCGCCACCGAGGCCGTCGAGATCGCCGACGCCGTCAACGGAATGGTGCAGCGCATCTGGCAGGAGCAGGACCGCACCAAGGCGGCACTGGTGTCCTCCCGCGACTTCGCCGCGGTGACGTCCCACGAGCTGCGCACCCCGCTGACGGCGATGCGCACCAATCTGGAGGTGCTCGCCACGCTGGACCTCGCCGAGGATCAGCGCAAGGAGGTCCTCAGTGACGTCATCCGGACCCAAACCCGCATCGAGTCGACGCTGTGGGCCATCGAAAGGCTTGCCCAAGGCGAACTCTCGACGTCCGACGACCACTCGCCGGTCGACATCACCGAGCTGCTCGACCGCGCCGCGCACGACGCGATGCGCGTCTATCCCGAACTCGACGTCTCGCTGGTGCCCGCCCCGACGGTGATCATCGTGGGATTGCCCGCAGGGCTTCGCCTTGCGGTGGACAACGCGATCGCCAACGCCGTCAAACACGGTGGCGCCACGCGTGTTCAGCTGTCGGCGGTCACCTCGCGCGCGGGGGTGGAGATCGCGGTCGACGACGACGGTGTGGGCATCCCCGAGGAGGAGCGCAAGATCGTGTTCGAGCGCTTCTCCCGCGGGTCGACGGCGTCGCACTCGGGCTCCGGGCTGGGGCTGGCATTGGTCGCGCAGCAGGCCGAGTTGCACGGCGGCACGGCGTCGTTGGAGGAGAGCCCGCTCGGCGGCGTTCGTCTGCTGTTGCGGTTGCCCGGACCGTCCTAGCCGACCCGAATGTCGTTGGCGACGACCACGTTCGGCCACGTTTCCGTCACCGCAGTCTCGGCCGCCGACTTGACCGAGGCCGTCTTCGCGTTCCCCGTCAACGTGGCGGTGTTTCCGACGAGCTTCACGCCGAAGCCCTGCACGTCCATGGCGATCCCGAACAACGCGCCCAGCCCGGAGAACTCCGGTCCCGTGACGCCGGGCTTCACCGTCAGCTGGTCGACGATCTTGGCGCCGGGCATGGCCTGGCGCAGCGTGTCGGGCAGCTCCGCCTTGAGCGCCTCGTCGGGCACCTCGCCGGTCACGGTGAACCCGTTGGCCGTCCGCACGATCGACATGGCCCCGAAGGGACCGCTCTTCGCGACGGCCGACGAGGTGGTCGACGAGCTGGTCGACGAGGTGCTCTCGGCCGCTGATCCGGCGTCACCGGATCCGCCGGAGGCCCCGCACCCCGTGACGACGAACAGCAGGGTCAGGGCGACCAGCAGCGCGGAACGCACTCAGCGGGCGTCGAGCAGGTCGATCACGAAGATCAACGTCTTGCCCGACAGCCGGTGCCCGGATCCGGCCGGGCCGTAGGCCTTTGCCGGTGGGATGACCAGCTTGCGACGACCGCCGACGCGCATTCCGGGAATGCCGTCCTGCCAGCCCTCGATCAAGCCGCGCAGGGGGAACTCGATGGACTCGTTGCGATTCCACGAGCTGTCGAACTCGTCGCCGGTGTCGTACTCCACGCCCACGTAGTGCACCTCGACGGTGCCACCGGGCACGGCCTCGGCGCCGTCGCCGACGACGATGTCTTCGATGACGAGCTCGGCAGGCGCCGGACCGTCGGGAAATTCGATCTCGGGTTTAGTGGCCACGTTTCACACGGTAGTCGGGCAGACTGAAGCCGTGGCTACTGACCCGAACAAAGATGCCGACATCCTCGCCCAAGTCAACGACCTGGTCGCCGAGGAGAAGGAATTGCGCGCCAAGCTCCAGCACGGCGAGATCGACGAGACCGAGGAGCATCGCCGACTTCGTGGTCTCGAGGTGCAGCTGGACCAGTGCTGGGATCTGCTGCGTCAGCGCCGCGCGCTGCGCGAGACGGGCAAGGATCCCGACCAGGCGAGCGTGCGTCCCGAGAGTGAAGTCGAGGGCTATCTGAACTGAGCCATCGCGACGTGACCCTCGAAGCCCAGGGCCGTCGCCCGCTCGCGACATCTGGTGAGCAACTCCCGGCAGGTGACGTCGTCGTCTCGCGCCCGTGCCACCAGCGCCCTCAGCCGAAGCAGGACCAGTTCGACGACCGCCAGATCGTCCCTCCCCGCTGAGGCCAGGCGTTCGATCGCCGCCTCGGCCTCCCGCACGTCCCCCATTCCGCCGCGCTGCAGCAGCGCCTCGACGAGGAATCGGGTGGCCATGACGCCGTGGGCGAACTGACCGCGCCGAAAGACGCGGATGCCCGCGTCCCGCAGCTCGTCGACGGCGATGTCGAGGTGACCGTCGCGCGCCAGCTCGCGCGCGTGGAAGAGATCCAGGACGGCGAGCTCGCTTCGGTAGAAGTGACCGCGATCCGCCATCTCGCGGATCTCGGCCAGGAGGTGCCTGCCCCGACGGCGGTCGGCGGACCCCCGTTCGAGGAGAACGCCACCCAGGCAGTAGGTGGCCAGGGCGACGGCGTGGTGGTCGCCGTGGTCCGAGGCGATGCTCAGCGCCTCCTCCACTTCGCCGACGGTGGAGTCATCCGGCAGCAGGACGCATTGCAACGTCGCCACGCTGTGCTTGTAGACCACGCACTTGCTGTAGGTCAGGCGGTCCGTCGTGCGGGCCATGGCCAGGGAGTCGCGAAAGTCCTTCTGCCAGTCCGCGAGTCCGAGCCAGCATTTGGCGATGCCGCGGAATACGAGCGCCAGCGCCAGCGGCGACCCGAACACGATGTCGCCCATGGTCGGATCGCCGTCGGCCAGCTCGATCGCCGTCTGCGACCACGTCAGCAGCTCGCTGATCTCGCCGGTCTCCTGTTTGACGATCATCGGGGCGACGGACAGCCCGACGGTCAGCGTGGGATCACCGATCGCGTCGAGTAGCGCCCGAACCTCGGTGCCAAGAGCGGATGCTTCGGCGACTCTGCCGTGCACCATGTGGTCGGTGTACTGCCCGAGCATCGCCAGCGCCAGCGACCGCTTGTCCCCCGCCGCGGAGGCGAGCTCGCGAACCTCCTGAAAACCGCTGTGGGACATGCTCTCCGCCGTACGGTAGGCCGTCGCGCAGAGCAACGTACCCGCCGCGATGCGCATGGCCAGGCGATTCGGGTCGTCGACCGGAAGCGCCTGCGCGACGTGTCGCGCTCTCGCCCAACTCAACCGCGCCGCGGCAATGTCGCGGTTTCTCGACCATGCGCCGGCGCGCATGTGCCAGCCATGGGCCGCGCCGTTGTCTCCGGCCGCTTCGAGGTGCTCGCCGATCAGCGCGGCATTCTGGTCCACCAGGTCCGGTTCGCGCGCCTCGATCGCCGCCGCCACCCGCCGATGGACGTCGGCGCGTTCAGCCCGGAGCAACGTTTCGTAGGCCACGGTGCGGATCATGGGCTGCCGGAAGACGTACTCCTCGGGCGAGGAGAACTTCACCTGATCCACCATCTCGGCGTCCACCAGCGCGTCGAACGCCGGCTCGACGCCGATCGTGGTCAGAAGATCTGCGGTGCAACGTGTTCCGACGACCGCGGCGGCGTTGAGGGTGCGCTTCGCCGCGTCGTCCAGCCGGTCGATCCGTGCCGCGATGACGGCGTACAGAGTCGGCGGCACGCTGACGTCCGCCACGGCGGCGTTGAACCTGTATGCGCCGCGCCGACCGTGCAAGATGCCCCGCTCGGCAAGATCCCGCACGATTTCCTTGACGAAGAACGGATTGCCTACGGCGCGTTCGGCGATCGTCATCGCCAAGCCCGCCAGCGAGTCGTCTGCACCCAACTGCTCGGCAATCAGTTCCGAGGTTTCCCGGTGACTCAAGGGCGCCAGGGTGATGGTTCGCCCATCGGCCAACCGGGACAATGCGCCGCGATACTCCGGCCGGTAGGTGATGAGGGCCATCGAATCGGTCCGCGAGATCACCGCGGTGAAGTCGGCCAGCATGGATTCACTGATCTCGTCGATCCATTGCGCGTTCTCGACGATGTACACCGCGGGTGATCGCTGCGTGGTCCAGGCGCCACGGATCAACGCCGTCAGTCGCCTGCGTCTGGCATCTGGATGGAGTGCCGGGATGACCACGTCGGGGTCGTTGATACCGAGCAGGTCGCCGAGCAGCAACAGGTCGTCATTGCCGACGTCGGGCAACTGCCTCTTGAGTTGTTCTCTGTCAGAACTGGATTCGGAGTCACCGACCTTCATCACGGCACGCAGCAGTTGGGCGACGACGTGAAACGGCACCTCCTTGGCAATCGACTCGCACCGCGCGCGGAACACTTGGACACCCCGGGTGGCGGCGATCGCCGCGATCTCCCGGACGACCCGGCTCTTGCCGATCCCTGCGGGCCCACACAATCCGACGCTCGTGCCGCCGCATCCGTCGAGGATCTCGTCGAAGGTCCCTTCGAGAACGGCCATCTCCCATTTTCGGCCGATGAGCGGCGAGTCGGCGCGTCCGGAAAGGGCGTGGTGCGGCTTGACCTGCAGCAGCCTGCGCACGGATACCGGCTTGGCGAAGCCCTTCACGACGAGGAAGTCGGGTTCGTCGAGGTCGACGACCTCGTCGACGAGTCTCGCCGTCGACTCCGAGATCACCACCCCACCCGGAGGCGCCACCGACTCCATCCGCTGCGCCATCCCGACCGCCTCACCGATCGCGGTGTACGCGCGCGATCCGGCGCCGAGCTTCCCGACGACGACCTGACCCGAGTTCAGGCCGACCCTGACCGCGACGTCGACCCCGTCGCGGCCGAATCGGACGGCGAGTCGACGCACTTCCCCCTGCAGGTTGAGCGCTGCGAGACACCCGCGCAGCGCATGGTCTTCGAGGGCGACCGGAGCCCCGAAGACGGCCATGATGCCGTCACCGGTGAACTTGTCGACGGTTCCTCCGTATCGTCTGACCGCGTCGGCCGAGACGTCGAAGACGTCTGCCATGAGCTCGCGCAAGCGTTCCGACCCCAGGGCGACCGCGATGTCCATCGAGTGCACGACGTCGGCGAAGAGCACCGTCACGTGCTTGTACTCGGCTGAATCGGCGGGCTGAGTCGACGCGCCACACTCGTCGCAGAACTTGGCGGCCGCGCGCAACTCGGAGTCACATGCCCGGCACACCGTCATCTCGTCGCCTTCCCGGTGGACGAGACAAGAATATTCGCGCGCGTCGGGCAGTCGGCCGTAATCGACGATACCGTCAGTTCGTTAGCCGGCCGCCAACTTCGCCAGGACCGCCTGGAGAGCCACCAGCTCGTCTCGGCTCAACGTCGCGAACGGACGCGGCGCCGGATCGTCGACGCCCTCGATGCTCGCGACCATTCGCCGACCCTCGTCGGTCAGCGACACCACCTTGCATCTGCGGTTGTTCGGATTCGTCTCTCGCACGACCAATCCGCGGCCCTCGAGGTCGTTGACCGCGACGCTGGTGGCGGGCGCGTCCATGGTGGCGGCCTCGGCGATCTCGGTGGCGGTCATCGGCCGCCTGGCCAGCCGGCGGAGGACGCGGATGCGGCTGAACGGCAGACCCGAGGTTTCGACGACGTCGCGCCTCCACCGGTCGCGGTTGTCGAACACCACCGACGCCATCGCGCGCCAGACGTCGTCGGCCAGGTCGGCGTCAGCGGACATTGGCGGCCACCTTCGATTCGGCGTCACCGGCGATCAGCGGGGCCAACCGTTCGGCCGACCGGAACGCCGCCGGGGTGGTGGAGAAGAATCCGAGCACCGTGATGATCACGCCGACGCCGATGCACGTGAACCACAGTGGCCGCGCCGAGGCGGCGAAGTCCGCTCCGCTGTGTGAGATCGCCGCCCCCGCGATGGAACCGCAGAGCGCGACGCCGATGCTCACCCCGATCTGCCGGCTGGTGGAGGTCACGGCCGACGCCGCGCCGGCCCGGTCCAGTGGCATGCCGCTCACCGCGGCGTTGGTGATCGGAGCGTTCACCATCGAGAAGCCGATGCCGAACACGGCGAAGATGACGAGCAGCCCCCACACCGGAGTGGTCTTGGTCAGGAACGTCAGCAGCACCGACGCCGTGGTGATCAGGACGCCTGCCGCCAGCAGGGACGGCCGGGCCCCGAACCGGCCGACCATCCGACCCGAGATCGGCGAGAACACCAGTGCGCCAATGGCAATCGGCGCGTAGATCATTCCGGTGTACATCGCCGAGTAGCCGCGCTCACCCTGCAGGTACAGCGACATCATGAACAGGAAGGCCCCCCACGCCGAGAACGCACAGATGGCGGTCACCGTGGCCCCCGCGAAGGGAACGCTGCGGAAGAAGCGGAGGTCGATGAACGGGTCGTGGCGCGTGGACTCGTACCGCAGGAAGGCTCCGAAGGCGATCACCGCGACCACCGCGACCGCGACGACCCGGGGGTTGGTCCAGCCGTAGCCCGGTCCCTCGATGAGGGTGAACACCACGCCGAAGAGGAACGTGACCGCCAGCCCCTGGCCGATCGGGTCGATGTTGCGCATGGTCTTCGACTTGGTCTCCGGGACGAAGATCGCGGTCAGCACCACCGCGGCCAGACAGATCGGCAGGTTGATCCAGAACACGGCGCGCCAACTGATCAGCTCGATCAGGAATCCGCCGACCACCGGGCCGAGGGCCATCGAGATCCCGACGACCGCACCCCAGAAGCCCAGCGCCCGGGCCCGCTCGACGCGACCGGTGAAGATCTGCGAAATGATGGACAGGGCAACGGGATTGAGCATCGACCCGCCGACGGCCTGCAGCAGGCGCGCGACGATCAGCGTGTCGATGTTGGGCGCCATGCTGCACAGCAGGGACCCGATGGCGAACACGACCAGGCCGATCTGGAACACCCGACGGCGGCCGAAGCGGTCTCCCGTCGCTCCGGAGAGCATCAGCAGGGACGCCAGCACCAGGGTGTAGACGTCGACCACCCACTGCAGTTGCGACGGCGAGGCATGCAGATCGGTGCGGATGCTGGGGATGGCGACGTTGACGATCGTCGCGTCCATCGAGACGATCAGCAGACTCAGGCAACAGGACACCAGGATGATGGCCTTGCGCCGTGGGGTCAGCTCAATACTTGTGTTCACACAACGATTGTGAACCTACAACCATTACCAACGCAAAGGATGTGGTGCAGCAGACACCGGTGCGGGACTAACGACCACCCATGTCGGTGTAGTCGCGCTCGTTGTAGCCGGTGTAGATCTGGCGCGGCCGACCAATCTTGCTGGGCGACTCGTGCATCTCACGCCAGTGCGCGATCCACCCCGGCAGCCGGCCGAGCGCAAACAGCACCGTGAACATCCGCGTCGGGAAGCCCATCGCCCGGTAGATCACGCCGGTGTAGAAGTCGACGTTCGGGTACAGCTTGCGCTCGACGAAGAAGTCGTCGGTCAGCGCCACCTCTTCGAGCTGCTTGGCGATGTCGAGCAGCTCGTCGTTGACGCCGAGCTTGCCGAGGATCTTGTCGGCCTGCTCCTTGACGATGCGGGCCCGCGGATCGTAGTTCTTGTACACGCGGTGCCCGAAGCCCATCAGCTTCACGCCCTCTTCGCGGTTCTTGACCTTCTTGACGAAGGTCGCGACGTCGTCGTCCCCGGAGCGGATCTTCTCCAGCATCTCCAGCACGGCCTGGTTGGCGCCGCCGTGCAGCGGGCCCCACAGCGCGTTGATGCCACCGGACACCGAGGTGAAGAGGTTGGCCTGCGACGAGCCGACCAGCCGGACCGTCGACGTCGAGCAGTTCTGCTCGTGGTCGGCGTGCAGGATGAGTAGCAGGTCCAGCGCCCGCACGATCTCCGGGTCGACCTCGTAGGGCTCGGCGGGGAAGCCGAACGTCATCCGCAGGAAGTTCTCGACCAGCGTGAGCGAATTGTCGGGGTACAGGAACGGCTGGCCAACCGACTTCTTGTAGGCGTAGGCGGCGATGGTCGGCAGCTTGGCCAGCAGTCGGATCGTCGAGAGCTCGACCTGCTCCTTGTCCAGCGGGTCGACCGAGTCCGGGTAGTACGCCGACAGCGCGTTCACCGCGCTGGAGAGCACCGGCATGGGGTGGGCGTTGCGCGGGAAGCCGTCGAAGAAGCGCTTGAGATCCTCGTGCAGCAGGGTGTGGCGCTGGATCTGCGTCGTGAACTTCTCGAGCTCGTCGGTCGTCGGGAGCTCGCCGTAGATCAGCAGGTAGCTGACCTCGATGAAGGTCGACTTCTCCGCCAACTGCTCGATCGGATAGCCGCGGTAGCGCAGGATGCCCGCGTCGCCGTCGATGTAGCAGATGGAGCTCTTCGTCGACGAGGTGTTCACGAAACCGCCGTCGAACGTGGTGTATCCGGTCTTCGCCAGCAGCGACCCCAGTGCGATGCCGTCGGATCCCTCCGTCGCCTTCACGATTTCCAGGTCGATCTCGCCCCCTGGGTAACGGAGGGTGGCGACCTCGTCCGAATCGTGGCGAGAACTGGAGTCTTCGGGCACGTTAACCCCTTCTACGGTTGTCGACCGGAACGAAGCTGTCCGTCACTAGTGGAAGGTAGTCGCTATCGGTTTCACGCGCTCGTGTGGGGTTGGCGGTCGCCAGCCGGAACGCGCGCCCACGGTCTCCACGTGTTGCGAAACAACGCCACCGTGGCGGCCAGCCGCGCGCAAATGACGTCGGGTGCGATCTCGTGGTTGCCGGGTTGGCCCAGTCCGGCGAACGAGTCGGAGAAGATGACCGCCCACACGTCGGTCACCAACGTCACCGCCCGATCGTCGACCGGGACGTTCATCCGGCGAGCCATCACGCGCATCGTCGCCTTGTTCGTGACGTCGTGCCGAAGCGCCAGGGCGGACGCCCGGTAGGACGTCGACCCGTTGATGATCCGGATCAGCATCGCCATCCGGCGGAAGCCGGGCGACTCGACACCGTCCCTGGAGCTCAACACCTCGAGCGAGGCTGCGAGCAACGCGTCGTACGCGGTGATGTCGTCGGGAAGCCGCTCCATCGCCTCGGCGATCAGCTCGTCCAGGTCGTCGGTGATCGCGGCGACGACGGACACCTTGCTCGGGAAGTACCGGCTGAACGTCCTCGGCGAGACCTCGGCCGCCGTGGCGATCTGGTCGACGGTGGTGTTGTCGTACCCCTGACGCAGACACAGCTCGGCCGCCGCGTCGATCAGCGTCGCACGGGTCCGCATCTTCTTGCGCTCCCGCAGCCCGCGGGGCGAGGCGTTCCTAGCCACGGGCTGGCTCGTAGTCCGCGTCCGCCACCGGGGACTGCAGGTCACGCGCCATCCACGCCACCTGCGCGAGCGCCTCGTTGAGCCGGTCGACCATGATCAACGGCCCCAGCCGGATACGGTCGGTATCGGAGACCAAGTCCCCACACGCGTCGACGATGGTGGCCGAGAAGACGACGTGGACCAGCCGCGCCCGCGGGTCGTCCACCTCCACCCCCATCCGCTTGGCGAGCACGTCCTGCGTCCGGTCGTGCCGGAACTCCAGGGCCGACTGCTTCAACGCCTCGGAGGCGTTGATCACGCGCAGCATCAGGACGATGCGGTCGGTGGTCAGCCTGCCGGCCTGCCGCGTCGCGACTCGCGCCAGCACGCCGGTGTGGGCCTGGCGCATCGCTTCGAGCGGACCCACGCCGGCGTCCACCGCCTCGAGCTCGTCGGCGACCTGGTGGACGTAGTCGTCGAGGAGCGTCAGGAACACCGCGTCCTTCGTCGGGAAGTACCGGCTGAAGGTTCGCGTCGACACGTCCGCCGAGGCGGCGATCTGCTCGACGGTCGTCTGCTGGTAGCCCTGCCTGAGACACAGGTCCACCGCGGCGTCGATCAGCACCGCGCGCGTCCGAAGCTTCTTGCTCTCCCGGAGGCTGGGCGAATCGTTCGACACGTCGTCCACGGGGAAGATGCTAGCCCCCCTACACAGATGAAGCCGGTAGCAGCGAACTCAGACCCGGTAGCGGACGAACGCGGGGACCAGCAGCGCCGCAACCACGACGCCGACGACGACGAGGGCACCGCCGCCCGCCGCGGCCACCGTGGTGCCGACGACGGCTGCCGACGCACCGTGGACCGTGTCGGCCAAACGTGGTCCACCGGCGACGACCACGGTGAACACGCCCTGGAGCCGGCCGCGCACGTCATCGGATGCCGCCTGCTGCAGAATCGTCGACCGAAACGCCGACGACACCATGTCCGCGGCGCCGCCCATCGCGAGGAATGCCAGCGCGATCCACAGCAACGCACCGGCGTGTCCGCCGGCCAGACCGGCAGCCAACCCGAACCCGATCATCGCCACACCCCACACCACGATCGCGAGCACCACGGCAAGGCCCTGCCGACTGATCCGCGGCAACCAGCCGGAGAACACGCCGCCGAGGACGGCACCGACCGCGATCGCTGCCGAGAGGTAGGCCATCGCGCTGCCTCCCTCGACGGGCCCTCCGAAGCTCTCGTGCGCCATCTGCGGGAACAGCGCCCGGGGCATGCCGAAGATCATCGCGATCAGGTCGACGACGAAGGACATCAGCACCACCCGGTTGCCGGCCAGGTACCGGAAGCCGTCGAAGACCGCGGCGAAACCCCACTTCGAGGCGCCCTGGGTGGTTCCGGTCGGTGGCATCTTCGCCAGGCGCCACGTCGCGACGATGGGCGCGATGCACGTCAGCGCGTCGATCGCATAGAGCGTGGACAGGTCGACGAAGTGCAGGAGCACGCCGGCGAGCAGCGGACCGACGATCGCGCCGAACTGCATGACGGTCATGTTCAGCGAGTTCGCCGCGGGCAACTGATCCTCGGGGACCATGCGTGGGATCGCCGCCGACCTGGTCGGGCTGTTGACGGCGAAGAACGCCTGCTGCACCGAGAGCAGACAGAGGACCACCCACACGTTGTCCAACCCGAGCGCGGCCTGCACCCACAGCAGCACCGACGACACCGCCAGCCCGATGGAGGCGATGATCAGCAGCAGCCGGCGATCCATGGCGTCGGCCCAGGCGCCGCCCCACAGCCCGAAGACGACCAACGGCACCAGCGCGAAGAGGCCGGACAATCCGACGTAGGCCGAGTTCTGCGTCAGCGCGTACAGCTGCACCGGGACGGCGAAGATCGTGAGGTTGCCGCCGATGACGGTGACGATGCCGGCGAACCACAGCCGCCGGAAGTCCGGCGATCGCAGCGGCGCGGTGTCGGCGAAGAGGCTCGCCACCCCTACGGCTGCAGACGCTCGACGCGCGTGCCGCTCACCCGGATTCGGTTGTGCACCCTGTTCTCCCGGCCCTGCCAGAACTCGACGACCTCGGGCGAGATCAGGTACCCACCCCAGTTCGGCGGGACGGGCACGGACTCGACGTCGGCGAAGCGTTCGGTGACGTCCGCGAGTTGCCGCTGCAGCGCCTCACGGGACGCGATCGCGTGGGACTGATGCGACGCCCACGCTCCCAGCTGCGACCCGCGGGGCCGTTTGGACCAATATTCGGCCGTCACCTCCGCCGCGACCTTGGCGACGGGTCCGCGCAGGTGCACTTGGCGCCCGAGGGCGTACCACGGGAAGGTCGCCGACGCGTACGGCGAGGCGGCCAACTGCGCCCCCTTGTCGGAGTCGTAGTTGGTGTAGAAGGTGATGCCGGTCTCGTCCACGCCCTTGCACAACACCGTCCGGGTGGCAGGCCTTCCCTCCGCGTCGACCGTGCCGACGACGATGGCGTTCGGCTCCGCGATCCCGGCATCTTCGGCGTCGGCTAACCACTTGCGCAGCAGGGCGATCCATCCGTCGGCCAGCCAGTCGGCGTCGAGGTCGGGACTGCCGTCCTTCTCGGGCGATCCGTACTCCACGCGCATGCGAGCCAAATGCTCGTCACCGTCTAAAACCACCCGTCAGACGCTACGCCCAGCGTGGCGCCGGGTTACCAACCGGTAGCAACCGCCGGTGGCCATGGTGCGAGAATCTGCTCATGACCGACGCGTCCAACATTCCCGACGGGTTCGTAGAGGGCCTCGAAGGCGTCGTCGCCTTCACCACGCAGATCGCCGAACCGGACAAGGACGGCGGTGCGCTGCGCTATCGCGGCGTCGACGTCGAAGACCTGGTGGCCAAGCACGTCACGTTCGGTGACGTGTGGTCGCTGCTGGTCGACGGCGCCTTCGGCCGGGGCCTGACCCCCGCGGAGCCGTTCCCGCTGCCCATCCACACCGGCGACGTCCGGGTCGACGTACAGGCCGGCCTGGCGATGCTCGCCCCCATCTGGGGCTATCAGCCGCTGCTCGACATCGACGACGAGACCGCCCGCAACCAGTTGGCCCGCGCCTCGGTAATGGCGCTGTCCTACGTCGCACAGTCGGCCCGCGGCATCCACCGCCCCGCCGTCGGACAGCGGACCATCGACGAGTGTTCCACCGTCACAGAACGTTTCATGACCCGGTGGAAGGGCGACCCGGATCCCCGGCAGGTCGAGGCCATCGACGCCTACTGGGTCACCGCCGCCGAACACGGCATGAACGCGTCCACCTTCACTGCGCGGGTGATCGCGTCGACCGGTGCCGACGTCGCGGCGTCGCTGTCGGGGGCCGTCGGGGCGATGAGCGGCCCGCTGCACGGCGGCGCACCCGCGCGCGTCCTGCCGATGATCGAGGAGGTCGAGCGCTCCGGCGACGCCCGTGCCGTGGTCAAGGCCATCCTGGATCGCAACGACAAGCTGATGGGCTTCGGACACCGCGTCTACCGTGCCGAGGACCCGCGGGCGCGGGTGCTCCGCGCAACCGCCGAGCGACTGCAGGCGCCGCGCTTCGAGGTGGCCCGCGCGCTCGAGCAGGCCGCCCTCGCCGAGTTGCGGGAGCGCCGCCCGGATCGGGCCATCGAGACCAACGTCGAGTTCTGGGCAGCCGTGATCCTCGACTTCGCGGGCGTTCCTCCGACGATGATGCCCGCGATGTTCACGTGCGGACGCACCGCGGGTTGGTGCGCGCACATCCTGGAGCAGAAGCGACTTGGCAAGCTGGTGCGCCCGGCCGCGATCTACGTGGGGCCGGAGCCACGCAGTCCGGAATCGGTCGTGGGCTGGGATCTGATCGCGTCGTCGTGAACGAGACCTTCCGCTCCGCGGGGACGGCCTTCGCCAACCTCGTCCGCTCCGTCCCCGAATCTGCTTGGGACGGACCGGGTCTCGGGGAGTGGGACCTGCGGGCGCTGGTGGGACACGCGTCGCGCTCGCTGATCACGGTGAGCACCTATCTTCGGGCACCCGCCGAGCGCGAAGACGTGACGAGCGCGGCCGAGTACTACGCCTGGGTGCGCGAGCACGTCACGACCGCCGACGCGGGAGCGATCGTCGAACGCGGCCGCCAAGCGGGTCGCGATCTCGGCGAGCACCCCGCCGCGACCGTGGACACCTTGCTCGAGCGCGCCCTCGACGACGTGGCGGCCGTGGACGATCCGCTGATCACCGTCATCGGCGGTCTGGGCCTCCGGCTCAGCACCTATCTGCCGACGCGGGTGTTCGAGCTCGCGGTCCACGGCCTCGACGTCGCCAGGGCCACGGGACTGGACCTCGCACTCCCGGACGACGTGCTCGCCGAGGCGACGGTGCTGGCGGCGCGGATCAGCGTTCGCCTCGGCACTGCCGGACCCGTGCTGCTGGCGCTGACCGGTCGATCGGATCTGCCGTCGGGATTCTCCGTCGTGTAGGTGTCGTACCCCCCGCCCACAATCGAACACATGAGCGAATGGGGCGCGTCGGCGGCGTTGCTGCAGCGGATGTGCTCGGCTGCGCGGGCCGAGGCCTGCGCCGCCGCCGAACGGCTCGTCGCGATCGGAGAGCTGGTGTCGTTGGCGTCGGCGGCGTTGCTGCAGCGGATGTGCTCGGCTGCGCGGGCCGAGGCCTGCGCCGCCGCCGAACGGCTCGTCGCGATCGGAGAGCTGGTGTCGTTGCGACTGGCCGAGGACGCGGGCGCCACCGACCTGTGCGCCACCGACGCGGTCACCCTGGAAGTCGCTGCCGCCCTGGGCATCAGCCGCGACCTGGCCGCCAGCCACGTCCGCTACGCCCACGCCCTGCGGTTCTCGCTGCCCCGCTTGGGTAGGGCGTTCATCGCCGGCGACGTCGACGAAACCACCTTCCGGGCCTGTGTGTTCCGGACCGGGCTGATCGTCGACGACGACACGTTGGCCGCGGTGGACGCCGAACTGGCGGTGACCGCCCCGCGCTGGGGGTCGTGCAACCGCTCCCAGCTCGCCGCGCGCATCGACCGGGTCATCGCCAAGGTCGACCTCGACGCCGTGCGGCGGCGGCGCGATCGGGTCGCCGGGCGCGACGTCGTCGTCGGCGACGTGGACAACGGATTGACCGAGATCCACGCCACCGTCTCCGCCCCCGACGGGCACGCCTTCAACGAACGCCTCACCGCGTTGGCCAACACGGTGTGTGAGGCCGACGGCCGCCCCATGGCCGCACGTCGAGCCGATGCCATCGGGGCGCTCACCGCCGGCGCGGACCGCCTCGGCTGCCGCTGCGGGCGCCCGGACTGCCCGGCCGGCGGCAAGGCCGCCAGCACCGTGGTGATCCACGTGATCGCCGAGCAGTCCACCGTCGACGGCACGGACAACGCGCCGGCGGCGATGATCGGGTTCGAGGGGTTGATCCCACCGGAGATGGTCACCGAGCTGGCCAAGGCCGCCCGGCTTCGCCCACTGGTGCACCCGGTGGACTGCCGACCCGAGGGTGGGTACGTGCCGTCGCGGGGGTTGGCGGACTACGTGCGGTGCCGGGACCTGACGTGCCGCTTCCCCGGCTGCAACGCCCCGGCCACTCGGTCCGACCTGGACCACACGATCCCCCATGGTCGCGGCGGGCCGACGCAGGCGTCGAACCTGAAGTGCCTGTGCCGTTTTCATCATCTCGTCAAGACGTTTTGGGGTTGGTCCGACGAACAACTCGTCGACGGCACGGTCATCTGGACCTCACCGGCCGGGGACCGGTACGTCACCCACCCCGGCAGCGCAGTCGTCTTTCCACGGTTGCGCGCGCCGACGGCCCCGATCGTCCTCGACGCCCGAGACCGTGTGCTGAACGGTTCCGACCGCACGGCGAAGATGCCGCGCCGCCGGCGCACCCGCGCGCACCAACGGGCCCATCACATCGCCGCCGAATGGCGCGCCAACCACCGCGCGCGCACCACCACACCCACACCCCCCGTCGAACACGCCCTCGACGGCGATCCGAGCCCACCACCCTTCTGATGAGAAATCGGACCGCGGCTGGTCGGTAGTAGTGACCCACCCACGTCGAGAGGAACCACCATGGCAATCGAAGTGCAACCGGCCGTCTCCCCCTACCTGATCGTCGACGACGCCGCCGCGGCCATCGACTTCTACGTCGCCGCGTTCGGCGCCGAGGAGCTCGGTCGTGTTCCCGGGCCGGACGGCAAGCTGGTCAACGCGGCGCTGCGAATAAACGGTTCGGTCGTCATGCTCAACGACGACTTTCCCGAGATGACCGGCGGCAAGTCCATGACGCCGACGTCCCTCGGTGGCACGCCGGTGTCGATCCACCTCACCGTGACCGACGTCGAGACCCAGTTCCAACGCGCGGTCGACGCCGGTGCCACCGTCGTCGCCCCGCTCGACGACATGTTCTGGGGCGACCGCTACGGGGTGATCCGGGACCCGTTCGGGCACATGTGGTCCCTTGGGCAGCCCATGCGAGAGGTCAGCAGCGAGGAGATCGCCGCGGCGATGGCCGCCATGAAGTAGGGCGAAAGACGGGTATCCGCGAACCGCCCTCCGGGTTATAGTCATATCGACTTTAACTTCGGGAGGTCCGATGCTCGACTGGTTCGCGGCGCTGATCCGCCCGCTGTCCTCCGTGGCGTTCACCATGGCGAGCGAGCCGGTGACCTGGGTCGAATTGCTCGGATTCCTCACCGGCGGACTGTGCGTCGCGCTGACCGTGCGCAGGAACGTGTGGAACTTCCCCGTCGGCATCGCCAACTGTGCGTTCTTCCTGCTGCTCTTCGGTTCGGCACGGCTCTGGGCCGACGCCGGTCTGCAGCTCGTCTTCATCGCACTCGGCGTCGCCGGCTGGTGGCAGTGGGTGCGGCACCGCGGCGGCGACGCACCGCTCGTCGTGACCCGCGCCCCGCGGCGCGAAATGGCCTGGTGCCTCGGGTTCGTGGTGCTGGGGACCGCCGCGCTGTTCGTCGTGTTGCACGCCGCACACGATTCCGCGCCACTGCTGGACGCCTTCACCACGTGCCTGTCCCTTGCCGCACAATGGCTGTTGAACGGCAAGCGAATTCAGACGTGGTACTTCTGGATTGCCGCGGACTGCATCTACGTTCCGCTGTACCTCTCCAAGGACCTCAACCTCACCGCGATCGTGTACGTCCTGTTCCTCGCGCTGTGCGTCGCGGGTCTGCGGTCGTGGCTCCGCGCCGACGAGGACGACCCGTCGCCGCTGCGCGAGGGAGTCGGCGTCCCGTGACCGAGTATCGCCACGGCCTGTTCATCGGCAAGTTCTATCCGCCGCACGCCGGCCATCACGCCGCCATTCGCCTCGCCGCCACGCAATGCGACGAGGTCACCGTGGTGGTGATGTCGTCGGCGCGGGAGACCGTCGCACTGGCCGACCGGATGGCCTGGCTGCGCGACGAGCATCGACCGGAGGCGAACGTGCGGATCGCCGGAATACCCTGCGACGCGCCGCTCGACGTCACCGACGACCGCGTGTGGACGGCCCAGGTCGCCGCGATGCGGGCGGCTCTGCGGGCGTCCGGCGCCGACCGTCCCGTGGATGCCGTGTACTGCGGAGACGCCTACGGCGACGAACTCGCGCGACGATTCCACGCCTCGGCGGTCGCGCTTCGGCGTACCGCATCGAGCAGCACGGCGGTGCGACGCGACCTCGCCGCCCGGTGGCACGAGCTGGCGCCGTCGACGCGGGCCGGCCTGGCGGTCCGCGTCGTGGTGGTGGGCGCCGAGTCGACCGGCACCACCACGATCGCCGAACTCCTGCAGTCGCACTACGCCGCCCGCGGCGGCACGTGGGCCGACACCCGGTGCGTGCCGGAGTACGGGCGCGACTACACCGCTGCGAAGTGGGCCGCCGGTCCCGACCAGCCGCTGACCGAATTGGTGTGGGGCGCCGCAGACTTCGACCGGGTGGCCGCCGAGCAGACCGCGTCAGAGGAGCGAGCGGCACGGGCGGGCTCCCCGCTGCTGATCTGCGACACCGACGCGTTCGCGACCGCGGTCTGGGAGCGCCGCTACCTGGGGCCCGCGGCGCGCACCGGACAGCCGTGGACGGCGGTGCCGAAGCGCGCGGTATACCTGCTCACCGACCATCGCGGCGTCCCCTGGCTCGACGACGGCATGAGAGAGGGCGACCTGAAGGTCCGGGCCGCGATGACCAACTGGTTCGCCGACGCCCTGACGGCGGCGGGACGGTCCTGGGTACTACTCACCGGATCGTCGTCCGAACGACTCGAGCTCGCCGTCGCCACGGTCGACCCCCTGCTGCAGTTGGGTACGAGCTTCGGCGATCCGCTTCGCGGACCCGGCTTCGAGGCCACCCCGTGAGCCGGCCATCCGACGACGAGTCGGCGTTCCTTCGCAACTACGACCCCACCGCGTTTCCGCCGTTCGCGCTCACCGTCGACCTTGCGGTGTTCACGGTGCGCTACGACCAGCTCTGCATCCTGCTCGTCCGCCGCGGTGAGCATCCACACCGCGGGCGGTGGGCGTTGCCAGGCGGGCACGTCCGGCACGGCCAGGAGTCGGCCGAGGACGCGGCATACCGCGAGTTGCTCGAGGAGACGGGCGTCCGCGCGCAACCGCACCTCGAACAGCTGGCCACCTACAGCGACCCGGCGCGCGATCCGCGGATGGCCGCCGGGCTGCACGTCGTGTCGGTCGCCTTCGTCGCGCTGGCCCCCGACCTGCCCGAGGCGGTCGCGGGCACCGACGCGTCGCAGGCGAGGTGGACCCCCGTCGCCACGGTGCCCCGGCTGGCCTTCGACCACCGCAGGATCGTCGACGACACCCTCGAGAGGGTCCGCGCCAAGCTCGAATACACCACGCTGGCAATGCACTTCGTCGAGGAACCGTTCACCCTAGCTGCGCTGCGCCACGTGTACGAGGCCGTCTGGGGCGTGCCCCTGGACGCCGCGAACTTCCGTCGCAAGATCCTCGCCACCCCGGGACTGGTGCAGGCGGTCGAGGGCGCGCCCGCCTCACCGGGGCGACGCGGCGGGCGACCAGCCGAACGCTACCGGCGCGGCACCGCACGCCTCATCGTGCCGGCGTTCTACAGACCGCCGACGCCGGGCAGGTAGGCCGCCAGGAGCGCGGTGGGCAGGGCGTTGGCCTTGGTGATCTGGCTGATCGCCGAGATGCTCGCGGGCTTTGGCGTGCGTTCCAGTTCGGGGGTGCTCGGATCGGAGCCGTACAGCCCGAACTGGAGGTCGTAGCCCTCGGCCCACTCGAGGTTGTCGACGAACGACCAGTACGTGTAGCCGAGGATCGGGGTGTCGTGGGCGACCATGTCCTGCACGACGGCGATGTGGTTGACGATGTACGGCGGACGCTTCGAGTCGCCGGCGTCGGCGATTCCGTTCTCGGTCACCCACAACGGTTTTCCATAGGACGCGGCGAGCTCGAGCACCTCGCGGAAGCCCCCGGGATCGGTCGGCTGGTTGAAGTCACTGCACGTCGGAGACGGCGTGCAGCGCACTGGCAGCCCGCGCAGGAACGGGAATCCGGGGATCGGCGCGACGCCGAAGCCCTGCATCGGTTGGGAACCGTAGTACTGCACGCCAATCCAGTCGGCCTTGTTCGTGAACTCCGGGTGCACCTCGTCGGCGGTCTTGATGCCGTCGAAGTTCGCGTCGACCCAGCCGTCGACCACCGCGTTCGGGAACCAACCGTTGTAGAAGGAGTTCCAGGCGGCGGCGGCCTGCACGTCGAGTGGGTTCACCGGGTTCGCCGGCCGCGCCGGAATCATGTTGTTGGTGAAGCCGACGAACGCCGCCGGCTTGCCCGCAGTCGCGGAGACCTTGTCCCACAGGTGTATTGCGTCATAGGCGGCGACGTGCCCCCTGGCCTCGTTGACCAGGAACGTCGACGCGAGATCGGGTCGAATCACGCCGGGCGGCCAGGCCGGGACGAGTCCGGGGATGGCGAGGAACTCGGTGAGGACGGGCGAGAACGGTTCGTTCAGGGTTGCCCAGTCGTCGACCTGGTCGCCGTATTTCCACGCGACGTAGGCCGCGAACTTCTCGAACTCGGCCGGGGTGGTGGGCGTCAGCCAGCCCGCTGCCGGTGCGGGCAGACCCAACTGGATCAGCGGCCGCGCGGTGATCGGGTCGTCGACCCATGACGGCAGCGTGAAGTGGTTGACCGTGACGAGCGGTTCGAGCCCATGTGCGCGAAGCGACGCGAAGACCGCCCGATAGTGCGCCACCTCGTCCTGGTCGGCCAACTGGTCGAGGGCCTGCAGGTCGGCCAGGCTGACCGTGCCGTCACCGTCGGAGATGTCCACCCCCGCAGTCGAATTCGGGAAGATCCGGCTCCACTCGATGCCCATCCGGAACGTGTTCATGCCGAGTTCGTCGTGGGCCAGCGCGGCGTCGGTGTCGTAGGAGACGTAGGTGCCCGGACCGTTCTCGGGCACTCCGTGGGTCAGGCCGAGGAACTGGTTGACGGGGTCATGCACCCACCGGTACCAGTCGGAGTTGGGGTCCACGGGCGAACCCGGCCCGCCTTCGGCCTGGAACCCCGCATGGGCGACGCCCCACTGGAACCCGGTAGGCAGGGACAGGTCGACACCGTCGACCGGCGTGACCGTGACGGTGATGGTCGTGGCGACCCGGTGGCCGCCGCTCGGATCGAGGAAGCTGCCGAGGATCGGCACGAACTGCAGCAGTCCCAGCGGGCCGTGAAGGTGGAAACCGGCGGCTTCGTCGCTGACGACGACGGTGAACTGGTCGGTTCCGCCGACGGCCGCCATCGCGTTCATGGGCCGGTAGGTGAAGTCGCCGTTCGCCGCGACCGTCACGGTTCCGCCGTTGAGGGGCCGGCCGACGACGGTGTAGGTCGTCGCGTCGCCGTCGGCGTCGGCGGCGCCCACGTTGCCCGTGACGACGACGTCCCCGTCGACGTTGAGGCTCTGGGTCTGCGGCCGGGCGGTGACCGTCGGCGAGTCGTTGAACAGTTCGCGGCGCACCCAGGCCAGCAGCGCCCACGGCGTCGGATCCGACGGCAGGGCCGGGGCGCCCGCGGCGAACGGACTCAGCACGGCGTTGACCACACTGGACACCAAGCCGGTGACGTAGGTGACCACCGTGATCGGATCGAACGCGGTGGGCCACGGACGCAGCGACGGTACGGCCGGCTCCGGCGAGCGTTGCACCGCCACCGCAGCCGCCACTGCCACCGTGGCCGCGGACTTCTGTTGCGGTGCCGTCGAATTCCCTTGCCGGTCAGCGTCGTCGACGTTGGTCCGGACCTCGTTGGCGGCGACCGTGCTGACCGGCGACGCGGTGAGGTCCGCTGTCTTGGCGGAGGCCTTCTTGGCCTTGGGTGCGACCGCGGGTCCGTCGGCGGGTTCCGCCTCGGTCTCGGTCTCGGTGTCGGTGTCGTCCGCGGTGACGGTCACCGTCGACGCGCTCACCGTGGACGACGGCCCGGCCGTCGTCACGGACGGCGAGGACGCGTGGGTCGACGATCCCGTCGTCGCGCCCGTGGTCTCCCCGTCGGCCGAACCCGACGCGGATTCCGACGTCGACTCGGACGTCGAGCCCGACGGAGACGATGCGGGTGCGGCGTCCGACGACTCCGAGGACGGGTCGGCCCACGCCGTCCCCGTTCCGGTGAACAACGCCGCGCCGACGCCGAGCGCCACCGCCAACTCACCCACCCGACCGACGAACGCCGCAGCTCTCATGCAATTTGCATACGCCCGCACCGGGACCCGTGCGCCCCTTTTCCGAAAATGGTCGGGTAGGGCTACAAGCGCAATCCCGACAGCAGGCGCCGTCCCAGCGACGGGGTCGGCGCCTCGGCGGCCGCGGCGAGCATGTCGGGGACCGCGGTGAACTTGTCGCGCGGACGGTCCGTTCCGCCGCGTGCGATCTCCGCGTGGTCGATCGCCGCCCAGCCCGCCGCGTCGACGACGTCGGGCTGCCGGGCGCGGACCAACCCGACCAGCGCCGATGGCCGGGGGGTGGGATCGGGGAGGAGCCCCGCGTTGTAGTCGGCGACGAGATTGCGGACGGTCTCCGCCGCACACGACTTGTTGGTGCCGATGAAGCCCGTCGGGCCCCGCTTGATCCAGCCGGCGACGTACACGCCAGGCGTTCCGTCGACGCGTCCACCGTCGTTGGGCACGACGGCAGTGGACTCGTCGAAGGGGAGGTCTCGAATTGGCTTGCCGCGGTAGCCGATCGACGTCAGCACCATCCCCGCCGCAACCTCGCGGACCTCGTCGGTTCCGGTGACGGTGAAGGCGACGCCCTCGACCTTCTCGTCCCCGAGCACGCGCAGCGGGGTCAGGCGGTAGGCCAACCGGATCCGGGGTCGGACGATCGGCGCGGACGCGTCCCCCAGCTTGGCCAGTAACTCGAGTTTGTTGCGGGTCAAGGGATCTGACTCGGTCAGCAGATCGTGGCGAACCAGGTCGTGATCCTCGGCGGACAGCACCACCTCGTGCGTGGTGGTCAGGCCGATCAGCTCTGGCAGCGTGAACGCAGACGCCGAAGGGCCGCGGCGAGCGGCCACGACGACCTCCCGCACCCGGGAGTCGCGGAGCGCCGCGAGGGCGTGGTCGGAGATGTCGGTACGGGCCAGCGCGTCGGGATCGGTGGTGAGGATCCGCGCCACGTCGAGGGCCACGTTGCCGTTGCCGATCACCACGACGCACTCCGTGCCCAGATCGACTGGGAGGTCGGCATATTCGGGATGACCGTTGATCCAGGCCACCATCTCGGTCGCGGTGTTGGTGCCCGGCAGCGCCATGCCGTCGACGTCGAGGCGACGGTCGGTCGGCGCGCCAACGGCATACAGCACGGCGTGGTGATGCTTGGCCAGATCGGCCAGCGAGACATGCCGTCCGACCTCGACGTTGAGGTAGAACGTGAAGCCCCGCAGGCCGGCGATGCGGTCGAACAACGTGGTGACGCGCTTGGTGGTCTGGTGATCGGGCGCCACGCCCGCGCGCACCAAACCGTATGGGGTCGGCAACTTCTCGAACACGTTGACCCGCACGCCCTGCTGGGTGAGCAGTTCGTCCGCGGCGTACATGGCGGCGGGTCCTGAGCCGACGATCGCGACGGTCAGGGGTCCACCCGGCCGGGGGTGCACCGCGGGCGCCTCGGCCACCGGCGCCAGCTTCGACGTCGGGGGCAGCTTGCCCTCCCGCTTAGGATAGAACGCCGCGTTGAGTTCGACGAACACCTGCTGGTCTTCGGTGAGCTTGGTGTCCGGCGCGATGGCGCCGACCGGGCACGCCGAGACGCACGCGCCACAATCCACGCACGCCACGGGGTCGATGTAGAGCATCTCGGCCGTCGCGAACCCCGGCTCGTCGGGCGACGGGTGGATGCAGTTGACCGGGCAGGCGTACACGCAGGACCCGTCGCTGCAACACGACTGGGTGATCACATGGGGCACGGTGACCTACGCGACCGAGACCAGGTGCTGGCGCTGCGGCTCGCTGCGGTAGCGGCTGGGATCGCCGTTGATGCGGCACATCCGCCAGATCAGCTTGGCGACCGGATTCATCAGGCCCGTTTCCTTGCACAGCATCCGGACGTCACCGAACATGTCGCGCAGCATCTTTCGCGACTCGGGCGACTTGAAGAAGATCTCCTTGCGGACCGAGCGCGGGATGTCGAATTCCTCCCAGAACGCGTGCGGTGGCACGATGATCGCCGAACACAGCACCCGCATGGTCACCGGGACGTACAGCGACAGCCAGAACCGCTTGGCCCGCGACAGGTGGGGCACCCGCTTGCGGAGATATTCGTGCGCGAACGAGATGTGCCGCGCCTCCTCGGCCACGTGGATGGCCATCACCCGCTCCATGATCGGGTGCAGGGCCTTCCCCTCGCGCAGCACGTTCTTCTGCGTGTGGTCGATCGGCTCTTCGCCGGCGAGGATGCCGAACCAGAACGGGATGGGCAGCGGTCCGGCGACCAGTGGGATGAGCGGCTGAATCCACTTGAGCATCTTCGGCATGCCGGGGACGTCGGCGCCGATGCGGTTGACCATCTCCTGGAACATCAGGGTGTGGTTGCACTCCTCGACCGCCTCGTGCAAGCAGTAGCGGTACTCCGGCGAATTGTTGGGCGTCCAGAACGAGTACTCCATCAGCCCGCGGATGAGGATCGACTCGAAGTGCAGACCGACCTTGGCGACGTTGGCCTGGCGCCACATGCCGATCTCGATCTGGCGGTCCTTCGGCTGCGACCGGTACCAGGCGTGCTTGCCGATCGGGTCGGTCGCCGGCAGGATCCAGCGCTCGTCGCCCTCGGTCACCGCAAACTCCGGGGTGTCCCAGTCGATGTCGGTGTAGGGGTTGAAGTTGCGTCGTACGGAGCCCTCGGACAGTGTGGTGAGGGTGTCCACGTAGGCGGTGTCGTCGAGCACGTCCATGTTCTTGCGCCACCGGCGGATGATGCGTGTGCGAGCGGTCTTGGTAGCCATGAGCAGCCTCCCGTGAGGTTTACAATCGTCACCTTGTTGTCCACGACGGTACCGGAGGTCCCACGAATTGAACAGGGCGTTTTCCTGTATGTGCGCTGATCGGGTAATTCAGGTCACATGTGACGCAGGTCTCCTTTAGTGGTGGTGACGCCATGGTGGCCCTGAAGAGCAACGCCGAAATCGAGGCCATGGCCAGGGCCGGAGCGGTCGTCGCGGAGGCGCTTCGCGCGGTCGTCGACGTCGCCGCGCCCGGGCGGTCCACCGCCGACCTCGACCGCGTCGCCAGCGACGTCCTCGCCAGCCACGGCGCGGGCTCACCCTTCCTCGACTACCACCCGCGATGGGCGTCGGCGCCCTTCCCCGCCGTGCTGTGCGTCAGCGTGAACGACGCCGTCGTCCACGGAATCCCCACCGACCGGGAGCTCGTCGACGGAGACCTGGTCTCCGTCGACTTCGGCGCCACCCTGAACGGCTGGTGCGGCGACGCGGCGCGCAGCTTCGTCGTCGGGACGCCGGGGCCCGACGACCTCGCCCTAATCGACGCGACCGACGCCGCGCTCGCGGCCGGCATCGCCGCCGCCACCCCGGGAAACACCCTCGGCGACATCGGCCACGCCGTCGCCACCTCCGCCCGCGCGGCGGGCTACGGCATGCTCGCCGATCACGGCGGGCACGGCATCGGCCGCACCATGCACGAAGCCCCGCACGTACCCAACGTCGGCCGCCCCGGCGGGGGCATGACGCTGCGGCACGGCCTGGTGATCGCCATCGAGCCGATGCTGATCGCCGACGGAACCGACGACTACGTTCACGATCGCGACGGCTGGACGCTGCGGACTGCCAGCGGCGCCAGGGCCGCGCACAGTGAACACACCGTCGCCGTCACGCACGACGGTCCACGCATCCTGACGAACTGAGCGCTCAGCGGCCTCACTACGCTTGTCTGCCATGGCCGAACTCGTGATTCCCGCCGATCTCAAGCCCAAGGACGGACGCTTTGGCTCCGGCCCGTCGAAGGTGCGGCCCGAGCAGCTGCAGGCGCTGGCCGACGCCGGCCATCTCTTCGGCACCTCGCACCGACAGGCGCCGGTGAAGAACCTGGTCGGACGTGTGCGCGACGGTGTTCGTCAGCTGTTCTCGGTGCCCGACGGTTACGAGGTCATCCTGGGCAACGGCGGGTCGACGGCGTTCTGGGACGCCGCGGCGTTCGGGCTGATCGACCAGCGCTCGCTGCACCTGACCTTCGGCGAGTTCAGCGCCAAGTTCGCCTCGGCCGTCAAGGCCAACCCGTTCGTGGGCGACCCCATCATCGTCAAGGCCGACCCGGGTAGCGCGCCCGAGCCGCAGTCGGATCCCTCGGTCGACGTCGTCGCCTGGGCCCACAACGAGACTTCGACCGGCGTGGCCGTGCCGATCCGGCGGCCCGCCGGCGACGCGCTGGTCGTCGTCGACGCGACCTCGGCGGCCGGCGGACTGCCCGTCGACGTCGCCGACACCGACGCCTACTACTTCGCCCCGCAGAAGAACTTCGCCTCCGACGGCGGCCTGTGGTTGGCGATCATGAGCCCCGCCGCGCTGGCCCGCGTCGAGAAGATCGCGGCGTCGGGACGCTGGGTGCCCGACTTCCTGTCGCTGCCGATCGCCGTCGACAACAGCCTCAAGAACCAGACGTACAACACCCCCGCGATCGGGACGCTGGTGCTGATGGCCGACCAGCTCGACTGGCTCAACGGCAACGGCGGCCTCGACTGGGCCGTCGCCCGCACCGCCGACTCCTCGGGCCGGCTGTACGCGTGGGCCGAGGCGACCGACTACACCACGCCGTTCGTGGCGGACCCGGCCCTGCGGTCGCAGGTCGTCGGCACCGTCGACTTCACCGACGCGGTCGACGCCGCCGCCGTCGCCAAGGTGCTGCGGGCCAACGGCATCGTCGACACCGAGCCCTACCGCAAACTGGGTCGCAACCAGCTTCGGGTGGCGATGTTCCCGGCCGTCGACCCCGACGACGTGAGCGCCCTGACGGCGTGCGTCGACTGGGTCGTCGAGCGCCTCTAGCCAGGTCGAGCGTGTCAGCGCGGTTACGGGACGATAACGAAGTAGGGTGACCGCTGAGCTGCCCTAGGAGGTCGCACATGCGAGAACTAAAGGTCGTCGGACTCGACTTCAACGACGGTCGGTCCGGCACCCGCATCATCTGCGAGACGGCCGAGGGAACCGAGAAGTTCGTGCTTCGTCCGGACGACCGCCTCCGTGCCGCGTTGAGCGGTGACGCCATGCCCACTCAAGCCGATGCCGAGGTGCCGACCGTGTTGACCCCCAAGGAGATTCAGTCCAGGATCCGCGCGGGAGCATCCGTCGAACAGGTGGCCGGGGCGGCCGGTGAGGACGCCGCGAGGGTCGAGCGATTCGCCCACCCGGTGCTCCTGGAGCGCTCCCGCGCCGCCGAACTCGCGACGGCGGCCCACCCCGTGCTGGCCGACGGACCCGCGGTGCTGACACTACTGGAGACCGTCACCACGGCACTGGTCGGGCGCGGACTCGACCCCGACGCCACCGCGTGGGACGCCTGGCGCAACGAGGACGGCCGCTGGACCGTCCAGCTGACGTGGAAGGCGGGCCGTTCGGAGAACGTCGCACACTTCCGCTTCACCCCGGGCGCACACGGCGGCACCGCCACGGCGTTCGACGACGCCGCCGCCGAGCTCATCGATCCCCACTTCGACCGCCCGGCACTGCGCTCGGTGGCGCCCGTCCCCACCCTGGATCTCTCGCTGCCCGAGCCCACGCCCGAGCCGGCCGCGCCAACCCCGGAGCCCGCGAAGACTGCGGCGCCGGCGAAGGCCCGCACGCGCAAGCGTCGGCCCGAGGTTCCCGGCTGGGAAGACGTGCTGCTGGGCGTGCGGTCGGCCAACCAGCCCTGAGCTAAGCCACCATCGCCTGAATCGCCATGCCGAGGAGGGTCAGCCAACCGGCGGCGACCCCGACGGCACTGCCGAGCACGAACCACCGCCACACCGGCCGGTTCCGCCAACCCCACACCGTCGGCGCGAGCCCGCCGACGGCCACCAGGTTGAGTCCCACCGCCAGCAACGGATGCACCCGGGTCAGCCCGAGGCTGAGGACGACGATCGCGCCTGCCGTTACGGCCGCGACGAACGCCGCCACGGTGAGGCCGGTCCCCCACGGCGTGGTCGCATCCTCGGTCATGGGGCGAGCCTAGCTCGCTCGTAGAAGGCCATCGCCGCGGCGGTGGCGACGTTCAGGGAGTCCGTTCCCCGCGCCATCGGGATCCGCACCCGGACGTCACTGGCCCGCATCGTCCGCTCGTTGAGACCCGGCCCCTCGGCGCCGACCAGGATGGCCACCTTCTGGTCCTCCAGCGTCGGCATGGCCGCGGCCAGCGTCCGGGCCGACGGGTTCGGCGTCATCGCCAGTACGCGAAAACCGTTGTCGCGCAACGTCTCCAGCTCATGGGGCCAGTCGTCGGACCAGGCGTACGGCACCAGCAACGCATGCCCCATCGACACCCGCACCGCCCGGCGGTACAGCGGATCGGCGCACCCGAGACCGAACACGATCGCGTCCACGCCGAGGCCGGCCGCGTTGCGGAACACCGACCCGAGGTTCTCGTGGTCGTTGACGCCCTCGAGCACCGCGATGGTGCGGGCACCGTCGATTACCTGCGGTATCGAGAGCTCGGCGGGGCGGGGGGCCGCCCCCAGCACCCCGCGGTTGAGGTGAAAGCCGACGACGTCGGCCATCACCTCGGCGCTGGCCAGGTAGAAGGGCGCGTCGGTGGTGCGGAGGTCGTCGGCGAGCTCGTGCAGCCGACGTTCGGTGCCCAGGAACGCCCTCGGGACGAAGCGCGAGGCCAACATTCGCTGCACTACCAGCACGCCCTCGGCGATGACGAGGCCCTTGCCGGTGGGCAGGTCGGGCCTGCGGTCGATGCTGTTGAGGTCGCGGAAGTCGTCGAGCCGGGGATCGCCGGGATCGTCGACCGGGACGACGTCGACCCCTGTCACCTCGGTCAAGCGCTGCCTTCGTCCACGATCGCCGACATCAGGTCGGCCGCGGCCAGCAACGTCTTCCGTTCCTCCGGTTGGAGTTCGGCCAACCGCTGCTGCAGCCATTCCTGGCTCGCGCGTCGCTCGACGTCGAGCAGGTCGCGCCCCGCCGTCGAGACCGACACCAGCACCTGACGACCGTCGTCGGGGTGAGCGGCGCGGTCGACGAAGCCCAGCTCGGCCAGCGAGGCGATGACCCGCGTCATGGACGGCGGGCGAACCCGCTCGCGGATGGCCAGCGCGCCGGGCGTGATCGGCCCCTCCTTGGCGAGCGTGGACAACGCCGAGAGTTGAGACAGCGACACCGGGGAATCGGGTCGACGAAACCGCAGCTGACGCGCCAACCGCACCACGGCCAACGACAGGTCGCTGGCCAGGCGTGCGTCGGGGTCGGTCACGACGCAAACAGTACCGACACCGAGACGGGAATCGATTAGGTTGGTCCGCAATGGACGCGACGCCGACCGAACCGCAACCGGCTCCTCCGCCGCTGCCCGAGATCCTCCTCCGGCCGTGGCCCGTGATCTACGTGATCTCGGCCGGCTGGCTCGTCGCGGCCGTGCTGGCCTTCACCGTGCCCGGTCTGCACGACTGGCGTCCGGTGACCGTGGCCGGCCTCGGGGTGGGCGTGTTGGGCACGTCGATCTTCCTGTGGCAACGTAGCGCCGTCCGCCGCGGCTCCCGCGGTGCACAGCGCGGACTCGACTGAACTAGGCGGAGGAACTCGTGGCGCAGCCCCTGTTACGGACCCAGGTCGACATCGACGCGTCCCCGGCGAAGGTGTGGGCGTTGGTGTCGGACTTGCGCCAGATGCCCCGGTGGAGCCCGCAATGCACGCTGATGAAGCAGTTCGGGCCGCTGCGCCCCGGAACCAGGACCGTCAACGTCAACCGACGCAACTTCCTGTTTTGGCCGACGACCAGCCAGCTCACCGAGGTGGTGCCCGAGCGCAAGCTGGCGTTCCGCGTCAACGAGAACAACACCGTCTGGAGCTACGAGCTGGAGCCGACGGCCACCGGCACCCGGCTGATCGAGACGCGGCATGCGGAGAACGGCGTGAAGCCGATGTCCAACCTGTTGGTCAACGCCGTGATGGGTGGCGTGCCCAGCTTCGAACGCGAGCTGGTCGACGGGATGAACGCCTCCCTGAGCCGCATCAAGGCGGCGGCCGAGAGTTAGCCCTCGACGGGCTCGGGCTCGGGTTCGGCGGCTGGCTGGGTGACGGGCTGGGTGAGGTCGATGACGCCGTCGTCGAACGGCTCGAACATCGGCGACCCGATGGTGGCGGGCTGCGGCGTGTCGGAATGTGCACCGCAACCGTATTCACTGGCGACGACGTGTCCGTCGGCCGACATCTCGTTGGCGCAGGCACCGAAGAGGGTGCCGAGCGTCCCGGTCAACGGCAGGTAGTAGGCGCAGTCGCGGCACACCTTTCGGGTGGCGCGGGCCATCGCCGAGTCGGGGCCGTAGTCCCCGTCGTTCCAGCGCTCCGCGGCTTCGATGCGACCCCACTGGCTCAGCACCTGACGGCGGCCGAACCCCACCTCGGCGGCCAGCTCGTCGAGTTCCTCGTCGCCGGAGGACATGTAGCCCGGCACCAAGCGCGGATCGTCGGTCGGGGTGGCCAGCAGATCGCCGGGGCTCAGATCGCCCGGCTGGATGCGCTCTTGCCACGGCACCCACTGCGGCGCCAGCAGCGCCGTCGGACCGGGCACCAGCACGACCTCGCTGATGGTGGCGTGATCGGCACCCGGGTACGCGGCGACCACCACGGCCCACTGCCAGCCTTGGTATCCGGGCATCGCGGCCAGGAATCGGTGCGTCGCGGCGTTCGAATCCTCGAAGGCGACACCTAGGTACTCGCCGACCAAACCCTCGGCCGCGTCACCGCCCTCGAACTCGACGATCGCCGCGCGCGCAGCGTCGACCGCACCCGCGAGCACGGCGGCGACTTCGTCCGACGGCGCTGAGGGTTGGGTCTCGAGATTCTGCGCGGCCTGCTCGGCCGGTTCGATCATGCTGTCCATCACCCCCAATACTGCCTGACGACCCTGGAGCAAAGCCACACCGGCTGCCCTGCGGGCGGTGCTTCCTCCGATGGGGAACAATCAGGGGTGTGGATGACTCGCGAGACCCCCGCTACCATCCGCCGCGTCCACCGGGCGGTCACCGCGGTGAGCATCCCGGCATGGCGAACTATCCGAGCAGCCCCTCCACTCCCCGCCAGTCGAGCGCCAACCGGTGGCTGCCGCCCATCGAGGACAGCCATCGAGCGCACCACCGAGACGCGTCCGAGCCCGGCCTCGGCCCGTCGGCCGACCGACCGCGGGGCCCCGGCGGGCGCGGCCGCGAAATGGGCTCGAAGATGTACGGGCTGTTCCAGAAGGCGGCCACCGCCGACGGAGCCGACAAGTCCGGACTCACGGCGCTGACCTATCCGGTGATGGCGAACTTCGCGGCCGACTCCGCCATGGCCGTCGCCCTGGCCAACACCTTGTTCTTCGCCGCCGCGTCCGGAGAGAGCAAGAGCAAGGTCGCGCTGTACCTCGTCATCACCATCGCGCCGTTCGCGGTCATCGCTCCGTTGATCGGCCCGGCGATCGACCGCCTTCAGCACGGCCGCCGCGTCGCGCTGGCCACCTCGTTCGCGATCCGCACCGCGCTGGCGGTGGTGCTCATCGCCAACTACGACCCCGCCACCGGCAGCTTCCCGCCGTGGGTGCTCTACCCCTGCGCGCTCGGGATGATGGTCCTGTCCAAGTCGTTCAGCGTCCTGCGCAGCGCCGTCACGCCCCGCGTCCTGCCGCCCAGCATCGACCTCGTCCGCGTGAACTCCCGCCTGACCATGTTCGGTCTGCTCGGCGGCACCATCCTCGGCGGCGCGATCGCCGCGGGCGTGGAGTACCTGTGCGGCCTGTTCCGCCTGCCCGGCGCGCTGTACGTCATCGTCGCCGTCACGGTGGTGGGAGCTGCGCTGTCGATGCGCATCCCGAAGTGGGTCGAGGTCACCGCCGGCGAGGTCCCGACCACGCTGAGCTATCACGGGCCCACCGAGCAGTTCGGCCGGCCGACCCAGCCGGGCGTCACCGAGAAGACTCGACAACCGTTGGGCCGCAACATCATCACCTCGTTGTGGGGCAACTGCACCATCAAGGTCATGGTCGGCTTCCTGTTCCTCTATCCCGCCTTCGTCGCCAAGTCCCACGACGCCAGCGGCTGGGAACAGCTGCGCATCCTCGGCCTCATCGGCGCCGCCGCGGGGATCGGCAACTTCGTCGGCAACTTCACCGCGGCCCGTCTGCAACTCGGGCATCCCGCGCGCCTGGTGGTGCGGGCGGCCACCGCGGTCACGGTGATGTCGCTGGCGACGGCAGTCTTCGGAAACCTGTACGTCGCCGCGCTGGCCACGCTGGTCACCTCCGGGGCCAGCGCCGTCGCGAAGGCGTCGTTGGACGCGTCGCTGCAGGACGACCTGCCCGAGCAATCGCGGGCGTCGGCGTTCGGACGCTCGGAGTCGCTACTGCAGCTTGCTTGGGTCGCCGGCGGCGCGATGGGGGTGCTGATCTACACCGACCTGTGGGTGGGCTTCACCGCGATCACCGCGGTGCTGATCCTGGGGCTCGCCCAAACCTTGGTGAGCAACGGCGGCGACTCGCTGATTCCAGGGCTCGGCGGCAACCGGCCGGTGTTCGCCGAGCAGGAGAGCCGTGGCACGGCGTCGGCGGTGCGCGAATGAAGCGCGTCGCGGTCATCCTCGCCTGCGTCACGCTGGTGGCGACGTTGCTCACCGGCGCCCTGGTGTGGCACCTCAGCCGCATACCCCCGCCGAAGCACCCCGAGATCAGCGCCTACACGCGCGAGCAACTGGTGCGCGTGGGCCCGTACCGCTACTGCGACGTCTTCGTCATCACCAACTGCGACGTCCCGAAGACGGTCGGCACGCTGGTGGTCAACTGGCGCAACCCCATTCAGCTGTCGGTCCCGCCGGCCATCGCGCGGGCGCCGTGGGTGCTGCTGCGCGCCTACGAGGGCGACGGCGAGCCCGCCGTCTCGGAGTTTCGGCCCAACAGCACGCTCGCCGTCACCATCCCGACGGTCGACCCGCGCCGCGGCCGGTTGACCGGCTTCGCGGTCCAGTTGCCCACGCTGGTGCGCGACGAGCAGAACAACGAGTTCCCGTGGCCGCACGCCGAGTGGTCGATCAAAGCGGTCTGGCCCTAGCCCGCCGAGTGGTCGGCGGGCACTCGCTCGCCCTCGCGCGTCGGCCCCGGCGGCGTGCCGTCACCGAACGGCCTGCCGCCCAGATCGTCGCGGCCGTGCGGGGTCAACCAGTTGGACAGGTCCGGCCCCTTGGGGATCACCTTGGTCGGGTTGATATCCGCGTGCACCACGTAGTAGTGCGTCTTGATCTGGACGAAGTCAACGGTGTCCCCGAATCCGGGGGTCTGGAACAGGTCGCGCGCGTAGGCCCACAGCACGGGCAGCTCGTCGAGCTTCTGCCGATTGCACTTGAAGTGCCCGTGGTAGACGGGATCGAATCTGGCGAGCGTGGTGAACAGCCGGACGTCGGCCTCGGTGATGGTGTCACCGACCAGGAACCGTTGCGTGGCAAGCCTTTCCGACAACCAGTCCAACGCCGTGAACAGCCGGTCGTAGGCCTTCTCGTAGGCGTCCTGCGAGCCGGCGAACCCGCACCGGTACACCCCGTTGTTCACCTCGGTGTAGACGCGTTGGGACACCTCGTCGATCTCCGCCCGCAGCGCCTCCGGATACAGCTGCGGGGCGCCGGGACGATGGAACTCGGTCCACTCCGTGGACAGGTCGAGGGTCATCTGCGGGAAGTCGTTGGTGACCACCGCGCCCGTCGGCACGTCCACGATCGCGGGCACCGTGATGCCCTTCTCGTAGTCCGGGAACCTGGCGAAGTAGGCGTCCTGCAGCCGCGGGATCTTCAAGACGGGGTCGACGCCGTCGGGGTCGAGGTCGAAGGTCCAGCTGCGCTCGTCGTGCGTCGGACCGCAAAACCCAATGGAGAGCACGTCTTCCAGCCCGAGCAGCCGCCGGACGATGATCGCGCGGTTGGCCCACGGGCAGGCGCGGGCGACCACCAGTCGGTAGCGGCCCGGCTCGACGGGGTAACCGTCGCGGCCGTCGGCCGTGATGCGCGTCTCGATGTACTTGGTGTCGCGGTTGAAGTCGCCCTCGGGGTTGACGTAGGTCACGGACACCAGTGTTCCCCACCGAGCGTGGACTTAACGTCGGAGCAAGCCTCCGGAATCAACCAAAGGTCGACGCTCGTGCGCAGGGGGAACCACCGCGGACGGTTTCGAGTCCTAACTGAGTGTCCCCGCCATGGCCGTTCGTCGGCACCGAGGCCTTGGCCGCCGGTCTCGTCACGAATTACGGGCTTCGCACCGCGTACGTCGCCGTGCACCGGAACGTGTACGTGCCCCGCGATGCTCGACCCGACGCGGTCGACAAGGCCGTCGCCGCGTGGCTGTGGTCCCGGCGTCTGGGCGTGCTCGCGGGAATGTCCGCGTCCGCGCTGCACGGCACGCGATGGATCGACGCCGATCTCCCCGCCGAGGTGAACCGGCCTGGCCGCGACAAGGTCGACGGCATCGTGCTGCACAGCGACGTCCTCGGGGACGACGAGACATGCAGCCGTCGCGGGATGCCCGTCACCACCGCCGCTCGAACGGCGTTCGACGTCGGAAGGGTGCCGGGACTCGAGACGGCCGTGATCCGAATCGACGCGCTACGCCACGCGACGGGGGTGGGCGTCGACGCGATCCAGGCGATCGCCCACCGACACCGAGGCGCGCGGGGCACCAAGCAGCTTCGCCGCGTGCTCGAACTCAGCGACCCTGGCGCCGAGTCGCCGCAGGAAACCCGTACCCGCCTCGTCCTTACGTCGGCAGGCCTGCCGCCACTCGAAACACAGATCGAGGTCCGCGACCAATTCGGTCGCTTCGTCGCCCGACTCGACATGGGCTGGCCCGACGCCTTGGTCGCCGTCGAGTTCGACGGTGCCCACCACTGGACGGACCCACGGCAGCGCAGCCGGGACATCGACCGGATCGCCGAGCTGGCCGAGCTGAACTGGATCGTCGTGCGGGTCAGCGGAGAGATGCTGCGTCACCGCCCGACGGTCGTCGTGCAACGGGTCCGAGCGGCGCTTCGCGAACGTGGACTCGTCGTCGCCGAAACTGCCTGACGGCGTCGACAACTCGACGTTCGCGGCTCGACGCGAAGCGACTAGGCGTCGAGCTCCTGCGCGACCGCCTTGACCACCTCGGAGATGCGACGCGCGGTCTTGCGGTCGGGGTACTTGCCCTTGCGCAGCTCCGGCTGAACGGATCCCTCGAGAAGGGTGATCATGTCCTCGACCATGCCGTGCAGCTCGTCGGGGGTGTGCTTGTGCTCGGGGGCGGCCGATTCGCGGCGTGCGCGTGCCACGCTCGGCGGCGGTTCGATCACCTTGAGACTCAACGCCTGCGGGCCGCGACGGCCGGCCGCGATGCCGAATTCGACCTTCTGGCCCGCCTTGAGCTCCTGCACTCCAGCCGGAAGCGCCGAGGACCCCACGTAGACGTCCTCACCCTCCTCCTGGGACACGAAGCCGAAGCCCTTCTCGGCGCTGTACCACTTCACCTTGCCGGTCGGCACTGGTCTCACCCGCTCGTTTCGCAATGAACGCGTCCCACTCGTGCGGGACGCGAATGCAATGATCCTACAAGGACGCCACCTGCGGCCGTCACTGCTCGACCACCTGTCGGTAGGCTGAAAGCCACCGCTGGAGGAGACATGCGCCTAATACTGAACGTCATCTGGTTGATCTTCGGCGGCCTCTGGCTGGCCCTCGGGTACTTCCTCGCCGGCATTCTGTGCTTCATCCTCATCGTCACCATCCCGTTCGGCTTCGCGGCCTTCCGCATCGGGGTGTACGCGCTGTGGCCGTTCGGTCAGACCGTCGTCGACAAGCCCGGCGCAGGCGCCGGCGCCATGATCGGCAACGTGATCTGGGTGGTCCTGTGCGGCATCTGGCTGGCGATCGGGCACGTCATCACCGCAATTGCCATGGCCGTGACGATCATCGGCATCCCCTTGGCGCTGGCCAACCTGAAGCTCATCCCGGTGTCCCTGTTCCCGCTTGGCAAGGAGATCGTGCCGACGAACCAGGGCATCTTCGCGTGACGGCCACGGCTCTGGGGGTACCACGGATCAGGCCGCCGGTTCCGCCTGCCGGTGACGCGCCCACCGACGGCCCGCTGCTCGACACGTTCGGCCGGGCCGCCACCGACCTGCGGGTGTCGCTCACCGATCGATGCAATCTGCGCTGTACCTACTGCATGCCCGCCGAGGGTCTCGAGTGGCTGCCGGGCGACGATCTTCTGCGCCCCGACGAACTCGCGCGCCTCCTCACCATTGCCGTCACACGCCTCGGCATCACCAACGTCCGGTTCACCGGCGGGGAGCCACTGCTGTCGCGGAACCTCGAGGGAGCCATCGCGGCCGCGACGTCGCTGCGGCCTCGCCCGCAGACGGCGGTCACCACCAACGGCATCGGCCTCGTCCGCCGCGCCGCGGCGCTGAAGGCCGCGGGCCTGGACCGGGTGAACGTCTCCCTCGACACGGTGAACCCCGAGCACTTCGCCCGCATCACGCGGCGCGACCGCCTCGACGACGTCCTCGCCGGCCTGGCCGCCGCCGCCGAGGCCGGCCTGTCGCCGGTGAAGGTGAACGCCGTCCTCGACCCGGTGACCGGGCTCGGCGACGCCGTGGCGCTGCTGCGGTTCTGCCTGGACCACGGCTACCAACTGCGCATCATCGAGCAGATGCCGCTCGACGCGGGCCACCAGTGGCAGCGTGACAAGACGATCGACGCGGACTTGATCCTGAGCACGCTGAGGCGCGAGTTCGACCTGGTGCCCGATTCGGCCCCGCGGGGCTCCGCGCCCGCCCAGCTGTGGCGGGTGGACGGCGGCCAGGGCACGGTGGGCGTGATCGCGTCGGTGTCCGACGCCTTCTGCGGCGCGTGCGATCGCACGCGGCTCACCGCCGACGGTCAGGTCCGCAGCTGCCTGTTCTCGCGCGAGGAGACCGACCTGCGGCTCCTGATGCGTCGGGGCGCCGACGACGACGCCGTCGAAGCCGCGTGGCGCGCGGCGATGTGGGCCAAGCCCGCCGGGCACGGCATCAACGACCCCGGCTTCCAGCAGCCGGATCGCCCCATGAGTGCCATCGGCGGCTGACGATGGACGTGCGGGTGCGGTACTTCGCCGCTGCGCGGGCTGCCGCGGGAGTCGACGCCGAGACGGTGTCGTTGGCACCGGGGGCGACGGTGGCCGACCTCGTCGCCGACCTTCGCACGCGCAGCGGGACACTGTCCGCCGTGCTCGACCGGTGTTCGTTCCTGTGCGACGAGATTGCGGTGCGCGACGTCGAAAAGACGCTCACAACAAACCAGACCGTCGATGTCTTACCGCCCTTCGCGGGCGGATAACAGTGATTTGCGTCACATCACGGAATGATCACAAAGTGTCACACGCGCTGTTCACCGCGGAGATTCCCTGCGTAAACACGTCGGCGTGCTGCCGTTTTAACGTTCTCATAAGATTTGCTGGGCAGGGCGACACCCGCACCTGCCAAAGGTGCTGAAAAACGAAGTACCCGTTACGGTCCTAAACCAAGCCAACGACCTCAATCGTGGCCCGCCATGCCCAGTTACGCCGAGCTCCATCCGTTGGACATGGTCAAGACCTACCTCAGGGATGGAGGCGGGGGACCCACCGGTCCACCGATACACAAGGACTCCGGAGTCACGGGCGCGAGCACGGGATTCCTTGGGGTGAAGCCGACAGCCGCGAGGCCAAGGCCGGGCAACCTCTCTAGCCCGAACCCGACAGCTGACCTCGTAGGCGTGGACGAGAGGACTTTCTACACCCATGAGTGGACGGCATCGCAAAACCCCCAGCTCGGCCGTGAACGTCGCCAAGATCGCCTTCACCGGCGCCGTGCTCGGCACGGGCGGCCTCGCCCTCGCCGGTCACGCAAGTGCCGCGACCGACGGTGAATGGGACCGAGTCGCCGGTTGTGAGTCCGGTGGAAACTGGGCCATCAACACCGGCAACGGCTACCAGGGCGGGCTGCAGTTCTCCCCCGGTACCTGGGCCGGCCACGGAGGCGGCGAATACGCACCCGCCGCCCACCTCGCCACCAAGGACGAGCAGATCGCCGTCGCAGAGCGCGTGCTGGCCACTCAGGGCCGCGGAGCGTGGCCCGTGTGCGGCACCGGACTCTCCAGCGCCACCCCTCGCAACGTCGTCGCCGACGCCGCGCCGCTCGACAACCCAGATCTTGGCGGAGACGTTCCCCCGCCCCCGGCCGACGCCGCCCCGCTGCCGCCCGCGCCCGATCAGGCCGTCGCGCTCGACGCTCCCCTGCCTCCGCCGCCGCCGGTCGACGAACTGCCCCCGCCGCCCGCACCGGATCAGGCCGTCACGGTCGGCTTCGACGCGCCGGCACCGCCTGCCCCGGCCGACGACGCACCACCGCCGCCCCCCGTCGACGCCGCACCGCTCGACGCACCGGTGCCGCCGCCGCTTCCGCCCGGCCTCGGCCCCCTGATGCTCGACACCCCGCCGGCCCCCGCCGTCAACGTCGCCGACTGGGACGTCGCCCCCGAAGGTGCCGCGCCCCCCGCCGAGCCGCAGGCGTGGGCACTGCACGGTGCGCCGCTCCCGCAGGATCCGATCTTCCCGGCGCCGGCCCCGCTGCCCGCTCCCGATGCGGCCGCACC
>NZ_JACKTL010000074.1 GCF_025822245.1 Mycolicibacterium hodleri
AACCCATTTGCGCACCGTTTCCGCAGTACCAACACCCAGCAGGTCAGCCACCCGGCCCATCGCCTCCCACTCCGAGACCGTCTCGCTGCGCAGATCGGCCACCATCTGCACCGCCCGCACCTTCAGTTCCTCCGGATACCGCCTCGATGACTTCGCTCCCACGCGCCCATCCTTCCCAACGGAAGAACTCTCCGGACACACCGGGGCGGATCACCTATGTTGACCCGACGTCGATGCGCATCGCGCCGGTGGCAAGTTCCAGCCCTCCGGACGGCTGGTTGAGGCCCCGCACGCCCAAGCCGCCGTCGCTGTTGATGACGACGCCGGTCACCGCTCGCGAGTTGTCTGCAGACGCGAGTAGCAGATACAGGCCGGCGTGATCGGCGGGCTGCTGCGCGTACTGCAATGGGTTTGTAGTACTCATCATGTCGGCGATGCCGGGCACCGATGACAACACGTCCTGACCCTGGCCGAGGTCCTCGATTCCACGCAGGCCCGTTACCGTGCCGCCTGGAGCGACGCCATTCACCCTGATCTTCGGCGCCAACTCGTAGGCCAGTTCACGCACTACGCCAACGACTGCGTGCTTGGAAGCGGTGTACAGCGGGCCGCCACCGGAGGCATAGAAGCCAGAGTTGGAGACGGTGAAGATCATGCTCGGGCCATCGCTTTTGAGGAGTTCAGGAACGGCGGCCCTGGCACCAAGGAGGTAGCCCTTTACATTGACCGCGAAGATCTCATCGAAGGCGCTGCTGAGGTCGGCTCCGTCGAAACCCACCAAAGGGGCAAAGTAATCGAAGATCCCAGCGTTGCCGACGAAGACGTCGAGCTTTCCGAACGCATCGACCGTTTCGCGCACCGCCATGACGTTGTCTGCATACGACGTCACGTCACCTGTTACCGCGATGAGCCTGCCGTCGGCGTTGCCGATGGTAGCCAGGTCGCCTTCCGAGCGATCCAGGACGCCCACGCATGCGCCCTCGGCCAAGAAACGCTCGACCACGGCCAAACCGATTCCGGCTGCCCCGCCGGTCACCAGGGCGACTTGCCCGGTCAACCAACTCAAAACTATCGTCCCTCCGGTGATGCGCAATGCTCTTGTTGCTCTGCATCTGCCCACCAGCGTCCTCGCCGCTGAATGGGGGGTCTATCCGCGCAGCGCTGTCGAAGCTCCGATTCACGCGGGTCTCGATGCTCGGGCGAGGAGAGTGCGGGGCATGTCTACGCCAATGGTCCGATGGGATCGGAAGCCGCGTCCCAGACCACCCGCGGCAATGGACATAAGCGCGTGCCCGGATGTGCCTATGAGGACCTTTTCTCCGATGGGTGACACGACAAACCATGGGTTTCGAGGCGCCCCAACTCGTGACGCCACGCGATGGTCTCGTTGAAAGCGTTACCGAGATCAGGCAGCTCTGCTGCATCAGCGTCAGGCAAATCAGCCAGAGTGCCACCCGCAGAAGCGATCTGGAGCGACAAACGCGAGATCGTGTCGACGCTGATGGCCTGTAGTACGGCCCGCTCGACGGTTTCCGCAGCACTGGTGAGGCCGTGGGCCCGAAGAACGACCACCGGCCGGTCTGCCATAGCAGCAACCATTTCCTGGGCTAGTTGCCGATTGCGCACCAATACGCCTCGCCGATAGACCGGCACGCCAGCCGCGGCGAGCCGAAAACCGGGTATGTCAAACGCTCCGACAATCGGTCGGACAGCCAGACCGGCGAGATCGGCGGCGACTACCGCCTCGGGGTGCGCATGAACCACAGCATTGACATCGCGGCGGGTGCGGAGCACTTCGGTGTGCAGTGGCAATTCGTTCGGCGGCTGGTAACCATCGTCGAGTTCTCCTTTGCCGCCCGCTGTACCGTCCAACGTGACCATCCGGATGTCCTCTGCGCTGGTGAACGCGAGCCCTCGCTCGCGCGGACCACGACATCGGATCAGCAGTCGATCTCGGTCGACGCGCAGGCTGATGTGGCCGAGGATGCCTGGCGCCAAGTCGCGCGCCGCCAGGACGCGACAGGCCAGCGCGATGGCGTGTCGTTCGGTGTCTAGCCCTGCGCCCGAAGGGGTGGAGCTCATCGCCAGCTCGGGGTTTCGGTGTCGACGCCGTCCTTGACGACGACAGCGAAGTCTGCGGATGCCTTACCCAAACTGCGATGGGCGGTGCTGGCAGCGTAAATGGCCATCCGGTTCGCCTCCTTGTCCGTTCTTATGGAGCTTGGGCTGTTGAGGCCCCGAAGCAGAAGGGCATCGTTAACCACGAGCCATCACTTCCACGCAGTTAGGCGCTGTACCTAATAGCCTTACTGTATAACAGAGATCTACTCTGTAAAACAGAGACTCTGGTTTCGGTGTGGGCCTATTGTCGCCGACAGTCCGCGCAGGCGGCGCAACAACGACATTGAGACACATACCCTTTCGCGAGCGGCGTCGCGGCGGCCCACGGTTCTGCCGGTTGACTGGGCCAGAGGGTGGGCAGACATGCCCTCGTCCCAGGGTCACGGCCGACGACATCTTCCTTCGACCGTGGGGGTTCTCAGTGCAAACGTCGAGTAGGTCTGCGGATAACCCACACACCCGCCGAATCAAATTTCGCGTGCCTCACGTTCGACGCGCTAAACAGTGACTTCGCAGTTCGTCCAGGCGACGGCCATTCCCATCAGGGCGCGGGGAATGGGCTCATAGACGCTGGCCCACGGGGTGTTGCCGCCGACTGCGCCGACGGCACATATCCATGATCTCAGCTCGATGTTGCCACTGTTGAGCAGGTCTTCGCTGGTCAGGTTACTCAGCTCAAAACCCTTTCCGGAGGAAAGAAGCTCCAGAGTGCGGTGATCGAATTCGTCGTCGATGGAGCCGTGGGCGTGTAGCCCGTGGTAGGCAGCCCATGGATAGCCGGCAGTGAAGTGTGAGAGCCCACCGGACGCGTAAAGACCTATCCTCTCGTCTGCAGGGCGGCGTGACCGCACGGCGTCGGCAATCGCGCGGCCGAGCGCGAAGCACCGTTTGGGCGACAACGACGGCACGTGAACGGCATTGAGGAATACCAACACCACCGGGATTTGGTGGTCTCCAAGGATATTGGCCACAATCTCGCCATGGGCGTGTGAGTGCAAGGTGGTCTCACGGAAATCGACAACGGTGGCGACGTCGAACCCGGCCTCGACGGTGTGCTCACTCAAGTCCTTACTGAGGTCGGGCGAACTTTTCCAAAACCGCGCGTCTGGCAAGAAGCGGTCAG
>NZ_JACKTL010000075.1 GCF_025822245.1 Mycolicibacterium hodleri
CGGATCGGCATTCGCCGGCGCCACCGCACCCACCACCATCGAGCACGCCGCCACCGCAGACAGTCCAAAACGCGTCAAGGCCTTCATAGCCGGATCCTATTCCGATGCGGGTCGGGACGGCTCGGTTAGTTTCCGGGCGCGACGTCCTCCGCCGTCTGCACCATCGGTGCCGACGGAGCGGTCCCGCCCAACCGGGCGGCCACGAAGTCGGCCGCCTGATCGGCCATCCCGTTGGACTTGTACGAGCTGTGTGCCGAGCGGTCCAAGCCCCCGGGGAAGCAGACCGGATCACCGGTGGCGCACAACTGGATGGTCTTAGCGGTGTACTGGTCACCGATGGCGATCGGCGGTGCCGAGTGGTCGACCAGACCCAGGAACCAGTCGTCGGGAGTCCCGAACAGGGCGACGGCCGCGACGTGGGAGGCGACGGACGCCGGCATCGGACCGGTGAGGCCGGCGGGCAGCGTGAACCCGGCGGGGACGGCACTGGAGGTGGTGTAGCCGGCGACGGCGGCGCCCTGCGAGTAGCCGCCGAGCACGATCTTGGTGGCGGGGCACTGCGTGGCGACCGACTGAATCTCGTTGCTGGCGTCGACGACTCCGTCGACGGCGCGGCCGAAGTCCAACGACGCCGGGTAGTTCACGCCGTACACGTCGACGGACTTGCCCGGGAGGCGAGCGGTCAGGGCGTCGATGAACGCCTGTCCGGTGGCGCCGACGCCGGGACCCTCGAACGTTCCGCGAGCGAACACCACCTCGACGGCGGCACACGAGCCGGCGGCGGCGTTCGCGGTGGCGGTCGGACCGACGATCGAGCCGGCGGCGACGGCTCCGACGGCGAATGCGCCGAATGCCGCCCGCTGCGCAACCCGCGCGACGGCGGCCCCCGTGCGTCCCAGGTGAAGTGTGGTCATGAGCTCGTCCCCGTCCTGCCTGTCGCCATCGCATCTGCGTAGAGGTGGCTACTGGCTGCTACAAGTGCGAGATCACGGCCTTCGATACCCGAGCCTCGAGGTGATGTACGTCACGGGTCGCGACGACGGCGGTGCGCCGAGAGTTTGGTGATGACGTAACGTGGTTATGCCTGCTAAGTATTCGACCGCGATCAGGAGCCACGCCGATGACCACACTGAAGAACACGCTGTCCGCCGTCGCGGTGGCGGCTGGCCTGGCCACCGCGGCGCTGGGCGTCGGCGCGGCCGTCGCGGTCGCCGATCCACCCCCGCCGGACATGTCGGTCGGCGAGGTGCCACCGCCCAACGCGCCGCCGAAGACCGCGGAATTCTGGGACGGCGAGCCCGTGGTGTGGACGCACATGTGGGGCGGCCGCTGGGGCGTGTGGAAGAACGACCAGTTCATCACCCTGTCGTCGAACATCAACACCGGCGGCGGATAGCCGCCGGCGTCGACCGCCGCCGGGCGGGGCTGCGTCAGCCTTGCTCGGCGGGCAGGGGTGCCCCGACCGGCGCCGGTGAGACCTGCGGCTGCCCCGCCAAACTGTCCACCACCGGACGCTGATCCGGGC
>NZ_JACKTL010000076.1 GCF_025822245.1 Mycolicibacterium hodleri
CGTGGCGGCCGGTGGCGTGGTCGGCGTGCTCGGCCATCACCGCGGCGATCGACAACAGCGTGGCCGCGGTGATCGACACCCGTTCCTCGGCGCACAGCTGGCTCAAGGCCGGTGACTGCGCCCAGTCGCGCAGACCGTCGAGCCAGCCGGCGCGACTGGTCCACATCGGCGCGCGCGGTGCACACGCCCCGGCGCGCTGCACCCATTCGCGGCGACGCTCGTTGGCCAATGCACGTACAACGTGTGGGCTCGGAGCAGTAGGAGCCGCGGCAACGCCGTGCGGCGGCGGCCACGCACGTCTCGCCCGACGTGATCGGACGATGGAGAGGTCACGATTTACGCACTCATTTCGCGGCGTATCTAGAACCGCAGGAGAACGTGCGCTACCGTGAGAGCTGTCCGGCAAGACAGTCCCTTCGGGGAAATGGGTGCGGACCCAGAACCAAGCTGCAAACTTGGTTCAAAACCTCGACAGGGCCTCGCTACGGCGAGGCCTTCGTCATGTCCGGGTTTCAGCACACCAGCTATTCAGATGTCTTATTCAACAAAGGGTCAAAACACTCCAAGGAGTGGATAGTCCCCCTCGTCGGTAGCTCACATCGCCAGTGGCAATCTCCCCTCCATGACGTGAGGTCGCGCCTGCACGTCAAAATCTGCTCGCAAGGTGAGGTCATGCCGACCCACTGCTGCACACGCCAGATCGGCCAAAAGCGCTGAGCGGTTGGCACCGTAACCCAACACAGCGGCGAGTTCGTCGAGTGCTTCAAGGATGTCGGTAGGCACTCGCGCGGTTTGCACGTGACGGGCACCGAGATGCGGTCGCCCTGGGCGATTTTGTCCGGCCATAGCAGCAGATCTTTCCGCGACTAATTTCTGAAACTGCGCCGACACGCCGGGGCGTTTCGGTGTTTTTGTAACTGGAGTGAGATTTGTCCTGCTCCACACAGCGGACCAGACTGACTGGCTCTTAAGGCGACAGAGCGTGCTGTCGTATGCGTGAGCACCGGGCGGCGGCGTACGCAGCTGGTGTTGAGGGTGCGCAGCGGTGTCGCTGAGGTTGACCGTCAGCCTGTCGTCGCGCCGCCACACAGGTGAGACGAATCAGCCGCTTCCGTTGCGTCGTTCGGCTTCGATATTCATCTGGGAGGCACTTTTGATCGCGCCGGCGCTGATTGGCGGCCAGGGGTGGCCCCCATTTTTGTCATGTTCAATTTGTTCGACACCAGCGAGGAGAAATTGTTCAAGCATGTCGCTGAAAGTGCCTTGGTTGCTTTGCAGCCAGCCATTTATGTAACAGGCCCGAAGGCGGTCGGCTCGTTCTCCAGTGAGATAGGGCCCAACGCGACTTTTAGCGGGCTTGCGGCGGTCAGTGCTGTCAACAGCTTGTTCGAAGGGGGTGTCACCGCTGGCACCAGATAAAGGCGTGGTGGTCGTGCCGCGCGGGTGTAGTGGCTGAGGGGCAGCGTCGGAGTGAGGGCGTGCGGTGACCGGGCTGACGGCGTCAAGCTCGCTTTTAAGGCGCGGTGGGCGCGGCATGTTCGACCTCCAGCAGCTGAACGGCTATGTCTCGGTAGAACGCGAAGAGATTTCTAGCGGTCGTGGTGCCCCAGTCAAGAAGGCTGGTGCGGGCCTCGGCCGCGTCCTTGATGACGACAGCTTTGGGAATGGGGGTGCCGATGATGGGGATGTAGGTGCCGATGTCGGCCAAGGCTTCGCGTCCGCTAATGGTTTGGCTTTCATACTTGTTGACAATGACGCGCGGCCCGCGCAGGTGCGGGTTGTAGCTGTCGCGGATGCCGGCGATGTTCTTGCCGAGCTTGGCCAGACCGTTAGCTGAAAACAGCGCCGCTTCTGACAGTTCGATGGCATCGGTCGCGGCAACGAGCGCATTTATGGTCAGCAGGTCAAGCGACGGCGCGCAGTCGATGAGAACAATGTCGTAATCGTTGATAAGAGGTGCTAGTCCCTCCTTGAGGCGGCGTTCCCGCCCAGTGCCGGCTACGACCAATTCGTCGCGCACCGAAGCCAATCGATCTACCGGTGCTGCAGAAGGATCGGGATTCATTGGTGCAGTTGGTGCTATGTCCACCCCAGCCCATAAACCCTCGGTGATAACTTCAGGCAAAGAGCGAGAGGTGAACCCGCTCAAAGCGTCGGCGACGCCGGTGTCGTCGTGTTCGAGGGCTTCGCGGACAAGAATGCTGGTGAGATTCCCTTGTGGGTCGAGATCCACGCAAAGCACCTTGGAATCGGCTCGCCGTAGAGCATCAGCGAGATGGAAAGTTGTGGTGGTCTTGCCTACCCCGCCTTTTTGGTTGCAGATTGCAATCACTGTGGCGGCCATGTACCAACTCCCCAACTTGCCCAACAAGGTTTTGAAGCCCCAAATTGACTCAGCAGCTTGACTATCTCACAGTATCCATAGAGCTACCGATGCGACAGGGCTACTGACCTTGAGATACAAGGAGCGCCTCATGTCTCATAAAGGCCTTCTGCGCAGCAACTTTTGGTCGAGATTGAGAATCCTGGACCGGTACAGTGATCCTACAGTATCAGTAGATCTACTGATACTGTAGAACTACTACACTCGAAAAATTTAATCGCCGTCACCGTCACTGAACTCCTGCATGACGTTGCCGACCAGCGCGTGCACGTCGATCGAGGCGGGGTCTGGACGCTTACGGCCCTCGGAGTAGGCGAGTCGTGCCGCCGCCAGGTCGGCTAGGCGCACGGCTTGAATAACGATGACCCGCCGGAGGCCGGGTGACACTTCGCCGCGCTCATGGGCCACTGCGGCCACTCGGGACAGGGTGTCAGCTCGCCGCGCAATGCGGACGTCGGGGTGCTCGCGGTCCTCACGCATCCCGACGGGAATCAAGTTGAACCGCTGATGCGGTGGCAACTCAACGGGTTCGGACACCGGTGGGATCTTTTCGTTGAGGATCGCCCGGTACTTCGACTCGCCGATCGCGTGCACGTAGACCGAGTATTCGACGGCGTCGACCTTGGCCTTCTTGGCGGGGTCGTCGCGAAGATACTCCAGCGGATACAGCTCCATCTCTGCGACTTCAAACGGGTCGAGGATTCGGTAAGCCAGAGTGTCGGTGCGTTGTCCTCTTAGGTGCCGACCGACGCGCGTGCCAAAGTCCTCTCGGGTTTGGCCGACGTAGATGGGCTCTCCATCGAAGTCATAGAACGCGTACACACCAATGCAACTGCCAAGCCTCTTGTTGCTGGCCGGATCGACGGTGGCGAGAGCCGCAGTGAGTAGCTCGCGGAACCCGCGCACGAATGCGGTTGGCATGTCCCGCTTCGGAGGTACGGGACCATCCGGTTCGTTATATGAGGCCACGCCCCGGCTAGCCACGCGCGGCGGTCTCCAGATTGACTGTGGGCGTGGTTAATCGACCTTGCAGCAGCGGCACAAGGTAGTGCTTACCTAGCCAGGCCACGACAGGCACGGCCACCGCGTCACCGAAGCCAAATAGGGCCTGGTTGGTCCGAGCGGCGCTGAGGTTGTAGGCAGGCGCGCCCATCAACCGGGCGTACTCCACCGGGGTCATCCACCGCACCTGGAGGCGCTTGTTGCCCAGCCGAACGACGGCCTGCTTCGATGAACCACCACGCGCCGTGCGTAGGCACCCCGAGATGTCATCGGGCCGGACTTCCCAAACGGCCACGCCCTTGCGGGTACGCCGGTAGGCGGTGCGGTACCTGATGCCGGTCTCGCGCTTGAGTTCGCCCACGCGGGCCCGTTGAGTGGGTGACAGCGACTCGGCGAACGCCGCCGTGCGGTCGGCGTCCCACCAACGCTCGTCACTGAGGGGCACTTCCTCGATCAGCGCCGAGAGCCCTGACACCTTCGGCGCCGGCGGCGCGGGGAGATGGGCGCGGTGAGTGCGCAGGCTCGGGTCGCCGAACACCCACTGAAGGTAATCGGGCCGCAGCTCTGAGTGAGGCTCGACGGTGTCGGCGGGCGGATTCTGGGCACCGATGACGAACATGCGCGGGCGTGACTGGGGGAGGAACCGGCGCGTGTCGAGGGCGACCACGTCAATCGAGTAGCCCAGGTCATTGAACGCGGTGATGGCGGCGCACAAGTCATCGCCACCGTGGGAGGTGGCCAGACCGGTAACGTTTTCCAGCACGATGACCGGCGGGCGGTTGTTCTCCAGCTTCTTCAGCAGCGTGACGAAATGCCAAAACACTCCGGACTGGGCGCCGGCCAGACCGGCTCGGCCACCGGCCAGCGACAGGTCCGTGCACGGAGACGAAGCCCAGGCCAAGGCGGCGTCGGTCGGCAGATCGGCCACATCGACCTTGCCGACGTCGCCCAGGGCGAAGGCGTGATCCTCAGAGTCGCCGAACTGGGCCACGTACATGTCGCGCTTGTCGGGCTCGTAGTCGTTGGCCCATGCCACCTGGAACCCGGCCTTCTCCAAACCCATACGGGCCAAGCCGATCCCGGCGAAGAACTCGATGGCCTTGGGCTTGGCGCGCGCGGTGCGAATCGAACTGACGTTCCCCACGGCGTCACACTATCCCGTCTTGTCGGTGCAGCGTGTTAGGCGGGCTCCGATAGCGTTGACTTGTGGCTGAGTCGTGGGCGACGAGTGACCACGCACGCCGCTCGATGCAGGGTAACCGGAGCCGCGACACCGCCCCCGAGCTAGCCGTGCGGCGGTTGGTCCACGCGATGGGCCTGCGGTACCGAGTCAGCGCCCGGCCCCTGCCGAATTTGCGCCGCACCGCCGACCTAGTGTTCACCCGTCGACGCGTGGCGGTCTTCATCGACGGATGCTTTTGGCACGGCTGCCCCGAGCACCACCGCCAGCCCAGCGCTAACGCAGGCTATTGGTCGGCAAAGATCGAGCGGAACCGAGCACGCGACGCCGCCACCGACGCGACGCTGGCCGACGCAGGCTGGACGGTCCTACGCTTCTGGGCGCACCAGCCGCCCACCGAAGTTGCCGCGGCCGTGGGAGCCGCCGTCACCGACTAAAGCAACCTGAGCACGCCGCCGTCGTGGTGGTGTTCGTCGCGCCCGAACCACCCCGACGACTGACCGTTGTCCCAATCGACTAGTGCGTTGTCCTCGTTGACTTGCACGACTCTGCCTGCCCAGCCTTGCCGATTCGCTACGCAATCATCAATTTCAAGCAGCTTCATACGGTTAAACTACGCCGAGATGTGAATGACACGCCGCAGACGCCAAAGACATTGCCCCTTAACCCTTCTCGGCCAGAGTTCGGTATAGCGTAGCGCGGCTGACGCCCATGGTCTCAGCGATCACGGGCACCGGCTCACCACTGACGCGCATGCGCTCGGCCAGGGCGATCTGGTCGGGCGTCAGGACGCGGGGCCGGCCGATGGGCAGGTTTCGGGCCTTGCGGGCGGCGCGGGAGGCCGTGCGGCGCTCGCGGCCTAGCTCCAGCTCGAGCTCGGCCAGCGACGCCAGCACGCCCGCGACCATTCGCCCGGTGGCGTTCGAGGTGTCGATGCCCTCCCGTAGCGACCGGAGGATGATCCCGCGCTCACCGAGGTCTCGGATGGTCAGCATGACCTCGGCGGCGTTGCGGCCCAGCCGGTCGATGCCGACGACAACGATGGTGTCGCCTTCGCGGGCATAGTCGAGCACGGCCGCCAGACCGGCGCGCTGCTCTTTGGTCGAGGTGCCGGTGAGTTTGTCGCTGTAGATCCGGACGGCATCGACCCCGGCAGCGGTCAGGGCGTCGGTCTGAGCGTCGAGCGACTGATGCCCGGTAGACACACGGGCGTAGCCGAGTAGCTGGCCGATGGGGGCGGCAGCAGTCGTCCTGGTCAGATCTCCTCCAGGGTCTCTCCCGCGTGTACAGCGGCCCAGCGGTCACCGGCAGTGATAACCGCCATCTGTAGACCGCCAGGGCTCGTCGGGTGCTCGCTCAGCACGCCCTCGACAACGGTGCCCTCAGATGTCACGTAGCGGACGCTCATACCCAGCACCCCGTCTCGGTATCTGCGGTGGTTGGCTAGGTGATACCGGCTTAGAACAAAGCTCTTGGGCATGGCATCAGCCTATCTCAAAACAAGATTCTTTCTCGTTTAGATACAAGACATCTTTCGAGACTCACGACCTGGGCGTACCCGTCATGCTGCGATGCAGAAAAAGCCCGTCTCAAAGCCAAAGATCTGAGACGTCACTGCTACCTGCTGGTGACGCCGGAAGTAGACCGCCGGCCGCCGGATGTCGCTTAGTTATCTGTCGGTGTCTGGCGGCAAGATGGCAGATCATGACGCGGTTCCGGTTTGACCTTGCCGAATGGTTCACCGACAACGCCGACCAGGTCCGTCAGGATTTGGTCTCATACTTCGGCGTAAAGGCTGCTTTCACTGGCCGCTGGTTTGAGGAGTTTGCGGCCATCGGTGATCCACACCGGTTTGAAGCCTCGGACCTCCTAGCCGTCGAAGCGCTGAGCGTGACCGTACCGCCGGACGCGGCTGCCGCACTTTTGATCACCGACAGCGAGCGATTCAACTCCCTCCTACGTGAGATCCCTCGCGATCAAAACCTCTGGGAAGTGAGACGCCTGGACGTCAACGTAGGAAGTCCAGCCGAAGAACTACACCGGGCACTGCGCACCCTTCGAGGTATCGATTGGGTGGTGGCAGGCAAGCTGGTCGCCGCCAAACGACCCAAACTGTTGCCGATCCTGGACAACGAGGTCAACACCTTTCTCCAACCGCCACGGGAGCTGTTCTGGGTCACAATGCATGACGAACTAGCGGACACCCAACGCCGTCAGGCGATTGCCGAGGCGTGCCTGGCCGCACCGCCACACGTCAGTCTGCTGCGACGAATGGACGTGGCCCTGTGGCGGGCAGCGAAGCGACTCCCGCGAGACAAGGTGTGAGTGGGCGAATGTCATCGGTCTCACCAGGGAACGCTCTGACACCGAGGGTCATGCTGGCCACCGGCATCCATGCTCAGCCGGGCGTGTACGCACTGCTGCTGGGCTCGGGCGTATCACGGAGCGCCGGCATTTCAACAGGCTGGGAGATCGTCAGCCATCTGGTCCAAAAGGTCGCCGCGGCCGCAGATCCCGACGATGCGGAATCGCATGCTTTGGCCCAATCCGACCCCGAGGCGTGGTGGTCACAGCATGGCGAAGGCGACCTGGGATATTCGTCGCTCCTGGCAGCGATTGCCCCCTCCTCCGCAGCCCGCCAAGGACTGCTCGCCGAGTACTTCGAGGCCTCCGAAGAGGATCGCGCCAGCGGCATGAAGATCCCGACTGCCGCCCACGCCGCCATTGCTCAACTGGTCAAGGACGGGTGGGTCAAGGTGATCGTCACGACGAACTTCGATCGGTTGATGGAGCAAGCCTTGGACGCAGCCGGGATTGCGCCGCAGGTCATTTCGCGGCCAGACGCCGTGGAGGCAGCAACCCCCGTGGCGCATGCGAACGCGACCATCATCAAGCTGCACGGCGACTGGAAGGACCTTGAATTCCGCAACACCTTGGACGAACTGAACACCTATCCCCAGCCGTGGGTCGAGCTGCTACGTCAGGTCTGCAACGAATACGGGCTGCTCATCAGCGGCTGGTCAGCAGAGTGGGACAAGGCTCTCGTTGGGGTGTTGGAGTCAACGCCCCGCCGGTATCCGTTGTACTGGGACAGTCGATCCTCGAAAAGTCAGGTCGCCCAAAACCTGCTGGCACACCACGGCGGCCACGTGATCCCGTCCGACACTTCGGACCAGTTGTTCACGTCGCTGACCGCCAGTGTCGAGGCGTTGACGCGACTCGCCGAACCCCCGCTGTCAACCGCGATGGCCGTGACCCGGCTCAAGCGCGCGCTGCCCGATCCTCTTCGCCGGATCGAGCTGCAGGACCTGCTTGCCGAATATGCCGACCAGCTCATCCAGGCTCTTCCCGGGCTAGCACCCAGCACGTCGCGGGAATGGAGTGTCATGGACGCCTACCTCGACGAGATGCTCGCAGCCACAACACCGCTAATGACTCTGCTCGTGAACGGCGTGCGTTATGACGACGGCACTCACACCCGACAATGGGTCGCAACTCTGCAACGCCTCCTTAATCTGTCCACGTCGCAGCCTGCTGCACTCATTCAAACGGTCGACGAGCTACGCCATTACCCGGCACTGCTTGCGCTCCGCGCGATGTCGGTGGAGGCGGTCCACAACGGCAAGGACGACGTCCTGGTGGCGCTGTTGACGCGCCCACACTGGGACGATCCTCTTCATCAACGTCGTTCCACGATTGCAGCCGATGTTCTGCACATGCTCAACGTCGTCGACAACGACTTCGCCAACGGTTTGCCCCGGTGGGAAGGGCAGCGGTGGGTTTACCCGAGCAGCCATCTCCTCAAGAGCGTGTTGATGGGTTTCTTCGCCGACAACGGGATCGAGTACGCCGCGTACCGCGACCTGTGCCACGACGTCGAATATCGCACTGGACTGGTTCAATTCCTGCTGCCCTCCCAGGAGGACCGGTATCGACACAACCCCAACTCTGGGGAGTTTGTCCACGAAGACTCCTGGCAGGCCGTCGGCAACAACTGGGACAACCAAGCTCCGCGCGCCGAGATCAGATTTCGCGACCACCTTGCCCGCAACGGAAGCTCAGCATGGAAGGAATTGCTCGGCGAGCGAGACGTCGATCAGGCCGTGGTGGACTACCGCAACCTCTTGCTGCAATACACCCGCCGGTAGACAGCGGGTGTCAAAGACAGATACATACGTGACGATGGCTTCTGCGACGCTGCGGAGGTGATGACCATGCTGCTGGGCCCGACCGATCCGCTCCCCGTTGACACGCGACGCATCCTGATCACCGGGGCCTCCGGAGCGGGCAAGAGCACGCTACGGGAGACAATCGGCACCGCCCTAGGCCTGCCGAGCGTCGAGATTGACTCGCTTCACCACGGACCGCACTGGACACCCCGACCGAGCTTCGCCGACGACGTCGAACGGTTCACCACCGGCCCACGCTGGGTCATCGAGTGGCAGTACACCGAAGTACGGGCGCTGCTCCTTGATCGCGCCGACATCCTGATCTGGCTGGATCACGGCCGGTGGACGGTCACCCACCGGGTCGTGCGCCGCACCGTGGGCCGGCGCATCCGCCGCATCGAATTGTGGAACGGGAACTACGAGCCGCCGCTGTGGACGATCTTCACCGACCCCGAGCACATCATTCGTTGGTCGTGGCGCACCCACGACACACGTCGTCGCGAAGCGCTCGACGTGGCCCACCGAGCTGACGGCCCCCTCGTCGTACGCCTGGCCGGACAACGTGCCGTCGACACCTGGGTACGAGGCCCCCTACGACAGCTGGCCAATCGATGACCCACACGCACGATGGGATTCGTTGTGCTAGTTAGGAATCAGAAGCCAGATGGCCGATCCACGGGTGGCGCGGATTCCGCTGGAACAGCGACTTTGCGAGCCACGTGCGGCTGCGGTCGTCGAGACGGGGCAGGCAGCGCTCGAAGTCGACGGTGTCCTTCTCCCGAGGATGCTCCGCCTTGAACAGGAGTTGGATCTCGGGCCGCAGATACGTGATGCCATCACGTGGCCACACGCAATCATCGAGGGGTCGTGAGATGGCGGCGTCGCGCTTGTAGAACCAGGTACGGCCCCGGACGTCGTCGAGCAGAACGTCGTACTCCCACGGATCGGCCCCGCTGGCCCGTAACCAGAGGTTGCCGCAATCAGCGGGAATGCTGGGTACGCCGTCCCAGGGGAGCGGTGTCAGGCTCCCCGCTGCCGCCCACACATCCAACGTGGCGGCGGCGAACTTGGTGAAGGCCGCGGTGTCCGCGCGGGGGATACCGATGTCGAGGTCCGCGTGCGCGCGGTCGGTGTTGGTGTACGCGTCGATCGCCCAGCCGCCGGCGATCCACCACCTGCCGGGGTAGCCATTGAGGAAGGCGGTTGCGTCGCGCGGAGTGCGGGCCGTCCACGGGCCGTAAAGTCGCTCCACCTCTTCATGATCGAGCACGGGTGACAGTATGCGCGGAGCCCTCTTCCCAGCCCTTCCCGTGAGACAACATCTAAGCCGTCCAGATTCTCCATATACGAGCCGCCGTCTCAGATGCCGCTCGACTTTCCAGTGGTTTGCTTTCCGCGCAGGCCAGTGCCACCGCTCGGGCGTCTTACCGCAGCGTTCTGTCGGTACGGCCGAATACGCTCCATCTTGTTGCCGATCGTCGGCGGCCAGGTCTGGCAAACAATGACTCACGTTGCCGAGGGCCTGCGGGGGGCTGCAGGAGACCTTATGGAACTAGGAATTTTGCTAAACGACCTGTCTTCTTCGACTTCAGAAGAGTTCGAGAGCATGCCGGAAGTCGTCGAGGGCGGGGACACCATTGACGTGGCCTCGCTACCAATCCAGGTCCGGCGGTGGACGCGTATTAGCGACGTTGTCGCAGTGGTCGCCGACTTGAAAAGTTCAACACAGCTGGGTACAGGCTCGAAGGCTGCATCGACGGCCAGTATCTACGAAGCCGGCACAGGTGGTGTAGTCAAGATCTTCGACTTGTTCGCCGCAGACTTTCTGCAAATCCAGGGCGACGGTGCGTTTGCCTTGTTCTGGGGTGAGCTGCGTTTCCAACGGGCAGCTGCGGCCGGCATCACGATCAAGACCTTTTCGCTGGACTTGACCGAGAAGATCGAAAAGAAGTGGCCGAGCAAGCCTCAGACGGGGTTCAAGGTGGGGATTGCCAGTCACCGTGTCTTGGTGAAACGGGTAGGTACGCCGCGCAACCCGGCACAGCAAGAGCCGATCTGGGCGGGAAAGCCAGTCAACTACGCGTCCAAGGCTGCCCAATCAGCGGATCGACACGAACTAGTGGTCACGGGGTCGGTATGGGATCAACTCGAAAAGAACGATTATTTAGCTTTCACCTGCTCATGCAACGGCGGCCCGTACGACACACTATGGAAGGACTTCGCCATCCCTCGCCTCGAAACCGACGAGAAGGAGGCACAGGGGCGCAAGCTGACCTCAACCTGGTGCGTCACTCATGGCGAAGAGTTTTGCAGCGCAATCCTCGACGGCAAGATACGGCGCGACGACGTCGATCATCTCCGACAAGCCCGTGTCCAGAAGCAGATGTCCAACGCACTGTGGAACAAGGCCCAGCGCGAACGGCAAAGTCGGGCTGCGCGTCGGGCTGGTCTCCGATCATGACCAAATTCTACAAAAAAATGCAGGAGACGCGTTCAAAAATTTTCTTCGACCCACGTATTCATTACAGTAGAAACGATATTACCGCTATAGATCCAGCCACCCAACTCAAGATCCCATTTTTGGGTGAGTAGCCCACTGTTGTGTTCGTTCAAATTCCCGTAGAAGCCGGGTCCAAACCAAATAGGGTGCTCGTAGTTGCGGCCGGCTTTATGCGCTAGGTGAGCGGCTTTATTGACCACGTCACCCATGTAGATCACGTCGTTGATGCTGCTGCCGCTGTAGCCCGCTTTGATCATTAGAACCCGTCCCCAGTCCACACCCACGCCAATCCTCAACGCAGCGATACTTTTCCTCGAAAAGTGCCCGTTGAGCAGCTTGAGCAGTGTGTTGGCCTTCGAAGCGACTGAAAACACCGCGTCAATGTCGGACTTCAGTGGGGTGTTGTAGACGGCCCAGACGCAGTCGCCGACAATGTTTACCTCGCGGACGTTTTCATTAGCGTTGAGTACGGCAACCATCTCGGAGATGAATGAGCGGTATATTTTGGCTAGCGTCGGCCGCTTGTGCTTCGCTGTCAGTCCGGATGAATCCCGAATGTCGATAAAGATCGCAGAGCAGCGCCCGTAAAATCCGTTAGTGTAGGTTAATCTGTCCCTGCTCGGCAAATCATCGGTTTCTTCAAACTGGCCTGCAGGTTGGTCTAGAATTTCTTTGATGCGCGAGCTACTAGAAATCCAACTGTAGGGCTTGTAGTTGCCGTCCAACTGTTCCCCGCTCCCCCGCTGTCAGACCAAATCGCCGCGCGGGTAGAAGCTACCTGTCCAAGACAAGTCGTGGGAGACGATTGGGTTCGGCGGGTCGTGTCGGAGGTTTATTCTCGCGCCATGTCAAACCCTAGTGACGGTCAACAGGTCGGGCCTTGCGATGAACCCGAGATCGACCCCACGGTTGACGCCGCCGAAGCGTGGAAGGCAGTGGGGTTGGTCAACGATTGGGTCAAACACGCCGAGACCAAGGCCGCCGCGACGCTTGCCGCGGCAGGTGTCGTCGGTGGTGTGCTTTACAACCTGGTCAAAAGTCAGACGACCTTCGACTGTCTGATGAGGCTGGCAGCTCCGCTGTGCGGACTGTTAGTTCTGATCGCTGGTGGCTGCGCAATCACGGCGTTGTGGCCACGCCTGGCCCGCGGCGAAGCCCCCACAAGTGCGCTGTACTTCGATCACATCGCACGGAAGCATCCCCACTCGTCGGGTCCGTACATAGAGGAACTACGAGCACTTCTTCTTGCTCCAGACGATCTACTAAGCCAACTTGCGCAACAGGTTTGGGCAAACGCTCGTGTAGCTCGGCGAAAGTTTCAGGCAGTGGGTTGGGGTCTTGTATCACTGTTCGCCGCAGGGGCAGCACTTGCTCTTGTTGTACTTGATCTCGCTATACGGTCAGTGTCCGGCACTTGATTTTTAGCTATCTTGTTCAATTATGTTGCAAAACAATATTTTTGGGTCACCAATCTACTAGCGGTATGCGACGCAGTAGACCGCACGCGAGGTGACGCCGAAGGCAGTGGCGGACCGTGCTCGATTTGTCTGTCAACCGGCCTTGGTGCGTTGTGCACCGGTACCGGTATTGTCAACTCTGGCGTGCACCATGGCATTCAATGTAATAGCCACGCGGTGCCACTCAGTAGATGAGCTAGCTTAAAGGCCGAGGTACTGGCGCTGATTCCACCAGGGGTTGAGGGTAATGAGGTCCCAGCCGTGCGGACCGTAGTACAGGCCTTGTCCGGCGGGCACTCCGGTGATGTCGGCAATCGAAAGCACTGGGGTTCGGGTGGTCTGGTAGCTGTAGCCGGGTTGGCCGCGGTTGGTGGAGACGTGCGGGCGGCCGATCGACATGCTGGTGTTGAAGCTCTTACCGGGTTGGCTGACCCCAACGGTCATGCGGTCGTAGTCCCCGCTCATCTTGGACAACATGTCCGCGGTGGAGCGGTCGTTCATACCGGCCAGGATGAGTTTCTCGGGGAACAGGGTGAGGAACCCGTCGGCGGCCTGGCCCCACCGGGCTCTGGCTTGGGAGAGGTCTTGGAAGGCCACCACCAGGTGCAGGCCTTGCCCACCGGCCTCACTGGCGACGTTGGGCAGCGGGATGGGCGCGGTGTTGGCGGCCTCGTCGAGCACGAAAGTGACTGGTGCGGTCTGCGTTTCGGTCCCGAGATCCACGGCTTGGCGGCGGTGATACTGCGCGAGGCGGATGGATTCGAGGAACCCCGCGATCAGGGGGGCGTAGTCGCGTTGACGGTCCACCGGGGCGGTGATGTAGACGGTGTCGGTGGAGCGCACGAAAGCGTGCACGTCGAAGTTGGGATTGACCCCCGACCGTAGAGCCGCGCTGCTGGTGTAAATGTTCATGATCCGTCCCAGGGTGGAAGCAATCGATTCGCGTTCCCGATCGGGCACATTGAGCAGCGAGACCAGAAGGGCTTCGGCGATGGTGGCGTCGGTGTCACCGTCCTGTTCGGCCACGATGAAGATGGCCTCGCATTCCGGCCCGGCACTGGTGGGGTTCATCGACCAACGCGCCAGGGCGGCGATGTCCCCGCCCGGTGCGGACAACTTCGCCGCGTACAGCAGCACCGACAGCCACGTTTCGGCTCGGTCGGTCCAGTGATCCCCCTCGTGGCTGGCCCCGGCTCCGGCGCGAGAGGGTCCGGCCAGGCGGGCGGCCACGCTGCGCGCGGCGTCCCAGTCGGTGACGTCGCACAGCGGGTTCCACCGCAACCCGACCATCCCGGCGGGCACCGACGCGCCGCCGGGATCGAACAGCCAGCACGTGCCGCGCAGACTCCGGGCGACGTGGGTGGCGGCCAGGACCTCGGCCTTCATCGACGTCGACACCACCGCCCCCGGCGCATACGCCACACTCGGCATGATCACCGATTGGGTCTTGCCCGACCCGGGTGGGCCGATCACCAACGCCGCCCCGCGGGCGCTGGCCGACACCACCGCAGCGGTGTCATCCACCCCGAAGTACCCGCCCTCCACCACCGGCACCGCCCGCGCCGCACCGCCCACCGGCGAGACCTGATACGGCCGCGACGGTGCTGGGTTAGCGAAAGTGGTTGCGCTGGAGGCTGTTCGAGGCATCTCAGGGACAGCGAGCGCGGCCGCCGAAGCGAAGCCGGCGGCCCCGGGTCCGTACGGGCGAGTGACGGGGCGGCTGACGTGGTGACGGTGGCCGACGTACCCGGCGACGTAGGCCAGCGGGGGTAGGAAGAAGGCACCCGAGGACGCGAGGGCGGCCGAGGCAAACAGCACCCAGTGCCCGCTGGCGAACAGCTTGCCATGCTGGGCCTCGCCCCAGCCGACTGCGGCGGCCGCCACACTGAGCAGCACCGCCAACGTCAACGTGGACAGCGCGTCGCTCTCCCCCAACACGGTGAACGCTGCCAGCCAGGTACCGGTGGTGATGGCCCACCAATAGCCGCCCGAGCGGGGTGTGATCCCACCGGGAAGGCCCTGCTGGTGATGCGGACCCCAGGTCTGGGGCGGCTGGTGCGACATGGGCGTGAGTGTGCGCCCCGGCACCGACATTCCGATCGGTCTACGTTGGTGATTGCCCGCACGATCTTCTAGCAGCGCGATTTAGACATCCGTTGCCGACTCACTGCACGTAGGACCGCTGCCGGACCCGCCAAACATCAGCGGTCCCGATCCTGGCGGCGGTGCAACTCCTGGGTGCGGGCACGTTCCGCGGCCCGGTCCCACGCGTCTCTATAGGCCATCGCGCGCCGCTGGGCCACCGTGGCCGACGGCAGCTCCAAGGACAGCTCCAGCATCAACGGCTCCGGTTCAAGTTCGTGCTTCTCGTCGCGGAACGCCGATGACGTGGGCGGGACCGCCGGAGTTGGCGGCTGCGGGGTGTCGTCTGCCCGCAGGTGTTCACTGACCTGGTTCCAGCCGTAGGCCTTGCCCAACGCCGACCCCTTGAACCAAATCGACTCCTCCAGCAACCCGCCCGACTCCTGATCGCGATCACGGTGGGAGTCATTGTCGCGGCCGTGGGCGCGGGCGTAGGAGATCCCCGACACCCGCCCGGTGCTGGCCCGATTCAGCCGCACCTCCACCCCCGCAGCCCGCAGCTCCTCAATGCCCCCACCGGCGGCCAGGACACGACCGATGGTGGCGCGCAGCCAATCCCGATCGGTCTGAGGCGTGCCCCGCTTAGTGGCTTCGGCGTCGGCCCGCACCCGACCAGATCCGCGGCCGGCGCGTTCGGCGGCGTTGGTCAGCCCGTGCTCGCGTTCCAGTTCCCGGCAGATCGCCGCGGCACGGCGGAAGTCGTGACTGGTCGACATCCGGGTGCCGTCAAAACGGTCCTTGCTGATGGTCAAGTGCACGTGATGGCGGTCGTGGCGGGTGGCCTCCCACATCCCCTTGTCCGCGCCGAACCGGGTCACGAACTTCTCGGTGACCGCCCGCCACTCCCGATCGGAAAGAACCCGGTCGCCCTCGGGGTTGGCCAACGCCACCCGATACACCCCCCGATCCCCACGCCCCTGGTCCTTCTGGTAGTGCTGATGGGCGGTCACGAAGCGCTGCATCCGTTGGGCGCGTTGCTGCCAGTCCCGCCCGGGCACGTTGCCCCCCACCTTGCGTGGGTGGACGTGTTCATCGGCGCGGCCCGGGCCGTGGTCGTAGGCCAACGCCCGCACCGCGCTCCGCCCGTGGGTGATCTTCGCGATCACGGCCAGTTGCCGTTCGTCATCGTCGTGCCGTCGGCTGGCCACCATGGTCCAGCAGGGATTGCAGGCTCGTCCACAGCGCGTCCTCGGCCGCCTCGGCCGGGCCGCTCAGCACGTCGCCGAGGTGCGGCCGGATAGCGAGAGCGGTGGTGGTTTGGGCGAGCAACCCGAGCACCCGCCCGGCGACCGCGCGGGCCTCGATCGTCACCGCCGCCGGCGGCCGCGGCACCGTCAAACCATGCGCCCCCGCCAGGGCGTCGCGGACCCAGTTCGCCGGAGATCGAAACCCCGCCGCGGTCGCCGCCAGTGCCCAACACGTCGCGGTGCCGGGGTCAGTCGTCACTCGCACCAAACGCCACCGCTCCCGCCCGACGCCATGAACATTGTCGTGGCCCACCGGTTTCACAGCGTCACGTGACGCAGGCAACCGCACACCGTGAGACGCCGACGCGATATGCGTCAACGCGGCCTCTAACCGCGTCGCGATCACCGCCTCCTGCGCGCGGGTGGCGGCCCCGTCGAGTGCTGGCAGCAGACGGTTCACTTCGTATCCAGCGGCGCGCAGCTCCTGCACCGCCTCGACACTCGGCACGGACAAGCCCACTCGGCCATCTGGTGCGGACACCGCGCGGGCTGCGGCGCGGCGCGCCAACACCGGCAGCGACACCCCCTCGGTTGCCGCCACCGCCGACAACTGGTGGTGGGCTTCAGTCGGCAACCACACCGACACACTCACCTTCTGCAGCGTCTCGATCGTCACCAGCACTTCGCTTTCGCCCTCGGCGCTTCCAAACGCAGTGCGGAAGCACATCAACCGACGACCGAAGGGAGGAAGGATCGGGTGCCGGTGTATCACCGGAACATAACTTGCTGCACCGACACCGGACGGGCCCCACAACACGTCGCGTTTCCGGTCATCGGGCCCGGTCGGGGGCGGTGCCCCGGCGCACCCTCGGGGTGCGCCCGCACGACCACATTCGACGGCTCACCGGGCGACCGTTTCGACTGCCATTCCGGGCGCGCGCGCACCGGTCCGGGACACCTGGTGTCGGACCCCGATGCCAGCATCACCGACACCAACTCAGCCATCACTTACGCGACGAGGAAGCTCCCGTGACCGATCCTGCCGAACGCACCCGCATCCTCACTGAACTCGCCGAAGCGCAAGCCCATCAACGCGACCAGCACGTCACCGAACTCGCCGACCTCCACGCCCGCATCACCGCGCTGCGCGGCGAGGTTAGGACCACCGAGCAGACCTACCGTGCGTGCTATCGCCATGCCATCACCACTGGACTGCTCACCGGACCCCAACTGCGCACCCTCGGACTGCCTCCGATTGACGCCCGCCGCCGACCCCGACCCACCCCCGCCGCGACACCGGACGCCTCCCCCGTTGGCCCCGTTGGCCACCTTCACACCACCGCGTCCTAACCAACGGGTCGCGCCCCATGGCGACGTGCTGGCGCGACGTCGCGTCCCGATGAGTCGCACCCGCCGCGGGTAGAGCTAGTGGTTCTTGGCGGCGTCGCGGGCCGCGGCGCGGCGTTGTTGGCGACTCATCCCCACGCCTGGATCATCACCGCGCGCGGTACCGCGCGGGCCACCGTGACCGCCGCCGTCGGCAGTCTCCAGCATCGGGACGGTCGGGTGTGCCAGCTCGGCGCGCAACCGGGCGATGAGGGTGGTCTTGGCCGACGACTCGGCGCGCAGGGTGGCCAGTTCGCGGTCACGATCCTCGGCGCGGTCGGCCTCCATCTGAAGGTGGCGGCGTAGCCGCTGGACGTCGTCGGTGGCGCGCCGGTACTCGGGGTCGGCGGCTAGGGTCTGCTGGCGATGAATCGACGCGGCGAAGGCCTCCATATCAATGCGCAACTCGGCGTGCAGGGTGTCGTGGGTGTAGCGGTAGATCAGGGTGTCCAGGAGCTGCCGACAGTGCACCGGGGAACTCAAGAACAGCGTCATCAGGGTGCCCATCGAGGGGACCGCAAGCCGGGCATTCGGGTCGGGACGATGCGCCCGCGGCACCTCCACCACCGTGACCGCCTTGCCGGCGTTGCGCGCCGCCGCCCGCTCGGCTGAGGCCAACCGGCGGCACAAGCCCGAGCACCACACCGGGCGCCGACCCCGCCCGCGGTCGGGCATGTCGAACACCGTTGCGCACCGCGGACAGGTCCGGGTGGTGACGGTCCTGGCCGCCAAACTCACCGGGTCCGCGATGGGATTGTCCTCAGTGTTCATCCCACCCACGCTGCCCCCTTTCGCGTTCGGATATGGCTGCGATTCTATTTCGTCTAGGACGATATGTGATGGTTTCGCGACCTGAATGCAAAAGGTGTGTGGTTCGGCGGTGGGCTTGAAACGGTCGGTGGCGTGGACGGGAGATCACCGGCAGCGATGGGGCGGCGAGGGACCAGGTGAGCCGTGGCCGGGTTGGGGAGGTCGGTAGTACGCGTATGAGGTGGTTGGCAGCCGTGAGAAGCGACAGAAAAGGGCACGGGGTGACCGGCTGACGCAGACTCTCGACGCGACCGCGATGCCAGTTGCATCCTTGTGCCAATGTGCCCGAGGTCATCGGGTGTGTCGGAGGTGGGTGCGACCCTCGGGAGATGACCGACGGCGGGGATTTGGTGGTGCCTGCGGAGTGCGTGGTGTGGTGTCGTGGACAGGACGTCGGGGTGAGCGTGTGCGACGACATGGCTCGGGTGGATTTGGATTGGTGGAACACCCGTCTAGGACGGCGCGCGGTCCCGGTCCGGATCGTGGGTCGCGATCCCGACGGCCTGCCGACGGATCACGGTGTCGGGTATCTGCGCCGCGCCGACCTCACCGAGGATCTTGTTGGTGGCCCGGACACCGACACATCCGCCGGGCCTGGGTCGGCGGATGTGGGCGTGCTGTATCGCGCCGCGGCGTGGCTGTCGGGGCATGCTGATCGTGACCGGCGGCGGTGCTTCCCCGACGTCGCCACCCCCGCCCCACCGGGCCATGAGTTCGACGCCGTCACCACCGCCGTAGCGGCGTGCCGGCACACCCCGTGGCAGGTGATCCCGGATGCCGCCGTTAGGCGGCGGTGGTCGGGCTGGCCGCACGTCCCTGGCGTCGGCCCGGCGGTGGTGTCGCTGTATCTGTGGGCTGTTGATCAGCATGGGTCGTCGGTGACTGGGGGTGCGCGCACTTCAGCCGGCGCGCGTTCAGTGGTGGGGCCGCAGCTGCTCGATCAACAGGCAGTCTCCTCACTGGTTCATTTGGGGTGGGTGGGTGAACCGGTGGCGGCTCGGTTCACCTGGGCGCAGTATCTGCGGTACTCCGAGCTGCTGAGTGAGTGGGCTGATCAGGGTGAGGTGGCGGTGGAGCTAGTCGAGATGTGGTTGGTGAGGCGGTGGCGGGAGCGCACCGCAGCACGACGCTCACTGCACGCCCGATGGGAACGGTGACGTCCACGGTGCGGTGGTGGGTGGGGTGAGTTCGGTGGAGTCGGTGTTGATGAGCATGCTGCTCGACCGGAGCGGGCCAGCGGCCGTCGCAGTGGTGCGGTGGTTGGTCACCGGTGAACACGTCGGTGGTGCCGGGCTCACCGTTGATCGTGGGTGGCCGCTGCCCGCCATGCCGGATCCGTGGGTGTAGCTGTTGGTGACATGTCCAACTTGAGGGTGATCGGGTCGTCGTCGTGGCGTGCTAGGAACCGCGTGTCGTTGCGGTGACGCTGACCGCACGGTGGACGTGCTGCTGGTGTTCGTGCTGCGGGTGCGGTGAGCGTTGACGGTGAGCACTCGGCGGATCTCTTGTTGGGCGGCGGCGATCCGGGCCCGCGCAGCGTCGGTGAGCACGACGTGTGTCGGCCTCGGGTCGAGGCGGGCGGCGGAGCCGCCGGCGTTTTGTGACGTGTCGTGCGGGGCGTCTGGTGGTGGTGTCCAGGACAGTCGTCGTAACCGGCTGTGCAGGAAGGCGCCGGGGTTGGCGATGTGGTCGGGCCAGGTTCCTCCTCGGGCGCGCATGTCGGTGTTGAGCTTGTCGTTGACCGCGTGGGCGGACCACACCGTGGGATCGATGCCGGCGGCGGTCAGTGCGTCGCAGATGGTGCCGATGTGGGCGCGGTCGAGGCCACAGGTGATGGCCACGAGCCCGGCGGCGAGCCGTTGGATGGCCAGCGGCCGCGCTGTGGTGCGCCATGGCGGGGCTTGTCGGGTTCTGTTGTCGGAGATTCGGTGGGCGGGTGCGCTTGCGCGCCCGCTTGGTGAGTAACTCCCTACGGGAGAAAAAGAACTAACACCGCCTAGCGGCGGTAGGTGGAAATCATGCACAACCGGGCGCGTGACAGGACGGGGATCGCGGCGCGGCACCAGGTGGTACACCGAGGGTCGCCGGCCGATGCTGGGGGTGCCTGGTGAGCCGTGGCCGCGTTGTGCCTCGACGGCCCACTGGGACACGCGTAGGACTCGCCAGGCTGCGGTGATCGTGCGTACGTCACAACCCACCCGGGCGGCGATTGTCGCGCGTGTGACGGCGACGTGGCGGCCGGTGGCGTGGTCGGCGTGCTCGGCCATCACCGCGGCGATCGACAACAGCGTGGCCGCGGTGATCGACAC
>NZ_JACKTL010000077.1 GCF_025822245.1 Mycolicibacterium hodleri
CCTCAGGCGTCAGCCACGGCCCGAGGTCTGGCCGGTCTTCCGGACGCTTCTCGGCAGAGACACCGAGATCCTCGAAGGTCCCAACGATGTTGTAGCCCTTGGAGATTGCCCAGTTAGTCGCAGTCTCGATCTGAGCGAGATGCGAGACCTTCTGAGGCCCTTGGACTACCGAGACTCGTGCCCCGACCAGGGCTCTTGGCGCTGAACTCATTTTGTAAGTGTATCGGAACCTGCTGATCCAGCAGCATGCCGGTCAGCAGGGCGAACGGATCCTCACTCAACAGGTCGTCGGACGCGGGATCTCCGGTGAGCTGCAATCT
>NZ_JACKTL010000078.1 GCF_025822245.1 Mycolicibacterium hodleri
GGGGGGGGGGGGGGGGGGGGGGGGGGGGGGGGGGGGGGGGGGGGGGGGGGGGGGGGGGGGGCTAGGTGCGTGCGCGGCGCGCTGCGGACTTGGCCCGCCGAACCGACTTGCGCGACGGAGCCAGTTCGTCGGCCGTCGGCAATCGCATCGACAGCAGACCGGCGTAGGTGTCGGCGGCGACCTCGACGCGGCGGACCGTGACGTGAACCGGCGTCCACCCGCCGTCGAGCGCCCGGAGCCGCAAGACGTGCGCGGCTTCCCCCGAGTCGAATTCGACTGCCATCGCGGCCATTTCCGGCGCGTCGTCGGGGTGGACGATGGGGTCGTCGCCCTCCCGCGCGTGCCAATCGAAGAACGGGCAGGGCTCGTCGAGCCACTTCAGCAGCTTCCACGTGTTCAGGTCGACCAGCGCACGGTGCACGCCGGGTTGAGCCAGGCCGCTGAGGATCCGTTGGGCGAGGTCGTCGGTCCGTTGCCCGGGCTCGTCGCTTGCGGCGCGCCAGTTCATCGCGCGGCAGATCAACCGCTCCCGACCGGCCTCGTCGGCTTCCTCGAGCACCCTGGCCGCGAATCCGACCGTGATCTGCTTGCCCTTGTAGTCCTCGATGTCCCAGGTGCTGCAGAACGTCCGGCCCGCCTCCGGCTTGATGGCCACCGCCAGCACCCGGGCCTCGTCCGGGTTGAGGTTCCGCGAGGGCAGGTCCTCGGCGAAGGCTCGACCCTGGGTGGCCTCGGTGGTGGGGTCCAGCCCGCTGTTCATCAGCGACTCGGGGGTGTCGGTTGCAATGCCGTTCGTCAGGTCCCACTTCAGGGGACCGGGCAGCACGCGGTCCGGGGGATCCTCGTCCAGTGGGCCGACCCACACGTGAACGCCGTGAATCCGACCGTCGGTCATCTGCACGACCTCGGTGCGGATCACCCGGTCGCTCTTGGGGGTCAGGCTGCTCAGCGGCTTGCCCGCCCGCACGGTCTCGTTGATGGCCGTCTGCACCGCCATCAGGTTCGGATTCCTCCGCAGAAAGGCGCTGACCGGCACGAGGTTCCTCGTGTGCTGCCCCTCGGCGACGACGGCTGGTTCGGCGCCAAGTGTCTCCACCAGAAGCCAGTCCTGCGTCATGCCCTCATCCTAGGCGCCGGCGCCAGGGGGCTTAGCCGGAGCGCGCGCCCACAACCAGAATCCGACGGCATTCGTGCAGCGTGGGCAGGGTCGCAGACAATGTGCGACGGGGTGAAGTTGGTTGCGCCGCCCCGAGCCGGGCGCGGTGTTGGCGGTCGTCTCACCCCGGGTGCTTGGCCAATTCGTCGAGCACCAGCCTCAGCACCGTGATCGCACCGGCCTTGTCGAGGGGATCGTTGCCGTTGCCGCACTTCGGCGACTGCACGCACGACGGGCAGCCCGAGGGACACTCGCACGATTCGATCGCCGACGCCGTGGCCTCCCACCAGGTGTTGATCTGCCGGTACCCGCGGTCGGCGAAGCCCGCGCCGCCCGGATGGCCGTCGTAGACGAAGATCGTCGGCGTCCCCGACTCCGGGCCCACCGCCGTCGACACGCCGCCGATGTCACCGCGGTCGCAGCTCGCGACCAGGGGGAGCAACCCGATCGCCGCATGCTCGGCGGCGTGCAGCGACCCCGGCACCCGGACGTCGTCGACGCCGCTGTCCGCCAACGCCTCCGGCTCGATCGTGCACATGACCGCCATGGTCTCCAGCGTCTGGGTGGGCATGTCGAGGTCGACGAAGTCGATTACCTCGCCGTTCATCCGCCGGCGCAGGAAGCCGATCACGGTGTGGCTCACCGAGACCGGCACGATGCCGACGGTGATCGGACCTCTCGTGTGCCGCTCCCCGGGACCGGTCACGGCCACGTCGGTCAACTCCCGAGCCGAGGTGGAGTAGCCGGGGTCGTCGGCGTGGACGAAGGCGATGCCGTCCTCGAAGTCGAGCGAGTCGACCACGTAGGTCTCGCCCTGGTGCAGGTAGACCGCACCGGGATGGATCGACGACGGTGCCTGGCCCGCGCCGGTGCTGCCCAGCATTCGACCCGTGCCGGTCTCGACGATGGCGATCTGCCCGCCGGTGGACCCGCGGATGTCCACGGCGGGGTGGGGATCCAACCCGGGCGCGGGATAGTAGCCGGCGGCACGACGCCGGAGCAGGCTGTCGTCGACCAGGGCGTCGGCCACCGCCTCGGCGTTCCAGGTCCGCACCTCGGCCTCGGTGAGAGGCAATTCGGTTGCCGCGCACAGCAACTGGGGACCCAGGACGTAGGGGTTGGTCGGATCGATCACCACGCGTTCGATGGGCTTGTCCAACAACGCCGCGGGGTGGTGCACCAGGTAGGTGTCCAGCGGATCGTCCCTGGCGATCAACACGATCAGGGCGCTCTGCCCACGTCGTCCCGCCCGCCCCGCCTGCTGCCAGAACGACGCCACCGTGCCGGGGAACCCGGCCAGCACCACCGCGTCGAGGCCTGCGATGTCGACCCCCAACTCGAGGGCGTTGGTGGTGGCCAGACCGCGTAGCTCGCCGTCGGACAGGGCGCGCTCCAGGGCACGCCGGTCCTCGGCGAGATATCCGGCGCGATAGGACGCCACCAGGTGGGCGAGGTCGGGTGCGACGTCCTCCAGTCGCGCCCGCGCCCCCAGGGCGGTGAGCTCCGCGCCGCGTCGGGACCTGACGAAGGTCAACGTCCTCGCGCCCTCGGCGATCAGATCGGCCATCACCCGTGACGCCTCCGATCCCGCGGAACGTCGTACCGGAGCGCCGTTCTCGCCCGTGATGTCGTCGCGCAGAGCGGGTTCCCACAGCGCCACGGTCCGGCCGCCCTGCGGTGAGCCGTCGTCTGTCACCTCGGCGACGGTGTGGCCCAACAACTCCGACGCGGTGGCGGCGGGTGCGGACGTGGTCGCGCTGGCGAAGACGACGGTCGGGCCGCCGCCGTCGGGGGAGTACCGCTCGCACAGGCGCACCAGGCGGCGCAGCACCATCGCCACGTTGGAGCCGAAGATGCCACGGTAGTAATGGCATTCGTCGACCACCACGTACTTCAGGTTGCGCAGGAACACCGCCCAACGGGGATGGTTGCGCAGCAGCGACAGGTGGATCATGTCGGGGTTGGAGAAGATCCACCGCGACCGTTCGCGGGCCAGCCGTCGCGCGTCGTTGGAGCTGTCCCCGTCATACGGACTCGGCGCCACGTCACGCAACCGGGGGACCGCGTTGGTCAGCGCCTGCGCGGCCCGCAACTGGTCGTGGCCGAGGGCCTTGGTCGGCGAAAGGTACAGCGCCCGGGCCCGCGGGTCCGCCGCGAGTGTCGTCAGGATCGGCAACTGATAGGCCAGCGACTTGCCCGACGCGGTACCGGTGCTGAGCACCACGTGCCGGCCGGAGTGGGCGAGGTCGGCCGCGGCCGCCTGGTGGGACCAGGGCTGCGTGACGCCGCGGTCGACGAATGCCGCGACGACGTCCGGGTCGGCCCATGGCGGCCAGGGTTGGGTCCGGGCCCGCCGGGGCGCCAGATCGGCCACGTGGCGCAGCGGATGCTCGTCGAACTCGGTGCCCTCGACGGCGCGGGCGAGCAGCTCGCGGCCGAAGTCCGACACCCCCTCAGCCACGCTCCCCCCTCTCGACGTCGTCGACCACTCCATGATCGTCCATGGCCGCGCGGCCCGGTGTCGCGGCGGGAAAGCCTCGCTGGCCTACTGTCGGGATCGTGAGCCAGCTGTCCTTCTTCTCGGCAGAGGCGGTGCCGCCTGCGGTCGCCGACCTGACCGGGATCCTGGCTGCGCCGGGTCAGGTGGTGGTCGTCGGCCAGGGTGACGACCGGGCCGCCCGCCTGTCGGTCGTGGTCGACGCGGAGTGGCGCGCGGAGGCGCTGGCCGAGATGATCGCCGACGCGGGATTGGTGCCGGAGATCGGGCGGACGGACGAGAACACCCCGCTGGTGCGGACGGCGCCCGACCCCCGGCTGTCGGCCATTGCGAAGAACTGGACGCGCGGCGCGGTGAAGACCGTCCCGCCCCAGTGGTTGCCCGGCCCGCGCGAGCTGCGGGCGTGGACCCTGGCCGCCGGAGTGCCCGAGGCGGACCGGTACCTCCTCGGACTGGACCCGCACGCCCCGGATACGCATACCGCACTCGCGGCGGCGATGATGAGGGTAGGAATAGCACCAACCTTGATTGGTACTCGCGGGGCGCACCCGGCGCTGCGGATCAGCGGCCGCAGACGCCTATCGCGCCTGGTAGAGAACGTGGGGGAACCACCGGAGGACCCTGAGGCGTTTCACAGCTGGCCGCACTCGCGGTGAGCTCCATGGACGGAGCCAGTTTGCGTAGGCTCGTCCGTAGTGCCAAATTGTCAGTTGCCGCGGGCTGGTGGGACGACTGATTCAGTGGTCCCGCGCTTTCGGCAACATAGAAGTGGAGCGTAAACACAGTTGGCTGACCAGGACGGTGGCAGCGGCAACGGCAGGGTTCGGCGACTCGTCATAGTCGAGTCGCCCACCAAGGCGCGCAAGATCGCAGGCTATCTGGGATCGAACTACATCGTGGAATCGTCGCGTGGACACATCCGCGACCTGCCACGAGCGGCCGCCGACGTGCCCGCGAAGTACAAGACCGAGCCGTGGGCGCGCCTCGGGGTCAACGTCGACGCCGACTTCGAACCGCTCTACATCATCAGCCCCGAGAAGAAGAGCACCGTCGCCGAACTGAAGGCGCTGCTCAAGGACGTCGACGAGCTGTACCTTGCGACGGACGGTGACCGGGAGGGCGAGGCGATCGCCTGGCACCTGCTGGAAACCCTCAAGCCGCGCATCCCCGTCAAGCGGATGGTGTTCCACGAGATCACCGAGTCGGCCATCCGGGCCGCCGCCGACGACCCCCGCGACCTCGACATCGACCTGGTCGACGCGCAGGAGACCCGCCGCATCCTCGACCGCCTCTACGGCTACGAGGTCAGCCCCGTGCTCTGGAAGAAGGTCGCGCCGAAGCTGTCGGCCGGCCGGGTCCAGTCGGTGGCCACGCGGATCATCGTGCAGCGCGAACGCGAGCGCATGGCGTTCCGCAGCGCCGGGTACTGGGACGTCACCGCCGAACTCGACGCGTCGGTCTCCGACGCGGAGGCGTCACCGCCGAAGTTCACCGCCAAGCTCAACTCGGTCGACGGCAAGCGCGTGGCCAGCGGTCGCGACTTCGACTCCCTCGGCGGTCTGCGCAAGCCCGACGAGGTGCTGGTGCTCACCGAGCAGGCGGCGTCGGCGTTGGCCGGCAACCTGCGCGGCGCGCAGCTCAGCGTCGCGTCGGTCGAACAGAAGCCGTACACCCGCCGGCCTTACCCGCCGTTCATGACGTCGACGCTGCAGCAGGAGGCCGGCCGCAAGCTGCGCTTCTCCTCGGAGCGCACGATGAGCATCGCGCAGCGGTTGTACGAGAACGGCTACATCACCTACATGCGTACCGACTCGACGACGCTGTCGGAGACGGCGATCAACGCGGCCCGCAACCAGGCCAGGCAGCTCTACGGCGAGGAGTACGTCCACCCGACGGCCCGCCAGTACACCCGCAAGGTGAAGAACGCGCAGGAGGCCCACGAGGCCATCAGGCCGTCGGGCGACGTGTTCCAGACCCCCGGGCAGCTGCACTCCGCGCTGGACAACGACGAGTTCCGGCTCTACGAGCTGATCTGGCAGCGCACCGTGGCCTCGCAGATGGCCGACGCGCGGGGGACGACGCTGAGCCTGCGCATCGCCGGCGCCGCCAGTTCGGGCGAGCAGGTCGTGTTCAGCGCCAGCGGTCGCACCATCACCTTCGCCGGCTTCCTGAAGGCCTACGTCGAGAGTCTCGACGAGCAGGCCGGCGGCGAGGCCGACGACGCCGAGAGCCGCCTGCCCAACCTGACGCAGGGGCAGCGGGTCGACGCATCCGACCTGACCGCCGACGGGCACACCACCAGTCCGCCCGCGCGCTACACCGAGGCGTCGCTGATCAAGTCCCTCGAAGAGCTGGGCATCGGCCGTCCGTCGACCTACTCGTCGATCATCAAGACGATCCAGGATCGCGGCTACGTCCACAAGAAGGGCAGCGCGCTGGTCCCGTCGTGGGTGGCGTTCGCCGTCATCGGGTTGCTCGAGCAGCACTTCGGTCGCCTGGTGGACTACGACTTCACCGCGGCCATGGAGGACGAGCTCGACGAGATCGCCTCGGGCAACGAGCGACGAACCAACTGGCTCAACAACTTCTACTTCGGCGGCGACCACGGCGTGGACGGCTCGATCGCCCGCGCCGGTGGGCTGAAGAAGCTGGTCGGCGGCAACCTCGAGGAGATCGACGCGCGAGTCGTCAACTCCATCAAGCTGTTCGACGACGACCAAGGCCGGGCGATCAACGTCCGCGTCGGCCGCAACGGGCCGTACCTGGAGCGGATGATCCCCGATCCGGACAACCCGGGTGAGCTCAAGCCGCAGCGGGCCAACCTCAAGGACGAGCTGACCCCCGACGAGCTGACCCTCGAGCTCGCCGAGAAGCTGTTCTCCACCCCGCAGGAGGGGCGTTCACTCGGCGTCGACCCCGAGTCCGGCCACGAAATCGTGGCCAAGGACGGGCGATACGGGCCGTACGTCACCGAGGTGCTGCCCGCGCCGCCGGAGGAGCCCGACGACGGTGCGCCTGCGAAGAAGGGCAAGAAGCCGCCGGTGGGTCCCAAGCCGCGGACGGGTTCCCTGCTGCAGTCGATGGATCTGGAGACGATCACTCTCGACGACGCGCTGAAGCTGCTGTCGCTGCCCCGCGTCGTCGGCGTCGACCCCTCGAACAACGAGGAGATCACCGCGCAGAACGGCCGCTACGGCCCATACCTGAAGCGCGGCACCGACTCTCGTTCGTTGGCCAACGAGGAGCAGATGTTCACCATCACCCTCGAGGAAGCGCTGAAGATCTACTCGGAGCCCAAGCGGCGCGGCCGGCAGGGCGCCGCGACGCCTCCGCTGCGCGAGTTGGGCAACGACCCGGTGTCGGAGAAGCCGATGGTGATCAAGGACGGCCGTTTCGGTCCGTACGTCACCGACGGCGAGACCAATGCCAGCCTCCGCAAGGGCGACGACGTCATGTCGATCACCGACGGCCGGGCCTCTGAACTGCTGGCCGACCGTCGTGCGCGTGGACCCGTCAAGAAGAAGGCGCCCGCCAAGAAGGCCGTCAAGAAGACGCCCGCGAAGAAGGCGCCCGCCAAGAAGGCCGCGGCCAAGAAGGGCTAGTTCTGCGCCTGGCTCGAAACCCGCCGGGACGCCGCCAGATTGAGTGGCCTGGCCAACTGGGTGGGTGCACCACGGCCACGCAGTTCGACGATCTCGCCGACGTCCCAGCGCAACGCCTCGGCGTCGAGGGCGCCGCTCACCGCGATGGCCGACGCCAGTACGTGGCCTTCTTCGAGCTTCGCCAGCTCGGTGAGCCGGGCGGCCTCGTTGACCGGGTCGCCGATGACGGTGTACTCGAATCGGGCCTGGGCGCCGATGTGACCGGCGATGGCCCGGCCCGCGGACACCCCGATGCCAAAGTCGGTCTGGCCCAACACCTCGATGAGTTCGTCGTGCAGTTCCCGGGAAGCGGCCAGCGCCGCACCGGAGGCGTCGGGGTGCTCGATCGGGGCGCCGAAGATGGCGAGTGCGGCGTCACCCTGGAACTTGTTGACGAATCCGCCGTGCCGGTTGACGCTGTCGACGATGACGCGGAAGAACTCGTTGAGGAGGCTGACGACCTCGGCCGCGGGTCGGGTCGAGGCGAGCTGGGTGGACCCCACCAGGTCGACGAACAGGACGGCGACGTCGCGTTCCTGGCCGCCCAGCTCGGTGCCGCGTTCGAGCGCGCGACGGGCGACGTCCTCGCCGACGTAGCGGCCGAAGAGGTCCCGGAGGCGTTGTCGTTCGGCGAGGTCGCGGACCATGTCGTTGAATCCGGCTTGCAGCAGGCCCAATTCGCTGGCGTCGTAGATCTGCATGTGGGCGTTGTAGTTGCCGCGCTGCACCTCGCCGAGGGCCCAGCGCAGTTGACGCAGGGGGTCGGCGATCGACATGGCCACCAGCACCGTGCCGGCCAGCCCGATGACCAGAGCGGCGACGGCCAGCAGCAGGATCGGGGTGTTGAGGCGCTGCGCGGGTGCGGTCAGTATCTCGAACTTGCTGGCCACCAGCGCCAGCACGATGGCGAGGATCGGCACGCCGGTCGACAGCACCCAGGTGAGCACCTGCCGCTGGATCACCCCGGGCGCCTTGAAGCTCTCGGGGACCCCGCCCCGCAACGCGGCGACGGCGACGGGCCGCAGCACGCGCTCGGACTGCAGGTACCCGATGATGGCGGTCGCGGTGGCGCCGAGGGCGGCGGCCACGGCGACCACGGGCGCCGACCGGCTGGCGACGGGCCAGCTGGCGACGATGAACACGATCGAGCCGAGGAACCAGTTCGAGACGTTGATCACGGACCGGTAGAAGGGCATCCTCAGGGCCCGCACGCGGGCCAGGTCGGTCACCGCTGGGTCACCACCCCCGAGCAGGCTGTCGCGGCGCTGCCAGCGGATCACCGGAATCAGCAGTCGCAGGGTCAGCCAGGACAGGATCGTGAACGACACGAACAGGTAGCCCAGGAAGACGGCCAGGTTGAGGGTGGGGAGGTCCTGGAGCTGGATGCGGTCCTCCGCGGGCAGCCCGAACCGCAGGAAGCCGAGCACGAACAGGGCGCCGATGATGTCGGCCTGCAGCATGCCGAGGGTGAACACCGGCCACGGCGTACGCGCGACCCACCGAACGAAGGCGGTGATACGCCCCATCGGTGGTGTCGGCCCGGTCATCCGTCAACCGTATCGGTCCACGGCCGTCGGCACGGGCGCTGCCGTCGAGGTCGTCGGTGTAGGTGTCGGCCGCGACCACTAGGGTGGCGCCTGATGAGCGGTGTTTTCTCGCGTCTGGTGGGTCAGGACGCCGTCGAAGCGGAACTGGTCGCCGCCGCGCGCGCGGCCCGCGGTGATTCGGCTCACAACCCGCTGGGCACCGGCGCCATGGGTGGCCGGATGACGCACGCGTGGCTGATCACGGGGCCTCCCGGGTCCGGTCGGTCCATCGCGGCGGTGTGCTTCGCCGCGGCCTTGCAGTGCACGTCCGACGGCGTGCCGGGATGCGGGGAGTGTCGCGCCTGCACCACGACGATGGCGGGCACCCACGCCGACGTGCGCCGGATCATTCCCGAGGGTCTGTCGATCGGCGTCAAGGAGATGCGCGACATCGTCCAGATCGCGTCGCGGCGGCCGGGCACCGGGCGGTGGCAGGTCGTGGTGGTCGAGGATGCCGACCGGCTCACCGAGGGCGCGGCGAACGCCCTGCTCAAGGTGGTCGAGGAGCCGCCCGCGTCGACGGTGTTCCTGCTGTGCGCGCCGTCGGTCGACCCGGAGGACATCGCGATCACCCTGCGGTCGCGCTGCCGGCACGTCGCCCTGGTGACCCCGCGGCTGGACGCGATCGCCCGAGTGTTGGTCGACGTCGACGGCATGGACGAGAAGAACGCCACGTGGGCGGCGTCGGTCAGCGGCGGCCACGTCGGGCGGGCCCGCCGGCTGGCCACCGACGAGCAGGCCAGGAGCCGCCGGGAACGCGCGCTGGGGCTGGCGCGCGACGCGGCGACGCCGGCGCGGGCCTACGCCGCCGCCGAGGAGCTGGTGGCCACCGCGGAGGACGAGGCCAAGGCGCTCACCGGCGACCGCAACGAGGCCGAGACCGAGGAACTGCGGACGGCGCTCGGTGGTGGCGGCACCGGCAAGGGTGCCGCGGGTGCGCTGCGGGGCGCCGCCGGAGCCCTCAAGGACCTGGAGAAACGCCAGAAGTCGCGGCAGACGCGGGCCTCGCGCGACGCGCTGGACCGGGCGCTGATCGACCTGGCCACCTATTTTCGCGACGCCATGCTGGTGTCGTCCGGGGCGGGCGGCCTTCAGGCCAACCATCCCGACATGGCGGACAAGGCCGCGGCGATGGCCGCACACGTCCCACCCGACCGGCTGCTGCGCTGCATCGAGGCGGTGCTCGAGTGCCGCGACGCGCTGGCGATGAACGTCAAGCCCAAGTTCGCCGTCGACGCGCTGGTGGCCACCGTTGGGCAGGCCCTTCGCGGTTGAGGGCCGATCGTTTTGGGTTGGCGACGGTGCCTGCCGTAGACTCGTCCCGCCTGGCTGACCAGGCGTCGCCGCCTTAGCTCAGTCGGTAGAGCATCTCACTCGTAATGAGAAGGTCTGGGGTTCGATTCCCCAAGGCGGCCCCATTTTTTTCACCCCGTCGCGTCGACGCTCTGTTCGAATCGGAACACCGCGTGCGGGTCGTAGGTCGCCTTGACCGCGCGCAACCGCTCGACGTTGGCGCCCCAGTAGGCGGTCGCGAAGTCGGGGTCGCCGGCGTTGGGCACGTTGACGTAGGCCCCGTCGACGAAGGGCGCCAACGCCGTCGCGAAGTCGGTGGTCCACTGAATGCACCGCGCGGTGAGCGCCTCGTCCGGCGCCGGTCCGCCGCGAGTTCCCCAGCCGGCGCCCGGCTCGGCGTAGAACAGCGAGTGGCGATGGGCGAACGCGGAGCCGCCGGCCGGCTCGCTGCGGGTGACCGCGCCGCCGAACGCGTTGGTGAAGTAGTTGCAGCCCGGTGTCGGGGCCGCCGCCAGGAACGAGGCGATCAGTTCGACAGCCTCGTCGGGAAGGGGCCGGGAAATGAACTGGGAGAGGAACTTCCAATTCGCCGGCTCGTCGCACTCCGGGATCTGAAAGCCTGCGTAGATCTCGGCCCAGTTGCCGTCGAGCGTGGAGACCGCCGGGTCGCCGACGGCCAGGATGGGCGCGAGGAGGTCGGCGGCCTCGGCGGCGGATCCGTCGACGAGTACGGCGATCAGCCGGATTTCGGCCGGGCCCATCTCCAGCTGGCTGGTCATCCGCTCGTCGACGAACGGCGCGCAATCCTGCCACGCGCGGAAGACCTCGCGAAGGTGGGTCAGACCCGGCCAGGTCGCGGTGACGTAGACGGTCTGCCGCACCGGACGCACCTGGTAGGTCAGCGACGTGACGACGCCGAAGTTGCCGTTGCCCGCGCCCCGCAGCGCCCACAGCAGCTCGGCGTGGTGGTGTTCGTCGACGGTGATCGCTTCGGCACGGTCGACCCCGGAGGCAACGACGATCTCGGCGGCGAGCAGGTTGTCCGACGCCATCCCGAAGGCCCGTGTCAGCAAGCCGAACCCACCGCCGAGCGTGGCTCCGACCAGGCCGACGGAGCCCTCCGTGCCGGTCGGCGCGGCGACCCCGGCCGCGCCGAGCGCGGTCACGGCCTGCAACTGGTTGAGCCCGGCCCCGACCGTCGCCGTCCCGGCCGCCACGTCGACCGCGGCGGAGGTCATCTCGCTGACGTCGATCACGATGCCGTCGTCGACGGTGTTCCAACCCTCCAGGCAGTGCCCGCCGCTGCGTACCCGCACGGGCACGTGGTGGCGCCGCGCCCATGTCAGCGCGGTGACGACGTCGCTTGTCTCCCTGGCGAATACGATCGCCAGCGGTCGGTGGTCGAACAACAGGTTCCAGCCGGCGCGGGCGGTCGGGTACTCGTCGTCGTCGGGTAGGACGACGCGTCCGGTCAGGCCGGCCAGCCCCTCGGCGGTCGACGTCATCAGATCGCCATCGGCTCGCCGGGCTCGGACTCGAGAACCCGTCGACGGAAGATCATCAGGTACGCGAAGTACAGCCCACCCACCGCGAGGAGGCCGGCGACGATCACGACCGCCGTGCCCGCGCTGGCCGGGGACAGCAGGATGACGAGCACGCACACCGACCAGATCAGCGCCGCGACGGCGACCGGCATCTCGAAGCGGCCGAGGGTGAAGCCGCCCTCCTTGTGCTCCAGTCGCTTTCGCACCGACAGGTAGAGCACCACGATCCCGCCGTAGGTCAACGCGATCAGCACGGTGCCCGAGGTGATCAGCTCCAGCAGGGCGTCACCGGGCAGTGCGACCAGTATGGCGGTGCCGAGGACGACGGGCAGGATCGTCGCCGGGATCGGCGTCTTGGTGTGGCCGTCCACTCGCTTCATCAGGCGTGGCGCCGGGAAGCGGTCGTCGCGCGCCATCGCGAAGATCATGCGCGAGCAGCTGGTCAGGGTGACCATCCCGCCGCCGAAGAAGGCGATGGCGATCGCGACCAGGAACACGCGTTCGGTGACGGTGCCGAGCTGGTCGCCCATGATCGTGGCGACCGGCGACTCGGCGGCGGTCACCGCGGGGATGTCGGTGATGGCGACGGTCAGGGCGATCAGGAACAGCATGCCCAGAACACCAGCCGCGACAACCGATCCCACGATGGCCCGGGGGACGGTGCGGAAGGGATCCTTGGCCTCCTCGGCCATGTTGGCCGCCGCGTCGAAGCCCACCAGGGTGGCCAGGCCGACGATCATGACGGCCGCCAGCCCACCGCCCATCGCGAAGTAGTCGGTCGCCCCCGTGGTGGTGCCGCGCGAGGTGAGGTTGTCGACCGAACCGTGGCCGGTCACCGCCACTGCGACCAGCAGCGCGACCACCAACACCACCACGATGGTCAGCTCGACGCCGACGGCCACCGAGTTCAGCAGCGCGACGATCTTCGTCGAGGCGATCGCCAACACGGCCTGGATCACCATCAGCACGACGGTGATGACCCGCGCGGTGGTCTCGTCGGGCGCCATGTCGAACAGGGGCATGAGGCACTGGCTGGCCATCGCGCTGTTGATGGCCATCAGGCCGGTGATCAGATAGCAGAAGGTGAGCCAGCCGAAGAACCAGCCGATCTTCGGGTTGGCCAGTCGTGACGCCCATTGGTACGACGAGCCGGACAGCGCGATCCTGGCGGCGAATTGGGCGATCACCAGTGCTATCAGAAGCTGTCCGAGTGCCGCGACGATCCAGGTCCAGATGCCCACCGGACCGGAGTTGCGCAGGAGGTCGTCGTAGGTGCCGAAGATGCCGACGGCCACCGAGATGAACGCGAAGGAAATGGCGAACACTTGGAACGATCCGAGTGTCCGCTTGAGCTCCGGCTCGTAGCCGCCGTCCCCGTCTGCCTGGCCCGCCGCCGCGGGATCTGCCGTGTGCTCTGCCGTCATGGGCTGAGTATGGGGGTCGGTGGCACCACACGGATGGGGGTTGGACTACTGCACTTTTCGTGGCGACCGAGGCGGGACTACTGCATGTCGTCAGGGAGGCGCCACGTAGCCGACGGGTCCCGACGCCAGACACACCGACAGCGCCGAGGTGTTCGCGACGGCGATGACCGCGTTGCCCGCCCCCGACAGCCGCACGAAGACGCGGTTGAGCCCGGGATGGACCGGCACGCGGGTGGCGTCGCCGTCGGACAGCGCGAAGGTCATCGAACCGTCGTTGTTGGCCAGGTAGTTGATCTCGGCGGTCCACTCCGTCGGCAGCATCGGACCGTCCAACGGCATCCTGACCGGGGCGTCTGGCTGAACGAGATAGCCGCACTGGGGCTTTGGCCCGGGAAGGGTGTGCCGAACCCACGTCACCTGGGCGTCGACCAGTCGGCCCTTGCGGTCGAAGGTGCGCAGATCGGTTGTGCTGGTGCTGAATTCGGGTCGATCGCGCACGAGGGCGAACACGTGACCGAACAGATTGTCTGGCCACGCGAAGCGTTGCAGGATCAGCGGGTCGACCTCCTGTTCCAGCAGGGGCGCCGTGGTGGTGGCGTTGGCCGCGGCGAGACTGCTCAACACGTTGGCGACGTAGGCCCGCGTCGGGTTGTCACGCCATCGCGCCGTGAACGTGGCGGTGGAGTAGCCGCAACTGACGACGAACAGGGCGGCGCACCCCACGACGACCGCCGTGCGCACCCGGGAGGCGTCCAGCCGCGCGGAACTCGCCCGATTCGGTGCGAGGAACCCGACGGCCGCCAGCAGCGTGAGCATCACCGCCAGGTCGGGGAGGTAGCGCAGGGTCTGCGCCAATTCGATGGCGGTGAAGCGCGACGAGCGCATCAGGTAGATCGGCAGCTGGCAGGCCACGACGTATCCCGCCGCGGCGAACCACAGCACGCGAGCGTGTTCCTTGCGGGCCACCGACAGCGCGATCACCGCCCCCAGTACCAGCCACCCCACCACCATGACCGGCCACTGCGGCAGGGCCCACGGCGACGACGGCGCCCAGCGCTCCCACTGCCACGGGCCGCCGATCAGCGCGGGCACGATGCCGTGGGTGACGGACCGCACCAGCAGGTCACCGGTCATGGCGAAGTCCAGCGTCCACCGCCGCTGGTCGACGACGAGCAGGTAGATCGCGACCCACGCCGCCGTCAGGGCGCCGGTGGCGGTCCAGAGCCGAAGCCCGCCGCGCCACACGGTGGTCAGCGCGGACCGGTCGCCTTGGACGTAGGCGAGCAGGGCCGCGACGGCGAACGCCGCGAACGGAATGACCGCGGCCTTCTCGAAGAACGTCAGCCCGACGAAGAACACCAGGGCTCCGGTGAGTGCGTACCGCTGATTGCCGGTGCGCACCAACAGGATCGCGTCGGCACACACCCAGGCCATGGCGGCCGTCATCGGCAGCGCGTTGAGCGCCGCCGCCCACCACGCGAAGGCGGGCAGGGACAGCGGAGAGAACAGCGCGAAGGTCAGCGGGATCAGCAGCAGCGGCCGCCACCCCAGGATCACGTGCAGGGCCCGCAGGATCGCCAGCGACGCCACCAGCTGCAGCAGCACCAGGCTGACGGCCGGGCCGATCCAGCTGAACGGCGCGAGCTTGGCGATCGCGCCCGCGACGAGGAACGCCGCGGGCATGACGTGCCCGTCGTGGTCGTCGAACAGATACGCCGGGGACCAGAGCTCGTGGGTGCCGGCGCGGGCGACGAGGATCAGGTCGTCCCAGTAGAAGTAGCCCTGGAAGGCGAGCACCGCGCGCATGACCAGTTGGACGACGATCAGCGCCGCGGCGGCATACAGGACCCAACGCGCCCCAGGTCGCCACGCTCCCAGCCGCCGAATCACCGGTGCGACTGTACGTGTCGGTATGGTGACCCGGTGCGGACACTCGTCACCGGAGCAGCTGGCTTCATCGGATCAACGCTGGTAGAGCGACTGCTGGCGGACGGTCACGCCGTCGTCGGCGTCGACGACCTGAGCTCGGGCAACCCCGTGAACATCGTCGAGGCGGAGCGGCACGACGCCTACGAGTTCGCCAAGGCCGACATCGTGGACGCCGATCTGCTGGGACTGGTCGCCGACACCCAGCCGGAGGTGATCTTCCACCTGGCGGCCCAGATCTCGGTGAGTCGTTCCGTCGACGACGCCCAGTTCGACTCCAGCGTCAACGTGGTCGGCACGGTGCGCCTCGCGGAGGCCGCCCGCAAGGCGGGCGTCCGCAAGATCGTCCACACCTCCTCCGGCGGCTCCATCTACGGGACGCCGCCGGTCTACCCGACCGACGAGACCGTGCCGGTCAACCCGTCGTCGCCCTACGCCGCCAGCAAGGTGTGCGGCGAGGTCTACCTCAACATGTTCCGCAACCTGTACGACCTGGACTGCTCGCACATCGCGCCGGCCAACGTCTACGGGCCGCGCCAGGACCCGCACGGCGAGGCCGGCGTCGTCGCGATCTTCGCCAAGGCGCTCCTGGCCGGCAAGACCACCAAGATCTTCGGTGACGGCTCCGACACCCGGGACTACGTGTTCGTCGACGACGTCGTCGACGCGTTCGTCCGGGCCAGCGGCCAGGCAGGCAGCGGGCAGCGGTTCAACGCGGGCACGGGAGTCGAGACCTCGACGCGCGCGCTGCACAGCGCGGTCGCCGCCGCCGCGGGCGCGCCCGACGAGCCGGAGCTGCATCCGCCCCGGCTTGGGGATCTGCGGAGGTCCTGTCTGGACATCGGCCGGGCCGTCGACGTGCTCGGCTGGACGCCCAAGGTGCCGCTGGCCGAGGGCATCGACCGCACGGTCGCGTTCTTCCGCGACCAGGCCTAGCGGGGATCGGGGGCGCGCGCGCCCTCCAGCGCGACGGCCCGCGCCAGTTGGGCGTACCGCAGCTCCAGGTCCTTGAAGCGCAGGTAGGTGCTGATGGTGGTGAACAGGAACGCGACGATCAGCGCGTACTCCAGCAGGTCGGCGCCCCGGGCGACGCCGAGCCAGTTCGCCACCACGGTGGTGTCGTCGGGGCGGACGATCGCGTACACCCCCGCGAGGACGAACAGCACGTAGCCGATCTTCACCCACGCCTTGGCCTGCGCGCTGCGCCGGGAGCGCAGCAGGTAGACCAGCAGCACGAGCACGGCCGCGATCAGCAGAACCTGAATCCAGTTCATCGGCGCATCCTCTTTCGCAGCAACCCGTCGAAGACGATGTTGACGCCGTTGACCAACGGCTGACCCTTCGACATCGAATAGTCGGTGTACAGGATTTCGACGGGCTCCTCGGCCACCCGCCAACCGTTTTCGACGATCAGGGCGACGATCTCACTGGCGTGCGCCATGCCGCTCATCGTCAGGTTCAACCCGTCGGCGACGGTCTTGTCGAAGACCCGCAGCCCGTTGTGTGCGTCGGTCAGCCCGAGCTTGCGACTGGTGGGGCTGACCTTGGCGATCACGGGGAAGACCAGACGCCGCAGCAGGGGCATGTTGTTCGGCGTGCCGTCGGCGAAGCGCGTTCCCACCACGATGTCGAGGTCCTCGGTGCGGAGGCGGTCGATCATCCGGACGACGTCGGCGATGCGGTGCTGGCCGTCGGCGTCGAACGTCGCGAAGACGGCGGCCCCCGGCCGGCTGCGGGCGTATTCGACGCCGGTCTGGATGGCGGCGCCCTGACCGAGGTTGACGGGGTGGCGCACGACGTGGGCCCCGGCCCGCCAGGCCTGCTCGGCGGTGTCGTCGCGGCTGCCGTCGTCGACGCAGACCACGTTGTCGAAGACCGAGCGAACGTCGGTGACGACCTCGGAGATCACGGTCGCCTCGTTGAACGCGGGTATGACGATCCAGGTGTCGCCATGGGGGTTGCCTCGCATGTCAGTGCATCAAATTACACGCTCACGGTGGCGGAACTCTGGCAAGCGCGATCAGGTGCACCGCGATTCCAGCCAGGGGGCCGCACAGCAGCGCCACCACGGTGCGGGTCTCCAGTGGCCACGGCACCAGCAGCAGCAGAGTCGACGTCAACGTCGCGCTGATCCATCCGACGGCATAGGCCCGGTGCAGCGCCGCCGCGACGGTCGCCGCCCCGGTCAGAGTCAGTGCCGCGATCATCACCGCCGCCGCGGTGAACCAGGCCAGCAGTGCGCCGCCCAACTGGTAGTCCGGGCCGAACGCGGTGCGCAGCAGCCAGGGCCCCAGCAGCCCGGCGACCAGGACGGCGGCACCGCCGAGCACCGCCAGCGCCGCCACCGGCGCGATCAACGACCGCAGGCGTCGGTCGCGCTGGTCGACGAAATGCGCGATCAGGTTTCCCTGCATCGCGGTCAGGGGCACCAGCAGTGGAGCTCGGGTCAGCGTCACCGCGAGGATGACGACGCCGCCCGCGGCGCCGAGGTCCGCCGAGGTCGCCTTCAGCAGGACGGGGAAGCCCATGATCAGGATTGCGCTGGCGCCGGCCGCCGCGATGGAGTGCGAGGCGCCGCGCAGGAACACCGCCGTGGTGCCGGGGGTGACGAGTCGGGCGGCGGCGCGGGCCGACGGCGAGGCAAGCAGCAGCACGAGCCACGCGATCGCGCCGGCCACCGTCGCCCAGAGGTAGCCGACGAGACCCCAGCCGATGAGGAACGCCGTTGCCGCGACCGTCACGCGCATGGCGGCGTCGCCGACGATGAGCGCCCCGTACTGCGACCATCGGTCCACCCCGGCCAGCATGCCGAGCAGCGTGGCGTGTACGCAGAACCCGGCCACGCCCGCCGCCAGCAGGACGACGCTCAACGCCTGCGACTCGGTGAACACGTGCCAAGACCACAGCGGCGACGTGCCTGCGATCGCCGCCGCCGACACCACGCCGACGACCGCTGCCACCCGCATGGGGCTCGACCGCGGCTCCGGCACGTGCGTCAGCGTCCTGGCCTGGCGCACCTCGCGGGTGGATTCCTGCAGCAGGCCGTTGGCGGCGCCCGCGAAGAGCCCGAACGCACCCCAGAACACGGCGAACACCGAGAAGCCGGCCGGTTCGAGGTCGCGGGCGGCGAGGTAGAGCACCGCGTACCCGCACAGCGCGCTGACGACGGTGGCCGCCCCGACGCGGACGACGCTGCTCCTGGTGACGGGCCCCTGAGTGGGGACGGCCGCGCCGTCGGTCACAGGTCGGGGACGTCCGTCGAGTAGAGCCACGCCTGCCACAGCGGACGCAGCGACTCGTCCGCGTAGTTGGCGGCCAGACCGGTGAAGTCGTCGGTGACGGCGGTGCCGTGACGGTGCCGAGTCGTCCAGTCCTGCAACAGCGTGAAGAAGTTCTGGTCGCCGATCGCGCCCCGCAGCGCGTGCAGCACGAGGGCGCCGCGCTTGTAGACCCGGTCGTCGAACATGTCGCGCGGACCGGGGTCGGAGAGCAGCAGGTTCTGCGGCGAGTGGCGCAGCCGATGATGGTAGTGACGGGCCAGCTCGTCGGCGGTGCGGCCGCCGGACTCCTCCGACCAGAGCCACTCGGCGTAACAGGCGAAGCCCTCGTGCAGCCAGATGTCGCGCCAGCGCCGCGCGGTCACGGAGTTGCCGAACCACTGGTGGGCCATTTCGTGGGCGATCAGGCGTTCGGCCCCGCGCTTGCCGTCGCAATGATTGGCTCCGAAGATGGAAATGCCCTGTGCCTCAAGTGGAATCTCGAGATCGTCGTCGGTGACCACGACGGTGTAACCGTTCGACAGGGGATACGGACCGAACAGCTTGACGAAGAGCTTCATCATCTGCGGCTGGCGCCCGAAGTCGTGGTTGAACTCCGCGTGCAACCGTTGCGGCCGAACGGCATTCATCGCGACCGGCTGCTTGGTGAGGCGGTGGTGTTCGTACTGGCCGATCTGCAGCGTGACGAGGTAGGTCGACGTCGGCTCCGGCTGCTCGTAGGTCCACGTCGTCATGGCGGCCCGCGTCTTTCGCGACTCCAACTTGCCGTTGGCCAACGCGTAGTACGGGTTCTCGCACGAGATCGCGATGCGGTAGCTCGCCTTGCTGCTCGGGTGGTCGTCGCACGGGAACCAGGACGCCGCGCCGTTGGGTTGGCCGGCGACCAGCGCGCCGCTGGTGAGTTCCTCGAATCCCACGTCGCCCCACAGGGATCGGATGGGCTTGGGCGTGCCGGAGTAGCGCACGGTGACCGACAGTGCCGCACCGGCGGCCAGGGGGGTGGCGAGCGTGACGTCGAGTTTGTTGCGCGAACGCGAGAAGTTCGCGGGCCGGCGGCCGTTCACCGACACCTTCGACACCGCGAGCGCGTCGGACAGGTCCAGGCTGAAGGTTCGCAGGGAGGCCAGCGTCACCGCGGTGATGGTCGCGGTACCGGCAAGCCGGTTGATGTTGACCTTGTACTCGACGTCGAGTTCGTACCGGGACACCCGGTAGCCGAAGTTGCCGTTGCCGGGCAGATAGGGGTCGATGACGGGTGGAGTTCCCTTGGCGCCCTTCTTGAATCCCCGTGTCACGCGGCGCTCTTCGGGGACTTCGTGGCCGAGCCGCCCCGCTTCTTGCGCTTCTGGCCCCACGGTGCGATCGGGTTGCCCTGCCACCGCGTCGACGGCGGCACCTCGTCGCCGCGCATGACCAGCGAGGCGGGACCGACCGTGGCGCCGGCCCCGATCTTCGCGGCGGGCAGGGCCACGCAGTGCGGGCCGAGCGTCGCACCCGCCTCGAGGACGACGGTGTCCAACCGCATGATCCGATCGTGGAAGAGATGGGTCTGCACGACGCAGCCGCGGCTCACCGTCGCCCCGTCGCCGACGGTGACGAGGTCGGCCTCCGGCAGCCAGTACGTCTCACACCAGACACCCCGACCGATCGTGGCGCCCAGGCCCCGCAGCCACACGTTCATCACCGGCGTTCCGCTGGCGGCCCTGGCGAACCACGGCGCGGCAACGGTTTCGACGAACGTGTCCGACACCTCGTTGCGCCACACGAACGACGACCACAGCGGGTGTTCCTTGGCTTCGATCCGTCCCACCCACAGCCACTTGGCCAGCACGGCGATCGCGCCCGCCACGGCACCGGTGACGATGAGGACCAACCCGCACGCGAGCGACGCCCACACCCAGCCGAACTCGACGGCCAGGGCTTGCAGCGCGGCGAGCATGCCGACGCCGATCGCGAACGTGACGATCATCGGCAGCAACCGGCAGGTCTCGACCATGCCGCGCATGACCTTCAGCTTGCGCGACGGATGGAACGTGCGGAGCGCATCGGCTGCGGTGGTTTGCCTGCGCAACCGGACGGGGGGACTGCCGAGCCACGACGACCCCGCCTTGGCCTTGTGGGGCGTGGCGCTGAGGACGGCGACGAGCCCGTCGTCGGGCACCCGCCGGCCCGGTTGGGTGATGCCGGAGTTGCCAAGGAACGCGCGCTTGCCGATGGTCGCGGTGGCGACGTGGATCCACCCGCCGCCGAGTTCGTAGGACGCGACCATGGTGTCGTCGGCGAGGAAGGCACCGTCCTCCACGACGGTGAACTTCGGCGTCATCAGCGTGGTCGAGATCTCGGTGCCCGTGCCGATCTTCGCGCCGAGCAACCGCATCCAGGCCGGTGTCAGCAGGCTCGCGTAGACGGGGAACAGGTAGTTGCGCGCGGCGTCCATCAGCCGCTCGGTGGTCCACAGCTGCCAGCCCACCCGGCTGCGCACGGGGTGGTAGCCCTCGCGCAGACCGAGCGACATCAGGCGCACGCCGAGCACCGTCAGCAGGGCGTAGAGGAACACCGCGACGGCGGTCGCGACGGGCGTCCACGCCAGGGCGGGCCAGATCGCCTCACCCAGTGACGCGGTGTCGCGAATCGCCCAGCCCACCACCGCGAGACCGGCGCCGAGGGCGAGCAGCGGGACGGCGCCGAGCAGGATCGACGTCAGGCCGAACATCGCCACCCAGAGCGGTGCGCGCGGGGGTCGTTCGTCGGGCCACGGATGGCGTGCCTTGCCGGACTTCATGGCAGGCGAGCCCTTCCAGTACTGGCCGGCCTTGACCTTGCCGACCACGCCGGATCCGGGTGCGACGTCGGCGTTCTTGCCGACCACGGCGCCCGGCAGCAGCGTGGTCCTGGCGCCGACGGTCGCGTCGTTGCCGACGACGATCTCCCCGACGTGGAACAGGTCGCCGTCGATCCAGTGTCCGGTGAGGTCCACCTCGGGCTCGATGGAGCACCGGTGGCCCAAGCTCAGCATGCCGGTGACCGGCGGAGCGGAGTGCAGGTCGACGCCCTTGCCCACCCTGTTGCCGAGCGCGCGGGCGTAGTACGTCAACCACGGTGCGCCCGCGAGGTTTTCGGCACCGCTGGCCTCACCGAGCCGTTCGGCGAGCCAGACCCGCAGGTGCACCGAGCCGCCCCGGCGGTAGGTGCCGGGCTCCAGGCTGCCGATCAGGATGCGCGCGCCGAGGACCGCGATGGTCATCCGGCCCACCGGGGTGACGAAGACGACGAAGCCGATCAGCAGCAGCCACCAGTTCACGGTGACGGCCCACGGCAGCAGCTGCCACCTGGCGGCAATGTCGTTCAGCAGCGCCAGCCACACCACCCACTGCATGCCCGCCAGCGTGGACAGCGGCACCGACGCCGCGAGCTGCGCCAGCTCGGTGACGCGGGAAACCGGTGCGACGACCCGGGTTTCGACGGCGGCCGCGGGGTCGAGCTCGTCGAGGTACCCGGCGAGTGAGCCGAGGCGGGGATGGTCGTACAGGTCGGCGACCGTCACCTCCGGATACTTGGCGCGCAACGCGGCCACCAGTTGGGCCGCCGACAGCGAACCGCCGCCCAGGGCGAAGAAGTCCTCCTCCGGCCCGGCGACCGGGGCGGCGAGCACGTCGCGCCACAGCCCCGCCAGCCAGCCGGTGGTGCCGCCGAGGTCGGGGTTGTCGGCGTCGTCGCCTGCGTCGCCGACCGGCCAGGGGAGGGCATTGCGGTCGACCTTGCCCGACGTCCGCGTCGGAAGCTCGTCGAGCAGAACGAGTCTGGGCACCAGGGCCGCGGGCAGCGACTCGGCCAGCGCCACCCGGGCGGCGGCCAGGTCGAAGTCGGGGTCGGCGCTCGCGACGTAGCCGACCAGCAGGGGAGTGCCACTGGCGGTGCGCCGGACGGCGGCGGCGCCGCCGCTGACGCCGGGCAGGTTCACCAGGGCGGTGTCGACCTCGCCGAGCTCGATGCGCCGGCCGCCGACCTTGACCTGGTCGTCGGCGCGGCCCTGGAAGTACAGCCCGTCGGACTCCAGCCGAACCAGGTCGCCGCTGCGGTAGGCGCGCGACCACCCCAGGGTGGGCATCGGGGCGTACTTCTCGGCGTCCTTGTCGGGGTCGAGGTAACGGGCCAGGCCGACGCCGCCGATCACCAGCTCGCCGACCGCGCCGAGGGGGACCGGGTTGCCTTCGGAGTCGACGACCGCCAGGTCCCAGCCCGGCAGCGGCAGGCCGATGCTGACGGGACCGGTGCCCTCGAGCTTGGCCAGGCACGCCACCACCGTCGCCTCGGTGGGGCCGTAGGTGTTCCACACCTCGCGGCCCTCGACGGCGAGCCGGTCGGCGAGTTCGGGAGGGCAGGCCTCGCCGCCGAAGATCAGCAGCCGCACCGCCTCCAGCGCCTCGGCGGGCCACAGTGCGGCCAGCGTCGGCACCGTCGAGACCACGGTGATGTCCCGCGACACCAGCCACGGGCCCAGGTCCATGCCGCTTCGCACTAGCGAGCGAGGGGCCGGCACCAGGCACGCGCCGTACCGCCACGCCAGCCACATCTCCTCGCACGACGCGTCGAACGCCACGGACAGACCGGCCAGCACCCGGTCGCCCGGCCCGATCGGGTTGTCCGCGAGGAAGACTTGCGCCTCGGCGTCGACGAACGCGGCGGCGTTGCGGTGCGTGACCGCCACGCCCTTGGGCGTTCCGGTGGAACCCGAGGTGAAGATGATCCAGGCGTCGTCGCGGGGCATGGGGGGTCCGGCCCGCCACCCGCGGGACGAACCGGGGCCGCGCACCAGTCCGAGGTCGGTGATGATGGCGACGACCCCGGCCTCGCCGAACACCAGGTCGGCCCGCTCCTGCGGGTCGTCGGCGTCGACCGGCACGTAGGCCGCGCCGGCGGCCAGGGCCGACAGGATCGCGACGTAGAGCGCGTAGCTGCCCGAGGGCATCCGGATGCCGATGCGGTCGCCGCGACCGATTCCGCGCGCAGCCAGCCACGCCACGCTCTCCTCGACGTCGGCGATCAGCTCGGCGTACGTCAGCTGCACGTCGCCGTCGTCGAGCGCGGGCGCGTCGGGGTGGCGCTCGGCGGTCGCATGCAGGATGTCGATCAGCGTCCGGGACTGCGGCGCTGCGTCCGACAACAGGTATTGCGCGGGGATGTCCGGCCGAGCCTCCGTTGTCACGACTACAAACTACTAAGCCCACCCGCGTGGTTCGCGCCACGCCGCGCCATCGCGAGGTCATACCGATGGATTCCGCGTGATTGCAACCATCGCCCGACGTCGGCGGCGCGTCTACCCTCGCGGAGGTGCGGCTATTCGTGGTAGACGGAGCGGGCGACGACTGGAGCGAATTGACGGCCGGCGGTGAGCCCACCGTGCGGTTGGCTGCCCCTGACCTGCAGCGGGCTCAGCGCGGTCGCGCGCGGATCCAATCCGACCGCGGTGACGTGGAGGTGATCCTCGACCTCACGGTCGCGGTGGCGTCCGACTTCCGCTCGGTCCGTGACCTGGCGGTCGTCGACGACGGAACGCTGCGGTACGCCGGCACGGTCGACGGGCTGGCCGGGTTGATCGCCGACATCGAGGTGGCCGGCGTCGCCGACGGGGTCACCCTCATCGCCGCCTCGCCGCGCGTCGACCTGCGGGAGTTGGGCCGGGACGTGCTGCAGCGGCTGGCGCTGCGGGGCCGCAAGTCCGCCTGAGGCCAGGCCACCGCTGATGCAGGTACTGCATTAGTCGGTGTCATATCGGTCTTGGACATGTATTGATCCGGGACTTAGCGTGGGACGCGTGACGACCTTCGACACCGCACCGACCACCAGCACCCTGACCGGACGCATGATCATCGCCGGCGAGCTCGTCCAGGGCGACGGCACCGAGATCCGCGGCTTCGACCCCGTCGCGAGCGCCGAGCTGCCGCCGGCCTACCGCTACGGCGACGACGTCGACGTCGAGCGGGCCTGTGCGGCGGCGGCCGCGGCCTTCGGCGAGTACCGTGCCACCACCTCCGAGCGTCGGGCGGCGTTCCTCGAGCTCGTCGCCGACAACGTCGAGGCGCTGCGCGACACCCTGGTCGCCAGGGCGTCGGCCGAGACGGGCCTGCCCCAGGCGCGCATCACCGGCGAGGTCGGCCGCACCACCGGACAACTCCGGCTGTTCGCCGACGTGCTGCGCGAGGGCAGCTGGAACGGCGCCCGCATCGATCCCGCCCAGCCGGATCGCGCCCCGTTGCCACGCCCCGACATCCGCCAGCGTGCCGTCCCGCTCGGTCCCGTCGCGGTGTTCGGCGCCAGCAACTTCCCGCTCGCCTTCTCCGTCGCCGGCGGCGACACCGCGTCGGCCTTGGCCGCCGGGTGCCCCGTCGTGGTCAAGGCGCACGACGCCCACCCGGGTACCTCCGAACTCGTCGGCCGCGCCATCACCGACGCCGTCGCTCAGTCCGGGCTGCCCGCGGGCACCTTCTCGATGCTGTTCGGTTCCGGACCGGGGCTCGGGACGGCGCTCGTCACCGATCCGCGGATCAAGGCAGTCGGCTTTACCGGATCACGTTCGGCGGGAATGGCTCTCGTCGCCGCCGCGGCCGGCCGCCGGGAGCCCATCCCCGTCTACGCCGAGATGAGCTCCGTCAACCCGGTGTTCCTCCTCGACGGTGCGTTGGCCAGTCGCGCCGCCGATCTCGGCCGCGCCTTCGTCGCGTCTCTGACGATGGGGTCGGGGCAGTTCTGCACCAACCCGGGTCTGGTCATCGCCGTCGACGGCCCCCACCTGGACACGTTCCTCGCCGCCGCCAAGGACGCCGTGGAGCAGGCACCGGCCACCCCGATGCTGACGCCGAACATCGCCACGAACTACGCCCGCGGCGTCGCCGCACTCGACTCCGATGCCGACCTCGTCGTGCGCGGAGTACCCGGCGACGACCGCACCACCTGCCGGGCCGCCCTGTTCAGCACCGACGCCGCCACCTTCCGGGACTCCGAAGCGCTGCAGGCGGAGGTCTTCGGCGCCTCCAGCGTCGTCGTCCGGTGCGCCGACGCCGCCGAGATGGCCTCGGTCATCACCGATCTCGAGGGTCAGCTGACGGCGACCCTGCACGTCGACGACTCCGACCACGAGCAGGCCGCCGAACTGCTGCCGCTGCTGGAGCTGAAGGTCGGGCGCATTCTGTTCAACGGCTGGCCGACGGGTGTGGAGGTGTGCCACGCCATGATCCACGGTGGGCCCTCTCCCGCCACCTCCGACTCCCGTACGACCTCCGTCGGTGGTCGGGCGATCGAGCGGTTCCTTCGGCCCGTGTGCTACCAGAACGTACCGAAGTCGTTGCTGCCCAGTGCCATTGCCGACGGCAACCCCGACGGACTGTGGCGCCGCGTCGACGGCCAACTCACCCAAGACTGACTGAACCCCTCACTGCGACCTAGGAGTCACGCCATGCTGGACGGCGTACTGTTCTTTCCCGTCACCCCCTTCACCGAGAGCGGTGACGTCGACCTCGGCCGGCTCGCCGAACACGTCGCCAAGGGCGTGGACGCGGGCCCGGGAGGCGTGTTCATCGCCTGCGGCACAGGAGAATTCCACGCCCTCGAACCCGTCGAGTTCGCCGGCATCGTCCGCACCGCGGTCGAGGCGGCCGGTGGGCGCGTGCCGGTCTACGCCGGCACGGGCGGTTCGGTGGCCCACGCCAAGATCTTCGCGCGCACGGCCGCCGACGCCGGCGCCGACGGGCTGTTGCTGTTGCCGCCCTACCTCGTCACCATGCCCCAGCGAGGCCTCGTCGAGTACACCCGCGAGGTCGCCGGCGCCACCGACCTCCCGTTGATCGTCTACAACCGCGGCAACGCCCGCTACACGGAGGCGTCCGCGATCGAGGTCGCGCAATTCCCGAACGTGGTCGGCTTCAAGGACGGAACGGGTGACGTCGACCTGGTCGCCCGCATCGTGCGCGCCGTCACCGACGCGTTGGCGCCGTCGCGGAAGCCGTTCCAGTTCTTCAACGGTCTGCCGACCGCCGAGGTGTCGCAGCAGGCGTACCGCGCCATCGGCGTCACGCTGTACTCGTCGGCCACCTTTGCCTTCGCCCCCGAACTCGCGCTGGCGTTCTACCAGGCGCTGGAGCGCGGTGACGAGGCCCTGGTCGCCGCGCTGCTGCGGGACTTCTTCCACCCCCTGGTCCGGCTGCGCGACACCGTCCCCGGGTATGCGGTGTCGCTGATCAAGGCGGGCGTCAGCATGGAAGGCATTGCGGCAGGACCGGTTCGGCCGCCGCTGATCATGCCGTCGGCAGAGGACGTGGACGCGTTGGCGGGCATCATCGCCGCGGGACGCGCGGTGATCGCCGACGAGCTCGCGGCCGTCTGATGATCCGCATCACCGGTGCCCGCATCACGCCGGTCGCGTTCGTCGACCCGCCCCTGCTCAACACCGTCGGGGTCCACCAGCCGTTCGCCCTGCGTGCCATCATCCAGCTGGACACCGACGCCGGCGTGGTCGGGTTGGGGGAAACCTACGCCGACACCCGGCACCTGGCCCGGCTCGAAGCCGCGGCCGACGCGATCACCGGGTTGGACGTGTTCGCGCTCAACGCGATTCGGGCGTGCATCGCTCGCCGGTTGGCGGGCGACGACGCCGCCGTCGGCACGGCGGGCATGATCACCTCGGCGAGTGCCGTCGACCAGGTGTTCTCCCCGTTCGAGGTGGCCTGCCTCGACGTGCAGGGCCACGTCACCGGCAGGCCGGTGTCCGATCTGCTGGGCGGCAAGGTCCGCGACGAGGTTCCGTTCAGCGCATACCTCTTCTACAAGTGGGCGGCGCACCCCGGCGGTGAACCCGACGCCTGGGGCGAGGCGCTCGACCCCGCCGGGATCGTCGCGCAAGCGAAGCGCATGATCGACGAATACGGCTTCACGGCAATCAAACTCAAGGGCGGGGTGTTTCCACCCGACGAGGAGATGAAGGCGATCGAGGCGCTGCGCGAGGCATTCCCCGAGCACCCGCTGCGGCTTGATCCCAACGCGGCGTGGACGCCACAGACGTCGGTCAAGGTGGCCGCCGGGCTCGCGGGCATCCTGGAGTACCTCGAGGACCCGACGCCGGGCCTCGACGGCATGGCCGAGGTCGCGGCACAATCGCCAATGCCGTTGGCCACCAACATGTGCGTGGTCGCGTTCGACCAGCTCGCCCCCGCCGTCGCGAAGGACTCCGTCAAGGTGGTGCTCTCGGACCACCACTACTGGGGTGGTCTGCAGCGGTCCCGGCTGCTGGCCGGCATCTGCGACACCTTCGGCCTCGGTTTGTCGATGCACTCCAACTCGCATCTGGGCATCAGCCTTGCGGCGATGGTGCACCTCGCGGGTGCCACGCCGAACCTGAGCTACGCCTGCGACACCCACTGGCCGTGGAAGACCGAGGAGGTCGTGAAGGCCGGCGTGCTCGAGATCCGCGACGGTGCGGTGGCAGTGCCGACGTCGCCGGGCCTTGGCGTCGAGATCGACGACGACGCCCTCGGTGCCCTGCACGAGCAGTACCTGCGGTGCGGGATCCGCGACCGCGACGACACCGGGTACATGCGGAGCATCCACCCCGAATTCGAGACCGCCAGCCCGCGCTGGTAGCTACACTCATGCCCGATCGGCCCATCCGCGGTGTCGGTCGATACGGAGTATGCATCGATGTTCTCACTGGCGAGGCTGTCCTGCTTCATCGCCGTCGCCGAGGAGCTCCATTTCGGGCGTGCCGCCGAACGCCTGCACATGACGCAGCCGCCGCTGAGTAGGCAGATCCAGCAGCTCGAATCCGAGCTGGGCGTGCAGCTGATCGACCGCACCACCCGGTCGGTGACCCTCACCCCGGCCGGAGTGGCGTTCCTCCCGGACGCGCGGCGGATCCTGCAACTGGCCGAGGGTGCGGCGATGACCGTCCGGCGGGTTCCCGCCGGGGATCTCGGCACGGTGGTCGTCGGCTTCACCGCCGCCTCGGCGCACGCCGTGCTGCCGCGTCTGCTCGAGCGTGCCCGCGCGGAGCTGCCCGACGTCAAACTGGAACTCCGCGAGATGGTCTCGGCCGTCCAGCTCGAGGGTCTGATGTCGGGAGAGATCGATCTGGGGATGGTCCGGCCGCCGGTGAAGCGGCCGGGCATCGTGTCACGGCCGCTGCTGCACGAACAGCTCGTCGCGGCCCTGCCCGGCGGGCACCCGCTGGCGAGCCTGCCCCGGCAGCTGACCCTCAACGATCTCGACGGCCAGGACGTCATCATGTACTCGCCGGTGCAGGCGCGGTACTTCAACGACCTGCTGATCAGCACCTTCACCATCGCCGGCGCCACGCCGCGGTATGTCCAGTACGTGACCCAGGTGCACACGATGCTGGTGCTGGTGCGCTCGGGCATCGGCATTGCGCTGGTACCCGCCTCCGCGGCGACGCTGCATCCCGAGGGGGTGGTGTTCCGGTCGATCGGGGCGTTCCGCGAGCGACCGGTCGAACTGGACGCCGCGTGGCGCAGCGACAGCACCAACCCCGCGCTCCTACGCCTGCTGCGCGACGTGCTGCCGCAGCGGGAGTGGACCACCGACGATCTGGCGGACGAGTTCGTCGGCTAGCTGACGTCCCGGCTCGGATCCACTTTCAGAGCGGGTGGGTCCTCGCTCCCGCGAACCAGCCGCTGACGCCACGACGCATTACTAGACCGCCATCGCAGGCTCGACGACGGGCGTCACCAGGCGACCGCTGCGCAGGAATTCGTCCAGGTTGTCGAGGGTGAGCTGTTCCATTGCCGCCCGGGTCTCGACGGTGCCGCTTCCGACGTGTGGCAGCAGCACCACGTTGTCCAGGGCCAGGAGTTCGGTGGGAACGTTGGGCTCGTCGGCGAAGACGTCGAGGCCCGCGCCCGCGAGGCGGCCGGTGGTCAGGGCGTCGACGAGCGCACCCTCGTCGACGACGCTGCCGCGCGCGATGTTGACCAGGTAGCCGGCGGAGCCGAGGGCGTCGATGACGTCCGAGTCGACCAGCTTCCGGGTGCCGCTGCCCCCGGCGGCGGCCACGACGAGCACGTCGACGCCGGCCGCGAGGGCGACGGGTGAGTCGACGTAGGCGTACGGCGAGTCCGCCTTCGGGTTGCGGTTGTGGTAGGAGATCGTGCACCCGAATGCGCTGAGGCGCTTGGCAATTGCCGATCCGATGCGGCCGAGGCCGATGATGCCGACGCGCCGGTTGCTGACCTGGTGGGTCAGCGGGAAGTTGCCCGTGGCCGGCCACTTCCCGGCACGCACGTAGCGGTCTGCGGCCGAGAACTGCCGCATCACGTCGATCATCAGGCCGACGGCGGTGTCGGCGACGCAATCGGTGAGGACGTCGGGGGTGTTGCTCACGCCGACACCCCGCTCGGCGGCGGCGTCGACGTCGGTGGTGTCGTATCCGACGCCGAAGTTGACGATCGCGCCGAGCTTGGGAAGCGCTCGCATCAAGTCCGCGTCGACGCCGGAGCGACCCGAGGTGACCACCGCGGTGATCTCGCCGCCGTGCGAGGAGAGGAACTCGCTGCGTCCGGAGGCCTCGTCCGGGAGCACGTACGCGCCGTAGGTCTCGGACAGGGTCTGCTCCAGCGAGGCTTTCAGCGGGCCGACCTGCAGCACGGTGCGGTGGGAGGGCGTGGGGAGTGGTGTGCTCATGTTGAGAACAACGGTACGACTACCTGCGGATACCCGTCCAACCCCGAAATAGCATGGACTAATGCCCAACCGGCATGATCGGGCGTTTGGCTGCACCGTCACGGTATCGCCCAGCCCGCGGGCAGGCCGTCGACGCACCTCAGGGGTGCTTTTGGCCCGCCTGACAGGCGGCCGAACGGGGCCGTCAGGGGCCGATTCGAGGCCGTCGACCGGGGTTGACGCTGTTGAAACCCCGTCCCTACGGTGTGTCTGCGATCACAGATCGCATCCACATACGTGGACGTCACACCAGCAGCCCCTGGAGGACACATGAGTTCGAGAGCGGTTCTTGCCGCCGGCGTCGCGGTGCTCACCGTCGCCGCGAGCGGCTGCACCGTCGCCAACTCCGGCCGCGGCGGCTACGACCCCAACACCCTGCGCATCGTCCTCTCGCAGGAGCCTCCGACGCTGGAGCCGTGCGAGAGCTCGCTGACCTCCACTGGAATCGTCGTGCGCTCCAACATCACCGAGCCGCTGGTCGAGCGTGACCCGAACTCCGGCGACCTCCAGCCGCTGCTGTCCACCGGGTGGCGCCAGACCTCGCCCACCGAGTGGACGTTCGACATCCGCACTGGCGTGACGTTCTCCAACGGCGCCCCCTTCACTGCCGCCGACGCAGCGTTCGCCGTCGACCGCGCCGTGAACTCGGATCTGCAGTGCAACGTCGACGGGTACGTGTTCGGCGACGAGAAGCTCAAGCTTGCGGCGCCGGACGACACCACCCTGACGGTCACCACCGAGAAGCCGGATCCCATTCTGCCGCTACGTATTTCGTTCGTCGAGATCGTACCGCGGTCGACCAGCACGACCGAGAAGGTGCGCGAGCCCATCGGCACCGGGCCCTACGCCATCGAGAACTGGGACTTCGGTCAGAAGCTCACCCTCGCCCGCAACCCCCGCTACTGGGGCACGGCGCCCGCCTTCGCCCGCGCCGAGTACCAGTGGCGCAGCGAGGGCAGCGTCCGCGCTGCGATGATCACGAACGACGAGACCGACATCGCCACGAGCCTGGGTCCCGAAGATGGGGCCGGAGCTTTGGGCGTCCCCTTCCAGAACAACGAGACCACCGCCCTGCGCATGCAGGCCACCGAAGCGCCACTGAACGACATGCGCGTTCGGCAGGCGATCAACTACGCAATCAACCGGACCGGCATCGTCAAGGCGCTGTTCCGTGGGCTTGGGGACCCCGCGTCACAGCTGATCCCCTCGGGCGTCGTGGGTTACAACGACCAACTGGCGCTGTGGCCGCACGACACCGACAAGGCGAAGGCACTCGTCGCCGAGGCCAAGGCCGACGGCGTTCCGGTCGACACGCAGATCCGGTTGATCGGTCGCACGGCCCAATTCCCCAAGATCGCCGAGACCATCGAGGTCATCCAAAGCGAGCTCGCGGAGATCGGCCTCAACGTCAAGATCGAGATGATGGACACCGCAGGACAATTGCAGTACCAGCTGCGTCCGTTCCCCGCAAATACCGGGCCGTACCTGTTGATGATCCAGCACGGTAATCAAGCCGGTGACGCGGCCTTCACCATGGATCAGTACATGCTGAGCGACGGTCCCCAGGCCGCCTACGGCACCAAGGAATTCGACGAGAAGATTCGTGCCGCGGAAGCCCTCACCGGCCAGGCCCGCCAAGACGCATTCGCGAAGCTGTTCGCCGAGGAACCGCAGGAGATCATGCAGATGGCCTACCTCGCGCACATGAAGGGCATCCTCGGAAAGTCCCCACGCGTCGACTACACCCCGAATTCGGCGACCGGTGACGAGATGCGGCTGTCAGAGATGACGGCTGCCGGCTCCGACCGCACCGACGCCCAGTAGTCAGGAAGGCCACCAAGTGTTTTCATTCGTACGGCGCCGGATGTACACCAGTGCACTGCCGTTGATCATCGTCCTGCTCGGCGTGTTCCTCCTCGCGCGGCTCACCGGCGATCCCACCAGCCTCTACCTGCCCGAGTCGGCCACCGAGGCGCAGCGCGAGGCGTTCGCCCAGAAGAACGGCTTCGACCAGCCGATCACCACCCAACTCGGCGACTACTTCACCGGGGTGTTGCACCTCGACTTCGGAACGTCACTGCGCACCGGGGAATCGGCCTCCGCGATGGCGTTTCGGGCCTTCCCCGCGACGCTGCAACTGGCCGTCACGACGATGCTGCTCGCGATCGTCGGCGCCATCGTGATCGGATGCTGGGCGGCCTACCGGCCCAACTCCCTGGCCGACCGCTTCTCCAGCCTGCTGTCGATGACCGCGGCCAGCATCCCGGATTTCTGGTTCGCCATCACCGGCGTCTGGCTCTTCGCGGTGCTGCTGGGTGTGCTGCCGACTTCCGGCACCGACGGACTGCTCGCCTGGATCCTCCCCATCGCGACGCTGATGATCCGGCCGCTCGGGGTGTTGACCCAAGTGGTCCGCGGCGCAATGGTTTCCGCGCTGTCGGCCCCGTACGTCCGGTTGGCCCGCAGCAAGGGCGCGGGTGATCTGAGGGTGGTCACCCACCACGCCCTGCGCAACGCGGCCGCCCCGGCGCTGACGGTGGCGGGCGACCTCGCGGTCGGTCTGATCAACGGCGCCGTCGTGGTCGAGGCGATCTTCGGATGGCCCGGCATCGGCAAGCTCATGATCGACGCGATCCTGCAACGCGACTTCGCGGTCCTGCAGGCGGCGGTTCTCCTCACCGCGGTCAGCATCTTCGTCCTCAACATCGCCATCGACGCCTGTTACGCGCTGCTCGACGCGCGCGTGCGGGAACCGGCCCGGGTCTAGGAGAAGCACATGAGTACTCAACTCGATCTCGTCCCCGTCAAGCCGACCACGGCGATCGTCGGAGAGGCCAGCACGCGAAAGTCCAGCCGCGCCATGTGGTTTCGGCTGCTGGTCAACGACCGGGTCGCCGCGTGCGCGGCGGCCGTGCTCGCGCTGGTGCTGCTGACCGCGCTGTTCGGCCCGATGCTGTTGGGGCACGTCGCCACCAGCATCGACCTGGACAACTCCAATCAGGCGCCGTTCACGCTGGCGCACGGCTGGGCCAACGTGCTCGGTACCGACCCGCTGGGCCGCAGCATGCTCGCCCGGCTGATCGTGGCCAGTCGGACCACCCTGTCGGTCGCCATCCCCGCCGTGGTGATCTCGGCGGTGATCGGTTCCCTGGTCGGGATGTGGGCCGGCTTCTACCGCGGCTGGCGGGAGACCGTCGCGATGCGCGTCGCCGACGTCATCATGAGCTTCCCGTCGCTGCTTCTCGCCGTCGTCGTGCTCTACGTGTTCTCCCCGAGTGCGGCGAACATCGTCGCCGTCCTTGCCCTCACTCGGATCCCGGTGTACCTGCGCACCGCCCGCGCCGAATCCGCCGAGCTGCAGAGCCGGCTGTTCGTCGACGCGGCCCGCACGTTCGGCGCCAGCGCCACGTCGATCATCACCCGGCACGTGCTGCCGATCGTCCTCCCGACGCTGTTGACCGTTGCGACCCTGGACTTCTGTTACGTCATGCTGGCGGAGAGCTCCCTGAGCTTCCTCGGCATCGGCATCCAACCGCCCGACGTGAGTTGGGGCCTGATGGTCGCCCAGGGCCGCACCTATCTGAACACGGCGTGGTGGCTGTCGTTCTTCCCCGGTCTGGCCATCGTGATCACCACGGTGTCGGCCACGATCCTCGCCGCTTGGGCCCGAATCGCCACCGACCCGGGCCAGCGGTGGCGGCTCACCGTTCCGCAGAAACGCCTGTCCCGCTTCGCCAAGACCACGAAGGCACTCTCGTGACCGCAATCGCAGAACACCCGCATGCCGACGTCGTCGACGCCGATCCCGCCCTTCGGGTCGAGGGACTCACCGTCGACATCCGCACCATCACCGGCACCGTGCGGGCCGTCAACGAGGTGACCTTCGACGCCCGTCGCGGCGAGACGCTGGCACTGCTCGGCGAATCCGGATGCGGCAAGTCGATGACGGCCACGGCGTTGGTGGGCCTCCTCGAACCCGTCGCCGAGGTGACCGCGGGAACGGCCACGCTGACCGGCCGCGACGGCGTCGCCGACCTGTTGTCCGTCGACCGCAAGGTGCGCCGCAAGTTGGCGGGCACCGAGTTGGCGATCGTGTTCCAGGACGCGCTGACCGCACTCAACCCGCTGTACACCGTCGGCACCCAACTCGCCGAGCCGTTTCGGATTCACCGCGGGATGAAGTCCAAGGAGGCCAAGGCCAAGGCCGTGGAACTCATGGCGCGCGTGGGTATTCCGCAGCCCGAGACGCGGCTGAACTCCTACCCGCACCAGTTCTCCGGCGGCATGCGGCAGCGTCTGCTGATCGCGATGGCGGTGGCGCTGAATCCGCGGGTGCTGATCGCCGACGAACCCACCACGGCGCTCGACGTGACGGTGCAGGCACAGATCATGGCGTTGCTGCGCAGCCTGCGCAGCGAGTTCGACATGGCGGTCGTGTTGATCACCCACGACCTTGCGCTGGTGGCCGAGGAAGCCGACCGCGTCGCGGTCATGTATGCCGGCAACATCGTCGAAACCGGCCTGGTCTCAGAGGTGTTCGCCAACCCCCGGCACCCCTACACCAAGGGTCTGCTGGACTCGGTGCCGGTCAACGCGGTGCGCGGCGACGAGCTCAGGTCGATCGGCGGCTCCCCACCCGATCTGCACTCCATCCCGCAGGGCTGCGCCTACCAGGCCCGCTGCCCGCTCGTCGCGGACGTCTGCCGGACCAGCCGGCCCACGTTGAACCCCGTCGGCGCACGGCACGGGTCCGCGTGCCACTTTCCCCAGGAGGTCGTCAATGTCTAGTCAACTGCTTCGGGTTCGTGACCTCCGCAAGTCCTTTCGGGTGCCGGGCAGCAAGACGGGGCTGACGGCGCTGGACGGCATCACCCTGGACCTCGAGCGGGGCGAGACACTCGGTCTGGTCGGCGAATCCGGTTGCGGCAAGTCGACGTTGGCCAGGACGCTGATGATGCTCGAACGGCCCGACTCGGGCAGTGTCTCGTTCGACGGCACCGACCCGTTCACCCTCCGCGGCAAGGACCTGCTGAAGTTCCGGCGCCGCGTGCAGATGGTGTTCCAGGACCCGTACGCGTCGCTGAACTCGCGGATGAGCGCTGGCGACATCGTCTCCGAGCCGTGGCGCACCCACAAGTCGATGTTCGCGACCAGGGCCGAGCGCGACGCCAGGGTGCGTGAGCTGCTCGAGCTCGTCGGGCTGGGCGCCAAGGCCGCGGACAAGTATCCGCAGGAGTTCTCCGGTGGGCAGCGTCAGCGCATCGGCATCGCTCGCGCACTGGCGCTCGGTCCCGACGTCGTCATCTGTGACGAGCCGGTCTCGGCGCTCGACCTCTCGGTGCAGGCGCAGGTGCTCAACCTGCTCAACGATCTGCAGAAGGAACTGGGCATCGCCTACGTCTTCATCTCCCACGACCTTTCGGTGGTCCGCCACGTGGCCGACCGCGTCGCCGTGATGTACCTGGGGCGCATCGTCGAATCCGGTCCCACCGAAGCGGTGTTCGACTCGCCGAGTCATCCGTACACCGCGGCCCTGATGTCGGCGGCGCCCAAGCTCGACGCGGCCCATCGCGGCGAGCGGATCCTGTTGAAGGGCGAAGTGCCCTCGCCGCTGAACCCGCCGTCGGGCTGCCGCTTCCGAACCCGTTGTTGGAAGGCAACCGACGTGTGCGCGACGGAGCGGCCGCCGCTGGCCCTCGACCCGCACACGGCGGCCCACGGCGCCGAGTGCCACCATCCGTTGGTGGGTGAACCCGCGCTGTCGGCCAGCGCGTGAGTGGTGCCGGCTTCGCGGTCGTGACCGTCGCGATCATGTTCGCGTCGTGTCTGCAGGCGTCGATCGGCTTCGGCATGGGAATGCTGGCCGCACCGATCGTCGCCATCGTCGACCCGAGTCTGATCCCGGGCACGCTGATCATGCTCGCCGCCGCGGTGACGCTGGCCGTCGCGGTGCGGGAGCGCGCCGCGATCGACTTCTCCGGCACCGGGTGGGCGCTGGTGGGCCGGGTGCCGGGCACCGTCCTGGGTGGCCTGCTGCTGCTGGCGATACCCGAACGCGCACTGGCGATCCTGATCGGCTGCGTGGTGTTGTCCGGCGTCGCGCTGACCAGCGTCGGGTGGGTACCGGTGCCGCGACCACGCAACCTGATGCTCGCGGGCGCGACGTCGGGCGTGCTCGGGACGGCCACCGCGATCGGCGGGCCGCCGATGGCGCTTGTCTGGCAGGGCAATTCGGGTCCCACCTTGCGAGGCACGATGAGCGGGTTCTTCCTCGTCGGGTCGACACTGTCGATCGGCGTGCTCGCCGCGACCGGTGCCGTCCACGCCGACACGTTCCGGACGTTCGGTTCGCTGATGCCCGCGGTCGTCGGCGGCTACCTCCTGTCCAGGTACGTCAACGGCTGGCTGAATCCCGTACGCCAGAGGTGGACGGCGATCGCGATGTCGCTTGCCGGTGCCGCCGCGCTGATCGCCCACGAGGTAGGAGTGTTGTGACCAACAGCGAAGAATCCGACGTCGCCGTGCGCAAGGTGAAGTCGGCGGTCCGCACCGTCGAGCTGCTCGAGTACCTCGCCGCCAGGCCGGATCAGCCGGCCCGCATCCGCGAGATCAGTGAGGACCTTGGCATGCCGCGAAGCAGCGCGCACGCCCTGCTTCGGACCTTGATGGCGCAGGGTTGGGTGCGGTCCGACGAGTCCGGCACGCTCTACGGCATCGGAGTCCGCGCGCTGCTCGTCGGCACCAGCTATCTGGACGGCGACCCGTACTTGCCGACGATCGCCCCCTACCTCGACGACCTGCGCCAGGAACTCGACGAGACGTTCCATCTCGGTCGGCTGGACGGACTCGACGTCGTCTACCTCGCCACCAGGGAGTCCCGGCAGTACCGCCGGACGGCGAGCCGGGTGGGACGACGGTTGCCCGCGCACGCCACCGCACTGGGAAAGGCGTTGCTGGCGGATCGATTCGGCGTCGAGCGGGACCGGCACGTGCCGGACCGGCTGACGGCGATCACTCCCCACACCACCACCGATCGCGGGCTGCTCGAGGAGCAGTTGGAGACGGCCAGGATTCGGGGTTACGCCACCGACGACGAGGAGAACACCGAGGGGGTGCGGTGTTTCGCGGTAGCGCTGGGCTACACGCGGCCCGCGCAGGACGCAATCAGCGCGTCGGTGCCGCTGGCCCGGTTGACGCCGGACCGCGAACGGGTGATCGTCGAGGCGTTGCGCGCCGTCGGCGACAAGGTGACGCGGGTGTTGCGACCCGTGGCGAACGGAGACAAGTGGTTCGCGCAGTAACGGCATCGGCATGCAATCCGGGCATGAATTCATGCGATAAGAGTGTTGGACGAGCATCAAAGAGCGTTTGTAGGCTGACGGCATGACGCCGTCCCGTACCCCCGTCGTCACCACCATGAGGGTGGTGCCCATCGCCGGCCACGACGGCATGCTGCTGAACCTCAGCGGCGCGCACGGACCGTTCTTCACCCGAAACCTGGTGATCCTCAACGACTCCGACGGCAACGTCGGGGTGGGCGAGGTACCCGGCGGCGAACCCATCCGGCGCACGCTCGAGGAGGCCCGCCGCATCGTCGAGGGCCGCGGCATCGGCGACCACCACGCGATCCTGGCCGACATCCGCAGCACGTTTGCCGACCGTGACGCCGCCGGCCGCGGCAAGCAAACCTTCGACCTGCGGGTCACCGTGCACGCGGTGACGGCCGTCGAGTCGGCGCTGCTCGACCTCCTGGGCCGGCATCTCGAGGTGCCCGTAGCGGCGCTCCTGGGGGAGGGGCAGCAGCGTCGGCGCGTGCAGGCACTGGGCTACCTGTTCTTCGTGGGCGATCGCACCAAGACGGACCTGCCCTACCGGTCTGCCGCCGACGAATTTGACGGCGCCGACGAGTGGCAGCGCATCCGTCACGACGAGGCGATGACGCCGGATGCGGTCGTCCGGCTGGCCGAGGCGGCGCGGGAGCGATACGGCTTCCGCGACTTCAAGCTCAAGGGCGGGGTGCTCCCCGCACCGGACGAGGCCAAGGCCGTGATCGCGTTGGCCGATCGCTTTCCGGATGCGCGAATAACGTTGGACCCCAACGGTGGATGGCTGCTCGACGACGCCGTGCGGACCTGCCGGGAACTCGACGGGGTGCTCGCCTACGCCGAGGATCCGGTCGGTCCCGAGGGCGTCTTCTCCGGCCGCGAGGTGATGGCCGAGTTCAAGCGTGCGACGGGACTGCGCACCGCCACCAACATGATCGCGACCGACTGGCGCGAGCTCGGGCACGCGATCCGGGCCGGCGCCGTCGACGTTCCGCTGGCCGACCCGCACTTCTGGACGATGGCCGGCTCGGTGCGCGTCGCGCAGCTCTGCGACGCGTGGGGTTTGACGTGGGGATCGCACTCCAACAACCACTTCGACGTGTCACTGGCGATGTTCACCCACGTCGCCGCTGCGGCGCCCGGTGAGGTCACGGCGATCGACACCCACTGGATCTGGCAGGACGGCCAACGAATCACCAAGCGCCCCTATCAGATCGTGGACGGTTACCTCGACGTGCCCGACGCGCCGGGACTCGGAGTCGAGCTCGACGAGGACGCAGTGGCCGCGGCGCACGAGCTGTATCTCACCGAGGGGCTGGGCGCGCGGGACGACGCGGTGGCGATGCAGTACTTGATTCCCGGGTGGACGTTCGACCCGAAACGACCGGCGTTGCAGCGGAGCTGAGGGATGAAGATACTGCTGGCCGACGCCAACCTGGCCCCCCACCGGGGCCGGTTCGAGTCCGCACTGCCGGCGGGTGTCGAGGTCGTGTGGCGCGCCGGGCGCGACCCCCTGACGCTGCGGGACGAGCTGCGAGACGCCGAGGTCTACGTCGGCAGCAGGTTCACCGCGGCGATGGCCGACATGACCGAGAAGCTGCGGCTCATTCACGTCGCGGGCGCGGGCGTCGACAAGGTCGAGTTCGACGCGCTGCCCCCGGGTGTGCTGGTGGCCAACACCTTTCATCACGAGCGGTCGATCGCGGAGTACGTGCTGTCCGCGGCGATCATGTTGCGCCGCGACTTCCTCGCCCAGGATCGCGCGCTGCGCCGCGGCGTGTGGGCGACGTCGGTGTACGACGACTCGATCCGCCAACTGCCGACGCTGCGTGACACCCGGATCGGATTCGTCGGCTTCGGACACATCGGGCAGCGCGCCTGGGAGGCCTTCCGCGGGCTCGGAGCCACGGGTGCAGCCGTCACGGGATCCGGTCGCGTGGACGCCGCCGCCCACGGGCTGTCCTGGGTGGGCGACACCTCGACTCTCGACACGCTGCTCGCCGAGTCCGACGTCGTGGTGCTCTCCGCGCCGCTGACGCCGGCCACCGAGGGCATGATCGGCGGTCGCGAGTTGCAGCTGATCGGTTCCGACGGCGTGCTCGTCAACGTCGGCCGCGGCCCCCTGGTCGACGAGCGGGCCCTCTACGAGGCCTTGCGCAACGGCGTTCTCCGCGCGGCCGCCGTGGACGTCTGGTACCGCTACCCGTCGCCAGGTGGTCAGTCGGCGCCGAGCGCACTGCCCTTCCACGAGTTGGCCAACGTGCTGATGACGCCGCACTCCTCCGGTGTCACGGCGGACACGTTCCGGGGGCGGGCGGACGACGTCGCCGCCAACGTCGGGAGGCTGGCTCGCGGCGAGCCGCTGGCCAACGTCGTCGAACGGTAGCCGCCGGCAAACGTTCACCGACGGTCGCGGCGTTCGCCACGGGTCGTATTGACCCCGGGCCCGACTAATTCGCGACCGACGGCGCCGCGGGCGCGGCAACGGTAGCCCTCGTGCGCGGCGATCTGGCGATTGCAGTGCTCCGCGCGGAATTCGGCGACCCGACCTCGGTAGCCAGTCCGCGACGGCTCGCCCGACTCGTGCGTTGCCAGCAATCCTCGTTCGTTGCGTAACGGCACGTAATGTGCACGATCGGCAGTCGCAAGCTATCCTTTCCGGGTCGTCCCAGCTATCGAATGGGAGCCGTCGAGGACGCCATCTCGCGACGGTTCCCATTATGGGCGGCGCCACGGCAGTCCCGACGGTAGACAATGGCGGGACCAAGCGGGACCGAGCGGTGAGGTTTGGAGATCGAATGTCGCAGGACGTGACCAGCGCCACGCCGACTTCAGGCTCCCCGGAGCCAGCGTCGACCCGACCCCGGCGCGCCCGCATCATCGGCCTCGACGGCGTCCGGGGGCTGCTGTGCCTGAGCATCGCGGTCACCCACATCACCGGTCACTACTCGCCGAAGACCGCCGCCACCTGGCAGACCAACGTCTTCGGGTTCTCGTTGGTCTACTTCTTCGTCCTCAGCGGTTTCCTGCTGTCGCTGCCGTTCGTGCGCAACCTCATCAAGGACCGCGCCGCGGCGACCCTGCCGAACGTCACCGACTACACGGTGCACCGGCTGGCCAGGATCATGCCCGCGTACGTGCTGATCTTCCTGTTCGTGAACTTCGTGCTGCAGGTGTCCTACGTGGCGAATCCGGCGCTGCAGCCACTGGGCACCGACGACGGGACCGGGATGATCACCGATCCCGGCATGCTCATCGCGAATCTGACCCTGACGCAGTCCTACTTCCCGGCCTACATCCAGACCGGCATCAACCCGTCGTGGTCGCTGACCCTGGAGTACGCGTTCTACGCATCGCTGCCCGTGCTGTTCTTGGTCGTCTTCAGACTCCGCAAGCGGCTCTCGGTCAACCCGCTGGTGCTGGCCACCGCGGTGCCCGCGTTCCTGCTCGTGCTCGGGCTGGTCGGACGGGCGTTCATCCCGGTGGTCTTCGCCCATTCCGGCACCACCGACTTGATGCTGCTGAACTGGGGGCCCAACTGGGCTGCGGTGTTCACCAAGAGCTTCCTGACCAACGCCGACAACTTCGCCCTGGGCATGCTGGCCGCCATCGTCTTCGTCGCCATGGAGCGTGGCGAGCTGCCCGAGCGGCTGAGTCGCCGGGTCCGGATGCTCAGCACCGTCGCCATCCTGCCGGTGCTGCTCGGGTGCGGGGTGCTGCTGGTGTTCGCCAGCGAGTTCGTGACGGCCGGCGTCGGCATCGTCGCCGCCCTGATGATCCTCATCATCGTGGCGCCGCTGGCGCGTCACCAGAAGTCGCGATTGGCAACGGCATTGGACTTCCGGCCGATCCGCTTCGTCGGTGAGATCTCGCTGTCGGCCTACCTGTGGCACTTCCCGGTGCTGCTGATGCTGGGCCGTATTGGGTGGATGTCCGGTGACACGCTGCCGGGGATGCTGCTCAACATCGTCCTTGCGCTGGCCGTCACCATCCTCGCCGGCTCGGTCACCTACTACCTGATCGAGAAGCCGGCGATGAACTACGCCAAGCGCATTCGAGCGAAGAAGAAGCCCGCGCTCGCCTGACGGGCCGTCGAGTACGGTTCGGCAATGCAACGGTTCCGCTACTGCGTCGTCGGTGCCGGCATCGTCGGCCTGTCGACTGCGCATCACCTCCTCGAGGCCGAGCCCGACGCCACCGTCGTCGTGCTCGAGGCCGCGCCGTCGGTGGCCGCCCATCAGACCGGTCACAACAGCGGGGTCATCCACTCGGGCATCTACTACGAACCCGGCAGCTTGAAGGCCAGATTCTGCAAGGCGGGGGAGCGGGCGACCAAGGAGTTCTGCGCCGAGCACGGCATCCCGTTCGACGAATGCGGAAAGCTGATCGTCGCGACCACCGACGCCGAACTCGCGCGCATGACGGCCCTGCAGGACCGGGCCGAGGTCAACGGCATCACCTGCCGGCGGATCGGCCGTGACGAGCTGACCGAACTCGAGCCCAACGTCACCGGTCTCGGCGCCCTGCATCTGCCGCGGACCGGGATCGTCGACTATCGGCGGGTGTCGACGACCCTGGCCGAGCTGGTCCGCGGTGCGGGTGGCGCCGTGCTCACCGACCAGCGCGTCGTCGCGATCGCCGAAGACGCTCGGGGGGTGACGGTTTCGACGCGGTCGACGACGGTGACCTGTGACCGGCTGGTGGTGTGCGCGGGTCTGCAAGCCGATCGGCTGGCCGAGTTGGCCGGGGTGGCGGTCGACGTGCAGATCGTGCCCTTCCGCGGCGAGTACTTCCAATTGCCGTCGACGCGAGCGGGTTTCGTGCGCCGGCTGATCTACCCGGTGCCCGACCCGGATCTGCCGTTTCTCGGCGTGCACCTCAGCCCCACCATCTCCGGCGACATCACCGTCGGGCCTAGTGCCGTCCTCGGGCTGGCCCGTGAGCGGTATCCGAAGTTCTCGGTCGACCTGCGCGACGTCGCCCGGATGGCGGCGTTCCCCGGCCTGTGGCGCGTGGCCAAGGCCAACGCACGCCTAGGGGTCAGGGAGGTCGGCAACTCGATGTTCAAGCGGAGGTATCTCCGCGAATGCCGGAAGTACGCACCGAGTTTGGCGGTCACCGATCTGCTGCCGCACGAGGCGGGCATCCGCGCCCAGGCCGTGCGGCGCAGCGGCGCGTTGGTTCACGACTTCGTCGTCGAGCGGACCGACCGGATGATCCACGTGCTGAACTCGCCGTCGCCTGCGGCCACCGCCGCGCTACCGATCGGCCGGCATCTCGCGGAGATGGCCTCCGGGCTCGACGACGCGGCTCGCCACTCCTGACCTGGGCGCCTGGGCGTTCTGAGCCCCGAAGCTCAGGCGCTGGCCTCCCAGCCCTGCCGAATCCGCTGCAGACCGTCGGCGGTCAGGGCGCCGAACAGGCGCAGCCGGGCCATGCCGCCGTCGGGGTAGACGTCCAGCCGGGCCTCGGTGACGGGCCGGTCGTCGGCGATCAGGAAGCGGTGCCGGGTGTCGGGCCGCAGGTCGGTGGCCGGCAGGATCTCGAACCAGTCGCCGTCCCCGTCGCGCCCGGACAACCTGCCCACCCCCGGGGCGTTGCCGAGGAAATACGACGTGTCGAGTTCGGCGGCGTTGATCGTGCCGCGGCCGGCCAGCCGCACCTGCACCCAGTCGTTTCCGGAATCCCTGCGGCGGGAGGTCTCCCAGCCGTCGCCCATCGTCCGGGCGGTGCCGGGAAGCAGGAGGTTGTTGGGTGAGCCGTAGAACATGTTGGAGCAGGCCGTGATTCGCCCTCCGTTTTCCAGCGCCGCCAGGTCGAACGTCATGTTCTCGGCGAAGTCGGGGTTCAGCAGGCCCTCGCCGTGCACCCGGAACCGGGCGACGCCCCCGTCGGGGTAGATCGAGAGCCGCACGTGCGACCAGCGTCGAGACGACCGGATTTCGAAGGGGTTCCTGGTGTCGCCGTTGACGTCTGCGCGGTCGACCAGCGTCGTCCACTCGGTCTGCTCGACCAGCTCGTCGACCGACGGGTACCCCGTCACGTACGCGCCCTCGACCGAAATCTGCGGTGGGTAGTTACCGGTGAACCAGGAGGTGTCGACGACCACGCCCCGGACGATTCCGGGGACCCCCAGTCGCACGATCGCCGCGTCGTGCGAATCCGGTTGCAGGTCACGACGTCTGCGCGTCTCCCAGCCGTCGTAGACCTGGCCCTTGTGCCCGAACGTGGCGGCCCGGAAGTCGGCCGCCTTCGGCTTGATCAGGTTCTCCTTCTCGGCGAACAGGTCGTCGTTGGCCCACAGCACGGCACCGCCTGCTGGGCGGGCGGCGAGATCCGGCAGGGACAGGAAGTGCGAATGCGTCCGGGTGTTCTCAGGCGGGGTGCTCACGGGACAACCCTAATGAGCGCCGTCGCTACCAGTTCTGGTAGCCGCCCTCTGGCCCGAGCATGCGCTCCAGCCGCGACCGGTTGATCTTCGCCAGCTCGTTGCGGACGACCTTGCGTTCGGTGTCGGCCTCGTTGTGCAACCGGTCGGTCATGGCGGACAGGACCGCCTGCGCATCGAGGCCACCGACGTACATCACGAACCCGAACCCGAACCTCGACGCATATGCCCGCGCCGATTCCGCCAGTTCGGCCATCACGGCGGCGTCGTCGTGCCAGAGGGCGCACTGCTCGGCCTGGCTCTTCTCGCTGCGCGGTCGACGGCCCAGCTCGGGACACGCGTCGAGGATCTGGTCGACCGCCGACTCCGGCAGGGCGAACAACAGGGCGTCGGCCCGCCGGAAGAGACCGTCGTGGTTCGAGTAGGGCCGACCGTAGGTCAGGTGCCGGGCCATGGTCATGCTGTTACAGCACTCGTAGAGCGCGTGGACGGCCTTGCGCTCGGGCAACGCGTTGAACGCGTCGAGGCCGATTCCCTGGTGTAGCAGCACCCCACCAGGATGGGAGCCTCAAGACACGGGCGCGTTACCGAGTGTTACGGCAGTGCTAATTCACGGTCTAGTGAGCCTTGAACCGCTCCACCGAACGCTGCAGCTCGGCCTCGGCCTCGTCGCGGCCCGCCCAGTCGGCGGCCTTGACGAACTTGCCCGGCTCGAGGTCCTTGTAGTGCACGAAGAAGTGCTTGATGGCCTCGAGTTCGAACGGCGGCACGTCGGCCAAGTCTTGGATGTGGTCCCACCGCGGGTCGCCCGCGGGCACGCACAGCAGCTTGTCGTCGCCGCCGGCCTCGTCGGTCATCTTGAACATGGCCACCGGTCGCGCCTCGACGACGCAGCCGGGGAAGACGGACTCGGGCAGCAGGACGAGCGCGTCCAGCGGATCGCCGTCCTCGCCGAGGGTGTTCTCGAAGAACCCGTAGTCGGCGGGGTAGCCGAACGCCGTGTAGAGGTAGCGGTCGAGCTTGACCCGGCCGGTCTCGTGGTCCACCTCGTACTTGTTGCGCGACCCCTTCGGGATCTCGATGACGACGTCGAACTGCACCGCCGGCTCCTTCTCGTCTGCAAAGCGTCATGGGGTCGTCAGGTGACGACGCGGGTCAACCATAGACGAGCGATACCCTGCACTTGCGGGGTCTGCGCGGCAGCCCCACCGATCAGGAGAGCGATCATCGGACTCATGGCGCCCACGCGGTGGCGACGATCCACCCACGTGTGGGTCGGCGTCTTGGTGCTGCTCGTGGTCGCCGTGGTGGCGGCCGTCGCCGCGGTGGCCACCTCCAGCGGCAGTGCACCCGCCGAGCCGAAGGTCGCCGTGGCCCCCCGGCCCGCACTCGTGACCGCCACACCCGCCGTCACCGCCCTCGCCGACGCGGCTCCCGTCCCGACGCCCGCGGGTCTCGCCGCCCTCCTGGCCCCGTTCGTCGCCAACCCCGACCTCGGCGCGTTCACCGGCCGCGTCACCGACGCGGCGACCGGTCGGGAGCTGTGGGCCCGGGGTGCGGGCGTGCCGATGCAACCCGCGTCGACCAACAAGGTGCTGACGGTGGCAGCGGCCCTGCTGACGCTGGACAGGGACGCCCGCTTGACGACGGAGGTGATCGCCCCCGACCAGACCACGTCCCCCGGACTGGTCGTGCTCAAGGGCGGCGGTGACCCGACGCTGTCGGCCGCCCCGAAGAACGTCGACCCGTGGTACCGCGGCGCGGCGCGCATCGTCGACCTTGCCGACCAGATCCGCAGTTCCGGCATCGTGCCGAAGGCCGTTCAGGTCGACGCGACCGCCTACTCCGGGCCGACGCTGGCGCCGGGCTGGGACCCGCTCGACATCGACGGTGGCGACATCGCCCCGATGGAGGCGGTCATGCTCGACGGCGGTCGCACTCAACCGGTGAGCGTCGACTCGGCCCGCTCGACCACCCCGGCGCTCGACGCCGGCCGCGCCCTCGCGGTCGCCCTCGGCCTGAACCCGGCGGCGGTCACGATGCGCCCGACCCCGGTCACGGGGACCCAGGTCGCCTCCGTGCAGTCCCCGCCGCTGATCGAACGGTTGCGCCAGATGATGCTCGAGTCCGACAACGTGATGGCCGAGTCGACCGGCCGTGAGGTCGCCGCCGCGGTCGGCAAGCCGCAGAGCTTCGACGGTGGCGTGGCGGCGGTGCTCGGCCAGCTCGCCAAGGCGGGCGTCGACACCGGCGGTGCGACGCTGAGGGACTCGAGCGGGCTGTCGGTCGAGGACCGGCTGACCGCCGAGACGCTCGACGAGGTGGTCACCGCGGCGGCGAAGAATGCGACCCTCGACGACCACGACCTTCGCCCCCTGGTCGACTTGCTCCCCATCGCCGGCGGCAGCGGCACGCTGTCCAACCGCTTCACCGACACCGATGCGGGCAGGGACGCGCTGGGACTTCTGCGAGCCAAGACGGGATCCCTGACCGGCACCAATGCGTTGGCGGGCTTCGTGACCGACGACAGTGGCAGGGTGTTGACGTTCTCGCTGCTCTCCAACGATGCCGGCCCGACGGGGCGTACCGCCATCGACGCCGTGGCCTCCGCACTGCGGACCTGCGGGTGCGACCGATGAGCGCGGTCAACGTCGGCCACACCGTCGACTGGGAGTTCGCCGCCACCGTCGGTGCCAAGCTGGTCAGGCCCGCGCCCCCGGTCACCGACTACACCAAGGGTCAGGCGATCGAGCAGCTCTCGGCCTCCGCGCGGGCAGCGGAGGGTCCCGTGCGCGACGTGACGGGACTCAACGAAGGCGCCGCCGTCACCGACGCCCGCATCGTCGACAGGGCCGAATGGGTCCGCGCCGCAACGGAGTCCATGCGCGTCATGACCGGCGGCGCACAGGGCGGAAAGTCCGGCGGGATGCTGGCCCGCCGGATCACCGGTGCGCAGACGGGCGCGGTCCTGGCATTCGTGTCGTCGGGGATCCTGGGACAGTACGACCCCTTCGCCTCCGACGGCGGTGAGCTGCTGCTCGTGTATCCGAACGTGATCGCCGTCGAGCGTCAGCTTCGGGTGTCGCCCGCGGACTTCCGGCTGTGGGTGTGTCTGCACGAGGTCACCCACCGGGTCCAGTTCCGCGCCAATCCGTGGCTGGCCGAACACATGTCGGCGTCGCTGGCGGTCATCACCGACGAAAGCGGTCAGGAGCTGACGCAGGTCGTCGGCCGGCTCGGCGAGTTCGTCAGGAGCAAGCGAGCCGCCGAAGGGCAAGCGGCGGAACCCAATTCGGAGGGAATGGTCGGCTTCCTGCGTGCGATCCAGTCCGAGCCGCAGCGCAAGGCGCTCGACCAGCTGCTGGTCCTCGGCACGCTGCTGGAGGGCCACGCCGACCACGTGATGGACGCCGTCGGGCCCAAGGTGGTGCCCTCGGTGACGGTCATCCGGCGGCGCTTCAACGAACGGCGTCAACGCAAACAGCCTCCGCTGCAACGCATCCTGCGCACGCTCATGGGATTCGACGCGAAGATGAACCAGTACACCCGCGGCAAGGCCTTCGTCGACCACGTGGTCGGCGAGGTCGGCATGGCGGCCTTCAACACCGTCTGGACGAGCCCCGAGACACTGCCGCTGCCAACGGAAGTCGACGAACCGCAGCGATGGATCGCCAGAGTCCTGTAGGGATGGATCACCGTAGTCCTCTGGCGACGGTTCGCAGGGCGGTCGACGACTTCGCCCGAGCGCACTGCGCCACCGACGAGCGATGGTGCGTGGCGCTGTCTGGGGGCGCCGACTCGCTGGCGCTGGCCGCCGTCGCCGCCCGGGTGCGCCCGACGGTCGCGCTGATCGTCGACCACGGCCTGCAGGCCGGCTCCGACGCCGTGGCCAACGCGGCCCGAGACCAGGCGCTCGGCCTGGAATGCGTTGACGCCCAGGTGATTCGAGTCGACGTCGGCAGTGCCGGTGGGCCGGAGTCGGCGGCCCGCGCGGCGCGCTACGCCGCACTCGAGGAGGCCCGCGACGGCGCGCCCGTGCTGATCGCCCACACGCTGGACGACCAGGCCGAGACCGTGTTGCTCGGGCTCGGCAGGGGTTCGGGTGCGCGGTCGATCGCCGGCATGCTCCCGTACGACCCACCGTGGGGCCGGCCGCTGTTGGGAGTCCGGCGTTCGGTCACCCACGGCGCCTGCGAGGAGCTGGGGCTCGCCCCCTGGCACGACCCGCACAACGACGACCCCAGGTTCACCCGAGTCCGCCTGCGCAACGAGGTGCTGCCGCTGCTGGAGCAGGTTCTCGGTGGCGGCGTGGCCGAGGCGTTGGCGCGCACCGCCACCAGCCTCCGCGAGGACACCGAGACCCTGGACGAGCTGGCCGCCGACGCACTGGCGACCGTCGGCTCGGGGGAGGGCGTCGACTCCCGGCTGCACGTCGGTCGGCTGTCGGCGCTGCCGGCCGCGCTGCGCCGCCGCGTCATCCGGCGGTGGCTCCTCGACGGCGGTGGCAGTGGCCTCACCGATGCTCAGATCCGAGGCGTGGACCGCCTCGTCGTCGACTGGCGCGGCCGCGGCGGCGTTGCGGTGGGATCGTCGCTGCGCCGGCAGCGGCTGTTCGCCGACCGGGCCGGCGGCGCGCTGCTGCTGCGTACCGAGCCGGTCTACGGCGCCTAGTTGGTCGTCGCTGCCGTGACGTGGCACGCTGTTGCCGTGCCCGAGCCAACTGCCGCGGACCCGTATCCAGGCGACATCGAGTCGGTTCTCCTGTCCGAGGCCGAAGTTCAGGCGCGGGTGACCGAACTGGGCGCGACGGTGGGCGCGCACTACCGCGAGACCATCGGCGAGGGCGGCCAGGACCTGCTGCTCGTGACGGTCCTCAAGGGCGCCGTCATGTTCGTCACAGACCTGGCCCGCGCGATCCCCCTGCCCACGCAGCTGGAGTTCATGGCGGTCAGCTCGTACGGCTCGTCCACCTCGTCCTCGGGCGTGGTCCGCATCCTCAAGGACCTCGACCGCGACATCCACGACCGCGACGTGCTCATCGTCGAGGACATCGTCGACTCGGGACTGACGCTGTCCTGGCTGTTGCGAAATCTCGCGACCCGCCACCCGCGGTCACTGCGGGTGTGCACGCTGCTGCGCAAGCCCGACGCGGTCCGCACCGACGTCGACATCTCCTGGTGTGGCTTCGACATTCCCAACGAGTTCGTCGTCGGCTACGGCCTGGACTACGCGGAGCGCTACCGCGACCTGCCCTACATCGGCCTCCTGGACCCCAAGGTCTACGAGAACCCCTGACCGTTGACGCGGGAGCACCCGTCCGGCGCACAATGCAGGCATGGTCGACACCCGCACCGCGTTGAGGATCTGCCCGTTCTGCGAGGCCACCTGTGGGCTGACCCTGGAAGTCGACGACGTCGCCGGAACGGTCGTCGGCGCGCGCGGTGACCGCGACGACGTGTTCAGCGCCGGCTACGTCTGCCCCAAGGGTGCGAGCTTCGGCGAACTCGACGGCGACCCCGACCGGCTGACGCGTCCGCTGGTCCGCCGCGGCGGCGACTTGGTGGAGGTCGGCTGGGACGAGGCCTTCGCGGCGGCCGCGGCGGGGCTGGGCGCCGTGCTGGCCGAGCACGGCGGGTCGTCGGTCGCGGTGTACGCGGGCAATCCGAACGCCCACACCATCGCCGGGGCGCTCTACGTGCCGTTGATCATCCGTGGTCTCGGCACCCGGCAGGTCTACTCGGCCAGCACCCTCGACCAGATGCCCAAGCACGTCGCGCTCGGTCTGCTGTTCGGCAATCCGATGGCGTTCACCGTGCCCGACCTCGACCGCGCCGAGCACCTCGTCGTCATCGGCGCCAACCCACTGGTGTCCAACGGCAGCCTCGCCACGGCCGCCGACTTCGGCGGCAAGCTCAAGGCGCTGAAGAAGCGCGGCGGCCGTCTGACCGTGGTCGACCCGGCCCGCACGCGCACCGCCGAGCTGGCCGACCGCCACCTCGCACCGCGGCCCGGGACCGACGCCGTGCTCCTGTTCGCCATGGTGCACACGCTGTTCGACGAAGACCTCGTCGACCTCGGTCACCTCGACGGGCTCGTCGACGGCGTCGACGAGGTGCACGCGCTGGCACGGGAATTCGCGCCCGAGCACGTCGCCGACCACTGCGGTGTCGCCGCGGAGGAGATTCGAGCGGTCGCCAGGGAGATCGCCGCGGCGCCGGTGGCCGCCGTCTACGGCCGGATGGGCACCTCCACCGTGGAGTTCGGCACCGTCGGAAGCTGGCTGGTGGACGTGCTCAACGTGCTGACGGGCAACCTGGACCGGCCCGGCGGGGTGATGTTCCCCCAGTCCGCGGTCGGCGCGGCGCCCCGACCGCCGCGGCCTGGTCGCGGCTTCCGGGTGGGCCGGTGGCACAGCCGGGTGTCCGGATTCCCCGAGGTGCTCTCCGAGCTGCCGGTGACGGCGCTGTCGGAGGAGCTGGAGACACCGGGGGAGGGGCAGGTCAAGGCCGTGATCACCGTCGCGGGCAACCCGGTGCTCTCGGCTCCGGACGGAGCCCGGCTGAGCCGGGCGCTCGAGGGGGTGGACTTCATGCTCAGCGTCGACCCGTACCTCAACGAGACGACGCGGCACGCCGACGTGATCTTGCCGCCGCCGCCCCCATCGCGCAGCGCGCACTACGACATCGCCCTGGCCAACGCCGCGGTGCGCAACAACGCCCGCTACTCGCCGCCGGTGCTGCCGCTCGACGACGGCCAGCCCGACGAGCCGACGATCCTGTCCCGGCTGGCGTTGGCGATCGCCGGCGTCGGCCCCGACGCCGACCCGGCCCTGGTGGACGAACAGGTGATCGCCGCGACGCTGGGCAAGGAGGTCGCCGACCCCACCTCACCGGTGGCGGGACGCTCGGTCGAGGAGCTGACGGCGATGCTCCCGCCGGGACCGGGCTACGAGCGCCGGCTCGACATGATGTTGCGGCTGGGCCCGTACGGCGACGGCTTCGGCGCCACCCCCGACGGTCTGACGCTGCAGGCGCTCAAGGACGCGCCCCACGGGGTCGACCTCGGGCCCCTGCGTCCGCGCCTCTCCGAGGTGCTGCGTACGCCGTCGGGCAAGGTGGATCTGGCCCCGGCGCTGCTGGTGGCCGACGCCGCCCGCCTACGGGCGTCGGTGTCGGCGGACCCGGCCGCCTCGGGCGGGTACGTGTTGATCGGCCGACGGCATCTGCGCTCCAACAACAGCTGGATGCACAACCTGCCCGCGTTGGCCGGCGGCACCAACCGCTGCACGCTGCAGATCCACCCGGACGACGCCGCCGACCTCGGGCTCACCTCGGACGCCCGGGTCAAGGGTCCCGGCGGCGAGCTGGTGGTGCCGGTCGAGCTAACCGATCGCATCCGCCGCGGGGTGGTGTCGCTGCCGCACGGCTGGGGTCACGACGTCGGTGGCACCGCGCAATCGGTGGCGACCGGGCAACCCGGGGTCAACGTCAACCAGCTCAACGACGGGCGGACCGTCGACCCGCTGTCGGGCACCGCGGTGCTCAACGGGATCCCCGTCCAGATCGCGGCGGTGGTCTGAGGGCTCAGCCCAGTTCCCAGACGACCGTGACGGCGAAGCCGACGGTCTGCTGGCCGGGCGACATCGGTGCCGCGGCCGCCACGTCGTAGCGGACCGGGGACGGCGGCGGGGGAGTCACGCCGCCGGTCTCCGAGATGGACAGCACCTTGCCGAGGTCCATGCCGGACAGCTGGGCATACTGCTGCGCCCGGTTCTTGGCGTCGTCGAAGGCCCGGCTGCGGGCGTCCTTGACCAGCTGGGAGTCGTCCTCGATCGAGTACGACACCGAGTTGATCCGGGTGGCGTCCCCGCCGGTGGTGGTGATGACGCCGAGGACCTGCGGCCCGGTCTCGATCTTGCGGACCTTGACGTCGATCGAGTTGCTCGACTGGTACCCGACGATGGTGGTGTTGTCCGGGCCGCCGTACTGGGGCTGCAGCGTCACCGTCGTGGTGCTTATGTCCTTGCGGTCGACGCCCTGGCCGGTGATCGCATCGGTCACCGCGCCGGCCCGGCTGCTGGTCTGGTTGGAGGCGCCGATCGCATCAGGTGCGGTCGCGGCGATCGACAGGCTGATCACCAGCGTGTCCGGCGTGCCGTCGACCTTGCCCTCGCCGATGACGGTGACCTGACGCGGCGCCGCGGTCCCCGGCACGGCCGACGGAGCCGCGGTGGCGTCGCAGCCCACCACGGCGACGGCGGCCAGCGCCGCCCCGGCGAGCAGGAACAGTCGGGTCAGCGGCTTCGGCATGGCACGCACCCTACCGGTCACTCAGACAGTCGCCAGGAACTCCAGAAGCGCGGCGTTGACCTCGGCCGGGCGTTCCTGCTGCAGCCAATGACCCGCGCCGTCGACGAGCACCTCCCGGTACGGTCCCGACACCACCTCGCGCACCCGGTCGCGCGGCGTCATCGCCAATGCCGGATCCGCGGTGCCCCCGATGAACAGCGTGGGCACGTCGATCGTCGGCGACGGGGTGGTCTCCGTCAGCTCCCAGTTCCTGTCGAAGTTGCGGTACCAGTTCAGCGGTCCGCTGAATCCGGTCCTGGTGAATTCCGCGACGTAGTGGTCGACCTCGTCGGCGGTGATCCAGTCCGGCCGGCCGTCGGGCTCCGGCAACCGATCGATGAAGCCCGCCGGGCCGGGCGTGGCCATCTGCAGGAAGACGTTCGTGTCGTCGGTCGACCGCATGCCGCCCATCAGCCTGCGCATGGTGCGGGCCGGGTCGGCGGACAGTTCGGCGTCGGCGGGCCCCGGCTCCTGGAAGTAGAGGATGTAGAAGAAGTTCTCGCCGAAGGCGCTGCGCCACGCCTCCGTCGGCCGCACGTGCGGGCGGGGAATCGGCGGCACGCTGACGGCCACGCACGCCGAGACCCGATCCGGGTGGAGCAGCGGAAAGTTGGTCGCCACCACCGAACCCCAGTCGTGCCCGACGACGACGGCCGTCTCGGCGCCCACGTCGTCGAGCAAGCCGGCGACGTCGCCGGTCAGCTGCACCACGTCGTAGTCCTCGACCGCCGGCGGAGCCGACGAACCGCCGTAGCCGCGCTGATCCGGGGCCAGCACGTGGTACCCGGCGGCGGCCAGTGCCGGGATCTGGTGACGCCACGAGAAGGCCAGTTCCGGGAAGCCGTGCGCGAGCACGACGACGGGGGCCCCGCGGTCGCCGGCCTCGGTCACGCGCAACGTCACGCCGTTGGTCTGCACTAGCCGCTGGGTCGGGGTGATCACCAGCTGAGCCAAGCACGAGGCGTCGGGAACCGTCGATCGTTGGTCAAGCGGTAGCCTTGATGAACCCAACCTGTGCTTATCGGAAGGACGTGGCCCGACCCGACTCGGCTCGAGAGTCTCGCTGGCCTAAGACAACGAATGAACCGTAAGAACGTCATCCGCACCCTGACCGCCATAGCGGTCGTCCTGCTGCTCGGTTGGTCCTTCTACTACTTCAGTGACGACACGCGTGGCTACACGCCGGTCGACACGTCGGTGGCGATCAGCCAGATCAACGGCGACAACGTCAACTCCGCCCAGATCGACGACCGCGAACAGCAGGTCCGCCTCGACCTGAAGAGCGGCAACGGCGACACCGAGGGCAAGGACAAGATCATCACCAAGTACCCCACGGGGTACGGGGTCGACCTGTTCAACGCGCTCAACGCGAAGAACGCCAAGACCAACACCATGGTCAACCAGGGCAGCATCCTCGGCTCGCTGCTGATCTACCTGCTGCCCCTGCTGCTGCTCGTCGGCTTGTTCGTGATGTTCTCCCGCATGCAGGGCGGCGGCGGCCGGATGGGCTTCGGCTTCGGCAAGTCCAAGGCCAAGCAGCTGAACAAGGACCTCCCCAAGACCACGTTCGCCGACGTCGCCGGCGTCGACGAGGCGGTCGAGGAGCTCTACGAGATCAAGGACTTCCTGCAGAACCCGACGCGGTATCAGGCGCTCGGCGCCAAGATCCCCAAGGGCGTGCTGCTCTACGGTCCGCCCGGAACCGGGAAGACGCTGCTGGCCCGCGCGGTCGCCGGCGAGGCCGGGGTGCCGTTCTTCACGATCTCCGGTTCGGACTTCGTCGAGATGTTCGTCGGCGTCGGCGCCTCCCGCGTCCGGGACATGTTCGAGCAGGCCAAGCAGAACAGCCCCTGCATCATCTTCGTCGACGAGATCGACGCCGTCGGCCGTCAGCGTGGCGCGGGACTTGGCGGCGGACACGACGAGCGCGAGCAGACGCTCAACCAGCTGCTGGTCGAGATGGACGGCTTCGGCGAGCGTCAGGGGGTCATCCTCATCGCCGCGACCAACCGCCCCGACATCCTGGACCCGGCGCTGCTGCGGCCCGGCCGCTTCGACCGGCAGATCCCGGTGTCCAACCCCGACATCGCGGGCCGACGCGCGGTGCTGCGGGTGCATTCGGCGGGCAAGCCGATCGCCGAGGACGCCGACCTGGACGGGTTGGCCAAGCGCACGGTCGGCATGTCGGGCGCCGATCTCGCCAACGTCATCAACGAGGCCGCCCTCCTGACCGCGCGCGAGAACGGCACCGTCATCGCCGCCGCCGCACTGGAGGAAGCGGTCGACCGCGTCGTCGGCGGCCCGCGTCGCAAGGGCCGCATCATCAGCGAGCACGAGAAGAAGATCACCGCCTACCACGAAGGCGGCCACACTCTCGCCGCCTGGGCGATGCCCGACATCGAGCCGATCTACAAGGTCACGATCCTGGCCCGCGGGCGCACCGGCGGTCACGCCGTCGCCGTACCCGAGGACGACAAGGGCCTGATGACCCGCTCGGAGATGATCGCCCGCCTGGTGTTCGCGATGGGTGGCCGCGCGGCCGAGGAGCTGATCTTCCGCGAGCCCACCACCGGCGCCTCGTCCGACATCGAACAGGCCACCAAGATCGCCCGCGCGATGGTCACCGAGTACGGCATGAGCTCCAAGCTGGGTGCCGTTCGCTACGGCACCGAACACGGCGACCCGTTCCTCGGTCGTTCGATGGGTACGCAGGCGGACTACAGCCACGAGGTGGCCCAGATCATCGACGACGAGGTGCGCAAGCTGATCGAAGCGGCCCACACCGAGGCGTGGGAGATCCTCACCGAGTACCGCGACGTCCTCGACGTCCTGGCCGGCGAACTCCTGGAGAAGGAGACGCTGCACCGCGCCGAGCTCGCCGCCATCTTCGCCGACGTGAAAAAGCGTCCGCGCCTCACCATGTTCGACGACTTCGGCGGTCGCGTGCCCTCGGAGAAGCCCCCGATCAAGACCCCGGGCGAGCTGGCGATCGAACGCGGCGAGCCGTGGCCGCCGCCGGTGAAGGAACCCGCCTTCAAGGCGGCGATCGCCGCCGCCAGCAGGGCGGCCGACGCCCAAAATGGCACGAATGGCAACGGAAACAACGGGGCCAACGGCAACGGATCGCACGGCGGACAGAACGGCTCGTCCGGTCCCGGCGGAAACGGCGGACCCGGCTCGACGCAACCCAACTACGGTGCGCCCGCGGGTTGGCATGCCCCGGGTTGGCCGCCGCAGGGTCCCGGTCAGTACCCGCCGCCGCCTCCGCCGCCGGCCTGGGGGCCGCCGCAGCAGGGTGGTTACCAACAGCCGTATCCGCAGCCCTATCCTCCCTATCAGCCGTATCCCCCGCCAGGTGCGCCTGGTCCTCGCCAGCCGGACGACGTCGTCGACGGTGACGGCGGACCCGCGAAGCCTTCGGCCGGCTGACCGAACGGAGCGTCGATGACTGCAGTCACGTCCAACCCGCCTGCCTTCGTGCCGGCGACGTTCGACCAGGAGCGCGCCGAGAACGCCGTGCGCGAGCTGCTGTACGCGATCGGTGAGGACCCCGAACGGCACGGTCTGATCGACACGCCGGCACGGGTGGCGCGCGCCTACCGGGAGATGTTCGACGGGCTGTACTCGAACCCGGACGACGTGCTCAACACGACGTTCGACGAGCAGCACGACGAGCTGGTGCTGGTCAAGGACATCCCGATGTACTCGACGTGTGAACATCACCTGGTGTCCTTCCACGGCGTCGCGCACGTCGGCTACATCCCCGGCGTCGACGGCCGGGTGACGGGGCTGTCCAAGCTGGCCAGGGTGGTAGACCTCTACGCGAAGCGGCCCCAGGTCCAGGAGCGGCTGACCGGGCAGGTCGCCGACGCACTGATGCGCAAGCTCGACCCGCGCGGCGTCATCGTCGTGATCGAGGCCGAACACCTCTGCATGGCGATGCGCGGCATTCGCAAGCCGGGGGCCTCCACCACCACCTCGGCGGTCCGCGGGCAGTTCAAGACCGACAGCGCGTCGCGGTCCGAGGCGCTGGATCTCATCCTTCGCAAGTGACTGCCACCCGTGTGAAGGTGATGGGCGTCGTCAACGTCACCGACGATTCCTTCTCCGACGGCGGTCTGTACCTCGACCGGGACCGCGCGGTCGAACACGGCCTGGCTCTTGCCGCCGCGGGTGCGGCGATCGTCGACGTCGGCGGTGAGTCGACCCGGCCGGGCGCGACCCGAGTCGACGCGGCCGTCGAGAACGCCAGGGTGCTTCCGGTGATCAAGGCGCTCAGCGACCAGGGCGTCGCGGTCAGCATCGACACGATGCACGCGGCCGTCGCGCGGGCGGCGTTGGAGAACGGCGCCACCATCGTCAACGACGTCTCCGGTGGGCGGGCCGATCCCCACATGGCGCCGCTGCTCGCCGAGGCCGGCGTGCCGTGGATTCTGATGCACTGGCGAGCGGTGGACGCCGCCCGCCCGCACGACGTCCCGCCCTACGGCGACGTGGTGGCCGAGGTGCGCGACGAACTGGCCGCCGCGGTGGACGCCGCGGTCGCCGCCGGGGTGGATCCCGGAAAGCTGATCATCGATCCGGGACTGGGCTTCGCCAAGTCCGCCGAGCACAACTGGACGTTGCTGGCGGCGTTGCCGGACATCGTCGACCTGGGCCTGCCCGTGCTCGTCGGCGCCTCCAGGAAGCGGTTTCTCGGTGCGCTGCTCGCCGACGACGACGGTGAACTGCGGCCGCCCGACGGCAGGGAGACCGCGACGGCGGTGATCTCGGCGCTGGCGATGATGCACGGCGCCTGGGGGGTGCGCGTCCACGACGTCGCGGCGACCGTCGACGCGCTGAAGGTCGTCGAGGCGTGGGAGACGGCACCCACCTGGGCGGGTGAGGTAGGCCGTGGCTGACCGAATCGAGTTGCGCGGCTTGACCGTTCGCGGCCATCACGGCGTGTTCGACCACGAGCGCCGCGACGGTCAGGACTTCGTCGTCGACGTCACCGTGTGGATCGACCTCGCCGCCGCCGCGGCGAGTGACGACCTGGCCGACACCGTCGACTACGGGGCGCTGGCCCAGCTGGCCGCCGACGTCGTGGCGGGGCCACCCCGCAACCTGATCGAGACGGTCGCCGCCGAGATCGCCGACTCGGTGATGTCCGACGAACGTCTGCACGCCGTCGAGGTCGTGGTGCACAAGCCCGACGCGCCCATTCCGTTGACGTTCGCCGACGTGGCGGTGGTGGCGCGGCGATCGCGACGGGGTGGTCGGGCCGGTTCGGCGCCGTGACCCGCGTCGTCGTGTCGATCGGCTCGAACGTCGGTGACCGCCTCGCGCACCTGCAGTCCGTGGTCGACGGGTTCGGGTCCGCCGTCCGCGCGGTGTCACCGGTGTACGAGACCGACGCGTGGGGCGGCGTCGAGCAGGGGCCGTTCCTCAACGCCGTTCTGATCGCCGATGATCCGGCGCTGGACTGCCGCGCCTGGCTGCGTCGCGGCCAGGAACTGGAACGGGCGGCCGACCGAACCCGCGAAGTCCATTGGGGCCCAAGAACTCTCGACGTCGACCTGATCACCTGCCAGGACGGCGCGGACGAAGTGTCCAGCGCCGACGAGGTGCTGACGCTGCCACATCCGTACGCCCACCAGCGGGCCTTCGTGCTCGTCCCGTGGCTCGCCGCCGACCCCGGGGCGACGTTGACGGTGCACGGGACGCCACGGTCCGTCGGACAGTTGCTCGCCGACCTGGACGCGGGCGAGCGCGACGGCGTCCGAGCCGTCGCCGAGGCGCTGGTGCGCTGATGGGCCCCACCCGCAAACGGGACCTGACGATCGCGGCGGTGCTCCTGACGCTCCTCGGCTACGTCGTGACGTCGAGGACGTTCGGGTCGTTCCCGCCAATCACCGTCCTGACCGGCGTGTCGCTGCTCGTGGTGGCCCTGGCCGTGGCGGGCTGGGCGTTCTACGTCCGGTCGAAGATCGGCGACGGGAAGATCGGCGTCGGGCCCGGCCGGCTGCATCCGCTGGCCGTGGCGCGCGGCGTGATGATCGCGAAGGCGTCGGCCTGGGTGGGCGCGCTGACCCTGGGGTGGTGGCTGGGCGTGAGCGCATTCTTCCTCCCGAAACGCGGCGCCCTGAGAGTCGCCGCCGAAGGGAGTACGGGTGCCGTGGTGGCCGCCGCGAGTGCGCTGGCCCTGGTGGTTGCCGCTCTCTGGCTGGAGCATTGCTGCAAGGCGCCGGATGAGCCGACCGAGGACGCCGACGGTGTGCGTGGTTAGCTCGCCCGACCAGCTGACCAGGCGAATCGCCGACGTGGTCGGTACGCGATGAGGGCTGTCACAGGTACAGTCGGCCCATGACCGAACCGACTCGTGGGGTCCGCGCGCGACGCGGAAACCGCAGGCCGGGCTCGTTGCTGCTGACGGCTTTGCTGGTGCTCGCCATCGTGTCGAGTTCGGCGCTGGTGTTCACCGACAAGGTCGCGCTGTTGAAGCTTGCCGTGGTCGTCGCGCTGTGGGCCGCAGTGGTCGGAGCGTTCGTGTCGTTCATCTACCGGCGCCAAGCCGACCTCGACCAAGCCAAGTCCCGCGACCTGAAGTTGGTCTACGACCTTCAGCTGGACCGGGAGATCTCGGCGCGCCGCGAGTACGAGTTGTCCATCGAGACGCAGCTGCGGCGGGAACTCGCCTCGGAGATTCGGGCTCAGACCTCCGACGAGGTGGCCAGCCTCCGCGCCGAGCTCGCGGCGTTGCGGGCGAATCTGGAGATCATCTTCGACACCGACCTGCAGAGCAGGCCGGCCATCGAGACCGAACGCACCACCGTGCACAGGTTCGGGGACTGGGACGCGGTGCCGCAGGCGGCGCAGGAGCGCGACGAGCGTAGCTTCGGCCCCGGCCGGGTGATCAGCAGCCGGATCGACACCCAGGACACCCCGGACGTCCGTACCGCCGACGCGGGCGGCCGCGACGACAGCGACCCCAACACCGAGGAAAGCCCGATCATCGACGTGCCCGCGGAACCTCAGCCCGAGGGTGACGAGTGGGCCCCGCTGACGCCGGGCGGTGCGCACCGCCGGGCCTCCGAGCAAGCGCGTGCCGACGCCGGATGGCGACCGCCGCTCACCGAGGAGCCCCGGCCGGAGGGTCGACGCCGCGCACCGGAACCCGCGGCCGCACCGCCGCCGTGGACGCCGGT
>NZ_JACKTL010000079.1 GCF_025822245.1 Mycolicibacterium hodleri
TCACAGACACCGAAGATAATCGGTCTACAACGCATTTCCCGACAACTTCGAACGCGTGTCGTCTACATCGTGAACAGCTTCCTCGCGACCCTAGATAACCAACGCGATCTTGAAGGCGGCCTCGGTTTTCTTCGCCGCCGAGCTCGACCGGCCGTCTCAGTAGTCGTGGAGTTCATCAGCGCCCACCAGCACACGCGGGTGGGCGCTGATGGTCTCAAGTGGGGTGTCGAGTCGATGTGCGCCGTGCTTTCAGAGTTCGGCGTCACGATCGCCCCGTCGACGTATTACGCCCACCGCGCCCGCCAGAGTGGTCCGTCGAAGACCGACTGGGCTGACGCCGCGGTCATCGACGCGATCTGGCGGCTGCGTAAGTCGCAGTCGCTGTACAAGGTTCTGGGTGCCCGGAAGACATGGATCGTGTTGCGCACCAACGGACTCGACGTGTCTCGCTGTGTCGTGGAGCGGGTGATGCGAGAGATGGGTTGGCGGGGTGCGTGCAAGCGCCGCCGGGTACGCACCACCGTCGCCGATCCGGCGGCGACGCGGGCCCCGGATCGGGTCCGGCGCAATTTCGTCGCCGGCGCACCCGACCGGTTGTGGGTGGCCGATTTCACCTATTGCCGGACCCGCGCCGGCTGGGCTTACACGGCATTCGTCACCGATGTTTATGCCCGCAAGATCGTGGGCTGGAAGGTCGCCACCGAGATGACCCAGAAACTGGTGACTGATGCAATAAATCACGCCATAGACACCAGGAAGCGTTCTGGTGCAACCTCTTTGGAGTCTCTCATCCATCACAGCGATGCGGGATCTCAATATGCGGCGGTCGCGTTCACCGACCGCCTGGCTCGGTGAGGGGATCGTGCCGTCAGTGGGATCGGTGGGCGATAGCTTCGACAACGCTCTGGCCGAATCGGTGAACAGCAGTTACAAGACCGAACTCATCGACCTTCAGCCGCTGTTTCCCGGTGCCACCGAGCTATCGCTGGGAACCGCCGAGTGGGTGGCTTTCTACAACCGGCAGCGGCCCAATGGATACTGCCAGGACCTGACACCCGACCGGGCCGAAGCCCTCTACTACCATCGCCAACGGCACCCTCATACCGAGGAGGCACTCAAATAACAGAGCCTCCCGACATGCCGGGGTGGATCAGAGGGCCTGTTTGGGGTCGTAACTGGGCATGGCGCAACTGCGGGCGCCGCGCTGGTCGCTCATCCATTGGTCCGGCGAATCGGCTTCATCGGCTCCCCTGGCACGGGTAGGCATATCCAGCGGTTGGCTGCAGAGCACGGCGTCAAATACGTCACGCTGGAACTCGGCGGCAAGAACCCGATGATCGTCATGCCGGACGCCGATCTGGAGGCGGCGGCGAAAAGCGCCGTCGCAGGGATGAACTTCACCACCACCGCGGGCCAATCTTGTGGATCAACAAGCAGACTGCTGCTGCACGAGGCGATCGCTGACGAGGTCATTAAGTCGGTCGTAGATCAGGTCGCTGCCATCAAGGTAGGCCACCCGCTCGCTGAGGGCACAGACATGGGACCCGTCATCGACCAAGCGCAATACTCGAAGTCGCTGCGGGCTATCGAGTCAGGACGGGCAGCCGGTGCCAGCGTACTTACTGGTGGAGGACGCGCGCAGGGTGTTGGTAGCAAAGGCTGGTATGTCGCTCCGACCGTGTTGGGCGACGTGGCACCACAAGCCGATGTCGCCCGCGACGAGATCTTCGGGCCCGTTCTTTCGGTGCTGACCGTCCGTGACGAGGCCGAGGCGGTCGAAGTTGCCAATGGCGTCGACTTCGGATTGACAGCGGCGGTGTGGACCAACGACCTCCGCCAAGCCCATCGCATGGCTGCGGGACTCGATGCCGGCTACGTCTGGATAAACGGCAGTGCACGCCACTACTGGGGGTTGCCGTTCGGCGGCCGGAAATCGTCAGGTGTTGGATCCGAAGAGTCCACGGAGGAATTGCTATCCTATACACAAGTCAAAGCCGTAACCGTCACCTTGGACTAGCCTCCTGTGATTGCCGGCCACATTCGGTCGTCGTGCCGTTCGGATCCGGTGAACGGGAGACCAGATACGAGGCACAGCAACGCGGTTGGCGACGAGTTGTCGTCCGCCGTGCCGACGCAGTCGACCAGCCGCGTGAATGAAAACGTCGGCCGACAGCTGAGCGCGCGGCGCAAGGCCTTCGTCTTGGCGTCCTGCTGCCTGAGCGTGCTCATTGTGTCGATCGACGTGACCATCATTAACGTCGCAGTCCCGAGCATGCGCGCCGGCCTTTCGGCGTCGCCTTCGCAAATGCAGTGGGTCTTTGACATCTACACCTTGATGGTGGCCTCGCTTACACCTTGATGGTGGCCTCGCTGTTGCTGCTCTCGGGTGCCATGGCCGACCGATTCGGTCGGCGGCGTACGTTGCAGATCGGGTTGACAATCTTTGCGTCGGCCTCCCTGCTGTGCAGCGTGGCTCCCAACGTCGAAACGCTGATCGGCGCCCGCTTCCTGCAGGCGATCGGCGGTTCGATGCTCACTCCTGCTGGGTTGTCGATCGTCACGCAGGTGTTCACCGGCAGGGTGGAGCGCGCGCGCGTCATCGGCTTATGGGGGGGCGTCGTTGGCATCTCGATGGCCTTGGGTCCGATCATGGGCGGAATACTTCTCGAGTATGTTGACTGGCGAGCAGTGTTCTGGATCAACGTGCCGATCTGCTTGCTAGCGGTGCTGTTGACCGCGATCTTCGTTCCCGAATCCAAGTCGGTCACCATGCGCCACGTCGACCTGATCGGCTTGGTCCTGGGCATGGTCTTCCTGTTCGGACTGGTGTTCGTGCTCATCGAAGGGCCAGGGATGGGCTGGGCCGACACCCGCGTCGTCGTTAGCTGTTGCCTCGCAGCGCTGGCCTTCGCGACATTCCTGCGCTACGAGTCACGCCGCCTCGACCCGTTCGTCGAGCTCCGATTCTTCCGCAGCATCCCGTTTGCTTCGGCGACGGCCATCGCGGTGTGCGCATTCGCTGCATGGGGCGCGTTCCTGTTCATGATGTCAATCTATTTGCAAGGGGAGCGCGGGCTTTCAGCGGTGAACACCGGGCTGATGTTTCTGCCCGTGGCCGTCGGCGCATTCATCTTCTCGCCCTTGTCTGGCCGGCTGGTGGGGCGATTTGGTGCCAGACCGTCGCTGATGATCGCCGGCGCATTGATCGTCGCCGCGACTCTCATGCTCGCGCAGATGAGCGACGCTACCCCGCAATGGCAAATGCTGGTCGCCTTTGCGGTTTTCGGCGTCGGTACTTCGATGGTGAACGCACCGGTCACAACCGCGGCCGTCAGCGGTATGCCGACCGACCGCGCCGGTGCGGCGGCGGCTATCACATCCACGAGCCGACAGGTGGGCGTCGCCATCGGTGTGGCCATATGCGGCCCGGTCGCTGGTGCGGCATTGGGCGACACCAACGTCGATTTCGCGGTCTCCGCCCAGCCCCTATGGCTAGTGTTCGCTGGAGTTGGTGTGCTGATCTTCACGCTCGGTGTCTACTCGACGTCGAAGCGCGCGCTGCGCTCAGCAGAGCATCTGGCGCCGCTGATCGCAGGAACCGATCCGCGACGGGAGGCTGCCGATGTCGCGTAATCCGGAAGCGGACGAGGTCTGGCGCGCGATGACCGCACTGGTCACCGACAACCGCGACAGTTGGAGGCGAGCGACCGTCGACCAGACGGGCCTACCTTTCAGTCGCATCCGGATCCTGCTCCGGCTGTCCCGCGGTTCGATGACCGTCACAGAGGTCGCGCACGCCGTGACAATCGATCCCCGGCGGCCACGGTGTCCGTCAACGATCTGGAGGACCGCGGCCTAGTCATGCGTCAGACTATTCCCACCAACCGGCGGTACAAAGTGGTCTCACTGACCGACGCCGGCTGGTCGATGGTGGCCACCATCAATGCGGTCGACGACCCGGCTCCCGAAGCGCTTGCGGCACTTGAGGGTAATGAACTGAGGGCGCTGCGCGATGCGATAGCAAGAGTCAGCGCCGCCGCCAAACACTGAATGAAAGCCGCGGCCGGATCGCTCAACGAACGACTCTCAGTCCGGCCTAGCGAACCTGCAACATGCCAGGGTCGCTGTGGGGTCTGCAGAAGTCGGGTCAGATGGCGGGATTGGTGGACCAAGGGCCGCGAGTGTCGAGAAGAACCCTGTTCGGTTGGAGTCCTGGGTGGCAGACGTCGGTCTGCGAGGGGATGCCGGCTGATACCGCCGTTACCGCGGTGGCCTAAATAATAGCTTGCAAACAGTTATCATCCTATGTAAGCTTCCGTGTGGTGTAGCCCACATGAGTGCTCACGTTCTACGGGCACAAATCACAAATCGATAGGAAGGTGCGCCCGGTGGATTCGATGGCGCCTGATGCGACGACGATGCGAACATTAGAGAATGCGCGCGGCTCGATCCTAAAGGGTCGCCTCCCTGCGTCTCTCATCGCTAATGCAGCGCTTTACGAGCTTGAATTGAAGCGAGTATTTGGTAGGACCTGGCAGTTTCTCTGCCACGAAGACGAGATCCCCAATGCGGGTGACTATGTAGTGCGCTACATCGCTGATAACTCAATTATTGTCGCGCGGCAGCAGGATATGACGATTCGGGCGATGTCGAACTCGTGTCGGCACCGCGGCACGCTGCTTTGCCGAACCGAGTCTGGGAATGAGTCGGCGTTCCAGTGTCCGTACCACGGTTGGACCTATCGAAACAACGGTGATCTCATCGCGATACCTGCGCAGCAGGCAGTGTACGGTGCTGCGTTCGACAAGAGTCGGCTAGGGTTGCGCGCTCTGCCGATGCTGGACTCGTACGCGGGCCTTGTCTTCGGGTGCGTCTCGGATGAGGCGCCGGGACTGGATGAGTACCTCGGGGACATGCGCTGGTATATCGACTTGATGATGAAGAAGAGCCCGGCCGGCCTTGAGGCGTGGGGTGCCCCGCAGCGTTGGGTGATTGACGCGAACTGGAAGACCGGCGCCGATAACTTTGTTGGGGACGGCTATCACACGGTCATGACGCACCGTTCGATGTGCGAGCTGGGGTTGTTACCGCCCGATAATGTGGCCGTTTCGCCGGCCCACGTCAGCCTATCGGGCGGGCACGGGGCGGGCGTTCTAGGCGCACCACCCGGCATACCCGCACCGCCGTACATGGGCTATCCCGAGGAAGTCGTCTCCGGTCTCAGCGAGGGTTACGGCGATGACGTCCATGGCGAGTTGCTGAAACGGACGATGTTCATTCATGGCAATGTGTTCCCGAACTTGTCCTTCTTGAACGCCTTCATCGCCAAGGACGGGCAGTCTATGCCGATGCCCATTCTGACCTTGCGGCAATGGCGTCCCTTGGACGCAGCTCGTATGGAGGTGTGGTCGTGGTTCTTCGTGGAGCGCAACGCGCCCGAAGAGTTCAAGCAGCAGTCGTTTGAGACTTATGTTCGGACGTTCGGGGTCGGGGGTGTCTTCGAGCAGGATGACGCCGAGATATTCCAGGCTATTACCAAGGGAACACGCGGCGAGTTGGCTGGTGGTGTGGAGCTGAACCTGGAGATGGGACTGGACAATCTGGCTCCTGATCCAACGTGGCTGGGCCCGGGACGACCGTTGGCCAGTGGCTACGCCGAACAGAATCAGCGCGAGTACTGGAAGCAGTACTTCGACTATCTGGCCACACCGAGAAGGGATGAGAACGTATGACGACAACGGTGCCGCAGGATCCACCTCAGGCTGCGAGGGTTTCGCGCGACGTGCGCGAGGAAATCGAAGACTTCCTTTTCGACGAGGCCGATCTGTTGGATCGCGATGAGTTCGAAGAGTGGCTGGAATTGCTGGCACCGGATGTGCACTATTTCGCGCGCGTCCGTCAGACGCTTCGCAGAGCAGGTGGCCCGGGGTTCTCTGAGCGCTCTATGCACCTGAGTGATAACTACACGAGTCTGAAGATGCGTATTCAGCGGCACCGAACGTCGTCGGATTGGGCTGAGGATCCACCGTCGCGGATCCGGCACTACATCACCAATGTCAGGGTCAGGTCTGGTGAGGACGGCGATGAGTACCGTGTGACGTCGAATGCGTTGCTGGTGCGCACGCGCGCAGACGAGCCTAAGGTGGAGACAGTCGCTGCCGAGCGCCGAGACATTATTCGTCGCGACGAGACGGGTTTGAAACTGGTCCAGCGCGAGATCCTGCTGGATCACACCACGTTGCCCACGCACAACCTGTCATTCTGGATCTAAGGTGCCGGTGAGCTTGACATCATTACGGCGGCGCCTCCGCCGAAACTCCGGCCCACGAACGTTGTGGCCGAGCGAATTTGGGTCTGTCCTTAAGGTAGGCCGGTAGGTGCGCGCAGCTATTTATCACGGTCGCGAAGACGTGCGGATTGAAGAGCTTCCCGACCCGAGTCCACGTGCGGGCGAAGTGGTCATCGAGGTGGCCCGAGCGGGGATCTGCGGCACAGACCTGCATGAGTACATCGCCGGTCCGATGCATGCTGCGCCAGGGGTCGTCATTGGACACGAATATTCCGGGACGGTGGTCGGCGTCGGGTCCGGCGTGCGCGAGTTCACCGAAGGTGACCGGGTTTGCGGCGTCGGCGTTTTCGGCTGCGGTGAATGCGGCTTCTGCAAACAGGGCGCTGAAGCACTCTGCGGAGCAGTCGGTTTCATCGGCTTCGCTGTCAACGGAGCGCTTGCCCGCTACGCGTCGTTGCCGACGAAGGCGTTGTTTCGCATCCCGGATGAGATCAGTCTCGCCGAGGCTGCCGTCGTTGAACCGATCGCGTCGGCGTACCACGCTGTTCGCCGTAGCCAGCTGGCATCTGGTGAGACCGTCTTCATCGCCGGTGCCGGCCCGATCGGCCTTGCCCTGGTGCAATTCTGCCTTGCTCAAGGTGCGACTCAGGTCATCGTCAGTGAGGTTTCGGCGACGCGCCGCGTTGCCGCCCACCGGGTCGGGGCTACGCGCGTAATCGATCCTCTGGCGGAGGATGCAGTTGAGGTGGTTCGGACGTTGACGAACGGAAACGGCGTCGATGTCTCCTTCGACGCTGCGGGCGTACAACCCGCGCTTGATGCGGCGCTGGGCGTTCTGCGCCCCCGCGGTCGATTGATGGTCGTGGCGATTTGGGAGGCCCCGGCCGGTATCGACATCAATCGAAGCGTCATGCGCGAAGCAGATATTGGCTTTTCATTTTGTTACGAAGCGCAACGCCAGGTTCCGGCGATTCTTGACTTACTAGCTACGGGGGCGATCAGCCTCGGTGAACTGATCACCGACGAGATCCCGTTGGATGCCGTGGTCAGTCAGGGTCTCGAGGAACTGCGCGTCAACCGCGATGCACACGTAAAAATTCTGATCGACCCATCGGCATAGCACGACCGGTATCGCGCCGTCGATTGTCACGCCGCCCCACCAAAGGAGTTAAGTGTCCGCGAATATGGAGAGTCTGTTCGACGGTCTGACGATCCTCGAGCTGGGGCACGTGATCGCGGCGCCTTTCGCTGCCTCGCTGATCGGCGACTTCGGAGCACAGGTCATCAAGATCGAAGACCCCGGCTCGGGGGACATGTTGCGTAGGTCCGGTCCTCGTAAAGACGGAGTGCCCCTCTGGTGGAAGTCCGCGGCCCGGAACAAGTCAAGCGTCGCTGTCGATCTGCGGCTCGCCGAAGGGCAAGCGCTCGTGCGCAAAATGGTCGAACGCGCAGACGTGGTGATCGAAAACTTCCGCCCGGGAACGCTTGAGCGTTGGGGACTGGGATGGGAGGAGCTGCACGCATCGAACCCGCGGCTGATCATGTTGCGGATTTCCGGGTACGGCCAAATCGGCCCGGAGAGCGCAAAGCCGGGATATGGACGGGTCGGCGAGGCCATGAGCGGAGCGGTACACATCACCGGGCATCCTGACCGGCCACCGACGCATTTCGGTTTCTCCCTGGGCGATGTCACGACAGGAATCATGGGTGCGTTCGCTGTTGCCGGAGCACTGTTCAAACGTGAAGCGATCGGGGATCGCTTCGATGGGGAATGTATCGACCTGGCTCTCTACGAGTCACTGTTTCGTGGTATCGACTGGCAGGTCATCCTTTATGACCAGTTGAACTTTGTTGCCGAGCGTCAGGGCAATCAGTTTCAGGTCAGCCCGTCACCGGTGTCAGATACTTATCTCAGTGGCGATGGGGTGTGGTACACCGTGGCGACCGGCACCGTTCGGTCAGTGCAGAGCCTGCTCGAACTGCTGGGCGGCACGACTCTGCGTAACGATCCGAAGTACGCGACTCAGGAACTGCAGATGTTGCACCGCGAGGAGCTCGGCGAGATGGTTCGCCAGTGGTTCGCCGAAAACAACTCCGATATCGTCGAAAAGGCCTGCGCGAGCTCCGGTGTCGTGGCTGCGCGGATCTTCACGCCGGCAGAGATGTTCTCCAGTCCCACGTTCGCGGCTCGCGAGAGCCTGGTCGAGGTCGCTGACCAGGAATTGGGTCCGGTCCGCGTCACCGGGGTGGTGCCGAGGTTGACGAACTTTCCCGGATCCGTGCGCAGCACCGGGCCCCGTCTCGGGATCCACGGCCAAGAGGTGCTGACTGAGTGGCTCGGCTTGGCCGACTCGGAGTACGAGGCGCTGGTGTCGAGTGGTGTCGTCGGGGCGGTCGACGTTGACGGAGAGGTTCCCGGGCATTGAGTTCGCTGCGCGACAAGGCTTGCATCGTCGGCGTTGGTCATACGGCCTACCGTCGTGATGGCACTGAGTCGGCAACGGACCTTGGCCTGCAACTCGAAGCGGCCCATGCCGCGATCGTGGATGCCGGGTTGTCGGCTGGCGAGATCGATGGGCTCATCTGCCCGATCAACGGTGGCACGGCCGAAGATTTCATCGCGAATCTTGGCCTGACGAATGTTCGTTACGCGGTGACTTCCCATACCGGAGGCGCGGCAAGTGTGGCGGGTCTGGCAACTGCGGCGATGGCGGTTTGGTCGGGCGTCGCGCGGCATGTCCTCATTCCCGCGGGCTGGTGTGGGTACTCAGGTCCGCGTGCCCGCGGGATGGCATCGAGCGCGGACATGGCGATAGGCAAGGTTGTCCGGGATTATTACGCGCCACAGGGCGCGGTGTCGGCCGTGCACCAGTATGCGCTCGTGGCCGACCGCTACGTCCGCAAGTATGACGTGCCGCCTGAAGCGATGGGGGCGGTGGCAGTCGCGTTTCGTGCTAACGCGCAGCTCAACTCGAATGCGGTGATGTGCGGCCGTGAGCTGACGATGCAGGACTACCTCGACGCTCCACCGATCAGTACGCCGTTTCGTTTGTTCGATTGCAGTCTGGAGACCGACGGCGCAGCGGCGGTGGTGGTATCAGCGGCCGATCGTGCGGCTGACAGCCCGCACCGGCCGGTGTTTGTGATGAGTGTGGCCGAAGGTCGCCCATTTCCCGTCGATGAGTTCGCCAACAGGGCCGACCCATTGGAGATTGGGCTTGCCGAGGCGGCGCCGCGCGCATTTGCCGACGCTGGTGTCACCCCGTCTGACATCGATCTGCTCGAGGTTTACGACAGTTTCACTGTCAACGTGTTGCGGCAGATCGAATCGGCCGGGTTCTGCAAGCCGGGCGAAGCAGCGGATTTCGTTCTCGACGGATGTATCGCCGCGGACGGTTCGTTGCCCACGAATCTCAACGGCGGTTTGTTATCCGAAGCCCACGTGCAAGGCATGAACAATCTGGTCGAGGCGGTGCGGCAGCTGCGCGGTGGTTTACCGCAGCGGCAGGTCCACAATGCGGAGTTGGCGGTAGTGACCGGTATGGGCGGCGGATGGGGTTCAGGTGCTCTCGCGATATTGCGTCGGTGACAGCGTTGTGACTGGCCGGTTCACAAGGGGACCGATGTGACACGAACGGGACCGGATGTCGCAGCACCGCCGTTGCCATCCCTGGAGGGTCTCACGGCGGAGTTCTATGAGCATTGCCGACGTGAAGAGCTGTCGTTTCAGCGTTGTTCAGGGTGCGGCCGTTGGCGTCACGTTCCTCGCCTGACGTGTGCTGGCTGCGGCAGTGACGCCTGGTCTTGGCAGAGGTCGTCGGGCAGGGGAGTGGTATTCAGCCACACGGTTATTCACCGCGCGCTGCATCCCGGGTTCGACGAGGCCGTCCCGTTCGTGTGCGCCGTCGTCGAAATGGATGAGGGTGTGCGGATGGTGGCACGGATGGTGGGCGTAGTTGCCGACCGGACGGCGATGCTGGTTGATGCGGCCGTCGAGGTTGTCTATGTGCACGTCGCCGATGATGTTGTGCTGCCGGCATTTCGGCTGCCCGCTGCGGAAGTGCGGGGCAATGACCGCCGCTGACGAGTTGCGCGATCGTGTCGGTGAGAAGATCGGATTCCGGGGCGCCGACTCGGTGACGCAGAACGACATCCGCCGCAAACTGGAGGTCTTCACCTTTGCCTGCCCACTGCATGACGACGAGGCGGCAGCGAAGGCGCACGGGTACCTCGGCGTTGTGGCCCCGGTGACGATGACCCCGCTGTGGGGGCTGCCGCCGTATTGGGCACCCGGACAGCCCAGTCCCTATCTGGTCGACGGGCAGGAGATGACGGGCAACATCACCGACACGCTGGCTCTGCCGTTCAGCCGATCGGTCAACGTCAGCAGCGAGTGGCAGTACCACACACCGCTGTACTTGGGGGACAGGTTGCAGGGGACTACGACGATCATCTCGGTAGAGCAGAAGCGCACCCGGGTGGGTACCGGAGTCTTCCTGCAATACGAGTCGGAGTACGTGAAGGTTTCGGGAGAACTGGTCGCGCGCAACCGAAATACCGTCTTCAACTACGACCCAGACGACGCCTCCAGGCCTGAGCCCGGCACTTCGGCCCGCGCCCAGCAAGGCGACCGAGGTCGGAGCCCACGCCCCGTCGACGATGCCGATACCGGTGTCGACTGGAACACGCCACTCGAGTTCGACGACGTTACGGTCGGTCAGCAAGGCGACCGAGGTCGGAGCCCACGCCCCGTCGACGATGCCGATACCGGTGTCGACTGGAACACGCCACTCGAGTTCGACGACGTTACGGTCGGTGCGCAAGTGCGCGGGCCGGCCTTGGCCCTGACTTACCAGCGCATGGTGATGAACATTGCCGCGGATCGCATGTTNTCCGGGATACACCACAGCGCCGCGGCCGCNCATGCCGCGGGGCTTNCCGACATCATCTTCAATACTCGTGGCCTGGAAGCCCTTTTCGAGACCGGGCTTCGTCGNTGGATGGGCCTTCGCGGCAGGTTGGTGCANCTGGGTCCGTTTAAGATGAGTGCCTCAGTTCACCCGGGCGACGTGGTGCAGGCGCGATGGACGGTGACCGGCAAGCATGCGCAGGCAGGCGCAGACGTCGTAGATCTCCAATTCGGTGTCTTCGCCGGGGATCGGCAAGCGGCGCAAGGGGTTGCCGCCATTCATCTCAACGGCAAAAAGCAATGCTGATCAGAGTTCTGTAGGAGAAGGAGGGTTCCGATGAGTGTTATCAAGGCGGACGTGGAGGTCTGCCAGGGCTACGCGAACTGTGTCGTTGCAGCGGCCGACGTCTTCGACATCGGTGATACGGGAACTGTTGTCATTCTTGATGACACGGTAGCCGAGAGCGATGAGGCAAGGATCGTCACNGCGATTCGCAGTTGCCCCGTCTCGGCTCTACGCCTCGAAACGGCCTGAGTGAGACGGCCGTGAACGGCGCAAGTACCAGCGGGTGAGTGCGTCGACCATGGTTGAGACGAGTTGGTTCCCGAATGTACTTGCGTTTCAACCGACATGAGTTCTCGTGTATTGCATCCTCAATCAGGATCTGGCTCCACTTCCACTTCGACGCGTGAGATCGGTGCCCGGCAGACGCGGTGACGGTTTGTGGTGATTTGAGTTACGGCTGTCTCGGGGTGATTCGGGCATTACAGCAAGGGAAAGGTACCGATGACGTTAAAAATGAGTACTTCAGGCGGTTCGGACACGACCGCTCGTAGTCTCGTCGATGTCGATCGCGGGGAGATCAGTCGNGAAATCTTCACCGATGCTTCGATTTTCAACCGTGAGTTGGAGTATTTGTTTCCGCGGAGCTGGTTGTTTGTGGGTCATGCCACGCAGGTGTCTGCGCCGGGTCAGTTCTTCTCGTCGAGGATGGGCTCGGATCCGGTGTTGTTGACCCGTGACGCTCAGGGTGGTGTGAATGTCNTNCTCAATTCGTGCCGACATCGGGGTATGGCGGTGTGTCGCTACGACGAGGGCCGTACGCTGCAGTTCACCTGCCCCTACCATGGCTGGTCGTACTCGATGGACGGTTCGCTGGTGTCCACTCCAGGGGATTTGCACGGTGTGCCGCAGCAGGGCATGGCCTACGGCAACGGCCTTGACAAAGCGGCCTGGGGACTTGTCAGGGCTGCCAAGGTGCACAACTTCAAGGGCCTGATCTTCGCGTGCTGGGACCCCGCCGCCCCGGATTTCGACGAGTATGTCGGTGACTTTCACTATTGGCTGGACAACCTGGCTGATGCTTTCGATGGCACGGAAGGTGGTACCGAGGTGTTCCGTGGGGTGCAGAAGTGGCGCATCAAATCAAATTGGAAGTTCGTTTCAGAAAACTTTCTGGGCGATACCTATCACGGGGCGACGACTCACGCCTCAGTTGAACAGGTGGGTATCGGCCCGGGCGGCAGAAACTCCCGGCGTCACGGTGAACGACAGGATCAGGGTGGTTTTTCGAAGGGCCGTGTGAAGACGTCGTTTCGGA
>NZ_JACKTL010000080.1 GCF_025822245.1 Mycolicibacterium hodleri
TACGACGACCTCGCGCAGCTGGAACAGACTCAGCAAGGTAGCGACATCTGCTGGTTCGACGAGGGGAAGGAGACGGTCACTTCGCGGGTGGAGCAGTTGATGACGGGACTGCACTGGGCGGAAGAACCCGTCTCGCGAGTGTCACACCTAGTCACCAACGTGCGTATCGAGGCGGTAGAAGACGCGGAAGTCGAGGTGAGCTGCCGCTTCCTGGTGTACCGGAATCGGGTCACCGATGAAACGGATTTTCTGGTCGGCCGCCGCAGGGACCGNTTGCGGCGCAGTGTGGCTGGCGATTGGCAACTGTGTCGTCGCCGGCTACTCCTGGACCAGGCGGTGCTGCTTGCCAAGAACCTCTCGATCATCCTGTGAAAATGCCTCCCAATCTTTGACCCTTGACCATCAGGGGTTAAGAATATAGCGTTCCCTAAATATCCTTTCGCGCCGGACGACCAAGAAGGGGGCCTCTGGAATGTCTACGTTCCTCGAACCACAGCGATGTGCCGACGATGTGACCGCCCTGAAAGTGATGACAGAGGAAATGCGCCCGCTTCTGATCGGCGACGGCTACCAGATGTTCGAGGTGCGCGCACCTGAATCATCTGGACCGCCTCCGCACCAGCATCCCTGGGATGAAAGCTATGTCGTGCTGGAGGGCGAACTCTGGGTAAGCCGCGGCGGCGAAGAAACGACCCTGCAGGTGGGTGAGGCGATTCGAGTCCCGGCTGGCGTCGTGCACGCCTATCGCGTTCTCTCTGACGGCGCCCGGTGGATCACGACTTCGTCTACCCCGGGCGGCGCGCTGGATTTCTTCTCNGANGTGGATGCCGCGTCCAACGGCCCCGGCGACGTGAGAGCCCTCATCGAGGCCGCGAAGCGAAACAGGGTCGAATTCGCCGATCCGGCATTGCAATAGCCGTCATTTTGATTTCTCAGCACGCACACGGCGCCGTGGTATGCCAAAAGTGTTGACAGCCGGCGCAGAAGGTGGCGTTGGGCCGGCTGCTGTCATGAGGCGGGTCGGCGTGATCGGTCTGGGCGNCATGGGTTCCGCNCTGGCGGCGTCGCTTCTCGCGACGGACCATTCGGTGGTTTGTTTCGACATTCGGCCCGACGTGTTACGCCCACTTGTGGAGCTAGGCGCCGAGGCTGCTGCGGACGCGCGTGAGTTGGCCGGCGCATGTGATGTCGTTTTGACGTTCCTACCGGGGCCGAGTCAGGTGCTGGAGGTGGCGCTCGGGTCGGAGCGAGGTGTCCTGGCCGGCCTTGCCGACGGGGCCGCCCTGCTGGATATGTCGACCTGTAATCCCGAGGTTGCAGCGATCATCGGTCAGGCCTACGACGCGACCGGTAGGCGNTTTGTGGACTGCCCCGTCAGCCGAAAGGCGCCGAACATGACCGTTCTGGTCGGAGGGCCAANCGGGGTGCTCGGCCCTGATGCCGATGTCCTCGCCGCCGTGTCGCGCACCTTGGTGTACTGCGGCCATCGAGGTGCGGGATATGCCACCAAGCTTCTCAACCAGCANGTCAAGTACAGCTGGTATCTCGCTTCGGCGGAAGCCCTCTTAATCGCTGAGGCGATGGGATTGAATGCCGGCGAGGTAGCCGACGCGATCGCGGAGTGCAGCGGGGGGGACTCGGGTCTCANNACGGCGGCGGCGTACTTCCGCCACGACACCGAGTCAGTTAGGAACCGCGCCCCCGCTAGCACCATTACGAAAGACTCCGCGCTGGCGGAAAGTATGGCGACGAACGCCGGTATCCGCAGCAGGACGCTTGAGCCCGTCGTGGACTTCTTCCAAAGTGTTGCGGCCTCGGAGTTTCGCGACCGTGCCTACCCCGAAAGCACAGAACTTCTTCAGCGAATCCGGTCGATGCCTCCGAAGTGAACCCCTACGTCTTGAGTGCGACCCCCGTCACGCTGTATACCGTGCCTACCCCGAAAGCACAGAACTTCTTCAGCGAATCCGGTCGATGCCTCCGAAGTGAACCCCTACGTCTTGAGTGCGACCCCCGTCACGCTGTATTGACAGTGATTTATAGGCGGCAGAATGTTCACATGCGGAAAGTAAGACAACCGTTCATCTGCCGGTACGATCACCATCGGTAAAGCTGCCCGCTCAGCCGGCGACTCAAACAGCTAAGGGACTCATGAGTACCGAGAAGTTGACGATGGCCGCACAGGTCGCGGCCAAGACCCGCGAAGCCGGACCGGATTACGACCCCTTGTCGCTGGCGCTTCCGCTCGCGCTCTACCGTGCCGTAACGGCGTTCGGTCGGGTCGCCGCCGAGGAGTTGGCCCCGGTCGACCTTTCGATGAGCCAGTTCAACGTCCTCACCGTCCTCAAGCGGGCCGAGAGGCCGATCACGATGGGCGCACTAGCGGACTCTATTTCCGTACGCCAAGCCAGCCTGACGAGTGTCGTCGACAGCCTGACCAAGGCAGGCTTTGTCACACGCAAGGTAAATCCCCGCGATCGCCGTTCGGTGGTGGTCACCATATCGAAGAAGGGCAATCAGTTCTTGACCGAGTTTCTGCCCGGTCACTACGACTTCCTGCAGACAGTATTTGCCGGTATCAAACCGCGGCACAGACAGCAGTTGCTTGCACGACTGGATGAACTCATCGATTGTTTGGAGGCATATCCGACCGACACGCAAAAGGCGATCCGCAGCTCGTTATCGCAGGCCGCCGCAGGCCAGACCAGGCCATAGCCGAGTTGCCTGACTCCTTACCGTCGCACCGCGATATCGGCACCAGCGTTACCTCCGCCATCAGCTCGGCCAGCATGGCCGCGCCAGTTGTCCCGCAGAACTCTCTAGGACCGATGGTTTTCCAGGCGCCCCAGCTCATGACGCCATGCGATGGTGTCGTTTAGTGCGTTACCGAGATCTGGAAGCTCTGCAGCGTCATCGTCTGTCAGTTCAGCCAGAGCGCCACCCGCAGAAGCGATCTGAAGCGACAAACGCGAGATGGTGTCGACGCTGATCGCCTGTATCACCGCCCGCTCGACAGTTTCGGCAACGCTAGTGAGCCCGTGCGCGCGGAGAATAACCACCGGTCGATCGCCCATGGCAGCAACCATTTCCTGGGCGAGTTGCCGATTCCGCAACAACACTCCCCGCGGATACACGGGCACGCCACCCGCGGCAAGCCGAAAACCAGGGATGTCGAACGCTCCGACGATCGGTCGGACAGCCAGACCGGCGAGATCGGCGGCAACTACCGCTGCGGGATGCGCATGCACCACAGCATTGACATCGCCTCGGGCGCGAAGCACCTCGGTGTGCAGCGGCAACTCGTTCGGGGGCTGGTAACCGTCATCGAATTCTCCCGCGGCACCCTCGGTGCCGTCCAACGTGACCAAACGGATGTCCTCTGCGGTGGTGAACGCTAGCCCGCGCTCCCGGGGACCGCGGCATCGGATCAGCAGCCGATCCCCGTCGACGCGCAGGCTGATGTGGCCGAGGATGCCTGGCGCCAAGTCGCGCGCCGCGAGGACGCGGCAAGCAAGCGCGATCGCCTGTCGTTCAGGGTCGAATCCCGTCCCCGAAGTGGTGGAGCTCATCGGCAGCTCAGGGTTTCGGTATCGGCGCACTCCGTGGAGGCGATAACGACGTCCGCAGATGCTCCGCGCAAAGCGCGATGAGCGCTGCCGGGCACGATTATTACCATCGGTCTCACTTCCGTCTCGTCCGTCTCCGTTGGGCGGCGGTTGCCGGGGGGCAACGAAGCTGAAGCGGCGCCAGGATGAACCTGGTGGCGACGCCAGTGCAGGAATCATCGGCGCTCATTACCCAACACCGCACTACGAAGCGATCACCGGCTGCACAGCGATCCAGTGCCGGGACTCAAGCGCCCGGGCATCTTTTGGTAGAAATCAACTCTGTTATACAGAGATTATGGTTCATGTGCCGTCGAGTCAACGGGTAAGATCGTCGGCGACTTGCCGATAAGCCGCCAGCAACATCGTGTGGGTGCCAATGTCGGTGTGGGTCGTCTCCTGAAGGCCATTCTGGCTTCTGGTTTCGTCGATGAATCGATCGCCGTAGGCAGCGACGCGCCACCTGAACAAGCGTCCGCCGAGCGATCGGGCGGCGAATGAGTGACCCCGCCATGTCAGCACATCTGCGCCCCGCTTCAATTCGCCGTGGGGAGTGCGTGTTTCAACCCTGAGAGGATACATCGTCCGGGTCACTATTAGTCCACGCGACGGCCATTCCCATCAGGGCGCGGGGGATGGGCTCATAGACGCTGGCCCACGGGGTGTTGCCGCCGACGGCGCCGACGGCACATATCCATGATCTCAGCTCGATGTTGCCACTGTTGAGCAGGTCCTCGCTGGTCAGGTTACTCAGCTCAAAACCCTTTCCGGAGGAAAGAAGCTCCAGAGTGCGGCGATCGAACTCGTCGTCGATGGAGCCGTGGGCGTGTAGCCCATGGTAGGCAGCCCATGGATAGCCGGCAGTGAAGTGTGAGAGCCCACCGGAGGCGTAGAGACCTATCCGCTCGCCTGCGGGGCGGCGTGACCGCACGGCGTCGGCAATCGCGCGGCCCAGCGCGAAGCACCGTTTGGGCGACAACGACGGCACGTGAACGGCATTGAGGAACACCAACACCACCGGGATTGGGTGGTCTCCAAGGATATTGGCCACAATCTCGCCATGGGCGTGTGAGTGCAAGGTGGTCTCACGAAAATCGGTGACTGCGGCGACGTCGAACCCGGCCTCGACGGTGTGCTCACTCAAGTCCTTACTGAGGTCGGGCGAACTTTTCCAAAACCGCGCGTCTGGCAAGAAGCGGTCAGAGGCGACGTCGAACCCGGCCTCGACGGTGTGCTCACTCAAGTCCTTACTGAGGTCGGGCGAACTTTTCCAAAACCGCGCGTCTGGCAAGAAGCGGTCAGACACNGTGAACCCCTCTCCGGTGTGGATGGCTATCTGGGGCAGTGCCGAACCGTCGAAGTTCTCGTTNTGGTCATCACCGATGATGATCAGGCAATCCAGTCGGTCTTGTCTGATGCTGTCACGCAGCCTTTGAAGCCCGTTCTCGATGTGCGCGTAACGCGCCGCAGCGTCGTCGAATGGTTCTTCGTCTTTCCTCAGGCGAGGTGGGGTCTTACCGCGTCGCAATGTGTANNTNTGCCTGTTCTTTATGCGGAAGCCTTCCCACCTGGGAGGCGGGATGAAAGTGAAGGCATGCGACGACGCGTAACCGGCTACAATCTCACCCACGATTTCTCCTCATCTGAAGTCACAGCGATACCTGGTGGGAGAGAACGACTTCGCGATCTTCGTAGGCCGACTGCAGGATGGCGAAACATACTTCTAGCGTCGCGCGCCCCCAGCGNCCGTCGTGCTGAACNGGGCGGTCCTCAGTGATCGCCCGATGTAGTTCAGCCAACTCTGCGGCCCTGCCCCGCATGGTGCGCGCGACCGGTATTTCCTGNAATCCGTTCTGCCCGTACACCACCAGCCCGTCGGGCGACTGCCTGATNGCGCCGTGTTGGCAGCTGACCACNGTNAGGCCGAAGTAGGGGTGGTGGATGATCTCTCCGGGGGCGGAGTACCCCCACAGNTCCTGTGATTCTTCGGTNGNCGTCGCAGCACCGTAGCGGCCCTGCTCCTTCTGNGCTTCCAGTGCTACTTCAAGGTGGTCAGGGTTCTGACTGAGCGCAGCGAAGTTGCTGGCTACACGCTGGTTGGCTTGGGGACTGCGGCGGCCGCCGTCNTCTGCCACCCACGAGTGCAACTCCGCGACGTCGAAGAAAGCNCNCGCGTCATAGACGAGCGTNGCGGAANCTCCTGATTCGAATCCGAGATGACAGGTGTATCCCCCGACGCATTTCCGGACGTCGTCCCATATTGTCGACGCACGCACTGTTCTGGCCACACCGCCGACTATCTGCCGCACGATATCGACCTGGTGAGGCCCCTGGTTGAGCACTGGCCCG
>NZ_JACKTL010000081.1 GCF_025822245.1 Mycolicibacterium hodleri
GTGAGCTTGCTTGGAGCGGAAACACGCTTCGTAGATGTCGACGGCGTCCGTACCAGGACAATTCAGGCAGGGGAAGGTCCGGACCTCATTCTCCTGCACGGGGGAGGCGGTCACGCCGAAGCCTTCGCCCGCAATGTGACGGCGCTGTCGCGTCATTTCCGAGTGCATGCGCTGGACCTGTTGGGTCACGGTCTCACCAGTGGTTGTGAGGTCGCCCCGAACCGTAAGGACTATGTCAGTCACCTACTCGGATACATGGACCAGGAAGGCATCGACCGAGCCCACCTGGTNGGCGAGTCGTTAGGAGGTTGGATCGCGGCGTGGACTGCGTTGGAACATCCCGACCGTGTCGACCGGTTGATCTACGTGTGCGGCGCGCGGTTGACGCTAGAGGTCGGCGCCGATGCCGAGGCTCGCACCGCTGCCGGGCGCGCAGAGCTTGCCCGGGTCACCCGGCAATTCCTGGCTGACCCGAGTCCGGCGAATGTGCGGGAGAGGATGGCGTGGCTTTTCCACCACCCTGACCGCGACCTGACCGATGAACTGGTGGCGCTGCGGTGGGCGCTTTACCAGAGCGAAGAATCGCGGTCGGCACTGACGAACGCGACGGCGCCGCCCTCAGCGGCGACTGCTGAGGACAATCTCACGGCTGAGCGATTGACCAGCTTGACCAGGCCCACGCTCGTGCTGTGGACGAGTCACAATCCCTCGGCGACGGTGGAATTCGGACGGCGGGCAGCCGAGCTAATTCCCGGCGCTGAATTCGCATTGATGGAGGATTGTGGCCATTGGCCGCAGTGGGAACGGCCGGAAGAGTTCAACCAAATCCTCACCAACTATCTTCAAGGTGATCGCGAGTCCCGAGGGCAACGTTGATGGAGACAATCGGTTCCAAAACCGGCCCGGCGCTGCCGATAGACTCCTCGGCCTTCTACGACGAGGCGGTGTACCAGCGGGAACTCGACTCCATCTTCAAGCGGTCGTGGCTNTTCGTCGGCCACGAGTCCATGATCCCCAAGCCCGGTGACTTCCGCACAACCTATATGGCCGACGACGCCGTGATCGTATGCCGGGACAAGGAATCTCGTGTTCGTGTGCTGCTGAACAAATGTCGGCACCGGGGCAATAAAGTCTGTCAGTTCGACATGGGCAACGCGAACATCTTTCACTGCAGCTATCACGGCTGGAGTTACGACACTGCCGGACGGCTGCGCAGTGTTCCGCTAGCCGAGAGCGCCTACGGGCCGCAGTTNGATAAGGCCAGCATGGGCCTCGTCTCCCCCCGGGTAGCTACNNACAAAGGACTTATCTTTGCTTGCTGGGATGACNCGGCGCCGCCGCTGGAAGAATATCTGGGGGAGGGCCTGCTGTGGTACCTCGACAACTTTCTACTCGACTGTGACCCCAACGGCCTGCAGGTCGTTCCCGGCCTGCACCGCTACCTCATGCCCGTCAACTGGAAGTTGTTGGCCGAGAACTTCGGCGGCGACCAGTATCACTTCGCTGCCACTCACGGATCGGTTTCCGCACTGTCGAAAGCTGGGCAGACTGCCCGCATCAACTTTTCGATAGACGAGGGGCAGCACTACAGCGTGGTTCTCGACGGCTGCGCGCCCCATGGGTTGCTGCAACTGGCAGTCGGTAAGAATTTCTATCAGGACGATCTCGCCCAAGCCGAAACGCTGGGTACCGAAGCAGTCGACTGGCTAACCGAGCGGCAGCGCCTGCAAGACGAGCGGTTGGCGACATCCCCCGTGCAGCCNTACAGCTTTCACGTAGCCAATATCTTCCCAAACTTCAGCATGATTGGCATGGGCACGGCNTTTTACGGTCGGGGATTCATCATGTGGCAGCCTCGGGGACCGCGGTTGACCGAGGTTTGGGAGTGGTGTNTGGTGGAAAGCTCCGCGCCCCGTGCTGTCAAGGAACGNATGGTCTTCCTCTTGAGTCAGCGGCAATCGGCGGCCGGTCTCGTGACGCCCGATGATCACGAAAACTTCGAACGATTGTCTGACGCCCTTGACACCGGAGTCGCCCGGGATGTGCCGTTCAACTACTCACTCGGCGAGGACGTCGAACCAATGGAGTCGCTGGTTGCGGAGTTACCCGGCAATGTCAGGCCGCAGATCAGCGAAGCCTANCAGCGCGAGTTCTATCGGCACTGGCACCGAACTATGACGGAGCCGGCCTAGCCATGGAGACCAGCCAGTTGGACGTGGAACTGCGGCTGCGAATAAACGAATTCTATGCGCGGGAGACCATGCTTCTCGATGATGGGCGGCTGGACGAGTGGCTGGGCTTATTGGCGCCGGATGTCAGATACACGATGCCATTCCCAGAGTCCAGCACGCATCCGGTCGACGATGATGACGGCCTACCGCCGTTTCTGTTGTTCAACGACGACTACGAATCGCTGAAGCTGAGAATTGCCCGGCTGGCTACTGGGCTCGCTCCCGGGGAAACTCCACGCACGATCACTCAGCGCATTGTCAGCGACATCCTGGTCACCGATGT